>NZ_CP013243.1:2928698-4393047 GCF_001889325.1 Clostridium sporogenes | reverse complement strand
TCCAATTTTCTTACCTTTAAAATCCTCTATGGATTTAAATTTGCCTTTATCCTCTGCTCTAACCACTACACTTTGTATAGCTTGGTAATATACCTTTGAAAAATCCACACTCTTTTTTCTATCCTCTGTTGGATTCATTCCAGCGATAACCATATCAACATTTCCTGATTGTAGGGCTGCTAATAATCCATCAAACTTCATATCTTTAATCTCTAATTTTACGCCTAGATCCTTTGCTATTTCCTTTGCTATTGTAATATCAAATCCTACTATTTCATCTTTTCCATTTATAGTTTTATGAAACTCATAGGGTGGATAATCTGCACAGGTACCAATAACTAATTTTCCACTTTCTTTTATTTTATCTACCTTTGATTTTCCTCCATTACTTGCAGTGTTCTTTCCACAGGCAACTAATGATATTACCATAGTTAACGAAATTATAATTGCCCCTAATTTACCTAATATTTTTTTACTCATTTCTATTCACTCCTTATTTATTATTTTCTGTATAATTATGCATATAGATTTTTTATTATGATTTATATTTGTATAAATTCTTTCAACTATTTTTGCCTATTAGAATATAGAGGTAATAAACTACTACCATCTGGCATCACATATATTTCTTCATTTTCCTTTAAAATTTCATCTATCATACTCTCATCTCTAAATACCCTAATACCAGCCTTACTAACTACTTCTTCTTTTATATCAGATATAAGAATAAGCTCATATTCCTTCGCAATACTACATATTAAGTAAGCTGCAAATTTTGAAACAGTAAACTTTCTTCTTAATTCCTTTTCTCTTTCTTCATTGTTATTAAAGTTATTTATGATTTCTTCTACTTCTTTATTTCCTATGCCCTCTATGCACTGTGTAAAAAGAATTATTTTCCCACCTTTTTTAACTGCTTCCTTTGCATTACTTAATGCTTTAGAGGATTGATACAGGTTAATATCCTTTGGAAATCCGCCAGCAGAAACAATTACTGTATCCTTTAGTTCTTTAATTTTTAAACCATTGTTTTCTTGCAAAAGTTCACAGCCTCTTTCAAAGGCTTTTGCATAATCTCCTGCAACAGCTTCAGTAATATCACCCTTAGAATCCATTATTACATTTAACAAAAATGAAGGCTTTATCATATCGCAGGCCTCCATCATATCTAAATGCATAGGATTATTTTCTAAATTTCCACAGCTACAATTAGGATTTATGCCATTTTTATCAGGGTTTAAAACTAATGCATGATTTGCCATTATGGTTTCGTAGGAACTTACACCAGGTAAAATAGATTTTCTTCCACCTCCGAATCCTGCCATATCATGAAAGGTTATACCTCCTGTAATAATTACTTTGGTACATTCCTTTACTAGTTTATTAACAACTACGGGAGTTTTAAAAGAAGTTTCACCTATATACACCATTTCATCTTTGGTTTTAGAATAATGATCTATAATTTTAAATCTTTTATATAAGTTCTCCCCTAAAATCTTTATATGTTCCTCTTTACTTTGTTTTCTATGGGAACCTAAAGCACATAAGAAAATTATATTTTCATCCTTTATACCACTTTTTTTTATTTCTTCAATAAGTATAGGTAAAAAAGCCCTAGGTTTTTGCCATAGTCTTGTTACATCAGATATAACAATGCAAAGCTTATCTTCTGGAGTAACAATTTCATTTATTCTTCTAGATGCTATAGGATTTAAAAGAGCCCTTTTTATAACTTCCTCTTCCTTTTTTTGTGATAAGAAATTTTTGTCTAGAATGTCCACATTATGACTAGGTTTAAATAGTATCTTTTTATATTCATCCCCATACTTTAGATTACATTCCTCCAAATAAACACCCCACTTCCCTAAAATTATATGTATATATCTATCCTGTTTTTGTTTGCATATGTTAATTTTTAAAATTATACAATGAATATTTATACATGTCAAGTGCAAATTTATTCAAAAAAAATCAAAAAGGGTATGTAAAAATAGATTTAATTTTATCTCCAAGAAATAAAAAAACACCTAACAAACTTATTTCTATGTTTATTAAGTGTATTTTTTATATTAAAATTAAATTTATTTTGAGATAAGCACTTTTATTTGTTTGCCTTTGGCTTTTTCAACCCTTGTACAAAATGAATTATGATTAATATAAGAGTAAAAATAATAATTTTCTATTAATTGATGTGAAAAATATTTAATTATATTTCTATAATTCCTACTCCATGATTTTCTGCAAAAATACCTCTGTAAGACTCCCTTTTAGTTTATACCCTAAATACTCTAAGCTGTTTTGAAGTGCAAATAGTGTATAGGCAATCTTATCTATATTAGCATTTTCACCCATATGACCTATTCTTATAACCTTCCCTTGAAGATACCCAAAAGAACCTGCTACGATTACATTATATTTATCCTGCATATATGTTCTTAAGGCTTTATCCTCTATTTCTTTAGGTAGTTCTATAACTGTAACAGTATTGGAATAACCCTGCTTTAAATAGAGCCTAAGTCCACTTTCTACTATAGCCTCTCTACAAGCCTTTGCTATATTATTATGTCTTGATACAATATCTTTGTCCTCTAAAATATTATCCACTGCTGCTCTTAGTCCAACTATATCACTTATCGGTGGCGTATATGGAAACCATTTATTTTTATAATAATCCTTCCATACAAGGAGATTACAATAATAGGATGCTATAGGTTTTTTCCTTTCTTCCATAGCTTTAAAAGCATCTTCACTTATACTAAGGAATGAAAGTCCTGGAGGGGCTGACATGCATTTTTGAGATCCACCAAGGACCATATCTATTTTCCATTCATCCACCCTTAGCTCCTGCCCGCCCATAGCAGATACAGAATCTACTACAGTTATTATGCCCTTTTCTTTAAATATTGGACATATCTTTGATATATCATTAATAACTCCTGAGGGAGTATCACAATGTACAACAGTAGCATATTTAAAGTTACTATCCTTTTCTAGGAACTTTTTCAATTTCTCTATATCTATATCCCTTTTTCTATCCCCTTTAAAAAATACTACTTCTCCTTCATATATTTCTACAAAATCTGCAAAGCTTTCACCAAAAATTCCATTGTCAATTGCAAGAATTCTGTCACCTTTTTCTGTCAATGAAGCACAAGCTGCTTCTAATCCTAATATACCTTCTCCACTTAATATTCTTACTTCATTTTTAGTTTTTAAAAATTCACCTATTTTTTCATAGGTTTCTTTATAATAATCATAAAATTGTAAATCTAAATCTGGGTTTGTTGTTTCCATAGCCCTCGCCATCCTAACATTCTCTCTTACCATAGTAGGGCCTGGTGTCATAACATATGGTACCTTCATAAAATCGAATCCTCCCATTTTTAAAGATATCTAAGTAGAATTATATTCCATTCATTCTATAACTAAAAGTGTATCCCTACATTTTAAGCAGCTTTACATTTTTACCTGTAGCATTCATTTAATTGAATACAGTATATAAAGCTTAATGATATAATTAACACATAAATAATCTATAATTCAGTAGGAATTTTTAGATATTATAAAGAAAGGATTTAATATAATGAAAAAGAGAAAAATAGTTACTTTAATATTTCCTGCATTCTTTATGACTATAATAACCATAGTTTCATTTCAAAATATGCTTGATTTCAATGGCATAGATTTTAAAGGTATATTTATTATTTCATTAATTTTTTTATTTCCTATATTATTTTTAATACAAGGAATATTATGTGCTATAAATAATACAAATATATTTTTATCCATTGGAGTATCTATATTAGATTTTATAATATTAATGTTTGTTTATATGAATGAGTCCGCCTTTATATATAACTTAATTTATTTAATTGTTGGAATAATCGCCTATTTGGTAACTAAATCTATAAAAAAAGCCCTATCATCTAAAAATTATTAATCCATAGTGCTTTTAAAATGATATAAGGGTATCTCAAAATAAAAATAGCTTTAATTTTAATATAGTAAATATAAATAATACATGTAATAAACATATAAATGAGCTTTAGTAGTTCTTAATTTGATGGAATTAAAATTTTTTGTAATTCCTCACAGGACGTGAGGAGCCAGTAGTAAAGCCAGAGGAGGTTGCCTCTTTTACTGGGTAAAAAATTTCTAATGGAGTCAAATTTAGAACTACTTAGCAAAATGAATTGTTTTATGAATGTATTATTTATATTTACGGTTTTAAAATTAAAGCTATTTTGAAACAATCTCATCTTTAGTTTATAATAAATTTTCATGAAAAACCCCTTATTTTTTCTAATTTTATAATAGTTTTTTATGAACCGCCCCTTTGTTTTTCTGCTTATTTAATTATTAGCCACTCTTTAAAATTATGTGCCATAGCTTGTAATTCATTTAAAAATCTAGTTATATGATAACCATCACAAACTGCATGATGCATCTGCAGAGAAATAGGTATTAGGTCTTTAGCACTCTGTGCAAAATATTTACCATAGGTGGTTATGGGCAAAAGATATGGATATTCTCCATCTGGATAAACATTAAGATTGGCTCCAGTAAAACTAAACCAAGGAACACAAGAAACAGGAAAAGTATTTTTAGGCTGATTTTCTTTTGCAAAAATCTCCTTTACATTACTGTATTTTTCTATATCCTGAAGGCAATTATTATAAAATGTTTTAAAATCATCAGAATACTCTGTCCAAATGTTGCTAAAACTCTCATCATCCTTATGAAATATAGTAAAGGAAGGACTCATACTTTCCCAATAACCTAAGTTTCCCTCTTCATCAAAGGAAGTACGTAATTCTTCATGGTTATTTACTATTTTTGAGGTCATATAAATTAGGATAGGATATAATTTTATATTATTTCTTTTTACTTGCATAAGTAAATCTGTAATTTCAATATTAGCAGTCATGCTATAAGTACATTTAATATTATTCATATAGTAATCAAAATAAGGTTTTCTACTCCAATTTTCTTTATCTATGAAATTAAACTTCACAAAATCAACTCCTACTCATATATCCTGTGCTAAGTATTATAACCCCCTTGTAACAACATTTTATACTTACACTATATATATGCAGTATAGTCTATTATGATTAAAATGTTAAATCTGTCACTCTTAATTTCATTGCATGCATCTCTTAATTTATTTATATTGCACTCTATTTGGATTGCAACGTAAAAACACCATAAAATTCAAGTTTGAATAATACAGTGTTTTAAATAATTATTTAGTTTTTATTGTTATATCGTTAAATAGTAATATTATAAACTAATATTTCAAAAGATTAATCTCATTACTCAAGTTTATGTTTATTAAATACATGAACTATATCAGAATAACAACAAATCCCTTTAGGATTATTAACTGCACAATTACTATTTTTCATTGCTCCTGTCTTTTTAATAACTGCTTCCACATTTTCAGCGCCCATTTTAATAGCATTAACAATATCTTCTTCAGTTACATGATTACAATAACAAACATACTCGCCAATAATATCTTCTTGACTATTATCAGAATTGCAACAACAACATTTTTCTTTTTTCATACATAAAACCTCCAATATAGAAAATATTATTAAGTATACCATATACAACTAATACATTATCATTTTTATATAAATAAAGATTTTAATTTTTCACCCTATCATTCAATATCAAATTAATTACAACCATCTATTTCATTTATAAGGATAGTACTAATGAAGATTTGTCGACTAAACTTAACATTTAAGTATAATTTTTATATTTTTATTTATACTATTTATAACAAGAGAGAGAAAATGTATAAGTTAAATCATAAAAGAAAAAGTCTTTTGTATTTATTAAGTTTTGTATTTATTAAGTTTTGTCTCTCTCTCTTGTTACACTAATCTTAAACTTAATGATAATTTCCTATATAGTTCTCATCCTCATAATCCTTTAAGATCTCATATTTTTTTCAACTGTATGTTTAGTTCTTTTGAATACAAAAATACTCCCCTTTCTAATAGAAGATTTTTATTTTTTAATCTACCTATCTTAAGAGGAGCATATGACTCTAATATGGTATTATGGTAAATATTAGTTTGCTTACTTGTTATATTAAAAACAGATATTATATTAAAGATAATAACATCTATCAAAATAATATACCTAATAGACTAGTTACCTATAAGAAAATCTAAAACATTCCATCCAGCTGAAGTTTGTGATTTGTACAATTCTGTATAGCCGCATCTTTTACAGCTGATAGTTGTAAATTTTTTATTTTGTACATCAAATAATTTTGCAAAATTCCCTCCTGTTGCCTGAAATTGATCTGACTCATATCCTCTATTTCCGCATTTAGGACAAACGTATTGTTGTTTTTCCATGTTGAACCTCCTGTTATATATAATTCTAAAATAATTATACCATGTAATAAAATACTTAATTATAATTTTTTAATTAAATTTATAAATAAAAATTTAAGCTAAATATAATAAAATCGGAGTTATATCTTTAACACTATAACTCCAATTTTACTTATTATCCAAACAATATGTTTGATTAAATTATTTTATAAATCCATATTATTTAGTATTTCTTTTAAACTCTTTAATTCCTCAGCTGACAGGGTAACTCCTTTACCCATTTTTTCATGTTCTGGTGCCCAATCCCTTAAATCATATTTAGCCTGTTTTCCATTCCAACTAATAAGATTAAGCTCTTTTGTCCAACTCTTTGGTGATTCTGAAATAACTCCTAGTTTATCATTTATTTCAAATTTAATATCTGCCATTTTTCTTCCTCCTCTTGCTATAAATATAGAGAACATTCTCCTAAGCATTATTATAATACATAATTGTCTTACTGTTATAGTTATTTTTTTCAATCTTATGTTAACAATGAATATAAGATTATCAGGAGATGATTTAATATGCCATGGGAAATGAAATTGCAGTTTCTAATTGTCATAAAATTAAACATACATTTCTATTTTAAATTTACATAATAAATACATAAAAATAGAAATTATATTGAATATAATTCTACAAAACATAATATGGAATATATTTGAATAATATCCTAAATAATATTATAATAGGCATATATTATTAAAAACAAATCATAATATGTATTACTATTAATTTATAATATTTAAATATTATATTAGGAAAAAGGTTGTGATATTATTAACGTTAAAATCAAATCTAAGCAAAAAATAGCAATTGTAACGGGAATAATTATAGTTTTATTTATAGGATGTTGTTTGACTATTTTATCTTCAAAATTAAACAAAGAATCTAGTCCACTTTCATTAAATGTTCATAAAAAGCATGAGTCAAATAATTATTCAATAGAAAAAGAGAATGGTGAAAAAATTATGTGGTCAGATAATAGTTCTGGAAATGAATATAAAGTTTCTTATAAAAAATTTAATGGTACTCAAATAAAATCTTTATATGTTTCTAAGGGTGCTGAACTTTCATTTAAATTTAATTCTAAAGTAGAAAAGGGAAATTTAAAGGTACAAATAAAAGATGAAAATGAAAAAGTCCTAGCTAATGCAGCAACAAATAAAGAGGATGCTAAAAAAATCAAGGTAAATTATGATGGTAAGTTATTCATACATGTAATTGGGAAAGATACAAAGGGATTTTTTAATATATCCTATAATCAATAATACTTGAGCATAGAAATTATAAATAAGTTTAAATTGAATTCTTTATTAAAAAAATAAAGAAACTAAATTCTAAAATCTGCGAAAAATTTTGTGTAAGCATGGAATCTTCCAAAAACTGAGTTTGTCAAGAATTTTATGTAAATATCCATATGAATTTTAAAATTAATATGTTGAGAAATAACTAAATATACGTATTGCTAGACCTAAACTGCCCCTGTTTAAACAACAGGAGGCAGTTCATTTTCCTAAATAACAATTATTATTGAAAGCACTACTTTAGCTCTTTTTTGATTATTATTACATATATATATAGTAACTTTCTAATTTTTTATATTGATTATTTAGCTATTAACATATATTATCTTCATTTAACATAAATCTGTGTTCTTAACCAGTTTTTTAAAAAGCTAATTTGCTTTTCTGTATGAAAATAATGTCCTGCTTCATTCATTATTTCCAAATCACAGTTAAATCTTTTTGCAAATGCAGATATTACTTCAAACTCACATAAATCATCTTCTTCTCCATAAAGAATTGAAGTTTTAGTATTCCAAGTAATAACAGGATGCTCTTTTACATAGCAATAATAATCCCAGTAAAGGGTTTGCCCAATAGGCGTAGAAATTTCTCTTTCTTCTTTTAATCTATCTTCACTTACACCAAAACAAGTCATCATATTATTTATAATAGCTTCCATATTTACTACAGGGGAAAGAAATAAACTTTGCTTTAAGAATTTATGGCTATATGCTAATAAACTAAAGTATGCCCCCATACTACAAGCAAATACACTTATATTATTTGATAATGTTTCTGCATAATCCATAATTATATTAAGATCTTTCACACAGTTTTGTACCTTACAAGGATAATTTTTATATTTACGTTCACCATGTTCAGGCAAATCAAAGCTAAGCACTTGATACCCCTTAGCTGTTATCTCTTCTACAAATGCAAGAATTATTTTATCTTCCTTATTTGACATATTCCCATGCACAGATATAAATAACTTATCTGATTTATTACCCCATAAAATTGCAGGTATGTTTTTTATTTTTAAATTTTCTCTTATCATCATAACTTTCCCCCATAAAATATACGTAATAGAAAATATTATTTAATTTATTTTCTATTAAATTATAAGCCTACATTAAATAATTTATCTAGTTTATAAATAATTCTGTAATAAAGTTGTCCAAAATTATAAGTGAATTTGTTTACACAAAATAAATAAACTAAGACATTAAATTAATATTTATAGTGCCTTAGCTTATTGTTTTTTTATTTTTAAGCTTCATATTAATCCAGAAATTGAAATACTTCCTCTACTGATTTTCCAAATACTTTAGCTATATCCATGGCTAATTTTAATGACGGATTGTATTTTTCATTTTCTAAATGCCCTATAGTTTCTCTTCGTACTCCTACTAACTTTGCCAACTCTTCCTGTTTCATGTTATGCTCTTTACGAAGTTCATGAATTTTTGTTTTTAATCGAGGCATATTTTTAGTCACCGACTTTCTCATAAAAAAGGAAAAATCCAAATCTTAGAAGACTCATTGTACCTACTAAAAAAGGTAATATTAATTCTAAATCTACTATCAATCCTCCTGAACCAACACCGAATACTGTAGCAAACAAAATGCATGTATATATAATAATAAATGTATTAGAGGCTGCTCTTTTTTTATTATATTCTGCCATTTCATCCTCTATTTCTGCTTTAAAAAGCTGTGGAATTATCATGAAAACAGTATCAAGTATTAAAATCGCAGAAACAGCTGTACTAATGACACTAGCATTAAATTTAAGCAGTTCTGCAATTCCAACTAGAATCCATAATATGCCACAACATCCGTTTTCAAAAAAAATCCTTTGTCTTTAAATTCATTATTTTATTCATACTATCCCTCCACGTTATATATTTATAACTTATGTTATAATTATATAACATGTACTTGGAATTTTCAATACAAATATATACATTAATTCACTTATCAGGAAATTAATTAGAAATAGATTACCTTATAATTCATTATTATCAAAGCAAAACATCCCACCATGTGAGAACTTTTAAACTAAACTTTAAATTGTACTGCATATATAACTAATAAACATTCCAAAATACTTATGTCCATAGATCAAAAAAAGAAGCCATTATAAACAATGACTTCTTCTTTTTAATATTTTATTCTTCTTAATTTTTTACAACTGAACTATTTAATTTATTATATAATTATTAAAAAATTATAGCATTTATAATAGTAATATCTACAATTGTAAAGTATGCAAGTGGATTTTTGAATTTTAGTTTAAACTTACAGAATTATCTTCCACAACTTTCTCGTCTACAACTAAACTGTTCAATTTTCCATCTAATGCCCAAAGAATAATACCACATACAATAGCAATTGCTGCGATTACAAAATATGTTGGCGCGAATTTAAATTTTAATGTAAATTCGTATACATATCCATAGGATTGTCCTGCAACGAAGCTAGCAAGTACCCAAACACTCATCATAGTTGTTAGTACTCTACCAGGAGAAAATTTACTTATAAATGAATTTCCAAGTGGTGAAAATACCATTTCACCAAGAGCTAATACAATACCAAATACAACAAGCCAAGCAAGAGGTAGAAGATTATCTCCTCTTAAAACATCTGCCATTGCAAATATTACATAAGATAAACCTAGAAGCAACATACCTAAAGCAGTTTTCTTAAACATGCTCATATCCCCTTGAGGTCTCTTAGCCAATTTTTCCCATACTTTTCCAAGGATTGGTCCTAATACAATACAGCATAATGCATTTAATGAATCAAACCACGCTGTTGGAACCTTAAAGTTGCCTATCATCCAATTAGCTAGTCCATTATCTCCAGCCCAGTAGAAATATACAGGCATATATGCTAGTTGCCAGAATATCCAGAAAACTATAGAGAAGAAAGAAATTAATATAATAGCTCCCACTCTTTTCTTTTCTATTGTTGTAAGAGGCTTCTTTTCTTCTTTCTTTTCTTCTTTTACTTCTTTATGTTCATCAATTTTAAATGGTTTTTTACCTGCATCCCCTAAGAACTTCCATCCAAACACGAACCAAGCAGTATTAATAAACATAACAATTGCACAAATTAGAAAACAAAATGAGTATCCTATAGATTCTCCAATTAGTCCTAAAACTGTTGTTCCAATGAAAGAACCAATATTAACAAAAGAATATTGTGTAGAAAATGCACTGTCCAAATCCTTTTGATTGTCAAAAAGTCTACCTGTAATACCACTTAATTGTGATTTAAATAAACCTGTACCAATTGCAACTAGTATAATCATTGCATTAACCATAAGAGCACTTGTAGCCTTCCATCCTACTAAGTAGCCTGCTCCCATTATCATCATTCCCATTGGAATAAGATACCTAGCACCTACTTTACGGTCAGATATCCAAGAACCAATAAGTGGTGCAAAATATGTCCATGCAATTAAGTTAGCAGACATTTTTGCTGCATCTGCAGCAGTAAGACCAAGTCCTCCTTTAGCTACTGAATGAACTACAAACATGGCAATTAGCCATTTTGCTGAATAGAATGAAAATCTTTCTAATGAGAATGCAACTGAGCATACATAAAACCCAAAGGGTCTTTTACTTGTGTTTTCCATTTTTTATTCCCCCTATAATAATTAATATTGCATGTGTATTTTAAAAACCATGTTCCTCTATCTTTTTCAAGATTATGTACAATGGTTTCAAACACCATAGTCATACCCCTTTAAATATACTTTTTTTCCATATATATTAAAAATATAATATATTATCCATCCATAACATATAATAACACAAATTTTCCCATAGCAAAAGAAAAATTTTAATAATTGTGAAAAATAAAAAAGTTATAAAAAAAGAAGCCATTGAAAAACAATGGCTTCTTTAAATAAATATTTTATAAAATTTCATATTAATATAAATTTTCACATTGATTAAACAGCTTCGTTTAATGGTTCTTCCTCTTCTACAACTAAGCTATTCAATTTTCCATCTAATAACCAAAGAATAATACCTGCTCCAGCAGCAATAGCTGCAATTACAAAGTATGTTGGTGCGAATTTAAATTTTAGTGTAAATTCATATACCCATCCATAAGATTTTGCTGCAAAGAAAACAGCAAGTACCCAAACACTCATCATGCTTGATAATAATTTAGGTGGTGAAAATTTACTAATGAAAGAGTTTCCAAGTGGTGAGAATACCATTTCACCAAGAGATAATACGATACCAAATGCAACAATCCAAGCAAGTGATGCAAGATTACCTCCTCTTGTAACATCTGCCATTGCAAAGATTACATAGGATAAACCTAAAAGTATCATACCTAACGCAGTTTTCTTAAACATGCTTAAATCACCTTGAGGTCTTTTAGCTAATTTTGACCAAACCCTACCAAGAATTGGTCCTAATGTGATACATGCTAATGCATTTAGTGAATCAAACCAAGCTGTTGGAACTTGAAAATTACCTATCATCCAGTTAGCAGCTGCATGGTCTCCTCCCCAGTAGAAATATACAGGCATATATGCTAAATACCAGAATACCCAGAAAATTACAGAGAAGAAAGATACTAATATAATTGCTGCAACCCTTTTCTTTTCTATTGATGTAAGTGGCTTCTTTTCTTCCTTAGTTTCTTTTGCTTTTACTTCTTCGTGTTCATCAATTTTGAATGGCTTTTTACCTGTTTCTCCTAAAAATCTCCATCCAAAAGTAAACCAAGCGGCATCAATAAACATCATTATTCCACAAACTAAGAAACAGAAAGCATATCCCTTAGTTCCTACAAGTACACCGATAATTGTTGTACCAATGAAAGAACCAATATTAACAAAAGAATATTGAACAGAGAAAGCACTATCTAATTGTCTTGGATCATCAAAAAGTCTACCTGTAATAGCGTTTGTTTGACATTTAAATAAGCCTGTACCAAGAGAAACTAGGACAATCATTAAGTTAACCATGCCAGCACTTGAAGCTTGCCATCCTACTAAATAACCTGCCCCCATTAAAACCATCCCGATTGGAACAAGGTATCTAGCACCTACAAAACGGTCGGATATAAATGCCCCTATTAATGGTGCAGCATAAGTAAATGCAACTAAATTTGCAGACATTTTTGCTGCTTCTGCAGCAGAAAGACCAAGTCCTCCGTCCGCTATTTTAGCAACTACGAATACTGCAAGTAGCCATTTTGCTGAGTAGAATGCAAATCTTTCAAGTGTGAAAGCAACTGAGCATACATAGAACCCAAATGGTTTTTTGTTTGTGTTTTCCATTTTTTATTCCCCCTATAAAAAATTAATATTGCGTGTGTATTTTAAAAACTATTCCCCCGCCTCTTTTTACAGAGGATATGAAATAATTTCAAATACCATATGGTATCCTTTTCTTTTTTATTTAATAAAAGTAAATATTTAGTAAAAATTAAAGTTAAATTATATTTAAATTGTTTTTTAGTATTACTATACCAACATTATTTATAATTCAAATAAATTTATTCTCTTAAAGCCTGTATATTCTACATTAAGCGTAACACCACGTTATAACATTAAAATTTATTTTATTACACATATACTAAAAAAATATTATTTTTCATCATTATATCATATAATATTCTAAAAATCTCTATAAAAAATTAAAAAAATTAAAAATTTTTAAAAAGGAAAGATTTAAAATAATTCATTGCAATAATTCTAGTATCTTCATTGACATTTGTAGACAAGCATATTATTATATTAGTATTTAATAACTAAATATAGGAGGGAATACCTATGGATATAAATAAACTGAACAGAGTATTAAAATCTATGAAAGAAAATGATATTCCGCAAATGATTATCTCTGATCCCACAGCTATTTTTTATTTAACAGGAAAATGGATTATTCCGGGAGAAAGATTATTAGCATTGTACTTAAATGTTAATGGAAATCACAAAATTGTTATTAATGAATTATTCCCACAGGAAGAAGATCTTGGCGTAGAAATAGTATGGTACAACGATATCCAAGACGGAGTTGAAATCTTATCTAAATTTGTAGAAAAAGATAAAATTATAGGTATCGATAAAGTATGGCCATCTAAATTCTTATTAAGATTACAAGAACTTGGTGGAGGAAGCAAATTTGTAAACGGTTCCTTTATTGTTGACTATGTAAGAATGATTAAAGATGAAGAAGAAATCGCTATTTTGAGAGAATCTTCAAGATTAAATGACCTTGTAATGGATGAATTAATTCCATGGGTAGGAAAAGGTTTATCTGAAAAAGAATTAAATACTAAGGTTCGCGAAATTTACAAAAAACATGGTATTAACGAAGTATCTTTCGACCCTATTACAGCATATGCTAAGGGAGCAGCAGATCCACACCATGTGACAGATGATACAAAAGGAAAATATGGTGACTGCGTTATCCTTGATATTGGAGGCTTCTACAAAAACTATGCTTCTGATATGACAAGAACTGTATTTATCGGTGAAGTTTCTGAAAGGCAAAAAGAAATCTATGACATCGTTGTAGAAGCAAACTTAAGAGGTATTGCTGCTGCAAAACCTGGAAACAGAATGTGTGACGTAGATTTAGCTGCAAGAAACTACATTGAAGAAAAAGGATACGGAAAATATTTCACACACAGAACAGGACATTCCTGTGGTTTGGAAGACCACGAATTTGGTGATGTTTCTTCTGTAAATGAGGATATCATCAAACCAGGCCAATGTTTCTCTGTTGAACCAGGAATTTATCTTCCAGAAGAAGGAATAGGTGTTCGTATTGAAGACCTTGTTATCACAACTGAAGATGGCTGCGAGGTATTAAATAAATATACAAAGGACTTAATTGTTGTTCCTGAATCCAAATAAAGATAAAGAAATTGCTTAAAAATTTCTATGAATCCTTTAACAACTAAAACTAATTACAAGATATAGATAAGGAGATTGATTATGAAAATTACTGAAGGTTATATGCCATATCTAGAATATAAAACTTATTATCGTATAGTAGGTGAATGTACAGGAAATAAAAAGCCATTGGTTTTATTACACGGCGGACCAGGTTCTACACATAATTATTTTGAAGTACTTGACAAAGTTGCAGAAGATGGACGTGCAGTTATTATGTATGACCAATTAGGATGCGGATTATCCTCAACACCTTCTCGTCCTGACTTATGGAATGCAAAAACTTGGATTGAAGAATTAATTCAATTACGTAAACACTTAGGCTTAGATGAAATTCACTTATTAGGACAATCCTGGGGAGGAATGCAAGCAATTCAATACGCTTGTGAATATAAACCTGAAGGAATCAAAAGTTACATCTTATCCAGCACTTTACCAGCTGCTTCATTATGGGAAAAAGAACAGCGTAGAAGAGTTGCATACCTTCCACAGGAAATGCAAGATGCCATTGCAAAAGCAGAAAAAGCTGGAGATTATTCTTCAAAAGAATATCAAGAGGCAGAAGCAGAATTCATGCTTCGTCACTGTGCAGGCGCAGTAGGACCGGATTCACCAGAATGCTTAAGACGTCCAAAAGTTGCTGGAACAGAAGCTTATGTAACTGCATGGGGTCAAAATGAATTTAGCCCATCTGGTACATTAAAAAACTTTGATTTTATGAAAGAAATTGAAGATATAAAGGAACCTTGTCTAATAACTAGCGGTTTACTTGATCTTTGCTCACCACTTGTTGCAAAAACAATGTATGATAAAATTCCTAATTCAGAATGGGAATTATTTGAATTTAGCCGTCATATGCCATTCGTAGAAGAAAATGAAAAATATATAGAAGTACTTAATAAATGGTTAAATAAAAACGATTAATATATAAATCTATTCCTGTGATATAATCTTACGCAAATTGCAGAGGGTCTGTCATTAAAATATGACAGACCCTCTTATTAAGTTCTTCTATAATAAAACAGCTTATACTTTCATTTAACACTCCAAATCTATTAATTTTAATTTTGTATTTTGCTGTTTTCTGAATAAGTATCTTTTTTCATTGAAATTATTATAGTAGTCAATAATCCTCCCCAAAGTACTGTTGCACCTATACCGAAGAATATCATTGCACTTAATGTCATTTTTATCACCCTACCTTTATTCATTTTTTAAATTAATATTATGTCGCCAAGGTTGTTTACTTATTAAAATTGCTCCGGTAATTCCTATTAAAATAACTCCCCATCCATAAACAAACAATGCCAATAAATTGTATCCACCATAAGGTGTACGCATTTCTGTAATAAGACTTTGTACTAGAATGAAAGTTAAAACAATTGGGTTTATACATTTGATAATTATATCCCACCATTTTCCTATTCTATAATAAGATACTGAATTTGTATGATCACGAATGGTTTTAGGTTTTACAATCCATCCTACTAAAATAGTCTCTAGTAATCCAACTACAACTACTCCATAATTATTAATAAAGTTGTCCATAATATCTAATAGGTATAATCCTGCTCTAGTTGCAAATAAGATACTTATAATAAATCCAACTAACAAGATTCCTGTTACTACTTTTTTACGTTCCCATGCTGTTTTATCTATTATAGCTGAGGAGATTGCCTCAACTAAGGATACTGCTGATGTTAATCCTGCAAATATTAAGCAAGTAAAGAATAATACAGATAGTATATTTCCCCAGGTGCCCATTACTGAAAATACTTTAGGGAATGCTATGAATGCAAGGCCTATACCACCAGATGCAACTTTATCAATAGATACTCCTTGATTGGTTGCCATGAACCCAAGTATTGCAAAAACCCCTATGGCAGATAAAAATTCGAATCCGCAATTAGCAAAAGCAGTCATGAATGCACTATTATTTATATCTGTTTTTTTAGGAAGATAACTGGAATAAGTCATCATAATTCCTGTAGCTATGCTTAATGAAAAGAATACTTGTCCATATGCTGCAATCCAAACTTTAGGATCTTTAACTTTTTGCCAATCAGGTGTAAACAGTGTGTTTAAGCCTAAAGAAGCCCCTTTTAAGGTTATCCCTTTTATTACTATAATTATCATTATTATTAATAGAGCTGGTAATAATATTTTGCTTAATTTCTCAATTCCAGCTTTTATTCCTTTATAACATATAAACCAGTTAATTAACCAAACTAAAGTTATTCCTATTAGTATTGGAATAATTAATCCACCAAAATCGAAGGGTGATGATGATACTTTTAATACTTCATCATAAAAATAACTGTTAGTGTCATTTCCCCATACTTTATTAAAGCTTAATGTTAAGTACTTCATCGCCAAACTCAAAATCATTGAATAATAGGATAAAATTATAACTGCACTAATTATAGGCCACCAACCAAGCCATTCCCACTTTTTATTTGCTCTTGATATGGCTAGTGGTGTTGAACCTCTAAATTTATGTCCCATTCCATATTCAAGAATTAATAAAGGTATTCCTGCTGTAAATATAGCGAAAAAATATGGTATTAAAAATGCTCCACCTCCATTTGAATAAGCTACATAAGGAAATCTCCATATATTCCCTAGTCCTACAGCAGAACCAATAGCTGCAAGTAGGAATCCTGCTTTTGTCCCCCATTGTTCTCTGGATTTTTTCATGTCTATTCCTCCTAAATTATTTATCTGAATTTTCCAAATATTAAAATTTATAAATAAAAAAGCCCCACAGTTTATACTATGAGACTTTTTTACCTAGGATATTACAAAAGTCCCATAGTCTATCTATGGGACTCCATTTATTTCAATACAAATAATTAGCCACCATAGATGCAAAACGCCTGTTTTGGCGATTGCATCTATAGTAGTATGTAACGTATCTATATATGCAATCGCTATCTTAAGTTAGCTAATAAGAGTAGATTATTCAATTTTGAAACAGATATATTTATTTTAATATTCATAATAATCCCCCTCTTGGTAAGTTTATGTTATGATATCATGCCGTTACAATAATGTCAATATAATCTTAAAAATAATATAAAAAAATGTAATATTTTTTATAAAAAAGAAATTTGACCTACTCTATATGATTTCATTTTTCTATCTATAATTTGTTCATCTCCATTTAAGTCACCAAATAATAATAGCGATTTTTTATTATGTTTTAACAGATTTTTTTCAACAATTTCCCTATTAAAATTAGCATAACAATACAAACAATCGTGATTGCATGTATTATATGCGCCTATATCAATACTTTTTACACATCCACAAATTTCTCTTTGGTTTGGATCCTTATCTATAGATAATTTTTCACCAGTAATATGAGAAATCAATTTATCATCTATACACTTCCCATGATTAATATTAAACTTAGATAGTTCTATTTCTTCTGAACAAGTTTCAATAATTAAATTATATTTAGAAGCTATTTTTGAGAACTTATCAGCTAAATCAATCATATCATCTTTCTTTAATGGTAAAATATTTATTTTCCTTAAATTACGTTCAGTTTTTTTATATAAGTCTAAAAAACTAATAATACATTTATTTGTATATGGATTTAATCTTTTTGCAAGGTACTCAAACCATTTATAATGATATTCTTTTGTAAATTTATCAGTTAATATTATAGGATCATACCTCCATATTACTTTGTCTTTACCAATTTTTTGTGACAATTCTATAAATGTATATATTAAATATTTCTTCTCAGGAACATTTTTTTCTAAAGTTTTATCATATGAGTTTAAAGTAAATTGAAAGTAATAATTATATTCTTTAATTTCATCCAATCTTTTTATCATTTTTTTAGGATTTTTAGTCCAAAATACTATGCAATCTATTACCTTTGGACTTAAATTTATTTTGCTAATTTGCTTTGCATTAAAGGGATTTCTTACTAACACAAACCCTTCTTTTATTCTATTGAAAAACCACTCACTATAAAAAGCTGGTATATCAGTCCTTCTACTTACACTCAATATCATTTATTTCTATCTCCTATTCTCTAAAATGAATGGATCAAATACATTATCACAATGTCTATTACAATTATATATTTATAATCTTCTTTTGTATAATATACTGAACTAACATACACTAGTTTCATAATCTTTGTTTATAGTTTTTTCTCCAAATACTTAAAAACAACAACACCACATATATATTGAAACAGCCAAAGTGACCATAATACTACTAAAACAATTGTTTTAATTCTCATGGTTGAAAATATCAAATTAGCAAATAATAGTACCCAAGTCATAATTGTATATGTTATATATCCTGATTTATCTCTTATCATTATCTTTCTTTCATCATAAAGATTAATTTGTTCTTCTTTGATTCTGGCTTCATAAATTGGTATATTTTGTGGCTTTGTCCATCTTATATATTTATATATCATAATAGCTCCTGGTAAAATCAAAGAACTAGCAAATCCAATAATTACTCCTTTAAAAGATACATCTGGTCCTAACTTTGCAAATAATATTAAAGCAATAGAACAAATAAGATATCCTATTCCAGTATAAAACATACTTTTTTTCATTTTTGTTCCTCCTCATATATAAAAATTTCTTCAATTAACACACCAAAGTATCGTGAAATTTTGAAGGCTAAAACAATTGATGGATTGTATCTTCCATTTTCCAAAGAACCTATTGTTTGTCTTGATACCTCTACTACTTTAGCCAATTCTTCCTGCTTTATCCCTCTTTGTTTCCTTATTTCTTCTAGTCTGTTTTTCACAATTACACTTCCTCCTCTATGTTAAGGAAAGTAAACTTTCCATTTATAGAATAACTCCTAGTTTTGGAAATGTCAAATTTACTTTCCATAAAAACGCAAAAGTTAGTAATTAATACCCTTTAATTAATTTGCAAACTAATTATGTATCAAATTAACTTTCAATCCAAAATAAAAAGACCAGCGATTACCTCACTAGTCTTCCTAAATCAAACATTATTCACAACCCCCGGGGCTCCAGTTGAGCTTGCTACCATCTATCGTAATGTACTCTTTCTTTATTAAATCTATCTGCTGGCTCCTTTTTTTCGTCTGGATATCCTATAGGAACTACAGATAAAGGAGTTATACCTTCTGGTAAATTTAGAATTTCTTTTATTCCATCTATTCTCTCTTTTATTGGATAAACCCCTAACCATACTGCACCTAATCCCTTATCTTGTGCCTCTATTAATATATTTTCTGTAGCTGCTGAACAATCTTGTATCCAAAAATCATCTACTAATTCTTTTGATTTATCTCCACAAACTACAATGGCAACATCTGCCTCTAATAACATCTTTGAATACTCATGGACTTTAGTTATCTTTTTCATAGTTTCTTTATCTCTTAAGACTATAAATTGGCAAGGTTGTTCATTTACAGCAGAAGGTGCTGCCATTCCTGCTCTTAATAATTCTTCAACAATATCATCACTTATCTTTTTATCCTTGTATTTTCTTATACTTCTTCTCTTTAATATAGCATTCATTTATAATTCCCCCTAATTGTTATTTTAAATACTTTATACTATTGTTATGTGAATTAAATCCTTATAACAATTATATGATATTTTGTATTATAATACCAAAATATTTTTATGTAAAGTATTTGCATATAATTTATATCTAAAAATAATTTTAAAAAATCAAATACATATATCGATAGAAAACAGTTCACTTAACGAGAATTTCTAATTTATTTTCTTAAGATGTATACTAAAAAATATTAATTAACTATCTTCAAAAATAGTAAGCTCCTAGATTATTTTATAACATTATTATATTGAAAATAAAAACTAGCCTAATATTAATATACTAAGTTAGTATTACTTTAAAATAAGAATACTCCATTTAGGGATTGTATATATCTGTGTAGTAATAATAAAAAGTATTTCTATTTATCTTACATATGGTAAGTTATTTTTAAATAATCCATCATCATGTGATTTATCATTATTCCCATTTGAAAAATCGAATAGCTATACTAGTACATATTACCATAAGGGCAATCATCACAATAATTGGCGTAATTATACTATCTACAGTCAAGCCAAGTGAAGACGCTTTTAAAAGCTTTATTCCTTGCGTTAAGGGTAGTATATTGGAACACTTTTGAAGTGCCCTTGGCATAATTTCATAAGGCAGCGTTGCTCCTGAAAAAATCAACATAGGGAAATATAATATACTCGCTACAACACTTGCTGTCTTTAAATTTGGAGCAATTCCGCCCACCATAAGCCCTATACTAAACATAGAACCCATTACTAAAAAATAAGAAGCTAAAAACTGGATCCAAGAACCATTTAATCGAAAGCCAAGGAAAATTACTGCAGCAGCATAAACAAGTATAAGTGAAACAATAGCGTAAGATGCATAAATTACTACCTGCACTATTAAAATCATAGCTGGGCTTATAGGTGTTACTTTAAACCTTTTTAGAATTTTTTTATGCCGATAATCGGATACCACCAATGGTAATCCCATGACACCACCTGCACATATTGCAATTGTAGTAATAGCTCCAAATGATTGCTCTAAAAAAGTATATTCCGCACCATTAAATGCTGATTTATCCCCATAGATTATACCAATAAGGATTGTTACCACTACTGGCATGCAAATTGCAAAAATAAACATATCCATTCCTCTCAGTGATAATTTCATCTCTGTTTTCAACATTTTTTTAAATGCTCTCATTAATTCTCTCCCCTCTCATCTGTATACCATAAATATGCTTCTTCAAATTTTTCATATGGGCTTTTTGCAATTGCTTCCTGCACCGTTCCATAGAAAATGCTTTCTCCTTTTTTAAGAATACAAATCCTATCACACAATACTTCTACCTCATCCATGAAGTGTGAAGTTAAAAAGATAGTAAGTCCTTTCTTTTTTAAATCTAAAAGTCCTTTCCATACTTCTCTCCTTGCTCTAGTGTCAAGTCCTGTAGTCAGTTCATCTAAAAACACAACTTTTGGGTTAGGAATTAAAGCAAGTATAATAAATAGACGCTGCTTTTGTCCCCCTGATAGCTCACTGACTTGACTTTTACATTTATCTGAAATGCCAAACTGTTTTAGCAATTCTTCATAATCTGCTGGCTGTTTGTAAAGAGCTTGTGTAACTTCACAAAGTTCTGCTACTGTTAGTTTGTCTTGATAATTTGATTCTTGAAATTGGACTCCAACCCTCTGATATAACTCCTTTCTCTGTGTTTGTGGATTCATTCCTAAAATAGAAATTGAGCCGCTATCAAATTTTTTCGTACCTAAAATACATTCAATGGTGGTACTTTTTCCTGCTCCATTAGCGCCAAGTAATCCAAATACTTCTCCACTTTTAACGGATATGCTAACCTTATTTACAGCTTGTATATTTCCGTATGATTTGCATAAGCCATGAATTTTAACTATTTCCATGTCTAAAAACCTCCTATTTTTTAATACATAAAAAAGAATAACACCAGAATAAAGTCTGGTGTTATACTGTAGGATTTATATTAAATTTTTCCTGCATGGCTTTTAGCTGACTTAAAACACAATTTGCATATAACTTTGCGTTACTTAGTGAAGTAAGAAGCTCATCACATACTGTTACAATATCTTCATCAGTTTTTGGGGTATCAATAACTTCTCGTATATCGATTTCTGAATTATTGGATAGCTCACTTACCATGCGCAAAATTGCTGCAAGAGAATAATTTGCACAACGTAAAGAACGTATTATCTTCAATAATTGAATATCACTTTTAGTGTATACCCGATATCCATTTTGTTTTCTTTTCACAGAAAATAACCCATTCATCTCCCAATTTCTTAATGTATCTATGGTAATATTCAAGTAATCTGCAGTTTGTTTTCTTGTGAAAGCTACATTATCTTCTGTCTCCTGTATACCAGAGAGTAATTTTTTTGTAATTTTTATTGCCTCTTCTGCATTTTCTTGTTCTATTTTGACTTGATCTATATAGTTATTAGTAGATACAATTGCCTTTTGGAATTCACCTTGGGCAGATAATTTAATAATATTAATCATATTTTTCCTAAGACCACTTTGCAGCACCTCCACTTTAAGCGCTGTCCTAGCCAGCTTAAATTGTGCAATATGAAAATCTGAGAAAACTCGATATCCATTGGATAATCTTTGAGGTTCAGGTATCAATTCTAGTTTTTCATACAATCTCACTGTATTAGGATGTATACCTATTATCTTTGCTACCTGTGCTGTCTTATATCCATTTTTCATAATATTCTTACCTCCGTTTATCCCTATCATAATGCATATTTAAAGTCTGGTGTTTTAGTGTATAGTTTATTATTAATAATTTCTTGATATCAAATTTTATGAATTATTCAACAGAAAGTTTTGAAAGCATTTCTGCCACATTGAAATACATTTGTTCAATTCTATTTCGATCATATTTCATTCCACAAACTTCAATATGATCTGTATTATCAAATTCACCAAGATAATTCCATGTACCCTTTACTGCAGTTCCGCTATAATCAACTATTTGGTCTGATGAACCGACCTTAGGATTTGTAGCTGATATTACACTCACAACGCCATCATTTCTCCACCAGCTTTTATCTATAGGAACTTCACCACTCTTATTGTTTGTATACCTCCCCATAAATATGGAGCTTTTTACAAGAATAGGATTCATATTTTTATTTGGCACTTGAAAATGAGTCAATCTATCTTCATGAGTATTTACACATGCAATTGAAAAATAATTGATATCACTTTGTGCCTTAACGTAGGAATTAAATTCCTGGGCTCCTTCCGGTGACAAATCCCAAACACTTAAATCCTTGGTTTTTTTCCAAATTCCACTTTTAATTACTCTATTGTTGTAGGCTAAACGTGATTCACCAGGGTTTCTTCTAAGACCCCACTGATCTAATTGAAAATCGTAATCTAGGTCACCTAAATTAACATTTTTTCCTTTTATTGCGGCAATAGCTGCAACAAATTGATGTGTGAGAGGCTCAATACCATATTTTATATGTGCTTCCTGACTTCCATCATGTGGAGTAGCAATAGATGTAATACTGGATACCCATGCTTTGCCCCCAGTAAAAAGGGAATTGATACTTCCGTCTGTGGTAAATGCTAATTCATCAGGATCTCCATTTTCCAAAAGCTGTGCCAATAGACGTATTGTCTGTCCTCCCATACTGTGTCCAATTAGATGAATTTTTCTAATATTTCCAGATGAATCTTTTGTTCCAATTTGTTTGTACACGCCTGGATAACTACGTCCGTATCTTGCATGTCCACATTTTTTAGAATGTGATTCACCATAATCAACTGTGCCGCCTACAATATATGTATACAGCTCACATGCCCTATCCCAGTTACTTGAAACAGGTCCGATAGATGGAGAATATACAGTATAACCCTTCTCGGTAAGCTTTTGAGTCAGGCTTTCTTTACCTCCCCAGTAATAGAGACCAGCTCCTTCATTGCTTCCCCAACCAAAGCATCCATGTACCATAACTATGGGATAATCATTTCCAACTACTGTAGCATCACTGTTATCATCAGCTTTTACAGTAGAAATTGAAGTGAAACAAAAAATTGTACAGATGATAATAATAGATGCCATAATCCTTTTAAAATAAGATCTTTTCATACCTATGCTCCTTTACATTATAAATTCTGTAGCCAGCAGCTAGGCCATATAACTTATTTTGATTAAGTTAATAGTAACTTTTAATTGGAGTATCCTAATGTTAATTATTCTTAAAAGGACATTAGAGAAGGTTAGTTTGTTCATTTTTTACAGAGCATTACATTAATTGTATTGTTACCAGAGCTTGTCCCACTGACTTAAGTATCACATGCTGCTTACTCAGATGTTGCATCTCTAATAGTAGCCCACAGTAAGGCATTTTCATTGGATGAAGCCTGATTATATGATGCTTTAGTCAGTATTTTTGCTTAGGATATTCCTTTTCTGATTCATTCATCTTTTCTATAAAGAGGTAGTGATATCATCGATAATAAGGTTACTAATAAACTTTTCCGTCTTTCTCTTTGACAACACTTTTAACCGCCTTATGATTGCCTTAAAATTCACCTCCTTTTGACATACATATGGCTAACTTTCTTTCTGCTAGTGCTTTATTGGTTCCATATAATGCTTATATTTATCCGATGACTACCCGCTCCAATACTCCCATCGCACTCTGTGAAAGCGATTCGCACCAAATCGAAGATTTGGACTCTCTGCTTTTCTTTAAAGTGGGAGTAAAGAGCGGATACGTCCCTGGATAACGATTTCTCCTAAAGGATAACGACTTCTAAGGAGTAGAACTCCTAAGAATTCTGTTAATAAGCTTCAGAGAGAGTAAAAACTCCCTCTTAAGCCAAGAACTCTGTTTATTACCTAAATCCCCAAATTGCTGTTAAGTACCAAAAATCATTCATCTCTATAGGAAAGAAATAGCCTATAATTTTAGTAACTTATTATTTTGCTTGTCCATATTGAAATTATGGTATGGTTCACAGTATTTTATTAGTGGAGTTAATGTCTCCGTTATAGCATACTGTTTATATTACAGTCAATCTCATGTAGTGACTATAGTAAGCCTAAAATTCCAAATAACCAAAAAAATCTTCCTTTTTTTAACTATTGCAGCATTTTCCTATTTTTCCCATAATAAAAAGCGGAGAGCATCTAGCTTCTCCGCTGAGAACAATAGCTTTAATTCGGCCATACTCATACTTTTTTTCTCCTTGTAAACATCAGCTTAAATTACAATTGTTAATAATTATATTTATAATATATTGACTTTATTTTTTATCAAGTATTATTGATGGCGAAAAGCCCTAGATAGAAAATAAAAACATTCCCAAAAATGATAATACTAAATAAAAGATTGCTTCGTGTTTGATGACAACTGAAGATGATGTTATTTCATCTTTTTCGTTGCTATTTTTTTTCAAGATGATGTGAAAGAATGCTTTAAAAATAAAATATCCGATAATAGCTCCTAGAGTGTTCATAATTAAATCATCTGTCGTTGTGGTTCGACTTTGAGTGAACAATTGACTTAACTCAATACATAAGGATAACAAAAAGCCCGACAAGGCAACCTTTTTAATTGTTCGAAATTGTTTCCAAATCAATGGTAACAAGAATCCTAATGGTATCGTCATTATAATATTCAAAACATACGGCATGATTACCTCAGAACTAGAGAATGGAACTAAATAAATTCGATCAAATTCAGATGTAGATGCGGTAACAAACCTTTGCACATCCAAAATTGTTCCTATACCTGTTACGCCATAAACAGCTCCCAGATACAATAAAAAAATAAATACCCATAGAAGATGCTTACGGGAAACTCCTCCTTCCCTTTTCTTAGCCCTTAGATAAAATCCTTTTTGAAATACAATACATAAAATACATATGCGAATAATGTTAATTAAATAATCAGTATGAGCAACATACATAATACATGTACGAATATAGGCAATTAAATATCTAATTATTAACACAATAGTCCCCCTTGTTGTTGAATCAAAATTTAATTATTGGCATGATTATAATATCAACAAAAATTTAAGAATAAGTGAATGCAATCTTAAGATTTTCTGAATTTATATCTTGGACCATGAACCCACGCTTCACAATCATTTTTAGTCATATGCTACACCTTTAATCCTTGCCTTCGCTACCTGAAGAAATGCATCTTATCTCCTACCTCTTTATTTTGTAGTGCTTTCGTTACAAACCTTCCCTATCTTATTTGCAGCTGCACTAGCTCCTCCAGCTTTTTGTAAGCCTTTAGAAATCAATTCTGCATTTTTTTTATAGGATATATCATTTAATACTTGTAGAACAGTTTCTCTGATACTATTTACAGCATCTGATTTTAATATTTTTCCAGCATTTAGTTCTGCTACTCGGTTTGCCACCATAGCTTGTTCACTGTGTAATGGGAATAAAACTGATGGTACACCAAAATATAAACTTTCGCTTATGCTATTCATCCCACAATGAGTGATAAACACATCAGTCTTTTGTAAAACTTTTAATTGTTCAACTTTAGGATAAACTTTAAAATTATCTGGTAACTTACCCAAACTAAAAATATCTGCCTTCTCTCCAACAGACATGATAACTTGGCAATCCACATCAGCTAATGCCTTAATACAGTTTTCATAAAAATGTCTATTTTGATTCAGTACAGTCCCCAATGAAATATAAATCAGCGGATATTTCCTTTCAATTTGCTCAACTTCTGGAACTCGGAAAGAAGGTCCTACAAAAGCATACTTATCTGAAAATGTTTCTACCATAGGCTGAAATTCTTTAGATGTATAAACAATTGTATCAGTATCATTGTCATTTTGGATAATACTTATAAAGTTTTTTACATTATAACCTTTCTCCTGGAGCAGCTTTATCTTTTTATTAATTCTTGGAATACCTATAACCATACGAAACATTTCTTTTAACCCCTGCTTTATTAGCTTTGAAGTATATTTATTCATTGCAAAGGTGGTAGTAGAGCAAATATATGGTACATTTAATTTTATTGCAAATAATTTTCCCCAAATACATATAGAATCTGATACTATACAATGTGGCTGAAATTCTTTAAGATCTCTACATACCTTTTCATCTAGACTCATAGTCATATCTGCTGCCATCTCTATAAGAGCTGCAAAATCCTTTCCTACTTTCTTTTCTATATTCGGTGTAAGTTCTGGCAAATAGTTATCACATGGAATAAATTTTGCACCTGCAGTTTCAATCTTCTCTTGAAATTCATAAAATGAATAATACCAAACTTCATGACCACGTTTTACTAATTCATCTACTACTGCTATAGTAGGATTAGTGTGCCCATGAGCTGGAATACTGAAAAATACTATTTTACTCATCATGTTCTCCTCCAGGCTCACTGAATTTTTTTATTTCTTTGGCAAAAGTAAGTGAATCTTCTTCCGATTCTGATGGATAAATCTCCCGCGCTTTACCTGCAAAAATTGCATCAGCAATCTTAGAAAAAATCTCATACCGTTCAATTGCAATACCTTTTTTAGCATCTGCAAGCAAAATTAAAGTATCTCCTGAAGAAATATCAAACATATCCCTCACTTCCTTTGGAATAACAATCTGTCCCTTTGGACCTACCTTCACAGAACCCATATATTTATCTTCCGAAGCTTTTTTATTCATATCACTCTTCCTTTAAGTATTACTTTTTATACTAGTTATACTTAACATACCCCCATATCAACATTTTGTCAATACGACTTAATATTACCAAACAAATATATACTATTACAAAAAACTCCTAGACTATTGTCTAGGAGTGTATAACATAAGTCTTGCATAAAAGTTCACCCATCTTAACCAAAAAGTCCCTCAAATCTAAAGTCTGAGGGACATACAAAACTCTTCAATATGAATATTAGTTTCAATCTAATTATGCACGTATATCTCCGCCTAAATGAATTTTTCTTTCGCATAAGTTAGAAATAGGACAATTATCACATAATGGGTTTGTTGGTCGGCAATATTCCCTTCCAATAACCCAAATAGGAGTAGTAAGTTTTCCTGGAAAATCAGGATAAATTAGTTTCGCCACTTCAGTCACTTGCTCCAATGTATCACTCTTAACCAATCCAATTCTTAAGAAGACTCTTCTAACATGTATATCATAAGCAATATCAATAATATGAGCATCCTTTACATAGACGCCTTTATCTCTTACTAATAACATTGTTCCAAGAGCAGCTTTTTTTGAACTAATACCTTTAAAAGCACATAATCGGCCAATTATTTCTTTAGCACTGTCTGTACTTGACCAAATATTAGCAGCATTTCCTTGATAATTATCTATAATATGCTTACTCGCTAAATAAAGATAATTAGCTATTCTTCCTGGATATCTATGTAAAGCAGGCTTATCTTTTATCGCCGCCTCTATTTCATGCTCATATCCCTCACTACCCATCTTGTGCATATCATAATGACCTAGTCTTTTCTTTAAGTGAAATGGTAAAGACCACGCTAATTCAGCTTTTGTAGATTGATCAGATATTAATCCAAAAATGAATGCATTAGCATTGTTCACAATAAATTCCTTTGCTTCTTGTGAAATCAATGACCCAATCAAAACACTCTGATCTAAACAAGATTCTTCATAGTAAGCTAACAATTTTTCACTTAACTCATTTTTTCTTAAATATTCTGATTCCATAGTTTTAAATATGACCTCCATCTTTTTGATCCATTTTTGATAAGTACCCAATTTTCATTCCTATACTTAGGAACATTTATCCGTATACCTTCCAAATTATCACCTAAGACAACTTAGTCGATATTTATAATTTTTCATAAGTATTTTTCACTAACAATGCATCTTTCTCTACCATAGGTCCCTCTACAATATAGCTATTCTTATTTATTTAACAGGGTTTCAGAAACCAAAACCTATCAACCTTTCACCCTCTCAATCCTCGTAACACATTCTGTATGAGGGGTTTGTTTAGCCAAAATATTATTTTTTATTATATCATATTTTTTATAATGCACAAAATACTGATATATAATATCTAACAGGAAACTAAGAAATAAAAAGGTTATAGTAGCTAAATTATCTAAGCCAATACTCATAACATTATCATTGCTATTTTCAACTTCATCTTTATTGTAGATAACGATTAAATACCAACATTTTTGTACTTTATCATAATTAAAAGTTTAAGGGAATAAGTATCGAACTTATTCCCTTGAAAATGCTTACATCCACAGGCACAAGGCACAGTGGTCTTACGCATTAATCTATAAATTATATAATCCTTAATTTAATCCTCTTACTGGCTTTGACATATTGGAATCTCCATCTATAACAACTGGATTTGGCTCTTTAGATTTTTTATTTTTATTACCATTTTCTTTTTTATTTTTTAATTTGTTTGACATAAATTTCTCTCCTTTATTTATAAATCTGAATTTTCGTTCCTTGATTTATAAAATAAAATTATTATAAATCAAGGGATTTCTTAAAACCTAATTTCTATATTATTTTTTACAATAGGTTTTTTTTAATACATCTATAGCATTATTATATTCAAAATAAAAACTAGCCTAATATTAATATACTAAGCTAGTTATATATAACATCATTCTATTTCCCTTTCAAGAGATAACATCTTCTCTTGCCTCATTTCATACAAAGTTTTATCTTTCCCTTTAATTATAACCCAATCATAAATTCCAATGCTAGACCATCCTGTAACCTTTTGACCCCATTTATTAAATGTAAGTTTTTCACCTTTAAAATTAACATATTTACTATCAATAACTGTAGCTTCTGAATTATCTCTGTTCTTAATCACTACAATATCTCCAGTTTTAATAATTTTCCACTCAAATAATTTATTCATTCCAGGAAGTATAGTTCTAGTAATAGATGTATTCCTTTTAGTTGTACATGTAGATTGTCTCTTATCATCCACCTCAACATAAAAATCTTCTAAAGCTGGTGGAGGTAATATTTTATTAATATCTATAAAATACTCCCCTGCTATTTTCATTGGACTTAAATCAAAACAACTAATATCAACATTATTAGCTATAAGCCAAGCCGTAGCTAATAATGTTTGTTTATCGAATGATGATGATATAAGTATTATTCTCTGTTTTGAATTAAATGTTTTCAATACATTATTCTTTTCAAGAAAATCATTTAAAATCCTTGATGCTTTCTCATAAGCAGTTAGTTCTCCAAGTTCAAATTCATCTTTGTATTTTTCAATATATGAGGCAAATATTTTATCAGCTAAATCATCTGGAGTTTTAACTTTCGCATAACTTGCAGCATACCTTATAGCCTGAAATTCAAAAGCTTCTCTTCTTTGTCTAATATCTTCAACATCTCTTTTTATTTCAATAAGTACGAGATTACCATTTTCATCTACTGCTGTTAGATCACTTCTACCATTTTCTTTATTTACAACTTGCTTTCCAACTACAAGAAGAGTTTCATCTTCGAATATAACGTCTATGTTTTTTCTTAAGAATTCTTCTATGTGTTCTTCTCTTAAATTTAAAGATTTAAAGTTTGTATTTTCTATTTCTATATCTTTTATTTCTATAGAGTCTTCTATTTTTACTGGAATTAACATGCTGTCCTATACCTCTCCTTATATGCAATTAATTTTTTATTTGTTTTTTCTCATATGATTCTATAACTTTTCCGGTATTATACTTAAAAAATAAATTTCAATTAAATTTCATAATAACTTGTACATCAATGTAAAAATAGCGGAAAATTCAATATTTCCGCTATTTTTCTCTTCAATATTAATAACCTTTATTTATCTAAAAAAGCAATTTTCCTGCCTTATAGTCTTCAGGCAATTCTTCTTCACTTAAAAATTTAAAATTGTCATCACGTAGTATTGGTAAAAATGCTTCATATGGAGTCCTAGTAAATTCACAGCCATAATTACTTGCTCCAAACCACTTACCCTCTTTACTACTCAAATTCAAATCTCTAGCAAATTTTGTATGATTTGAGCAATCATGAACTACTAAATCCCAATTTTCTTCATCGGCTATTTTCATAAATTTCAAAGTTAATTCCCTGCTCCAAATTGGAGATATGTAGCCATGTCTTGAAATATACATATTGTCCCCATAATAATTATCTATGTTATTTTCATTTAAATGCAGCTCTGCACAATTTATAAAATCAAGGTTTGTCCCTAAGATTGCTTGCTTTTTCTTAAAAAAGGCTTCAAAAAACTCTGGAGTCATTGGAGTTTCAATGCCTACATTTTTAATATATTTTTTTGCTATTTTAATATTTTCAATAACTTTATCTGAACAATTAGATGCACCCAAGTTGAAACGTATCTCGTCAAGACCAGCTTCACCTAATGCTTTCAATGTCTCTTCCGTAGCTAAAGTACCATTTGTATATAGATGTTGATAAACTTTAGCATCACTAAATTTCTTTATAACTGAATAATATTTTTCAATTTCCATAAATGGCTCTAAATAAACGTAGGCAACGCCAGTAGGTTTCTTATGGATAGAAAGAAGTAAGTCAATATCCTTTTCATAAAATTTTGTACCTCCGATTTCCCACATACCTTCACCAATAGGAAACATATCATCTAATTCTCCATAATTATAACAGAACTTACACTCTGCATTACATTTATTCGTTTTTCTAATTGCACTCAAACCAGTTCCCAACAAACAAGAACGACATCCTTTTGGGAATTTGCTTTCATTTCCTACAAAACGGGTTCTATTTTCTAGAGTTTTTAAATTCTTAATTTCTGACATCAACATATCATTTCTATGATCAATTGCTGCCTCAATTTGTGCAAAGGTAGCATAAATGATTTCTTGTTGTTTTGGCATAACTTCTTCTTCTTCTGGCAACATGGCAAAAAATTCAAACCATATCAACGCATCTTTCTTCGAAATTTTCATAATGTATCCTCCTCTAATTACAATCTAAATCTTCTTGCTGTATTTTTTCACATACTCTTCTTCTAAAGACAAACTTACTCCACATATTGCCTTTTGGGATATATTGCCCGGAACATTTTGCTCTATTTATATGTTTCCACACAGGAAAGCCCTCGAATATGTGTACATACACCCAAGGGCCTCAAATCATTGATATTACTAACAACCTAAAACTTGATAGTGTTAATAAATTTGAATCTATTATATGTATAATAAAATAGTTTGCCATCAACTCTAAAAAAGCAATAGCAAATACATGATTTTTATAGTTTTAAATTATTTACATCCTTGAAATTATTTAGTTTCACTACAGTTTCTACATGTGTCCGAACAAACTTTTTCGGCATTTTTGTCCACGTATAATTCTATCACATCTTTACCTTTTAGTGAATGGATGATACTAGAATTAAATATAAAAGTTATCATCCCTTGAAATTCTGTTCTTTTATCTGTTTGTATGCCACTTATTCCTTCATCAACAAGACTCCACTGTGGATTAGCTTCAAGCATATTTCTATAATGCTCTACATGAGAATTATAACTGTTTAGCAGAACAAATTGTATTTACGATTTGTTCACGTCCCCCGGGGATTTTTGCGAAACCTTAAGTTGAGCTTGCTCTAAAAAAGAAACTAACCGTTTGGAAAGTTTCTTTTTAAAATTATATTTTGTTATCTAATCTATACTCTAGCCATTTTATTTGTTGTTGTAAATTCTCCTCTTTTTCCCTACATCTATCTATCTGATGTTGCAACTTACTGTTTTCTAAATTTTCTTTTTCTAAATTTTCTACAAGCTGTCTTATACATATGATTAAATCATCTTTACTAACACTATCTTTAAATACTTTTTTTATATTGTCCCTCTCTAACATTTCCTGTTCCCACTCTTTTTTTAATTCTTCAACTATTTTATATACTTTGTTATTATTTAGTTGTTTATGTTTTTTCTCAAGCTCAAAATCGAAATCCATACTTATGATATCTTCAGCTCTAATAATTCTTTCTGAATAGTCTGAATGTATCTTCTTATTAAGCATTTTTTTATAATCAAATTCTATACCTGTAGAATGATGAGATTTAATTTTATTATCTTGGTAATAAATAATAAAATTCTTTTTTCCATCAATAGATTCATTCATTGTTATTCTATAATATTTGTATTTCTTATTGACATCTGTTAAAACTATATCTTTAATAAATTCTTTTATTGTCATTGATCTTTCTAAATTCTTTTCAATATCCCAATCCCGATGTCTTAATATCATTTTTGTTATCCCCCCAAAAATAAATTATCAATAAGAAGTATTATACTATATAAACTCTTTTAATTTAATGCAAGTTTTCCTTCTTTTTATAATATTCATAATATTTATCTCTATTATATAGGATAACTTAATTCTACAATCAGCTTAATCTTATGAAATAAAAAAGACTGTTTATGGGAGTTCTTTAATATTTTCTAAAAATTCCTTTAAATCATAAACTTCTATAATCTTATAAACAAAATGACTCAATTTTTAATATATCATTGTTATTTATATATATTATTTTCGAATCGCTATATATACAAGTATACTTATCATTAACATATATTATTTTACATCCTCGCATTGGAATTTTATTATTTTTTACATAAATAGTTCTATTCTGCAACGACATTAAAATAGATTTTAACTTAAATGTAGAATATATTATTATAGCTAATATAATACTTATAATTACTGAAGTCATCAAGCATCCAGTATCAATATAGTTAACTCCAGGCATCTTAAAATATCCTATTATTACAGAACAATCAATAAATATTATTGATATCAAGTATATCTTTGAACATTTTAAATACTTTTTACTTGTTTTTTCATTAGCGTTATCTATAAAACTTAATATATTCTTATCAAAGACTTTATTCTTTGAAAAAGTTATTCCTCATAATACACCTGTTCCTACCACATGTATTAATACTAATATTGAGTTTGAATTATTTATATTATTTTCTGAACTGTATCCACTATTAAACATAAGAAAAGATATAAAAAGAAATATTATAAATAAAATAGTTATCAACATTAAAAAAAGTCTAGATTCAGTGTTATCATTTTTTTAATCCCTAATGATTTTTCTATTGATTGGTAAGGCATATTTAATACAAACTTAATTATTAATACAATTATAGTTAAAATTGCAGATATAGTAGAAATAATTAATCCTAATTGCTTTATTTTCTCCATTTTAATCTCCCTTATTATCATAGCACTTCTATTTTTACATGATGGATAGATCATATTTAGATGCTATATCTTTATGCTTCATTCCTTATATCTAGTCCTCTTATATCAACCATATACCCACCTCATTCGCTAGTTGTTCTGTCTGTTTTGTGAACACATAACAAAAGCTAACTTCTAAAATACTTTATTTATGTTTATACTTAGCATACTATTCATTGTATTATTTATCTTTTAGAGTATCTAATATATTATCAATCAACTTAGAGTTTACTAATGAAACAAAAATCTTAATGCATTCATTTTCCACAGTAAAGTAATTAATTGTAATTTTATTAATAAATAATAATAAATGAATAATTACAATATCTGTCCCCACAATACTTGGAGTTGTGACCCAAGTTCCATCATTTTCACTAGGATATAAATCTATATTGTTTGCAGAACCATAAATATCCGCATGGATTGACCATGAAGAAAATGTGTAAATTGAGTAATATTCACATAATGTAGTAGTTTTAGCTAATTTTCTAAATGTAATTTTCTCATTTGGGAAAATATCTTTTGCCCACCCATATGGATCCCATATGTCTGTATAAATTTTTAATTTTTTAAAATCTTTAACTGCCTTTTTTTTCAGCCTTTGGTTTTCAAGCTCCTTTGCCAATTTAATCCTATTACTATTTGAAAACTGCAAAAACTTTCTAGAAATATCCTGAGAATTTTTATTTATAATTTCTAGATATACTCCTAATTCATAAATATATCTAATTCGTCCTAATGCACAGGAAGAATACCCTCCTTCTAATAAATATATTATTTCTCCAAGTGATTTTACAAACATCATAAACAATCTTGTTTTTGCATGAGCCCTCCAATTTTCTTCGCTAATTTCATTAAATAAAATGCGGCTGTATTCAAATCCAAAATCATCAAGTAGATTCCATAAAATTTTTAAGTTCACTAATTCTTTTTTATATTTTTCATTTTTAGGATTATATCCATTTTCAATGTCAACTCTCATTTCATTAATATAATTCAATGTAACCTCATTAAACTTATCTTGTATTTTACCTTTATATTCTTCTTTTATGTTACCATTACCATCTAAAAATTGTTCCTGTATTTCGTTCATTTCATATAAATATTTACTTGCAATTTTATCCATAGGATTACCCCTTTCAATGTAGATATTTCTACATTTTAGGAGTGTTTCCTTCTTTTTATAACATTTAAGCTATTAATTTCTGTTCTGGAAGATAGCTTAATTCTACAAGTAACTTACATTTACTCTTACATATTTGATATATATCTTTATAAGATTTAATCCATTTATTTCTATATGGAATACCCCCTGAATTTATATATACATCTAAACACCTATTCATCATATAAAAATCTTATATGTAGTGTTTGCAGCTCCCGGTGGTTCTTCCTGAAAACGATTATAGTGTCAACGGAGGTCGTTTTCAGATTGCTAACAACTCCGGAAATCCTTGCGAAGCTTTAGTTGAGCTTGCTTACATCAATATTCTCCTCTTTATTTATGTTGTTGCTTTTATGCTATCTTTATTCTCTATATCTTTGGGGTGTATATTTTTAACGATTAATGTTTTTAGCTTTTCTCTACTTAGCCATGGTCTTTTTCTATGAATCATTTTATGACAATTTGAGCAAAGTAAAACTATATCCTCAACTTTTGTTTTTTCCCCCTCTTTTAGTTCGCTAACAGGCTTTATGTGATGTCCCTCTATGAAATCTTCTCCCAATTTCCCATACTTTTTTTCAAAATCGACAATGAGTATCATTCAGAAGAAACAAAAACTTTGTCAGAGGATCAATTCGGATAAATAGCTAGAAGCAACACCTAAACTCATTTCCAATACCATTTCATTGCGCTGTCATATATCCATATAGTGATTAAAAAAGAGGCTTTGTTGTGTCATCATAATCGTGACCAAACTTAGCCTCTTCTTTTCTATGTTTTCTTGTTTTACCCTATGTTATCTATATTTTTGCTCATTTTTAGCCCCAAAATCCGTCTCAAACCACAACATATTGTGGTCAAACCCTACTTTTACTTATCTGAATCACAATACGTCATCAGAATTATCGTTTCAATGTGCCCTGTGTGTGAAAACATATTCACTTTTTTTCAATACATAGGCCCTGTATTTTCAATGCCTCGCATGTGTTTCCCTTTAACCCTATAGCTTGTCTCCACATACCCTGCGTGTATTTGTATATTATTATCATCTCACATCTCAGCTCTTAATATATCGTATCAGCCTTTTAAAATAGCCACTTTAAACGAATTTAATAATCATTTTACTGTATATTATATTCAATTATATTTTTATATAACTCGTACACTGGTGACAAATTAGTGGCAATATAGAACTATGCCACTACAAGCAAAACATTATAAACAATTCTATATAATAATTGGTCTGAAAAACACAATATTTTTAATATTTTCTCTATAATTAGTTGTCACTTTATCACTTATTCCTAAAGCTAGTAATATCAACGCTTTAAGGTCGACATTTTATTCTGTCACTTAATTGTCACTATATAAAATATATACACTAAAGAAAAAAAAGGAACAATTAATATGTTAATAAGTTGTAGTAAATGTGGTAGAATTCATGAGAGAGGTTTTAAATGCAAGAATAACATTAGACAAGTATATACTAAGAAACAAACTGTAGCTAGTAAATTTCGTAATACAAAGGCTTGGAGAGATAAGCGTAATGATATAATTAATCGTGATAAAGCATTGTGTCAGATATGTATTAGAAACCTACATAACACATTACCAAGACAATATAATAATAATGTTCAAGTCCATCATATAACGCCTATCAATGAGAATTATGACAAAAGATTAGATGATAATAATTTAGTTACTTTATGTACTTATCATCATAGTATGGCTGAATGTGTACATATTAAAAGAAACGATTTATATGGATTATTCCATAACTAAATAGTAAAATAAAAGTACGATTGGGGGTATTAAATAAATGAACAGATATGATGAAGTAGAAAAAAACAATTTAAGAGTTGCTCATATAGGTAATGAAAAAGATGATAAATTATATCAAGCATTATGCCAATATGATGAACATACTGTATATGAAATAGGTAATATATTACGAACATATATTACACAAAAATACCCAGTAAAAAAAGGTGTTGATATAACTAGAAGAATACTGAACGATTTAGCTGATAGCTTTTTAATAGATGAGTTACCAGATGGTGAAGTTGAAAGACTTAGAAAGATATTACAACAAATATAATTTCTTTAATCAAAAGTATCCCCCCATATTGGAGGGATCTTTTTATTTAATTGATAACATCGTACAACCACCAATAATTCACAAACAATTCCCTAAATGAAAATAATATTATAAATATTTAAATATTATTTATTTTAGATAAATCAATTTTATAAAATGGTTTAGGGTTATCTTTATCCCCCCAACGTGCATCTGCCTCCCATGCGCCATCTACTTTCTCTCTTCTTCTCGTATTAACTTTGATTTGTTTATTATCTAGAGACAATTCTATAAAATTATATTGTAATGGAACACCTAAGACATGTTCCTCAGCTGGAGCTCCAAATGTCCCTGCACCAATAATAGCAATTTCTCTATTGTTACCATATGAATAAAAATCATATTTTGCCTCATGTATATGCCCATGCATACAAACCTTAAAATTATTACTAACTAATAATTCTAAAAATCCATTATCCATAGAATCCTTTCCAGTGACTGAATGGTGGAATACAGCTATTTTTAACCAATCATTATATTTTTTATCCATAATAATATTCCCTATAGATTCAGACATAGACTCCATATTTATTGATGCACGTAATTTCTTTATATGATCTATCTCCCAAGCAGAATTTAATCCTAAAACAATTATTTTTTCTTCCTCATATTTATATAGTATTCCTTGTTTTTCATATTCAGTAGGATAATCTTGACCACATAGCTTGCTATAAAAATAATTACTGAAGTTATCAAATCTTAATTTATAAATCTCCTTATTAAATTCATCCTCTTTAATTAATGCACGTTTACATACATCCCAACTTAAATCATGATTTCCAGGAACTATTATAATTTTACTTCTATCAATTTTAAAACTTTTTATAATATCTTCAATAAATTTAAAAGCTGCATCATATTCATCAAAAGTAGATGCATTTGTTATATCTCCCGATAATATTAAAAAATCTATTTTTTCAACCTTAAGTCTACTTATTAAATCTGTCTTTAGTTGAAGTTTATACTTACTTGCCTCAGCTGAAGTTCCTAAATGAATATCCGATAAATGCAATATTTTTAAACTATTAAAACTTTCATCTTCATTTTCATTATTATCTACATTTATAATATCTGTTGATATATTTTTTATTATATTCGGTCTTTTTAAATCTTCATTATCTTTAATAGTTTCTAGTAACTGATTTTCTTTAGATAATTGAAATACTCTAGTTACAAATTTATCTGCCAATTCATTACTGCTAATATAAGCATTAAAATACTCTGCTTCACTAATATCTAAAAGCCTAGCTAAACTTTTTATATCTTCAACTGAATAATATGTTGATATACCTTTTATTAATATTTCTCTATCTCTAAATGTTGATCGTGATTCCAAATAATTTACCTCCATCTCCCGAGTTATCTAGCAATAATTTTATATATTTTTTCTTATCCTCTTTAACTTTTTCTGATATATCTAATGTAGTTATAATATATTGAAAATCTATATTAGAATAATCATTTTCAAGTTTAATTACATAATCAAAAACTCTTTTATACATATTTAAATCAATATCATTCCTTTTTGGTGAATCATGTATCAATAAATTGAGATAAGGATTTGATTCGCCTTCAGACTGCTTTTCTAACGCATAAGTTAACATAGTCAAATCAAATGCAATTATTGAAATACTCTTTATACCAGCTCCTGTATCTTCCTCACCATTTTTAAATAATATTAAAGGTTCAAAATTTTTTTTATTTATAGTACCATTACGAGAATCATTACTTATAAAAACAACAACATCATCATATATTTCAACTATCCTATTAAATCCTTTATTCTTTAATTCATCTATTTTTTCTTTTTCTGCTTTTATTTCTTTTGTTTTCTCATTTTTACTGTCTTTTAAGTTATTTAAATATTCATACTGTGATATATTATCTTTTAATCTTTGATTGCTATATTCCACTTCCTTTAGCTGATTAAAAGTTAACTCTCTATTCTCTAAAATAGTATTAATTTCATTTCCTATATCTAAACTTACCTCTTCAATGCTACTATTAATCACTTTATGCTTACTTAATTTCTCATCGAGCTGACTTTGTAGCATAAATATTGCTTTTTCTAAATCACTTATCTCATATTCTATAAGCTTTCTTCTGGTATCTATAATTTGCTTATTCTTAGATTTATTCTCTTCATTATCAGCTATTGGACACTTTACATCTATTTTAATACCTAATTCTTTTGACTTTGTTACAACCGGACATTTAACTAAATCAATATTACTTAATATTTCTATGGAAGTTCCTATATAGTCTAACTTCTTTAATTCATTTTTATTTTCATTCAATGCTTTTTCATAATTGCTTATTCTAGATTTAATTGCTGCAATATCATTATTTAGGGATTTTAAATTATCTTCTAAATTATCTTTTTCTTTTTTCTTCTGACTCTTTTCAATTTCTAATGAAGAAATTTTTATACTATAATCATCTAATTGCTTTTTCAAATCATCCATTGTTTTTTGGTTTGTTCTTATTTCCCTTTTTATCTGTGTTGAGTTTTGTTTTATAATTTTTGAAAAATAACTTCTTATAACATTATATTCTGTAACCAAATCATTCTTTTCTTTAGTTTTTTTATCTATTTTTTCCTTTATCAATAATTTCTTCAATGTAGTTAATCCAAATAAAAATTCTATTCTTTCTTTACCAACTTTAGCTTTTTCATCTTTTATTCCTGAATAATATTTGGTAAATCCGAAAAATTGATCTCTAATTATAAAATTCATTATAGATCTATAAGAAACTATTCGCTTATCTTTAAAATAATTTCTTCCATCAAAGATTTCATTCTCTATAAAACTAATATAACCATTTAAATCAAAGATTTCATATGCCGTATCTTCTGTGCCTTCACTAAGGATTGAATTTAATATCCAATTTTCATAAATAGAGATAGTATCATTATCTAAAATACTTCTATAAATAGTATATTTTTTGTCATATATGCTAATCTCACATATAACATATTGATCCTCAAATAGGCTCTTATTAAATTCATTTACGTTATTAATAAATCTTTCTTTGCCTAATGCATAATCAATAAGATGAATAAATGTAGTTTTACCTGTACTATTTCTTGTCTCAATTTTTTCCCTACTACTATTTCCCACTGAAACATCATCAGATAAAATTACATTAAGACCTTTCCTCAATGTTACATCACATTTACCCATTGGATTCCGTAAGGCAATTCTATTAATATATAAAGGACTATTCATAATTTTTCTCTCCATAATTCATTAATTTTATTTCTAGCTCAGATTCAGAATAACTTTCCACTATTTTATTAACATATTTAGCCTTATAAATTAAATCTTCTGGTAATATTTTTAATTTTAAATTCTTAAACTTATTTGCTTTTATTAGATTAATTGAATCTGGTGCATAACTAACAATATCATTACTAATTAAAAATAATAGTGCTTCATTAAACCCAGTAATAAATAATTTTGATGAATACTTATCCATTTCAGTCTGAATATTATCTAATTCAAATAGCTCTACATGTTTTAAAAAAGTACTCTTACTACTTCTCTTCAAAAACTTAATACATACTATTGGCTTTTTTATTAAATATAAAGATATTAGTAATCTTTTTATACTAATTGTTTCATTACTCTTTGATAATATAGATAACATGTATATGCAATTTAAATATATGTTGCTATTAATATCAAAAAAACGATTTTCCATAAATATAACCTCTACTTATTAAAAATTAAACAATGTGCTATTGTGTCATAAATTATTCCTTCTACATACATATCTATATCTTCACAATCTTCTTTAATTTCATCAGGTACACAACTATATAGAACATTATATAATTTTCTATATCTTATACTCGACAGAACTTCATCTTCTGGATATTGACTACAAAGAATATTTCTATATATTCTTCCTATACGCTGTAAGAGTTTATCATAACTGCTATAATCTAAAGCATTAGCACGTTTTCTTAATGAAACAATATCATTTTTTAATGCTATACCACCATTAATAATATCTTCATTTAATTTTGCTTTGTGCCTCATTTTCTCTTCAAATTTTACTGGTTCTATTAGTTCACTTTCATCAAAATCCTTTTCTTCTAAATTATCCAATTGAGAAAGTAATGTAGTATAAAACTTTCCAAAGCTTTTAGCTTTAACATTATCTAAAGGATCACTACTATAATAATCTTTAGGTAAATCATTAAAGAAATTTATTCTCTTTAAATCACTATCTTCATTAATAATGCTTTTCAAATCCTCATATTTAGATAGCTGAAATACTCTTTCAACTAATTTATCACTTAATATTGACATTGTAAGTCTATCTGCATAAAAATCACCTTCCGGTATATCCAGTTTTCTCCCAATACTTTTTATATCCATATTATTATAATACTTAGGTATTGTTCGTATAACATAATCCTTTTCAATCAACTGCATATCCACTTATTATCGGTTCTCCTCCCTCAACGCTAAAACTTGCGCTTATCCAAAATTATGACACATTATAAATACTTATTTATAATTATATCATTTTTTGTAATATATTGCATATAATAATTAAAGGATAGTTAATTATTAACTATCCTTTAATATTTATTTTGAATATATTATTTTTCATATAATTTAATATATTTATATAATGTATACAGAAACATATCAATTCTTCTATACTACCTCATGCCGAAAATTTAGCTACATATACCTCTCTAAAACAATCTATTCATCACCTCAAAGCCTTGATTCTCAGCTATCTGGTAAAGTGGTGAAATGCATTGTTTTAGTTTCTTAGTAAAATCTTCTTTAGGCTTATACTTTAAATATTCTTGAAAGTTTTCTATTTTCAAAGCATCTATATAGCTTTCTAAATCTTTTTGCTTTCTTTTTTCTAAAATATATGTAACCGCCATATACTGCATATCACAAAAATCATCAATATATCTATTATAGTTAAGTAGCTTATCACTTTTGGAACTATTTACATTTTTAAATGTAGGCACAAGATTCCACATCTCATCATGAAGTACAAAACTCCAAGGTATGAAGTGATCTATACTAAGACCCCCATAAATTTCATAGTTTTCTTTTATAAAATCTTTACCTGTATAAATATCTTTAGGCCCCTTGGAAACAATAATTTCTTTCCAAATCTTTGTAGCTGAAGATAAATCTCTATTTTTGGGTGCTTCAAGTTTAAATGCTATAGCTGGAACATTAGGATTTCTTTTTTGAAGAAAACATACAAGTTTATAATATATCCAAGATTTTATTACTCTATAGTTTTCATTAAGATACTGCGCCCAATATTCATTTATTAAAATTCTATTTTTGCCTTCTTTAATAATCTTATAAAAACATATATCACTTTCTAGAGATAGCTTTTCGATTATTTTATTTTTACTACTCTTGTCTTTACCTTTAAGTTTATCTGTAAAAAATGGAGATAGTAATCTATAGGGAACCATACAAGTTAAATCTCGCATCATTTTTTTTAGTTCCTTATCCTCGCTTTCACATAAGAATTTTAAAAGTTCACTTTCATCACAATTTGAAGTAAATCCGTATTTCAAAGCTACATAATTTATAGGCTTTTTTAAATTATCCAAAACACCAAAACTTAATTTATATTGCATAATAGGATACCAAGCTGCTACTATCATTCTAGCTACTATTGTATTAAATTCTATTTCAGTATTTCCTAAGGTTACTTCCTCTAATATCCCCAAAAGCCAATACATTTTGTAACTGGCAACAACTTTATCATCATCAAGTAACCTAGAGAAAGTTCTTGAATCCACCTTATTACTTTTAGGCACCATAGCTGTATCTATTGGTTTAACTAATACATCACTAATTGAATTTTCCAAAATATTATTCATATATTTCTAAGAATCACTTTCTTAGTAATTCTTCTTCCCCCTTATTCTATGTTTATTTCTAAGTATACTTTAAATATAAAATTATTTTCTAATGAAATACTCTTAAATACAGTTTATAAAAAACATGTCACCTAATATAAAAATCAAAGAGTTTATCTTTAAGCATATCATCCACCAAATTCATATAAACTCATGTATATTTTACCATAAAACATTACATATATATGCCCATTGCCTTATTTCAAAAACAAACCACATCATGGATATACCATTCCATGATGTGGTTTGTTCTTATTTTATTGATAGTTAGTAAACATAACAACGAAGTCACCAATTGATTGACTTTGTTTTTACGGGAATCCATACTTCGCATTTGTATTCATCATGTTTTTTATTATTCCAAAAATTTTTTTCAATACATGGACCTTCCACTTGCTCAAATCCAGAGGATGGAAACCATTCAGAATATATACGTCTCCATATATCCTGTATAATCAAGTTATCTGGCATAGCCCCATATCCTTCAAATACTGCCCATGTAAGCTTAGGTACTTGAAGTATTGTAAATTCATCTGATATCTCTGTTCTAGGTATTTCATATCCCATCATATATTTTCTTGTACCATTTTCTTTAAAGTCATAATGAAATCCATCTAATAAACTACCTTTAGAATTACCTAATACTTCATTAATTCTATCATGTGTTCCATCTTTAAAAATCTTATTAATAAATTCTGGTATTTCTTTATAAGCCGCATCATTAATTCTAGTTGTTTCAAATCCTGTACCAAATACCTTAAATGCTTCTTTTTCAACTATTCTATAAATGATTTCGCACTCTCCTTTTATAGATATTTGAAAAGAGATTTTGGGAAAAGCTTTAATTTTTCCATTAAGCTTTTTTAAAGCTGATGGTGATATTCCATGCAATCTTTTAAATGCTTTAGTAAATGCTTCTGGACTTTCATAACCATATTTCAATGCTATATCAATTATTTTTCTGTCTGTTGAAACCAACTCCTCTGCGGCAAGGGTAAGTCTTCGATTTTTTATATACTGAGTTACTGTAAATCCTGTTAATGAATGAAAAACACGCTGAAAGTGATATCGTGATGAACATGCAACTTTTGATATATCATCTATATTAATTGCCGTATGCAAATTTCTTTCAATATATTCAAGTGTATTGTTAAGTAACATGATTGTTTCCAAGCTTCTCATCTCCTTTCAAAATAAGTTCATTCATTATAAAAACGTAAATCACACGTATTTCATCTTATTATATATGTAATTTGTTATAACTTCACAATACTTATCAGGTTCCTCAATTCTAACATAATGACCAGAAAAATTAAATGTAACTACTTGTTTATCTGGCACTCGATTTATAAATTCTGTCATTTGCACTTCACAGGTTACTGGATCATATTTACCTTTAATTAATAAAGAAGGCTTGTTTACATTTGATAATCCATTAAAAACATCATTATATATACGCCAATCCTTCAATAATTTAATTCTTGTATTGGTGGACTTGTTCCATAAATCCTTAGCATTCATAGCTATTCTGTCAATAATTTGCTTATCATTTCCAAACCACATAAAGTTATTGCAGTTAGCACCAAGCTCATTTAACGCCTTCATAAGTAGTCTATTGATTTCCTTATAATCTGTAATTTCTCCTAAAGCCTTAAAATACTTTTGTGCCAATGATAAATTTCCTAATTTAATCAATTCTTTAGCTGCTTTATTTAGCATAGAACGCTCTGAAAGTGAAAAATCAAAAGATGGACATTCATATATCATATATTCAATAGAATTAGGATATAAGTTAGCATAAAGAACAGCAAGATATCCACCAAACGAGTGACTAAGCAATGACCATTTATTTATATGTAATTTTTTTCTTAATTCTTCAAAGTCTTTAACAATATCCTCCAGTGAAATATGTTCTTCCTCTAAAATAGCTTCAGATCTCCATACTCCCCTTTGCTCTGGAGCTATAACTTTGAAGTTCTTTGATAATCTATCCCCCTGATATTTAATAAAATCTACGACACCGATTCCACCAGGACCACCATGAATAAATAGCAGTGCTGGAGATGATTCCTCTCCTAAAGTATCAGTATATATATCTTTTCCTCTAATTTTATAATATTCTCCCATCCAATGAGGCCTCCATATAATAACATTAAGCATTTTCTACTTTTCTACTTCCTGTAAATTATATCAAAAGATAATGTTTTATTTCTGTCTTATTGTGCTTTAATTTGTCCGATGTTCTATTTAAACTCCTCTTAAAATATGAAATCTTTCTTCCATCAAATTCTTTAAAACTTCTAATTGGATAATACCCATAATGTAAACTTGAATTTCTTGAAATTTTTCATTCCAAATTATATTTAAAGACGTATCTTCTGCTTCTAAAATTTTAAAATACCTTAAAACATCTTTTACATTTAAACTTTCATCAAATATAACTTTTGATTTTAAAGTGGGAACCATATTATATGTAGCTTTATCTTTCAAAGTTCCAATTCCATCACCTACATTAGCAGAATTTAGACCTGTTATTGCAAAAATCTGTCCCGCTTCAGCTTTATCTACATTTATATATTTATCGCCATTATATATTCTTATCTCATTAACCTTCTCACAAAAATCATCTTCAATATTAGGTAAAGATATTTCATCTTTCACCTTTAAGCTACCAATTTATTTAGAAATATTCGACATAAAAAACACTCTTTATTGCAAATATTTAGCATTATATTTTTCCAAATTATTGCCTAGAAAGAGTGCTTTTATTTAGTTTACACAAAATTTTTTACAGGCTCTATTTGCTCAAACAACTAAGACTTGCTGCGTTCTTCTTTTTTACTTTTTAATCTTCTAGATTATTTCTATAATATTCTATAGTTTTCTTTAGTCCATCTTTCAAACTAAATTTTGGAATCCAGTTAAGTTTATTTTTAGCTTTACTAATATTAAAATATGAATTTGTTATATCTCCTTTTCTAGCTGATTCATACTCTATATTACATTTTAGGCCAATGATATCTATCATGTCTTCAGCTAGTTCCTTGACAGAAGTATAAACTCCAGTGCCTATATTAAATCTCTCTTTGCCTCCACTGCTGAGAGCTGCAATATTGGCGTCAACGATATCTTCTACAAAGATGTAATCTCTTAAGGCACTACCATCTCCAAATATATATATTGGTTGTTTTTTAAATAAACTATTCATAAATGTGGATATTACGCCACCTTCCCCCTTTGGATCTTGCCTTATTCCGTATACATTCGCATATCTAAGTATGGTGAAATCTAAATTATTTAAATTACTAAATACTTTTATATATTCTTCAGCAGTATATTTAGATAATCCGTAATAAGATATAGGGCTTATTCCATGTTTTTCATCTATAGGTAAGTATCCGGGATGACCATAGACAGCTGCTGAAGAAGAATATACTATTTTTTTAACATTATAGTTAACACAATTATTTATTATATTTATAGTACCACATACATTTACATCAGAATCAAATATAGGATTCGTTATAGATTTTTGCACATCTATCTGCGCTGCTAGATGATAGACTATATCAAACTTTTCCTTTTCAAATATTTTTGATACATTAGGATCCAAAATATCATTTATATATAATTTAGCTTTTTTATTTACATTATTTATATTTCCAGTAGATAAATTATCTATTATACATACATTGTGTCCTAGATTTATAAGTTTATCTACTAAATTAGATCCTATAAATCCTGCACCGCCACTAACTAATACCTTCATAAAGCTCTCTCCTTTTTTACAGCAAGTTAAAATAACCAACTAATGGATGTAGTAATCCATATTTTCATAATATTATGATAGGTATCATATTGTGAAAATAATAATGTAACTCATCCTAAGGTGCTTTATTTTCAAAATGGATGGAATAGTTATAATTTTTAGATGGCATATACTTCTTACCCAAATTCTAATGATTATAAAGTTCTTAAAAATCTTTAAATTTTATTAAACATTGTCAAGGCTATACTGAGATTAAGAATAAACAGAACATTTTATAATTTTACTCATATGCTAATTATGTGATGTTAATAAAATGTTTTCTTTGAGTAGTTTCAATGAATCATTTATGTATACTATATAAACTCGCTTTAAAAAATGGTTTACTTCTAGAGGAGTGATATAAAATGACAATGTTATATGATCGGGCAGCAGGACTTGTAAGCGTAATTATCCCTGCCTATAATTATGATCGCTATATAATTGATACTCTTGAAAGTTTAAAAAGGCAAACCTATTCTAATATAGAGATTATTTTGATAGATGATTGTTCACAGGATAACACAAAAACTATTGTAAATGAATGGCTTACTGAAAATGCGGATAAGTTTACAGACTTTATATATGTACGGCTACCAAGAAATCTTGGTTTCGAGTGGGCCGTAAATATTGGCTTATGTCTATCAAAAGGAGAGTATGTTGTATTCCACGACGCTGATGACATTAGTCATGATGAAAAAATTGAAAAGCAGGTAAAATATCTTCAGAAACATCCTAATACTGCCGCATTAGGTACTGTATTTTCATCTTTTCGCGATGATATATCAAACGTTATATCTACCAGCAACTGGATTAGTTTTGATGCAAATGAAATTGAAAGAAACTATAAGTTTGATATTAAGCACTGTGTATGCTATGGGACACTTATGATCCGTGCCTATATTATCGACGAAATCATTGGCTTCAATAAAGCAGTTCTATTTTCTAATGATTTCTTTTTTGTGAATAATATTGTACATCATGACTTTATCGTTGAGAACTTAAATGAAAACCTGTATTTCTACAGAAACCATGATGAGCAATTTTCACGCAGTCTTTATGAGGACGATACCGTAACTCATGACTACAAAGAAAAAAGGAAAAAAAATGAAGGCCAAGCAAGTATCGTTGTACCAATAAAAGGTATATCAGATAAAGTCAAGGAAACCTTGGAGAGTATAGCCTCTCAAACTTACGATAATCTTGAATTAGTTATTATAGATGAGCAGCCTGATATTGATACAGAAGACATTATTAGAAAATGGGCAGAACCATATAAAAATAATGGTAAATTTAAAGATTTAGTATATTTACCTCTACCAAGGGAAGTTGGATTTCCTTGGATTTATAATATAGGGGCTTATCTTTCTAAAGGAGAATTTATAGCATTTCACAATATTGGAGGTAAAAGCCATCCAAAAAGAATAGAAAAACAGATTGAGTTTTTAAGAAACAATTTCATGTATAGTGTTGTAGGTACAAATTATAATGACAGTGGAAATTATATAAAATTCAAGGATGATATTGAGTATTCCTATACCGTTGATTTTATGCCTTGCATGAATTTTAATACGCTTCTTTTTCGCAGTGACATTATAGATAAAACTGGAGGTATGAATAAACGTATTGATGGTGCAGAAGACTTTGAATTTATTTTTAATCTCCTGCACAACGGCTACAGAGTAGAGAATCTATCTGACATCCTATACTATCAATAGATAAAAAAGTAGGTGAATAATTATGAAACCAGAAATTAGTGTTATTATGCCAGTATACAATTGTAAGCAGTATATCTTTGAATCCATTAAAAGCATATGTAATCAAACTTTTGAAAACTGGGAGCTTATTATTATTAATGATAATTCTATAGAAAATATTGAGGAAGAAATAAAAAAAATACAGGATGACAGAATTCATTATCATGTTTTTGTAGAACATGAAGGCTTATTTAATTCATTAGAATATGGTTTGCAGCAAGCACAGGGAGATTTTATCACATTTCATGATCCAGATGATATTAGTTCTCCTACCAGGTTTCATGAACAGCTGAATTACCTTAAATCCAATGATGATTTAGGGATGGTTTCATGCCTTATCAGATGTTTTACTAATGATACTAGTTATCGTAATGCCTGTACTTTTATAGAGAAAATTCAAAATGCTTATATATCCAAAGAACAAATTGAAAATGCAATTATCAATAAATTTTCTCCAGTTATATTTCCTACAATAATGATGCGTAGAAGTCTATTAAGTGGAATTGAATTCCATAAAGAAGAAAATGAACTAGAAGACTACTTTCAGATATTTTTATATTTGCTTAAACAAGGTAGATTAGAAAAGATCAACAGCATTCTTTATTATTATAGAAGGCATAAAGATTCCTATCATATTCAAAATGAAAAAAGTTATTCTGAAACAGTACAAGCTCAGCTAAGTAAAAGCGGAATACAAAATTTTATAAAATATAGGGAACTCTACAAAGATTTAGAAAAAGAGCAGCATATAGTCAGTAGATCGAAGAAAGATAGTCCCTTAAGAATATTGATGCTTATAGATGCCCTAAATATTGGTGGAACAGAGATGTATGTATTAGAGCTTGCAAAATCGCTGGAAAAATCAGGGGCACATGTAGTTATCGGAACCTCTGGAGGCCCACTAGTAGAAGTATTCCAACATTATGGATTAAAAGTTGTAAAAATTCCTTTTACTAGCGACTATATTTCTAATAAAGACATTATGAAGCTAATTAAATTAACAAAGAAAATAATAGATGAAGAAAAAATCAATTTGCTTCACTGCCACCTTTTTGCAAGTATGCGTCTAGGAAATGATATTTATAGGAGCTACAAGATCCCATATATAGTCACGTTACATGGCTTATTTTATCCTAATGACGTACTATTTTCTTCCTGTATCAATGCAACTAAAATTATTGCAGTAAGCGAACCAATTAAAAAACTAATTGAATCAAAATTAGGCTCAAGAATAAGAGGAGAAATTGTGGTGATTCCAAATGGAATTGATATGGAAAATTTTCATCCTCAGCATACAGTAAAAGATTTTAAAAATCAGCTGGGTATACCTGAAAACTCTCAGGTTATAACTTACTGTAGTCGTCTGGATTGGGGAAAAACCTTTGCTGCCGAAGCTTTTATTTTTGCATGTTTTACTTTAATGGCTGAAAATAAACATCTACATGCTTTTGTTATTGGAGATGGAGCTGATAAAAATTTAATTACACATGAAGTAAATATTCTGAATAAAATGTTAAAAAGAGATGCAATTCATGTAGTCGGTGCGAAATTTAACGTACTGCCTTATTATCAGAATGCAGATATTGTAGTCGGTACTGCAAGAGTGGCACTTGAAGCCATGAGTTGTGGTAAGCCAGTTATTGCCGTAGGGAATCATGGATATACCGGAATCATTAATCATAGATGTATGAACGAGCAATGGAATATGTATTTTGGTGATCATGATTCAATAAAAAAAGCAGATCCCTTAATACTTGCAAAAGATTTAAATGAATTGCTACAAGATACTAAGGCATGTGAATCCTTGGGAAAATGGGGTAGACGCTGGTGTGAAAAAAAATTTGATAGTGAACTTGTAGCAAAAGATATTTTTAACTTATACCAAGAAGTTTTATCCAAAAAAGAAGTAGAAAATACAGATAAAGAAAATATGCCTAATAAGATAGAAACCGATATACAGACAAAAGAAAGTCCTCTTTTAGAAAAAACTTCTTCCATAATTAGCAGAATTCCTGATGGGATTGAATTTACTCCAGAAATAAGTGAAGTAGTATTGGGTTCCAATAATGCACTTGCACGATACTGCACTCATTGTACCCATTGCAGATTTGACATTACGATGCCTTTTACTATAATATTGAAAGATAAAAAAGATTCCTGTAAAACATTGACTGTGCCTGATTTGCTTCAGATTGAGTTAAATAGCTATAACTATAATAATTGCATTCACAAACAAGATTGTGAATGTGGAGCACTGGTAAATCTTATAAATAAGTGTGGAATGAGAATAGAAAATGAAATAAAAAATAACCCTATTATTGACAAGGATAACCAGTATATTATATTTGAGATCATTACCAGGATATACGTTAACTTCTGTGATCCAGGTATATTTGATCTGGAAGCTGGAATTTATGGATCAGGTTCTATTATTGGTGAAGATAATCCTCTAGTTAAAGATACAGAAAAGGATGAATCTAAAAAAAATATCGCTGCCGAAGATTCTACCAATATACACCATGAACCCTTTTATTGTTATGAAGATGATAACTCCGATTATGATGCTAACTCACTTATGAGAGGATATCCTTATAACAGACCTTAATAAAAAATAAATAAACTATATGAGAAAGTTGACAATGAGCAGTTATTGCACATTGTCAATTTTCAGTTTTAAGGTACATACCTCTTATATCTGATACAACCAAACCATAATTGGCATTGTTACAATACAAACAATAGTTGTACCTACATTTATAATACTTGCATATTCTGCATTTTTTCCATAGATTTGAGCCATTTGCGTAACTGTTGATGCGGAAGGGGTGATTGTGGCAAGAAGACTAATAAGCAAAATCATCTTCCCATTGGGTAATATCTTTGCCATTCCGCCATATTTAAGTAGTAATAGGATTATAATCGGACATACTATCATTTTTAGGAACGTAATTAGGTAAATTTTCTTGTGTGCAAATCCCTGTTTCAAGCTCATGTTTCCGATGAGCATTCCCATCACCACCATGCTAGTAGGACCAATCATAGCACTTACTGATTCCATGGTTTCCGTGATAATATCTGGCAATTGTATTCCTGTAATAAATAATAAAATACCAAAGAAAATAGTAATCATATTGATATTTAAAAGAATTTTTTTTAAATCTATTTTTCCTTCTTCACAGAGTACCATCCTGCCATGAGTCCAGAGAAGAATTATCTGTACAGATAAGAAAGCACTGGAATAAATAACCCATTCTTTTCCCAAGACAGAAGTCACAATAGGAATAATCAAATTTCCGGCATTTGAATACATAATGGATGCTTTTTCAACTGCATCCAAGTGAAATATCCTTTCAAGTATTTTTATTAAAATTATCAGTACAACATGAATCAATACTGCTGCCACAAAAGCAAGAATCAATCCATTCCGGATGCTTTCTGTATATTCCACTTGAAAAGCATTGATAATTACACAGGGCATTATTAGATAGATAACAACTATTGAAAGGCTTCTGCTCTCTTCTGCTTTCATTAAACGGGTTTTAACCAATATAAATCCCATAGCCATAATTAAAAAAAGTTTGGCAATCTGTTTCATTAATAATAAACTAATCTTGATTTCACCTCCTTCTATATCTGTTGCTTTCATATTTCAATTCTTTTTTACTCAAAGAAAAGGACTTACTATTTTAAAGTTAATAATAGCATATAGCTATCTAAAGTTTTACATCCTTAACTGATAAGTATCTCTACATCACCTCTTTATTTTAAAGGTTCTATTTAATATTTTCTACTTTCTACTATTCTATTAAATTCTATTATTTCAAACAATGCATATATTCTTCTGCTTCATCATATTTAACTAAAAACGCTTGTCCTTTAGAACAAAAGATTGAAGTTGAAGTATACTCAATATCTGCATTTTTATCATAAGCTATTTTTTCTATAACTTCTTCTTCATTGTGACAAATATCGTACCCATCAAATATGAAATTAAATTTACCCTTTCCTTTAGTAAAAGAAATAAATTCTACACTATAATGCATAAATGTTGCTACTGGTCCTCTTCCTTTTATAATAACTCTATTATCAATTGTTTCTGGAGGATTAAAAGAGCCCTTTAACTTTTGTATATCTGATAAGACTCTTCCCATACAATCTAATGGAACTTCCATTTTAAAAGAATAATAAGGTTCTAATAATACATTTTTAGCCTTTTCTAATCCTTGCCTTAAAGCTCTAAAGGTAGCTTCTCTAAAATCTCCTCCGCTGGTATGTTTATTATGTGCTCTTCCAGTTAAAAGTGTTATTTTTATATCTGTTATAGGAGATCCTGTTAAAATTCCATGATGCTCTCTTTCAAAAATATGAGTCTTTACTAAATTTTGATTCCCTACTGTTAAATCATCTGTATGGCATAAATTTTCAAATGTAATACCACTATTTCGCTCAGCTGGCTCTAATTTAAGATGAACTTCTGAGTAGTGTCCTAAAGGTTCAAAATGGCCGTATCCTATTACTGTATATAGAATAGTTTCTTTATATAATATTTCACAGGGGCCAAAATCTATTGATATATGAAATCTTTCTTCCATCAAATTCTTTAAAACTTCTAATTGGATAACACCCATAATATAAACTTGAATTTCTTGAAATTTTTCATTCCAAATTATATTTAAAGAGGGATCTTCTGCTTCTAGTATTTTGAAATACCTTAAAACATCCTTTACATTTAACGCTTCATCAAATATAACTTTTGATTTTAAAGTTGGAACCATATTATATGTAGCTTTATCCTTCAAAGTTCCAATTCCATCACCTACATTAGCAGAATTTAAGCCTGCTACTGCAAAAATCTGTCCCGCTTCAACTTTATCTACATTTATATATTTATCACCATTATATATTCTTATCTCATTAACCTTCTCACAAAAATCATTTTCAATATTAGGTAAAGCTATTTCGTCTTTCACCTTTAAACTACCACTTAATGCTTTTACATAGGTTAATCTATTGCTTTGTTCATCGTGGCGTATTTTATATACTCTTCCACTAAATTTTTCTTCTTCATTATATTCTGTATAGGTTAAAATATGTAGGTCTTCTAGAAAGTCTTCTATGCCTATATCCTGTAATGCGGAGCCTATAAAACAAGGAAAAATCTCACTTGATTTAATAAGTTTTTTCATAGACTTTAGCCATAACTCTTTATCATAATTATCTTCTAAATATTTCTCTAAAAGACATTCATCCTGCTCTGCAATAAATTCTATAAGCTCAGGCGAAAGATCTTCATTACTTAATGATTTATCAATAAGAAAAGCATTTTTAGTAAAATTAAGCTTTATGTCTTCAACTACATTTTGAGGGTTAGCTCCTACTCTATCTATTTTATTTATGAAAAAAAGAACAGGAATATTGTGCTTTCTTAAAAGATTCCATACTGTTTCTGTATGACCTTGAATTCCTTCAACTCCACTTATTATAATCACAGCATAATCCATAACCTGTATAGCTCTTTCCATTTCAGATGAAAAATCCATATGTCCTGGAGTGTCTATAAGATAATATGTAGAATCTTTATAATTAAAGGTTCCTTGTTCTGAAAATACTGTTATTCCTCTTTCTTTTTCAATTTTATGATTATCTAAAAAAGAGTTTTTATGATCCACTCTTCCTCTACTTTTAATACTTTTTGTATGATATAATATTTGTTCTGCAAAGGTAGTTTTACCTGCATCCACATGTGCTAATATTCCTATTGTCTTATTCATAATCTATCTCCTATTATAATTTTCATTCTAATAATACTATTATATTACCATAGAATAAGCTATTTAAACATAAAAAGAGTATCCCACTTTATTAGTGAGACACTCAGAAGTGTTTATATTATTACTTATTTCTTCTTCCATTTAAGCAATAATGCAGAATTAATAATAACAAGTACAGAGCCTGCATTATGAACAAGGGCACCTACTATAGGATTAAGTACTCCTGTTATTGCAAGTATGATTGCAGCAAAATTTAGTATCATTGAAAAGCTCAAGTTAATCTTGATGGTGGTCATCATTTTTTTCGAAAGTTCAAATAAATGGGGAAGTTGACTGATATCATCACTGACAAGTGCAATATCCGCAGCATCTACAGCAATATCACTTCCTACACCTCCCATTGCAATACCTACATAAGCCTTTTTCAATGCAGGTGCATCATTAACACCATCACCTACCATACAGACCATCTCTCCACCAATTTGGATATTATTGATTGTATCAAGCTTATCTTCTGGTAAACAATCTGCTTTTACCTCAGAAATACTAATCTTATTAGATATATATCCAGCCGCTTCAGCATGGTCTCCTGTGAGCAAAACAGGGGTGATTCCAAGAACTTTAATATTTCTTATCATATATGGAGCATTTTTACGTAATGTATCGGACAAAGCAGAAAAACCAACCATAATATTGTCTATTGCTATGTAAATAATAGTACATCCTTTTGAAAGATAAGATTTTGCTTCCTTTAGTACTTCATCTTTTAAAGAAATATGATTATCTTTCATTAGTTTTTCGTTTCCTGCAAAAATTTTTTTCCCATTGACTTTTGCCAAAACACCTCTTCCTGGAAACATAGTAAACTTTTCAGGTTCTGTAGATATATTCCCAGTCTGTCTGAAACACTCTACAACTGCTTTCCCAAGTGGATGTTCACTTCTCAGTTCTGCAGATGCTAATACTTCATACAAATCTTCATCTGTATAGTTATCTGAAAAGCTTTTTACTGTTACAATTTCTGGTTTGCCGTAAGTTAACGTACCTGTTTTGTCAAAGATAATTTTCTTTACCTTTGAAAGTCGTTCTAAGGCATCACCTTCACGAACTAAGATACCATATTTTGTAGCATTGCCAATTGCGGCCATAATTGCAGTTGGTGTAGCAAGCACTAAAGCACATGGACAAAATACAACAAGGATTGTTACAGCACGGATAATCTCTCCTGTAATAATCCAGGTGAGAATTGCTGCGGTAACGGCAATAACTACAATCCAAGTTGCCCATCGGTCAGCAATGCCAACTATTTTTGCCTTGCCTGCATCAGCGGATTGAACAAGTCGTATCATACGCTGTAGTGAACTATCCTCTCCAACTTTAATAGCTTTCATTTCAAATGTACCAAACTGATTAACTGTTCCACTTGATACTTCATCTCCAAGAGATTTGTCCACAGGCATAGATTCTCCTGTCATAACGGACTGATCAATAGATGTTTGTCCCTTTGTAATTATTCCGTCAACTGCAATTGTTTCTCCCCCAAGAACACGCAAAATATCCCCTACCTGAACCTTTTTTGCATCAATAATTTCTTCTTTGCCTCCTCGGATAATTCTTGCAGTTCGCGGTGTCAGATGCACTAATTTCTCAATTCCTGCCTGTGCTTTTGCCACAGTAAGTTCTTCAAGTAATGCACCGATTTGCATAATAAAAGCTACCTCACCAGCGGCAAAAATTTCTCCAATAATAACAGATGCAATAAGTGCCATTGAAACAAGCACATCAGCCTTTATATCAAATTCTGTAATAAGTCCTTTGATAGCTCCAATAATAATAGGAGCTCCGCAAAGAACAATAGAAATCCACGCCACATTAACAGGTAAATGGCCCACATCAAAAAAACTAACTATAAGAGCAATACCGGATAAAACAAGAAAAAATATGTTTCGTTTTGTTTCATCAGTAAAAATAGATTTTACATTATTCAAGTTATAACACTCCTTCCATACCTATAGGGGTATATGTACATTGTACCCTTATGGGTATAGGTATGTCAATAAAAAAAGAGCAAACTAAAAAATAATTTAATAGTTGCTCTTCTAATGAAACTTTTATAAAGATAAAACTTTAGTGATTATAAATTTTTTAATTAATATACTATTCATCTTATCAAGACATATTTGAAAAACGTTCAACAGCTTTTGCAAAACTTTTAATAGTTTTATCTGCATCACCATGCTCAATTCCTTCACGTACGCAGTGTTGTAAGTGGCCTTCAAGTACAACCTGACCTGATTTATGAAGTGCAGATTTTGCTGCATTAATTTGCATCAATATATCCTCACAGGGAACATCTTCGTCTATCATTCTATCGATAGCATTTATTTGCCCAATTATTTTTTTTAATCTTCTATGTAAGTTTTCAGAATCCATACATTTTTTCATAAAAGCACCTCCAAATACCCTTAGGGGTATGTGTATATTATACTAAATCAATCTACTACCTGTCAATGCAATATATAGCTATTTTTCAATATGTATGTCCATAAAACTACATCTTTTATATACTTATTTTTGAATTCTAGTATTAAAACTCCTTTTATTTCTTTTATAATTTTGTAAATAAGCCAAATTGTTCACCTTGTTCTTTCTTCAATATCAAAATAATAAAGCATTAAAAATTACTTCTTTATTTTGATACAATAAGTAAATCTTTCTCAACTATATGATTGATTATCCAATTATTTAAAAACTTCAACACATCCATTATGTACTCATCTTGATTTTCATCAATTTTATCTAAATCTAACTCGTTTAGTCTTTTAATAAAACCTTCATGCTCAATTTTTTGGGTAAATAATCTTTTGTAATTTATGCTTTGCATATATTCTTCTTCATTCTTAAAATGATAAGCAGTATAATCCTTTAATTCTGAAATTACATCAACTATCTTGTCATATTTATCAATAGTATATGGATCTTTTAGTAATTTATATGCCCTTTCACCAATTTCAAAAAGTTTTTCATGCTCCTCATCAATACTAGGTATTCCTAATTTATACTCTTCTTTCATTTCAAACATAAATTTTTTCCTCCCTGCAATCTTATACTAAAATTTATATCGAATATTATTATATCGAATGTTATTATTATTTGTATATATAAAAATTATCATTTTAACTAAAACAAATTTTTTTAGGTAAGTGAACATGTATTATGAAATTCAATAATAACTTTCAAAGGATACTAATTGCTTCTGTGAAGAAAATCCATAGTGCTTAGAAAGCCTTAAGGAAATAATTAAAAACGCCGCTAAATTAGATTTAGCGACGTTTTCTTATTTTAAATCTTATTTTGCAACTTCTTTAGATGATGGAAGAATTACTTCAACTTCAGAGTGTGGACGTGGTATAACGTGAACTGATACTAATTCTCCAACACGTTGTGCAGCTGCAGCACCAGCGTCTGTAGCAGCTTTAACAGCTCCAACATCACCTCTAACCATAACAGTTACAAGTCCGCCTCCAACATATTCTTTACCTATTAAATATACGTTTGCTGCTTTAACCATAGCATCTGCTGCTTCTATTGATCCTACTAATCCTTTTGTTTCTATCATTCCTAATGCATCATATTTCATTTTAAAATCCTCCTAAAATATCTTTTTTTATTTATTTAAATTTTTAATTATAAGCAATTATTTATTTAATTTTTTATTTTACTATTGTTACTTTTGACTTTGAATTAATACCCATTGCGTTAGCTTCTTCAATATCAAGATGACATTCAAGGCTTGAAGCGTCATTAGCTCTAACAGCTACATTATTGTATATTCCGCCTCTTAAATCTTCAAATTTTATTGACACTATTTCTCCATCATGTACTCCTAAATTTTGAGCATCTTCAGGCATCATGTGAATGTGTCTTTGGGCAACTATTAATCCTTCTTCTAGTTGAACAGAACCCTTTGGTCCAACTATTGTAATAGGAGATGTTCTATTTAAATCTCCAGATAATTTTACATGAGATACTGCTCCAAGCTTAATGCAGTCTCCAGCTAATACTTCAACCTGAGTCTTGCTTCTTACAGGACCTAAGATTCTAATTTTTTCAATTGCACCCTTTGGTCCACAAATTGTTACAACTTCTTTGCAAGCATATTGTCCAGGTTGAGATAAATCTTTGATCTTAGTAAGCCCATAATTTTCACCAAAAAGACTATCTAAATCCTTTTGTGAAAGATGTATATGTCTATTAGAAATCCCTACTGGAATCTCAGATGAATTTCTATTAACTGCATTATTTAATTCTTTACCTTTAACAGCTTCTAGTAAAAGTTTTAATACTTCTTCACAATTATCCATTAGTTTGCCCCCTTCATAGCGGCAACTATTTGATTAACTAAATCTAAAAGTTCTTCATTTTTTGTATTTTCATTACTGCATTCAGTGCAAGTATTAGTGTTTTCAGCGCAATTATTAGCCTTATTTAAAACTTCTGCAGCTGCTGCAATTTGTGCTGGGCTCATATTCATAAATTGATTTTGAACTCCATGACAGTTTTCAGCAGTTTTTATGCAGTTAAAAGTTGGGTCATTAGATGCTAAATTTGTGCAATCTTTTATACCATAAGCAACTCTTTTAATGTTCATAAGGTGCTTTGGAGTAACATTTTCAGATACTGAGCTTCCTCCCCAAGTACCGCATCCTAAAGTAAATGAAGGATTAAGACCTGTACTTGCACCTGTTCCACCTTGAGTTCCACCAGTGTTAACAAGGATACGGGAAGCTGGTTTTCTAGCAAACTTCATAACCATGTCTCTGTCTTCAGTATGGATGCTCATTGTGTGACCAATTCCATTTTGAAGTAATTTAATACTTAATTCACATGCTTCATGCCAATCTTTTACTGTATAGAATCCAAGAACTGTTGTAAGTTTTTCAAAAGATAATGGGTAACCTTCTCCTACTCCATTTTGTCTTCCTATAAGTACTTTAGTTCCTGCTGGAATTGTGAATCCTGCAGCACTTGCTATAACTTGTGGACTTCTTCCAACAAATTTAGCATTCATAGCATTACCTTTTTTGAATAATAGTTTACAAACTTTTTCAGTTTCTTCTTCTGTCATGAAGTATCCACCTTGTTTTTTAAATTCTGCAACAACTAGGTCATGATTACATTCTTCACAGATTATTGATTGTTCTGATGCACAGATTGTACCATTATCAAAAGTTTTACTTGCAATAATGTTTTTAACAGCTTTTTCTACATCAGCAGTTCTTTCAATGTATGCTGGAGAGTTTCCTGCACCAACACCAATAGCTGGTGTTCCTGAGCTATAAGCAGCTTTAACCATTCCTGGACCACCTGTAGCTATTATTATAGCTACTTCTTTGCTTTTCATTAATTCATTTGTAGCTCCAATTGTTGGAATAGTTACAGCACTTATAATGTTTTCTGGTGCTCCAGCTTCTATTGCTGCATCCCTCATTAATTCAACTGCTTTAATTGTACATTTTGCAGCAGCTGGATGTGGTGCGAACACTATAGCATTACGAGATTTGATTGAAATCATAGCTTTGAAAATTGCGGTAGAAGTTGGATTTGTTGAAGGTACTATACCCATAACTAAGCCAACTGGTTCAGCAAGTTCTATAAGCTTATTTTCCTTATCTTCATTAATTACGCCTATAGTTTTCATATCTTTAATTGAATTATATAGTATAGTAGCTGCTAAGTGGTTTTTGAAAGTTTTATCTTCAACTTTACCAAAGCCTGTCTCTTCAACTGCCATTTGTGCTAAACAAACAGCGTTTTCTTCTGCAACTCTTACCATATTACGTAAAATTTTGTCAATTTGCTCTTCAGTATAATCAGCAATTTTATCAGCTGCTACTTTTCCAAGTCTAGCAAGATCTCTCGCTTGTTGTATTGAACGCAAATCCTTATCAAAGTTTTCCATTATTCCTTACTTCCTTTCGTAACCTTTAAAATAGCTAATTTTTCTCGTAATATAATTTAAATTTGTTAATTAATAAATTTTTACCTGCTTTTGAAATTGTTCTACCTGCAATTCCAAGATCCTTATATTCACGAGCTAGATTTCTAAGCTTAACAACTTTTAGCTTAGCTAATATTAAAATGGTTTTTTCTATACCATTTTGTCTTATTAAATTGTCTACATCTTCTTTGTGTAGATTTTCTAAATTTAACTTATGTAGTTTATCTAAATCCCCATCTAATCCATGTTGATTTTCTTTAATATTATTCTTAGTATCTACATGTTCTGTGTTATCTACAGCTTTTACATCTTTTACAGTTTCAGCTTTTTTTGTATTTTCTACCTTTTCTGTATCCTCTGCTTTTTCTACAGCCTCTGTATCATCTGCATCTTCCACATTTTCTGTATTATCATTAGATGATGGATCTTCTGGTGGAGTATTAGGTCCTATTATGCTTTCCAGTTCCTCATGGGGACGTGGAATTACATGTTCTGAAACTAAAAATCCTTCATCAAGTTTTTTTACAGCTGCTACTCCAGCTTCTATAGATGCTTTTACTGCACCTACATCCCCTGTAACTGAAATTGTAACAAGGCCGCCACCTACATAAGTTTTTTCGATAATACTTACATCTGCTGATTTCACCATTGTATCAGCTGCTTCAACAGCTGCAAGTAATCCCTTTGTTTCTATTAAACCAAGCGCTTGCATAGGTAAATCCTCCTAATCTTCTATAAAAGATCCGCCCAATTTGCTGGATATGTTGTATAAAATACCCTAGCTTTATCTGGGGATCCCCAAACCACTTTAGAACCTGATGGTACAAGCAATACATCTCCAGGATAAGCTGTATATGTCTTTCCATTAATTTCAACGGTTAAAGTTCCCTCAATGACATAATCAATCTCTTCGTAAGTTAATTCCCAATCAAATTTTGAATCTTCAATAATTAAAAATCCTGCACTCATTTTTGATTCTTCTTTACTTACCAATTCTTGAAATTGAACCTTTGCATTTGGATTACCAGTATCAAATACATCCATTTTCACTGAATTTCCTCTAACAACTTTAAGTCCATTAGGATCACACTCAGCTTTAAATGGAAGATCCTTCCCTTTTAAACATTGAAGCATTTCTTGTAGAAGACCCTTGTCCATCATTGCTCTAAGGAATTTAAGCATCATTTCACTATCAATGCCCTCTATACTTGGAACATTTTTACCTATTAAATGCTCTACTTTAGGTGCAGGAGCTTCTGTAGTAATCACTATTCCATTATTTTTTACAAGATCCTTAGCTGATGGTGTTATTATTTCAGTACCATCTACATAAAGTACTTTTTCACCCTTTAATATTAGGGCTTCAATGTCTTTTGCAGCGATTAATTTTTTCATGTTCTCACATCCTTTCAAACTTTCAAGTAATATCAAAATCTCTATATAAAACTCCTTCTCCTATTATGGAGTGAGCAAGCTAGCATATCAAAATCAACACTCTTTGTAAGTGATCACTTGAAAATTGTAGATTTTGCATGCTTATTTAAGATTTTGCATGTGTTTTAAATATTATGTTTATTTTAAGAAAGTTGTGTTCTAACCAAAATTGCAATCCTCATCAATTATTCCAATAACAACTGCATCTACAGGAATATTATCATCACCTAACATTCTGCGAGCAGATGATCCAGTACTAACAATAACTCTGTCACCAATACCTGCACTGATAATATCAACAACAATAAATCTGCGTCCTTCATCTATCCCGCCAATTTCCTCAGCAAGCATAAATTTAAGTCCGCTAAGGGATTCTGCTTTTCTAGTGGCCCATACATTATCAATAAGTCTTGCTGCTATCATATTGCTTTTACCTCTTTCATTTTTAATTTAATCTCATTTAATGCGGCTTCAACTGATGATGTGTCACCAAAAATACCAAGTAAAACCATGTGCTGAGGACATGTACCTCTAATATCTTCAACGGTAACTCCAACAGCTTTCTCAGCAATATCTGCAGCATAAATCATATCGATAAGTTTACCTTGGACAAGTCCTATTGCATCAGCACTTTCTAAATCCGTTTTGCAGTTTCCACCCATTCGTCTTCTAAGAATATCTTTAGTGCTACTAGAAGGTGATTTTATAATTCTAAAATCCACTTTTAAACACTCTCCTTATTAGGCACATGAAAATAAATAACAAGTCAAATATGGCAGTATATTTATTTTCATGTGTCTTATTCTATAATATCTTGTGTACAGCTTAATGCTATTCCAAGTGGTGTAACGAACATAGGATTTCTAGGCTTGTGAGTATATACTCCTGTTTGCTTTTCAATAATTTCTTCAATTCCTGTTAAACAACAAGTACCACCTACTAAAGAAATTTCATTAACATCATAATTTTTAATATGATTATTAATAATTGATGACACCTTTTCAACCACTGGCTTTAGTACTGGTAAAATTTCCTTGTGATTTTTATTATCTCTTTTGTATTCATCTGCTTTATTAAAAGGCATTTCATATGCACCTGAAATAACTAATGAAAAATGAGTACCACCTGTAGGTTCATCAACAACATAAACAACCTTTCCATCTTTTAAAATTGATATTCCAGTTGTTCCACCACCGATATCTACAACTGCACCATTTTGAATTTTAAGTACAGCATTAGCAGCAGTAGGTTCATCTAAAAGACATGTCAGTTCAAAGCCTGCTGATTGAACTACATTCTTAATTGCTCCAGAATCTAAGGCATCCGTTCCAGGTGGAATTGCAGCCGCAGCATAAATGAGTTCTGTATTTAATTTTTCTTCAATTTCTTCTTTAAGTTCTCTCACAATCCTTACTGCTCCAATATAGTCAACAACCATACCATCACGAACTACATCAGCATATCTATATGCACCCGCCACTGGGTTGTAGTTTTCATCTAAAACAGCTAATACCACACAGGCAGTACCTAGGTCCACACCTGTGTAATAAACAGAAGACCCATTAACAATTGGTTTTTCTATAACTTCTTCAAACTTTCGAACCATATTATCACAATATTCAAAAGTTAATTTTTCCTCTGACATTCTTTTCCTCCTACTGCTAAACAAATTAATTGGGACAGTGAATTAATTATTAAATTAACATTGTCCATAATTTTGCTTTTTAAACTTTCATCATCACTTTTATATGTATCAATTATTTCAAACTGTAATTCCTGCACCGCACAACGAAGTACGTTCATTTTTAAAATTGCATTGCTTTTTGGAAGCTGCATATGAAATTCTGTTATTTCAAAACAATCATCAAGATCCGCTTCAGAATTTGATGAATTCATACCGGTACATTCTTTTAAATAAATAGGTTCAAGAGTACCTTTTCCATCTAAAACATTTCTGATGTTTGATATTTTCCTACCTAAATTTATAATATTCTGTGCTAAAATAATATCTTCTTTTAATATTTCACTACTAACAACAAGAAATTTAGCCTCCATGGATTTCAATTTTAAGCAAAGCTTCTTATTCAAATTGAAATTTACATCACTATTTCCCACATCTTTTATTGTTTCTTTAGATGTTTCTTCCGGTGTTTTTGCTGAGTTTTTTGGGGAAATATTCGCATTTACTTTTGAAGACTTATTTACTTTTGAATCATCACTCAATTCTATTCCTTTATCAGATAAATACTCAGCTGCTCCAGGGGTAAGGCGCTGTCCTTGTTCTAGCTTGTAGGTATTAAAAGGTTCTTTTCTATACAAATCTCTTAAATACTCTTCCGTAATAAATTTCATCATTGACCTTTACTCCTCACCTTTTTCAAATAAATACTTTTTTAAAGCATCAATTCCTGTTCCCATTTCAAAGCTAATATGAAAATATGGCTCTGATACCCCTATTTTTTTTAATTGCATTTCACATTTTTCTTTATTTTTAGGCATCAAATCACATTTTGTTATAACCCCAATTACTGGACATCTAAAAGACTTTGCAAATCCATGGGAGTATATTTCAGTGCAATTAGATTGGTCAACCAATATAAGCACACAAGATGCATCCTGAGCTGCTGCAATTATATGTTTATACATCCATGCATTCTCTATATAGGAGCCTGGAACATCAATGGTATTTTTACCATAAATTAAATCTGGTGTTCGCCTTAATGGACCATCATAATCATTTAATGCATTAACTAATGTAGTTTTTCCGCATTTTGAAGGACCAATTACCATTATGCGCTTCTTTCTCATGTTCTTGTAATGGGAGCGGTCGTAAATCCAAGCATATCCTTTAGCGTATCATTAACTGCACTAAGAGCTGTTTCAACACTTTGAACATCACCACTTATTACAACAGAGCCTGTAAAACGATCAAGAAATCCAATTTCAACATCAGAAGCCTTCGTAGCAATATCTGCAGCAATAATAGCAGTTTCAAAGGGCGAAAGAGTTAAAATACCTATTGCTCCTTTTTCATCAATTCCAAGACGATCATATATATCAGGCATTGGTGATGCAATAACATGAGCTATAGTAATCTGCTTTCCTGGCACTGACTCTTGTATAACACGCTGTATATTTCTATCAGAAAAATCTCCCATAAACCTTACCTTCCATCTTATTATCTATTTGAAAATTATTTAATGGCGGATTACCTTTACAGGTAAATCATATTTTTTAATCCATCCTTCTATTCTATCTAAATCTTCACTTTTAAGGCTTGGATCATCTTTTATAGGATATTCCATTCCTAATTGGTTATATTTATTTACCCCCATCTTATGATAAGGAAGTAAATCAATTCCCTTAAAGTTTTTATAATCTTTATAAGGTAATAAAAATTCCATAGTTTTTTCTATCTCATCTTGAGAATCATTTATACCTTTAAGTAAAGGCATACGAATCTTTACATTGTATTTTTTCTTGAGTAATTCTTGAAGATTTTCTAAAATCCTCTCATTTCTTACTCCAGTTAATTCATGATGTCTATCAGAATTAATATTTTTAATATCAAATAAGAATAGATCTACAAATTCTGCAACCTTAAGGATTGTTTCAAGCTTTGTATAGCCACAAGTTTCAATTGCAGTGTTTATACCTTCTTGCTTACATGCCATTAGTAAACTAGTAGCAGCTTCAGGCTGCATTAAAACTTCGCCACCACCTAATGTAACTCCACCGCCGGACATTTCATAAAAGGTTCTATCTTCTTCTACTATTTTTAAAAGTTCAGAGATAGTTTTTTCTTCTCCAACTATTGATATAGCAGATTTAAGACAAGCTTCTTTACACTTTCCACATCCTATACAATCTATGTCACGATTAACTTCATGCTTTAGAGTTTTATTAGAAATAGTATGAATTCCTACAGGACATGCAGAAACACAAGCTCCACAATTTACACATAGATTACTTTTAAGCATAACTCTATATTTTTTTTCTAGTCCTTCAGGATTTGCACACCATTTACATCTAAGTGGACATCCTTGAAAAAATACTAAAGTTCTTATTCCATCTCCATCATACATATTATATTTTTGTATATTAAAAATCCTTGCTTTTCTCTCGATTATACCTAAATTTCCATTACTCATATTACTCATTCTCCAGTTTCATTTACTTTGATTTTTAATATATATCTTAATTTACATCTGCAATCTACAAAACAGGCTGTAGATTGCAGACTTTATATAAATTATTTTAAAGGGACTAAGTTATATATTTTCTATAAGTTATATATTTTCCATCAAATTTTTATTAGAAATGTGTAAGCATAGTTCTACTTATAATTTCATCTTGAACATCTTTACATAACTCAACGAAGAATGCACTGTATCCAGCAACACGAACAATTAAATCACGATATTGATCTGGATGTTTTTGAGCTTCTATTAAAGTCTTGTTGTCTAAATAGTTAAATTGAACTTCTCCAAGTTGAAGGGCACAAGCACTACGTAATAATGTAATGATTCCTTGTTCTCCTTCTGGTGTATCAAGAAGACCAGCTATTAACTTAAAGTTGTGAACCATACCTATATTCATATCTTCACAAGACATCTTAGAAACAGATTTTATTATAGAAGTAGGGCCTTTAAAATCAGCGCCTTGTGATGGACTTATACCATCTGATAAAGGCATCCATGCTCTACGTCCATTTGCTGTAGCTCCAGTCATTTGTCCAAATGGAGTATTGTTTGATATTGATAAAGTACCATGACTAAGTACTGAATATAATGTCTTATATTTACGATGTTCTTGTTCTGTAAAGTTAATTAAATCAGCAGCAATTAAATCTGCATAATCATCATCGTTACCATACTTAGGTGCTTCTAAACAATCTTTTCTTAATTGTTCATATCCAACGAAATCTGCTTTTAAAGCTTCGTTCATTTCTTGTAGAGTATATTTTTTATCTTCAAATACTAATTTCTTTATAGCTGCCATAGAATCTGCATAAGTAGCAAGACCACTCCATACTACTCCAGGTCCGAAGTTATACATAGCTCCACCGGCTTCTACTCCTCTACCATTTTCCATACAACCTTCATACATCATAGACATAAGTGGCTTTGGAGCAAGTTCTTTATGAACACGTTGAGAAATTACTGTAGCAACACTTGTCCATTTAGTAATGAATTTAATTTGTTCTTTAACAGCTGCTTCAAATTGTTCATAAGTTTTAAGCTGGCTTAAATCTCCCATATCTGGGCATACTTGTTTACCATACCATAATGGTACACCATTGTTTAAAACAAGTTCTATACATATGGGCCATTGAGTGTATCCTGTAGAAGTCCATTGATATAGTCTTCCTGATTTTTGTGGCTCAACGCATCCCATTAAGCAGTAATCTCTTGCGTCTTCTATAGAAACACCTTTAGCTAACATAATTTTTATATGAACATCGTCAAAGTGGCATGCTGGGAATCCCATACCTGCACGAATAACGTCAACTATCTTTTTAAGATATTTTTGTGGTGATGATTTGTGTATACGGCAAGCTAAAGATGGTTGATATATTTTAACATGACGAACTGCATCCATTAAAAGGTATGTTAATTCGTTTGTAGCATCACGGCCTTCTCTAGTAACACCACCTACGCACATATTTACAAATGGTTGATAACCTGCGAAAAATTTAGAACCACCTTCACTTGTTATCCACATCATTTCAGACATTTTTATAAGCATACAACCTGATAATTCAAATGCTTCATAATCAGTCATACGTCCAGCTTCAATATCAGCTTTGTAGAATGGGTACATGTATTGGTCAACACGTCCTATAGACATACCGGTTTGATTTTCCTCAACTACAAGTAATGATTCTATAGTCCAAACTGCTTGAATTGCTTCCCAATAAGTACTTGGCTTATGTGCTGGAACTCTAGCATTTATTTCAGAAATCTTTTGAAGTTCTGCTTTACGCTTAGGGTTAGTTTCTTTTTGAGCTAATTCAGCAGCATAATCTGACATACGTTTAGCATATATCATAACACCTTCAGCAGTATCAATTAATGATTTGTAGAAATAGATTTTATCTATATCCTCTGGATTTTCATATTTAAGTTCAGCTAATTTTTCTTCTGCTTCTCTCTTTATGTCAAGCATACCTTTTTTCATTAATACAACGTCATATCCTGGGTTAGAGTCGCCTCCACCATTTACTGCGTGGTATGAACAGTCAGAAACAAAAGATTCTCCTGAAAGTTCCCATACTCCTGCTTCACGATATTGATCTTCGCAATATTCATCAACGGATTTACCCGCCCAATATGGGAATAACTCCTCACGCATGATTTTCTTATCTTCTTCTGAGATGTAGAATGGATCTTGTGGACGAGTTCCTATTGTATCAATTTCATCAACCATCCATCTCCAAGCTATATCAGGAGAAAATGCTCCTGCACGAGGTTGTCCATTTGGTGCTCCAACTATAAGTTCATTGTCTTGAATTAAAAGTGGTGCAGTTTCGCAACAATGTTTAAAACATTTACCACGTAAAACTGATTTAGGAGTACCAGGGTTTTCTTTTGCTATTTTAGTAATAGCTCTTGCTCTATGAGTTGTTATTGTTGGAACATGTTTTAGATAAGTTTCCTTTAACTTAACTAGACGTTCTGTCATTCCATCTGGTATTTCACCATTATTGTCACACGCAACCTTTGATGTAGCTGGTTCTTCTTTTGTTATTTCATTAGAAACACTTTGAAACATCTTCATTAAGCCAGCGCGTTCTTCATCAGACATATTTTTAGTAGCTTCCATAAATTTATTTGAAAATTCACGTATATCCAATTTATTCCCTCACATTCTTTAATGTATTTCATATATTAAATATGATTTTTTATTTTAAGTCCTGTAGAACTTTTTTTAAAATACTCTCTAATAACTTATAGTTATCTATTTCATTTCCATTTAACTTCCCATTTAAAACTGCAGGGATAGAATCCTCTTTATCATTTACTGTTTTAACAATTTCATCCACCATGCGAACTCCATATCCAACTTTACGTATGTATAATAGATTCATAGGTGAAACATTATCCGAAGTCATTCCCTGACCTGCAGAACCACTACCTAATGTCATCGAAGGAAACAAATTTGTAGTTGCTCCCATGCTTCCAAAAGTTCCTGCAGTATTTACAAGTACTCTCCCAACGGGTTTTTTAAGTGCAAATTGACGAATAACTTCTTCATCCTTTGAATGTATCACAAGTGTATGTCCATATCTTTCAGTAAGTAATAATTCTATACATTTTTCACAAGCGTGCATCCAGTCATCTTCTATATAAAAGGCTAAAACCGGGCAAAGTTTTTCTCTTGAATAAGGGTTATTTTTAGAAACAAACTTCTCATTGGAAATAAGCACTTTTACACCTTCTGAAACTTGAAAACCAGCCTTTTTAGCTAAAAATTGTGGAGACTTACCAATCAGCTCTAAATCTGGGCTTCCATCTTGGTTAAACAAAATCTTTCCTAGTTTTAAAGCTTCTTCTTCTGTCATAAAATATCCACCATTTTTAATAAGTTCTTGCTTTACTTCAGATGCAATTAAGCTATCTACAACAATTGATTGTTCTGCGGCGGACACAATTCCATAATCAAAATTCTTGCTTGTAATAATATCTTTAACCGCTTTTTCTATATCAGCTGTACGTTCTATAAAGGCAGGTCCGTTTCCATTACCTCCATATATTACTGGCTTACCAGATTTATAGGCTTCGTCAAGCATTTCTATAACTCCAGTGTTCATTATTAAAGATGTATCTTTATGTTTCATAAGCTCTAATGAACCACTTTCAGTTACTGTGTGAAGATATGCAAGAGCACCTTCTGGAAGTCCTACACCCTCTGCAGCTCGAATTAAAATATCCACTGTTTTAGAAATTGTATTTTTAGCTCTTTTATGAGGTGAAAATATAATTGCATTTCCTGATTTTATTGCAATTAATGCTTTATATATAGTGGTAGATACTGGACTTGTTGCTGGTGGGAATGCTATAACAACCCCCATTGGCACACCAACATCCATAGTTTTATTAATTTTATCTTCATTGATAATACCTACACACCTCATACCTTTGAGTTTGTTTTTTAAATACTCACATACAAAGTGATTTTTAATATATTTATCTTGCCACTTTCCATATTCTGTTTCTTCATTAGATATTTTTGCAAGCTCTTTTAAATGTTTTTCAACTTCTTCAGCCATACGCTCAACTATCTCATCAAGTTTTTGTTGTGGGAAAGTAGCTAATTTTTTTTGTGCCTCTCGGGCATTTTCAACAAGAATTCTAGCTTCCTGCATGGAGAGTAAATCATTATCTATAATATTCATCTTTCTCTCTCCTTCTCTTTAGAAAAAATTCATTTCTCTATTCTGTTATAAGATCTGTAATAGCATAACGTTTTATTATTTTTTCAAGATCTTCGTGTGGTCTTGGAATAACTATTGAACTATAAAGGCTTCCACCTTCCATTCCATTAACTGCTGCAACACCAGCATCTACTGCTGTTTTACAAGCCCCAACATCACCACGAACTAATACAGATATATAACCTGATGCAACATTTTCATATCCTATAAGTTCAACATCTGCTGATTTGCACATAGCGTCTGCTGCTTCTAAAGCAAAAACCAGACCAAAAGTTTCGATTAATCCTAAAGCTTCATATCTTGCCATATGTATATCATTTCCTTTCTATTTTATGAATCGATATCGTGTACTGAAACAATATCTCCAACTTCTCTAATAGGACGTGGCATAACATTGTGTGCTGTTAATTTACCGATAGCTCTAGCTGCTTCAGCACCTGCTTCTACAGCAGATTTTACTGCACCAACATCCCCTTTTACCATAATTGTTACAAGGGTTGAACCAATATTTTCATAAGAAATTAATTCAACATTAGCTGCCTTAAGCATTTTGTCTGCAGCCTCAAGTGCAGGAACTAATCCTATTGTTTCCACAAGGCCTAAAGCCTCATCTCCATAATATCTCATTTTTAATTCCTCCTTCCTAATTTTAGCCCAATATACTTTTTATTAACTATAACTTCTATTATTAACTCTTCTATATATTCTGTGTAGGTTTTCATGCATTCTTTATTACTATATTTTGATTATATCCCTTACCCTTTGGGGTAAAGTCAATATATTTTTTTAAATAAAATTATTGAAAAAACTTATAGCAAACCTTATATTTTAAGTTGAAATTTAATTATTATGCTTACTAAAATTAAATATTTAAAGCTATTATTATAAAATTTCATAAGATTTATTTTTCACAAGGATTCCCCTATGGTTAATGTTAGAAATTAATCCGGAATATACTTGTTGATTGTTTCCGCACCTTCTGCATGTGCATGATAGTAAACTCTTAACTCATTGTTATTATCTAAATCGAATTTTGTTTCTTCAATAAGACCATTGGCTTCTGCTGTAAGTAGTGCATTAATTACAGCTTTCTTGTTTAGAGCCTTAAAATTTCCATATTGTCCTTTTAACGCCTTTATAACATCATCAGCACAAGCTTCTGAAACTTTAGTAAAATATTTTAAAATTGCATAATTAAGCGGTTTCATCTATATCTACCTCCATTTTCTTTCCTTTGAATAAATCAAGTGGATTCATAGATATTGTAAGAATACCAAACATCATTATTACAGCTCCGATCCAAGCTACAGGAGGTAATGACCATCCGTCCATTCCACCATATACTCCTAATACTAATAAGCAGAATAATGGTCCAAAGAAAGAATATGTACCATTGCATGCAGTACCAAGTCCTGCTCCACACATACTGTTTCCAGCATACCATGTCATGAATGTTACAAATGATAAAAGGCCACTTAAAGCAAACCAAACCATTGCAGGAGAACTTGTGAATGCTTTTACAGCAAGATCAGTAGAGATTCCAATTCCACCAGCCATCATTCCGAAAATTGGAACTAAGATGAATAAGTTTGCTATACCTGATGTTACTTGACGAATACAAATACCAATTTCAGGGTCAATCATTGCTGTACCATATCCAGCTACACAACCTTCAAATCCCCATCCTAAAGCTGCAATAATAGCTATTGAAATACCAATTAATGTATTTGCTGAAGCACCGCCACTAAGGCCTGTACTACCAATTAGAAAACTTGCACATACGCATATTAAAATACCAAAAGCCATACGCTTATTTAGTTCTTGCTTGTACAAAATTTTACCTAGTATAGCTGCAATTGCAGGACAAAGAGCTGATATTGGAACAACTATTGAACCAGCCATTTGAAGTGCTATAACATAAGCAGTACCAGCTATAGGTCCTCCGATAAGAGCTGCTAATATCATGATACGTCCCGGCTTTGTGTTGATGCATCTTAAAAAGTCTCCAAATTTACCTTTAACTCCTGCATACAAAAGTGCCCAAACAGCACTGCATGTGTCGTTTATGGCATTACCAAGGGCTGCAAGCAAATATGCTATAGCAAATGCTGATAAACCTGCTGTATTAGGACCATACCAGTCCCCCCAAACTCCTTTAGTCATACCCATAGTTAAAAACGCGGTATATAATCCATAGGCAAGTCCTGAAAATAAAGCCAGGGATATACCCTTTTTGAAGAAATCACTTGATAATTTCTTCTTTGCAGCAACTGCTTCTAAGCTTACTGCTTTTGAATCTCCATTCATAAAATAATTCTCCTTTCGCTTATAAAAAATTAATAATATTATAAATTCATATTGTTAAATAAAAATCTATAATAAATATACATTAAGATTGTTATAATTTGGTGCATTCTACATTAAAATTACTGAACACCTTTTCACTTTCTATCTTGTAGGTACTTTATTCTTAAGTAGATTATATTCCCTGCCCTATGGGGTAAGGTCAATATGTATTTTTCAAGAATATTTAAATAAGATTAAAAAAATTAGCATTATATATACCAATGGAAACTCAATAAATACTTCTAAACCCTTCATTAAGGTAAAGTTACATTTGATATTCTTAAGTGATAAATATAGAAATACCTGGATAATAATCCAGGTATTTTTAATTCTATAAAAACAATAAATTTGTGTTTTGTTTGATATTATTGTGTTTTTTTTAACAAAAGGAGTATCATTAACCCTTTATAGTCTACCCTAGGGTCAACGTTTTCACCGGGGCTAAATTATTTTTTTCTACTGATTTTTATTAAAACTTCTGTTACAAATCTATTTCTATTTTTAGTTGTCCAATAATCTGTTACATATCTTTCATAGGATTCTTCAGAACATATATAGCCATGTTTTTCAGTCCAATCCTTTATTTTTTTATATGTTTCATTAATAGTTTCATGAGGTCCTATATGATAACAAGCAGCTACCATCCAACCACCAAATTCCACACTCAATTCTTCCTTACATTTTAAAATTGTCTCCTGCATTATTGTCATCTTATTGCATTTTCCATTCATTTTATCTTGAAAGCATGGAAAGCGTATGATTACAGGCCCTGTTATTGCATTTTCTATGCTATCTATGTAATTTGTAAATTCTATGTTAATTATAGAATCCATATAGTCATATTCAAAATCTTGATCTAAAAAAGTTAAAGTACGATTATCTATATATTTTATAGCTACATCAGAAACATTATTTTCAATTACCATTTGGGCTTCAACTATAAGATCATCCCAATCCTTAACGGATCTTAATTTTAAATTTATTTCTTTTTCAAGATCTTTTAATTCATCTATTTTATTTCTAAAACTTGTATGAAAAAAATCATAGGTCTTCCCTTCTAAAAAACATTTCATTTCTTCAAGCTTAAATCCACTTTGTTTATAATATTTTATAACTGGAACAGATAATAAAGTATTCTTGCTATAATATCTGTAACCACTTTCATCAGCTACTTTATCAGGTGATAATATGTCCATTTTGTCATAATATCTTAATGCTTTTTTTGTTATCTTGCATATCTTACCAACTTTACCTATTGAATATAATTCGTCTTCCATATTAATCCCCCTTATTTTTTTATATTATAAATTCAATTTTATTCTATTTAATTTTTCAACTTTTCTGAAAATTTGAACAAAATACCACCCATTAATGAGTGGTATAAAATAGTCTATCCTAAAACTTTATCTAAAATTTTTAATAAATCTTCCTTTGTAGCTTCTCTAGGATTTGCTGTTGTACACACATCCTTAAGAGCTGCATTAACAATCTCTTCTCTTGATGCTTCAGCCAAAGCCATATCAGCGCCTTGTTCTTTTAATGTGGCTGGAATCATTAATGTATTTTGAAGTTCTACAATACTTTTAATTAGATTATTAACACCAATATTTACATTTGGCGCATGCAACTTCAATAACTTAGCAAGCCTTTGATATTTCTTAGCTGCTACGTCATATTCAACATTAAAGGTTTCTTTATTTAAACTAGCGTTATATTCAACTACATAAGGAAGTATTATTGCATTACTTCTTCCATGAGAAATATGTAACTTCCCACCTACTGCATGAGCTAAACTATGAGTGATTCCAAGTCCCGCCGCATTAAAAGCCATACCAGCAAGGCATGATGCATTGTGAAGTTTTTCTCTTGCTATAATATCATTTCCATCAGCATAAGCCTGTGGTAAAAATCTAAAAGCCAAAGTAAATGCTTTTTCTGCAAGAGCATCTGAAAAATCAGTAGCATTTTTTGAAACATAGGCCTCCATGGCATGTGTGATTACATCCATTCCTGTATCGGCAGTTATAGCTTTGGGTACAGATTTAACCAACTCAGGGTCAAGAATAGCAACCGTAGGAAGAAGTGATTTATCTGTAAGAGCATACTTTAATCCTTCTTGTTTGTTTGTAATTACTGCATATTCAGTTACTTCAGAGCCTGTACCACTTGTAGTAGGTATAGCATAAAACTCTTCTATAGTGGAAACTCCTCCAGTAATTTTTTTGGCATATTCTCTCATGGCCTTAGCTCCATCAATTGATGAACCTCCACCAAGAGCTATCATAACCTCTGCATTACAACTTTGAAGTTTTTGAATACCAGATGCAATAACTTCTACAGATGGATCAGGTACAATATCGCTATATATAGCTACTTTGCAATCAACAAGTTTTTGTTCTACTTTTTGAGCCATACCTGAAGTTTCCATAAATTTATCACATACAATTAGTACTCTTTTATTTTTAATTTCCTTTAGTCTATCTAAAGATCCTTCTCCAAAATAGACATTTGTATTAATACTAAATTCTTTCATATGCATTTTCTCCTATAAAAAAATATCAAGATATGAATGAATTTGGTATTCTTTAATTTAAATATAAAATTAACCTACAATTATAACAATCAAAATAAGTTTATAATAAACTTTTCTTAATGTATTATACCAATATTATATTAAGAATACAATACTATTACAAGGGGATTTGTGTCAAATTATAGTGAAAAAATTTAGTTTCCCTCTAAATAAATAAGCTCACCAAAGTTTATATCTTCTTGACAAAATCTAATGGAATATGATATTATTTAGAAAATTTAATATTAAATACTAATGGGTTTCCACCGGGTAACTCATTTCATAGTACTTAACTTTATTCCTTTAGGTCTTAGTAGGAATAAATGTTAGGTATTTTTTTATGTTTATTTTTAGGAGGAATCACGAAGATGAGTATAAAAAGTACATTTATGCGCTATATCTTAACAAATGTTATAGGAATGATTGGTCTTTCATGCTATATCTTAGCAGATACTTTTTTTGTATCTAAAGGATTAGGAGTAACGGGATTAACAGCTCTAAATTTATCAATTTCCATTTACAGTTTTATTAATGCAACGGGACTTTTAATTGGAATTGGTGGTGCTACAAAATATTCTATTTATCAAGCACGAAATAAGCATAACAAAGCAAATATTATTTTTACCAACTCCATTAAAATTGGGATTCTTTTAGGAATATTTTTTTTACTAATTGGTTTATTTGGATCTTCAACACTTAGTAGTTTATTAGGAGCAGATGAAAATATATTTCACATGACAAATACCTATCTAAAAACACTACTATGTTTTGCACCCTTTTTTATTCTTAATAATATTTTTATAGCTTTTATTAGAAATGATGGAAATCCTAAGCTGTCAATGGCGGGAATGTTAATTGGAAGTTTATCAAACATTATTTTAGACTATGTTTTTATTTTTCCTCTTCAGTGGGGAATGTTTGGAGCGGCTTTTGCAACAGGACTAGCGCCTATTATTAGTATGTGTATTTTAACAAGGCACTGTATTAAAAAGAAGAACCGTTTCCATTTTTATAAGTCAAAATTATCAATAAAGCAGGTAACTTATATTTGTAGCTTAGGGTTATCCTCTTTTATCACAGAAATTGCTTCTGGCATTATTCTTATTGTATTTAATTTACTTATACTAAATATTGCTGGAAATATAGGTGTGGCGGCCTATGGTATTGTGGCTAATTTGGCTTTGGTGGCAACTTCTATTTTTACAGGCGTTGCTCAAGGAACACAACCTTTATTGAGTGAAAACTTTGGACAAGGTAATAATAAAAAAATTCTACAATTATTTAGATATGCAATCTACGTATCTCTTGGAATTTCAGTTGTTTTATATTTTCTTGTTGTTATTTTTAATAATCAGTTGGTAGAAATATTCAATAGAGATCATATTGAAATTCTCTCAAAAACTGCATCTAATGGGTTGATTATTTATTTTGCTGGTTTCTTCTTTGCAGGAATTAATATTATTACCTCAGCTGTATTAAGTTCTATAAATGAACCAAGGCATGCTTTCACCATTTCAATTTTACGTAGTGGTTGCATTATTGTTCCTGTAGCTTTATTTCTATCTTATTTCTTTCAAATGATTGGAATATGGCTAAGTTTTCCTTTGTCAGAAATAATAACACTAATTGTAGCTGTATTTCTTGCTAAAAAATCCTTAAAAAGATTACGAGAAAACACATAGGTTCAAAATCAAAGTAACTCAAAATTATCAAAACTAACCATCATTATAACTGTGATAATGATGGTTAGTTTTGTTTTTATTTTACATAGATTTCATCTACCTTACCACTTTTAAGGATGAACCTACATACCTATTACGAGATGCACCTAAACCAAATATAAATAATAAAACTGTAATACCAATCAGTGTTTGAAGCGGAACTTTCCAGCTATTAGTTGCATCATGGAGAAATCCGAATAGTATTGGTCCAAAGGCAGCAAGCAGATATCCCAATGACTGTGCCATTCCAGACAGTTGAGCAGCTTCATTTGAATTTTCTGTACGTAAGCTAAAAAACATCATTGATAAGCTAAATGCAAAACCTCCACCAATTCCTAATATAATAATCCATAAAAACACAAATTGTGAACTCCCATAAAGTAATCCTAAGATTCCAATTAATATAAATAAACACCCACTTATAACTAAAGAGCGTTGATTAGATCTACGTCCAGCAAGAACTGAAACAATAAAAGTGAAAGGAATCAGCGCTAATTGCATAAGAGAAAGCATCCAACCAGCTTTATTGGAACTCATACCTTTCTGCATTAGAATCTCTGGCATCCATGCTACCATAGAATAAAACACTAAAGATTGCAGTCCCATAAACAAAGTTACTTGCCATGCTAAAGATGATTTCCATAAACTCACATTGCTACTATCTGCTTTATGACCCTTAGATGCTTCTCCATCATTGCGTTTTACTTGAGGTAACCAAAGTATAATTGATATAAAGCTTAAAATTCCCCATATTCCTAATGCTCCAGACCATTTAAATCCTAATCCGGTTGCTATTGGAATACTTATACCAGAAGCTATTGCTCCAAATGTATTCATAGATATTGAATAAACACCTGTTATAACACCAATTTTCTCTGGAAAATCTCGTTTAATAAGACTGGGGATTAATACGTTAGCGACAGAAATAGCTAAACCTATTATAGCAGTACCAATAAATAAACCAGCAACTCCTGACAAAGAACGTAGAATAATACCAACAGTAAGAAATATAACTGACAATAGTAGTACTAGTTCAACTCCAAACTTACGTCCCAATCTAGGTGCAACCGGTGAAAAAAGTGCAAAAGCGAATAATGGTAGTGTAGTAATCATACCAGCTAGTGTGTTTGATATATGTAAATTGTCTCTAATAAATTTTACTAAAGGTCCAACGGAAGTTAAAGGTGCTCTTAAATTGGCCGCAATAAATATAATACCTATAATAAGCATCAACGATGCTGATTTACGTACTTTAAAATCCATATTATTTTGTTTTTTATTTGATTTATTTAGTGACATCATATGAGTTTCCTCCTAGTCTTTCGTGTATTTGTCCTTTTTATTAATTTATCATAGTATACAGAGCTTCTTTTGCCTTGTTCAAATATTCATTAACACTCTCAACAGCTAGTTGCATATCTCCTGTTTTAATTGCCTCAAGTAAACTATAATGAATTTCACTCTCAAATCTTGTGGTATTTTTTATTTCCATTACCTTATCAACGGAATTTTGTAATGAATCGGTAATATGTTCATAAAGCTCAATAAACATCTTATTATGTGTAGCCTGTACAATAGACTTATGAAAATCAATATCCATTTTAATGAATTGGAGTGAGTCATTGTTTTCAGCAGCTATCTTGCATTTCTTTAGGCAATTTTCGATTTGTTTTAGATCTTCTGCATCTCTTCTCTCAGCAGCTAGTTGAGCTGCTTCCCTTTCAAGCGCCAAACGAACTTCTAATGTTTCTAAAAGATCGCTTTTTTGAATTTTTTTCTCCAACGCCATTCCTAAATTACTGTTAGATTTTACAATAGTCCCTATACCTTGTCGAGTTTCAAGCATACCAACATGAACTAAAGATTGAATTGCTTCTCTTAAAGTGTTTCTACTAACATCAAATTTATTCATTAATTCCGGTTCTGCAGGAATCTTCTCCCCTACTTTCCATAAGCCACTTTCTATCATACTTTCAATCTGGGCAGTCACCTGCCCTACTAAAGTTGAACGATTTATTTTTTGAATAGCCATATAATAATATTCCCCTTTCTAAACGTAGGATGATTGGTTTATTGTATGATAACATGAATCAATTGATATTGTCAAGGTATGCTAAAAACTTATATATTGCAGTGCAAATCTCAATATAGTATAATAATTTCATTGATAATATCAACAAAAGGAGGTATTAAATTGAATAAAGCAGAAATAGTTAGAAAAGAATTAAGATTAATTATAAGAGAATTAGGACTACTTAATTATAATTGTCTAAATTCTGGACTTACATTAGTACAAGCTCATGTATTGAACTATCTTAAACAAAATGGCATTACTCCTTTTAACGAATTGGCAATACAATTAGGAATTGATAAAGCTTCCTTAAGTAGAATTCTTAATAGTTTAAAAACTAAAAATTTTATTAAAATAGAAAAATCTCCTACTGATAAAAGAATGAAACACATTAGCCTTCTTTCATTAGGTATGGAAGCTATGATAAATGGAGATATGGAAGCTAATAAGTTTATCAATGGAATCCTATACCTAGGGAATAACGCTACTAATGATAATATTGCAAAATCCTTAAAAGAATTTCGTATTCTTGCATTAAAAAATAATCTTATAAAGAATGATTCTCGAATAAAAATAGAAAGATTACCATCAAATTATCTGGATGATGTAATAAGGCTAACCACCGAAATATTTGCTTATGAACAAAATATTCCTAAAGAATTAATACCCATAAATAAAAATTTAAAGCAAATTTGGTGGTGTGCAAGAGTAGGTGAAGATATTATCGGTGTAGTAGCCTGTTGGTATCAAGATAGTAAATGGCATTGGGGAAGATTTGCAGTGGATAAAAGGCTACGTGGCTTAGGAATAGGTAAAAAAATGGCCATATTTTCTCTAAATGAGATGTTTAATCTTGATATAGAAAAAGTTTTTATAGATGCAAGAGATGTAACTGTAATAATATTAAAACAGCTTGGATGTGAAGTATTAGGAGAACCAATAGATTTTTATGGTGAGCCAGTTACTCCTGTTATAATGAAGAAGCTGGATTTTATAAATAAAATAAAACAACAAACAAAATAAGATTAGCTTTAATTTTAATATAGTAAATTTAAAAAATACATGTAATAAGCATATTAATAAGCTTTAGCAGTTCTTAATTTGACGTAAATAAAAATTTTATACTTCCTCATAGGACGTGAGGATCCAGGTGAAGCCATGGATGATGCCTCTACTGGGTAAAAAATTTTTAACGGAGTCAAATTTAGAATTACTTAGCAAAACAAAGTGCTTTATGAATGTATTTTTTATATTTACGTTTTTAAAATTAAAGCTATTTTGAGACAGCTCCTTATTTTGTGTTATAAATCAACATTTTAACCTAAAAGAGCCTTTTAATAAAAAATTAATTGTTTTAAAGTTTAAGTTTAATCTTGAAATCTTTCCGGAAACTGTTCTATAATACCCTCTGCCATCATATCTGCCATTTCTAAGGCCTGAGCTTCAATTTCATCGTATATTGAAACACTTCTTTTATAATCTGATGTAAGCATAGCAACTGCTTCTGCTTTAACAAGTGCTAAATGCTCATGTAACATTGCTTTCCAATCTTCAGTGTGCCAATAAGGATTAATTCTGCCAAGCAATTCAGCAATTTGATCTGCATTTTCGTACCATCTTTTTTCAGCATTTGCTGCTGCATTAGTATTTCCTGCCTTAGAGGCTTTAACAAGTTCTGCCGCTATAACAAGATGATCTGTAAGCAACTTGCTAAATTCAGCAGCAACCTTATCACCATAGAAAGGTCTTAATGCTGCCTCAAAATCTTTAGGATTTCTAAGAAGCCTAGCTACAACAAGCTCCTCATCTGGTGAACCCGCTACTATACTCATTATAGCCAATCTTGTCCAAACAGAATGTTGTTCCCAAAGCATACGCATAGTATCTCTTAGAGCCATTTCTGATTCAGTAACTCTAAACATATCAGTATAATCTATACATCTGTATCCAGGATATATATAATCAGGGTCTACTCCTGAATCTGCTTCAGTAGTTGGATAAATGTCAGGGACATATATTGGCTCTAGCAATTCATATGGTTCACTACCATAAAAATTTGTCATTGGATATAAATACATTCTCCTCACCACTTTAATAATCTTTACATTTTATAATATGGTTATATGAGAAACAAAGTTACATATATTCTTACATATATATCAAATTTATCCGATGACTACCCGCTCTAATACTCCCATCTTCTTCAAAGTTGGAGTAAAGATCAGATACGCCCCTAGATAACGGTTTTTAAGCTTTAGAGGGCGTAAAAACTCCCTCTAAAGCTTAAAACTCTGTTTATCCATTATCTTTCTAATTCTTCTATATACTCTAATACTTCTATACTATTACCTTTAAATATTACATTCCTATTAGATTTATCCATGGAATGCTTATACATAGGATCATAATAATTAGTTAGAAATAATTCTATCCAATTTCTGTGCCTATCAATGCTATTAGTTTCTATTTGAGTTTTGTAAGCTAGTTTAAGCTCTTCTATTATTACCTTCATCCTGTCTCCGCCAAGCTTACCTTTAACTCTTTCTATACTAGAAACCATATCATTTAACCAAGATTCTAATGCTAAATCTCTATATTTTAGTGCTTCAATGTGCTCCTTTTGACCATTTACCACATATTCTTGTAATATATTTTCCACTCTTTCTTCTACAGTAGAATCTAAGAATATTACATCCCCACTGTGAAAATGATTATAAAAACCTTTTGGTATGAAATTCTTCCCAATGTTTTTACTTTCATCTTCTAAAATCATATATTTATAATTTTTATCCTCATGTTTGATTACGCTATAGGCTAAGCTATTTTCAAAGTTTATTTGTGTTTTTTGTGGTGTAATAAAATGACCAAAGGTGGAGCCTCTATGATGTGCAATTCCCTCTAGATCTATAGAATTCTTTAGTTTATTTAATAATATTGTTTTACCTGAACCTGTATATCCAGTTAAAACTAAAGGCTTCGATTTAATATTTTTAGGCTCTAATGAGTTTATAAGATAATTACGAAATACCTTATATCCCCCTTCTAGCTTTACTATATATTGACCTATTGCTTCATATATCCACTCCTGTGCTATAGTTGAACGGCAACCCCCTCTAAAGCAATGAATTATAGTATTAGGATTTTCCCTAAAATATTTTACCCATGAATTCACTCTTTCTTCTTTTACACTTCCAGATACAAGCTTAAATCCAAGCTTTGTAGCTTCCTCATTACCTTTTTCTTTATAGCATATACCTATAATATGTCTCTCTTCATTAGATAATATAGGTAAATTTATTGAATTTAATATTGCTCCTTTTTCATATTCAATTGGAGCTCTAACATCTATTAACTTTGTATCATTTAATACTATACTTTTAAAATCATTTGTTACCCTTAAATTATTCATTTGTTACCCTTCTGTTTCATATTTTTCATATTATTTTTTGCCACTATAAATTATACATTTCTTTTATGAAAAAATAAATGGTTATTATTTAGTACTGCATAAGGATTAACATTTTATTTCTTATCATCTAAGCTTCGCCCCCTTTAACCTTATTGTATATAAACGTACCAATGCCAAAGACTATAGCTATAATAAATACTGTACCTCTTTTCTTTTATTTTTGCTTATTATTATTAGAAAATTAGTGCAGTTTCCTGATAGTATGTTTAAATTTAATCTTGGTACAATCTACAATCAGTTATTGTAACTGCACCAAGTAATTAATTCGATTTTTTCCCATTTTGAGACTTCACCTACTTTCGTATTTAAATAATACTAATTCATATAATATAATCGTTATTCATTAGAATTATAACTGCTCTCATGAATTAAAGATTCATTTTTAAACTACTCATTATAGACATTAGTTACATCATATTTAATACTATGTAGAATTTTATATAAAATTCTACATAAACCCCAAAATAAAACATACAAATAAAACAAAAATAAGATAGACTTCTTTTAAAGCCTATCTATAATCTTAAATTTCTTCAATTTTACATCTATGTTCTTTCCCCTTAGAATCATAGTATATTTCATTTGAAACATAATCAAAAGGTTTATCTTTTAAAGCCTTTTCAAACTCCTTCATAAGTTCTTTGTTAGGTATTTTTAAGTATCCATCATGATATAATAAAAATCCAAGTACTATCATAACTAATAATTTCTATTTTATATATTCCCTTGAAAAATGAAATACTCCTATTCTAAATAGTATCACTCCAGCAACTAGAATTAAAAACATAGATAAATTATTTACTTTTCCCCCTTGAGGAAAATATAAAAAGAGAGGTTACCTTCCTCTCATAACAACATTCATGCTATATTTTTAAAGTTATACATCCAAAATGCCGCTGCTCCAATTTTGACACCTATCTCTCGATAGGTGGGTGTTCTCACAAATGCTTTGCTGTCTTTGCCACTCAATAGTTGGTCTTATAAGACTAATCCACATTTAAGTATTGAACTCCCGTATAAATAATGTAGGTTCAAAATAAGAGCTCTACAAATATTCCAGGCCATATTTCAATTGTTTATATCTAAAATTGTTGGAACAATTTCTTTGTAAAACTATTATATAAAGATTACAAGTAAAATTCAATAAGTTTTTAATGGTAAGAAAAGAACTTTTTTTTAAAAAATTTATACTTAACAGCAATCCCAATTATATAAAACTTTGGTGAAATCTAGTTTTTTTAAATCTTCTTCATTTATAAAAAAGTTTGCTACTCCAGCATCTCCAAACATTAAATCACATTCATCTTCACAATCTAATTGAAGCAATAATGTATTAAATCTTTCTAGATTTCTATCATAATATCGTGGATCAGATTGAGTAAAAGCAGGATATCCTCCTATTTTGCATCCATCAGCGCTTAAATTCTCCATATAATCATCTACTACTTCTTCTGGTATATTAATGCTACCATATATCTCATTAAATCTATAATCCTCCCAGGATACAGGCATATATTCTTCTGATGAAAATTCCATTTTTCCTTCATTACTAAAAGGCATGTACCACTCTTCTTCTAGTTCTCCTAAAAATGAAAAGTCTTTTATTAAGTTTTCTTCATTTTTTGTGACCTCAGGTATGTATATTACTCTAAATGTATCTTGTATGCATTGATCCTGAAGAGCGAGTCCATACACATCATCAGCTAATATGTAAAATTGTAATATTCCCTTTTGTGGAAAAGACTCTAAGTGTGGAACTTCCTCAAAATTTATCTGAGCTAATAATCTCAAATATTCTCCATTGGAGGTTTTAGGATATTCCATACCAATCTTTAGATAAGGATCTCCCCCTAGTTTACTTTCCCAGGGCATAGTTTCTTTTTCTTGTAATTTAATTTTTATATGGGGTTTCATAGTTTTTTCTATTTCGCCTCTAAATTTTTCTAAGCTTTTAGGTAATTCTAATTTGTTCATTAATACCTCTCCATTCTTACTAAAATTAATCTCACCATACACCAATCACTTTAGTTATACTCAATCTACCTTTAAGATTTTCTATTTATGTATTAGTAATTTCATAAAATCTTGTCCATTAAAAGTACTTTTCTTAATTCATCTTTTTATGTTTTTCAAATCAATTAAACATCTTTATATATATATCATTATAATTACGCATCCATTACCCATCAAAAATTTAATTCCTCTTTTAACCCTCTTTTACTATTTTCGACCATTAAGATAAAATCTTTGGTATTTTTACGTTTAAATTTATTAATTTTGTGTACATTTTTGGTACTACTTATCATTTTATTAAATATAGATCTATTTTTAGTTATTTAATTATGAACTATATAATGCTTTATCTAGAATTTAATGAAGGATTTTGCTAATAACTCTAAATGATTTGTTTAAAACTTTTTTAAATGAATTTGCATCATTTAAATTACATAACCTAGCTCAGCTAACTGCACCGGTTCACTATAAATTATTCTGAAATTATCCATAAGAAAAAACAGCATCCTAAGATGCTGTTTTATTTATTCTTAACTAAGTTTGCGAAAACTATATAACGCTCTGGAGCATATCCAATAAAATAAATATGTACAGTATTTGGAAGTTCCCCTTTTCCAACTGTAGTGGCTTTTGTCCCTTTATTTGATTCTGGTTTTTCTGTTGACCCTAGCTTTTCTGTTGACCCTAGCTTTTCTGTTGACCCTAACTTTTCTGTTTACCCTGGTTTTTCTGTTGACCCTGGTTTTTCTGTTGACCTTGGTTTTTCTGTTGACCCCGGTTTTTCTGTTGACCTTGGTTTTTCTGTTGACCCTGGTTTTTAGTATCATCTGCAATCTCTACCCAAATAGGATTTGTAACTGCATAGTGACCTTTTCCATCAGTTGCAACAAAACTATACCATGTATTTTTTGTTGGTTCTACATCTAGTGTATAGTTAACAGCATCTTGTGTATTATTAAAGTCTTTTGATGCAATAATCTTACCTTCGCTGTAAACATCAATATGATTTAATCCATTAACAGCTTGGATTTCTGTATTTAATTTATATTTTTTACCTACATTAACTTTTTGTGTTGTACCAAACATTGTGTTTGCTTTTGGTGTAAATATAGGTCCCATTGTTACATAACTATGACCATCTTTTATTGTTTGAAGATACTTTTCAGTTGTATTTTTCCCCTCAATATAAGCATATAATCTAATAATTCCTGGGTATAATCCTGAAGTTACATCGTGCTGGTCTGAACCTGCACTTAAGTATTTTTTAATACCTTTATTCCAATATCCCATTGCAGAATCTAATGCTCTTTTATCCATATTAGTACTATCAGTTAAATCAATTGTAGATTGTAATTCAAGTAAATCGAAATCTTCAGTACCTTCATCATATCCACCTTTAACACTATCTCTATTATAGAAGAAACCATATTCTGTATATGGATGATTAACAACTACAAGAGCACCCATATCATGTCCAGCTTTAATTATTTCTGCTGGAGTTAAGTCTGGAGAAATCGGATTCTTTGTATAATCAACACCTAAAATACCCCAATGACCCCAACCTGGAGAAACTTCAATACTTGGGATAAATGGTCTGTTACCTTCTTTAGCTAATTCAGCCATAAGAGGATCATTTACTACTGCATCATGATCAGAAACAAGATTATAATTTAAACCTGCTGCAACTTGAGCTTTATATAGTTCTTTAACTGGTGTTGCACCATCACCAAAGTCTGCATGTTGATGGTTATCCATACTATACCAATTTCTTGAATTTGTTTTTATTAATGTAGGAAGTACAATTTTTTCATTAACCGTTTCACCCGGCTTTATTGTTTTTGTTATTGTAGCTGGAAGTGATTCATAATCACTGGCACGTGTAATTGTAAACGTTACGGGATTCTCGGGAGCTGATACATCAAATTTAGCTTCATGTGTTTTTGGATCTGTAAAGAATACAGTCCCCCCAAGTGTTTTAAATGTTGATGTAATTCCTGATACAGTTACCTTGAAATCAACTGGATTTCCATTTTCATCAACAGCTTTAAGAGAAGCATGAGCTCCATCTTTAACTATAAAATCTAAGGTTGAATTTTCTGTTAGGTTTAACTTCTGAATATCTGACGGTGTATATCCCTTAGCTTCAACATGAACCTCATATTCATCTTTTGGTAAATCAGATTCAAAGTGACCATTTTCATCTGTTATTTTCCAAGCAAATGGCTGCATAATATCTTTTTTAAGTTGTTCTTTACCATGAGATTTTATAGTTTCCTTATAAGAACCTTTTTTACTAATTACTACAAATGCATCTTTTACAGGATTCCCCTTCGAATTCTTAACTACACCGTTTACATTTGCTGATTGAATTGTTTTATCTTTTTCCATAAAACGTTCAATAATAGGTGTTGTTTCACCTTTATCTGAGACTAAAATTTCACCTGTATAAATGCAGCTTTTTCCTGGTTCAATTGTATTATTTACATAGACATCTTTATATCCACTTGACCCTTTATATGTATTTGCCCCATCTAATTGAACGGAAACAGCATAATTTTTATCATAAGTTACAACGTAATTTCCAAATCTTTCATTAACATCTTTATCAGCACCAATTCCGATACCAGTTATTTTTTTGTCAGGATAATATCCAAAAGGTCCAAAAGTGCTAGCAGCTAAAGTACTAACTGAATATCCTCCATACATGTTTTCATAAACATCATTTCCTGCTGGATTTTCAACAGTTGTTTTTAAACCAATATAATTTTTACCATCTTCTAATGTATACTCAATTGTGACATTTAAAGGTAATTTATGTCCTGCTGTCCAATATCTTGTTTTAGCAGTAACAACAACCTTATTCTCTTCTTTTTTGTATGTAATATTTTCCTTTGGATTTTTCTGTAAATTTTCACCGTTAAATGCTCCTGTAGCTGTCCAGTAATTGTTTAGAAATTCAATATCATTTACTAAATCAACACCAAATTTACCATCTTTCATAATAGCAACATCAAGGATACTTCCATTTGTCATGTTCCAGTAGTTATTTGTTCCTACTGCAAAAGATGCAGCAATTTTATCATTGTATATTGTAAAGTCGTCTGCGTGAATAGCCATACCTTGATTAATAGGTGTAGCACCCTCAACAACTCCAACATCTGCTTTGACAGGCCTTGTTAATAACATTGAGCACAATGCATAAGCACCCAATAACAATGATAATTTTAATTTCTTAGATCTCATAATTATGTCCCCCTTAATTTGGATAATAAAAAATTTTATATTAATTTAAAAATTAACAATCAAAGTTAACTTGTTTCTATTTAATACTTGAGTTAATAAAAAAACTTACAAATTATATTAATTAACTTATGGTAAAAAATACAATATAACCTATATTAATTCTTTTTATTGTAAATTGTAACATAATCCCCAATAAAATCAAAGCACTTTTTTATATTTTAAATTTTTAACTCATTAAATTAAATTGTAAATTAATATTAATAAAAAGAATACATTCAATACAATATATTATAAAATATGGTTGAACGGTTAACCCTAAATCATTTACTCTGTCAAAAGTCCCCAATAGCTATTTCTATAGCAATTAGGACTTTATACCTCACTTATTTCTTGTTTTAACATTTCAACGAACTCCTCTGAATACAATTATTTCTTTTTCTTCTCCGCCTTTTACCTCTTTAAATACAAACCCACTATCATTTATAATAGGACTTAAAAAGGCTAAAAAGACTAGTCTTCCATTTTCCTATCTCCTTAGCAAATTACTATTTATAATAATCAACCTTAAATTGGGATTTATTTTAGTAAATTTATAACGTTTGTATAATCTTCAATCACTTCATCTACACCATCTATTTTTAACATTGCTTCTTTATCAAGCATAGAAGCAACTCCGACTATTTTGTAAGCACCAGCCCTATGTGCTGACATTATGCCAGATTTTGCATCTTCAAAAACCATGCATTCATTTACATGAATTCCGATTTTATTAGCAGCCCTAATATAAATTTCTGGCTCTGGCTTTCCTGGAATTGTTCCATCATCATACACTACATTAGATATATTAAACCATTTTGCTAAATCTAAATGCTCAAAAAAGAATTTAACATTATTCAATCCTGAAGCAGTAGCAATTGTAAAAGGAATTTTACTTTCTTTTAAATAATTTAAAAAATCTATTAATCCATTAGCTAATTTGAATTTATTATTATCTGCTAAGCATAGTTCACGGTATGTTACTTCTTTTTCTTCTGCTAATTCTTCTATTTCTTTTTTAGACAACTCTGTACCTAAAAAATATGGTAATGTAACATCTGCATTTCTGCCATGAACGTATTCTTGAAATTCATCATCTGTCACTTTTCTACCTATTTTTCTTTGTAAATATGCTCTCCAAGATGTTTCTTGAATTTCTCCATCATAGAACATAGTTCCATTAAAATCAAATATTACACCCTTTATATTCATAATAAATCTACCCTCTTTCTTATAAACTTACTATTTATTTACTTGTTTATATCATTCATATGTCACATTTTATGGATAATGGGCAGCTGTATTAGGCTTTCTTAATATAATTATGACAGAACTGAATCTAAAATTATGTTCCTCAACTCTACACATTAGAATTTGTCTAGCTTCCAGTTATACTTACATTCTCACCCCAAACTGGAATTAACCTCTTTTACTAATTTCATCTGTTATTAATGATTTTGAAATATACATCGCTTTTATTATGTTCTTAAAGCGCTTGTAATGAGAGGTACCCTCCGCAAATTTTAGCTGTGCTTTTTCACATTTGCTGATAACTGAAGATACTGGGCGTAGTGCTTCTACCAATTCTTCTTTTGTATATTGGTCCATAACATTTTCATCTGTTATTAATGCTTTTGAAATATACATTGCTTTTATCCTGTTCTTAAGGAGTGTGTGCTGAGAGGTACCTTCTGCAAATTTTGACTGTATTTTTTCACACTTACTGATAGTTGAGGATACAACTCGTAGTGCTTCTATCAATTCTTCTTTTGTATATTTGTCCATAGAATTTCACCTCAAATTCATAATTTATCTAGCTTGTATTATAATACAATTGTTCTTAACCAAAAACAGCTCACTTACAATTTTTTATTTATATTACTCAATCTCAGATTGGAATTTGTCTAATCATTTAAAATCCATAAAGTAATTTTGCAAATCCAAATTCATTAAATAAAAGAAAACGTCCCATAAACATTACACCTATATATATGATGGGCTCCCATTTACAGCAATCGTATGATTCGGGTTCACTTTTTATTACACAAGTAAACATTTTATATATACCATATCCAATGAGTCCACCTATCGTATTCAATATTAAATCATCAATATCAGTACTTCTATTGTTTAATAATTGAGTGATTTCTATAAACATTGAAAATGAAAATCCTGATACGAGAATATAGAGCACTTTATCTTGCTTTTTCCATAAAAAAGGAAGCAGAATACCAAAAGGAATAAAAAGTACTATGTTTTGTAAATATGCCACTATATCAATTTCATTAGAAAATGGCATAAAGTTTAGCTTTTGTGTTATTTCAAAGCGATAATGAAGTATATCATATAAAGTTCCTGTTCCTGTAAAATAAAATACGGAAATTATATAAATTGCAAAAGCAATAGTGATTCCACAATGAATTCTTGATGTTAATATACCCTTACGTTTATTCATATTATTGAATATCAAGAAAGTCACAATAAAAGGAACAAAGGCTGTTAAAAATTCATATCCAATAAAAAGCAAGTTATCCATAGAATTTACCTCCAAACTACTATTTATTTAGTTATTTACATTATTCATATGTCACATATTAAACATTTGTTTATACTAGTTTAAATTTGTAAACAATATAGACAAGAGGTGATTATATGCAATCTAACACAACTTGCCCATTAGTTGAACAATATCTAGGTTACCTTGTCGTTATTAAGGGTCGTTCTGATAATACAGTTAAAATAACCGTATCACTACAAGAGCTATTCAAAATATTGTAAAAAAATATGTTATTACTTCTGGACTTGACCCAAAATCTATATCAACACACAAGCTTCGCCATACAGCAGCTACTCTTATGTACAAATATGGTAGAGTAGATATTAGATCTCTTCAACAAATTCTTGGTCATGAAAGTGTTGCAACAACTGAAATCTATACCCATATTGATGAGCATCAATTACAATCCGCTGTAAACTCTAATCCCCTTGCAATGATGTTTAGCTGAACCAAAGAGACACCTAATATCGTGTCTCTTTAAAGAATAGACATAACATGTCCAATTATATGGATTATGGGAAGTTAATAACCATAAATATTATCTACATACCAATATAGATAATGTAATAAATTTATGAAAATATGCCTTAACAAAACTATATATTAAGGTAGTTTTGTTCAATCAGACAAATTGGAATTTCTAAACCAGTAACAATTTGATATACTGAATTAATCTAAATAAAAAATACATTCCTATAGTGACAACTATTGTAATCAATCCTGAACAAATTACTAAGAACGCTTTTTGATATGGGCGTTTTCCAACCTCACAACACTTTTCAATTTGATCAAGTTTTTTTCCCTCGGTAAAAGCTATGATTTCTCTGTATGTTTGAACGTCATGAGTTTTCTTTTGCTTTTCAAGGCATCTTGCATAATACATTGTAATGCCAAATAGCACTAACCAGATTGCAATTCCAATAAAATTTAAGTAAAGAAATAGTGGAACGGCCAATACTACTGTTGCCATAAGTAGTACAGTAAAAATCGTGCCGTCACGGTTAAACCTTTTAATATCCTCTGTTTTAATTTCTTCTTTCATTTCCTCCAAATCTCCTTTAACTAGAATATCAAGAGAAACACCAAAGAGAGTGCTTAATAGTACCAGGCTATTTATATCAGGATAGTTCTTACCGTTTTCCCAGTTTGAAATTGTCTGCCGTGTTACAAATACTTTTTCAGCTAAATCCTCCTGCGATAATTTTGAATCGAGTCTATATTTTTTTATTTGTTTGCTAATGTCCACTTTGATATTCCTCCTGCTTACATTCTATCGTTCGGAGCGTGTTCACGCTATCAAACCTATTTTACATCACTACTTTTTAATATGTAAAATGGTTTTTACATGCCATTTTATTGGGCTATAAGTGTGTATTAAAGGAATTTACTATTTATATTACTGAACCTTAAGCTGGAATTTAATTACTTAACATTATGATTATTTTCGGAGCGAGGTATTATATCGGTGAGTGTATACAAACCATGTAATGCTTCCAGTTAATAATGCCGATGAAATCAAAGCTGTAAGAACACTATATGTTTGCCAAATGAGTATCGTTGACCAATCGAAGGCAAAGCACATTATACACAGGACAATCGTAGCAATCAGCAAAATAATTGTTACGATTATTCTCTTTTTTGTCATTGGCTGTGGCTCATTCATTTTCTTTCTGCGTAATCCTAAAAGAAAGAACAAAACAGCTAGCAGGCAACAAATAATTGTGGCAGAGGACAAAGTGATGTCAAGAAACTGTGTGCCGCTTATTTCATACGACTGAGAAAGATTACCATCCAATATCTCCTTAATTTTTAACACTAAATTTCTATTGGTATTTGCGCCGTTGCTCAGCAAGCAAACAGCTGTGCGTTCCTTTGGCAGTATTTCCACTTCGGTTGCAAAATTGGGGTTGCCCCCTGAGTGTTCAATAATTGTTTGTTTGGAATTTACTGACCACCCCGCCGCATAAAACATTCCGTTGACATCTGGAACAGATATGTCCCCATGATGGGACTTCTCGATAATCTCATGGAATATTTCGGGTATATCATGAACAATACCCATCTGTATGCCCATCCAACGCGCCATATCTTTGGCGCAAGAAATGATGTAGCCCGCGGGTTTATTCCCAGCATAATCTGGTGCATCATATGGGGTCGTCATAAAGAAGGAAGAGCGGTAGCCCTGTGCCAATTGGCCAGTAGCTTGAGCATCTTCTTTGTAAACGTACGTCTGGTGTAGCCCTAAGGGCTGAAACACTTGTTTTTTCATGTAGTCTTCATATCTCTGACCCGACACAATTTCAATAACCAGACCTAATACGTCATAATTAACAGTTCCATAATTATACTGCTCGCCAGGATAGAATGACAATTCAGCATCTACAAGCATTTCTACGGTTTTTTGCAACATATCTGGCGTATTGCCTTGTGGAATGATTTGACTGTGACTGCCATTTGTTAAGCCGCTAGTATGGTGTAAAAAGTTATTGAGTGTAATACTTTGCATATCAATGGGTTTCCCTTGATGCTTTAACGTAAACCAAGGTAAATACTTTTGGATTGGGTCAGTCATTGACAGCAGTCCTTGTTTTTCCATCAGCAGAATACCTATGCTCGTAAAAGCTTTGCTGACCGAAGCCAGCTCATATAGCGTATTTTCACTTGCTGACAGTCCCTTTTCACGATCTGCATACCCAGAAGAAAAGTAGAATACTTCATCATCAGCAAGTATTGAAATTGACATTCCTGGCACACCTGATATACGACAGGCATCATCCAGCAACGCTTGTATTGCCGCAGATTGCGCATTTGGCAACGGATAACTTTGTGTTGCTAATCCTGAGAATAATATAAGTATCGTTAATACAAAAACAATAGTCTTTTTCATAAGCTCTCCTTAGTTACAACTACTAAACTAAATTCTAATTTATATTACTCAATATCAAATTGGAATTTACAAATTTAATTCACTTCTCAATCTTACACCCTCTTGGTCCCAAATATCCTATAGAAACAAGAAGGATAATAAAAATTAAAACAAATGCAGTCATGGAAATTGATGGAATATAGAATGATATTAAGAATCCAGAAATTCCAACCAATACTATTAAAAAAAGCACTCTTTTCAGTTTATGAACAGCAATTATGGGATTATATTTTTTCTGTTCTTCACTATCCATTTGATTGTACCACTTAAATCACTTAGATGGTTCTTGTCTTATGCTGAAGAATGTGCTTTTGCTACTTTAAAGGCTTGACTCAAAGCAGAGTGTATTATTATATAATGATAAAAATCCAAGTTATGTTGTGAATTGAAGAATTCTTCTATCTCTTTCTTTAATAAGTTCATTTTCATCATAAATCTCTAATCTTACAACGTTTTCACAATAGTTTACTATTGTACCAACAAGAAATCCTAATAATTTGTTTATTTCAGAATTGTTATCCACAATATCATATAAACTTTTACCATTATGTATTATTTCTGTTCTTATTTTTTCAGATGTACCTCTTAATTTTTCACATTTTTTGTGATAGTCAAATTTGCTTGTAGCAATAAATGCAACTATATTAGTTTTGACTTTCTTAAATTGCATATAATTATCACTTGCTAGCATTTCTAATGTACTCATAAGATAAACAAAACTTGTATTTAAATTATTGAAATAATATGCTTCATTTATTCTTGTTATTGCATTTCGGCATTTTAAAAAAACTGGATCACTTCTATCTGTTCTAAATAACTTCTTATATACTTCATCACATTCGATATCATAACCATCAACTTCTAATCCAATACCTGGCAAACTATAGATACCATATACTTTACCCAACATCTCTCTAGAATAATTATTTTCCATATTAACTACAATTCCACACTGATATTTTCCAATAATTCCAGCAATCCCTGGGAGCATCTCTTTATTTAAAAAATTGCACTTGCTCAATCTAATTTGATCAAGAGCTCTATCAACTTTATAACATACCTTTTCTAGGGTATAAAAATCTTTTATAGGTACATTATTCTTAAATTCTTCTTCTGTGAATGGATACTCCAATATAGCAATTGAAAATTTTTGATAATTTTCTTTATATTCATAAGCACAGTTGTTTAAAATATTATAAGCTTGCTCAACTATCTCATTTCCTATATCATCAACATCAAATGGCAATTCTTCTTCGTCATATAGATATGGAGGCAAAAACCAAATATCTTCTAAATTTACAAACCCTTCAATAAAAAGATTCTTTATTGGAATAATAAACTTCATAAAATCCTCCTCTACTAGTTCCCATTTTCGCATAACTATAAAATTCACATAATTTAGATTACATGCTACTAATTTAATTATTTTCTTCTTCGTATTATTAACCTAATGGGTATAATCATAACTTGTCCAATTTATGGTTAATGGAAAGCTAATCATATCATCTAATGGTTTATAGATTCATTTTTTTAAAGTATTTTTATTTACCTTTTGAAGTTCTTATTTATTGAATATCTATACCTAAAATTGTAATCTATATATATTGATAATAACTAATTTTAGATAATTCTATGTTTATTTTCGAATCTATTAAACTATCAACAGGATTAGCATTATAATATTTCTCTTCTAACCTAGATAGTGAAATTCCACTAATTTTTGATATTATTGCTGGGTTAGCTAGGTTCTTAACCATATTATAAACTGTTGTATTTCCAATTACTTCAACTGAATAAGTATCTTTATATTTGGGAATATCAAATTCAATTTGTTTTAAAACGTGACAAAACCATTGATTAAACTTCTCAGCTTCGAATGTCCTGGCCACTATGTACATAAATAAATTATCAACATCTTTATAATCTTTGTTATGAATCAAATTTGACATCTTTAATGCATGTTTTATATCTCTCCTTAAAGAATTTGTAATGGCTATACTCACTCCGTTTACCACAATCCATCTAAAATTCTCTATAAAACTATCTATATTTAAGTTAAATATAACATTTCTTTTTGCTGGGGCAATTAACATTATTTTAATGAAAATTCTTGTAGCTAGGTTTTTAATATATCTTTCTTTTTTTCTGATTCCACTTAATTTGTTATAATCTGTATTATCAAAATAATCATCTAAATAACTCAAAATTTCTACTATTATATCTTTATTAAAATATTCTCGTTCTTCAGTGTCATTTAACCCATATTTAGTTGAAATATGTTCTTTCCATCCTTGATAACCATAAACTAAGCTAAAAATATCTTTAGCATACTTCTTTTTCACCAAGAATTTAGAAAATGATTTAACACCTTCAATGTAGTTTTCCATACTGCTATATGTATTAATTTTACCTTTTTCATGATAAAAACCTATACTTTCATCTACATCATTCTTGCTAATTACTATAGGAGTATCATCTTTATCTTTTACTTCAATATAATTAATAAATTTTGAAATATGGTTGTTGTATTTTGAATCCTCTTTCATAAATTCTTCATATCAATTCCTTAAAGTACTCACAGAATATTCCTCCTTTATATAACTTAATATTCTTGATAAAAGAGCTTCTATCTAATAATACTTTTTTAACAAGCTTAATTTTACGAACCATCTTAAAATTTAGAATATTTACAAATCTCATCCCTTATTATTACCTAAATTTAAAGTTCACATTATAGACATTAGTTACATCATATTTAACAATATACTTATTTACGATTGTACTTTAAATATTTTTAAAATCCTCTATTTTCAAAGTATCAACATATCTTATAATAAAGTTATTCAATATAATTTACTAATTTTAATACTATATATATTAAGAACTAAAATTCTTTCCTTTATAAATTATTTTTATCTTTTAAGTAAAGTTCCCTAAAAGCATTAGATCACCTAAATTAAAAATCAAAAGAATTTACATATCAATATAACAATATCCAGCTTTATATAATACCATGTATATTTTACCATAAAATATTACATATATATAATTATATATAATTATTTTCATAAAATTCTACACCAATCACAAAATAAAACATATAAATGTGAAAAAATTAAAGCTTCCACTAAGTGAAAGCCTTTAAACTCTTATTCTATTTTATTTACATCCCTATCCATTTTTCTAACAATAAACTTGTATTATTTTTTTGTTATTATTTTCTATAACTATATAGTTTTCTTCTAATTCACCTATTAAATTTGTAGACTTTCTTAGGTCAAATATTAAAAGATGCCCTTCCTCTAATCCATACTGATCTAAATATTCAGCTAGTTGTATCAAGCCTTTTTTATAATATTCTTGATCTCTCCATATTTTAAGTTCTAGAATATACATTTTTGTATTATAGGTTATAAAAATTAGAAGATGTTTGGATGTTTGAATTTTTGATATTCTGTAATTATATATAAGCTGTTCATATATCTTATTATTTATTTTTAAGTTTCCTTTATCACCTTTAAATATTCCGTATAAATAACCTAAAAATATTCTTTATCTAAATCTACTGCTTTATTTTCCATATAATTATCTAACATAGTTTTTATTTCACTTATTGAAAAACTCATATCTACATCAAAATCTAATGCTATGTTCCAAGGACTATTATACTTATGTTCTTCATCAGATCTAATTTTTAGATCTTCCGTAAAAAAACTCCTGCTCATTTCTTCGCATGAGTAAGCGATCATATCAAAATCATAGATTTGGGATGCCTACTTAACGTCATGTACTCCTGCTAAAATTACACTATGGGAAGTATAGTCTCTTCCTTCATTTTTTAATAAATTTATACATTTCTTTGTTTGTTGAAAATCTAAAAATATTTAAAATTTTTTTATTTATACTAATTTTCCTGCTGCTTTAAATGTATCCCATCTATTTATTCCATTTGCTATGCCAATCTTTATAACAATCCTATTTTGATAAAGTCCCAGGTCACACCTCAACAACAAGTGGCTTATGCTTTGCAAACGATAAGAACTTTCCGTAAATATCATCTGTCCGAACCTTCATATATCCCGTAGTAGTGCCATCGCTGCATCCATACCATGCTTTGTTCAAAATTTCTTTATCAAAAACAATCTGAACTCTGTTTTCTGTATCCAAAAGGCTGCTGAATACGGTAGTAGCACCAATTTTTGTGCCGAGCATTGATTTCATCAGTTCAGCCGGCGCAAAGGAAACACGGGCAACACCGAGTGTCTTGCTGAAATCTTTGGACCGAAACGGCTTATCGCCGCAAGTAATAAACAGATAAAATTCTGTATTCTGACGGTTGCAGAGAAAAAGTGTTTTCACCATTTTCATATCGAGTTTTTTGTTCACAGCTCTACAATCTTCCATCGTGATGACCTCATCGGTATCTACTCGCTCAAACGGTATCTGCAATTCAGCCAAAGTATTATAAACTTTTTCCTGAAGAATAGTCTTAAACGTACTCGGTGCGGTATTTTGAATTTCACTTACTGTAATCATTGTGTTTTTCACTCCTAATTGATTTTTTTGCATCTTCATTGTATCATGAAGATATAGATGAGAAAAGCGAATGTTTAGCATGAAAGTTATGATAAATTCAGATGATAGAAGGTAAGCATATGGATATGAATATACAAAAGTATATGGCATTTGTAAAAACGGTTGAATATGGTAGTTTTACCAAAGCCGCAGAAATACTTCACTATTCCCAATCGGGCATTAGTCGTATGATAAACGACCTTGAAAAAGAGTGGAAAATTATATTATTGGAACGCAATAAAAACGGTGTAAAGTTGTCATCAGATGGGATGAAACTGCTTCCTTTTGCAAAAAGTGTTGTCAGTGACTATGAAAAATTGCAAATGCAGGTTGATGAATTAAACGATTTGCAATCAGGTTTTATTCGCATCGGTACATTTTCAAGTGTTGCTACCCATTGGCTGCCAAACATTATCAGGAAATTTCAAGAGGTCTATCCTAATATTGACTATGAATTATTACTTGGAGATTATACAGAGATAGAAGAATGGATTTTGGAGGGCAGAGTCGATTGCGGTTTTCTGCGCCTGCCCACACATGCTGATTTTGAAACAATCTTTTTGGAACAGGACAAGTTAATGGCAATTATACCTGAAAAGCATCCTTTAAATAAATACGACAAGGTTTCTGTTAAAGCACTTTGTGATGAGCCTTTTATGTTGCTTGAAAAAGGAGCAAAAGCAGAAGTATCAGAAATTTTTGAGAAGTGCAATCTCACACCCAAAATACACTTTACAACTTGGGATGATTATGCCATTATGTCTATGGTTGAAAGTGGACTTGGTATCAGTATTTTGCCACAGCTTATCTTAAAGCGTGTTCCATATCACATTATTGCAAAAGAATTGGATATACCTGCATATCGTAATATTGGACTTGCAGTGCGTAATAAAAAGACTGCTTCTTTGGCGGTTAAACACTTCCTTGATTATTTAGAATACCGTTAAAAAAACTTTGAATAGGAAGCGGCAGAGTTTTCACACCCTGCCGCCTATTGCCTATGCGTAATGATTTCCGTATTCACAATCTCCATCGCACACGCCCGAGTGTTGTTCATTCCCTGCACCCATTCTAAAGGCTTTTCAAACTTTAACTGCTGTATATTCTATTTCATCTGCTCTATGAGCGTTTCAAACCGTTACTGTGCCTGTTTATCTATATTGGCAAGATAGAAACTAAGCCTGACATTTATGAGAAGATTGGTATTGAGGTGACACATTAATGTTCAACATAGATCGATTACATAAAGTAAAGTCACAATGCTTATATAAATACATCCTATGTATATATTTATATATAAAATAAAAGTAATTTATAAGATAAAACTGCTTAATTACTGGCTTTATAAGCATTTTAATAAATTTTATTATAGAAAAAATACGTCAAAAGAAAAAGACTAGGAATTTATCCTAGTCAGATTGTCCCTCTGCTTATCTAAAAAAGGCATATAATCGCAATTACGACATATACATAGAATTCTAATTTAGATGTTAATTATTAAATTTGCACCTTAAAACGGAAGCCGTTGTTATATACATGTTCTCTTTTTTATTCAAGAAAAGACTTGATAATGAATTAAAGGGACTCTATGTAAATATTCTTCTAAATAATGAAAAATAATAGCTATAGCATAAGCTACAACTACCATTTTTAATAATACATCTTATGTTATTGTTCAACTTTAGGTAATAGAACTGCCTTGGTCTATTTATAATAAAATATTCTTCATCATTTACTAATTTTAGTATACTATCTAGCTTATTAGATATATCCACCATATAATGCTTTTCTGGTATACAGGTTCCAGTTACATTAAATCTCTTTTTCATATAACTTTCACTCTCCTTACCCTATTATATTACCATAGAATAAGCTATTTAAACAAAAATATCACTTAATAACAATCTTTTTAATTAATCACTTCCCCCTTTGTTGAAGCAATATCAATACTTTTCAATCCGCTTTTTAACACAAGTTTACGTAAAAATGGATTATACATAAAGGGGCATTTTAATAATTTTAAAAAGATTTTCAAACGGATATTAAAGGTTTTTAGCCAGTATTTTTTATTAGGGTTTTTACTATGGGTATTTAGCACTTCACTCAAAACCCGAGCACTATTAATGGCTGAACTGATTCCCTCTAGTGAACTTGGACTGATAAAGCCTGCAGCCTCCCCAATTAAAAAAGCATTTTCCTTTCCACAACAAAAATCATAAAATGCTGACGGTCGCAGTACCATACAGGCCTCAGTTTTTATAGGTTTTCCAAACCTAAATCCAATTTTCTCTAACTTTTTTTTCTGATTTTCGAATCGTTTCCGAGAATTATGTATAGGAAATGCACCGCCAAAAATAAACTTGTTATCTTTTGAAATGGACCAAGAACAGCAATCTGTGTTTTCCAAATCAAAAATACAGGAATAAAAAGGATTATCATTTATTTCAGAAAACCATTGCTGAATTGACATATAAGCCCGTATTTTCTTTTTGGGATACAGCAATCTACGTACCATAGAATTTGCACCGTCTGCCCCTACCAGATATTTAGTGATAATAACCTGCTTTACACCCTTTTCATAAAAAGTTACTCGGTAACCCTCTGGTATTTTTTCAATGGAAAAACAATAAGAATCGCTGTAAACCTCCACATGATTTGGAATAAGTGATTTTAACCATAAATCGAATTTATGACGATCAATGTTAATATAAAACCGTTGATAATATCGAAGGAGAGTATTTTTCAGATCTATAGTTTTAACAGCAAAAATCTGAGGATCCACCATAACGTCCTTTGGAAGTGTAATATCCAACTCTGCCAATGCTTTCTGTGCATCGGAAGAAAGCAATCCACCACAGGGTTTCTTAAATCCCTTTTCCCTAGAGTTTTTTCTGTCGATAGCAATAATTTTATATTCTTTAGAAAGCAGTTGTGCAAGTATAGAACCAGAAGGCCCTAAGCCAATAATTGCAATATCATATGTCCTAATCATTGCTTTTTTCATCCTTATTCTCACTTTCTAAGTCTTTATCTTCCCTATACTCTAAAATATCTCCTGGTTGGCATTGTAGTATTCTGCACAAAGCATCAAGAGTGGTAAATCGAAAAGCTTTTGCCCTATGATTTTTAAAGTTTGATACATTTGCCATGGTCATTCCTAATTGTTCCGATAACTCTGTTAAAGATATTTTGCGTTTTGCCATCATAACATCCAAATTAACTACAATCATATTTGATTTCCTCCCTATTAAAATGTTAAATCATTCTCTTCTTTGATTTCAGCAGCTATTTTAAATATGTTAGACATTATCAAAAATAAAAAACCCACTGTTATTGATATAAAAATTACAACTATCAAAGGTACTATAGTCATTGCAAATAGGTAAAAATCAAATAATACGTATAAAAATATGTTGCTCAAAAGATAAATACATGCTTCTACAAATGCACAAATTGCAAGAATTTGGAACTCTTTTGATATAATTGGTGAAAAGGAATTTTCACTTGTAAGCAGTTTACAAATTCTTTTAAACTTAAATAATGCTATCAAATAAGGAACTGCACATAGGTAAATACATGCTGTTAATATCCACTCCATATTTAATGTTTCTACCTTCATTCCTGATGTCTTAAAAAATGCTGTCAACACTAAAGGAATACTTATAAGGGTAAGAATTGTTAAAATAATCCCCACAATTACTAATCCATTTAATATTTTTGAACTTATTTTCTCTTTCATAAGAATTACCTCACTCTAATATAGTTTTTATTAATTGTTTTCATCCATATTATATATCAAGTCTTAAATAATTACAATAATTATTTATCGTTATTCTTTATGTTTTTATCGTTTTTATTGAACAACCCCTTTTTTTCTAACTCAATAGTAACACGAGATGCCACTTTGTAAATTGAAAAATAAATTTATATATCAAAAACAGGTAGCCCAATTCAAACTTAGACTACCTGTAAATATACAATTTAATAGTAAAATATACTTTACATTACCATAAACTTATTTGAGTTTTAATTCTTTTATCTTTAACTTGAAATCCCATACTAGTATCATCTAATCCATAGGTGTGTGTTATCATCTTTTTAACTTCATATTTGTTTAAAATTAAAAACTTAATAACCTCATCAAATTCATGTGTTCCTCCAATTGTTCCATGAATTTTAATTGATTTTAAAGTGATTGGAGATAAAGTTACGTTTTTATTAGGATACATTCCTAATGTTACGATATGTCCATTTTGATTAATTAAATATAAAGCTTGCTGAAATGCTTCTATATTTCCACTTGCTTCAAAAATAATATCATAGTTACAATGTTTTGAAATTTCACTGTATGAATTATTATTTACTTCAAAACTTTTTTCACTTGCAAAATCCACATCAAAGATCTTACTAATAAAATCTTTTTTACTATCATCAATTTCCATAAGTTTAATATTATAATAGTTAAACTTAAATTTTAATAATAAATAAATTGATAATCCTATTGCTCCTCCACCTATTATTAATATGCATCTATCCTTTTTATCTAACATTGATTCTATCTTTTTTATAGCATGCAGTGCTACTGAAAAACATTCTGTTAGAGCAAGAATATCAAAAGATATTTCCATTGGTGCTACATATAAATATTTTGTTTCTACAATTGCATATTGTCTTGAATATCCATCAATAGTTATTCCAAACTTTTCAATGTTACTACATAAATTTTTATCTTCTTTACATAAACAACAATTGCCGCACCACTTGGAACAATCTCCTGTTACCTTATCTCCAATTTTAATGTTTGAGGCATAATCATTTATTTCCACAACTTCTCCAGACCATTCATGTCCAAAGTATAAAGGATACCTACATGGACCACTATAATTACCATAAAATAATTTATAATCTGAACCACAAAGACTTATAGTATTTATTTTTATTAAAGCATGTTTTTCAGGTATATGTTTAGGTATATCTAAGTCTATGCTTTTTATTACCTTGGGAGAAATTAATTTCAATCCCTTCATAACAACTCCTTCTTCCACCTTTTTATAAAATTAATGATTACTCTATTATAGATTTTATAAAGTTTCATTCATAATCATTTAACCTTATTGTACTAATTCCATACTATCAACTATTTTTGTATGCTGTTCTATTTGTTTCAAGTATTTTATACTCTTATCTAAAGCATTATTCCAGTCATCAACATGATGATATAGTTCTACACTAATATAATATTGATAGTTATATTCAATTAAATCTTTAAGAATTGTATGAAAATCAATATCTCCTGTACCTGGTATTTGATGATAATGAACTCTATTTTTAATATCTTCTATATGAATATGCCTTGTATAAGGGATACTCTTTCTAATAGATAAAATAGGATCTTCTTCACAACAATATACATGTCCAATATCCAAATTCAACATTAATCTTGGATTGTTTATTTCATTAATTAACTTTATAGCTTGTTCTGTTTTTTCAATAAACATACCAGGTTCAGGTTCTAAAGCAAATGTTGTGTTTGGGCATTTTAGCAACAGATAATTTATCCCTTGTTTCAAATAGTCGTATGCTTCATTATTGGAAACTTTATCAGATTTGAATCCTGTGGCAAAATTAATTACATCAACACCTAGATATTCAGCAATTTCAGCTGTTTTAACCAGCAATTCAATACGTTTTTTTCTCCCAATAGAATCCTTACAAATTATAGATGGTTCAAACTTATCATCACTTAAAATATTATCGCAGCCTGTTGCTATATCAGATAAAATTAAACCAGAACTTTTCAATGCTGATTTTATTTTTTTTACTTCTTCTATATTAATATCTAATGGATGAAAATGTTGTTTATGCAAAGATATTTCTATTCCATCATAGTTATGATTTGATATTTGTTTTATAGCTTCTTCTAATGGCATATTTCTTAATCCATTTGTATTATAAGCAAATTTTAACATATTGCCCTCCTTTAAATTTTGAAACCCAATATACTATTTTAATCTTCTAACTCTAGTATATTTCTATAATAAATTCACTAAAATTAACAAGTTTCTTCTATAGCCTCATTGATTATATTAAAAGGAACTTTAATCATATAACTACCATCAGTGTTTATGCATTTTCCTATGCTTTCAAGAACAACAAACCTTATCCCATTCATATCTTTTTTATTATCTAGTTTTATTCTATTAATTATGTCAGAAATTTTTATATTTGAAGGAATTTTTGTAGGTGTCTTCAATGCTAATAATATATCCAGATGCTCCTTAACATCCTGCTTACTTAAGTAACCAAGTTTTTCACTTACGCGAGCAGCAACCATCATACCAATTGATACACTTTCTCCATGTGATAGTTTTCCATATGAAAGCTTTTCTATTGCATGTCCAACGGTATGACCATATTCTAGAATCATAGCTAAACCTTTTTCAGTTGGATCTGCTTTCATTATTGGTAACTTTGATTCAATACTCATTTTTACTAAATTAAAAACACCTTCTTGGTTAACATTAAAATCATTTTTAATTACTGATTTAAGTTTATTTAAAAAATCTGCATTATATATGAATCCATTTTTAACAGTTTCAACAAAACTACCTCTTATAAATCTTTCACTATCAAATGTTAAGAATGAAGTATCTATAAAATTAAATAAAGGTGTATAATATGATCCAATCATATTCTTACCATAAAAAGAATTAATCCCTTGTTTTCTGCTAAGAATGCTATCAGTCTGAGACATAAAGGTTGTAGGTATATGAAAAAATCTAATACCTCTAAATGCTAGAGCAGCAGCTAATCCTGTAATATTACCTACAACACCTCCACCTAGTGAAATTAAAATTGAACTTTTAGTTACATTGTTATCAAATAAATTTTCCATTAAATCATTAAACACTTTTATATTTTTATGTTTTTCACCTGATGGCAATTTAATTAGTTTTACTGAAACTTTTTCATTCATATATTCGTATATTTCTTTTCCGAAGAAATTATATACAACATCATCTGTAATTAAGAAAAACTTATCTGTATTTAAATCCATCATCTTTTCTAATAGACTTTCTCTCCATATATTGCACCCTAAATATATTGGGGATGATTCTAATAAATTTGTTTCAAGTTTAACCTCTGGATGATAATAATCATCATTAATTTTTTGTGCTAAATTCATATACATTTTGCATTCCTCCTGTTTGTTTTCTCATTAATTTATATAATATGTTTTTTAATAAAACTACTCTGATAAATAAAATAATCTGCTATTATTTTAAATCAAAACACCACTCCTTTGCTGTTTATTGAATATCATTATCAATACGTCTTGACAACAATTACCATTTTAATCCTTTTTGTAAAATTTGTAAATAATTTTCTATTAATTATTAAATAAATTTCGTACTACAAATTTCGATAAACTTAGTAGTTATTTTTATTATTTAAAAATTAAAAGGGATAAGAATGAAAGACCCAAACACTAGATGTTTACTAATGTTCAGGTCTCTTTTATACACGAAATTCCAATTATTCCTTCAAAAACATATCCTAAGTTCTATTATTTTTCTAAAGAAAATGACTTTTCAGTGTTTTATTTATATCTGTATCCTCTAATAATTTTTCCTTAATCATCCGTAAAAGTTACCATACTTGATAGAGGAAATATTAATGTAACTTTAGTTCCCTTATTTACATCAGAGTCAATAGTAATTTTAAAACCCAATTTTGAACAAAGCTTTTCACATAGATACAAGCCCATTCCTGTACCTTTGCTAAATTTCCTTCCATTCTCACCGGTAAATCCTTTTTCAAAAACTCTATTTATATCTTTATCTATTATGCCGGCTCCATTATCTTCTATGGTTAGCATTACTGAATTAGCTTTCTTAATTGAATATATACTTATCATTGGCTCTTTACTATTTGAGTACTTTATAGAATTTACTATTATCTGATTAATAATAAATTCAACCCATTTTCCATCACTATGCACAATTTCATCAATATCTTTTATATCTAATTTTATTTTCTTATGAATAAAATCTCTATAATTTCTTTTAATTACATTCCTTACTGCTAAGTCAAGATTAATTTGTTTTATGATATAATCTTTACTAACATTGTTGCTTCGAGAATAATAAAGCACCTGTTCTACAAACCCCTCAATTCTATCTATCTGAAAGTCTATTTTATTAGTTACTTCATTTCGATTATTTTCAATTATTAATTTTGTAGAAGCTATTGGTGTTTTAATTTCATGTACCCACGCCTCTATATATTCTCTATAATCTTCTTGCATATCCTTATAGTATTTTACATTTTCGTGCATATCCCTGCTTATCTCTTTAAGTATAGAATTAAGCTTTTCTCCTTGAATAAAGTTTGCTTCCTTTAGTAGCTCTGGAAGCAGATATTTCTTATCCAATTTTTCTAATATGCTATCAATTTCATTATAATAATTTTTATATTTTATAAATTCCAAAGCCATATATGAAACTAATGGAAAGAACCATATACAAAATATAAATAAAATTATAATTAAATCAACATTACTAGCAAGTATTATAATTGCTAATAAAATAAAAATTAGCATATTACATGCTATTATAAGAATTTTATCCTTAATAAATTCACCTATACTCATGGCATTATATACCCTAACCCTCTCCTTGTTTCTATTGGATTCTCTATGCCTATCTCTTGAAGCTTTTTTCTTAATCTATTAATATTAACAGTTAAGGTGCTATCATCTACAAAGTAATCTGATTTCCATAAGTATTCCATAAGTAAATCTCTTTTTACTATATTACCCTTGTTATTTATTAAATAGGAAAGTATCTTAACCTCATTTTTGGTCAACTCTAAGGATTTATCTTTATAAATAACCGTTGCATTTGAAAGATTTAAATTAAAATCTCTGTAATTTAATATATTATTAGTTTTTAAGTTTCCATAGGTTCTTTTTAATATATTTGTTATCCTTGCTAATAATATTTCTGTATTGTAAGGCTTTGTTACAAAATCATCTGCTCCTAAATTCATACTAATTAATTCATCTACCTCACTATCTCTACTTGTAACTATTATAATTGGAACATCTGATGTTTTACGTATTTCTCTACATATATAATAACCGTCAAACTCTGGAAGGTTTATGTCTAGTAATATAAGGTGGGAATTCTCCTTTTCAACATATTGTATTATATTATTAAACTCTACAGGTGCATTTACTTCGTATCCATATTTTCTTAAAAAATTCTGTAATTCTTTTCTTATAACTTCATCATCTTCAATAATAAGGATTTTTTTCATTATTTACTCTACCTCCTTAATATAAAATATAAGACTATTAAACTTTGGGAAACAAAATCTAATAGCCTTAATCATTATTATAAGATTAAATATCACTTTTTACCATATTTTTTAATTAATATCTTCATATTTTACATATAACAAATTTAAATATTCCTTTTTACTATATTTTTATATCCTGCATACGTTGTATAGAAATATCCCAAATAAACTATAACAAATATTAAAACAGTTATTAAAATTGAAGACCTAAAATTAGCTGTATTAATAATCATGCTGGTAAGATCATTAATTATCTTAATTACAACCATTGAATGAATTAAGGCAAGAATCACTGGAAGACTAAAATACATCAAGGTTTGAATGAAAATTGTTTTGTCTATCATTTTTTTGTTTGCCCCAATTCTCTTTAAAGCTTTATATCTTTCTATGCTATCACTAGCCTCTGATAATTGTTGAAGAGCTAATACTGCCATACTAGTTATTAAGAATACTAGTCCTAAATATATTTCAATAAATAGCATCATACTTGTTATTCCCCTACTTTTAGAATACACCTCATCCTTGGTAATGGCACTTATAGGAATATCTAAGTTCTTATACTCATCTTTAATATAATTATCATTAATTTTATTATATTTTTTATTATTCTCTTCTCTATTTTTATCTAAATACATTACATTAAGTATTGAGGAGCTAATTTTATAATCAGACACAAACTCATCATTTATAACTACTGTGCAAAAGTTATCCGCAATGGAAGATGTTTTAAGATTTTCTTCTATAACTTTATCATTTTTAACCAAATATTCTATTCCTTTTATATTAATTCTTCTATTACTTTTTAATTTTTCATTAATTAGATTAATGGCACCACCTGAACTTGATAAAATTAAAACTTCATTTTTATTTAAAGTTATTTCTTTTTCATCCTTTAATTTTAAAATTTTATTATAATCAGATATTTTACTAAAATACACATTATAACGTGCAAAGTTTCTTTCCTTAATCTTTAATAATTCACTCGCCTTTAATCCTGTATAATAATCATTGTAAACTGCATACTTTTCATTTTTACTCTTTTTAAAATCAATTTTATTTAGCATATCTTCTATATGGTTCTTTTGATTTTTGTTTTCATCTTTATTGTATAACGTTACACTGGCATCAAAGGGAGTAATTTTTCTACGTCCTTCTTCTTGAACTTTCTTAAAATTTATTCCTGTAGATAATACTACTATTGTAATAAATAGCATCAAACATATTAAAGACATTGATATAAAGTTTGTATTAACTTTACTGTTCATTTGTTTTAATACAAACATATTTAACCCTTTAAAATATATCTTTTTGTTTTTATTTGTTACATATAATATAACTCCAGCTAAGCTAAAGAAAAATAATACTGTACCAACTATTGCAAGAGCTATTGGTATAGACATATTACGTTCTAAATTACGCTCTAAATTAAAAGGTATCTCTAGCAGGGATTTATATGAAAGTGCAAGTGATATTACACATAAAAAAAATGTTAATAAATATATAAATGGATTTTTAAATTTTATGTCTTCATTTTTTATGTTAGCTATTAATAGATCAATTACCTTATACTTAGAAATAACAAATACATTAAATATCATAACAAGCAAAAACATTGTTCCAAAGTATAATATAGTCTTGCCTATAGCACTTGTTGAAACTATGAATTCATATTCATCCATTCCTACATCAAATAAATTTAAAGTAAATGTAGATAACCCTTGTGATGCTCCAATTCCTAATATAAGTCCACCAACTAAAGATATAACTCCCACTATAAAGGTTTCTGTTACTAAAATTCTAGATATTTTTCTTTTTCCCATACCTAAAATCATATAAATTCCTAACTCTTTTTTACGTCTTTTTATTAAAAAATTATTTGCATACACTATTAATCCACCTAATATTATGGATACTAACACTGAAACACCTGAAATGCCCTTCATTATTTCAGACATAAATTTTATTTCAATAAGTACCTTTTGTGATTCTATTGAATTAAAGCTATAAAATATACAAACAGCTAATATTAGTGTTAAAAAATATATAGTATAATCTTTATAACTCTTTTTTATATTTTTAAGAGCTATCTTAGAATACATAATTATCATCACCTCCCAAAGGTAGAATTTTTCAACTTAATCTCCTGTAACTTATTTTATATAATTCCATTTATTGCATCAATGAAACTATATTTCATTAACATTACATTTTTGTTATATTAATATAAATTTGATTATTTCAATACAACAAAAAACCCTAGACTAATTAATTAGCCCAGGGTTTAATGGTTGATACGAAATTTAATATAAGACTATTAAACTTTGGATAGCAAAATTTAATAGCCCTAATAATTATATATAAATTAAATATTACTTTCTACTATATTTTTATATCCTATATATGTTGTATAAAAATATCCTGCATAAACTACAATAAATATTAAAGCTGTTATTAAAGCTGAAAAGCTAATATCAATTTTAGTAAATACCTCTATATAGTCACTGATCACCTTAATTCCAATCACTGAGTGAATTAATGCAAGAATCATTGGGAGGGTAAAATATATAAAGGTTTGAAGGAAAATTGTTTTATCTATCATTTTTGAGTTTGCACCAATTCTCTTTAAAGCTTTATATCTTTCTATACTATCACTGGCTTCTGATAACTGTTGAAGAGCGAGTACTGCCATGCTAGTTATTAAAAATACTAGTCCTAAATATATTCCAACAAATAATATTGTTGTTGTTCCGCCCTTACTGTGAGAATAAATATCATCCTTTGAAAAAGCATCCATATATCGAATATTTAAGCCTTTATACTTACCATCTACAAAGTTCTTATTTATTTCGCTATATTTTTTATTATTTTCTTCTCTATTTTTATCTGAATACATTACATTGAGTATAGAGTAAGCAATTTTATTGTAATCATATAAAAATTCATCACTTATAATTATTGTGAACATATTATCTGCAAAAAAATAATTTGTAAGATTTTCATCTATTATTTTATTATTTTTCACTAAATACTCTTTTCCTTTAATATTAAATTTTTTACTATTTTTTAGCTTTTCATTAGCCTGCTTGACCAGGTTATTATCGTTAGACATAATTAAAATCTCATTTTTATTTAAATTTATTTCTTTTTTCCCTTTTAGTTTCAACATTTTATTATAATCAGATATTTTAACAAAAGATACCTTAGCATCTTTATAATCTTTACCTGTAATTGATAACAAGCTATTTAGCTTTATCCCTGGAAGATATTCATTGCAAGTTGCATATTTTTCATTTTTACTCCTTTTAAAATTGATCTTATCTAATACATCTTCTAAATTGTCTTTTTTACTATTATTTGATATTCTTATACTAGCATCAAAAGGTGCTTTTATTTTAAGCCCTTCTTCTAAGCCATTTTTAAGACTTATTCCTGTAGATAATATAAGTATTGTGATAAATAACATTAAACAAATTAAAGACATGGATAAAAAGTTTGTATTAACTTTACTATTTATTTGTTTTACCACAAACATATTTAGTCCTTTAAAATATATCTTTTTATTTTTATTTACTACATATAATATAACTCCAGCTAAACTAAAGAAAAATAACACCGTACCTACTATTACAAAAGCTATGGATGGCTTAAACATAGGCTCTCTTAAATTTAACCCTATTTTTAGTATAGATTTATATGCAAATCCAAGTAATACTACACATAGAAGAAATGATAATAAATATATAAATGTATTTTTAAATTTTATATTTTCATTTTTTCTACCTGATGTTAGCAAATCAATTATCTTGTATTTAGAAATAACAAATGCATTAAATATCATAACAAGTAAAAACATTATTCCAAAGTATAATATAGTTTTACCTATAGCTCTTGTTGAAACAGCAAATCTATATTCCTTTATAGAAACCTCAAATAATTTTAATGTGAAAACAGATAGCCCCTGCGATGCTCCTATTCCTATTATAAGACCTGCAATTAAGGATATAACTCCTACTATAGAGGTCTCTGTTACTAAGATTTTAGATATCTTTCTTTTTCCCATACCTAAAATCATATATATTCCCAATTCTTTTTTACGTTTCTTTATTAAAAAATTATTTGCATATAATATTAAACTGCCTAATATTATTGATACAAATACTGATACAGCAGACATAAAACCCATTAATTTAGATACATAACTTCCACCTGAAGATTTTATATCAGTAAGTGCCTTTTGTGAATCTATAGAGTTAAAGCTATAAAATATACAAACAGCTAGTATTAGTGTTAAGAAATATATAGTATAATCCTTATAACTTTTCTTTATATTTTTAAGAGCTATCTTAGAATACATTATTATCATCACCTCCAAGAAGAGATGTAACTTCTATAATTCTATTAAAAAATTCTTTCCTAATATCATTGCCTCTTACTAATTCATTAAAGATTTTCCCATCCTTAATAAAAAGAATTCTATGAGCATAGCTAGCTGCAAAAGCATCATGAGTTACCATTAATATAGTAGCCTTTAATTCTTTATTTAGCTTTTCAAATCTTTCAAGCAATAATCTAGCTGATTTAGAATCTAGAGCTCCTGTTGGTTCATCGGCTAGAATTAAAGATGGATTAGTTACTATTGCTCTTGCTGAAGCAACTCTTTGTTTTTGTCCACCTGACATTTGATAAGGATACTTGTCTAGAACCTTTTCAATTTCTAAATATTTTGCTACTGATTTTACTTTTCCATCTATTTTTGAAGTTTTCTCACCTTGTATTGTTAAGGCTAAAGCAATATTCTCATAAGCTGTAAGGGTATCTAATAGATTAAAGTCCTGAAATATAAATCCCAACTCATTTTGTCTAAACTTATCTAATGATTTTGATTTTAACCTAGTAATATCATTGTTATTTATCATTATTTTACCTGTAGTAACATTATCAATAGTTGATATACAGTTGAGCAATGTAGTTTTACCACTTCCTGAAGGTCCCATTATACCAACAAATTCTCCTTCATCTACCTTAAAACTAATATTATCTATAGCCTTTGTTACATTATCCTTATTCCCATAATACTTTTCAATTTTTTCTACACTTAATATATTTTGCATTTCTAATTCTCCCTTTTTATTTATTTTAACTGAATTTTTTCCCTCTTATGTAACTTATTTTATACAATTCCACTTGTTGTATCAATGAAACTATATTTCATTAATGTTACATTTTTGTTATGTTGTTATAAATCAATCCTATTTTTAAAGCAAATACTAACTTTCTATTATTGTTATGTTTTTGGGTAGAATTTCAAATTTTTTATTTTATTTTTAAAAGTTTTTAGGTTTACTTTTATTTTTACTTTACATAATTATATTTAAGTAACTTAGTTTATATTTCTTACTTTTTCTGCTTTATCTTTCTAGACTTACCCCTACTGTAACTATTAATTTAGCACTTATAAAAGGGACTATCTTACAATGCATAAAATGCAATATAAGATAGTCCCTTCTTTATTTTATAACTAAGTTTTCTTTAGAAACTTAATGATTTATAGTATATTTAGATCTATTTTAAAATATTTTTGTATAATAATTTAAACTGTACTCTTTTTAGCTTATTCTTCTATTTTAATTTCTTCTGTATCAGTTGTTATGATCCTAGCAATCTTAAGTGCTGAAAGATCTCCATTTTTACTTTGGAATATGTTCTGATCTACTACAGCTTTACCACAATTCTTTATTTCATCTTCTGTTACATCCTCTTTAACCTTTGGAATTTTTATAGTTGAAGTAGAATCCTCTGTAGTTCTAAAAACTAAATTTAGATATTTTTTTGTACTCATAATTTATACTCCCTTTTCAATTATTTTAATAATACGTAGTTTTCTGCTACTGTAGCTTCTGATATACCCTCTGGCATCAATGGATTTATTGAATCTACCACTGCCATAAGAGCTTCTGGTTCTGCAGTTAATTTTACATTTTTATAAGTAGCCTTTCTTATGATATTTTTTCCTTTCTCATCTAGACCATCTGTATAAGAAATAGCTAGATTTCTTTCTAAAAGATTTTTGCTTACTGCCATAGTTTTTACCTCCTTTATTTTTGTTTCATTGTGTTTTCATCTATATATATGACTAGGAGATATAAAGTGCAGTAATTTTTAAACTTTTTGATGCTCAATTATTTTTCGTAGTTTTCTTATTGCTTTATCTTTTGTATATCTTACTGAGTTGTAAGTCTTATTTGTATCTATTGCAACTTTATTAAGACTATTATTTTTAATGTAAAAGCCATTTATAACCTGTTTTTCTTCTGGAGTTAGCTTGTCCAAAGCCTCATAAATCTCTTTTGTTTTTTCATAGGCTATTATTTCATCCTCTATGGTAAACACATATTCATTGCTTTTATTTAATATATTCTCATCGGGTATTTCTCTGTGGTGCTTTATCTCTCCCTTTAAAAGAGCTTTATAATTTGTTTTAATAGCATTTATACAATAGGGAACAAATTTACTTTCTTCTCCTTTAAACATATTGGAAGCCTTTATAACAGAAAGGTATCCATGCTGCACTAAATCCTCATATTCATAACATTGTATTCTCCATTTTGATGCCTCTTTTAGTATAAGAGGATTAAAATTTTCTATAATTTTATTTAAAGCCTCTATATCACCTTTTCTATATTTTTCTAATAGCTTGTACACTCAAAAACACCACCCTTTTTTATTAAAATATGTTTTACGCTGTTTCCCATCCTAATAACTTTCTTTCTAGCTCTTATAGTGATAGGTAAGATTTTGATGTTGTCTCTATCTTTTCCCCCACTTCACACCGTACATGAGACTTTCGAACTCATACGGCGTTCCAACAATTTTGTTTTTTTATCTAATTAAATAACTGAATTTCCTACTAGCTTTCTTAGAGAATTAACACGTTTAAGACCTTTGGTATCTAGGTTTAGTATGTTCATATATTTTCGTATCACTTCTGTTTTTACTGCATGAATAAGTTTGTGTGCTTCTGTTTTTAACCACACAAGGTTTTTATATTCATCATTACCACCTAGTGATTTAGGTTTTTTATGATGGCATTCCATATTATATGCTTCTAAAGGCTTTCCAGTTATATAGCATTTACCTTGTTGACCTATCATCAAGGAAATTCTGTTATCAGAGTATTCCGTGGTTTGATTTTTGTCAACATTATTGAGTAAATGTGCTATTATCCACTTATATTTCTTTAATTTAGTATGTACTGCCTTTCTGCCTTCTTCTGTATAATTACAGATTTCTTGGCTAAAGCACATGGGTGGTTTAGTTTTGATACCATATATGGGGAATATTGTTACACCCTTCGCATTATAGTTACCGTATAGGTTTTTGTACGTTTTAGACATTTTGGGCTTATCTGTTAATATTCTCCTTAATCTATTCTTTAAGCTCTTATTGACTAAGAAACTGATTTCTGCAAAATCTACATTCACATGCGTAGCATATCTGTAGTAGTTATGGCTACCTAGGATTATCGAGTTAAGTCTAGATATCTCTTTACTACTATTGATTTTTTGTATTATTTTAATCTGCTTTTTCATTTTGATTATTGTACTCTTGTGTGCTTTATCACACATTCGACTTTTACACACATTTTTATTACCCTTTTTGGTAACTTTCATTTTAAACCCTAGATATTCTGTATAATTTTTCCTTAGATTAGTTGTTTTTGATTTTTCAGGACTAATCTTTAGTCCTAATCTCTCTAATAACCATTTCTTTGTGGCTACGAATATTTTCTGGGCTGTTTTGTGGTCTTTACAGAATATTTTAAAGTCATCTGCATATCTTACTATCCATACTTCTTTTAGACTAGAATTTTTCCTAAGTGCCTCATATTTCCACCATCGTTTGTATGGGAATTTTGTTTTCATTGTTTCCCACTGGTTACTTATCCACCAATCTAATTCGTTTAATACTACATTAGATAGTAGTGGGCTAATTATTCCTCCCTGTGGTGTGCCTTTAGTTGGGACTCCTATACCTTCTATTTCAGATTTAAGTATTTTTCCAATTATGCTTAGTGTATTTTTATCTTGTATACCTAAATTCCATAATTGCTTTTTAAGTTTGCTATGGTTTACATTGTCGAAAAACCCTTTGATGTCTATATCTACAACATAGTGACATTTAGTATGATTAATTAACTTCATACATCTTGCTATTGCATGATTTGCACCCCTGTTGGGTCTAAAACCATAACTGTGTGGATGGAATTTACTTTCACAAATTGGACCTAAAACCTGTTTAATACATTGTTGTATAATTCTATCTTCTATACATGGTATTCCCAACGGTCTTGTTTTACCGTTAGGTTTAGGAATTTCAACTCTTCTAACACTTTTAGGTTTATAATCTCTGAGTTTATTTTGAATGCGTTTGACAAAGCCAGTTGTATTCATATTTTCAAAATATTTTATATCAAGATTGTCTGTTCCAACTGTTGTTGAGCCGTTATTCTTCTTGATATTTCTATAAGCTAGTAAGATGTTTCTTTCAGAACTTATATATTCCATTAGGTTGGTAAATTTATTATCCTTTCTTGCCATTTTGTAAAGTTCATCAAATGTGTGTTGCATTTCATAGTATTCGTTATTTCTTAGCAGTTGTCGTTTCTCTAACTTTAAGCGTTCCTCCAAGTCTATTACTTCCCTCCATATGAGGATTTCATATCTCTTAGTCATACTCGAACCTTGAATCATTCAGTATTTAATTATCAATGAACAAATTGTCTAGTGGCTATCGCTAAAATATCATTACAGTATTTATCATTGCTTCATGCCACCACTTTCACTTAGATTAAGATAAGTTATACTTTACGTTTTCCTTATCACTACTTCATAGGTAGTAAAACCTTCATATTCTAAGCTTCCACTGTTCCATTATCGTTATCCATTACCATATATCCTTAGGTCGCTAGTATGAGCCTGTAGGCTTGATAATGCCTTTAACATTATGTGGAATTTCATAACTTCGATTTTTACTTTACCACACCTACGACACTTTTGTGTCCTATTCATTTCTGAATATCTTATGTTTAGACCCTTACATTCCTAGCTTTGTCAGTCCTTTATAGAACATACTAACCATAGATATTTTGTGGACTCCCGACCTATCGCCACTCGACTACCTCTAGTTCGCATTTCCTGTTCAATACTTTTGTATTGAACTTAGGGTGGTTCTCAATCGACTTTACCGAGCTTCTAACATTTATATGTTTACTCATACAGATGCTAGTCGGAGTATCAGAGAGAGCATTTCAGAGCGTTACCTCGTCATTTTACTCTTCACAATAACAGTTATAACCTATTTCATAGGTTACGCTACTTTTACTAAACTTACGTTTACTGCGTAGCAACAGTTCGCACCAAAATCATATTCCCTTTGTTCAAAATCATTCCATCTATCCACAGTATTTTCTTTAGATTTTATTTTCTTCTTTTTTTCTTCCCATCTTGCTTTGTAAGATTTTATATCTTCAATAGAATTTAATCCTTTAGAAAACCAAGTATTTAAGATTTTCTCTATATATCCTATATTTTTTATGTTGTTAACTATAGCTTCTTCTATAGCCATAACAATCACATCATAGCTAAATTTATTACCCCAGCCTATAATTTTCTTCTCTTCCATAGGCACCGCTTTGTGTATATTGATTTCAAAAACAGCTAGTATATCTTTTATGTTTTTAAAATTAACTCTACAAGATTTAACCATATCAGGCTTTACAGTTGTATCAGTTGTGGTATTTATTTTTGTTGCAGCTTTTGTATACATATCCACCTTAAAATCATTATTATCTTGTATGTTATTCTTACTTTCTTTTTCTTTATTACTACAACAACTATTACTTATTACTTCTTCTTTATTATTTATTATTTCTTGTTTATTACTTATTATTTCTTTACTTGCAAGGCCCTTATGAGCCCCTTCATAGTCCTTAGTAATATCCGTATAACTATCTTTTATTTCATAGCTTTTACCTATGTTTGCAAATCTATTTTTACCTATATCTATAAAATTATCTTCAGTCTCACCAGTTTCATCTATAGCCATAAAACTATCTCTAGTTTTATAATTTTCATCCTTAACTATAAAGCTATCTTGAACTTTATTGTTTTTATCTCCACTAAAAGAACTATTTTCACATCATAAAATAGCTTAATAATTAAACCTATAAATTATTGCAAAGCAAAAGCTCCCACATTGTGAGAGCTTTTAAAACTATTCTTTTTTATATATCTACAGTATAAATATGTTTTTTTCCTACCACAAGAATTAATACCTTCTTTAAATCATCCTCTCCAAGTTCTTCTTGAACCATTTTACTTTCAGCATATCCTTGGAGCTGTTTTATTCCTTCTTCCTTTACTTTTTCTAAGGTATCTCTTTCACTTTCTTTTATATATTTTAGTTCTATGATCCATTGGAATTTAGTTATATCTTTAAACTGAATTTTTCTTTTAAGCATTATATCTACATAGCCTTTATTGTTCTCATCTTCACTTTTTATAAAATAAGTACTGTCTACTCCTAATAGTGTAAGAAGCATCATCTTTATATTTTTTTCATCCATTTTTATTAAATCTCTATTGGATAAATCCTCTAATATGCCTTCTACTAATTCTATTAAAGGCTGAATATTTCCATAAACCCTCATTTGAATTATGGCATCCCTAACATCTTTCATTTGTATATTGTATTCTTCATTTATTCTTTGGAAATGCTGCTCCCAATATATTGTCTTTATAACATAGTTAGGTACTTTAAGAATTGTTCCTCCATATCCTTGGCCTTTTATAGTAAGCATTCCAAGGTAAAATAATAAAGATTTAAAATTTTCTTTCACACTATACATAGTATGAATATTAAATCTATCTACTAGCATGGTAGAAGTTTCCCCTGTGGTCATTATTTCTTCTAGCGCTTCTCTATCATTAAAATTATAAGCTAGCTGATTAACTTTTCCATAATCAGTTTTTACATTATTATCTATCATTTCTTTTGGGTACCGATTATATAATGAATAATTATTAAGAAAATACATGGACATATCTGGATTAAAAACTGTTTTACTATCTTCATTAAACTTATATCCATTATAATACTCTGTCATATCAGTACATATCTTTTCTCTAAGGGATTTATCTTTTATTCCAACCTCATCCATAATAGAGGAAATTTCATCCCTTGTAAAACCCATCATAGCATTAAGATTTTGATCTAAAGTATAATTCATAGTAATATTAAATCCACTAGTTAAATCATCTAGCATTATAGGACTTACTCCTGTCATAAATATTCTATTAAAATTGTCTGCTGTTGCGTCCTTTATGGCTTTATAAAATACTTTAACAAAACCCTCTCCATGAAGTATACCACTATATGTACTTTGTCTCCCTCCTGTAATCAGTTCATTGGCAAAGTTATCATATTCATCTATTAAAACAAATACAGGTATCTTTATTTTACTAGCTAATAAAGATATATATTGAACTATTATTTCCGCACTGTCTATTTCTTTTGGAATAGTATCAATATCTAATAAATTTGAGTATTGACTTACAAATTTTATGGCAGATAAAAGAACTTTTGAATTAAAGCTATTTCTTAATTCTTCTTCCCCATGTCCTGCATCTACTCCTGCAAAACTTATTTTCCATACAAGAAATCTATTTTTATTTTTTGTAGGATTTTTACCTATATATAAATCTCCAAATAATTCTTCAAATTTATCCTTTTTATTTATATCATAATAATTCTCAAGCATTGATATAAAGAGGCTTTTACCAAACCTTCTAGGCCTTATAAAAAAATTATATGGAGCGTATCTATCTAATAGTTCTATGTAAGAGGTTTTATCTACATAAAGATAATCCTCCTCTCTTAAAACTTCAAAGTTAGAAATCCCATAGGGTATTCTTTTCATTTACTTTCACTCCTAACTTAATTTTATCCCAAGAATCTTATTTGTTGAAACCTCTACTTTTCGTAAAAGTAAGCGACTACAATACTTGCATAAGCGATGCAAACAAAATCAAAGATTTTGATGCCCTGCTTATCACACCAAATTGTAAACTTGGGTTCACTGCTTATAGTATACCCTATATTTCATATCATTTGAATAAAAGGCTTTAAAAACTAATATTTACAAAAAAGCTTTCACATTGTGAGAGCTTTTGCTTTATAAACTAATCTATCAAACTGATTAATTTATCTTAATATTTATGTATTGTACAAAAAATAAAAATTACTATAGTAATTTATCTCCTATAGCAATTTCCAGTTGAACCTATGCTTTATAAACTTATAAAGGTTATCAAATTAAAATATTTATTATAAATCAACAGATTTTAATAATTTACTTATTAGCATATTCCTCCATCTGTTTTAAATAATTAATTTGAGTTTCTGTCTTTCCGGCATATTTTATATTATCGGTAACAACTTTTTCATTAATATTATTAGAACTAGAGGTTATATCAATTTTTATTTTTTCAAATTCCTCCTGTGTAAGTTCTATATAGCTCCAGCATTTTGGACAGGCAATACAATATTGTTTTTTATAGGGTATTATAGGAATAAGAAATAACGTAAACCATGTTCTTACAACACATAAATTCCAAACTTCATCAGTATTACAATAGTTACATGTACGTTCAAAAACTGCTCCAATAATCTTTTTGGTTACTTTTCCCCAGCCCCAAATTATCATTTTATCACCTCATACAAATTATTTCTTCACAATTATACCATTTGTCCGTATTTATTACAATATATAACATAAACATACATAATCCTCTGAATATAATGGATAATTTAAAACTTATATATGAATTGGCAAGTAATATATAATAGGGGAATAATAAGTTGCTTATGACTTGATATAAATGAAATGTCTAATAAAGAAACATGTGGTTTTTCAAAGGATTTGCTACATCAATTAGAGCTTATTATCTATAAATATAAAAAATAAGCTTATAAATTATTACAAAACAAAAGCTCCCAGATTATGAGAGCTTTTGTTTTGTTATTAAATTTAATTATATAAAACAGAATTTATTTCAGAGGGAGTTTTTATACTTTTAACCTTCGAAAGGAAGTCTTCCTGATCCATAATGCTCATTAACTCTTTTAATGCCTTCATATGGTTTACTTTATCTATAGAACATATTGAAATTATAACACTTACTGGATCATGTTCAGAATTTCCAAAGGAAATCGGATCTTTTAAGGTTAGCATACTTATACCAGTTTTTAGAACTCCATCCTCTGGTGCTGCATGGGGCATAGCTATTCCAGGTGCTATAACAATATAAGGGCCCATATTCTTTACTGTGTTTACCATAGCATCTATATAGGATTTCTTTACACAGCCATTATTCATTAATATCTCCCCACTTTTTCTTACTGCATCTTCCCAATCTTCAGCTTCTTCATTTAGTTTAATAAAATCAGGTTTTAGTAGTTCTTTTAAAGAAGGTTTATGATCTTCAGTAAGAGTAGAATCTTTTATATTCAAGTATAGTGCTAATTTATTTCTTAATTTATAATAATCATGTATAGTACAATTTTCTTTTACAATATTTAAAATCTCTTGCACCTTATCTCTTTCTTCATATTTACAGGAACTATTGCATTCTTCACTGTTATCTCTAATAAATTTTGCAAAGTATAAACCTAATTCACTGATGTTTTTTTCTGTTAAAAATGTATTTACTTCTATACACTTTATCCCCTTAACCCTTAATGGAATTGTGGTTACAATTAAATCTATGTTTTTATTATATTTAAGGATTTTTTCCATAGTATGGCTGGATATGGTATCTATTATATTTATATCAAATATAGATTTTAATTTATTAGAAATAAACTTTGATGTACCTATGCCTGTGGCGCATACTATAAGTACATTTGGCTTTCTATGTTTTTTATTTTTGCTTCTTTCTATGGAAGCCATAAAGTGTAATGTAAGATATCCTATTTCCTCTTGATTTACACTATCATCTATATCCTCTTCTATGAACTTTACACCTTCCTCTATACTTTCAAAGATATAGGAATATTTTTCTTTTATTTCTTCTATCAATGGATTTTTTACTTTAATATCATGTTTAAGCCTGTATATAGCTGGACGAATATGCTGAGCAAGACTATCAAAAAGCTTATTATCCTTACTAAAATTAATTCCTGTTATGTTTTCTACATTTTCTATTAGTTTAAATACTATAAGATGTAGATAAATCCAATCATCCTTTACAATATTTTCAAGAGTGGAAGTATTGCTACCTAAAATATGAATTGTTATATAGCCTATTTCGTCCTCTGGTATAGATATTTTAAATCTATCCTCAAGCATTTTAGCTATACCTGATGCAATAGCATATTCCGCAGTTTTCCTTAGATTCTTAAGCTCTTCAATATCCATTATTATATCCTTTGATAATTCTATTCTTTTAATAGCTATAGCTATATGAATAACAAGATTATTAAAAGCATCATCTGAAAATGAAGTTTCCATCTGATCCTCTGCAATTTTAATAGTATTTCTTATAAAGTCTATATCTATATCATTAAAAAGCTTAAGGGTGGTTACATTGAAAAAGTTTATAGAATCCATGCTCTGGAAGAAGAGCTTTACTGCAGCCCGTCTAAGATCCCTTTCCCTTCCCAATATTTTTATCCCCTGTCCTTTTGAGCTCTCAAGAGTTATTTTATTTTCTGATAGCCATTTTTTAACCTCTATTAAATCATTTATAATAGTACTGCGACTTACCATCATCCTGTCTGAAAGCATATTTATAGTTACAAATTCACTTTTGTTTAAAAGCTCATAAATTATATAAAATACTCTCTCTTTTTGAGAAAGAACATAGTCATAATTATTAATTTTGCCTATAATCTTAAAAAGTTTTTTTATTTCTTCATCCTTTAGATCTATACTGATGCCTAAGTTAGATTTTCTTTCAAGCTTAGGAAATTCAATCTCAGTTAAATAATCATCTATTTTATCTAAATCATATCTTACAGTTCTAGGACTTTTATTAACTTTTTTAGAAATTTCCTTTATAGTTATAGGCTTTTCGTTATTTACTATCATCTGCAAGATATTTGAGCATCTTTTATTTAACACGATGCATCATCCCCTTTAGTGTTTAAATATAAAAATATGATTGCTAAATAAAATTTATTTACTCTATTACTTAAAATGCCTAATAATCCACAATAAAATACTCTTTATATAATAACTATATGTTTTATTATAATCTGTTATATAAAAAAGAAGTGCAAATATATTTAAATGAAGACTTTATAGAAATCATTTTATATATTTACAACTCCTTTTTATTAATTTATTCTTCTATATTATTTAATGCTTTTGATTTAGTCTTAATAAAGTTTGGAACTATAAGGGCTACTAACATCAACATAGCAATAATTATTATTCCTGTTTTTCCTGCTAGATTTGATGTTTTTCCAATAATTATACCAAGAACACCGAAATCAAAATCACCAAAGGTTGTGTTTTTGAATCCAAGGGTACTAAGTACTGGAAGAAGTAATGCTGGGGCAAAGGTTATCAAAAGTCCGTTTACAAAACTTCCAATTACAGCCCCCCTTTTTCCTCCTGTTGCATTTCCAAATATACCTGCTGTAGAACCACAGAAGAAGTGAGGTACAAGTCCTGGTATTATAAGTACTCCTCCAGCGACTCCTAGTAAAACCATACCTATAATTCCACCTATGAATGAGCTTACAAAACCGATTATAACTGCTGTAGGTGCATAAGGGAAAAATACGGCACAATCAACTGCTGGTATAGCGTCTGGTATAATTTTTGTTGCAATACCTTGGAATGCTGGTATAAGATCTCCAAGAATCATTCTTACACCATTGTAAACAATAGTAACACCAACTGCAAATTTTAATGATGACATTATAGCAAACAATATAGGTGACATTCCATCTGATAATTTAGATACATATTCAGGACCAGCGGCTACTGCTGCTACTATATAAAATACCATCATTGTAATTGCTGTAGAAATAGTTGTATCCCTTAAGAATCCCCACTTTTCAGGAATTTCAATATTTTCAGTGCTTTCTTCAGGCTTGCCTACTTTTGAACCAACCCAAGCTGAAACATAGTATGCTAAGCTTCCAAAGTGACCCATAGCAATTTCATCACCATCAGTAACCTTTAATGTGTATTTTTGACCAATTGCAGGTGATATTGCACTCCATGCTCCAAGTAAAAATCCACCAAATAATATAAGTTCAGTTCCCTTCATACCGGAAGTTCCTAAAACTGCTGATAAAAGACATGCCATAAAGAAACTATGATGACCAGTTAAAAATACATATTTGTATTTAGTAAATCTTGCTATAACAAGATTTATCAAAAGTCCAACTACTAAAATTGACATGGTTTCTACCCCTAGTACCTTTTGGGCAACAGCAACGATTGCTTCATTATTTGGTACTACTCCAGTTATGTTAAAACCAGTTTGGATCATTCCTCCTAAGGGCTCTAAGTTTGCTACTATAAAATCTGCACCGGCACCAAGCATCAAGTAACCTAATATTGGTTTTAAAGTTCCTGTAAGAACCTTATGTCCAGGTTTCTTTAAGGCTACAAGTCCTACTAATGCCATAATACCCATTAATAATGCCGGTTGTTTTAAAACGTCTCTTAAAAATTGAAGTAATCCTAACATTTTAATCAACTCCTATTTTTTTAATTCTTCATCCTTTTGTTTTATAATTTCAAGTACATCCTCTGTGATTTTTTTCTTATTTATATAACTTCTTACCACAGCCACATCTCTTCCTTCAAATTGTTCTGCTAATTCTTTTACTGTTACTATTAAATCCGCCTTTTTACCTTGAGCAGAGTTAAAATCAGTAGATTCTACATTTGCAGCTATTTCGTTTTCTTTACATATTTCCTCTATCTTCATAGCAAGCATAAGACTGCTTCCAATTCCATTTCCACATACAGTTAAAATATTCATATTAATCCCTCCAGTTTGTTTATATATTTTATTTTATATAATCTAGTATTTCTTTCTTTGTTGATGCATTTCGTACAATCTTTAAAAAGTCATCATCTTCTATAAGCTGAACAAGTTCACCTAAGACCTCAATGTGTGCCTTATTATCTACAGCACATAAGAATATAACAATATCTACAGGATCATGTTCTTTGTTGCCAAAATTAACTGGATTTTTAAGCTTCAAAAGTCCAATTCTTATATTTTTAGCTCCAGCTTCAGGTCTTGCATGAGGCATTGCTATTCCAGGTGCTATTACAATGTATGGTCCCATGTTTTTTACCGTATCTACCATAGCATCAATGTAGCTATGTTCTACAGCTCCATCTTCCTCTAATAGCTTTCCACCTAATCTTACTGCTTCTTCCCAGTTTTTCACTTCCACGTTTACTTCTACAACCTGATTGTTTATATAATTTTTAAGCATTAGTTTTACCGCCTTTCTTGCAATTATAAAATTGAAAATCCAAGGCTAGATGCGTCTTTGTAAAATCCTCTTACAGTTTCAATAGAATATTCTTTTAAATCCTTTCCCATGTTAGGCATTTTTTTAAGTATGTCATTTGTTACAGTAATTATTTCACAACCACATTTATCTGCTTCTACTATGCTATAAAATTCTCTGCAACTTGCCCATAAAAGTTCTACTCCTTCTTTAGTTTTGCAAATTTTGCTTGCTTCTTTCATGATTGAAACTGGATCTTCTCCTGTATCTGCTATTCTTCCAGCAAATACTGACACTATACTATCTACTCCAGATTTTAATGCTCCTACTACTTCTTTTACTTGATCTATTGTAAATATAGCAGTTACATTAAGGTGATATCCTTTTTCTGAAAGTTTCTTTATAAGTGGTGCTGTTGATTCACCCTTTGTGTTTGTAACAGGTATTTTTATATAAACATTCTCACCTAAATTTCCAAGAACCTCTGCTTCCTTTTCCATAGTTTCTAAATCATCTGAAAAAACTTCAAAGGATACAGGCATATCTTTTATTTTTGCCAATACTTCCTTTGCAAATTCCTTGTAATCAGTAATTCCTGCTTTTTTCATAAGAGATGGATTTGTTGTAAATCCTTTAACTATTCCTTTATTATAAGCATCTAACATACCATTTAAATCTGCTCCGTCTGCAAATATCTTAATTTTTAAATCATTGTACTTCATAAAAATCACTCCTTAGTTTTATATACTGTAATCCTTTTCTCTTCTATGTCTTAATTATATAAACTAAGGGTTTCACCATCAAGATTAATATATTTCAACATAATTGTGGCAATTTTTAATATGCAGTATTTATACTTATTTAAACTGAAAAATGATAATGCTATTTTATTAGGTAAGTTATCAAGTAAATAAAAAAAGGATACTGACATTAGTATCCCTTTGTGTGGCAATAATTTAAGATTGTTGAATTTTTTTATAAAAATTTCTTTTTAAAATATATTCTACAGTAATAAATACAATAACTAATATTAATAATTCAGGTTCTAGTAAAATAACGCTTGTATTATAAATATCAGATTTATTTAATATTAGCGATATTATAGTAAGCAGTAGTGTACATACTCCTGAAATACTCCATATTAAACTACATTTTCTATTAACCGAAGCCAAGTTATTTGCATTCTTATACAAATGTTCTCTATCTCTCTCTGAAAAACCAGTAAAAAACGTTGCTATAGGTACAATTAAATCTAATGTTCTATCTATCTTTTTATATAAATTACATTTATATAAAATTCCTATAAAAATCATTAGTACAGGAATACCTATATTGCAAGTGGATATTAATATATTCATACCAAAACCTCCATATATCTTATAATAACATAACTATTATTAATTACCCTTTTTATGCAAGCATTATTCATGAACAATAAAATATAATTATTCTCTGAGATATATTCTTATTTTACCATATTATTGTAGGTTTTGTGGTGCATTATAGAAATTTATTTATATCAAGAAATTCATTGTAAAAATAATTACATATTAACTAAGAAATTCTACTTTAAATAAAATCTCATTAATTTGTTTAAATACTTATTACATAAATTTAAAAGGATATTGATAAAATACATTCATCAATATCCTAAAAAGTACAATTATTACTAATCTTTAACATGTTATTATATGCTATGGATTACACACACTGCATGGACTTAGCCCTTCATTTCGTGCTTGCGATACTGTTGTTTCATAACAGCTTTTCTTTAAATATCTACACCCTGAACTATGATATTTAGATCCTGTTCTGGTTTTATATACTGTATAATTTTGATTATTATCTACATTTTTACCTTCATTAAATTGATCATTTGAATTATCTTTGTCTGTTGATTGAGCAAATGCTGCTTGAGCTTGTTCATTCTCAGCTTTTATTTTATTTTCTTCTTCTTGTTTTCTTTTTAATTCTTCTTGCTTTTTTTGTTCTTCTGCAGCTTTTTTCTTGGCTTCCTCTTCTTGTTTTCTTTTTTCTTCTGCGGCTTTTTTCTTAGCTTCTTCCTCTTGTATCCTTTTTTGTTCTTCTGCTAACTTCTTTTCTTCTATCTTTTTTTGTTCTTCTTGCTTAATTTCTTGTTCTTGTTTAGCTTTTTCTGCCATCAATTTTTCATTTTGAATATTATTTCCTACGGCTACATTAAGGCTTCCTATAATAGCTAAAATTATTATACCTGCAAATATAAAGTTTTTCTTCTTCCTAGCTAGTTCTTTTAAGTCTTTTTTGTTCTTTAAAAAATAACCTCCCACTGCAATTGTTGAAAAAATAGTTACCCATCCTGTAAATCTAGGGAAGCTTCCCATTAACACCATATACATTACCACTAATAAGGCTATATGAGATTTTTTCATATTACGAAATTTATCCACAATACTCCCTCCATATTTTTATAATATATTTCCTACACAAATATTCTTCTACAGAATTATGGATAATCCTTCAAAAATATAAAATAATATACAATATTTACATAACTACCAAAAACTATTTTATCTATTCCCTTTAAATACTAAAAACCTGTCCTAAAATAGACAGGTTTTTAAATCAATCTAACAATTTGCATATAAATTATCACAATGCATAGTTTAGTTTTATAAAAATCCCTATGCCATTCTCTAAGGAGTAAGTAACTCACTCCAAATACCAGATTTATGTTCGTTACTTAAATACTATATTATTGGTATGAAATGAACCATTCCTCCAGATAATAATGCTACTACAGCGCCTATTATAGTTCCAATACCAGCTCCTTTTATATGATACCATGGACTTCTATATTCTTTATCCATATCTTCTGTACCAGGTATTCTAGTTTTTTTACTGTGACAAAAAAGACCTATATCTAGAACAATCATATCATAAATGTTTACTACAAAAAACAAAGTAAATACATGAATGTAGGCTTTTGAAAAACTTTTAGCTCCTGAAAAGTAAGCTACTACAGCCAAAATAATAGCAAACATAAAAACTGCGATTATTTTTACTGTTAAATGCTTTTTTTCTTTTTTCTGTATAACATCTTTATATTGTGGTAGACTTTCTACCCTTTTTCTAATCTCTGTAGGATATGACATAATATGTTTGATTGGTTCCTTATATAGTGATGGTAAAATCATAAGCGTAAATAGTACACATGCAATAAAACATTCTATGGCTAAAATCATTTTCTCACCCCATTGCATAAATAATTTTAATTTGTAAATAAACTATTCCTTATAATCATCAACATCAAATTCATAATTTTTATAATAATACTTACGATCTTCTTCTGTAATTTCACGAATAACTTTACATGGATTTCCTATTGCTATCACATTGTCTGGAATGTCTTTTGTAACAACACTTCCCGAACCAATAACAACGTTATTTCCAATATGAACTCCAGGATTTACAACAACATTTCCTCCCAGCCACGCATTATCTCCTATTGTTATACCAATTCCATATTCATATCCAGAATTTCGTGAATCAGGATGTATGGGATGACCTGCTGTATACAAAGAAACATTTGGAGCAAATTGTACATTATTACCTATAATTACTTTTCCCACATCTAGAATTGTACAGTTGTAATTTGCAAAAAAGTTATCTCCAACTTGAATATTCTTTCCATAATCACAATAAAAGGGTGCCTCTATATGTACATCTGCACCCGCTTTTCCAAGAATATCTCTTATTAATTTATGGATTTTTTCATGTTCATCTGGGAAGCAATGGTTATACTCATAAATTTTCTTTTTATTTTCCATTCGTTCTTCTGGTAATCCATCTAAGCACGCTTTATATGGAAGCCCTGCTAACATTCTATCTTTCTGATTCATAATTGTCTCCACCTTCCACATTATATTAATATTGAAAATAAATTTCACTTTATCTTTTAACTTACATTATAACATTTTGAAAGGGATACTAGAACTCATTCAAGGTCCATTGAAGCAGATATAGCTAACATAATAATTCATGTTGGTAATAAAACTAATCAAAATGCTACTGTTGTTAAAAATCTTTCTGAAAGCTCTAACACCCCTTTAACCTTTGTAGCTAAATATATTAATTCAGAAGATGATATTGCATGGACTCTTAACATTCGTGGAAACCATATTGAATTTTTCCCACTAATTTTATTATTATTACAATGGATTAGGTGCATCTATTCATCAATGAAAATAAATTAAATGATGAAATTAAATCAAATCTTAAGGAAAATGGTGCATTATTTATACATCCATATAATAAAATATACAAAGAAGTTAAAAAATTCACTAACTCTGATGTAGTTTTAGTCCATCCAGATAGAATGAATTATGCATTATACAATAATATAGACAAAGAAGTTATTACAGAAATAAGTTCTTCTAATAAACTAGATGCGTTCCCTGCAGAACAAGGTAGATTTATTCGTCCAAGTTTTGAACCTATTTCTTCATTTGGTGAACATGCTACCATAGTAACATGCATCTTGCTCATGGAAAATTCCTTTATGATTGTAACGGTATGAATTTGGACATCCTTGCATGTACTCCATTCTAGAATAGAAACTTAAACTTTAATCATGATACTGACCACGGTGTTGGATATTTGATGAACATTCATGAAACACCAACTGGATTTAGGTGGCAATACCGTCCAAAGGAAACTCATCGCTTTGAAGAAGGTATAGTTATTACTGATGAACCAGGAATTTATATAGCAGGCTCACATGGAATACGTATTGAAAATGAACTTATTGTATGCAAAGGTGAAAATAATGGTTAAAAGAATATACTAGAGAAATTTAATAATTGTAAAAATTTAATAATTATAAATAATAGAAGGAAGGTATTTCACAATGTCTGAAAAAAAACAAAAACATCCTATTGGATTATGGCTAGTAAATATCTCCATAGCTTTACAAAGTTATGCAGCTTATGCAGTAGTTTCAATATTAATACTATTTTTAACAGCTGATGTTAGCAAAAATGGACTTGGTCTAAGTGTACCAAAAGCCGCTGCTATCATAGGTTTATACCAAGGTATAAACTATATGGGTTCCCTAGTTGGTGGATATATAACTGATAAATGGCTTGGAATCCAGAAATCACTAATATTAGGTTGTTTTCTAACTGCTTGTGGTTATTTGGCGCTATTTTTTTCCAAACCAAATATTGGTAGTGTCTGGTTGGGACTTATTATCCTAATTGTTGCTGGTGCATTTTTCAAGGCACAAATTAGTAGCCTTGTAGGTGAACTTTATGGCAAAAATGAATTGTCTAAAAAAGATGCTGCCTATAGCATATTTTATATGTTTATAAATATCGGTGCTTTTTTTGGACCTATAATTGCTGGTTTAATTTCTGATAAATGGTTCGCTAAAGTAGCAGCTGATGGTGAAATCGCAGCCTATGGTTATAAATACATTTTTCTTATGTGTACTTTGATAATGATATTTATAGGTATCTTTATTTGGATTGTATCTCCTAAATGGCTAGGTGAGATAGGAAAATACCCAGTTTCCAAAGATAAAAAAACTTCCACAGAATCCGTAAGCACAAAATCAACAGAAAAAGCTAAAGCACAACCTTTGACACAATTAGAAAAAAATCGTATTAAAGCAATGATTGTGATGTTTGTGTTTGTCATTATATTTTGGTCAGCATGGGATCAAACTGCTACATCCTTCTCTTTACTTGCAAATAAACTTGTAAACAGAACCATCGGTGGATTTACAATGCCTGTACCTTGGCTTACTTCTATTAATGCAATCTTTTGCGTAGTATTGTCACCAATAATTGCGAATATATGGTTAAAACTTGGAAATAGTAAAAAGGGCGACTTATCAGTTCCTACTAAAATGGGACTTGGAATGATTTTAACAGGTATTGCCTTCTTAACCTTAATAGTAGGTATATCAACATTAGGTGGTGTTTTAGACGGAAGTAAACAAATGAACATACTTTTCATCATTGTGGCTTACTTTTTATTAACAGTAGGAGAGCTTTGCCTATCTCCAATAGGAATGGCAATGTTCAATAAATTAGCTCCTGCAAAATACGGCTCCCTAGCAATGGGTGCATGGTACTTAAGCTTCTTCTTTTCAAGTATAATTTCAGGAAAACTTGCAGGATTTACAGATACCCTAGGATATACCCAAATATTTGGCTTAATATCTGGCATTGTAATAGTATTTGGTGTAATTCTAATTTTATTACGAAATGGATTATTAAAACTAATGTCTCTAGATGAATTAGATAAATAATAACATAAAACAGTATTACAAAACAAAAACCTATCTTAAGCCTTATATTCCAATAGCTAAGATAGGTTTTAAAGTTAAATTTGGTTGGAAAATATTTTATTGTTAAATATAACATTCATATAAAAAGGTTTCAGTATTTTTATCTATAGATTCTCTTCTATTGAAATCACTGAATACATGGCTCCCTTTAAATCCTGCCTTTAATATTAACTTGTCTAATTCTCCAAAATCATATAATTTTATACGAAAATCCATTTCTTCTTTACGTAGTAATTTATCACCATCATATAACTCATATAAACTTGGTGTGGATAATATTTTTTTGTGTTTATCATAAAAACTTTTACTTTTAAAGATTATATCATAACCTTCTTTGGTCTTTATGTGACTATTTTCAAGGTACTCTTCCCTATCAGAAATTATATTAGCGGTTATCTCAGCAGCAAAAACAAACTTGCCTTTTGGTGCTAGTGCTTCCCTCATTTTTACCAGCACATTAAAAGCACTATCCTCATCAATAAATAATGAAAATGAACCAGATGTAATAAAAATATAATCATATTTTTCCTCTGGAGAAAATTCTTCAATAGAACTTTCAAAGACCTTTGCCTTGGGAGCTTTTTTATAAAGTTCTTTTAGCATTTCTTCTGACATATCAAATCCAGTAATATTAAAGCCTCTTTCTAAAAAAGGTACTAGAAATCTTCCTGTTCCACAAAGGGGTTCTAGTATTTTCATCTCCTTTTTTGCATATTGTAAATAAAATTGCAGCTCATCTTCTGGTGCATGAGAATGTAGTAGCTCATACACTACTGTACATAAACTTCCATAATAATTAATCATTTAATATCACCTTTCCAACTTTTTTATCGGCACATAAATATCCATAACTGTGTCTGGTCTTAAATGACATCTCTCATCATAAAATTCAAAATCCAATTTTTCTTCATCATATTCGTAATCATTATTTTTAAACCATTCATCAAATATATATTTCCATGATTCTTTAATAATCTTTGCAAATTCCCTTTGGTCTTTGCTATCTATCGTATTAACAGGATTTGTAGTAAACACTGCATACTGAGCCTTTGGTACTTCAACAGTTATCATATCAGAAGTTACCTTGGAAAAATCCTCAACAATAACCCCTAATAAATAGGTTATATCCCCACTATCAGAACAGGGTATGCATAATCCAACTTCCCCATGTTTTAGGGGTGATAGAATTTTATATAGTTTACTTTCCAAATTTTCTCCATTATAATTGCTCCAAAAGGAGGCTACATCCTTTGTATATTTACTATCTGCCACATTAGTTTTAATACCATATCCAGCAACTTTAAATCCATGTTTTTTAATGATATATGGATCGTTCATAAACTTACCTAGGATTAAGCTATTTTTACTTTTGTAATAAGATTTCATTTTTTTAATGTATTGACTTGGACTACATCCAAACTCTTTTCTAAAGGCTCTTGCAAAACTACTTGGTGTTTCAAATCCCCATTTTAAAGCAACATCTATTATTTTTTTACCTTCTAATAAATCTATAGTAGATAAAGAAAGTCTCCTTTTTCTTACATATTCCATTAAGGGCATACCCTTTAAAAAAGAAAAAACTCTGCAGAAATGATATGATGAGTACCCTATTTCCTGTGTAATTTCTTTAAGTGTAAGAGGTTCTTTAATATGCTCTTCTATATACTCAATGCAATTTTCTATATCTTTTCTATAATTCATTACATACTCACCTACTTCATGAAGCTACTATTATAATATAACAAAACAAAATATTTTTCTGTTCTTATTTTGCTATTTTTATTTTTAAAACTGACCGTAAAGATTATAAAACATCTTTTTTCCTTAATCTCAAACTGACATTAATTTTATTAAAAGTGAATATGTTCAATACCCATGTGAAAATAACCACTACAAATGGATACCATTATATTGTAATTAATGCTATAATCCAACTATAGTTACACCTTAATCTAATGTATAATTGTGAGACAATATATTGTAAAATAGGGAGGCATTATATGAAAAATAAATTTAAAATATTAGTACCTTTAGTACTCATCCTATCATTAAATTTAATAGGTTGTGGAGTAAATTCTGAAAAAAAATCAAAGGAAAATGTGAAGAATAGTTCTAAAGTTGAAACATATGATTTGATAAAATATAAAGGCACATATGTAGGCGATAATAGTTCTGTAGGAAGTATTATAAAAAATTTACCTGCTAATGAATATAGTGCTGGATTTAGCCTACAAACTACTAAAGAGCCCTATGAAATAACCATTAACTATAAAACAAATGAAAATTTAGGTGAAGAAAATTATAATAAATTTTGGAAGGACAACAAAGTTGAAAAACTTTTAGAAAAAAATGCTGTGGTATTATTATATCTTATACCAAATGCTGAAATTATTAAATTTAATGTAGAGAATATAGGAGAAAAATCCTATAAATATGATAGAAAAAATTTAGAACAAAAATATGGGAACTTAAGAAACCTATTTAAAGATAATGATTCATTAAATAAATTTTTAAATAATTAGTATTTTACAAGGTTTTATAAGAATTTTTCCAACCGATTCCCATTTTTTATAAAGACATGGCAAAAACCTATTCTAAGCCTTATATTTCAATGGCTAAAATAGGTTTGGATTTTTAATTTACTTGGAAAATTTAATTGATAACCTTCTAAGTATTCTTCAAATCTAATCACCATAATGTTTTAAATTCATATCCCTGGTTTCTAAGATATTCTATTATTTGAGGTAATGCTTTAGCTGTTTCTTCCTTGCTATATGTATCATGCATTAGTATAACTACTTTTTCTTTTGTTCCCACGCTTTTTTTTACTTCCTTCAACAATTCTTGTGCGTTTTTCTTTTTACCCTCTGAATCGAAATCATAGGCATTCCAATCTATACTATATATATCTTTATCTTTTAACCTATTATTAAGTTCTGCTAGATTAGGATCTTTGTAGTACTCTCTTGACATATAACCGCCTGGCATTCTTAAAACTCTTGTATTAAAGTCTTGTCCAATAATATTTTTAATTGCAGTATTAGTTTTTTCAACATCTTCAATAAAGTAATCTACATTAATCTTGTTTTCTAGATATAAACTTTTATAATTATGAGAATAAGTATGATTACCTAATGCATGTCCCTCTTTAAAAGTTCTCTTGACTAAATTTTTACTTGCTTCATTAGAATTTATACTTTTCCCAATTAAGAAAAAGGTAGCTTTTACATTATATGCTTTTAATACGTCTAGTATTTTGGGCGTTACAGTTGTAGATGGCCCATCATCAAAAGTTAAAAATGCTATTTTTTTACCATCACTCTCTTCTTTATTATCTAAAATATCCTTTACCTTCTTTACATCATAGGTATATTTTTTCCCTTCATCATTTACATTATGTGCTGTATTTACAGGCATCTTTTCTTTTGTTTCTAATTTTTTTTCTCATCTTTCTCCCCTTATTCCTACTAAAAAATTATTATCTACATCAATATCTATTTCTAGTATTTATATAAATTGTTCAACCTTTGTAAATTTTCACTAATTATTGTATTGTTCTATTCAGATTCTACGTATTTATAAAATCGAGTATACTCTAATAAATCACCTTATAAGATTTTATTGGAACTCTCCTGAATATGAACCCAGAAATTCCGTAAAGGAAACTGGTCTGAAAAATATGATTCCACTTTTGTCTTATAATTACCATTCATTACGCTTTCTACATGAAAAGTGGGCCATTGACCTAAATAGCGCATTTCTTCTCTAGAAAAGGTTTTATCCGGTAAAACTAAGTGCAAAATTAACATAACAAGTATAAATATAAATGGAACTATGGTTGCTATATTCAATAAATTGTCATGAGTTTTTTTTCTATTCATTCTCATTGCAATAATCCTCCTGTTTAAAATCGAAAATAAATAAATGGGTTATAGGTGGAAGCTACCATGTATGCCGTAGTAAAGAACATCAAAGAACAATAATATAAATTAGCACCTAACTTATAAAAATTACTATGCATATTTCTAAAATACAATGATACTTTCTTTGGCCATGGTGAAGAAGCAATTATACACACAATATATAAAATAGCATAAGATTTTAGATACATAATTCCTCCATTATCCACAAGGGAATTCACTTTTATCCCAAACATAAATCCTAGGAAATGAAATATATCAGTCAAGTTTGTAAATTCAAAAAACACCCAACCTATAACAACAAACAGCAATGAATATATGTGACGAACAGCCTTTGGCCAACCAATCATTCTTTTATGTAAAACCACTTTTTCTATAAAAATTAAAGTTCCAAAATATAGTCCCCATAAAACAAAATTCCAACTTGCGCCATGCCAAAGTCCTGTGAGAAGCCATACAATAAATAAGTTTAACGTTAACTTACACTTACCCACACGATTACCTCCAAGAGGAAAATATACATATTCCTTAAACCACGATCCTAGAGAGATATGCCACCTCTGCCAAAATTCCGAGATACTTTGTGAGATATATGGATACTTAAAATTTTCTTTAAAGTGAAATCCAAACATTCTTCCCAAACCTATGGCCATATCAGAATACCCACTAAAATCGAAGTAGATTTGTAATGTAAAAGCCAAAATTCCCGCCCATGCCATAACCACTGTTATTTCTGTACCCGGCATATTTTTTACATGAGACCATATCACACCTATGTTATTGGCAAGAAGAACTTTTTTTACAAGCCCACACACAAAACGCCTCATTCCTAAGGAAAATTCTTTAAAATTTATGTTTCTGTCAGCTAATTGAGCTTGAATATCTGCATAGTTCACAATAGGACCTGCTACTAACTGCGGAAACATAGTAATATAAAGAGCTAAAAGAGCTAGGTTTCTCTGCGCATCTATTTTTTTCCTGTATACATCAATCACATAGGATAAAGCCTGAAAAGTATAAAAGGAAATTCCTATAGGAAGTGTTGGTGTAGCTATATTTAAATTCCACCCACTAATGTATGCTATTGTGCTTATTAACATGCTAAAATACTTAAAATACCCAAGACATCCTAAATTAAATACTAAGCTTATTATCAATAAAGCTTTCCGTTTTCCTATGCTATCATTATTTTTGTCTAAAAGACAACCTAGAAAGTAATTAATTAATATTGATATATACATCAATATTACATACACAGGCTCTCCCCATGCATAGAAAAATAAGCTTCCAATAAGCAATACAATATTTCTGAAATTCTTTCCTAAACAATAGTATAAAATCACTATAATTGGTAAAAAAGCAAATGTGAAAAGAAGACTACTAAAAACCATAGTTCATTCTCCTCTACATTGATTTAGAAAGACTATCCAACCACAAATTATAAAACTCTTTTTTAAAATGAACACCATCTTCTGCATATAAATTAGGATTTTTCTTTACTAATTCTCCTATATCTATATAATTAACTGATAGTTTGTTGGCTAACTCTTTTAAAAGTTCATTATATTGATTTATGTTTTTATAACGGGACTCTTTTTTTAATACTTCCTTTGTTACAGGTGTTATAGATTGAATATATATTTTAGAGTTTGGTAGCTCTTTTTTTATCTTGTTGATCAGTTTTGTTAAATCATTTCTGAATAATTCTTTAGGATTATCTACAGGCATTAGTATGTCATCTGATCCCAACATGATAAACACATTATCTGGTTTCTTTTTAATCAAATCACCAACTTTTTCATAACTAAAACCAGCTGTAGCTCCTGCTCCAGCTATTACACGTTCTTTCGGCAGGATTTCATTAATAGCAAAACCTTCCGTAATAGAATCTCCCATAAATACACTGTTATTCAACTTATCTGTAACGTCCTTTTTAACAGTTTTATTTCCACAAGCAGTCATAGCAATCAGAAGTATGCTTGCTAGGAAACACATCATTAATCTTTTCATAAAAAAACCTCTTTTCTTTATTTGATATACAAATATTACAACAGTAAAATGCAGATGAGATGCAGATGAAATAAAATTAGGATATTATTTTTACTTTTTAAAAAACATAGGGCTGTAGCATTAAGAAATTCACATACAATATACTGTTTTGCAAATTTAAAATTAAAACAATATATTACAAGATTTATTCTTAGTGCTCCAGCCCTGTTTTACTGGTAAATATTAAATTGTTAATTGCTTATGATTGAATAGATAGTAAAAAGAAAAACCTTACACCATCTTTTGTATTTTCCGCACCATAAATTGAATTATGAAGCTCCAGTATTTCCTTGGATATGGAGAGTCCAAGACCTGTACCTGCTTTAGATGTCCGTGCTTCCACACGATAAAATTGGTCCCATATCTTTTTCCTGTCTTCCTCTGATATGGGATTTCCCTGGTTTTCTACACTAATCTCTGCTGTCTGTCCATTGAATGTTACAGAAATTAAGATTGAATGTCCATAATCCGTATGCCTAATTGCATTACTGATAAAATTAGTAATAACACGATTGATTAATCCTTTATGTCCTAGCACCCTCTGAGAAGAAAGCCTTAATGTAAGAGAAATATTTTTTTCCCGTATTTGTTCATCTAAAGACTTGCATACCTGGGTAATCACTCTATCTATTTCAAAGGGAGCCATTTTAGGCCTATAAGTACCAGATTCAAACTTAGCAAGATCCAACATATTTACAACCAACAAGTTCATCTGATCTATTTCCTCTTCCATGGCCTGAAAATAATGTTCCCTTTTTTCCACTGCTATTCCATCTTTTAAAATAGATAGACAACTCTTCATAACCGCAAGAGGAGTTTTTAGTTCATGAGATACTCCAGCAATAAATTCCTTCCGTGTATTTTCCAGCTGCTTCTCTTTATCAAGATCTTTTTTCAGCTGACTAATATGGGCTTCCATCTGACTTGACAAGTAATTGATATTTCTAGATAACTGTCCAATCTCATCCTGGGAATGTACTGGCAACTTTTCTGTAAAATCCATGTTTGCTATTTTCCCTGTGATCTGGTTAATAGATAAAAGCGGTTTTGAAAGCCACTTAGAAAAAACAAATGCCAAAAATATAACACATAGTAAGGTAAATCCAAAAAAGTAAGGGTAAAATTGCCGTATAGCCGATATTGCTTCATTTACCGGTTGAAGAGAGGTCATAGCAAAGATGTATCTTGTTACCCCATTTTCAGTAATAGGTTTAATGATTATTTTATATTGTCCGAAATTTTCTGTTGTACTAAGTTTTTCAATATACTGAGAGTTTCCTCCATTACCTATAAGCAAATCAGTTTGAAATTCTTTTACCTGATCTAAAAAATAACCTTCATAGTAAGGAAATGTAATATGAGAATCTTGTTTAGGAAATATAGTTTTCGTTATCTTTCCCCTGCACATACCAGTTACAAGGTGACTATAAGCTTTATCCTTATGAGGACCATGCAACTTGTTTGCAATATTTAAATTTACCACTCCTGTGGAGTCAGTCTGTATCTGATAAGGTATCCTTTCATTTTCTATATTCACTGTATCAATCCTTACCTCATCACCCACCTCTAGTAAGGAGAGTACATCTGAAGAAAATTCTCCTTCAAAGGAATACATTGGAATTTTTAAATTACTTTGGGATTCATTATTCAATTTCACTTCAATATAATAATTTTCTACATTACACATTCGTCCATATTTATCCAATTTTGTAACCCATACATGGTTTTTATCATATAGTTCCAGCGATGCTGCTTCTGCTCCCTTTTTCACTGCCATATCTGAGTATTGATTCATATACATTTTGAGGGTATCTGATTTCTTATTAATATAATATTTCTCCAAAAAGTAATTTTGGGCTATTCCAACAAATAAAAACATGGTGGAAAATAATAAAGCTGTAATAACAAACCATTTAAAAACAATACTTTTTTTCATAACTATTCCTCTTGAAATTTATATCCGGAACGGATAACCGTTGCAATATAGTTGCCCTTATCACCTAGCTTGGCACGTAGGTTTCTGATATGGCTGTTCACTGTTTTTTCATCACCATAAAAATCATATCCCCATATTTTAGAAATTAATTGTTCTCTAGTAATTACAATACCTTTATTTTCCATTAAATAAGCAAGAATTTCAAACTCTGTATGGGTTAGACTAATTGTAATACCATCTACAGAAACAAGTCTTGATCCCATATTTATCACAATACCACCTACTGATATAGTAGTCTCATCCACAGTGCCTGAATATTTTTCAAGAAACCATTTCACTTTTGCCATTAAAACAGATGGGCTATATGGTTTAATCAGATAATCATCCGCACCTAACTCATATCCCAAAAGAGAGTCATCCTCATCTGAACGAGCGGTTAACATGATGATAGGAACATTGGAATTTTTCCTTATTCTGCGACATACTGACCAACCATCAACCTTTGGCAGAACAATGTCTAATATAACTAAATCAACAGAATTTGATTGAAATATCTCTAAAGCTTTTTTCCCGTCTTCAGCTTCTAATGCCTCATATCCTGCCTCCATTAGATAGTCAATTATCACTTCACGCAAAATATTTTCATCTTCAACAACTAATATTTTATTCATCTCATACCTCCATGTTTTTTTACAAACTTAACTAGAGTTAACAGCCATAAGATATAATCATAAATAGTAGTATAAAAGAAAATAATACATTTAGTCAACTATTTATTGATGATGCATACCCTAAGAAACAAAAAACTAGATATGGATATAAGTCCATTCTAGTTTTTTTGCAAAGGTATATTTAAATATTTTTAGCTACTTCATATGCACTCCAAATAGCATACATAATATTTTGGACTTTATTAGCATCTCCAATTAGTCTTGCATTTGGAATATCAAATCTAACCTGGTTATATAGGTCTTTTTCAGATAAATATCCAATAGCTACAACAGCACTATCAGCATTAATGATTAATTCTTGTCCATTTGTATTTAAAACAAAACCTTTATCTGTTTTCTTGCTTATATAGGAGCTTGTCTTAACATTAATCTTATTAAATTTAATCAAATCATTAAGCATATCGTGGTTTGCATGGCATAAAGGTCCACCTACTTGTAGAATATCATTTTGCATCTCTACAATTGTAACCTCTTTACCTTGTTGTTTTAACCAAAGAGCTGTTTCACATCCAACAAGTCCTCCACCAATTATAATAACCTTTTCACCAACATTTTTTCTTTCCATTAGCACATCTTCTGCTGAATAAACGTTATCAGCTCCTTCAATAGTCAATGTTCTTGGACTAGAACCTGTTGCTAAAAGCACTTCATCAGCTCCAAATTCTTTAATATTTTCTTTTGATGCATCTACATTTAATTTTATTTCAACACCTAAATCTTTCAATATTCCTTCATACCACTTAACAAGTGCACGATCATCATCTTTGAAATCTGGAACTCCTCCTGGTACAATATTTCCGCCAAGATAACCATTCTTTTCAATCAATGTTACTTTGTGTCCACGAATAGCAGCAACTCTTGCGGCTTCCATTCCTGCAACACCGCCGCCTACAACAACAACTTTTTTAATCTGTTCTGTTTTTTTTAGTCCATACTCCTTTTCACGTCCACAGGCAGGATTTACTGCACAGGATACTGTTGCAAAATTCTGTAATCTTCCCATACATCCTTCTTGACAAGATAAACAAGGTCTAACTTTATCATACTTATCTTCAAAAATCTTATTTGGAATTTCTGCATCTGCAAGAAGTGGTCTTCCTAAAGCAATCATATCTGTTTTTCCTGACAAAATTGCGTCACTTGATAGTTCAGGATCTTCCATTCTTCCTGCGGTAATAATAGGTACATCTACTGCATTTTTAAGTATTTCATTGTATGGAAGGTATAATCCCTTCTTTTGATACATCGGTGGATGACTCCAATACCATGAATCATAAGATCCAACGTCTCCATTTAACGCATCATATCCTGCTGCAACAAGCATTTTTGCAGCTTCAATTCCTTCTGGAATATCTCTTCCTTTTTCTTCAAATTCTTCACCTGGTAAAGCGCCTTTACACCAATCTTTAATGAAGCTTTTTATACTGTATCTAAGAGAAACTGGGAAGTCTTGTCCACAACGTTTCTTAATTTCTTGTACAACTTCACAGGCAAATCTTAAACGATTTTCTAATGATCCACCATATTCATCAGTACGATGGTTAAAGAAAGAAATAGCAAATTGATCTAATAAGTATCCTTCATGTACTGCGTGAATTTCTACACCATCAAATCCAGCTTTTTTTGCAATTTCTGCTGACTCACCAAATGCTTTTACATATTCTTTTACTTCTTCAGTAGTTAATTCACGACAGGTTACTCCCGGTAAAAATCTATGTGGAATTTTAGAAGGTGCTACTGCCACTTTTCCTACAATAGATGGTATACTTACTCTACCAAAGCCTGCTGATAATTGTAAAAATATTTTTGATCCATATGCATGGACTCTTTCTGTCATCTCATTACCTGTTGTAATAAAGTTTAAAGGGTTAATTGTTGGACATGGCATAGATGGCAGGGCACATTTTTCAATATTGTTTTCTACCATTGTTACACCTGTCATAATTAATCCAGTTCCGCCTTTTGCACGTTCTACATAAAATTCAATTCCTCTTTTATTAAAACTGCCATCGGCGTTACACATTCCTCCTGGTCCCATTGGAGCAAGAACATATCTATTTTTAATCTCCAATTTTCCAATTTTAATTGGGTCGTAAAGTACCTTATACTTATCCTTCATTTTCTTTCTCCTTTCTGAATTCACATTTGTATTCTTTATTTTCCTGTTACCTTCAGTATAGAGCATAAAGTAGCTTTACTTTCAAGAGGATATTGTTATATTTTTATCGAAATCCACAATTCTATGTATGGATGTAATTTTGCTCCCTTTTCAACCTCAACTAATAATATCTTTCCCCAAGCTATTTCGCCCATTTCAAGACCTTTTTTTATTACAAATTCAGATGCCTTTTTAAAAACCTTCTGTGGTTGTTGTGTGAAATCTTCATCTGCCATTACAATTGTATGTATACAAGAGGTGCTTTTTAATTGTTTTGTGTGTAAACTTAATGGAAGCTCCAATTCTTCTCTCTTTTTGGTTTTTACTAAATATCCAAAATTACTTATTCCCATTCTTGAATCAAATACTCCCAATTGTACTGTAGGCATTGCTTTTACCCATTCATGAATTATCCTTTGGGAACTACGCTTTTTTGAAAGCCATCCACACTCATCATCACACATAATGATTACTTCAGGTGACTTTGCAAATTCATATTTATTCAATAACTCTTCAATTCTTCTTATGCTAACAAGATGTTCTTCAATGGCATCTGCTAAATTCATATAATATTGAGCTCTTTTTAAGGCCTCTAATTGATACATTGTTTCTCTTTTTTCTATTAATTTATAATTATTTTCTTCCCCGCCAAATTGTGCAATAATAGTTTTCATAGGTATTTCCATAGAACGATACTTTGTATAAGAAAGCAATCGAAATACATCTACAACATTATAATAACGATGACCATTTTTTCCTTTTTCCACTTCAATTAAATGTTCTTTTTCAAAATAGTGAATAGCACTTGTAGTACATCCAAGAATTTCTGCTAAATCTGTAATACTATATCTCATAATTTTCTCCTTTCTGACTAAAGTCACTTTAGGTATTTGTTAAAAGATTATCCTGCTTCTCTATTAAAATAATTTACTATTCCTTTAATTAGTAACAATAAATTTAAAATAGGGGTCATATATACTAAAAACATAAAGAAGTATCCTATTGATGGATTCGACATACTAGCATTTATTAATCCATTAACAAAGTTAGTTACCTTTTCATTGTCTATTTCATCCAAATTCTCTTCTATATCATTGAAGGCTTCAAAGGGATCTATATCTTGAGACATGTTGTTTATTATAAAGGCCATTGCTCCTATTAAAATATTTAAAGTAAAAAAGTTCATATTTTCCACCTCTTTAAGTGTATCCTTTAATATTTATTATATATCGAAATCCATCTAAATGATTATATATGATATGTGTTTTACAACATATTGAATAAAGGCTTTAGATTCTTCTAAGACTTTTAATAATTGTGGTGTTTGAGTAAATTATTCGTTTTTTCATATGCCATATTCTTACTCTCCTAAAAATTTATTAATGCTATTATTTATTGTTACTTCTGAAAATGCTATAATAGTTTCTGTTATTGCATATGAAGATATATCATTTATAAATTCTTCTATATCATTTAAAGATTTAACTAATAATTTAACTAAAAAGCATCCATCACCAGCAATTCTATAACACCATTCACTTCGTTTATACTCCTTAATGAATATCTTGAATTTTTCATACTGTCCATTTTTCATAGTTATCTTGACTATACAATCAATAGACAATCCAAGTTTCTTTTTATTTATTTTAATTGTATACTTTTCAATAACCCCATCATCTTCGAGTCTTCTTACTCTTTCAGTAACAGATGGTGGTGAAAGATTTATACGTTTAGATAATTCTCTTATAGATAGCCTACTATCTTTTTGTAGCTCTTGCAAAATTAATACGTCTATTTCATCTAATTTCATTTGTAACTCCCTCTCTCAAATTATTATTTCAAATGATATATTTATTATTATATTATATATCAATTACAATACAATATTAATATTATAATTTGTATAATATTAGTTGTTAATAAAATATATTTATAGAGGAGAGATACCATGGCAAAAATAACTTTTTCACAAGAAGGACTTACACCATTTCAACAATTATTAGGTCATAATAAATATATAATGGAAAAATGGACTTCTTTAGAAGAATGCTTTTTTAATAGTAATACATTTACACATGAATTAAAAGAAGAGGTAAGACGTACCCTTGCTTTTAATAACGGATGTCAATATTGTATGTCTAAAGGTAAGCCATCTAATGAAATAACTGATTCAAAAATTTTAATTGCTACTAAAATCGCAGATATTATTTCTAAAAATCAACTTATTGATAATGAATATTTTAATAGAGCAAAAAATGAATTTAGTGATAATGAAGTTTCTGAACTTTTAGCCTTGATATGCTTTATAACAGCTTCCCAAAAATTCGGAGCATTACTTGATTTACAGCCAAGTTGCTCAATTTAACTTATCAACAATAACTTAATAACATCTAAAATTAATATTAATATCTATAAAATAGGAGATTATATGTCAGTAACCTCCTATTTTATCTGATTTTATAAGCAATATTGCCTACATCAAATCATTAACTAAAAAACCTATCAATATTAAGAAAATCTGATATACGATAAATTTTTGAATTGTGTAATTAACCTTCTTTAAATGTTATATAAAAATCTTTATCTTTTAATTTATTGAGTATTTCTATATCTTCTTCAGTCCAACCATTTTATTCTAATAATTCTGCGTTTAATAAATTTTCTACAACTTCTTTAATTAATTCTACTTCTTTTTTCACTAAACTCACTCCTCTACAATAATTTTAAATTGCTTATTATCTTTGTATTACGACGTAAAAAAACCGCATATCCATCTTTGAATGATACGGTATTTAGGACTGCTATTCGATTTTTATTGCTGGCTCATACAACTTTTTTATTATATATAGTTCCAATCAATTTTATTAGTGGCTATCACTTTGCTCCAAACATTATACCATTATTTGTTTCTACAAAATCACTTATAGCATTTGCAATCCTATCTATTTGTTCATAATCTAAAGTGTCTGGAGTATCTGTAGGCTTATGAATCAATTCCTTTATATTTTCCTGTACAAAGAAAAAATTAGGAATTTTTTCATTTTCAAAACTCATGTGGTCACTTGCACCCCTTATAGTTGTATCTGCAAATTCAATATTATTCTTTTTTAAAGTAGTTTTCACAGAAGCATATAGTTTGTTAGATACTTTACTTTTATTCTTTAAAGCCAGCTTTCCTCCATTTTTAGAACCTATAGAATCTATATTAATGTTATATAAGTTCTCATACAATGATTTAGATATAATCTCATCAACAAATGCTTGACTTCCTGCTAATCCCTCTTCTTCTCCATTAAAGGCACATATAACTATATCCATATCAAAAGGTTTTTCCTTTGACTTTTCCTTTAAATTATTAGCTACTTTTATTAAAGCTGACATACCAGAAGCATTGTCTAATGCTCCTCTAATAATCTTTCCATCTTGATATCCTATATGATCAAAATGTGTTGATATTACCACTGCTTTTTTACTGTTTTTACCTTTTATAACACCTACAACATTATTAATTGTTCCCATTTTGCTGTCTTCACCACCTCCGTAAACTTTTATAATATCCTGAGAATACTTTTCATAATAACTGTTCCCGAACAAAGGAGCTAGTCCTATATCTTTAAAAATCTTATTAACATATTCTCCAGCCTTATCATTTCCTTTTGAACCAATTAATCTACCTTCAAATTCATCAGAACATAATGTATTTACGATTTCTTTAGTAGTTGGAATTTTTACATGAGTTTCAACCTGTGTTGATTTGGATGATTGTTCATCGGTAACTGTCTTACCATTACTTTCTGTAGATTTTATACTAGTTGTATTAGAACCACAAGCCGTAAGAGTTATAACTATAGTAAAAATAGCACATAATTTTCTTAAATTTTTAATAATAATTCCCTCCTAATAATTTATTTTAACAATTATCCCCATACATTGAATTTATATTTAATTTTTAATATGTTATTCATCTTAGTAATAGATTCATAATATCTTACCATCATGAAATAATGTGGTGTTCAAGTAAATTATTAAGTTGTTGCATTAAATAAAAAGAATATAACAGAACTTTGCTCTTAATTGCCAAAGATAATACTCTTCAATATCATTTTATATAAAAAAGTAAACTTGTATAATTTTCAAATCTGTTTTTATTAATGACTAAAATTTTCTGCGAATTGCTTCATAACTGTTTGTACTTCCTCAATCTTATCCTCTTCTACTCTTTCTAAAATAAAGCCTAAAAATTTTTCTTGCCCTTGGTTCATCACTGTACCTACTATAAATTATTTATGTTAAATATTATATCAAAATACACCGTGCAATAAACAAAATTATTTATATAATTTATGTCATGTGTTTTCACTATTTTGTATTAGTTAACATTAATTACATGATATACCGTATTATTAAATTTTTGAAGAACCTTATTAGCAATTTTATTTTCAAGGGCTACTTCGCTTTAATTTCAGATTATGTACAAATTTAAATACATCTCATGTTAATGTTCAACCATAGTAAAATAGCCATTCCCTATTTTTAAGAATAGCACAAGCCTCTTGATTTTACAATATTTTACATAAATTTTTCCAAGTAGTTTTGCTTTTTACAAATATAAAATAAAAACTTACCATAAGCCTTATGTATCAACGCTCTAAATAGGTTTTAAAATTTATTTTGGCTGGAAAAATTCAGTTAACTTTACAATATATTTGGATTGCGCAATAAAAAATCGCAAATTCAATTTCTTGAATAATGCGATTTTTACGTTTATTATTATAGTAAAATATTTCCCTTTGCCAAAATAGCTACCTCTCCAGACACTAATATTTCTTTTTGAGAAATGCTCATAGAAACCTTAATTTTACTAGGTCTGCCGACAAATCTTCCTTGATTTATTATAATCTCATGACCTACATTAAAAATATTATGCTTATATAAATATGCACCTAATGGTCCAGCTGCACTTCCTGTTGCAACATCCTCAACGTTTCCTTGATTATCCCAGGTCCGTCCTTCTATATAATTCACATCAAATATATAAGCAAATTTAGCACCTACTTCTTTTAACATTTCTTCAAATTTAGAACTAATTATTTTTGCATTCTCTATTCCTGAAGTTAATGGTACTAATAAGTATGGTAATCCTGTTGATACAACTTCCATAGGAAATTCTTCGCTTAAATTCTCTTCTGACAAGTTCAATGCATGTACATATTTATTTCTCTTCTCTTTTGAAACTTCACAGAGGAATTCCGCTTTTCCTTGATTCATTTGTACTTCATAATACTCCTCTATCTTTTTTGAATTAACTATAATTGTTTTTTGATTTAATTGAAATGTAATTGCTATATCTTCTTCATTTCTAAAAATATGACTATGAATAGTAGCAGCTGCTCCCAAAATAGGATGCCCCGCAAAATCCAATTCTTCATCTACTGTAAAAATTCTTGCATTAAATATACTATTATCTATTCTTCTCACAAAAATTGTTTCAAATTGCTTAAACTCTTGTGTTAATTTCAACATAAGATTATCTTCTAATTCCTCATTACAAAAAACGACAGTTAATCCATTGCCATATAAAATTTCATTGCTAAAAACATCAACATGAAAATATTCCATTTTAATTCCTCCTTATATAAAAAATATAATTAACATTTATTTTACCTAAAATTATAACATATAGTGCAAATACCGCATTATTTAATTTTAAAAGAACATCTTTATCATTTACTACGCAAAAATTTCAAATTGTTCATCAACTAAGAAAGGTAGAAATGTCTTTCTTAGTTGATGAACACAAACACTGTATATCATGCACTATACATCAGCAGTCCTTTAGCTACTCCTAGTATTACGCGATAATGGAATTTATATTTTTTACATGCGAAGCCTGAGCTATAAAGTCGGCAGCTCGATCAACCCGGCTCCAAATTTCACACAGGTTCCACCGATCTTGATTTCAGAAAAATTGTTATACGTTTTGCTAACAGTAATATTAATAAAGCTCGGTCTTCCCATTTCAATTCCCTGCTCATTTATAATCATATATTTACCGTCATACCCGCGTGCCACCAGACCGTGTTCAACCAAATATGCTCCCAGCGGACCGCTTGCCCCGCCTGTAGCCGGATCTTCTGCAATGCCCATCGCCGGAGCGAACATCCTGCTGTGTATGGTTGATCCGGCATGGAGGGTTTCCCTAGTAAAAGCGAATATATGTTTCGTATCCTCGCTTGCCGAAAAGAACTTCTCCCATGTATCAAGCCTTAGCTTTATCTTGCTGATCACATCCAGGCTTTTTAGTGGGATATACAAAAAAGGCACGCCGGTAGACACTGTCTGGATAGGGCTGGTTGTATCAATATCGGCGATATCAAGGGAAAGTAGTTCGGCGGCTGTCCTTATATCTCCAAAGACCTGCCCAAATACCGGCATAGGCTGTTCCATTTCAATCGACTTGATTCTCCCGCCTTCCACGTGAATAGAAACAGCTATTTCTCCGACGCCTTCTTCAAAAATAAGCTTGTTTATTCCCTCGCGGGTTTCGATAGCGCCTTCATCAGCAAGAACAAAAGCCGTACCGATGGTTGGGTGGCCTGCCATAGGCAGCTCGGTTTTTGGTGTAAATATTCTGAGCTTTTTATGATTTGGCCCAATATCTGTAACAAAAGTTGTTTCGGAAAAATTAAGCTCTCTCGCAATGCTCTGCATTTCTTCACTTGACAGCTTTTCCGCATCTTTGAATACGGCCAGCTGATTTCCACCAAACACCTGATTTGTAAAAACATCCACCAAGGTATACTCAAATTTTCTCATAATTGAATTCCTCCCATTCATTGTTTCCTAATATTTCTTTTTGATATTATAGCAAATGAAGTTTATTTTGGATTTTTCAAAAAAATAACTTTCCTAAGGTTAATAAATATTTTTTCATTAAATAGCCCTCCAATACTTAAACATAATTTACTCCATAATTATAAATCAATTACGTATATAACAGTCAAACACAAAGTATAACAGTTAATTTTTAAACACAATTATGATTTTGATAGCTTTCAATATTGAATCACGATATAATACAGATATATAATTTAACAATAATTATTATAACTGTATATAGCACTTTAGGAGAGTTTGTTTATGAATATTAAAATTGATAAGAATAGTCTAATTACTATAACTCAACAACTAGTTCATTACTTTTCGGATAGAATTATGTCTGGATTTATAAAAGCTGGTCAAAAGCTACCTTCTATCAGAAGTCTAGCCAAGGAATTAGGTATTAGCCCAATGACTATAATTAAAGCGTATAATAATTTAGAGCAAAATGGTTTGGTAACTACAATCCAAGGTAAAGGTACCTATGTTAATGAAAGAAACAGCACGGTGAAATCTAATAATATTACTGAAAAAGATAGTTTTCAGTGGCAAATGTCTGTGCCAGACTATTTATCTCGGTCTCAATTTAGATATAATCCTAATTTATCCTACTCCAATGATTACTATAATTTGTCCGTGGCCTCATTAAATCACAAACTGTTACCTACAAAAACTATATTAAAGGATTCTTTAAGCTTAATTCAAAATGATATAAAGCTTCTTTCTCAATATCCTCCTGCTCAAGGTGATTATGAGTTTAGAAATATCATGTCTCAATACTTGAGATCAAAAGAAATAGCTACTTCACCGGAAAATATTTTAGTAACTAGTGGTTCACAACAAGGAATAAGTCTTATAGCCAGCACATTTATTGGACCTGGAGATATTGTAGTTATGGAAACTCCTACATATCCAGGGGCTATAGATTTATTTAAATGCAGAGGAGCAGTAATTTTAACTGTTCCTGTTGACAGCGAAGGTATGCGAACTGATATTTTAATGAACCTATGTGATAAACACTCACCAAAACTTATCTATACTATTCCAAATTTTCACAATCCAACTGGATATAGTATGAGTTCAAAACGAAAAGCAGAGCTTTTAGATATAGCTAGATATAACGATATTCTTATAGTTGAAGATGATCCTTGGAATGAAATTTCATATAAAAGAGAAAAGATTAAAACAATAAAATCCATGGATACTGATGGACATGTAGTTTATATAAAAAGTCTTAGCAAGATCCTAGGTCCTTCCTACCGGCTAGCTGTCATTATATCAGAGAGTTCCATACTCTTACGACTTATAGCAGCTAAAGCTAATCATGATCTTGGAACATCTGTACTAATCCAAAAGACTATTATAAACTTTATCCAATCCAATAAAATCACATATTATATTGAAAGTTTAAATAAACAGCTGGTAAAAAGACGTAATAAGGTAATTAGTTTATTGAAGAGCCATGCACCTTCTGGTATGAAGTGGGCGATACCTGAAGGTGGAATAAATATTTGGATTACACTTCCTAAAAATTTTAATGTTGAAAAGCTATTATCTTACTCTATTACAACAAAGAATATTTCTTTTTTACCTGGAACCATATGTTATCCTAATGAAGTAGAATTTAATAATCTTAGAATATGCTTCACATATTTAGATGAAGAATTCATAGAAGATACTATAATTGAGCTTTGTAACCTCATAAAGCTTCTATATACAACTAAAAACATTACTGACTATAGGCCTATTATTTAATAAAAATCAGGACCTACTTTATCATTGTAAGTCCTGATTTTTTTAAAATTGTATCAATCATTTGTTAGGTTATAGTGAAAATTAATATTTTACGTATAATCTCATGCAATAAAAAATCTAAGACTTCCCTATTAAGTTTATAATGAAATTTCTCACAATTAAATCTGGATGAATCATATTAATACAATAGTCTTAAAATAAATATAAACATATATTCTTATAATTTACTTAGGTTATGATACAACTTAGGACACTATTATATTTCTTAAATCCACCCATATGAACAGTTTTAAATAAAACCTTCGTTATTTGTAATATAATTCACCATATCAATAGCAAGTGCTGTATCTATTACTTGTTCTTCCACATGTGTTTAATGAACCTTCTTATTGTGTAGCTTTAGACTACAAGTCAATAACCCAAAAATAATTGCACCTAAAAGGAACTTAAAATGTAGTAAATTATATACGATTAATGTAACTATATAATAGATCACCTTTTACAAGAGTTTGTACTAGACTCCTGTATTAATACTCTAAAACTATTAATTCTATTCTTCTGATTTAATCTACACAAATATGTTTAAATTATAGATTATATTATAGCTATTCAAATTAACATACTGTAATATCTTATTCTTTATTTTTGGAAAATAATTTATCCTTATAGTAAGATTCAGCTTGATTAATTTCCTATACCTTTGGATCAACTTTACTTTTTATACCTTATTATTCAATTTTCAAAGAACATTGTTTGTGCTTTAAATTTTAAGATTTACGTCGCTTTTATTTCAGATTGTTTATTATGTCGGGTAGGTCGGAAACCTTTCGGTTTCTTTCCCCCCTAAGAACCGTACATGTCTCTTTCAAAACATACGGCTCAAGCCATCATTTATCCTAGCAAGTTATATTTAAACTTTCTAAGCTGTTTTTTCATCAAGGTTATTCCCTCTTTACCTGATGGGTCTACATTTTTTTCTGCGAAGAATTTTTTAATTTTAGGCAAATCTTTACCTTCCCCATATTTGTTCAGTAATTTATGATGTTGTATATGACAACTTGTATGTAGTAGTTCTAAGTTATCATATTCATCTTTACCACCAATTAGAGTTGGTACAATATGGTTGACCTCAAGTGATTCCTCGCCAACTAATGATTGATTGCATATTCTACATTTATATTTGCTTTTCTTAGCTAATTTGCGTCTGCTTAAAATATTATGTCTATTAAACTCTTTTTCATCTCTTACTTTAAAATAGTCTTTTAAACTAGGGTCATCTGGGCTGTTTTTATATTTAATTAATACATGTCTTACTATAGGTATCCAATTCATTTTCATTAACTGATTTTTGTTATTATTAGGGTCTGTAAGTATCCATTTGTCTTTACTTACTCCCGTAAAATCAGGTTTAAAGTACCTTTTAATTCTCCATTTCCAAGATTTATTTGGATGAAGTGTTTTAAGATATTTTCTTGTCTTAAGCCATACATAGTGGTCTATGCTACTATAGATATCTTTCGATATTACACAAGACCAATAGTTTCCTGTGCCTCTTATGATTGGATTAAGTTTACCTATTATTGCTCCGATTGGATTACCTCTATGTTCTTCAAAGACTTCTTTGATTGATTTTTTGACTTTTTTAATACTTGCTTTGGATGGTTTAATTAGTAATGTCATACCCTTATTTTTCTTGTATTGCCTTATATTGAATCCAAGAAAATCAAATCCCATACTGATATGAGTTATTCTCGTTTTATCTTCAGCAAGTTCCAGTCCCCTTTTCTTAAGATAAGGACTAAGTTTCTCGTACATTGTTTCTGCTTCTTCTTTTGTCTTACATAAAATAACAAAATCATCAGCATATTTCACAATACCTATGGAGTCGCCCTTTAGATAGTATCCTTGTCTTTTATTAAGCCGATATTCAACCCCTAGTTCTTCTTCTATTCCGTGTAATGCAATATTAGCTAGTAACGGTGAAATTATTCCACCTTGCGGTGTACCTTCATTTGTATTTTTAAAGACATTGTTATCAATATATCCAGCCTTGAGCCATTTATATATCGTTTCTTTAGCTGGAAAGTTATTAAGACATTCTATAATATATTCATGGTTTAGATTATCAAAACAACCTTTGAAATCACCCTCAAAAATCCACTGGCGTTTACTGCCTTTTCTCAATTTTAGATATAATTGTTGGATTGCGTCGTGTGTACCTCTTTTAGGTCTAAACCCATATGCTATGGCTTCAAATTTACTTTCCCATTGAGGTTCAAGAGCATTTTTAACAATATTTTGATATATCCTATCTTTAATTATTGGTATTCCTAAAGGTCTTAATTTACCGTTTTTCTTAGGGATATATGTTCTTTTAGCAGGTTTAGGTTTAATGTATTTGATATTATAATTTTTGAGTAGGTTAAATAATCCTATTTTCTCCCATTCAGTAGTTGCTTTAAATCCATCAATCCCTGCTGTTCGTTTCCCCTTATTGATTTGAGTTACCCTCTTAATTGAGATTAACAAATTAGCCTTGCTTCTCAACATTAGTCTTTGTAGTTTCTTAACTTTTCTTTTTTGACTTAACTGCTCGGCACGAAAAATCCGTTGGCGTAATCTCTTCACATATTTATTTATTTTCTTCCAGTTAAGTGTGTACCACTCTGTGATATGTGGAGAAGTAGCCGACTTATTAAATTTATTAATAGTTTCCATAACTAAACTCCTCTTTCGTAATTGATTACTTTTCGTTTAAATTCGTGTTGATGACCATGTGGAAGTCTGCACCCTTTCGGGTTAAGGCAAATTTTGAACCTTTATCCAATAAGTTATTTATTTCTCTAGACTTTCGTCTTATTGGCTTTGGCTTTCTCCACACTCCCTTACCCTCTATGCATTGTGATTCTCTTGCGATTATCCTACCTTTAATTGGAGCATATAGGGCTTACCAAGTTCCACTAATAATAGATGCGAATGAGTTAAGTATCCTTCTATATTCCGATGGATATATGGGTCACTCCACGATTGGACAAAGAAACAATCTTTCCTATCCATAATATAAGCCTATCAACCACTTTGGCTTAACTTCGCATGACGAAAATTACAAAGGTTCAACCTAAGTTTATACATTCTCATTCTTCCTCTAGCCCTGTAGATTAACGTGATTATATCCTACATTAGACCTTTGACTCTCATGCAACCCACATTCCAATTACTTAGAATGCAGTTTCAAGCGAGGATATGCTTAGTGACTAGCATAGTTTCTTGATGAAACACTATTATTTAGCGACTTCTTGTCGCACCTTTGTATTGTGCACTAAGTTAACTCATTGCCTGTTAACTGATAATAACAAGGTTTTTTTATTTCTAATTTTTCAGCTTTATTTATATCAGTTGTTATTATAAAGTTTTCTATTAATCTATTTTTAGGTAAATTAAATATGTTTTCTGCAGCTTTAGGATTAACTACAATAGTAAAGTCATAATCTACTAAAACCTCAAGCATCATAATTGCTGTTTCTAATTTGTATTTTTTCATTTTATCTTTTACCATTTTATTTTTAGGAAACTCTATAACTTTCATTGTTTTTAAATGCATATCTCTCAAAATATCCCTCCATATTTAAACTAAAATTTAAAATAACCCATTTCTCTTTGCTTTTATAAGTTTAAATGCATTTTCTATAGATTTTGAATCTTTCTCCGTTACAACTATTTTTTCTTTAGCAACATGATTATTAAGCCATACTGTTTCATTAATCCAATCAATTTCAATGGTATATGGAATTTCTCCATAGTCTTTAGTCTCCATAGTTCTACCTCTACCTAATTAAATCCATATCATAAATTGTATAATCGCATCTATATATTAATAGATACTTACCATCAATTAATATTCCCGTACTTTTTGGAATGTCTGTAGCAAAATAACTTACATTATCTCCAACAAATGTTGCTAACGGTTTTCCATCTTGGGATCTTATTAAAATCACCCTTTTTTTCCCTGATGTGATATTTTTATAACTGTCTACAATATTTCTTAAAAATGGACGTGACTTGTCCTGATTAATAATTTCTGTAGTTTTTAATGTATCTTTCATTAAATCTTGTAATCCATCTTCTTGGAGAATTAAACTACTTCCAACGTGAATTATTTGATTATTACCAACTGTTATATTTAATACACTTGATTTTTTTATTGTTTCTCCCTTTTCATCCTGCTCTTTAAATTTATCATCTAAAGATATACTTATACTTTTACCCTCTATCCTATCTAATGGTTTACTTTCTTTGTCGTATGTTGTTATTATTGCATTCCTACCTTTAAAATGCTCTTGCAATTGTTTATATTCATTTTCCAATAAATTACACCCAGAAACAATAAATAACGAACTTACTAAAACTATTGAAACTATAATGCTTTTTATTTTCGTTTTATTCATTCTAAACATCCCCTTCACAATTGTTTCATTCATGGATCTAATCTTTGAATTATGGAATTAAATTATTTTCAACTGTTTACCTTTTTCAAGATGTAATTTTATTCTTTCCTTAGCTTTATTGCAGTACTTCTTTTCTTTCTCTATACAAATATAATTTCTATTTGTATTTATACAAGCTTCAGCAAGCACACAACTTCCTGCAGTAAAATCTAGTGCGATACCTTCCTCATTTGTATAAGTTTTAATTAAATATTCATATAACTCTATCGGCTTTTGAGTTGGATGTATCCTATCTTTTATCTTGATTGTGTTATATGGAATATCTATTATAGTTGTTGGATATCGATCTGTTTGACCTCCACCTTCCATACCTATTTTAGTCTTACCATAGTTGGCGCCTGCGGTAGTGTGCTGCTTATATTTCTTTACTGGCTTATGTCCGTAAGTCTTCTGTGGATTATAGACTGGTAAATTTTTATAAAATATAGGGATATCTATATGTTGTCTTAAAGGCATCCTATTAGCATTTAAGAAATTTGATTTTTCTTTAGGCTTCCATATCCATGAATACCTGTAGTACTTTTTATTTGAAACTACTAACTCTGATGTAAATACTCCAGCCGCCATTAATGCTATAGATGCATTATCTTTTGCAATTCTATTTATCTCCTGCCACATTGGCTCAAAAGGAATTGCTTTGTCCCATTCATTATTAGTCATTCCAAATGGTAAATCTGATAAAACCATATCTATTGATTTATCATCTATTTTTTTCATGATTTCAAGGCAATTTCCTAAATAAATATTATTTACTTCTAGCAATATATCACCTTCTTTTCTGTCACCTTAATTTCATTTTTTCATGAATACTAGCCAATGTGTCTTTGCTCTTTTATTTCCCAATAAAGGTTTATAATCTATAACTTTTAATATATCTTTTATTTTTATTTGTTCTTCATTCCATTTAAAAATCAATATTCCGTATTTATCTAGAACCCTCATGCACTCATTAAATCCTTGTCTTATATCTATTGGCCAATCACTATTTAACTTCCCATATTTCTTGGCCAACCATGAATTTCCTCCAGCCTTTATTAAATGTGGTGGATCAAAAACTACTAATTTAAAGGTATTATCTTTATATGGTATATTTCTAAAATCTCCTAGTATATCTGGCTCAATAATAAGCTTTCTTCCATCACATAATGTATCTTCTAACTCTCTGTTATCCATAAAAATAACATCCTCATTTTCTTTATCAAACCAAAACATTTTACTTCCACAACATACATCAAGTATTGGTTTTTGCAAATTTATCACTTCCTAACTATTGCACAATAATTTCATAGATTATAAGATACACCTACGCTTGAATTGTGGCATTACATCATTGCTTCTAAATGTAATTCCCTATACATTTCCGATTCAAATACCCAATCTCCAATATCTTTATCTTCAAAGTCACAATCATGCGTATTGTAATAATATTTTCCATTTTTCAATTCAATGCTACACACTTCACTTTCAAAGAATCTATAATCTTCGTCTATCATATAAGCAATATCACCTAATTGAAATAATTGTTTTGTATTTTTGTTTGCTTTTTCTATTAAATTCTTTAGCTCATTAAACCTTAAGTCAGGTCTTTTGGTATTACATAGAGCAATTATTTTATTTTTTTCCTTGTCTAAAATAAAAGCATCTGTAGGATTTTCAATTACAAGTTCATACTTTTTCATCCCCAATTCACTCCCTTACAATAACTTCATTCTTAGACCTATTTTTCAATTGTGACTTAGCTAAATCCTAGATCCAAAATTGTCCATTGTTGCCTGTATATCACCATTAAATTGAAAATAACTATACAGGCTGCTTTCCTTGGTTGGTACTGCTCCAAAAAACTTTAATTGATTTATTAAATTACCTTCTTTTTTATTACTGAATTGAACTTCTGTTTTATTTTCACCTATTAATTTTACTTTCATTTTATCCCCTCCAAACTTACCCTTTTATATCTTCTTTAAACATTTTATAAGTTAATAATACAAAATTATCTTTCAAGATGTTTACAGAAATTATTTCAAGATTTTGATTCCTTTTTATGAAATCTTGATAATCATACACTGCTTCTAACACTGTTACCCCTGTAAACAATTTTGTTTTTATCATTAATAATCACTCCATTTATTTACTTTGTATTTATTTCATAGTTTTAATAACTCTTTGAATACCTTTTTTAAAAATTTAAGTTGTTCTTTATTGAAGTGGTCTTCCTTGAAACTATTTCTTGAGCCAGCACTTATAATAATTCCAATAGCAAAAGAAAGTTCCTCAGTATTAAGAGTATTAAAATCTAATAAGCAAGGCTCTGCATATATAGCGTTCCATATCTCATCTTTTCTTTTAATTGATATCATTTAATTTTCTCCTCTCTAACTTTTATTAGATTTATTTTGCAAATTAATCTAAGTTTTTACTTATGCCCTGTTTTTGTCTTAGAATTCTTGTTTTTAATTAATATACTGGTATTATAATTTTTATTATAAAAAACACTAGTAAATTTAATATTAAATTTACTAGTGTTGTATTTTTTTACGATAAAAATTATAATATAGCTAAGAGAATAAAATTATGATATATTTTGTACCATCCCCAAATACTATTATTCTCTCTCCAAAAGAAGTTGTTGGTTATTTTTGGGGGTGGTAACTAGTGGATAGGGTAGACATAATAATACTGTCACTTATATCATTGATAGTATTAATTATAGTATTATCAATGGTTTTACCTAAACAAAGGAAATTACAATTATTTACATTAAATATAAATATCTTTTTTATAAAAATAAATTTAAAAATTTATTACAAAAAATAAAAAAGTGTAAATACATACCTTCACAAATGTATTTACACTTAAACTGAGAAATATATCATATTGTTAATAACTAACAACTTCTTTACCTACATTATACCTTATACATTTATTAAAGTAAATATGATATTAAACTATAACATAGCACCCTCCTAAATTCTATTGTATTACAATTATTGTATACAACTAATGAAAATTTTCATTTACTCTTTTATAGCCATAAAGTATATCTTATAATTTATTATAATCTTTTTCTATATCATATTAAATTTGTGTATTTTTAAATATCTTATTAGTACTGTTATAGTGAGTTTCTATATCTCTTGTTATCATTACTTTTGCATACCTACCAATTACTTGATCTTCGATTTGTGAAATATCGTTTTAGTTTTTCTTAACAACCTGCAGTTCAAATGATCCTTCTCTATCTCCTGGTAAAATTAAATAAGATTCTCCTAAATCTGACAATACTTTTTAGAACTATAATCACGCCTACTATTTGAAGTGTTTTGTTTTTATAATCATATTTAGAATATCATGAATGATTGTCAAGCTTCGCTTCTAACATTTCTTTAAATGTATTCGTAAATAAATCCTCTAATGTTTATTAAGCATCTTTTGCACTTGTAGTTTTAATTGTTTAATAAATTCTTTTCTTGAAAAAGACATAATCTGTGAAAACCCCATAAAAATAATATAATAATCGAAACTTTAATTTATACAATATAAAATCATAAATATTTTATCATTTATTAATGTCTATTTTATCTAAGCTCTCAAATCTTACTAAATTATATTTCCTATTGCGAACCCTTAAACCTCTCTATTAAAAATTATAGTATTCTTTTTAAAAACATCGTATTGCTATTTAATATAAAATATTTGGGATAGTAATAATTCTGCAATCATTATCCTAATTACTATCATCTATTTCCTTAGCATACTTATCTCTTATTTTTGGTACTAAAGTATTTCCCATCATTCCTGATTCACTATATTATTGTATCTCTATTATTTATTAGCATTTTCAATAGCAATTATTGACTTCATATTTTTAATACCAATATATAATAATTTTTTGTACATAAGATATATTCAAACAACTTATAATGAATAAACTAAAAGATGTAGTTTATTTAATATTAAAATTTAGCTACATCTTTTAAACTTAAGATTTTATAAACTTAAACTTTTCTTATATAAAATAGGTTTGCTGAGCATATAGTTATATTATTCAGTCCACCCTTCATCTTTAGGAATAAACTGCCAATTACATCCCAATTTTGAATTATATGGTTTCCTTTTTACCTCTTTTAAGTACCATTTACTTATACAAAAATAATCTTTATACTCTTTAAATACAATTCCAGATTCGTAGAAACGATGAATACCAATCAATCCTATCTCATCAGTACTTTCTTCATCTTTTTTAAAAAGCAACTGACAACTATATGTTGGCTGTTCATCATATTCTTTTATTTGTATAGTATTGTAAAACTCATCAGAATCACTTATAGGAGCTAAAAACAATTTTTCTTCCTCTTTCTTAAAATATTTATAGATATATACTCTCCACTCTTGATTTAAATTAAAAAAATCTAGATATATATAATCTTCTTTTCTAACTATATCATCATTTATAGATTGAGAATTTGACTTTCTTCTTATAATAAATTTTTCTCCAATATATAAATCTCTATAATTTATATATTTAGAATTTTGATTATATTTGCTACGTGTTAAAATTTCACCTACAGGTGAATCTTTCTTTAGTTTAATATATGAATTTTTATTCCCCGCATTAAACATATAATATTCTTTATTGTACATTAAAGGATTTCCCCAAAAATCTTTTAAATATTCGCTATATGATTGAATTTTATATCTTTCTTCAATATTTGATTGACTTAATTCCGTATTAAAAATACTGAAATATTTCATCCAAATAAATTGTGTTCTATCTATATCACCATCTAATTTAAATATTATTTCACCATTAGCAATAACTTCTCTTATATCTTTAATATCTGTATTTGATTCTAGCTTACCATTAATATAAATTTTAGCGTTATTCAAATTATTAGTAATAGTTACAAAAAACCATCTATTTATATACTCTGATATATCTTCTCTTATGTTATATTCAAAAAATACCGATTTGGTTTTTCCATTTATATCAATTAAAGTCCATATTATCCTATTACCCCTAATAGATATTTTCCAGCCCGAATTATTTTTCATACAATTAATTATTGTATATTCATTATGAATATAATTTTGTATACCATCATTCTTATATTTAGGTATTCTTATCCAAAAGCTAACGCTAAAATCAAGGAACACACTATTAAATATGATATTCTGATTTTGAGTCACTCTAATCTTACTATTTGCTGAACTAGTTAATTTAAATTGATTTTTATCATTAAGCTCGACTCCATCATATACCTCTACCTTTGCCCCATATCCTGATAAATCTATTAAATTATTATCCTTATATCTTAAATTTAAGATAATATTATTTAAAATTTCGCTATTATATTTATTAAACATTTCTATTAGTATTGTATCATTGGTATATATTGAAAGATCAAACGGCATAATGGTTTTCAAGTATTTATTTACTTTTGATTTTTCATATTCTGCACTTCCAATCAAATATAATTTATTTTCATCTATATAATTTAACAAATTTTTTTTGAGAGTATTATCAAAGTCTAGTAATTTTTCTACAGCTAATGGAATCATTTTTTTCATTAAATATGATACAGAACATCCATTTATAAAATTATTTATATTATCTATAGCTTGGTTAATACCCTCATTAAGTTTAGAATTTATATCATTAAAATCGATGTTAATATTTGACTTTTCTTTTTCAGAATATATATTATATCTGTATTTTATTATTTCTTCCAATGCTTGTGCTTGATAATTTAAAGCCTTATACATTCCCTCTTTTATTGTATAAAATTGAGTATTAACTGTTGAGAGCCATTGCGCTACTATTAATCCGTACATATCACTCCATTTTTCATTTCTTTTAGTTAAAGCATTATCTATTGTTTTAATAATTTTATTTTTATTGTCAATATATGATTCTAATAAAAAGGCTCCAACTACAGGTATTAAAAGTTCTGGTATAAATTCTAGTAGAATACTGGCTCCTGCAATCTCAAAAGCATTTTCAAAATTTCCTTTAGCTGTTTCATTTCCTACATTTAAAGCTAATCCTATATAAGGAACAATTAGAGATATATCTGCAATTTTATCCATAGTATTGCTTTTATTAGCTTCGATTACAAAATCATTTACTATCTGTTTCACCCAACCTGCAAATAATCCTGCTTCTACCACTTTATTAGCAGTTTTAATATAATCCATAGAAAAAAATGAATAAACTTTGTTAGAAAATAATAATGCATCATCAAATGAAGATGTTAAACTTATATCTCTTATATCTAGAGGAAATGTCTGAGAGTATAAATATTGAAAGATGGTATTTTCATCTGTAAAAATTTTTTTTATAGCGGGTTGTTTTTCATATACTGGAACATCTACATTAAAATCAGTAAGTGATTCTGTATTTTCACTTGGTAATTCTATTTTACTTATTAAATCAGTATCTAAAATTAATTCATTTATAGGGAAGTCATTTTCTATATAATTACTCTGTGTATTATATTCTATTCTTTCGTTTTTAGATAAATCATCTGAAAAACTATTTTTATCAGCTATAAAGAACAAATCTTCATTATCAACATCAATACATATTCCTGGAGCTTTAACACTTTTACACATTTGTATCTTATATACAGCCAAATGCTCCTTGCTAATTTCTTCATAAGCTTGTTTATTTATAGCTTTATTCTGACCTCTATATTCTTTTTCCATATCTTTATCAGATATATTAAACCCTTCCTCTATAGTATAGATTTCATTATCTAATAAATTTTTTATTTTTACTGGTGGTAAGGAATCACTAAAATAAGAAGCTCTAGTTTTTATTTTATAATTTTCTGCTATATTAGTTTCTGTAAAACCAAACATTAAGCTTTTATATAATTTATCAAAACTTTCTACATCTATACTATATTTTCCCTCAGAATCTTCAACGAATTTATATTTATCTTTAAATTTATTTTTATATATATTAATATTAATGTTAGGATCTGATATGCAAACTAAAACCTTGTTAAGTCTATCAACTATCCCTCTAAAATTTTGCAAAACTTTATCATAGATACTTTTATCCGTAGAAGGAGTTATGATGCTGGGATCTTGTCCTCCAAATGTATATAGTTCTTCTGCCTGTATAGCATCTGTAGATTGCATAAAAAATTTTTTTTCATTTGGTACAATTGGTAAATCATCTACTTTAATGCCATATAATCCATGTAAAACATGTATAAGTTCATGCATTAATATCAAGGCTGGATCTGAAAAATATCCACGTCTATTAAATATACTTGCGCCTTTGTTTTCTTGAACATTATTAAATACGCTTACATATTCTGGGCAAAACTTCATTTGCATTATACCCCCGAAGCCTTCCCTTGATGCAAAATGATTTTGTATACCTATATCTATAGTCTCATTTTCATTTAAAACTGGCCCAGGTCCAAATATTATTAAATTTGCGAAAATACCTTTTTTTCGCTCCACTTCTCCTGGATTACTGATTAATTTATTAACAGTTACACTAGCAATGTTTGTGTTAAACTCTTCGAGTGGAACACGTCTATCTCCAAGATAAGGTATACCATTTATAATCATCTCTAATAACTTTTCACCCAATGGTTTTGATTTGATTCTATTAAATAACTTGATCATTGTTTGTAAAAATATATTCTTTTTATCATTAGTATTTAAGTAATCTGGATCATAATATTCACAAACATCTCTATTAAAAATACCGGAACTTTTATTAAAATCCTCAGGTTTATATCCAAAAGTATATCTTTCCGGTATTATCCAAATACGATCTGTGATTTTAAAAGCTTTATAATATCTCCCCGTACCTCTCGCAAATGGAGGCTCCATCATAATAATATTATTATTATCAATAGGATCATTATAATTAAAATTATTTATTGTAACTGGCATAAATATTCTCCTCCTTATTTTAAGTTTATATCCCTTTTAATGCCCATAAATGCGCAGCCTTAGGTATATTGTCATTATTATTACATATCATCCAATTATAATTTCTATCTCTTAAGGATAAAGATAAATATTTATTATTATAAGCAAATGTAAGGCAATTAGGCATAAATATATCGTTATTAAATATTATTCTCTTTGCAGTATCTTTAGAGTTAACTAATTGGATTCTATTATTTTCAGAGGATATATCTACATATTTTTCTTCATCTCCTAATAAACAAACTACTCCTTCATCCCACTTTTGAACATATTGCTTGTTTGCGTCAATATTTATTAATTTAAACTTAGCACCTTGAATATTAAGGTTATTTGTATCTTTAATTGACAAATATATATTATTGTTTTCAGTAACTTCATATAACGAGTTTTCTGGGAATACATAATTGTATAGTTCATAAGTTTTATTATATTCTAATCTTTCTCCAGAAATATCCCTTATATATGAGTTATTTAAATAAGAAAAATAATTATTTACAACTTCTTCACTGGTAATAGATCTATTTAAAATAGATAATCCTTCAATATATATTGGATTATTCCCATTAACTAAAGAAATTGTATTACTTGAATAAATATTTAAAATTTGTTCAATACTTTGGTTAGCAATAAGTTTATCATTAATAAATATTAATAATTGATTCCTTAATCTATCTATAGAAATTGATATATAATACCAATTTTTACTTATAACATCGGATAAATAAATATTCTCTTCATTACCATTGCAATCTACAATGCTGAAAACTAATCCATTATTTTCAAAATAAATCTCCCATCCACAATTATCAGCTTTATTTTCTATTAGTTTAGACGTAATAATATCTTCTCCTAAATTTCTTAACCAAAAACAAATTGAAAAACTATTAGTTAACCCATTTTCAAAAGCCTTATTAGAAAAACTAACACTTTCATCAGGTTCTTTTAAATATAATGCATCTCCATTTACTCCATAAACTAAACTAACAGAATCTGAATATTTAACTAATGTATTCTTACCAGATATGTCTTCAATTACTTTGTTATTATCTTCCTGTAATGTAAATAAAAACAGATTATAATCCGACTCTTTTTCTTCTTTAATTAAATCAGTTTCAGAAGTAATTAAATCTTTAATACTTTGAATATCAAAAAACTCAAAATCTATATTCATAAATGTATTTAATTTAATTAATTGTAATTTTTCATCTTCAGTGATATTAGTGCACTTTTGTATAAAAGCTGTTACATTACTATTTACATTATTAATACATTGTTCCATAAAAGAAATAAACTTAGGATATATATTTGTATCAAAGACACATATAGCTGATTTATTTAAAAAATCATTTATATTATTTATTGCTATTTGTGATTCATTTGATAAATCTATAAAAGTTTTCTCTGTAGCTAAGTTCATTAAATTTAATTTATCCATTGATATATCAGCTTTAGATAAATCTTGAAGCTTATTTTGTATTATTTGTTTAATTAGCATTTCTTGAGCTAGTATTGATTGTTTTCCCATACAAATTAAATCGAAATACTGACTATAATATTCTGTCCACCATTGATCTAAGAAATTAAAATAAACTTTTTTGAAATAAAGTATGTTTTTTAAATATATGTTAAATAATTTTTCATTTAAATCATTCAGTGGTAATCCTAACATATCGTTAGGGATTTCATAAATCTCAATTATTGGCATACTTAAATTTTCTTTTTTATTAATAAGTGAAATTGGCCCTAAATTTTGAAATTCTTCTACAAAAGAATCGGATGTATTTAAAATATTTAATGCTTTTCCAAACCAAGTTACTACTTTATTAATACCGCAATTAGTATTAATTTCCTGAGTTGCAGTAATATCAAAAGAATAATTTCTAAAAATCTCTCTTACCCATAAATAATATTTTTTATCTGTATCAATAGGACTATTATCCTTTATGGAATCTAAATAAAACATTACATTAGATAAGAAAGAATACACTAAAGATTTATCTTTAGAAGAAACTACTTCTACAAAATCTGAGGATAAACTAAATTTTTCATTGTTGGTATTTTGAGCTTGTAAATAATTTATGGGCCATGGTATATTTGTATTAATTTCTCTAGTACTTGTAACTTTCTGTACCGGTGAAAACTTATCACAATTTTCCTTATAAGGATTTACATCTATAATCTCTGGAATATTGTCTATTACTCCAATGTTAACTTTATCTAAAGAAGAATCATTTGAATTATTAAAATGATATTCATAGGATCTATTATATGGAATTTTATAATTACTGTAAAAATCATCTACAGTGCTTTTCAATCCATCACCATAAATATTACTTCTCATTAATGAAACATTATTTTCATTTAATAAATTAATTATTTCTTCAGGTTTATTTATAATATCTTGATTTCTATCTGATAAAGATAATTGAGCATTAATTTGGCCATTAACAAAACCATTTATACTATAATTTTCTGGGTAATCTATTTTGTAGTATTGTTTTCTATAAAAATGTTTAAGTGCATTATTAAATCTATCTGGCATCATAATGTTAAACTCTTTAGAGAAATAATTTAAATTTAATTCCCATATATCATTGATATTGATTCGAAACTTTTGTTTTAATCTCAATTTTATATCATTACCAATGGCATTATTTCCTTCAATTTCTGTTTCATAAATATTCCTATGATCTTCAAATATTTTTTTCCCATTTGAGAAATAATTATCTATAAACCAATATGGATCTGTATTTATAAATTTAGGATCAATGCCTCCTGATACTAGTAAATCAACTATATTTAATTGTGAGTATTCCATATTCTCTAATTCATTTCTTAATCTATATGGAACAACTAAATCATCACTCGGCTTTATCCCATATAAGAAATAAAGAGATTTTATTAAACATTTTATTAATTCTATTGCAGGATCAATATAAAATTCGTCATATTTATAGGTTAGAAATGGTTGGAACCATATTTCAGTCATTGTTCCCATTCCATTTTCTGCATCTTCCTTTTTATAAAAAACAGTATTGTTTTCTACTATGTTTGCTCCTGGACCAAAAATAACTATATTAGATGCATAGAAACTTTTATTATCTTCAGATGAAAGATAATTTGTTTCTCTATATCCTGCATAAGGAAATGGAATAGTACTTGAAATTAAAGAATTCAATTTTTTATTAGATTTTGGTGCTGATCCAAAAGTAATCATATTAGGTGCATAATACCCTCCACCTATATATCCATAAGGAAATGGAATAGCTGTAGAAATCAAAGATAATAACTTTTCCCCAGCGTTAGTACTATTAATTCTTTTTAACAAAGTAATAATGGCTTGTAAGAACTTATCTTTTTCACTATCTTGTGAAAGAAAATTAGAATCATATATTCCCCCATCAACTTTATATTCTTCATCTATACTCAAAGATTCGCCATAATATCTCTCTGGCGCCACCCAAATATTGGGAGCAACCTTAAAAGCCTTAAAAACCGTATCAGTTTTTCTAGCTCTAACTACTACAACATTTTTATTATCTACCGGGGAATTTATACTTAAGTTGTCATTTATATTCATATCTAACCACCCTCCTAAATTTATTTCAACGCACATACTTTTAATTATTTACTATACACTCCCCCTTAAATTTTGGGTATATTTTTCAGTATATTCTTATCATTTATATATAACATAGCCACACTATTTTTTGTAAACCTAAAATTTTTTAAAAATATAAACTACATATTAATTAATTTTTTCAATATGGGTTCTAATCTCTCTAAAGCCATTATTTTATTTTTATATACAGATTGACGACTTATATTAAGTTTTTTAGCTATATCTATCTCCTTAATATCTTCAACAAATTTCATATATATAATTTTCTTTTGATCGTCAGGTAATATGGATATTAAATCATTAAATTCAAATTCTGAATAACTTGAATAACTATTTGCTATTAAGCTTAATTTCTTATCTGCAATTTCTGAATTATATATTATTTTCTTATCAATCTTTCTTTTATTGCAAATATCTAAGCAATATCTTTTTAAAGTCCTACTAATATATCTCTCTAAATCATTTTGTGTATTGAAATTGCTCAAATCAACTTTTTTAAGTGTATACCATAAATGGTACAAAATATCATTGTAATTATCATATATATTATATTTTCTAGTAAATATATTTATAGTTTTTTCAAAATGCTTAAAAATTTCTTGAAACTCCTCATTGTCATTTTTTAACATTTCAATTTGTAAAAACAACTTATTCATATTTACCACTATCCCTCCATAATATACATATTATTGTTTTATTATACTATAAATGAACTAATTGCCTTTAAATTTTAATAAGCCATTTTTACGAAATATCCATAATCAATTATGTAAACATACTAATAAAAATTTGATATATTTAAATTTTAGGTTTACAAAAAATAATTTGATTATGTTATATGTTATATGTAAGATTAATTCTTAAATAAAGGAGGAATCATAATGGAACACTATTCAGTAATCCAAAATTCATTAAATGACAAAATTGTTACCATCTCCTGTAAGGCCGATACTAATTTATTTTTTTATCAAGCTGCCGGTACCGATAACGTTATCTTATTTCAACAAATTAGAGATTACCTTGAAAGATGGAGACTTATATATGATTCTAATAAAGCTGCTTATAAAATAAAAAGTATGAATATCCATAATACTAATTTAGTTTTAACATGGAATTCACCAACACATAATATATCAACACAACAAGATTCAAATGCAGATAATCAATATTGGTTATTATTAAAAGACATTGGTAACAATTCATTTATTATTGCAAGTTATAAAAACCCTAACTTAGTATTATATGCTGATACCGTAGCTCATAATTTGAAGCTTAGCACACTTAATAATTCAAATTATATAAAATTTATCATAGAAGATTATATAATATCAGATCTTAACAATTTCACATGTAAAATAAGTCCAATATTAGCTTCTAATAAAGTTGTACAACAAGTGGCTATGACAGATCTAAATGTTAATTTATATACTTGGAACTATGGTCGCAATCAAAAATGGACAATTAGATATAATGAAGAAAAAGCAGCATACCAGTTTTTTAATGAAATACTTTCAAATGGAGTTCTAACATGGATTTTTTCAAATGGTAATACTGTAAGGGTTTCTTCTAATGATCAAAATAATGATGCCCAATATTGGCTTATAAATCCTGTTCCAGATAATTATCGCAGATATACAATTGCTAATCTACGCGATAAAACTAAAGTTCTAGATTTATATGGCGGCCAAACAGCAGATGGAACTGCTATTCAAGTATTTAATTCTAATGGAGGTAATAATCAGATATGGAATATTAGTAACCCATAAAATTAATATCAACAAAGATTTAATATGAATACTATCATCTAATTTATAAAGAGGTGAATTATATGTCAGCTGAAAGAACTTTTCTACCTAATGGTAATTACAATATAAAATCTATCTTTTCTGATTCTTTATATTTAAATACTGTATCGAAATCATTAACATTTTCAAATGGATCTTCTGCAAATAATCAAAAATGGAATGTAGAATATATGGCTGAAAATAGATGCTTTAAAATCTCTAATGTAGCAGAACCAAATAAGTATTTAAGTTACGATAATTTTGGATTTATTTCTTTAGATTCATTATCCAATAGATGCTACTGGTTTCCTATTAAAATTGCTGTAAATACTTATATTATGTTAAGTTTAAATAAAGTGAATGATTTAGATTATGCCTGGGACATTTATGATACTAATGAAAATATTTTAAGCCAACCACTACTCCTACTACCTAATTTTGATATATACAATTCAAATCAAATGTTCAAACTTGAAAAAATATAAAGGAGAAAAGTGTATGAATTCATCTATAAAAAAAATTTATAATGATATACAAGAAAAAGTTATAAACTATAGTGATACTATTGATTTAGCCGATGGTAATTATGTAGTTAGCAGAGGGGATGGATGGATATTATCTAGACAAAATCAAATACTAGGTGGAAGTGTAATTAGTAATGGATCAACAGGAATAGTTGGGGACCTACGTATAAATGATAATGCGATACCATATTATTATCCAACACCATCTTTCAATGAAGAATATATAAAAAATAATATACAAACTGTATTTGCTAACTTTACTAAAGCTAATCAGATTCCAATAGGATTTGAATTTAGTAAAACCGCTCCCTCAAATAAAAACTTATATATGTATTTACAATATACCTACATTAGATATGAAATAATAAAAGTCTTACAACATGAAATTATAGAAAGAGCAGTTTTATATGTTCCATCTCTTGGATATGTTAAGTCTATAGAATTTAATCCAGGGGAAAAAATAAATAAAGATTTTTACTTTTTAACTAATGATAAGTGCATTTTAAATGAACAATTCCTATATAAAAAAATTTTAGAAACTACTAAAAATATACCAACTAACAATATTTTTAATTCTAAAGTTAGTAGCACACAACGAGTATTGCCTTATAGTAATGGACTATATGTTATTAATAAGGGTGATGGATATATAAGAACAAATGATAAAGATTTGATAGGTACATTATTAATCGAAGCAGGTTCATCAGGAAGTATTATACAACCTCGATTAAGAAATACAACTAGGCCATTATTCACCACAAGTAATGATGCAAAATTCTCACAACAATATACTGAAGAAAGACTTAAAGACGCTTTCAATGTACAATTATTTAATACATCAACATCGTTATTTAAATTTGTAGAAGAAGCTCCTTCAAATAAAAATATATGCATAAAGGCTTATAATACCTATGAAAAGTATGAATTAATAGACTATCAAAATGGAAGTATTGTTAATAAAGCTGAGTATTACCTTCCTTCCTTAGGATATTGTGAAGTAACTAATGCTCCTTCACCTGAATCTGAAGTAGTTAAAACGCAAGTGGCTGAAGATGGATTTATACAGAATGGCCCCGAGGAAGAAATCGTAGTAGGTGTCATAGACCCATCTGAAAATATACAAGAAATAAATACTGCTATTTCAGATAATTACACATATAACATTCCGGGTATTGTAAATAATAATCCATTTTATATATTATTTACAGTAAATACTACAGGAATTTATAAAATTAATGCTCAAAATAATCTACCATCATTAAAAATATATGAAGCGATAGGTTCTGGTAATAGAAATTTCCAATCTGGGAATTTATGTGATGATGATATTAAAGCAATAAATTATATTACTGGGTTTGACAGTCCTAATGCTAAAAGTTATTTAGTTGTTTTGCTTAATAAGGATAAAAATTACTACATTAGAGTACCACAAACTTCTTCTAATATAGAAAATCAAATAAAATTCAAGAGAGAAGAAGGGGATCTCCGAAATTTAATGAATTCTTCAGTTAATATAATAGATAATCTTAATTCAACAGGTGCACATTACTATACAAGACAAAGCCCTGATGTCCATGACTATATTTCATATGAATTTACAATACCTGGTAACTTTAATAATAAAGATACATCTAACATTAGGCTTTATACTAGTTATAACCAAGGAATAGGTACTTTATTTAGAGTCACTGAAACTATTGACGGCTATAATTTAATTAATATACAACAAAATTTAAATCTCTTAAATAGTACCAAGTCAATACGTTTATTAAATGGTGCAATTTATATATTAAAAGTAGAAGTTACAGAATTAAATAACTATAATATAAGATTGCATATAGATATTACTAATTAATATATTACGATTTATTATTAAATAAGAGTCCACCAGCTTATGAAGTGCACTCCAAAGTTTAGATAAAGATCTAAATTTTTGGAGGTGCATTTTTGTGACAAAGAAAATATATTCAACTTTTCAAATTAAAGCTATAGTATATAGCTTTTCTAACAAGGAAATCATATTTTGGCTTATTTTAAACTCACATTTTTTCACCAACGCCATATTATGGCAATGTAATCAAGAGGAATATAACTAAATGTCTAAATATTAAAACTTATTAGTTTATGGATTTTAAATATTTGCTTTAAATTTATATTATTAATTAGACTTTTAATGTTATAAATTATTAATATTTCTAATAAATTCATTTTTTTTACTGATAAATTAGGAACAGCTAAAAAAGATATTAATTTTTTATATAAAGAGGTATAGAATAGTCTAAGTATGTTATAAAGACCATTCCATTACTATTATTTGCCCCTATCTTCTATAACTTTACTATCTAAGTTTTATAGTAAAATATATGTTATCTAGCAATGATTTTGCTTCACATTCTATATTTTTTTAATCTAGTTCCCATTTGTAAAGATATTCCTTCTTTAATATTTTTTATAAAAAAATAAAGTAATTCAATTTAAATTACTTTACTTAAATAAGCCTTATGATTATCTGTTTAAAATTAAATGTATACATGCAAACCTCACTAGATATAATTATTACTAATATAACAATAGATAAATATATTAAAAATTCTATGATATATTTTTTATCACACATACTTTGTAACTCCTATAATTGATTTTATTAATTATAAGATTATTATTACATTATTTCTTCTTTATTTTATAATAGTTTTTTCTAAATTCTTTTGGATATTCTTAAGTTCTTCCGGGAACACAGGTCTATACTTTAATTTTAAATCTTCTATTATTTCATCATCAAATTCATATTTTTGTTCATACAAGCCTACAAGAGCTTCAATTATCTCAATTCTTTTATAAATATCCATTCTATGTTCTTCACTTAAATTAACATTTGCAAAAGATTCCTTTAAATAATTATAATATTCATTCACTTTTGGATGCTTTATTTTCATAAATCATTCTAACCTTTCTTAACATTTTCTATTATAAACTAATTTAGTTGCGATTATATGCGAAATTTTAAAATGCATAAATTCACCTGCTATTGTTATTTTGTTTACCTTTAAAACCTCCCCCGTCTTTCCATTTAAATATTTAATCAATTATTATATATACTAATTTTTCTAAAATTAAACACAAAAAAAGCATAGAAATAAATTCATATGCCATAGCAACTTATATATATTTATTATTTAATATAATAATAATCGTACTCTTTTATTGGATTTATTCTTTAAACTATACTAAAATATAATAATAAGAAGTAGACCTAAGTAAAAAATTTATAATGGGAATAAAGTTTAATAAAAAATATAAGTAGATAAAAGAACAAATTATGCTAATAATAAAAAGATACATATATGGCTGCAAGTTTATTAAAAACTAAAAACCACGGCGTTGAAAGGAGTAAAAAGTAAAATATATGGATATACCAGAGTATTTAATTGAAACTATATTTGAAAATATAGATCAACGGCTAAAACAAAATTTCTATAATTTTTATGAAAATTTATTTAATATGGATAATAAAGAAGAAAATTTAAAATTATTCATAAAAGATATTATACAAAGTGAATTTATAGTGGCTGAGCTAACCAAATCACCAGATATGGATTTACATAAAACAAAGCATACTTTTATAGCTCCAGATAAAATAAACAAACTAAAGAGATATAATTTACAACAAATAAAACAAACTAAAAAAAGATGGTATAATTCATTATTTAAAAAGAAAAAAACAAATCCATTTAACATTGAAATTGAAACTGCTAATAATAATATAAGTTTATATGGTCCTGAAGTATTTTATAATTTATACAAAGTTAGAAATATTGAAGAATTAAAAGATATCAGGGCAGCTCAATTTAAAGATTGGCTAGATAATTCTATATTTATTACAGATTTCTTTTATTTAAAAAGTAAAACAAATAAGCAGATCAACACAGCTTTTAATTTAGACTTTATATATAATATCTGTACAATAATTTCTGATAAATGGAATAATAATTTAAACTTTATATATATGGAGTACCCAAAATTATTATTGGATCATCCTTTAGTTGCGGATGGGAGTGGGAAAATTAAAGTACAAAAGCAAACAATTATTCAGCAAAATCAATCTAATAAGGATGTTAAATATAAATACAATGATTATGTCTCTAAAGATGGAATAACTAGAATATTAGTTCCTGAATCTAATATTGATACTAAACAAAGTAGACTTATAGACAATAAAGATCTTAATATATTATCTAATATTCTTAAATATAAAAAAGCAGATTTTCTAACTAATAAGACTATAGTCTTTAATTTAATTGATATTATAAATAATATTTATTGTTCTAAAACTGTACGTTCTTATGAAGACTTAAGAAATAGAATTGCAAAAATGACATTATTGAAATTTAATTTTTTCAGAACAGATAATATTTCTGGCATCCCTGATGCTGTTTATGGAATTTTTTCTAGTTACGAGTATTTAGATAAATCTCAAAACAGAGTTAAAGTTTATGTTGATAGTATTTTATATGATAAAATACTAAAAAATCAAGTATATACAATATATAATGATAAAATAAATCAATTGAATGATGATTTTGCTAAAACATTAGTAATATATCTTCAACAAGAGAAGCTAGTATTATATACTCAAGGTAAAAATACAACTTTTTTAAGTTATGATTATTTTAGTAATTTAGTTAGATTTAGATATAAAAAAGAAGAAAGAAACTATAAAATCATTGCTCAAGCTCTAGAAAATATGAAATGTAATAATATAATTATTAGAGACTTTAAAAAACATATGAACGGATTTATAATAACATTTTTAGATACAAATCAATTTGAAATTTCTGATTTATTTTCCAATAAAAATACAAGTGACATACTTCCTATGATATGAATAATTGCCAAATACTCCCCTGCCTATCTGGTGTGGGAGTATTTTTTACAAAGAAATTTATTACAATTCCAAAAAGTGTTTCATTTTTGTCGTGCACTTTTAAAAAAATGTTTTATTTTTATCGTGTACTTTTTAAATATATTTAGTATTTTTTATAAGACAAACAAAAAGTGTTTCACTTTTGTCGTGCACTTTTTCGATGCCCTATTATTCATCTCTGTACTTGTCCTATTTCATTGATTTCCAAGAAAAATTTACTAATAATATTTACTGATTTTTTATAAAAAGTGTTTCACTTTTATCGTGTACTTTTATAAAACTGTTTCACTTTTATCGTGTACTTTTATGATTTATTACAGTATCTGATATTATAATTAACATCTATACTATATTTCATAAAAAGTGTTTCACTTTTATCGTGTACTTTTATGATTTATTTTATCATCATTTTATTATATTCAATTTCAACACTAGTAATTATATAGTGTTTCAAGAAAGTGTTTCATTTTTATCGTGTACTTTTTTATAATATTAATTTGTTGTGCTTGCTTTATTTGCTCCAAAAAGTGTTTCATTTTTATCGTGCACTTTTGTCATTAGACAAAAGTTATTCTATTTGCAATAATAAAAAATGATCTAATATATTACAGAAAGGAGCAGTGTTTTACATGGCTTTAGCAATAGAAAAACTTTTTTTTAATGTAAGTAAGAAATTAATACATTTTATTACAGAACCAATACCATTATACCATTATGAAACAGTTTTATTTAATAAATGCTGCTATTGTCCTTTCTATAAAAAAATGCAGGATAAAAACATACATAATTATTGTTCTAATTATTGTAATAATAAATATAAAAAAGTGATAAAGAAGTACAAAATTTATAATAACATAAATATTGATAAGACTCATATTCAATTTTCTTTAACACAAATTAAACAAATGTTAATTTATTATTATTATGCAAACTCTAAAGGATTTGTTTCTTTGATATCTAAAAAAAGAATTGCTAAAATGATAGGTTGTTGTGAAAAAACAGTAGATATAAATAATAAATTATTTTCAGATTTAGGTTTAATTTTAATTAGCGGTACTATAAACAACAAATTTTCTTTAATTATTAAGGATTACTCTGAACATTATAATAAAAACAATACAGGATATCTTAATTTGGCTACAAATGTTTTTAAAGACTTACTACATATTAACAATGTAAATGCTTTAAGAATAGCTCTACAAGGTATATTAAAGCATGACATAAATACCCTTTTAGATAGGGAAACTTATTTTTCTATTAATAGCATGAAAACATTCTTACCAAATTACATAAATTGCAAATCTGCCATAGAAAAAATAATAAATAAATTAAATAATAATACAATAACTATGCTTTTTAATAGTTCTGAAAAGCTTATATTTGTTATTTCTAAAAATCTACATGGTAAATTACTAAAAAAAGAAATGTATTATAAATATAAAAATAACTTTTTAAATTATATTACAGAAAACAATATTAAATTAAATAATTTAAGTAATTCTATTAATAATATTGTAAAACTTGCTTTTGAATACGGATATGATATTGTCCAACTAATGTTAGGAGAAATAAAGGATATAGCTCCAACTATATTTAATGTTGGGGGATATATAAGAGATAAAATAAAAAGATATATTTATATGAATGAACCTTTTTTTGCAGTCTAAATTGAGGTCTTTTTGTCATGCCCTTTTTTCTATTTTTTTATTTCCTATTTACAAATAATACTATAACACCTATTATATGTCATATACTTTTATATTAATTAATATAATTAGTTGTTTATTTACATTTAATGTTGATAATTTTAGAAAAAAATCATTAACATTAATAAATAAATAAATTACATTAGTAATAAAAACTATTAACAAAAATATTTAATTTTAAACATTAAGAATAAAAACAATTCTAACAATTTATATACCTATTGGTATTACTATGTTTTAAAACAAATCTTTATGATTAATATTTGTTTTTTAATATTTGTTTTTTAATAGCTCTATCTATCTACCTATTTATAAAAGTAAAAGCTTAAATTTACTATATTCATAAATTAGTAAATTTAAGCTTTTTATAAACTAAATTACATCTTCTTTTATAAAGCTAATTCAAAATTATTATCAATAACACTAATAGTATATTTATTATCTGTTCTTTTTTCAGCTATTATATAATCATTTTGAATAGCATTTTTAATTTTGGCTATAATCTTTTCTCTAAAAGTTGGATTACACATTTTTAAACATAAATCAAAATCCATTTCAGCTGATGTTATTACTGTATATCCAACTTTTTTATATTTTAAAAATTCTCTTTTATTAATTTTTATAAAATGAATATGATCTTTCTTTTCCGTTGTAACTAATAATGTATTTACTTCATTATTAACGTAATATAATATTTTATCCATTTTTAAATTACCTCCATCTTTATATTTTTCTTGTCTAATACTTTTTCTATTTTACGTAAACTTGAGATGCCAATTCCCTTGAATTGACATAATTGTTTCTTAGAATACATAGAGAAATCTTCTAATGTATTTATTCCCATATTTCGTAAAGAATTATAGGCTGTTATTGAAAGATTAAGCTCTCGTAATTCATCTTTATTTTTTTCTATCTTTTTCATTTCGTCATCCCCCTAAAATCACATCATATTTTATACTTTGTTTTAGTAGCTTGGCCTCCTCTTATATGTCTTTCAGATTTATTATAATCTAATATTTCTTTTACCTTTTTAGCCACTTCAGGATTGATTTTAGGTAGTCTTTCAGTTATATCTTTGTGTATTGTACTTTTTGCAACCCCAAATACTTTAGCTGTTTTTCTAACAGTTGATTTAGTATTTAATACATAATTAGATACATCCAGTGCTCTTTCTCTTATATAATCTTTCATTTATAAAATTCCCCTCTCTTTTAGCTTTTGCCAATTTCTTTATTTCCTAATAAGTTATTATTACAAAAATAAAAACTAGGTATATATTTTATATACCTAGTTTTATAAATTTATTTTTTTATAAATAAGTTCTTATTATCTATTTTTTTTGTGATTAAATTAATAACTTCATTAAATTCATTTAAATTTAAAATAATTTTTAATACAGGTTTCCAACCTTTTCTTAAATTCCATATTGAAATACAGCTATTCATCCCACCACCACTCAAATTTTCATTCCGCTTAATTCCTTTAGAACACTCACATTTTTCTATAAATCCAGTTTGCTTTAAGTAATATAGATCACTTATACTAGATAAACTTGTTTTATATTCTAGTAATTCAATATATTCTTCTGTTACTAATATTTTTTGATTATTATTTAACTTATTAATAAAAATTTTCTCCATTTCTACAATCCTTTCCATTTAGTTTGATATAATTTTTAATTTTAGTTTTTAAACCATATAAATATATAAATTATTATTACAAGAATTATAAAATAAGTAAATAAAAGTATTTTTAAAAAATATTTCAATATTTATTATGTAGTTTTTTATTGTTATATATTAATATTACGTTAATACTGCAAGTTACTATATTTAATTTTTTATATAGTATTTTTTATTCATTAAACTTTATCTTCTATTTCTATATAAAAAGTATTAATTTAACTTATTAATGTTGTATGTTAGTATACTGATAATGATTAATAATGCTTTTATACGTAAACTAGTATAAAGACATCTAACTATTAAAGTTTACATTATATAAACTATGATATATAATTTTAATAATAAATGTTGTAAGAAAGGATTTAATAAATGAATGAGAATTTAGATATTTTTCAATTTGGGGAATATATTATTAATATTTTTAGTGAAAAAAAGTATAAAGAAATTGATGTGTTTTTTAATGATATGCATATAAAAATTGATAAAGAATCTACTGTTAATAATATAGTACAAAGTTATACAAATGAGATAGTTGACAGTTTTCAGAATACAAGTAATTGTAATAAAATTTATTCTATATTTAAAAGAAAAGACCATTAATGATAATTTCTATACATTAATAGTCTTTTTTAAAATATTTTATAAACTACCCCATTTGTCTTTATTGTTTTCTACTAAATTAATAAGTGCATCATCTTCTTTGTTTGGTTGATTATTTTTATTAGTAGTAGCTTTCTTAGGAGTTATTTTTTTTTCCATATTTTCTGATAATCTATTTTTTGTTTCATTAAATTTTTCTGGATATTTTTCATTAAAATACTCTATCAGAATATCTTTTATTTTATTTGATCTATTTCTTTTAGTAGTAATAGAATTTAATATTTCTAATATAGTCATATCCAATACTTCATCTTCATAGAAGGCAATAACACTTCTATTTAGCGGCTTTAATGTCATTTGCTTTCACCACTTCTAACTTATCAGCATATTTTATATTGCTATATTCTTTCAAGCCTTCAGCTATTGTGTATTGACTTCTATTATTTTGTACTAATAATGGAATTTTATATGCTTGTTTAAATTTATCTGATAGAATAGTTTTAAATGTATTATTATTTAATAATCCACCTGAAAAAATAAAGGTATCTACTGTAGGCATATATTTATACATGTTATTTTCTATAGTAAAGAATACATATTCTGCATATTCTTCTAAGCATCTATTTAATATATTTTCTATTTGTTGTTCTTCACCATATAAGCTATAATTACCTTTTTCTAGGATCTCTTGCAGTTGACTGTAAGAGTAATAAGTAATTTTTTTATCTTCATTTTGTCTAATTAATGCTTGTTTTAAGTTATTATAGATTCTTATGCAGCCTTCTCCATCTAATAATGTATCACTTGCCATAACAGTTTGCATATTCTTAATAAACATTAAATCTAATGTAGAATGACCTATATCAACAGAAAAAATAGTTTTATTCATCTCATTCCTAGGTAGTGTAAAAATAGGGCTATAAGCTTGTGGTAAGCAAGTGACATCTTTTATATAAACTTTCTTTTTAACTTCTCCAAAATTACAAAGATAACTAAATTCAAAAGCAGATCCTTTTAACCAATCTTCAAACTTTTTACTATCTCCTTTTGATCTATTAGGTAATCCAACACATAGATATAGATTAAATTCAGATTCTTTAGTAAGTTGTCCTACTATTGATAGCAATTCTATTAGATGATATTCATCCTTAATTCTATCTCTATTTAATCTTTGCATAGTATCCGGGTATCTTTCTATGCATGCATCTCCACAAATAAAATATTTGCCATTGTATTTTATTAAAGTATTTTTATTATTCAATTCTTTAATGGTATTTGCTATATTTAAAGCTTCTTTTTCAGTTATATTATTGATGTAATTTTTCATTATTACTTCAGTATCATTTGTCATGCCAATTCCATATCCAAAGCCAGTATCAACACCAGCAACTATATTTTTCATAAATTGATCCCTCCTAAATATGATTGTCCATATAATTTTAACATAAATTATAGTAAAAAATCAATATTTATCATTATTGTTTAATTTAATATAAAAAACAAAAAATAAAACAAAAATAAAATATTTAACGATTTTTAATGATTTTTAATGATGTAATATCAAAATAATAATACTTTATGATTTTAAATTATAATAATGATATATAATGATTAAAAAACATTAAAAAACATTATTATATATATTTAATGTGTTTTGTACAAAATAATATAAATATATGTTTTAAAATGCTTAAATGATATATAAATCATTTAATTGATTTATATATCATTTAAAAAGCTACTGTATTTATTAGTTATTTCTAATAAAGCGAATTACATAAACTATAATAATAATTAAAATAATACAGGAGATTCCCTTAAATATTTTCCCTCCTACATTATTAATTTGAGGCTTTGTTGGATTTGTATCAGCTTTATTACTCTTATTAATAACTACTGGTACAAATGAACTATTACTTCTAGTTGATTTTTCATATTTTGAATCTCTTGTATTGCTGGTGTTCGGAGTAGTTTTATTCTTATTAATTGTATCTTCATTTTTAGACTTAGAAAAAGAATTTGATTTAAAATTACTATTTGTATTTGATTTATCTGAATTTCCTTTTATTGAGGAATTACTAGGTGTTTTAACTGAGCTATTAGAACTAGGTTTAATTTTATCATTAGATTTTCCTTTATTTCCTGAAGAAAAGGAACTTGATTTAAAATTGCTATTTGTACTTTTTGTTATTGAAGAATTACTAGATTTAGGACTAATTGTAGTACTGGATGGCTTTGATGAACTTTTAGTAGAAAAAGAACTTGATTTAAATCCGCTGTTTGAGTTATATCTACTAGAGCTTGATTTAAAGCTGCTAGAACTGGACCTAAAGGAATTACTTCTACTTCCTGAAGAAAAGGAACTTGAAGAAGGTTTAGAAGAAAAAGAGCTTGACTTAAAACTACTACTATGTGATCCTCCTTTAGCATAAATTGTATTTATATTTGAAAAAATTAGAGCAAATGTACATATGAAGCATACTATATATTTCATTAAATTATTTTTTTTGTTATTCATGATAGTTTGATATTTAATATATAGTTTATATACATTAAATATCATTTTGCACTTCCTTTCTTTAGTTATATTTAAGTTAATTACTGAAACTCCCAAGCCTAAAAGCATGGGGTTCTTAGGTACTATATAACTTTTATATTATCTCCGAAAGTATAATATCACTAATTATTTTCCCTAAGACTTTCACTATCAAATATTGCTACCAATCTATTAACGATAGTATAACGCCCATTTCAAGACGTTTTAATAACTTATATACCAATACTACTTAGATTATTTTTTAATCCTTGTAATCTCAATATTTCTTTATTGTGCTATCCATCCCACACCTAAAGGAGTGGGCTTTCCGCACATTTTTGTAAAATTAGTTTTTATATTGAATATTTAAAAATTATTAAAATTAAAATACTAAACAATATTCCTATACAAATGGATTTTATTTGCTGAAACATGTATAAATCTCCTATAATCTATAAATCTAATACTTTTATTATTAAATTTTAATTACTTTTCTGAGAATAGAATATTTCAGCAATCTTATCTATTTCGCTTCCATCTTCAATTTGCTCAAACTCTTCTCCATGTATTGTTGTGAAGTAATATAGAATATACTTATCTTCACTATCTAATACGTTTTCTAATATAATATATTGCTTATTGCTTTCTAGTAATTGTATGATTGCTAATATCTTAAAGTTTGTATCTTCTCCGGTAACGTCATTGGTCAATTTGATTATTTTATCTCTAAAGATAGTTATATTGAAAGTGTTATGATCACAATTAGATATACAAGATCCCCCTTTGCAGCCTAAACAAGAATTAAATACACAGTCTTTTACACAGTTAAAGCAAGAGCATTTTAAGCATTCTTCTATCTGTATAAAATTTTTTATATGCTTTTGTTTAAATTTTTCTAATTCTTCTTTATATTTGCTATCATCTTTAAAGTATTCAAATAACCCTTTCCCATCAGCTTTTAGATTTGCTTCATCGATTAAATCTAAATATTCTTTTAATGTTTTAGAAATTGGATAAAATTTTCTTAATTTTAGTTTGTCTTCTTCAAGTAAATCTTTTAAATTGTCTATGTTAAACAATATATCGGTATATTGTTTACTGTATTTTTCTTTTTCTTTAGTAGTAAATTCTATAATTTTATTCATAAAGCTCATCCTTTCTATGTTATTTAATTAATAGTTATAGTAATTTTTATATACAAATTTCTCAATAATAATTCTATAAAAAAAGGCACTAGTTACCTTATTACAAAGCTAACTAGTGTCTTTTTAGATTTTAAAATTAGATTTATTATATTCTAATCTAGTTTTCTTTTATTTTCTGGATCAGATCAAGTATTTCTAGATATAACCAAACCAAAGTAACAAGTACACCAAATGCTGAATACCACTCCATGTATTTAGGTGCTCCATAATAAGCTAATTCATTTATACTATCTAAATCTACAATTAAATTTAATGCAGCAATGACTATAACTAATAAACTAAAGATTATACCTATAATACCACCTTTATATAAAGGAATTTTTATTCCAAAGGCCAATGATAATATTAAAGAAAATAGATTTAATATTAGAATTCCTACAGTAGCTATTATGATTCCAGTTACAATTTTTTTATTTATAGGCCCAATTGATTTATAAATAACCAAAGAGGATATAGCCATTGCTATTGTTAAAAGAACCGCCGGTAAAACAATTCCTGGATAACTTAAATCTGCAAATTTAGAAGCGGTTCCTAAAAGTACTCCTTCTGTTATTGCATACATTGGAGCGGTTATCGGTGATACTTTAGGTTTGAAAATGGTAGTGAATGCTAAAACTATACTAGTTGTAACACCTATAATTAATATAAATCTAAGGCCGGCACTATCATCAATCATTGTTTGTGAAAGACTATCTATTTTATTCCAAGAAAATATAAATGAAATAGTTAGTAACAACAGCAATATAAAGGTTTTATTATATGTGCCTTTAATAGTCATTGATTTGTCTTCATTTAAAAATTTACTTTTCTTTATACCTTTTTCTAAGAAGGGATTTGGTTTCTTATTCATTAAAATACCTCCGTAAAGCTTTATTGATGTAAAATTTGTGTTCTAAAAAATCCTTCTAAATAGAAGGATTTTTTAATTAAGATTTGTATTTTTCCAACTCAGCATCAAGATCTACTTCATTAAGTTTGTCAAATTCATCGTCTAAGCTTACAGGCTTTAAATCTTCTAATCCTGCTGCAGTTGTTTCTTTTTTACTTATTTTTCTTTCTATATCATCAAGATTAATATTATCTGATGATACATTGCATAGTATTTCATTTACTTTTTGACTAGCTTCAGCAGTATTTAACCTAGCATTGGCTTCATCTCTATACTGCCTAGTTTCTGATATTGATTTTTCTAAGTCTGCTAATCTGCTTTTTAATTTTTCAGCATTTTTTTTAGATTCTGCATGTTTTGACTCTAAATGCTTATATTGTTTCTCAGCTTCAATTTTCTTTTCTAAAGCTTTTTTAGCTAATTCTTCATTTCCTATAGATAAAGCTTTTTTTATTTTTGTTTCATAATCTTCCATTTGAGATTTTGCATCCTGTTTTTTTTCTTCTAAAAAATGCACATTTCCTAATACTTCAGCAGCAGATAATTTAGCATTGTGTAGATCCTCTTCCATATTTCCTATTTTTTGCTCTAATGATTCTATTGGATTCTCTACTTTATCCAATGCATTATTTGTTTTGGCCTTAAGAATATTTTTAATTTTTGAGAAAGTTCCCATGTTTATCAATTCCTTTCTTGTATGCTATGATAATATATTATTTCTTTTAAAATAATTTAGTAGAATTAATATATTAATAATTTATATATACCTTTTTTACAATAAATTTGCACAAATAATTTATAATTTCTTATATTGATCTAATAATTCTTTATTATAAATATTTTTATCTTTTAGCATTATTAATGAACTATTATTTTTACTGTCTTTCTTCATTTGATTCTCTTTTTCTTCATTAATTTTAATTACAGAAATATAATCATGTAATATTCTATAAGTTTCATTTAATTCAAAGAGTAATTCTTTATCAAATGAATCATGACTATAAATTGAACTTTTATACACATCCAATAAATCAAAAATATGTTTAAACAAAGGTTCTGCTTCTATTAACAACTCTTTTAGGGAAAATATAATTTCATCAACTTTATCTAAGCTAGATATTTTTATATATTTTTTGCTTTTAATAATTATATTTGAAATAAATTCTGCTATAATTCTTTCATCAAAGGAACTCCAAAAATTAATTATTATCAAAGTATTGAAACATGAAGATACAAAAAGTAATACAAAGTTTAACCAATAATAATTGCCATTAGTAATTATAAGTGCTTCTTTAATAGTTAAGCCTAAGGAAAACAGATGAATAATGATGTCGATAATATTTCCAATTGTCTGGCATCGTTGTTCTGTTTCTATTTCTTCTTTTAATAAATTTTCTTTTAGTTCACAAGTTATATTTAAGTCTAATATCTCATGCATTATTTTATTATATTGTTCAATTTGACAATTATTGTAACTCATATTAATACCACCTTTCTTTAATATTTCGCTTCCTCATTTATTAGGGTAATTATTTTATGTTGTTAGGATAGCTTTTTTAACATTGTTATAATTTATATATACTTTTATTACAATAAATTTGCATAAAAAATAACACCTATATTCTAGAATTTAATAATAGATGTTATCTTGAATTTTAGAGTTTTAATTATTATAATCGCCTTAAGCTAAATATATCAACTGGTTTGTATCATACCTATAATGGACAGATATATCTGAGCTAAATACCATAAGTGAAAGTATAGCTGAACATATAAAGTTCATATTAATTTGTATACTTATCAGTTATAATCTTAATTTTCTTTGCAATAGATTTAAAACTTTTCAATAATTTATTAGTAGGTTTTTCATTTGCTAGATCTAGTAGGATATTAACCTGATGATTAATCTCTTGCATATCATATTTTGTATTGTTAGGTATAGACATAATATAATCACGCTCCTAATAAATAATCTAAAAATATATAAGCCAGTACTTCATTTTTAGTTAATTCTTTATAAACATCAATATCAATTTTTACATTTAAAATAAATAAAATAGATTTATCTTCACTTTCAATGCAATAAGGTAGTAAACGACATAAATCTATAAGAGAAAGTGAATACCACGATGAAGCTAGTGTAATTATATGATTGTTAGTGTTATGTGTATTTTTTTATTTAGATGTATCTTTAATTTTCTGGATATTATTCATTAATAAATCTGTATTATTAATGAATTTATTTAATTGATCTCCATATAGTTCAGTTTCTTTATAATCAATTAATATCTTTAAAATATCTTTAGCTATTATTTCAGAATCTATTTGGGAAAGCAATTCTTTTACGGTAATACTTTTTTTATTCCTTTTTTAAATTTTAAATCCACAAAATAAATTTATGGGTATAAAAATTGGAAGAAGGATAATATTCAATACTGTTGATAGAAAAAGTTGAAAAAATAAATACATTCATAAAGCTCCTTTTGTTAATATTTCGTATGTAAATTCATATATACATTTTTTGTGAAAAATATTAGCAACATTATTTTTTATAAAAAATAAAAAGAGAGAAAACTAAAAATAATATTACTCTTAGTTTTCTCTCTTCCTTAGATAAATTTATCTAACAAGATGCTAATAAAAATATGGTTACTAGAACAAATGCCACGCAACTCAAAATCGCTACATACTTTTCTGTTTTGTCTGATTTTATTTTATCATCAACTTTTTTTATTAATTGCTGCTCCATAACTGAATCTTTTTCTGCCATAACAACAGGTTCATCTTCTATCATTCCTACTACAGCTTGTATTCTTACTTTACCCTTACCCAAGTCGCCTAGTTTTAATGGTTCCTTTACAGCTTTATTTAATATCAAACTCGAATATTCTCCATCTTTACTCTTTATTGCTGTAGCTTGTTCAATTGACGTTATTTCTCTATCAATTTTTTTATTACTATCTACTAGGATCGGCATTGGCATAATTGCATTTGTATTTGCTTTTACTGGTTTTATGTTAGTAAAACATAAAAGTAGTAAAAAAAAGAAAACTCTTTTACAATTAGACTTAGATAACATAAAATATCCCCCTCTTCATCAATAAATGTAACTATAATTTATTATCAAGCAATTTATTTTATTATTTACTTTTATATTTTATTTGTAGAAACTCATCTTTAAGCTCTAATATTTTCTTATTACCTATTTTTGTAGGATTCTTTATTTCTTGTAAAATTGTTCTTCCTTCAACATTTTTTAATCTTGTCTTTATATCTTCACATTTAGTATAAAATTCATCAATTATATAGGTTTCTTTTTCATCTAGTTTCTTACTTTTCTTATAGTTTACTATATCTTCCTGTAGTTCTATAACGCTATCATAATTTTTAAGATCAACCTTTAAATGCTGCGTATTTAATAGTACTGTCATTAATATTATAAATATACTCCCTAATATAATTACATGCTTTAAATCCATGAATACATACACATCCTTTAATTCCTTGAGAATAATATCAAATTACCTATAATCAATTCCAATGCATCTTCAAATGCAATCGGAAATAATACCCTAAGTACTACAAATAGAAGCGGTACAACTATCATAAAAGCTAACAAATTAGTGAATAATAAGTACAGTAATACTGCCAAAACTAATAGTGCTACAACTATGCTGATACAAAGTTCTTTAGACATATAATGCACTTCCTTTATATAAACTTTATTTTATATAAAATTCAGCCATATCATCAAGTCTTATACAAGCAACTTTGCCATTAGCTTTTTCAAATACACAACCACAATCAATATATATGGTCCCATATCTTTTAAGTATTCTCACATTATCATAATTATTTGTTATTGATTGTACTGGAGTATGGCCACATATTACTGTATAATCTCTATATTTTTGTTCTTTACCTATATTTTCTCTATTCCATAAGCAAGTATCTTCATCTTGATATTTTATAAAATCATCTATACTTAAATAATTACAATTATTAGAAAAACTCAGCCCAGCATGGACAAGTATAAATTTATCTATAACTTTAATATAAGGTAATTTTTTAAAGTAATTATATAAAGATTTATCGTATCCAATCTCTTTATTTACTATTTGAGAATGCGTAATTTCTCCCCCATTGTAATACCATAAACTTATATCATTATTTTCGTAAAAATCTATATACATTTGTTCATGATTACCTTTAAGCAAAGTAATATTTTTATGCAATATTATATAATCTAATATTTCCAAAGGATTTTTTCCTCTATCTAAAATATCACCTAATATATACAATTCATCATCATTTTTAAATTCTATCTGATCTAACATCTTAATGAATTTATTATAGCAACCATGTAAATCACTCATAACGTATTTACTCAATTTCTCACTTCCTGTCAATATCTCGTGTACACTTACACAAAATACTTATTATTATCCTTTTAAGTACAGTAGATTAACTGCTTTTTGCCACTGAATGGATTTACATTCTGCAACTTTTAAGTTTTTTTCATTTACAATAGTTTTAGATAGTTTCCAATTATTTTTAGCTACTTTTAATTCTTCTTCTGCTTTATTTAATTCTTTTAAAAATTCATAATATAACTTACTGTTCATTTTTCCCTCCTTAAAGAAAATACTAAGATATAAATCTTTATTTCTTAATATTTAACAGCTTTTCCCTTTGTTTCTGCACCTATTGAAGCATAATATCCAGATTTATTAGATTAATAAAATTTCATTGCAATTCCTCTCTTTCATTTTAAATACTATTGTTATAATTTATATATACTTTTCTTACAATAAATTTGCATAAAAAAATAACACCTATATTTTAGAATTTAATAATAGATGTTATCTTGAATTTTAGAGTTTTAATTATTATAATCTCCTTAAATTAAATATATCAACTGGTTTGTATCATACCTATAATGGCCAGCTATATCTGAACTAAATACCATAAGTGAAAGTATAGCTGAACATATAAAGTTCATATTATAACTACATAGTGTTTCTATTCCAATAAATAATCTAAAAATATATAAGCCAGTACCTCATTTCTAGTTAATTCTTTATAAATATCAATATCAATTTTTACATTTAGAATGAATAGAATAGATTTATCTTTACTTTCGTCATAATAAGGTAGTAAATGCCTTAACTCTATAGGAGAATAGTCCGAATCCGTAATTATATGATTATTAGTGTTATACGTATTTTCCTGTTTAGATATATCTTTAATATTTTGGATATCATTTATTAATAAATCTGCATTATTTATGAATTTATTTAATGGATTTTCATATAGTTTATATTTTCTATCTTCTTTTAATATTTTTAAAATATCTTTAGCTATTATTTCAGAATCTATTTTGAAAAGCAATTCTTTTACCGTAATACTTTTTTTATTCCTTTTTTTTATTTTAAATCCACAAAATAAATTCATGGGTATAGTAATTGGGAAAAGAATAATATTCAATATTACGAATATGAAAAATTGAAAAGGTGAACAAAACATTTTTAAGGCTCCTTTCAAAGATAATATTATATAAATTTTATATATACATTTTTTATAGAAAATAAACAACCTTAAAACTGTATTTCCTAGATATATTAGCAACTTTAATTTTATCTTTATTTTAAACTTGTATATAAACAAAATAATTTATTGAATTGATATGTAAATGAAGTATCTATTTTGATACTCCATTATTTGATTTGAATATATGATACTAACTATGAAATAGATTAATTAATCCTGGCAATGCATTTGGTATAAATATTAATATTATTGCTAAAATAAACAAACAAACAAATCTAATGCTAATGCTATAGCAACAAGCACAGCCAAAATTATCATACCATATTTAAGTGTTTTGGCTGATTCTATATTATCAATAATCCTCTGTTCTTTATCATTAACTTTCTGTTTTAATTGCTGCTCCATAACTGAATCTTTTTCTGCCATAACAACAGGTTCATCTTTTATCATTCCTACTCTGAAACTCCCAAGCCTAAAGGCATGGGGTTCTTAGGTACTATATAACTTCTGCATTATCTCCGAAAGTATAATATCACTAATTATTTTCCCTAAGACTTTCACTATCAAAGATTGCTACCAATCTATTAACGATAGTATAACGCCCATTTCAAGACGTTTTAATAACTTATAACCAATACTACTTAGATTATTTTTTAATCCTTGTAATCTCAATATTTCTTTATTGTGCTATCCATCTCACACCTAAAGGAGTGGGCTTTCCGCACAGTTTTGTAAAAAATAAAATCCTTTTACAGTTAGATAATTTTTTAAATTTAAACATCATATTTTTATCCCCTATCTTATCTGTATCGCTAATTATTTGAAATACGTACTAATATTATTCAGTACAATAGTCTAAATCATCATACAAATCCTCATCTACCCAATCAAAGGTATCTCCCCAATTTAAGTTAACCCATAATTTTACTCCATCTGTCTCTTGTATCTCAAGTATATCCTTTGTTTGTTTATGTCTTAATCTTTTTCCTAATCTACATTCACTTGCTGACATTTAGTATTACCTCCTTAAATTTACTTCACAGAAATTTCAGCTCCTGCAGCTGCTTTTTGAATTGTTCGTTATTTATGTCTTTCTAAAACATCTATAAAGTATTCTGGAGCAGTTTCCAAAACCAGTTTGTCAAATATACAACCATCAATATTTTTAACTGTATTATAAAAAGCACAGTGTGTACATTTGTCATTTTCACCACATTCCATACTAATTGATTTTATAATTTTTATAGCCTTTGCTTTATCCATTCTATTTCACTTCCTTCGCTTTTATTTCAGATCCTGCAGCTGCTCTTTGAAATGTAAATTAATTTGTAGGTAAATCTATTTCATTTTCTTCAATACCTAAATTTTTCAAATCGTCTTTAAGCCATTCCCAATGTTCTTTCTTACATTCATTGAAAACAGGGCATTCCCCACAACAACCATTTCTACTATCACATATATGATTCATTAATTTTAATACTGATTTAATACCTTCATACATAATAAATTCTCCCTTCTCATGGTACATATTTGATTCATTCCTGGACATATTTGTTGCATTGTGAACATAATTCTATCTATAATAAATTAATATAGGTCTATAACCTAACCTTTTTAATCTCTTAATTTCAATAGCGAAATCTTCAACTTTCATGTAATTATCATGGTTTATATCTTTTCCGTATATAGGGAAGTTATAGCCACTTTCTTTTATCTCCTGTAATGTGTATTTCTCACATTCATTAAAATTACTTCTGTATCCTCCAAAACTTCTTCTTTTAGCATTATCTTCTGTTTTATTCCCCCAGAATAATAATGAGCCACTTATACCTTTATGTCTATTACATACAACTACATAATTTCTTTCCATCATCATTCCCCTTTATCAAATCTTTGTATTGTGTAGTAAAATTACTATATTGTCGGATTTGTTATAACCATCCAAAACTTGGGTTGTCTACGACTATATTTAAAAACATCTTCATTTACATCAAAATAATAAAACCCCTCTTTTTCAAAAATAATATCACCATCAGAATATTTGAAATAATTTTGAAGACTATAAGTTTCATTTTTTATGTCCAAGCACACTAAATATTCCTTTTCATGTATCAATTTATTTTTAATATTATCCCAATTCATTATTTTCTCTCCTTCATAATAATTTCAAATTACAACCATAATTTTTCAATAAAATAATTTTAAATAATTTTATGCCGTATTATTTGAAATACATTTTATCTACTATTGTTATAATTTATATATCCTTTTTTAACAACAAAATTGCATGAAAGGCATAAAAATATGTGTTAATTTTAAAAATTAATTTTTAGTTTTTTGATTTATTTATTAATTATATATTGTAATAATAATTTTCTTGATATTCTTTCCCTTTGCCTAGAGCTTCGCATATATAAGCAAAGTATCTTTTTTACATATCCATTATTCTTAAAATACTTAAAGAAATTTATTCTTTGATAATGAATTGGCTTAATTTTTAATGGTTCTTCTTTTTTTATAGTTTTATTTTGAAAAAATAAATTTAACATATATCCTCCTTAAGTTTAAATAAAAGTATTATTATTTTATAAGCTATACATTTTTTATAAAAACAATAGGCTCCTGTATGAGATTTATATCATACAGGAGCCTATTGTTTTATATTTAGAGGTATCAAAAAATTTGGAAGATGGGGTTATAATTCCCCATCCTCCAATTGTTGTAATATGGTGTACATATCTGCTCCGTAATCTTCCCCACCAAATATAGTTATAGGTTCAGATATATGGTCATAGTTGTTGCGGAGAACATAATCGAATTGCTTTAGATTGCCATCATATTTAGGCTACTACCTAATTTATTATTAATGGCTTGAAAATCTTCAAATAACAATGATACATATATTTTAAGATACATCTACTATAGTAAAGTCTCCCACTTTTTCATATAATTTTTGTTCCACTGACTCGGATACTGAAGCTTTTCCTCCAACAATAACTAAGTTACCCTCGTCCTCTATATTAGTTTCAACAAATTTTTCTGCATTAGCTATTTCTGTTGTACCTGCTCCTAATCCACTTAGAACTAACGGTGAGCCTGTTTTAGCCGCTGCTGCTGAAGCTACTAAAGCATCTGCAAATTGACCTTGTCCAGCTTTTCCACCTTGTCCTCCTGCTGCTATATATACATTACTAAAGTCTAAACCGCCTTTACCCTTAAAATATTCTAACACTGCTAGATTAGTTTGAAATCTGTTTTTAGATTGAGCATCTGAAGTTATCTTTTTACCATTTACAGAGCTAACCACAGAAGAAGGCAACACTCCGCTACCACCTGCCGCAAGAATCTGTAATTTGTTTTTTGATATTATATTATTTTTTATTACATTTGGTATATTATTAGTGTTTCCGAATAATACCGGATAACCGTTAGTTGCTGCTACTGAAGCTACAGATAGTGCATCTGCATATCCATCTTGTCCATTTACCAAAATCCCTGTTTTGGATTTAGGACTTAATTTTAATATTTCTTCTGCCACTCTAGCATTAGTTCCATATCTTGTTTTATCACCATATTTCTGTCCATCATAACGTATAACTTGAAATCCCTTATTCTTTAATGAATTTTCCATAGTTGTAGATACAACTCCAGTACCGCCAACTATATATATTTTTTTAACGTTTTGTAAGTCATTTATAGTTTTTAACACATCTGATTCTAATGCGCCCTTATTTTCAGTTAGAAGTATTGGAGCATTTAACAATTTTGAAAGTGGTGCTGAGCTTACTGCATCTGCATAGCCTGTACCATTTACTAAAATAACCGCTTCTGATCTTTGGAATATTTCCTTTGCTGTTTTGTTAGCCGTATCTATTCTGTTCTTTCCATTCATTCTCTTTATAGAAGCCGCTTGTACATTAGTAAAAGAAATTCCTATTACCATTACTAAAGTAGCAGTTATAACTGAAAGAATTTTCTTGTTTTTCTTTAACATTAGCTCTCCTCCATTTGTATAATTTTCTATATTTATAATTATATACTATATTAATTCTTATTTATACATTCTTTTTAAAATTACGACCTGCTTTTTAGCTTTTGTATTACTTGATTTTTTACATCATCTCCTCTTTGTTTATGAAGATAATATAGTTCTTGTATAACTTCTGATGCACATTCTTCACTACATACTTTTTCAAATGTCATTTTACCTTTTTCATCTATAACTTTTACTTGGTATATTTCTTTACATTCACCATAGCATTGATAACAAGCTTGTTGTCCATCCCTAGCTTCACATTCTACATAATCAATACATTCATTTTTATCTTTACAATTAGGACAATTAAAGCCCTTTCCTTTGCATATTAAGCCTTTATCCTTTAGGCCTTTAGTTATCATACTTTCCTCCTTATACTTCCATAAATCATAATTATTTTAGTTCTTGTAGCTGTTCTTTGAATTACGGCATGAAAAACACCGTAAAATTCAGACTTGAATAATACGGTGTTCTAATAAATTATTAGTTATTTAGTTTATTCATAGTATAAAAGCATAGCTTAATATATATTTATACTAAGATCTGAAACTCCCAAGCCTAAAGGCATGGGGTTTTTAGGTACTATATAACTTCTATATTATCTCCGAAAGTATAATATCACTAATTATTTTCCCTAAGACTTTCACCATCAAAGATTGCTACCAATCTATTAACGATAGTATAACGCCCATTTTAAGACGTTTTAATAACAATACTACTTATATTATTTTTTAATCCTTGTAAATCTCTTCTATATGTTATTATTTTCTTTTAGCAAATATTCAATGCTCGTATTTTTAGTAACTATTGTAAAAGTTTGAAACGGTTTTTCTCTAAGCATTCCAATCACAGCAATATTTAATCCTGAGAGCTGTTTAAGAACTTCTAACGATATCTCCAACGCTTTATATGCATCTGTTTCATCTATATCTTCTAGAGAATTAAATTTACTGTTTGGATACCTACACTCCCAATGGATAGAATCTTTTTTATCAATTAAATCAAAATTATTATCGCCTTTTGGTTCTAGTAAATATATAGTATCATAACAGGGACCATGTATTAGCCAATTACGTAAATTATCTAGCTCTTTAAACTTTGATTCTAATATTTTATCTAATCTATTTTTTTCAAACATTTGTAAGAATAGATTAATCTTATCTATCGTTTGCATTTTAAACCATGTATTTATAATTATACTTAAAGAAATATTTCTTTTTTCCACTGGTATATAAAAACTTGATTTAGCATTATCAAAAGTTTCATATGCTATTTTACTAATACACGCTTCAATAGCACTTACAGAATGTATAATACATGATATACAGTAATATCTCTTCGTGAATTGTGTATTATTCCTACTACATTGATAATATAGATTAAAGGCTTGGCTTAGATGAGTTGATATTAAATCTGATGTCAATGTTTGTAATTTATTTTGCCTTTTCATGAGATCCTCCTTAATGTATTAACTCTTATTTAGATTAAATGCTAATATATTTATAGTATTAATACCGTATTATTCAATTTTCAAAGAACTTTATTCTTAAATAAAATTTACATCGTTTTTATTTCAAATTACACACTTTTTTTGTAATATGTCTTAACTGTTTATTGTAAAATCTATTTTCCCCGTACCGTCCATTTCAATTTTACCTGTAACTATTTCTTCATTATCTTTTCTTTTTGGAAAGATACTATTTGTTATTTTTACTATTTCCAATATTGCTTTTGTGTTATCATAATCAGCTTGAGTTAATAAGTTTGCCCCACATTTAGGGCATGATTTATTTAGCCATTTATCATAATCCGCTACTTGCACACTATCATCTCTAAAGTCACATTCTGGATTATCACATTTAATACCTTTTATATTTAATTCAATCGCATCTTTCATTTACACATCTCTCCTTTTAATTTTGATTCGCATTGATTTGCCTTTATTTCATATTATGTTTTTTAAAATGCATTATTTTTTTATCTGGTATTGTTATAATTTATATATACTTTTTTTACAATAATATTGCAAAAAAATAATACCTATAATTTATATAGGTATCATTTTTGCATATATAAAGATCTATCGAATAGTAGATACATCTTTTATAATAATATTTGCGGTGCCATCTCCATTATCTCTAACTTCAAAACTATTTATATCACTATATACATCTTCTGGAATACTCAAAGTAATATTTTTATTAAGCTTAAATTTAAGTGTATCTACTATTTTAGTTACAAACTCTTTATCTACTTCTATGGGTTTATCTATATTGTTTTCATAATTGAAGTTAATAAATTCTTGTTTTAGTGTTTCATCTTTAAATATTTCATCTGTTATATCTTCAATATTTATTGTATCCTCTTTTTTTAGTTTTTCTCTTAATAAATCTTTAGTTTTCACAGCGATTTTCACATCATCTATGTTATCTTTTATAAATTTATCTGTATTTTCTACTAATTGCCTTGTCATATCTCTTTCATTTTCTATTACATTGCAACCTAGGTAATTTTTTATAAAGTAATTAGATCCATATTCTTCACTATCTTTGGACTTTTTTTGTTTGTCTATAAGCATTAAGTTAAATTCTTGTCCTTCTCTAATAGGTTTTATAAAAGCGCATTTTTTTATCTTAGAAGCGGTCATTGGTAGGCCTGTAACCTCAGGTGCTATGTTTATACCAATCTTATCCTCAACAGTATCTATAACATGTATATAATTCTTTATATAATCCATTTTTAATATCCCGAGCATCGGACCATATTCTGTAGATATAGAAACTATCATTAAGTCACAAGACTCTATATTATCATTACCTTTCATTAATACAAAAAGCTGCTTGGCCAGTTCTTTAGATATAGTTAATAAATCATTTTGACCATTTAAATATTCTTGAGAAACTTCTTTTACTATATTTCTTTCATTATTAAATTTGGCATATCTTAATTGTTGATCCTTTAAACATTTCTCAACATGCTTTAATATAAATTTATAATTTTCATCATCTAATCTTAGCTTATATTCATTTAATATTGGACCATTAGCATTGCTATCCAAAATATGAATAATTGCCTCATTAATATTTACTTCTTTTATATATTCCATATGTTAACAACTCCCTATCAATATATAGTCTATATATTAATTAATATTTCTGTCCATAAATATATAGTAATTATCTTGTGTCCTGTATTTTTATAAATAAATATCCTTTTTAATACTTATTACTAATTGCATTTGGCTATTGTAGAATTTGATATAGAAATTACTTGCTGTGTTATTTCTTCACTAGATTTTCTATTAGCCTTATAAATTTTAGATTTTTTTCTTTTAATCCGTTGGCAGATATAGTAACTTCAACATCTGATGTTTCTGGTATTCTTTTAGCTTTAATATTATATATTTTATTACTAGTGTTAACTGTATATGAGGTGTTATAATTCCAATATTTATTATTTATTTCTAGCATAATAAGTGTAGAACCAATAAAAAGATCAGCAATTAAAATTATTCCAAATAAAAAATTAAATCTATCTTTTAAAGTCATATACATACAATAAACCTCCTATTTATGCTTATGGTAACTACAAATTTTACCATTCAATAAACCTTCTTAAATGCTTTAGTTACTTGTACTATTTCTAATTTTAAGAGCTTCTTTATATCGTATTGTTTCACTTAATTTTCTACTTTTACTATCTAACTTTTCGACTTCATTATCTATTTTAATGGACTTATAAGGCATAGTAAAAATCTGTGATATTAGTGAAGTATACTTAATCCTTTCTAAATCGTTGGATAAAGATAGTGATTTCTTGTATATTCTATCACTTTCTTTTAAGTATTTAGTTTCTAAGCTTGAGTCACTTATATATAACAATTGAGTATCTCTGATAATAATTAATGATACTTGTGATTTATTAATATTTACTTCGCATATAAAAATTAGGAATGCTAGCGATAATATGGAAATTAATATAATTGGTATAATATACTTAATAACCTTGTTCACTACAATAGGCCTCCTTACGTTACTCGCTCATGAACATTTAAATCCGATATTTATTTCTCTTAATCTCTTTAGATTGCGACATTACTTATTTGAATTTTGTTGTTGAATTAATACTTTTCTTAACTCTTTTTTAGCTATTTCTAATTCTCTTCCGAATATTTCTCTATCCTCTAATTCTTTAATTCTAAAGTTTAAGGCTACTATTAAATATTCCCAATTTATGCTGTCATCAACTTTATTTGGTGGTTTTAATTTTCTAAATAAGTCTTCATCTTTAGTAAAATTATAATGTAAGAATATTGTATCTCCACATAATCCACTATAACAATCACCATCGGTTGTCCAACAAAGCTTTAAGCACCCTTCTGCTATGCTTCCATACATATGGTCATTTTTATCGTGATAAAATATAGCACCTTTTTCTAAGAACCCAAAATCTTGTAATAATTCATAATAATCATATTTTCTATTTGATAAGGCTCTCATTTATTAACCTTCCTTTCTCTTTGTATTGTATACTACATTAATGCTTCTAAATGTAATTCTCTTTCTGTTTCAGATTTAAATACCCAATTGCCAATATCCCCATCTTCAAAGTCGCAATCATCAGCGGTATAGTAATATTTCCCATCATCTAATTCTATTCTATAAACTTCACTTTCAAAGAACCTATAATCTTCGTCTATCATATAGGCAATATCACCTAAATGGAATAATTGTTTTCTATTTTTGTTTGCTTTTTCTATTAAATTTTTTAACTTATTAAACCCCAAGCCAGGTCTTTTGGTATTACATAAAGCAACTATTGTATTTTCTTCTTTGTCTAAAATAAAAGCATCTGTAGGATTTTCAATTACAAGTTCATACTTCTTCATACTCAATTCACTCCTTTACAATAATTTAAAATTAATGTTTTTCAATTTTTTCAAATTCTATTACCCATACCCAAGGATTTCTTTTAAAACTATATAGCCAATCATCCCATTTCCCTAACGTTCTATCCCATATTCCAGCAAATCCAGTAATATAATTAGGAACATGCTGTGTTATATCTCCCACATATTCTTGATTGTTTTCACTCCTGGTTCCATATGGTTGATACCATATTTGTTTAGATGCACCTTCTGATTTAGCTCCTTCTTCTGTTATGTCTTGCAACCTTTCAACTCTCACATTTGTAACTTTTAAAAATATTCTTGTTGCATCTTTTGGCATAAATATAGAAGGATGCCAACCATTCTTACTTTCATATCTTAGTAATTTTATATACATTTCACCATCTACATTGGCTTCTTTTAATTTATCATTAGGTTTTGCTTTATATAAAAATTTAGCTCTATAATCCATATTGCTTAAGCTTTGTACTTTCCATGTTTCTCGTACCCAAAGAATATCTCCTGGAAGATATGGAGCTTTAACACGTTTTTCAATCTTTGCGTCAAACAAATTATTAATATTTCCTTTGCCAAACGCAGCATAATCAAATTTTTTACCATCAAGACTAGAAGTGCCTACAAAGTCCAATCCAGAAATATCTTTTATTATTCTTCTTGTAGTTGTTTTTCTTCCATTTAAAATAGCTTCAACCATTTCTGTATTAAATAAAATTGGTTTTTCCAATTTAATTCCCCCCTTAAAATTGCTTCACAATTTATTCAGCTCCTGGGACTACTTTTTGTATTACGCCTTAATCCCATTTAATTTTTTGACCACATGTACCACAATATAAATCTTCAACAATCATTGCACAATTAGGACAATATGCTTTTTCATTGTGCCCATATGGGAAATTAGGATCTTGTGGTATTTGTTTTTTACATAACTTTTTAATAACATTCTTTTTAGTAATAGATACTTCCTGCCAGCAATCCATTGTTCCTAATATACTTTCGCAAATACATTTTAAACTCATTACATATACTCCAATCTTTAAATTGTGAATTAATCTTCTACATATTCTCCTTACTGCAAAATAATTTCAGAGGACAACACAAGTACTATTACTTGTGCTGTTTTATTGCATCATAATAATTGTTACTTAAAATGCTTTGTTATGCTTATATGGCCTTTTTTTATTTTTTAGTATTTTCTTTTGTATTTCTTTATCTAAATCTATCTTTAAACCTCCAGCTAAGCTTGCAACTCTTATTACTATATCCGCTAATTCTTCTTTGAAATTATCATAATCTTTTTTACGCAATGCTTCATGAGCTTCTGAGACTTCGTCTGTTATAAGCATTAATCTATTCCCTAGTGCATTATTTATTAAATCCTCTTCTGCTTCGCTAGTCTTTATTTATATTGCTTTATATTTATCACTACCTTTAATCTCTTCCCAATCCTCCCAAAATCCTTTTTCATTAGAATTTTGATATGATTTTTGTGTTAATTCCTTAATATTCATCTTTTCTATCTCCCTTATCTTTTATTAGTGAATTTTTAAAATTTAAATGTTTGCTTAATGTTATAATCTTTTCTCTACATTTTTACAATATAAAGAAAATCAAATTTTATCTGAAATTTCTCCCCAATAGTCGAATTTTTGTTTATAACTGCAGCCTTTTAAATTAAAATCTTCTTCTCCAATTTTAATGTGCCTTATTTTTTTATTACTGCATTTTTTTAAGTATTTATCATTAATATAATGCCGATCCCAATAATTGATTTTCCCACTTTCAAAATCAATTCCATACACCCAACTAGGCATATATCTTTTTATTTTTCTTAGATGATTGAGTTTTCTATAGTACATTTTTTTTTGGAATCTATTTAATTTTAATTTAGACTTTTTATTGTTCAGTATATCTTTATATATATAATCATAGCCAAGCAATTCTAAGATATTTTTAATTTCTCTTATGTTATTGGAACAGTTTTTTAGAAAGTCTTCTATCATATCTAAGTCTTCTTTATCTAAATCATATTTTTTTATTATTGTTAAAATTTCTATAGAGTTCATAAAAACACATCCTTTGCATATATCCTGTATAATATTTCATTACATGTTAAATCCTTTTTCATATATACATATTTTTTTATTTTAAAAACAAAAAACAGGAAAATTAATTTAATTTTCCCGTTTCTTATATTTTACAGTTATAAGGTTAATTTTTTAGAAACATAAATTTAATTATTTAACAACAAAGGAAATATTATATTGACCTTCTTTTAAGTTACCAACTAAAATATTCACCATCTTATTAATGTTTTCCTTGTCCATATTATTTATTGCTAAATTAATGTAAGAAGAATTATTGTTATCAATAGATTTATCATCTATTATTGGTAAATTTTCCACTCTTGCAGTATCACTTTTATTTATTTTGTTTTCATTCATAGAAATATCCTCCTCATTTTTTGAATTATAAGTTTTGCTCCAATAATCAGCTAAGTCAATAGTTATGTTTAATTCTTTAGCTACTTGTTCTTTATTAAAGCCTTGTTTAAATAGATCTAAAGCTAGGCTTTTGTTCTTTTTGTTAAATTTGTTTTTATTAGATAAACCATTTTTTTTATTATAGTTTGATTTGTATGATTCTACAGTTCTTATAGATAGGTCTAGTTTTTCTGCTACATCCTTATTTAATTTACCCTTTGCAAACATTTTGAATGCTTTTTCTTTATTAGTCATATTGTTGTATGCCCCTTTCATTAATTCTTTTATATTTTTAATAGCTTTTTTTTCTAATCTACTTACTTGTACCTGAGAAGTATTTATTAATTTAGCTATTTCTACTTGAGTTTTTTCTTTCAATCTTAAAAGCATTACACTTTTTTGATTTTTAGGTAACTTATTCATACATTTTTTTAATAAAAATATATCTATATTTTTCTCCACTTCTTCTTCCAAGTTAAAATCACTTTGTAATGTTAGATCATTACTTTCACTTTCATGGATTATTTGGGATAATGAACTTATGCTAGCTGTTGCTTTTAATGTTTTAGTAATTATATCTACAGAATATCCTGTATAATCTGCTAATTCTTCAATTGTACTTTCTCTATTTAACTTGTTTTCTAATTCTATTTGTTTGAAATATAATTTTTGTGATATAAGCTTTGTTTCTCTACTTATTTTTATAAGACCATCATCTCGTATAAATCTTTTAATTTCTCCTTGAATTAAAGGTACTGCATAAGTAGAGAATTTTACATCAAAATTAGTATTAAATTTATCAATAGCTTTAATTAACCCTATAGAACCTATTTGGAATAGATCATCGAACTCATAACCTCTATTAATAAAGGTTTTAGCAATGCTTGTAACTAATGGTAAATTCATTTCTATTAATTTATTTTTAATATTGATATCACCAATTTGTGCTTGTCTTATTAATTCATTAAAATCTTCCAAGTATTGCACCCACCTTCATATACTAATTTGTGTATATGAATTATATATACGGTATACAATTTTTTTAAACCTAAAATTATTAATATAATAATTTTTAAAACCTTTTTTACAATAAGAAAACTTAATTAAAATCAATAGTTATAAAACTTAGATTATTAAAGCCAATATACTCTATTAATCTTTTCTATATTGGGATATTGGTATAAGTTTTCTATAAATTTATCATTATTCTGAAATTATTTATTAGTTCTCATATCTAATATAGGGTTTCCACTTTGTACCTGAGGTACTTTACCATCCCATTTCTTTACTTTTTCATATTCTACGATTGTACTGTTTAATGTTGATTGTTTTAATTTATTTGCATCTGCTTCAGCTTTAGCTCCTATTTCTGTAACTCTTGCCTTAGATTCTGCATCTACTTTATCTTTTTGTGCTTTAATTTTAGCAGTCTCTAATTCTATTTTTTGTTTCTGTAATTGTTGTTGTGCATTAATTCTATCCTGTATTGCTTTATTTGTTTGGGCATCTACGTTTATTCTAGTAAAATTAACACTATCAATAACTATTCCATATTCTTTAAATTTTTCTTTTGAATATTCATATAAATCTTTGTTTAGATAACTTCTTTTTTCGCCATATATATCTAATACGGAGAATTTAGAAGATACCTCTGTAGCATAAGCTTTCATTTTTCCTTTTATAAAAGTTTGCTCTATTTCTTTTCCTTTTTGGCCTTTAAATCTTGTGAATGTTTGTGGTAGCTGCTCATTATCAAAATGATATGCAAATTCTAAATCCACATTAAGTGTTTTTCCATCTTTACTTGGTATTAAGAAACTATCGTCATCAGGAGATCCCTCTTTTTTATCTTTACTTAAAAATGCTTGTTCTGTGGCAACTGAATATTCAACAACTTTTTTGAAAGGTGATATCAAGTGCCAACCTTGTCCTAATGTTTTATCCTTCACACCTCCGTTCATACTATATATAACTCCTACATATCCTGCCTTAATTTTTTCAACTGATGCGAATAGTGTAAATATTCCTGTTATAACTAAAACTCCTGATATTAAACTTGATAAAAATCTCTTTTTCATATTATTTGCTCTCCTCCTCATCATTTCTGAATATTTTATTTAAGATTTTTTTTATTAAATCCAATAACTTACTACATATTGGTATCAAAAATATAAAGGCAATAATTCCTATCAAGAAAACTAGTAGATAAAAAACTACATTCATTACAAACATTCCCCCTTAATAACTTCATTTTCTATATTGTTATAATTTTTATATGCTTTTTTTACAATATATTTGCATAAAAAATAGAATAAGTATTAAACTTATTCTATTTGACTTATATATTAGATTGTTTTCATAGTTTTATATTCATATTCTTGTTTTACTTTTTTCTTGGTTGCTTTTATGATTCCTTTACTTATAATTTCTGACATAATGTATACTTCATATAGTCTAGTATTTTGAAGCACTATAAATTCTATACCATTACCAGATAAGTTCACTATTCCTGTAATGCTTATATCTCCAACAGAAGGCAAATTTTTATTAAGAGCCGAACCTGGTGTTAGTGGTTTATTCTTAATTTCTATATTCCCTATGTTATCTTCATTGCCTAAACAAGCATCTATAGCTATTATATATGGATTTTTATATTTAGAATTTATTACGGAAATAGTTTCTTTTAAATTTTTAGCATGGACCGGGTTTTTCAAAGTACCATATACAGGATAGCAGCAATTTGCTTTAGTTAAGAATGTTCCTACTAATGGTCCTAATGAATCTCCAGTAGATCTATCTGTTCCTATACATATAAATACTATATTTTCTTCATATTTGATATACTTTAATATTTCATTGCTTAATTTTATAATATTATATTTTTTGCTATTAGAATGTGGTATTATCATAAAACTTTTCCCCCTTAGTTTTTAGTAGTGTTAACCATAATTAATTGATTAATAAATTATTATTTCTTTTCTAGCAAATAGTCTATGTTTATTAGCCAAGATATAGATGGATTTTATATTTTGCTCGTATGGTTCTTGAAATTTACTTTGCATAAACAATTGTTAACTATTCAAAGTCTTACACCTACTTTAAATTTATTGTTATAATAATTGTTTTGTATGGTATTCACATATACTTTGAAAATCTTTTTTATTTTTATAAAAGTAATAATAATTATGTGACAATATTAAAGTAGTTTTAAAAGTAGTTTTAAAAGTATAAATAACAGTATTATGTAAAATAGAAAGAGGTGTATGAAATGATAGGATCTATTATAGGAGATATAGTTGGTTCTTCATATGAATTAATGAATACAAATAAAAAAGATTTTAATTTATATAGAAAAATTAGCCGATTTACTGATGATACAGTTTTGACAATTGCCACCGCTGATTGCTTATTAAGAGAAGGAAGCTTTAAAGACTTTTATAGGACACATACTCTTAAATATCCTTTACGTGGATATGGAAGTAAATTCTTGGCATGGGCTTATTTTAATAAGAAAAATCCTAATTATAGTTTTGGAAATGGTGGGGCTATGAGAGTATCCCCTATAGCTTATATTTCTAATGATTTATATACTGTTTTAGAAATAACAGAGAAAAGCTGTATAGCAACACATAATCATCCTGAAGGTATTAAAGGTGCTAAGGCAATAGCAGCATGTATTTATCTGGCAAGACAAGATTGTTCTAAAGAAGAAATTAAACAATATATAGAAAATGAATATAAGTATAATTTAAATATATCTGTTGAAGAATTCCATTCTAAGTATAGGTCTAATGCTACTTGCCAAAATAGTATTCCTCAAGCGATAGTTACTTTTTTGGAATCTACAGATTTTGAGAGCTGCTTAAGAAATGCCATCTATATTGGTGGAGACAGTGATACAGTTGCATGCATGGCATGTGGAATAGCGGAAGCCTATTATAAAGAAATTCCTTATGATATATTTGAATTTTGTTTTAGAAAATTAAATTATAATCAAAAATCTATAATTAAAGATTTTTACAATAAATACATTGTCAGCTCCACTATAACGAATAAAATTAATGATTTAATGTAAAAATTATATTTTTAATCTATAATAATAAAATGGAGAAAGAATTATTAAAGTTAAAAAATATAAAGATAGTTTTAAGTTGTGTAAATTAAAATTTCGCTTAATATATAAATATATGGTTAATAAATAACCTACTAACATCCTCCATGTTAGAGTTTTAGTTTTAAAAGCCACATAAAAAAGAAGTAATTAAGTAAGTTTATAACTTAATTACTTCTTTTTCTATATATTTTAAGGTTCTTTTAATTTTGTTAATTATACTTCTTGAATTTTATCTACTATTCTTTTGCCGTCACTATTTAGTGAAAGTTTAAATTTTGATCCTGTTAATTGTATCATCAATACAATTAGAAGGACCTATTTAATATTGATTTATTATATCATCTAAATCTTTTTCACAGATAGTTTCTTTTTCTATTAATAATTCAGCTATTGATTTTAAAGTATCTATATTATCTTTTAATAGTTTATATGTTTCATCATATATGTTTTTAGATAATTTAGAAGCTTCATCTAGTATTATATTATTATCTACATCTAACTGATATAAATTAAGCATACCAAATTTCTCATCCATACCATATTCTACAATCATTTGTTTTATAATTTCAGTAGCTTGTTGGATATCGGCACTAGCTCCAGTAGTAACTTTATTCTCATCGCCTAATAATAAGAGTTCTCCTATTCTACCACCGTAGGCTAGTTTAACTTTGTTTTTAAGTTCTTGTATTGAGTATAAAGACATCTTTTTAGGAACAATCATGGTCACCCCACCAGCTCCACTAGTTGATGGGGTAATTGTTACTTTAGGAATATCCATTCCTGTAAGTTTGCCTATTAATGCATGACCGGCCTCGTGCCAAGCTACTAATCTAATATCATCTTTATCTCTTTTTTCATCTTCTTTAGCATGGCCTTTTAATAGAATTTTGTACATGGCTTTATCTATACATTCTGTATCAATATTATCTTTATTATATTGAATAGAGATTAGAACAGCTTCATTAATTAATGATTCTATTTGAGCTGGAGAAAATCCAATAGTTTGTTTAGCTAAATTTGTAAAATCCACTTCTTTATTAAAACACTTATTTTTACTATAAATACCGATTATTTCTAGTCTTTCTTCTGGTGTTGATGGCAAAGATACACTTATATGTTTATCAAATCTACCAGGTCGTAACAAGGCTTGATCCAAATCTTCTATTCTATTAGTAGCGGCAATAACTAAGACACCTTCTGATCCATTAAATCCATCCATTTCTGCTAATAGAGCATTAAGTGTTTGTCTATATTCGCTATTATCAAGATCGACATCTCTTTTTCTACCGATAGCATCAATTTCATCTATAAATATAATGCAAGGAGCATTTTCACGTGCTTCTTCAAATAAGCTCCTTACCCTCATGGCTCCCATTCCTGCAAACATTTCAATAAAATCTGAACCATTAATAGAAAAGAAAGGTACATTTGCTTCTCCTGCTAAAGCTTTAGCTAATAATGTTTTTCCGGTGCCAGGTTCCCCGTATAGGATAGCTCCCTTAGGTAACTTTGCTCCTTTATGTGTGAATTTTTCAGGATCTTTTAAAAATTCTACTAATAAATGCATATCTTTTTTTACTTGTTTCAATCCAGCTATATCCTTAAAAGATATTCCATTTTTAGAAGTATCTGAATCAATTCTTTTATTCTTTATTTCACTTTTATTATATATAGATTTAATTTGAGATATCATAAGGATTCCAAATAAAATGAAGATAATCTCTTTTAAACTTTGTATTAAATTTTGTTTATGCATCTCATTTATTTCAATATTATATTGAAGCAATTCTTTTTTAAAATCATTTGTTTTTGGATTATCTGTTATATATTTATTATTTTTATTATTTATAAATACAAAATTATCATCCTTGAAATCAATATGTATTTTTTTTATTTCATTATTTTTCATTTGTTTTATAAAGACATTATAAGAGGCCTTTGTAGCATTTAGATTCACAGCATATGATTTTAGCGTTGGTATTAATATACTAATAGCAATTAGAATACCTATCACATATTTATTTATATTTATTTTTATTTTCATTCCTCAACAACCTTTCTTCTCATAGTTTTGCATTAAAATAACCAGATATTTATCATTGAATATCCGATTATTTTAATGTACTTATAAGCTTACTTTTTTAAGCCTTTTTGAATATTTATATATTTAGTTCTTCTCCTTTTTTGTATTTCAATTAAATTTTCTTTGTACTCTTTATCTGTTGTTAAAGCTATAGCACATTTAAGTAAATAATCATTAGAAGGGACTTTCTTATTTTGTATTGTATTTATTAGTTTATTGCATGTAAGATATTCCTTATTAGCTTCTTTACTTTTTATATTTATAAGTGCTTTATTAGTAATGTATCCGTTTAGATCCTTATTACCATTTAAGTTAATTATTAAAAAATGTTTTTTGTTTCTTATTATTTTAAAATTCTCCATAATTACTCCTCCGTATAAATAATCTAGATATTGTTATATATACATTTTTAAAAATAATAAAACATTTTTTAATTTTATATTGTATAAATTGGATTTTCGATTATTATATAAGTATAGGGTTAATAAATAACCTAAATCATCCATCCTTATATTTTAGTTTAAAGCCAAATAAAGGAAGCAGATAGTTAATTATCTGCTTCCTTTATTTATTATCTACAGATTTTTAAGGCTTTAATAATAAGCCACTATTTATGATATAAGTATGTTGGCCATTAAAAGCAATATGCTTTAAGGTTACTTTTCATATTTTTTACAATAAATTATTTCCATATCGTTTTCTGGCCTATTGAAATTCGCTTTAAATTGAGAAATTATTATATACATTTTCGTATCATTGCTTTTTATAAAAGTATCTAGTTTTTTATTTATTTTATTATCTGTTTGTAATTTTATTATATTATGTAGCTGCGTAATATTAATATTAGTTTCGTTAATAGAGTTATTATTTAGAGATTTAACATTAAAATTTTGTTTGTTTTTCATTACTACAATAGCGGTATCTATTTTTATATTATTTTTATCTAATGATTCTAATGCCATATTAGTTTCATTATTTTTAAATAAATCAATGCTGCTGTCTATTATATATTCTTTTTTATTTTTTTCATAATTGTAAATTTCAGAATTCAGTATATTAATATTGCTAAAAACCATAAAAACTATTAAAAAGCATCCAAACAGCAGAAAACTCAAACCAGAACCTTTATTATTTTTCAAATACATAATTTCATCACCACTATTCTATAAATTTCATAGAAGTTATTTCTATTTTATGTTCTGCTGATTCATTAGATATTATATTTACCAATCTTTGAGTAATTGCAGTATTTTTTTGAGTTAATGTTGCTTTTATTATAGTACCAGATACTAATTTTTCATTGTATACCTCAGTACTATCTATTTCTCGGATTAAATTTTTATTTTTATCATATATTTCATATTTATAATTGTAGTCTCCTATAAAATTAATATATCTTTTCATTTCCTTGTTAAAAAACTCATGAGTGCTATTTTTTAGTTCTTTATTATAACTTATATCTTTTAATTCCTGATATATTAAATTATTTAAATTATCTCTACAATGCATTTCCATTTGACAATAATACATATACATAAAAGTAAATGTACATATAGTTAATACTATAGTGCTAGATAATATAACAGATAAGCCGCCTTTTTTATCTTTTAATATTTTCATATAGATTACACTTTCCTTCCTGTAATAAGTTTTATATATTTTATATATACATTTTTATAGTAAAAAAAGCATCTATTTAAATAGATGCTTTTAATAGCTAAATTTACCTGCAGTAAGTATTATTTAATTACACTTGGTTGAAATTCATCCATAATCTGTGTTTGTTCCTTTACGATATTGTTATTTGAATCATCTCCAACTTTGCGCACAGACTGGCCGTTTGGATGTATAGCACTTATAAAGATAAATACCGTAATTATAAGTAGCAATACAACAGATAGTAATTGTGATAAACCACCTTTCTTGTTTCTTCTAATTTCTTTCATTTTATTCATCATAATTTGTTACCTCCAAAAATTTGTTATAGATTAATTTATTTAAACTGAATAATCTTCAGTTTTTTATTGAATTAATATTTAATTTATGGTAGATCTGGAAGGTCAGGTATTGTTGGTAATCCTAAATCATTTATTTGTTGTTGTTCACTTTCAATTGCTGTTACAGAATCTTTACCAACATTATCAATTGAACGACCATTTGGATGTATAGCACTTATAAAGATAAATACTGTAATTATAAGTAGCAATACAACGGATAATAGTTGTGATAAGCCACCTTTTTTGTTCTTTAAAGAATTTTTGAATTTTTTTAACATTAATATTACCTCCGCGAAATTTAATCAAAATATTTTAAGAAATCATATTCAAGTAGGTACATTTATTTATTATTACTTCTTATAAGAATCGTACCTTTTTAGTAAAAATATTTTTAAAAATTATATTTAAGTAGGTACATTTATTTATTATTACTCCTTATAGGAATCGTACATTTTTAGTAAAAATATTTTAAAAAGTTATATTTAAGTAGGTACACTTATTTATTATTACTTCTTATAAGAATCGTACCTTTTTAGTAAAAATATTTTAAAAAGTTATGTTTAAGTAGGTACACTTATTTATTATTACTTCTTATAAGAATCGTACCTTTCTAGTAAAAATATTTTAAAAAGTTATATTTTAGGTAGGTACATTTATTTATTATTACTCCTTATAGGAATCGTACCTTTTTAGTAAAAAAAATAATCATCTTAACTTTAATAATTAAAGTTAAGATGATTATTTCAATTATTGTTTTTATCTATTGATACTGTTCTATTGTTATTGATTTTAATTAATTTATTTGTATTTCTAGATAAAACAATAAAGTTACCTAACAAATAAGTTGTTATTAAGAGTATTAACACTACAGATAACTGATGTGATAATCCTCCTCTTTTATTATTTAGTATCTTCATATTATCATCTCCGTATTATATTAAAATTTCATATTTTGAACTTGGTTTACACTAGATACAGCAAAATTAACAATTAGCATCATTAATAATACTGTTCCTATAGTAAATAATAATAGAATTAATCCTTCTTTATTTTCTATTTTATTTTGATATTCTAATTTTCTTATTTTATCTATATTTTCATTGTATTTTTTTATGTTATTTAAGGCTAATTCTTTATTACTATCTTCTATTTGTCTTAATAAATTTATTATTTTACTTATAGCCTGCTTATCTTTATCTAACATAAATAAATTATAAGCTTCAGTTCTGTTTATATAATACGCCATTTGAAATTTTTGAAGTAATGGTTTTAAATATTTAGCATTATTAGTCAATATTGTCATTAAACCTTGAGCTGTAATATTAAGATTGGAGCCTATTACAGCTAGTAAATTAATTAAATATAATTCTTCTTTTTTTATTTCTTCTTTTCGGATATTAGCTATTGTGAATAGAATAATATCGGGAATAAAAAAACTAGATATTACAATAATTAAATATAATAGTAATCTTTTTAATGAATATAAATGGTTTATTTTAGTTAAATCATTTATTACTACTGCAGATATCTTGGGTGCATCTTGGGGTGATATACCACCTTTTTTTATTAATATAACTTGTATTTTAGCATCTGCACTATTTTTATCATCAATGTTTTTTATATATTTAGTTACTAATTTTATATTTTCTTTTCTCACCGCAGGATTATTATATATACTAGTTTTAGCATATTCAGGATATATAACGTTATTATAAATTTTTTCTTGAGACAATATAGTATTAGTTGAAAATATCAATATTGCAAACATAGATACAACTATGATTGTGACAATTTTTAGTGAATAGAAGCTTATTAAGTCAATGTCTAATAATGATTTTTGTAATAATTTTATATCTTTTAAATATTCTTTTGTATTTTTCTTAGGAGCAATTTTTGTTGCACATTTTCCTATGATTGTTCTCTTTAATAAAAAACGTCCTTGTTTTATCATTGAATAATAATATCCTAAAATCAGTAAAGCAAAAGAAACTGCAATTAAAACAATAATTTTATACATTTATTTTATCCCCTCCTCTTTAAAATCTTTCTAATAAATCTATTACAAAATATAATAATATAAAATATAAAGCTATAAATGTAAACTTACTAGTGGAAATAGATATTCCTGTTTGTTGTAATAATTCAGCAGGGAATAATTTTAATAATAGGTTTCTAGATACAAAAGAACATATAATCATTACAATACTGGCTAATTTAAATTTAAATAGTCTTTCAGTTATCCTTTTATAAAACATATTTTCACTTTGCATTGTAGTATTTATGTCTGTAATTTGTATATTAAGTTGTTCTATATTGCCACCAAACTCTAGATAACTTTCCAATATTTCTGTTAATTGATTTACATATATGTTTTTAAAAGTATCTTTGAATGTAGAAAAAGCTTTTTTACTATCATCACTATTTAAATATAATGATAGTGTTAGAAAGGGTTTTTTTATTGTATCTGTTAAGTTTTCAGATGTTTTATTTATAGTTTCTACTACATTATTAGTTCTAAATAACCAATATTGTAGTTCAGTAAAAGCGTTATTTAATTCTTTTATCACTTTTCTATATTTATTTTCCATAATATTTTTGGTAATTACAATTGGAATAGCTGAAGATAAAATAATGTTTAATAGGCTTGTATACCATATATCATTAATAAAAAAGCTTAATATTATATTAATAATAGAATTAAATAAGATTAATTCTATTATTAAATAAGATACTGTTTTAGATTTATTTATATCTATTGTAAATAAATTCAATCTATTTTCTATACGTCTTTGAATTTTAGATAAAATTATAGATTTATCAATATTTTTAATAAAGAAAAATTTTTTTATATTTATTTTATCTAGCATTTGCAAGCATATAAAAATACTTACAGATGTTAGTATACTAGTGTAGATCATTAAATTGTTATTCATATATAAAACACCATCTCTTTCTTTTAAGAGAATATATCATCTATTATTTTTTTATTGTTTTCATCAAATTCAAATTCAAATGCTCTTTCAAAAAAACTATCTGATATTTTATTTACTTTTTTAAATTCTTTATTTTTTTTATCATATTTAAATATTGTATTTAATTCATAAGGCTTTTCCTTATTGGATTTATCAAATATAACTTCTGTGATAGATTTTATATATCTTTGTCCTGTTTTTCTATTTATACCAAGCATTATTAAAAAATCTACAGCTCTTGATATATCATATAGAGCACTTAATTCATTAGTATATGTGCCATTTTGCATTAGAAGATTTTTATAGTCATATATAAAGTCTTCTGGAGAAACTGTATGAAATGTTCCCATACTACCTTTATTTTGTCTAGTCATACTATTTAAGGTTATTACTGCTTCCTGTGGACTTCTAACTTCACCTGTAATAATTATATCTCTATTCAGTCTTAAGCATGTTTGGAAAGCATCATCTGGAGTTTTATATGATAAGAATTGTAATTTTTTAATATCTTTTTGAGGGTAATATCTATCAGGATTTAATTCAAACATAGGCTCTAAAGTTGCTATAGAAATATTATCTGGTATAGATCCCATTAATCGTAGTACATAAGTTGTTTTACCTGTACCTTGGTCCCCTAATACAAATATATTTGGTCTACCTGGCATTATATTATCTAATGTTGTTTCAATGTCTTCATTACTAGTTTTAAAACCAATTAATTGGTGTTTAGTTATTAACGTAGCGGAAAAATACCTTATATTTAGAGAATAATTATGTGAATAAGGTGGACATAAGGCAGTGACTCTTTCTCCGTTTAATCTTTGACATAATACCTCAGGATTATCAGGTTTTAAATCAAGTTTTGGTTTAAAAGAAATACTTTTTTTAACTACCTCTTGATACATTTTTTCATCTTTAAATTTTAATTTAGGAATTCTTTTTCTTACACCACTTATTTGCAATGATATATAGTCATAACTATTGGTACTTATTTCATTTAAACCTGTTATGTTTCCATCTGCAAAATCATCAATTACTGATAATCCATATACTTCTTGATATACTATTTGTGTCAATTTATCTTTTCTAATTTCTATATCGTCATTTTCATTAATAATAAATTTATTAAATATTGATATAAATAATTTATTTGAACCAACATATATAGGTTCAAAATAATTTACATGATATTCTTTTATTAATTTATTTATATCCTCATCATCTACATTTTCTGATATATATCTATTAATAATTGCTTTAATAGAATTTTTACATGTAGTGTCACCTGCAATTGCTTTGGTCAGTATAGTTTTATTCAAGTTTATTTCATTCATTGATGCGGATTTGATGAAATTTTCTTTTATTTCAGTTAACAACAGATCTAAAGTCATAGTACGCCTTCCTTTCTAATTTTCTTGGCTTTATTTTGAATATGTTACATTTGTTTTTTTGGCATTCTTATCTGAGTATTTTAAGAATAATAGATTACCTTCTCTTCGAGCTTGTTCTATAGATTTGATTTCTTCTAAGCTTGCTTTTACAACAAGTAATGATGGTGTTTTTTGACCTTCTGATTCCCCATTGCCAATATGTTTTACTATATTGCCTGATGTATCGGCCATATATTCTACCTTTAATTTTGCAGCAACAACATCACTAGATTTTACTTGTTTAGTTTTAGCATTATTATTTTTAGGGTATACAACCATAACATCAATTAAATCATTACTATTTATGCTTAAATCGCTTAAATTTTCTAGCTTTATTGGAATTGAGTATGGTCTTAATGTGTTATTTTGATTTTCTTTTAAAGTTACATCATATTTTTTTATTTGCTCATTGGGTTCTAATTTGTTTACTGTTATCTTACCTATTAAATCCTTTTTTACGTTTATAGTATTTTTGGCTATATTATTTATTGGCATTATTTTTTCTTCAATATCACCTTCATTGATTAACTCACCTTCATTGATCACTCTTTTAGCAATTATTACAGGTGCTTTTGAATTTTTATTTAAGGTTGGTAAATTAATATTTGCATATTCACTTACATAGTACGCTCCTGCAATAGCCATTAGCCAAACACTACTTGTAACTAATATAGTGCTTATTATTTTATTCCTGGTATTACTACTCATTTTTTTACTCATAATATATTTACCTCCGTTCTTTTCATATTTAATTATTATTACTTTTTTTATATATACGTTTGGATTAAAATTTATTTTTTATTGTATAAATAGTTAAAAAGATTATTATTATAGATATAAACTCCTTTAATTTTTTAGTTTAAAGCCATAAACTATAAAAAATGTAGCAAGAACATATTTATGTTCTTGCTACATTTTCATTATGCTTCAGGAGATGGAATTGTTTCACTTAAATCCTTAAGTTGTTTCTGAAATTGCAATATTTCTTTTATTATATTTTGTTTATTTCTAGTAGTGAAGCTTAGTTGGTTTGCTTTAGATATAAGTTCGGTCATTTCTTTTTCACTAGCTAATATATTGTTCTTTTCAGCATTCTCTTTATATTTAGCTAATGTTTCCATTACCTCCATATAACCTTTACCTTTGTCCATTCTGTTCTTATATTGGCTATTGTTATCTAGCCTATTTATTGCTTTTTCAGCATCTTTATATAGGTCCTTTAATTCATCTAAATTATTCATTATATCAGCGTAGTTTATATATCTGTCTAGCTTTTCTACTGCATCTCTTGCTTGTATTGCTAAGTCCATCTGTGATACTTTATTAGTTGTGTCTAGTCTTTTTTGCAATGCTATTTTTATATCTGAACTTTCTAATGTATCTATAGCTGTTTGCGCTTCTTTTATTGTTTTAGGATCTTTTGTTGCTATAGCTTTTCTTATTAAGCTTTCTATATTTCTTATTTTATTACGTTCTTCTTGTTTACTTTGGTTTTCTTTTCGATCTATATATGGCTTTAAAGCATCTAATATCCTTTGCAATTGAGCCTTTTCATTTTTATATATAGTTGTATTTAAATCATGAACTGCCTTTTTAGCATATTCATAATCTTCTTTGTCTAAAGTTGTCTTTGTTTTTTTAACGGCATTATAAGCTTTAATATAAGCATCTTTTTCAGCTTTGATTTGTTTTTTCAAGTCATCTAATCTACTAGTTAAATCATCTTTTACTTTACCATCTGGTAATTTTGATACTTTATTTTGAGCATCTTTTATGTCTTCATCCTTTTTAGTTTTTTCAGCTTTTTCTACTGCATCTTTGGCCTCTTTTTCTTCTTTTAGCTTTTGTTCTTGATCCTTTTTCTTATTTATCTTGTCTTGTACTTCATCTAATCTATTGTTCAAATCATCTTTTTCTTTACCATCTGGTAATTTATTTACCTTTTCTCTAGCTTTATCTACATCACCTTGATTTTGGCTATTTTCAGCTTTTTCCACTGCATCTTTAGCCTCTTTTTCTTCTTTAGCCTTTTGCTCTTGATCTTTTTTCTCGTTTATATTATTTTGCACTTCATCTAATCTGTTGTTCAAATTATCTTTTTCTTTACCATCTGGTAATTTATTTACTTTTTCCCTAGCTTTATCTACGTCATCTTGATTTTGACTATTTTCAGCTTTTTCTACTGCTTTTATTGCATCTTCTAAAATTTTCTTACCTCCATCTTCTACATTAACATTTATTTCAGAAGATGAACTATTTTGGTCATTTATATTGCCTGCATTATCTATAGCCTTTACTTTTATTTTATGAGTACCTGGAGATAGAGTAATCTCTTCAGTATATTTTACAAATTCTCCATTATCTATTTTATAGAAGACTTCTCTTATACCGCTTATTTTATCACTAGCAGCTATAGTCATTTTATTATCTTTTATATTTATATTAGCCGTTGGCAATTCTTTATCAATTTTATTTACTACTACTTCTTTAGTAGCTTTATTGCCAGCCTCATCTTCTACTATAAACTTATAAGTTCCATTTTTACTTATAGTAAAGGTTGTTTTATCTCCATTTACTACTTTGCCGTCAGGTAGTGTAATTGATTTAACTTTTTTATTATCTTTAGCAGATACATTTAATATAATGTCTTTATTAGTCCATTCTGTTGGATTACCTGATACAGCTATTGTTGGTAATTCTTTATCAGTTTCTTTATCTTTTATAGTAACTTTAAATTCAGATATTTCACTTTCATTGCCGGCCTTATCTATAGACTTGGCATAAATAATATTTTCTCCAGTAACTAAATTGTCTAAGTTAAAATCTTTAAGATCTATCCAGTTACCATTATTTATTTTATATAAAGTTTGTTTTATACCTGATTCATTGTCTTTACCTTCAGTTATTTTAATACTATCTTCTATTCTAGTTATAGAAGGTTTAGTAGGAGCCACTTTATCTATATTACTTACTTTTAATTCTTTAGTCTTAGTATTACCGGCTTCATCTTCCGCTACAAAGCTATAAGTACCATTTTCTTTTATAGTAAAAGTTCCTGTATCTCCATTTATAACGGTTCCATCCGGTAGCTTTATTGACTTAACTTTTGTGTTATCTGTTGCTGTTACTTTTACTGTAAAATCTTTATTGGTCCAATCTGATGGTATTCCTGTTAGGTCTATTTCTGGTGCTTCTTTATCATCATTTTTTTCTAATTCAGGGTGTGGATTATCTTTTGGAGATTCCCAGTCTGGATCCGTGCTTGGTTTACCTGTACCTATTGGATCAAATACAAAATCACTTCCCTCATTATAATCATTTATAGCATCTTTTAGCAATTTAACTTCTGATCTATTACCATCAAAATCATAACAATAGCCATCTTTCATTACAAAAAATTTTTTATCATTATTTTTGCTATTATCAGATACTATAGCTACTATATTATTGAAGTTTATATTCTTTCCAGTTAAATCTCCACAATTACTAACACTACCATAAGCTTTAGTTGTATTATCTTTATTCAGTATGAATGTTCCAGTTTCATCAATTTTAACTAAATCTTTTATTAATTTACCATTAACATCATTTAAAAAAGATAAATTACCATTGTCATCTGCTATCATTATTTTACCATTTTTAAGCCATAATAAATTATTCACAGATTTATTATGAAGCATCTCTAATGTATCTGTGCTTTTTATTGACATGCCTTGTAATGTATATATAAAATTATCATCCATTAGTAGAAATCTATTAGATAGTATTTTCTTTAATTTTTTACCTTGAAGGTTTACTTTTGTACCATCAAGATTTTTAATAGTACCATCCTTCATTAAAAATAAATCATCTGTTACGTTTGTAGATGGCAATATTTTTTCAACATCATTCATATTGATAGCAGTTTCCTTTTCAAATCTATTTTTATCAAAATAAGTTAATTTACCATCATTCTTAACAAACAAAAATTTATCTGATTCATTGTTTTTTTGGTGATATATAATAGTCTTATTAAATTCGGATTTTTCTATAGGTAACATTCTTTCCTTATTATCATTATCTATATACCAAATAAAACCATCTTCCTTTTCTATCATAGGCACAAGTCCAATATCTTCAATATAACCTAAAAACATATTTTTAATTTTAGTTCCGTCCATAGGGACTGTTGTAGGTTGTGTATCTGTAAAATTTTTGTAATCACTGACCATGCCATAATTATCTATAGTTACTATTCTACCATTAGGAAATATATATTTTGATTTAATTTCATCTTCATCAATTATATTACTAAAGGTTTTATTATCATCTTTACTATTAAAATTGACAAAGTTTTTTTGGAAGTATTCACATCCATAATAGTTATCAGCCCAACTACCATATTTTTTTATTTCATTTGCATTATAAATTTTATCTACTGCAATATGTGAGTCATACACCCATTTTGAAGTTAAAGCAACCATGCCTAATGCAGAACTATTACCAAATCCTAACTGACCTTTGTTATTCCTACCAGATCCCCAAACAGTATCATTATTTGTTAAAAATATAGTATGATTTGATTCATTTAGTGATGTTGGATTTATTATTTTTTTTACATTATCAATAGGCAGCTTGGTTGGAGCTTTTATTTTCTTTGCTTCATCTTTCAATCCGAATGATTTGCTATTACTTTCACCACATATAAAAACATTACCATCATTTTTTGTAAAAAGGGTATAACAGCTATCAATTACAATTTCTTTTATATTGTCAACATTAATTTTAGTTGGAGATTGTATTTTCTTAACATCACCAAGACCTAATTGGCCATAATAATTAGAACCACAAGCCCAGACGCTATTATCATTTTTTATAAAAAAAGTACTATATCTATTAGGGTCTGTTACAATTTCTTTCACATCTTTTATAGATAATTTTGTTGGAGCGGTTCTATCCTTAGTATCACCAAGCCCTAGAGATCCATCACTATTACTTCCTGTAGCCCATACATCTCCATTTTTATCAAGAAACATGGTATAATCACTTCCAGTAGAAACTTTTTCTACGTTATCTATAGGTACTTTAGTAGGTACTTTAGTAACTGTTTCACATAGCCCAGAAACTCCTCCAGTTGCACCGGTAGCCCAGACAGTATTATCATTTTTTAAAAATATTGTATAAGTGTTACCACATATAATATCTTTAACATCATTTATATGCACTTTTGTTGGTGTACATATGTCATCTGTAGTACCAATTCCTAATTGACCAAATTTATAATAACCAGGTTTTACACTGGCCCCAGTAGCCCATACAGTGCCATCATTTTTTATAAAAAACGTCCAATTGTCCATAGCTATTACTTTTTTCACGTTATCTATAAGCATTTTTGTCGGCGTAGTTCTTTGATTTGTATCACCAAGTCCTAATTGACCATATCTATTATCTCCAGTAGCCCATACAGTGCCATCATTCTTAAAAAATATAGTATTAGCAGTTGAAGTTATAACTTCTTTCACATTATCTATAGGTATTTTTGTTGGCGTAGTTCTTTGATTTGTATCACCAAGTCCTAACTGACCATAACTATTATCTCCAGTAGCCCATACAGTGCCATCAGCTTTAAGAATGATAGTATGATCTTCTTTAGCTACAATTTGTTTAATATTTAATTTATTTTGTTTGTTATCTGTATTCATAGCTGCGAAAACCTTATTATTTTTTACAAGCCTAATACCATTATCTTGCATATCTATACTTACAGGTATAGATAGTACTGTTCCTAGTGCAGTTATTCCTATAAGTGCTTGTGTTATCTTTCTGTTTATTACTTTTTTATTATATGGCTTCATATGTTATCATACCTCCGAAATATTTAATTAGTTTTTTATTATTACAATTAATTATTATTTAGTATTTTTAAAATCGTACTTTTATTCAAAACTTTTTTATGAAGTAATGTTTACTTTATATACAAGTTAATATATAAAGTATTCAAAAACATTTTATATCTATATATTTATATATATCTATCTTTTAGTTAGGGTTTAAAATTTGTACCCTATTAAAAACATTAAAATAGGCAATAAGACTTAATCTTATTGCCTATGAATCATATCTAGTTTTGCGAATGTTTGATTTTCTCCACACCATGAAAGTTTCATTGTACCAGTTGGGCCATTCCTCTGCTTTCCTACTATACATTCAGCGATTCCTTTATCTTCTGTTTCAGGATTATAATATTCATCTCTATATATGAACATTATTATATCTGCATCTTGCTCTATACTTCCTGAATCTCTTAGGTCAGATAAGACTGGCCTTTTGTCTGCTCTAGTTTCTGGTGCACGTGACAATTGGCTTAAACATATTATAGGTACATCTAATTCTTTAGATAAGCCCTTAAGACGGTTACTTATATAGCCTTTTTCTTCATTTTGGCTATTAAACTTCTTATTAACCATGATTAATTGTAAGTAGTCTATAATTATTAAATCTAATTTATTTTGCATTTTTAATTTTTTACAATCAGATATAATATTATTTAAAGATTTAGATTTATCAAATATATGCATATTATCTCTTTTAGAATATATAATATTCATCGTGTTAGATATGTTAATCCATTTTTTATTGTCCATTTCAGGATTTACTTCATTCAATGATATTCTTGCCATAGAACAGAGCATTCTTGTTATTAACTGTTCTTTAGACATTTCTAAACTAAACAAACCTATATTTTTATTTTTTTTAAATATTAATTCCTGAGCTATATTTAATACTAATGCAGTTTTACCCATAGAAGGCCTAGCTGCGATTATCATTAAATCTTGTTTATATAAGCCTTGTATATAATCTTTCAATAGATCTATTGCTATTGCTACATTTGGGCCTTTTCCATCATATCTATTGCTTAAGTCATTAGTTATATTATTTAATACGTCTAGCATACTTTCTTCTTTATTACTAGTATTAGGCAGTAAAGAATAAATAGTGTTTTGCATTTCTGCCATTTCTGTTATTATATCTATATTTTCTGATTGTTCTAATTTATTTTTTGTTTTAATTACTGTTCTGTAATATTCTCTTTTTAATGAATATTCTTTTATTTTCTCACAATAATAAGTAATATTACTATTTGAATAACCTGCACTAAATAATTCAGATAAATAAGATACTCCTCCAATATCCACTAAGTCATTATTTTTGTGTAAATATTCAGAGATTGTTGTAATAGTTATAGGAGCATTTTGGATATACAAGTTATTCATTGCATCAAATATTACTTGATGTTTAGGTAATAAAAAATCCTCTGATTTTATATCTGAATCTAGTACATCTATAATTGAATTGTTATTGCTTAATAGTATGGCTAATAATTCAGCTTCCATCTTTATATAACTTAACTTATATTGATTAGCAACCAATTATATCACCACCTATGTAAGAAGTATTGCGAAGTCTATAGTCATATTCTTTCCCAATAACTTCTACTATGGCGTCACCTCCATTGCACATTTCACTTAATCTACCTGCGATACCCATATGGATATTAACTATATCATTTAATAATAAGGTACTACCAACTAATATAGGTAAGTTATTATCATACCTATATTCTAAAATATCAAAAGCTATAGTTAAATCAGTAGGTGTATTATCTTTCATTAGGAAATTATCTATCATTAAAACTGCACAATTAAGTACTTCTTTTTCAATGCCAGTATTAATTTTAGTTATTCTATCACTTTTTATTTTATCTACTAAATTATTAAATTTGTAGTATCTTACATCTATATTTTTATCTAATAATATTCTGCCTATACTAGTTAATAGATGTGTTTTACCGCAGCCACTTTGACCTAATAAAGCTATAGAATGAGTGTTGTTATTAATAAAGTTATTCAAAAATTTTTTTGCATTAGAATATAATTTCATATATATTTTATTTTCAGTATATTTATAATTATCTAAAGAATATTTTTCCAACATATTTAATGTAAATCCATGAGATATTAGTACCTTTTTCCTTTTCTTTTCTATTTGACATTCACATATGAAAGTTGTTCCTTCTATTGTCCAAATGATACCAGTATCTTTACATTTTTCACAATCATATTCTTTTATACTGCATTGGTCCAATATGGGATTTCCTTTAGAACCATATTCAGCTAATTCTAAAATTTTATTCAATAAATTGTTCTTTTCATTTTCATAATTTTTATGTTTGCACATAAAATGGTACCCCCTCTTTTTGTCTTATTATTGCTACTCGAGTAGCTTGTTTTTCTTTTTCCTCATCAGTTAATTCAGTATTGTATTTATTCAACCATGCCAATTCTTGTGCTTTATGTCTCTCAAAATCATTTTCATAATCATTAGGATCTATAAGAGTGTCCTCTATAAATTCTTGTATCATTTTTTGTTCTCTCATTTTGCGTATATGTTCGGACATCTCTTTTGCTTGTCTATTTATTGATTCAAATTGGGATTGTTTATTATTATATTTGAAACTATTCTTGTTTGCATAATATTTATTTGGTTTATCTTTATCCCATTCATTCTTATTCTTTATAATTCCTGTAACATAACTAGGTGTCCAGATATTTTTATTTTTTGCTATATCTAAAGCAATCCTTATTTGTTCATAATTATGTTTAGTTGTTAATTTTAAATAGCCCTTAATATAGGATTGAGGTATGTTTTCTAATCCTATATTGGCATCTATTTCGTCTAATATTTTCTTTTGTTCCGGTTTAATATTTTTATATACTTCTAATTTGTTATTTTCTCTAATTTCTTTATCTTTCTTTCTTTTTCTATGATTATATAGTATGCTTGCTACATAGTTAGGAGAGGATATGTTTCTATCAAAAGCTTTATCTATTGCCTTTTTTATATCTTCCAAAGGGAATTTTTCTCTTTCTAACAATTCATCAAAAAATAATTCCTTGGTAAAATAGTTTATTTTAAAGTTCTTATCTATCATGTATACAGATAATTCCTGTATTTCTCTTTGTTCTATTGTAGGTTCATATTTTTGAACTTTATATATTTGTTGCGGATCATCTTTATCTATCATTTCTTCAGGGGTTTCTAATATTTTATATATATTGGTTTGATTTTTATATATTGTATATTGTTTTGATTTATTTGCTACTAGCATTTTTTCATTACTTTTTCTAATTTGCTTAGTCATTAGTCCTAATGCTTCTAAATTTTTTATTGCATCAATAACTGTTGTTTTAGATACGTCAGCTCTATCAGCTATAGTATCTAATGAAGGATAACATTCATTACTTTTATTTGAAAAAGAAGCAATGACTAAATAAACTATTTTATGCGTTGCTTTTAATTTTTTACTATATATGATTGCATTATCTATTGATGTAAATTTAAATTTGTAATCCAATATATTTTCCCCCTTGTTTATGATAGAACTATCTTCTTTAATCAATCTATATAATCTTTATAATGACTTGGCCACCAATCTGGAATATGCTTATATTCATCTTTTATCCATTCTGGCATACCCAAAATTGATATAGATTTAAATTTTTTATCTTCTGTTATTTGATAATCTATCAATTCACATTCTTTAAGTCTTTCTAGTGCATACATTACATTTTCATCATCACAATCTTGTTTACCAAAATATCCAGCTAATCTTAATTGCATAAACCCTGTAAGTTCTTGCCAATATAAGTCATCTCTTATTAAATAATGAATACTTTGACTAAAATTTAGTAATATTAAATATATTATTTTTTCATCAGCTGTTAGCTGTCTAGTAAATAGAACTCCTAATGGACAAGAACCTTCTCGATCACTTCGTTCATCTAATACATAAAAATCTTCATTATTACCCATAAAAACACCTCAAATCATTTTTTAATAAATTTGCGCATCTTTTGATTCTATAACTAACAGTACTTTGAGAACAATTTATATTTTGTGCTATATTTTCTTGAGTTTTATTTTCTAATAATAATTGCTCTAATATATCTTTATCTTTTTGATTATGAATTTTACTTAATGACTGTTTTATAGTAGCGGTATACTCTAGGTCGGATAATTCGTTATTTTTAGTATCTATATTGACTATGTCAAAAATAGGTTTTTCTATTTTGGCTTTTCTATATGCTTTTAAAACATACTTCTTCATGTCATTTTTTACGCACACATATATATATCCTTCTAGAGACCCTTTATCTTTGTTAAAATTTTCGTAAGAGTTTAATATGGCAATTCTTCCTATTTGCTGTAATTCATCTAATTCGACAAAAGGATATTTTGTTTTATATTTTTTGGATATTATATTAATTAATTCTTGAAAATTGTTTAATATAGTATCTATATCAGATTTATCATTATTCAATAAAGAACCCTCCTTTTTAAATATTAAATATGAACAAATTGTAAAGTGTGTTACTATTATATAAATAAAATATTATATTTCTATTATAATTTTTAAATCTTTTTTTACAACATCAAATATAACAGTTTTAAGAATGTTAACTTTTTCTACAATCTATTCTAAAAGTTTAAATATTTATTTTAATTTGTTCAAAATGATGTATGGAAAAATTGTTTGATGTACGACAGCTTGTTTCATAATTTAACATTGAAAAACATTTATCGTCATTTAATGCGTTATTTTCATTAATTTCCATATATTCTAGATATTTTAATATTTTTTCTAATTTACTTTGTTTAGTATATTTTCTTTTTGTACACATTTTCTTTACTTCTTTTTTACTTTCTTTAATCTCATTTACACAATCAAATATTAATTGATCTCCAAATTGAATCTTATTAACAAAGTTTATATTATTTTGCTTTTCTTTTTTTGTATCTATAATTTCAGTTCCTTCCCTTAATTTTAAATAAGTTAATATTGATTTAATCTTTCTACATATTTGTGTTTGGGATACTCTCCTTTCTATTGCTATTTCTGTTTGACTTTTATCTTTTAAGTAATAATCTATAATTAAGTTTTTATCATTTTGGGGTAATTTATTTAATATTAAGTTAATATGACTTTTATTTACTAATTCGTCTTCAGCGTTTATATCTTCTATATTATCTATAAAACGCTGCTCTTTTTCTCCATCATTATAAATAATATTATCTAGACTATTACTAACACTATCCATTTCCCAACCTTTCTGATAGTTGTCTCTTATGTGTAATAAAATTTCTGTAGATATAATCTTATTTGCATATGTGCTAAAATTAATGTCTTTGCTTACATCATATGTATTAAATGCTTTCCATACTGCTAAATGGGCAATTTGTTTAATATCTTCAAAACCATACTTTATCCACTTATAAGCATATTTGGTTATTAAGTTAGAGTATTTTTCTAGCACTTCTTCAAAGCTTAATTTTTGTATGTTATTTTTATTTATTTTTATATCTCTTTTCATTAATATCTATCCCCCTATTATTAATAAAATATGATTTTATAGATATACAAAGCCAGAGATACGATATACTCCTGGCTTTGCATAATATGCTTATATAGTTGTTGTTTTAATTAATCTTACTAATGTACCAGATACTCTTTCTCTTTCACGATCTATTCTCTTTATTCGAACTAAATAGGTATCACCAATATTAGGATTAAAGTTTGCCCAGTTTGGTGGAGGACATAGTATTACTATTCCTTGTTGAAGCTCAATAAAAATGCCGAAATTTTCTATATTCACTATTTTTCCAGCATGTTCACTGTTTTTAGGATAGTTTTTTTCTACTATCTCTATTGGGCTTGGTTTTAGTGCTTTCATAGATAACTGTAATATTTGATTTTCAGCGTCAATTTCTAATATTTTAGCTTGTATTCTATCTCCAACTTGAGCATATTTTCTTAAATCTTTTATATATCCATAATCAACTTCTTTTTTATTAATCTTGGTTTCCAGTCCCATAAATTCTACTACTATGTCAGATGCTCCGATAGCTACAACTCTACAGCTGATTGTTTCACCAGCTTCATGTTTTATTAGATCTGCTTTTCTTTTAATTTCCATAGCAGCTAACCTTGATGCTACAGCTATTTTTTCATCTTCTTGGATGCCTACAACTATAAAATCTATTTCACTTCCCACTAAACTTCTTAAGACACTTCTATCTTCTCTAACATTCATAACAAATGATGGAAGTATTATTTTATAGCCATCAAAATCTTGTATTATTGCACAATCTGTAGGTTTTTCGTTAAATGATCTTTCTTCTATTCCAGTTATATGTGCTGTTAATATTTTTTTTGAATGTTTACTTGCAAAAATTTCTGTTCCTTTATTCATTGACATCTTCTCCTTTTATGATTAAATTTTCACTTGCATATATACAAGAACTGAAAATAGTATCTAAAAAATTAGACCTTGAGTATATTTTTTATATATACAAAATTAAGTATTTATTATTCCTTTTTAAAAAATTGTTGCAACTAATTTTTCCCTTCATCTGTATATATACGAAAACTAAAAAAAATATCTAAAAAAATTAGATTTTTTAGCATATTTTTTTTATATATACAAAATTAGTATTTATTATTCTGTTATTAGAATTTATTACAAAAAAGAACAGTAGCTATTTTAATTAGCTACTGTAGGAACTAGTAATATATCTCCAGGATATATTAGTTCATTTACATTGTTTTTTATTTGAATTTTTATTTTAATTTTTTTTACTGGCATTGTATTAGTTGCATATTTTTTAGCAATTCCTTCTATAGAATCCCCATTTTCAACTTTATATTCTTTGTATTCTATATTGTTATTGTATCTCCCCAACAATTTTTTATTTTCTATTTTTATAGTTGCTAATAAACTAATTATTAAAATTGTTAGCAATATCGCAATTTGTTTTTTGAATGTTTTTTTCATTTTTAAATTCCCCCTAATTTTAGCTATTATTAGCCATAATTTATACTCTAATTAGTTATTATTACTTTTTAATTTTTTGTTGTATAAAATATAGATATTTAAATATATAAGAAATAAAAGCAGCAAAGCTATTTAATCTAATTAGCCTTACTGCTTTTATTTTTCCTTTTAGAAGAAGGAATTGTTTATCTAATAAGCCCTCATAAAGATATATATAAATATGCTAAAAAATTAAAAATATTTTATATCTATATATTTATATATACCTATCCTCTAGTTAGGGTCTAAAATTTGTACCCTATTTATAAATAACTTTGAATGCATTTTTATTACCTAGTCAATATATAGATATTTCTTTAATTACAGCTACATTACACGTATTGAATGGTAAAGCTACAATCTTATTACTTAAAGTTCCATATATTATGCCATCTACTTTTTCATCAATACTTAATATTTCTTTTATTTCTTTTTTATTCATCAAATTATTATTAAACAAAATTACATCACTCTTTTCTTTTATTTATCTATAAAAGTTATAGATACAAAAGAAAAGAATCACACCAACTTAATAAAAAATTAAATTGGTGTGTCTTTATACTATTTTATTTAATTGAAAAAGTCATTTAGTGATATTTGATTTGAATTTTTATTTGATTTTTTATTAGTTTTCTTGCTACTAGTAGTTTTTTCATTTTTTATCATATCTTCTATATTACTATCTTTAATCATATTTTCTATATCTTTATTTATTGAACTTATTGGTTCTATATCATCTATAGGAGATTTTTTGTGATAAGAAAAATCTTTTCCTTTTGACCATTCGGGTTCAAAGTCTGTTATTTCTATAGGCCTAAAGTTCTTGCTTAATGGATGAAATTCGTAAGATCTTTTATCTAGAATTAATGGTTTTTGACCTTTCAGCATTAGTATTTCTTTATCTGTAGGAAACTGTAAAATTTCATCTGGATTTAACAGGTTCCTTTTAGTTGCTCTTGTTGTATTTTTCCCAAAATCAAATAATCCCTCTAAGCCGCCGCTTTTACTATTTGAGGAGTCTTCTACGGTTGTTATTCCTAATAATTTTGAAACAAATTCAGCTGTTAATAAATCTGTACATCCTAAAAATAATTTACTATCACAGTTTCCTATTATTTCGGACCATCCAAAATTGGGATATCTATTTTGAAGCTGGGCTATATTTTGGAATATAACATGGCAATGAACTCCTCTAGATCTCATTGTACTTATTTTCTTTTGAAAATCTGGAATGCTTGCTATATTAGGGAATTCATCTAACATAAAATATACTTCAGGATCACATTTACCACTATGCAGGTCCGCATAATTGACTAAATTTATAAATAGAAATGAAAAAAATAGTCCACTTAGAAAATCAAATGTTGAAGTCATATCTGATGTTATACAAAAATATGCGCATGGTTTTTTTGCAGGAGCGCTTAGATCTATATCGCTGGTCTCTGTTAATGCTTGGACAAGTTGGTTCTGAAACACTTGTAGCCTAGTCCCTAATCCTATTATCATACCGCTTCTTACATTATCAGCACTTTGGCTAAACAATTTGTATGGCTGCTTAGCTGGATGATCACCAGGTAGCGCACTAAATAATCTGTCCATTTCTTTAACATCTTTACCTGCTAATAAAGAATACATCTCTCTTAGATTTCTTTCGCTTTCAGGTAATTCATATATAACATATAAGGTTAGTGCTTTTAATAAGTTCTGTTCTCCCTTTTCCCAGAATTCATCACCCTTTGAACCAACAGGTTTTGTATTATCTATTATTGTTTGTGAAAATACTTGAGCAGATAAATCATCAGTTACTTCATTCAAAGGGTTCCATCTATGAGAGTTCTTCATATTAACTAAATTAAATACTTTTACATCATATCCTTGACTTTCGAGAAATACTTTTAAATCTCTCATTAATTCCCCCTTAGGATCTGTTATCACTATGCTTTTTTTATTCTGGACAAGTTGACATACTACTGTTCTTAAATAAAATCTAGATTTACCAGTACCAGGAGCACCAAATATAGCTACGTTCTTATTAAATTTCCAAGTATCAAATGGCAGAGCTACATTTTTCCCATTTAAAGCTCCATAAATTATTCCATCTACTCTATTTCCTATGTTTAATAATTGTTTTGATTCTTCTTCATCCATCCAATTAGCAGTTCCATGCGTTCCGTTATCTTTTAAGTATTTTACATTATTATTTATTCCTTGTTTTTCTTTATTTAAAAAAACTATTATGACAATTAATATGGCTGTAATAATTATTATAGAAAATACGGATAACCATAAGCTTGGATTAATAAAAAAATACTTTAATGTAGTAAATGGTTTTTTATAAAGTTCGTTATATTTTAAAACCTCAGTTATTTTTCCTTTATTCTTAGGGTCTAGCATATTTTTAGTTACTAAAATTGCTGGGGTAGTAGCATATATCATGGAGAAAATATAAAGAACAGTGTATATAATTTTTCTAGTTGATTTTTTTAAAGCCTTTTTTAAAATATTTAATATATTCATTATAAAGTTTCTCCTTTTCTACTAGGACAAGTCTCATACTCTATAGGAAGGATATTTATATTTTCATGTAGAACTGTCTTATAATATTGCTCCATTCCCCTTAGACAAAAAACATTGATTTTCTTATGTGTAAAGTTACTAGCAAATGAATTTAAGTATTCCATTTTTGCGATATCTATAAGTAATAGACTGGTATAGTAATTGCTTTGATCTTCATATTCAAATAAACTGTTGCTGCAAGTGGATGCATTTTTTAACAGTTGCAAAACTTCCATATTAATATCCTTAGAGCCATATTCATTTAGTAGTTTAATGCTTAACTTCCCTGTTGGGACAAGTAACAAGCTATGTCTTCTTAATGCATTTATAGGCATTTGTTGTATTATTTTAAAGCTATTTATAAAGATAATTACTTTAGTACAAATGTTTTTATCTAAACTTTTAATCTCGTATTGTGCATAAGTTAATTGTTTTTTATTTAATCTATTATCTAAGTGATAAACAATAAATTCTTCTTTCCTATCATTAGTTAAGGAACCTACTGTTTGACATACCTGATTTAGATTTTTGCTAGTTTTTACTGCTTGGCTATTTTGTATTTCCCAATTATCTAATTCTGTGTATATGCCGCCTATTTTGGACAACTTTCTTGCTTTGCTTTTATCATAAACTGGAGGGTTTATTGCAATATTTAGTTCTTTTAATATTTCCTTGCTCTTATATCCTAAAGTAACAAAGCCATGCTTACCTATAACATAATTTTCTTCTTTTAATTTCAATAATCTTTGCTTATAGTATTCTTTACCATAAAAATTCTGAAGCCCCCTTACATTCAGTGCACCAAATTTGTTCAATGTTTTTAAAAGCTTTATGTCTCTTGCTTGTAATTCAACCATCTGCATCTACTCCTTTTATTCCGGTTTTATATTCAGTTATTATTTCATTTTTAAAGTTTTGGGTGCACCTATTTAAAATTTTGCTTACCATTATCAAAACGGGATATTATATAACTAATTTGAAAAAGGAGCTTTACTTTATTTTGCTTTATACATATTCTTATAGTTTTAATATAAATAAATTGGGGAAGTGCTTTTCTAGGAGCTATGCATTTTATATAGATAGTGCCCTACTCTTGGAAAGATAGGTATAGAAGAGAATATATATTTTTAGAATATCTTTTCATTATATTTATTAAATTTAAGATATTTTTTGAGCATAGATAGTTATCCTACCTATTTACGAAAGTAAAAAAATAGCTAGTTAGTTAGATGTTTATAAAGTTATTTTTAAAAAAATAGTTATATATTAAATTTATATTAGGACAAGAAGCAGTTTAAAGTAATATATTATTTATAAGGATATTAAGTAAAAAGAATAATATAGTATTTATATATTTTTTTTAAAAGCTATGTTAAGAGAAATAAGAATAGCAACATAATATAGGACAAGTAGAAAAGACCATGAAATTATATAAAAATATAATTCATGATCTTTAATAGGTCCCTAAAGATTTATAATATTAATTTTATTTTCATATGTTGTAATGAACATCTCGGTATATTCATTATTATCTTTTTCAATATCAACTCCATCTACCATATAGCTTAAATGTTTATAATCATCGTCAATAATTAATGCGCTATATCTTATGCCATCTATAAGAAACTTAATAAAGCGATTTTCTACATCGGACCAATGTCTTATGTGAAATTTGATTTTTACAAATATTTTCTCATGGGTTTTCTCTAAATTAAGAGATTTAATAGCATATACAATAGTTCCTATCCAATATTGCTTTATAAATGTATAGTCTTTTTTACGTATCTTAGTAGGTAAAATGCCTGCAATTTTAATATATATGATATTATTTTCATATTGTACTTTATGATTTAAAACTTGACTTTTATCTAGTGGACAAGAAAAGAAAGCAGCCTTTTCAGTATTATAATTTAGCAGGGTATTTACTATAATTTGAAGATTGTAAGTTATAGAATATAATTCCCTATAAGAATCCAATAATTCTTCTTCTTGGGGTACTAAATATTTAGAAATGTTATTACTATATTGTTCAAGTTCTGGAACTAATGATTTAACCTTATTGAGCAATTTATCTATCTTTAATTTATTATTAATAATATAGGTAAACATATTCAAATCATTCAAAACTCAGTGCCTCCTAACTAGTTAAATTATGTCCTACATGTTAACGGATTTAGCAAAAGATTTCATACCATTTAAGAAAGCCTGTTTATCAAAATTATCTTGTTCTTTCTCTATATTAGTTTTATCATCAGTAACAGTATTAGAAACTATAGTTGTGGTTTCATCATCAATATTTACTGCTTTTGTAGATGTGTTACTTAAAATGTTTACTAAAGCTTTCAATGAATTGTCTATGCTATCTAGCTTTTTATTCAGTTCAATTAAAGTAGTATCATCATTATTTTCATTTAATAATTCATTCCTTAAAGCTCTCTTTACAGTATCTGTCCTATAGCTTTTAGGAATGTTAAGATATTTATTTTCTAATTCTTTTTCATCTTTATTAAATCTAAAGCTTACAGGTTGGGACAACTTTAAAACCTCCTCTAAGATATATGTATACATTTTTCAATATGTATACATATACTGTATACAATGTAGTAAATATTATTAGTATATATGCATTAGTTAGTAATACAATTTGTGTATGCAAAAGAAAAATAATGATATCTTTTTAAAAGATTCGTATACATTTTTATTAGGAAATACTATTTCATAGAGATATGTATACATATACTGTATACAATTTTGTAAAAAGTTATTAATATAGCTAGACTGACATGTATTACAATCATTGTATACAACTTAGAACCATATGTAATGATTAATCAAAAATATGAAAAATGCAATATGTACACATATGTTGTATACATAATATACTGTATATACTTATATGGCTAGCTTTATATGTATTTTATTAAATGTATACAAATCAGAATATAAATAACTAGCTAATATATATAATTTTTAATTAAATATTAGCTAGTTATAAGGTTATTTGATATGCTATTTAAATTGTTTACCAAATTCTAAATATCCTATAGCATTAGCAAATTCAGGATTATCAATTAATTGGCACATATTAGGTTCTATTAATTTTAGATGGTTGTACAAAACCTTACCACCACCACCTGCTATCATAATGGAATTAAAGGAATTTTTTCTACTTCCCCATAGTCCATCAGCTTTATTGATAATATTTGTGCTTAAGGTCTTTCTTGCTTTAATTAGATCTTTTTTTAAATCAATGTAGTCTCCTTTGAAAAATATTTTACCTTCCTCACATAACAGCATTAATTGCTCTGTATTCAGCTTACTTCCATCACGAGAATTATCTGTAAAAGCTTTATCCATAGTATTATATATGTTTATCATTCCTAGACCGTCCAAAGTAGCAGACATTTCTTGTTCAAACACAGGTTCTTTATCTTTGTTAATTCTAAATACAACTATATCTGTGGTTTTAAAGCCTACATCAATTAAGCCTATAAAAGTTTCTTTAATTAATAAAGAACTGATATCATTATTAATTTTAGAAAAAATTGCACCTGCACCTTGAGGAAATAAAGTAATATTGCTTTCTTCAAACTTTATGTTCCTGCTAAAATTATGATCTACAAATTTAATAGTATGCTCAAAGTCTTTAAGCATATCATTTAATGCCTGTTTTTGCTTGATAAAATGTTCTAATGGTAATCCAGTGACGATATGAATTTTAGTATCATTAGATAGATCATTAGGAATTAATAATCCTAAAGCAGTGGCTAGTAAAACTTTATTTTCTTCTGAATTAATTTTATTGTCCCTATTAATGAAAGATGAATTGCTAGGCTGTCTTTTGGCTAATTCTCCTACAAAATATTCTTTTTCATTGAAATATTCATCCAATATTTTGACATGTATATTATCTACTATGTTATCTATTGAATTAAAAAATGTATCTAAACTTCTATCTTTACCACTACTTATTATGGAAGGGAAAATAACTCTTTTATTATCTTGATTAATACCTTTTATTTGTCCATAGCCTAAATCTATTGCAATCGTATATTTATTCATAATAAACAACCTCCTTAAAATATATATAATTATATATACTATTTAAAATTTAATTATGAAAATATAATATTATTCAATTTATCATATATTTCTGCTTTATAAAAAAGATTAAGTTATTTACTACATGCATTTATTTATTAATTAAAAATAGTGTAATAGTATATCCCACCAATATAAATGGAACATATTTAGTACAAATGCTATTAAGCTTTTGCCTTGTAAACAAGGACTTAAAAAGAATATATATAATATTCAAAACAGAGGATATTATAATTATGCTTAATATATTGTACCCGATAGATAAAGCCAAAGCTGTTAAAATACGTACATCAGCTCCTCCAAGACCATATTTACCAATTAAAGCACTAAATATATACACAGAATATAAAGCAATGAATATAATTAGTGCAGCGCAGAAATTACTTTTAAACTGATTAGCAAAGATAGAGTATATAATACCAACAGCCCCTAATATATAGGACCAATAATTTTCTATTTCTCCTTTTTTGAGATCGTATATTGAACAGATAAACAATAATACAGGAACTATGATATATAATATAATGATAGACATGATTAACCTAACCTTATATTATTAAGAGTTGATATAATATCTGGTTTTAGTAGAAAGTATTTAACATTTAAATTCAATAAAAAATCTGTATTATTATCTGTTAATAGTATAATAACTTTATCTAATAAATCCTTATATTTAGTAACAATTCTAGAAACTTCACTTCTGGATCCAGCACTAATAATTAGTATTACATCACTATCATTTAAGATATCATAATAGCATTCATTAATTAATAAATGAGGCATGTCTATAAAAATATTTCCTTGAAAAGAATTTTTTATATTAGTAATAAAGCATTTATCTAAGTATTTTATAGAATTGCTATACATAGGTGCTTGTAATATTAAGTTATTATTAGAAATTGATAAAACACTTTTTTTAAAGTCTTTCTCAAGTAAAAACGTTGTTATATTTGGATTCTGAGGGAAATTCAGCATGAAACTTAAATCTGAGCCACCTTCTTGAAAATTTAAATCTATAAATAATGTATTGCTTATAGAATTTATAAGATTATATATATAAGTTGTTTTGCCTATTCCGCCTTTTTCAGAAGTTATGATAATAGTTTTATTATTAAAATTAAGAGATTGAGCCTTAGGCATTATAATCTTATTTTTAATATTTTTTGTTATATTAAATTTATTGTTATTTATTTTTTCGGATATCATAAAATCCTTATCTTTAGCCTTATAGGATTCTTCTTCATTATTAAGTGATTTTTGAGTATCTATAGTTTCTGATGATGAATGTTTAACCTTTATGTTTGATTTTTCTTTCTCAATTGGAACAAAAGTTTGATTTTGTGTAAATCTAGCTTTCTTATTAGTACTAGAATGATTTATATCATTCTTTTCTAATTTAATAGATTTTTTAGCTATATTATTTTCATTAATTTTCTTGATAAAATCATCCAAATCTATAATTAAAGTTGTATTTATAATTTCTTCAATATTCCATTCAAATGAATTATCTATAATTATTTTGGTTAATTTATTTTTTAATATTTTACTCCAAATATTAGCAGAATACTCCGATGTAACAATTATCATGTTTTTTTTGTTGTATATAGCTTTAACATTATTAATAGATAGGGTTAGTATTATAAACATGATTAAAACAACCTCCTTACATTACAAGTATTTATTATAAGCTTTAGTTGTATTGGTATAGTATTTTGTTTTAATCTTATAATAGTTTCATTATTGAATTTATAAGGTTTATAGCAATATCAGATGAGCGCTGCCATACTTTCAATTGAGTTTCACTCTTATAATGACCGTTACAAATACCCACATTGGGAATATTCATATCTTCATTTTCATATAAACATTCTAATGATGCTAAAGCAATATTTCTGTTTACATCTTTTAAGAGTCCATGTACAGCATCTTTATTAATAGTTGCTTTTTCATAGATAATTACTTTCCCTATGGTTATATTGTTAAGAATTATACTATATTGTTTTGATTGTTTAAAATCCTTAATTATATCATCTTCACTATAAACAACAAAGCAATTTTGGAAGTTTTTATCAAGAATATCATTATGAAGTTTTCTATCCAATATAATTGTATTAATTAATGCGATGTTTTCCCCACAATTTTTACATATTCCAAACATCATCGCTGTTTCTGCTTGTAACCAATACTTTTTAGGAACATTAATTGTGTCACCATCATCATATAAATAATCTTGGGTGCATTCACATTGTTTTTCTCCATTTGTTAGAGAAAATTTAACTAAATGATTTTTACACTTAGAGCAACTAAAGTCAATTACTGATTGTTCTTTGAATTCAAAAGTTTGCCCATTATTTAATCTTATATAAACATCATTGAAATTCATTGATTTATCACTCACTTTCATTTTTTATTTGGTAATATTTCAGCGTGCTGTACTTTACATTTATTGTTTTCCAAAAACGATCATCAACACATTTTTTAAAAAGCCCCTTATGTATTTTATATATACATAAGGGGCTTTTTTTTAATCATAAATTACAATATTTATTATCTTATTTTTATATAACATTAGTTCTCCAATATGATCACTTAGATTATGATATGCTTTTGAGTATTCCATAATAGAGTTATTTGAGACTTTTTGAATAGTGCAATTAATATCTACTGCTAATTCAGTATTATTATCTAGCTTTAATTTAGAATCTGCAACATCCATTATTTTAGCAGTATATATATATATTTTTTCTTTTACATCTGTACGCATTTTTTCTATAACTTTTATACCATTATAAATAACAATATATTCTTCACCAGTATTAAGTTTCCCTTGGGATATTTTGCTATTAGGCTTTATTTCCTTGTCCCCAAAAAATACTTTGTCTTTAGTATTTATAATTTTATTATTAGATAAAATTATATTATTGCCATCATATTTCTTTACTGTATTTAAAGCATATTTTTTTTTAATAGAGGAAGATGAAGAATTATTATCATTAGAAGGAGAACGGTTATTATTTTCTTCTAAAATAATCTTGGGATTATTAGTAGTGTTATTAGTATCTATTTTAATTGGCTCATTAGATTTTAATATAATTGCTCCAATCATTGAAATAAAAGCAACAATTATACCGATAATAAATAACACTTTAACATATTTTTTATTTTTAACCATATTATCAGCTCTTCCTTGAAATATTTTTTATTCTAGAATATCCGAAGAAGTCAAAGGCTTGTGTAGTCTTTACTTTTTTAAAGCCACTTGGGGTAAGTTTAATATCAGTATAAGGAAAAGTTTTTCTACATTCTAGCTTAACAGAATTACCATTTGGTCTTATAGTAATATTAACCCCAGATATTCCTTGAGAAGAAAATACTTTATTGGCTTTATTAATTAAATGAGAATTATTACTCCAATTAGTAGGTAAAGAACCGTGTGATATGATATATTGCTTATTGGTTGTATATACTTCCCAGGCTACTGTTCTAGCAGCCATATCTGCTGTTTGATATAACTTATTCCTATAATTAAATAAAATTAAAGCGTTATATTGAAACATAGCCATAATAAAAGCTATTATTAATAGCGATATATATGCAAACAATAAACTAGAGCCTTTTTTATTTAACTTAAATTTTTTAATCATGATAAAATGCCTCCGCTTTATTGCATTTCTTCAACTATTTGCGATCCTGATCCACTAACAGTTTGAGAAGGAAATAGTATTGCTATACTTGGAACTTTATAAGAAACAGTTACCTTTAATTCTTTACCTATACCTCCACCCCCAGATGTATTAACAGTAGCATTTTTATTCCAATTACTTAATAAACCAGAACCATAATTATTAACAGTTTGTTTGGCAACGGTATGAGAAAGTGCTGGCCCAACTCTAGATCCTGCTCTAGCTCCTTCAGCAGCAGTAGATATAACTACATTTTGAGCAGTACTGAGCATCATAATTTGTATTATTAATCCTACGAGTAATACAAAAATAAATAGCATTCCTGCAGCTTCAACAGTACCAGAAATACCTTGTTTATTTAATTGTTTAATGATTTTTCTCTTTTTCTTATTTGACATGCTTTACCACCCCTTGAATAACGCCATTTTTTATTAAATTCTAAGACTTGCCTTACTTCATAATACAAATCTTTATTAATGCTAAATAAACGGGAAGTTACATCTAAATATATAGTTGATTTACTTATGTTAAATGCTTTAGCAGTTGCTCTAATAGTATGCTTAGTCGTTATAATATAATTAGCTTCTTCTATAATACGTTCTTGCATTTTATTACATAAGGACATGTAAAAATCACCTTCTAACTTTATACTTTATAAATAATTATTATTTCAAAATTTTTATTTATTTTATTTATATACAAAATTATTGATAAAAAAACAAAGAGCTAGAATAATAATATTTCTTATCTAGCTCTTTTAGTTAGTTATTATAGGGGGCTTTTAGCTTAATTAATTTTATCTTGTGCTTGAATTAAAGAAACTTTTAGCATTAGTAGTAACTGTTCTCCAAATGCCTGATACAGCATCTTTTGCTTGCGGTACTACTAATATAATACAAGCTACTATAATTGCTAATACACCTGCTACTTCAACCAATTGTGAGATACCTTTTCTATTCATTTTTATCTTTTCTGCGTATAAGTATTTTTTTGTACATAAATTAGCATATTTATGATATATATAATTGTTTAATTTATTTTTCATATTGTAAAACCTCCATTTAAGTTTAAATTTTTACTTATCTATAAAAGTTATAGGTACAAAAAATAAAAATCGTACTATTTTAACAAAAATAATACGATTTTTTATAAAATATTTTTTATTAATTTCTTAGTGAAAAAAGCATGTACAAACTTGGTAAATTAACTGGTAGACCTCTATTTTATAAATTTAGAATCAATGGATTTATAGGTTGTAATATGTTTTTTAGGAGCCTTCATCATATCACCATCTTTACTAAAGCCAAGTAATATAACCATGGCAATAACTAAGGAAATAGCTAATACTCCTACCAATTCTACTGTATGAGAAATACCCTTACTATTCATTTACAATCATTCCTTTCAGTAATTTAATATTTCATCTATTATAATTATAGATACAAAAAAAGATTATACATTAATTTAATGTATAATCCTTTTTAGTTACATTCCTTGTAATTTAGTCATTTGTCTAAGTAAAGGCACTAAAATCATTATAATTAAAGGGATAAAATAACCTATTAACATAGGGAAAAACAATGCATTATCTAATTTATCAGCATGTTCTGTTTTAATATTTATTCTTTCTTCCTCCATATCTTGTTGTAAATATTCTAATTGTTTATCTAAATTCATAACACTTCTATCAGTTTTTTCTATAATTAAAGCCATTCTTAAGAAGTAATCATTTAGGCTTTTTTCAGCTACTTCTCTTAAGGCTTTATTAATATCCATACCAGAATTTACTTTTGTTACACATAGATTTATTAAATCTGCAGTATTACCTTTTTTGTTATTTGAAATATATAGTAATATTGAATATACAGGCATACCTATTTGGAGACCTTGTATAAGAGTTTCTAATACAGCTGGCAATTCATTGTCTTTTAAAAAGCTCTCTTTATACTTATCTATGGGATCTTTAATTTTGGCATACAATAAAATATTAGTACCTATAAGTAATATAATGAGGGCCTTTAAATTGCTCTTATTTAGCAAAGCTAATAATAATATAACCGATAATATGCCCCATACAATAGCAATAAAAGAAAATAGTTCTGATACAGATGTTACTTCAATACCAAATATATTTAGTTTTTCGATTGCATGCATTTCACGACTAATTTTGTCAAACTTATCTTCTTTAATTACTTTTTTAATTATTTTATCTTTTAAAAATGGGTTTTTTATCTTCATAATAGTTCACACCCTTTTTATAAAATAGTTACTTCTTTATTAATTTTTCTAAATATGAATACTGTAGTTACGGTATAAGAGATACCTGTAATTAAAGCTAATACTCTACCGAATGACTCATGTAAGAAATCCTTAAATTCAGGAGAACTACCAAACATCATAAAGGCCATACCTAAAAGAATAATCATAATCATAATCGAAATAAATTTTAGACCTGATAATTTGGCATTAAGTTTTTCATTTTGTGTTAATCTTTTTCTTACTTTAACAGAATGCTTTATACATAAATCAGAAACATTTGCTCTTTTATCATTAGCAAACAACATTGAATCTACCCAAGTATTAACTACAGTACTGTTTACTCTATAATCAAAATTCTTTAAAGCATCTAATATATTAGTATTACTATCTATTTCTTTAATAATATATATAAACTCCCCTTTTAATGGATAGGCTACATTAGGAGTAACATTTTTAATGGCATTGCTTAGGTTACTATCTATTCTTAAATAATCGCCTATATCAATAAGTGCATTAATAAATTGTTTATTTATCTCTATTACCCTATTTGTACCTTTATGTTCTATATATGCATATCCTATTGCCCCCAATACAATAGGGACAATTAAAGATAGAATAGTGTTGTTAATAATAATTCCTATAATCAATATTAATGTAGCTATTAATAAATAAGAAAAAATAATGTTTTCAACATCTGCGTTTATACCTGCTTTGAGAAATTTACGTTCTATTTTTTCTATATTTATGTTAAAAAACTTTAAAATGCTAAATTTTTCTTTGTGGCTTTTATCTGCTAATTGTCTTTTTAAATCATTTTGTATTTTATTTACCCTATATTCTTTATATAAAATAAAACACATAAAAAATATAAATAGACTTATAGATAATAAAAATGATATTGCTAATAACACATTTTTACTCATTTTAGTGCATTATGGTTATGAAAATCGTAATATAACATAACCATTCTCCTTTCATTATTTTATTCATATATTTTACGATTTTTTTAAGCAATAAATTATAATATAGAATTATTTCTTATTTAATTTTTTAAATTATCACTAGGAATAAACATTACTTTCATATTTTTAAAGTTAGTTAAAACACACTCTTTCCAAAATTCCATAGGGAATGTTTGCATATTTAAATATTCTGAACCTAAATCAGCTGGTAGGAAAAGTAAACTTTTAAACAATTCAATGTATTTTATTTTAAAATCAATAAGAGTTTTGATATTACTGATTTCATTTATAACGTTAAAATTTATTGAAATGCATAAGACATCATTATTTTCAATATCTTTATAGAAATAATCTATATTTTGTATTTCATTATTATAAAAAGCATAATACTCATTATCTACAACTTTAAAAGTACCTAATTTCTCCATATGGAAAACACCTCATTCTTTCTATTGTTCAATATAGTTTTTTAATACATATTTTGTTTTATAAGAATTATCATCATTTATTCCATGAATTTCAACTATTTCTTTGATCATACGACCTATTTTATTTCCATCATCATCTTCTTCTAAAGATATAAAAATTACTATATCAACTGCTTTCGAAATTAATAATCTTAAAGTTCTATCATCCATTGGTTTATGTTCTTTTATAAGCATTTCTAGACGTTCCAGTGATAACAAAGCACTTTTGCTATGAATACTGGTCATGCTACCTGTATGTCCAGAATTTAGAACATGTACTAATGAATAAGCACTTTCTGGTGTACGAACTTCTGTAAGCATAATCCTATCAGGATTGGCACGTAGACAATCATTTAATATATCTTCATAGCTAATGGGCTTACTTCCACCATCAGCTTTTCTTGTTTTAAGATAATACACATAAGGTAATGGCAACAATAATTCTCTTGTATCTTCTAAAACAGCTACTATGTGATTTTTTTGTATATAATAAGTTAGTGAATTCATAAATGTAGTTTTACCAGCACCAGTATCACCAACAAATACAATATTTTTTCTTTGGATAATAGCTTGTTTACAATATTCTCTGATGTCCTGATTTTGTCCAATTTCGATTAGATTTTCAGTTTCATTTTTAGAAATTTTTTTAATAGCAGGTTCTTTTATTGTATTAATAGGAAGTTCTAATCCCATTAATGCTAATTCATCTAAAGATGCAGATGCTAAGTTATGTTTTCTGATAATTATATAAGGCTCAGTTGATTCAGGAGGAATAATCAATTTTACACGAGAGCCATCCAATAATTCACAGTCTTTTGAAGGTTCTTCAGTAGATATTGATATTTCTGCATCAGAAGCAATTTTTTTATAAATAACTGTTACTTCATCTATAGTTAATTTTTCAGGTGCTAATTTCCTTGTACCATTTTCTATATACATGATTTTAGTGCCCAACACAAATACGTCTGTAACATCTGGCAAAGCTAGGTATTTATCTATGACATTTAACCCATACATTTTTCTATAAACTTCTTCAGTTATTCTATCAATAGTGCTGTTTGAAGCTGCATAAGATCTATAAGTAGATTTCAATAGATGTTGTTTTATTACAATCCTTAATTGAATTTTCAAGTCTTTTCCATTAAGATCTGAATATCTTAACATTATAGGTCTAATAGTTTGTATTAATAATTCGAAATTAAAATTTGTTAAGTCTATTTCTTCTTTGTTTTTATAATAATTCATAACTATATCACCTCAGTGTATATCTGATATAACGTGTATACAATAGAATAAGGCTTAATATTAAGCCTTATTCTATTGTATTTATTAGATTTTCTAAGCTGTTTTTGATATTTTGCATCTTGTTTTTTTCTTTTTCTATAAGCTTATTTATAGTACTGTATTGATTTTTATAAGAAAGTATTTCTTCTTCTTTTTGATTTATAGTATTTATTAAAGTTGCATTAGTAGCTTCCAATTTTTTATTAGTAGCTTCTAATTCAGTTATTTTTTGGTTAGCATTATTCAAAATTTCTATTATGTTATTCTGAAATGCTAACGCTTCTCCTAATGAAGCATTTTTAAATGTAGATTCAGTAGATGTAGGTTCATTATAATTTGAAGTATTATTGATAATAGCTTCATTATTTTTCTGAAATTCTTGAGATGTGTATTCATTTGTATTTGTAATAGTATCTACTGGCTTAGAATTTGACATATTATTTTCATTTGTTACTTGTTTTACATATTCATCCATATCATCATTAGTATTAATGGTTTCATTTGATTGCTCAGCGATGTAATCAGATGATTGATTAGAAGTAGGTCCTATATTAATTTCATTATTATTTAAAATAGGATTTTCTTCAGTTACAATATTTTTATTAATATTATCATTTCCATTAAATAGTTCACCTAGATCTAAATTTTTGATATCTCCCATACTATCCTCTCCTATGCTATTTAAGTTAGTGTTTACAGATGGTAAACTTAAGTGCTCAGTATCTTTTTTAGGCTTTTGTTTGGATTTCTCTTTGCCTTTAAACAGCTTTGAAAAAAATCCTTCTTTTTTATCTTTATTATCCTCATTATTATATTGAGGAAATAATGTGCTAAAAGTATCATTAATATATTTTAAAAATCTTTCATCATTATAACCTTGAAAATTTTTAAATAAAGGTACTGTATTTAATATAGGCAAATATAATTCAGAATTTGTTTGTTGTAACATAGAATTTGTCAAAAAGTCATCTTTTTGTTTTTTAGATGCTTTATTAACTAATATTTGCATTTTATCTTTAGAGAAATAATTACTTTTAATTCCCCACTCAAGATTACCGACTGCTCTACTTACTATTTCATAATTATTATTTAGTACTAATAAAATATAATCTGATACTTCAAAAATATCTATACAAGAATCTATGAAATTTGGCTGTATATCTACTATTACAAGGTCAAAAAATTCGTTTAATTGTTCTAATGCATTTCTAACATCAGTTGACGTGAATTGTGATACATAATCAGGGTAACCTGCTATAACTACTTTAAAATTTTCAGTTTTTGGTTGTTGTATAGCAGTATCTGTATATCCTGCTATTAAATCTAATATATTCTTTGATATATCTAAATCTAATAATGTAGGTATATCTCCTGGAGAAAAATCAAATTCTAGTACACAAGTTTTTAGCCCTCTTTTTTCTGCTATCTTAGCTAATGCTAAACTAGTAGTTGTTTTACCAACTTTACCTGAAGGGCAATAAGAACTAATTATCATTTTTAAAAATCACCTACCATAAAATTGTTTTTGAATATATATAGCATATATACTAAAAGATAATAAATTATTTCTATTTAGTATTTGCATTTGACATATTTTTTTCTTTTGTAGAATTTTTTTGAGGTAAAATTATAGGTTTATATTGATCTTGTTTTAAATAAGGTACAATTTTAGAAGCATTTGTGTCTATTGTCTTAAATGCAACTAATACCTTATTATTGGCATTATCATCATTTTCTTTTTTTGGTAATTCTTCTATACTTGTTATAATTAAGTCCTTTATTATTTGAGGGTGTTCATTAGAATTATTTTCTATTAATGCTAATGCTATTTCATCACCTGTACTAATTAACTTAGCATCTTCACGAGGCATAAAAATTGTAAGCAGCACTTCATTAGATTTTAATTTAATTGCAGTATCTCCAATTATTTTTTTTGGTATAAAATCATTTTGCAATCTATCAACTTTTAATGATTTACCGACGATATCTTTTTGATTTAATACTATATCAGGCAATACATTTTTATTAGATATTTCTTTTGTTTCCACATCCTGTTCTGTAATTATTTTGCCTTTATTAATATCATTTTTTAGCACAATTACTTTAGTAGTACCGCTAACATTTTTAAGTATTGTATAAAATAATACAAATAAAAAAAGAATACCAATTACACCGAATTTTAATATCTTTTTCATTCTACTAAAATTCTAGTTAAGAAAATTTAGAAAAACTTAACTAGATCCTCCTTCTTTGTTTTTTAATTTATTTTCTAAATTTTTATTTCAATAATAAACTAAATGGTTATAAAATTTTTTCTATTATAAATTTCTCAAGTATAGATAATAATTCTCTATTGCTTAATTGATTAGTATTTTGAATATTTAAGCCTAATAAAGTAAATAAGTTAATGATTTGCTTTTTTAGGTTTATATCTTCAGAATTAATTGAATTAGAATCACTTTTAAATTTAATTTGTCCTCCTACATTTAGATACAATTTTGCTATTTCAGAAAACATTGTCGGATATTTTAATTTCTTAATAATCTTTTCTTCATTAAATGGATCAAAAATTATATCATAAATACCTAATGCGAGTGCATAGCCCAAATATTCAGAGTCCTTATCCCCTAATAATAAAATTATTCTTATTTCTCTTTTCCTTAATTCATATAAAAAATCTTGAAATGATATGTTTAAAGTGGACATATCTATCAAAGGGGAGATAATGACTATATCAGCAGTGTTTTCTAACAAATATTTGGGATATATACTAATTAATGAATCTTTTATTTTAGATTGTATCTGATCATTTAATTCATCAATACCAGTCATTATAGCAACATTCATATCTATCACTCCTTAAATTATTATTTCATTTTTTAGATATATACATATTTTATAGAAAAATTTCAAATAAAAATAAAAACTATGTCTAAAGTAATTTCTTACTCTAAACATAGTTTTTTCTTATTTTGTATATCTTCTAGCCCCTACGTAGTCTCCTCTGGTAGCTAATTTTGCTATTTTTACGACTTTATTTCGTCCTGGGGCATGAATATAATTTCCACCACCTACATACATGCCAACGTGACCTGGGGCTGTATTAGTACCGGTGCTTCTAAAGAATACTAAATCACCTGGCTGTAAAGAGGACTTAGAAATAGATTTACCTGCTCTAAATTGTTCTTCTGATGTTCTTGGTAATGAAATACCACAAGTGTTATAACAATATAACATTAAACCAGAACAATCAAAACAACTTGGACCTGTAGCACCCCATACATAAGGTTTATTTAATTGCTGCCTACAAATACTAACTACTTTATTACCTATAGATGATCCGCCGCTATTGTTAGAAGAAACAATCATGGAACCTTTATATTTGTCAGCCATATCGAATACACCTGTTTTGTCGGGCCTTCTTAAATATTCACTATAAGCATAAGAACGGCTTGTGCCACCATTATATGCTTGACAACCTCTCCAAATCTTTTCTTCCCATCCTTTACCGGCCCAATCTATTCTGTCTTTTTTAGTATCTACATGAGAAAATTCTTTTATTTTTTCATATAGTTCTTGCATACCTAAATGTATTTGAGCATCTATACTTGATAGTGCATTTCGAGGATTGGAGATGTGTAAAGCTTTAGCTTTTCTATCCCATTCAGTTGTTTGCATTAATCCTACAGCACAAGTAGCTTGTAAGCTATAATTATTTTTTACTTCGGCTATAGTTAAATTACTCCATTTACCAGAACCATATGCAACTGTAACACAGTTAGGATTAAATGAACTTTCCCTATATATAAATCCACATATTAACCAAGGAGGCATCTTATATTCCTGACAATATTTCATCAATACCTTCATTAATTCAGGAGGAATATCTACGCCACCTAATGAATCAAATGTAAACTGCATGGAAGAATTGCCATCCAATAACCAATCCACATTCTCTTCTTCATTTAATATACCTTCAGATAACATAAATACTTCTTCTCTCTCTATTTCCATAACGGATTTACTTAAATTTTTATGTTTAAATAATTTACTTAAATATTTATCAAATCTTTCATATTCTTCACCTATTAATTCATTACTTGTATTTCTATAATACACTAAAGTCGATTCTTCACCGTTTTCTACATTTTTTTCTGTTACCTTTTCATAGGTGTACTTATAATGTCCATAAGGACTATCAGCTTCGGTTAACAATATTTCGTTTTCTTTTTTAGTATCAGTAACTTTAATTTTTCTACCAGTTAAAATACCATCTTTGTTTCTTTCATCTATTTCCTTTACAGTAGTTATAGTTTTTTCAAAAGTTTTATATTCAAATTTAGGTGCTAATTCTTTTGCGATATCATCTAATAATTTTTTATTGATTTCCTTATCTGTACTAGAATTATAGAATACTGCTATAGCATAAACATCATTCCATTTTAATTGTAACTCTTCATCTCTTTTTAAAGAATCACTTAGTTTATGAACATTCTTATCATTAACTATTGTATTACTTTTATTGCATTTTTCTACTATTTGTTGACAGTATACTTTTAGCTCTTTTTGTTTAATATCTTTTGAAGATTCTTCAGGAAAAGTAAAGTAGAAGAAATCTATAATTGCGCAGCAAAATATTAAGAGTAAAATAAATGGCATTAATATAATTAACAATCTTCTAGCTTTTTTCTTTATATACTTTAATATCTTTTTTTTCATACGGCTACACTTTTTCCTCAGCATAATATCATCACCTAACCTTTATAGCTTTTACTATCAAAATTAGGAAAGTTAGTTTTGTTTTTATGATTATTACTTTTATGTTTAAAATTTTGATTACCAGAGTTAAAAGATTGCTTATTTGGTGTAAAAGATTGTTTGTTAGGTGTAAAAGACTGCTCTACCTTTTCTTCAGTATTACTTTGATTATTAGTATTGTTCTTATTATTAGTAAAAGAATCTAAATGTTTGTTTTTTTTCATACTATCATATGCATTTTCAAATATATTTTTATTAGGATCATATCCTTTTTGTTCTGAATAATTTGAAGAATATGATTTATATGCTTCAGTTGCTTTATTTGTAACATCTCCTATAGAGTCAATTCCATCATTTATAATATTTTGAGTAGAATCAACTGAGCGATTAATCATATTAGCAGTTGCATTAGGATTACTGCTATTTAATACAGCAGGTATACTAGATAATTTTGCAACATTTCCAACAACGCCAGTGGCTCCTTTAGATACTTTTTTAGCGGCTCTGATAAAACCAGTAGATTGAGTAGCTTGATTATCTCCATTGTTTGTTGCCGGTTTATTAGTCATTGTACTTGCAATGTTTTTTGCTTGATTGGAAAATGAAGCTGCAACACCTGCTACTATTCCGGTTGTAGCTCCAACAGCACCTAATATGCCGTTAGCTTTTTTATTTTCATCCATACCAGCCATTTTAGTTAATGTACCCTGCAACATATTTCTTACAATATCAGCTAATGTTACAATTAAAATTGCCCATATTAATTGCGCTGCCCAACTATGCTTTGCAACAAAGACTAAATATAATGAAAATAACAATGCATAAGCTGATTGCATAAATATATTAGATAACATTTCACCTAACCATACTTGTGCACCATTGATATTTTTGTCTATAATCCAGAGTACTGCAACAATAGGTGTTAGAACATAATATACTATTATAGAAAAATATCTAATAAGAAATACTATATTTATTTTTATACCTAAAAAAGAGAACATACCATAGAACACTGCAGCAGCTAAAGGACTCTCTGTATCTAAACTTTTAATTAGGTTTGCACCACCTAAAGTTGTATCTAAAGTCACTTTACCATTATTTAAGAGATTGTAGAATAAATATGTTAATTCATTATTAATATATATTAATAATCTTACAAAAAGAGGGGTAGCTGCTATTATTATTGAGGCTATAAGTAATCTTACAAGACTATCTTTAGCTTCTTGTTTGTAATGAGCATTATAAGATGCTCTAAAGAATTTTAGGGATATAGCAACCGTAGCTATAACTATTAAAAAACATGCAATAGCAGTTGAATATCCAAACCATTTATCCATATTGGCCCAGTCTGCCTTAATTATTGGAGAATATCCATCAACGGATAAGCCTTTATTAAACACAATATTATCTAATGTAGAAAATTCTGTTTGTGAATTAATAAAACTTGTAAATCCACAAATAAAGCTAATAATTAGATTTGCTATTATTTTTTCAAATTTCCCAGCACCTTCTATATTGTTTATTGCTTCTTTAGCTTTTTCCTTTTCTTCTTTAACTTTTTCTTTAGCAGGTTTAGAATCTACCTTTATTTTTTGTGGTGTTATTCCATCACCTTTCATTACTGCATCTGCATAAACAATTCCTATTTTGTGTTCTTTTGTTGTTGATATAGTATTTATATAAGAAGGCGCAATAATATTAATACATAGTATCATTAAAAAAGTTAATATCATATTTTTAAATATTTTTTTACATTTCAACTAAATCACTCTCCTATTAGGTGTTTATAAATTATTATTTCTTTTTAAAAAAATAGAGAGTAATTTTTAAAATTACCCTCTGCTTATAGATTTAATTATTCTTTTATTATTTTTAGTATGTTTTTTTATAAAGTTAGAAGCGTGGCATATTGAAACATTAATTAAACTTAAAACTATTGCAATAGTTAAATAACATCCCCAATCTATTTGAGGAATTTCACCTACGGATACTAATTTATAAATATATAATTTAGTAGTAATTGTTTCTATTACATTAGTAAAAAAATTCATTTTTGATGTTAATGCAAATTCATATATGAAAGGAGAAATAATCCATATACATAAAAGAATTTGAGATAAAATATAATTTTTATTTTTAATGAAACCATATGACATAAATACTGTTAAGATAAAAGCAAATCTAGGCAAATAAAATATAGATAATAAATATATTAAAATAAATACTCCTAACATAAAAGCACTACCTTTCTTTTAATAATTCTCTATCTATTATGTATTATAGTTTTTTATAGCTTAAACACAATAATTGTAGAAATATTTTATATCTATATATTTATATATACCTATCTTTTAGTTAGGGTTTAAAATTTGCACTCTATTATAAATAAATAAAAAACTATATCTATATGACAAAAACAAGCTATTTAAATAGCTTGTTTTATCCTTAAATATTAAGAAGTTGTTATATAAGGGAATTCATATGGTATAGGTTCTACCTGTACTGCTGTAACTGCTCCCTGCATAGATAAAATACATTCACCGTTGCTAAAAGTAGTTAGATATTCTTTAGTACCACTAGCTAATCCATAGTATTGTACTATTTGTTCAGCTGGTTGTGGATTTTGTCTTAAAAGAACTGATGTAGCACAAGATTTAATTACAGCTAGGCCACTTTCATTGTTTAAGAATTCATCTATATACTGACTAGCGAATAATAAAGAGCATTTATGTTTCCTTCCTCTACGAGCGAGTACTTCTAAGAAGTGAGCACTTTCTGGATACTTTACAAACATCCACGTTTCATCAACTGCTATTATCTTTTTAACACTTTTATTTTGCATAACGAATTTTTGCCATAGCCAAGATAACAAAACAAATGTAGAATAGAATTTTGTAAATTCATCTGTTATATGAGATAAATCAAATCCTATTATCTTAACATCATCTGGTAAAGTACTTTCACAATCGAACATACCCATTGAATTACTTCTTAAATAAGGGATTAATATATTTGATAGCTCTTTTGCATTTGGCTTTTTACTTAAATTTTTATGAAAATGACTTAATGTTGGCATTTTCTTTTTTACTCTGCCGACAGCATAACTGCCATCAGGTAACTTAGTGCCACCTTTTTGGTATAATGAATTAATATCTTTATTAATTCCAAAGTTTGCGTAAGTTTCTATTACTGCTGTTTCTACAGCTACTAGTTCAAGACCATTTAATGGCCTTCCAGATGTACTTCGCATAATGGAAGATAATAAATCTTTTATATCACTTACTTTATCCATTATGGGAACAAATTCTACACCAGTTTTTTCATTAAAATCAGGTGATATGTCAAATAGATTTATTCCAGATATTTCACCTGCTGTAATAGTTATATAAACACCATCCATTAAATCGACTATGCTCTTTTTATACTCTCCTTCTGGATCTAAAACAGCTATTTTAGTACCTAGAGAAGAGTGTTTGTTTATGAAACTTTTTATAAATACAGATTTACCACTACCTGGTATACCAAATACACCTATATTAGGATTATTCAATAATGGTGGTCCAATAAATTGATTAATAAATACAGGAGAGCCACTAAATAAATTTCTACCTACATAAGCACCATTAGGATGTGTTAAATCTGGATTAGAAATAGGAAATAGAGCAGAGACACCATAGCTTGTCATATTTCTTTCATATTCTTTTATATTTGGTTGACATACAGGAATCGATTTAATTAATCCATCAATTTGACGATTAGTTAACGTTCTAGTTTGCATTGCTTTTCCTGCAAACATATCTTCAATTTGTAAGGTTTTTTCCTGGAGCTCTTCTAAAGATTTAGCATGTAATACTATACTTATAGTAACAAAGAATAATTTGTCTTTATTAGTTTGTACATTAGCTCTTTCCTCTTCTAAGTCTCTTATCATTTCCTCTAATACAGGAGTATTATATATATCTCCACGATTCATGTATACATTATACTCAGACATAGCTTGAACAGATTTTTTTGTTAATTGTTTGACTACTATATCGTTAGGTACAGCATCGCAATATACAGATAGATCTATCTCGCCTATATTAAATAATGCATCCAAAAAACCAACATAAATTTTCCTAGGATATACGGAAATAGCAAATGAGCGAATATAATGTTCATGACCTAAATACATATAATCCTTTTCTTCCATTATTGCTTCTGGAGAGAAAAAAGAAAATTTTTCAGGAACATTATCCTCTATATTTTCATAATAGTTTTTATTCATTTTTACATTAAAATTTGTGTGATTCTTTTTTTTCTTTTTAAATAGCATTCTTTTTTTCCTCCTTAGTTCCAACATACAATGATAAGCTACCTCTTTGAACAGAATTTGAAGGTTTAAATGAAGAATTTTTATTCAATATACCATGTAATAAGTCAATTATTTCGTTTGTTTGTAATACATTAGTAGTGATATTTTTTCTTTTTAAACTCTCTTGAACCATTGCACATCTTCTATTTAATTCACTGGAAGCTTTATCAAAAGGTCCATCATAGCTAATAATGATATAATTTTTCCTAACAGATATGTTTCTACTATTCATTAAAGTAGATAAAAAATTAGAATAATGTTTTGCATATGAAATTCTATGAACATTGTTTTCTTTTATCATGTTTTCTTGAATCTCATTTATGTTGCTAGATGTATCTATATTGTGAGTAGTGCTGTAAAATTGAACGCAGTATTGAAATTGTAGGGCCGTATCTCTTAAGATATTTTCTACAACTGTTTGTTCATCAATAGATAACAAATTGAAATCTATAGTAGATACAGATAATATTACACTGTATCTATTATCTTTTAATATAATCATATTGTTTCTTATATCTTCTATATCCCATATATTATTTATTTTGTTTATCATTTCTTTATTTTTGGATCTGTTTTTGGGTATGTGTTTATTTTTATTGTCTAATTCAGCTTTCCTTTGTTGTGATTTACTTTTAGTGTCATTTTTTATAAACAGCCAAGTTCCCACAACAATAACTACGGATAAAAGCATTAAAACGATACTTATAATAATACCTATTTTCACTTATACCGACTCCTTATTGGTTATTTTATCTTTTATATAGTAAACATTTATTCCTTTTTTTAAATTTAAGGTAATATTTTAAATGCTTATCAAAGTAAAGGCCATTTATCTTAATGAAACTACAACTCATTGTAAATCCTAGAACTAATAACACAAACAATATTTTGATAAATATATATATGTGCGTGAAAAAAATCGCAAGAGAAGTAGCGGCAGCAACACAGTATCCTATTTGACGTAAGGATAAATATCCACCTAATATTTTTTCTTCATGCGATATATCATAAGGTATTTTAAATTCTCTCATTTTTATAACTCTCCCTTCGTTAAAATTATGGAACTCAGTATGATGTGTACTGAATTCCATAATAATTAATCTACATTTGTGCTATGTTAACAAATACACCTGCTATAATAAATGCAGAGCCTAATATTAAGGCACCTATAGCAATCCACAAAATACTCCTCAATGCCTCTGAACGAGCATTTGGATTATAATGTGTAGAAATAATCCTGATTGCAGATAATACTATACACAAAAATATTAATGCGGAACCTATCGGGAAAGAAATTGCTTTTATAGCTTGAACAACTCTATTTCCAACCTCTGAAGCTTGTGTACCATTAACAACGGATCCACCCTGAGCAGGAGCAGCCAAAACTGGACTACATAATATATTTGTTAATAATATTGTTAAAAATGCGTTAGTAGTTATTTTAACATTACTAAATTTCTTCATAATTTTATTCATCATAGTACCATACCTCCGGACATCATTTTTTAATAATACAGTTTAATGAAATAATGTAGCAGAACTTTGTATTATGGCTAATATTAGAAAAATGATTAATACTAAATATTGGGCAAATACAAGAGTTGTTGCTTTATTGTTTTTTATAGGATTTAGCATTTTATAAAGACCTCCTATAAATACAGTTACCCTCTCAGCGTTTGTGTTGCATGATATATAAGTCCCAAGATTAACGGACTTGCTATATAAAGAATGAATCCTAGAATAGCTCCACCAATACCACCTGCCCCTACTTTTCTTAAGTTTTTGGATTGAACGACAGTTCCTATTAAAAAAACTATAATAGAGATAATGAATGCTAGCATTATTAAAGGTACTATCATTCCACCAAAAGCTTGTGTGAAAGAATCTATTGCTGAACCACTTCGTTGACCGAATTCAGCAGGAGAAACAGGTGATACATTAGATGCATTGGGTAACTGAGTATTAACAGTTAATAGAGTGTTAGTTAAAATATTCATTTTTATCACCTCAATTAGTTATTATTGCGTTTTTTTATTTGAGGTAAAATTTTTAAAAAATATTTTTAAAATCTTCTATTTTTATATTGTTTTTTTCGAAATGACACTCTATTTTAGATAAAGCTTTTCCTTTTATTTTTCTTGTATTTTCATATCCAATATTAAGCCGCTTTGAAAGTTCTCTTAATGTCCGCTTTTTTTTATTAAATAAACCAAAATAATGTACTATAATGAATAATTCAGTTTTATCTAAAATCTTTAATGCTGATACTATTTGACATGTATTAAATCTTTTCTGCTCTTTTTCCATAAACATTTCTTCCGATGATATTTCTTGTTCTATGCTTGAATTATCTAAATAAGATTGATATTCATGAGTATCTATTAACCTCACATTATGTTGTGAGAAAATTTTATTATATACATTGTAATTAAATTTATAATTACTTTTATTAAGCATATTTTCTTTGAGCTTTTTACTTAATTTAATTCTTTTATTTACTTCCCTGGAAGACAATTTAATCATATTGTTATTAACGCGAATGCTATTTAATATATAATTTCGCATGCAATGAGTGGCGTAAGTAGATAATGCATTTCCTTTATTAATATCAAATTTTTCTAAAGCTTTTAAAAATCCTAATTTAGCATCAATCAATAAATCGTCAAATTCCATGCCTTGTACATTTAGGATTTTAAAATATTTGTTAGTCCATTGAACTATTAATCCCTCATATCTTTTTAATAATTCTTCTTTATATTTTTCAGATTCTTTATTGTTTTTTTGCGATCCTATTATTAAGTCTCTCTCTGCTAGATCTATTAATATAATTTTCTTTGATCTTTTAACTTCTGAGTTTTGTACCATTTATGGCTGGTATTATCTCCTAAGCATGTAATAATAACAAGAGAGTATTTTTTCTCAATAACCAATATAGTTATCTCATCATATTGGATAACTTTTTTCCACGAATTTTCTTCATTAATCATTTTTTTCTTAGTAATTAATTGACCATTTAATGCAATATTAATTAAGTCTTCTTTAATTTTAGTGATATTAACTTTCTCACCATCGCTTAATATTCTGCTAATATAACGATTTATAGCATGTTTCGTTACTATGATATTAAGCATAAAATGATGTACCTCCAATCAACAAATTTGCATTGTGCTTGCATAATATTTATATATACAAATTAAAAAATTTTTATTTAAAAATAAAAGGGCCTTCACCATATAATGATGAAGGCTGCTTATTAAGCAATTCTTTTATTATTTAATTTCTCTCTTTTAAACATTTCAATTACTTTTTCTATTTCTGATGTTGGATCTTTATCTTCAAATCCTCTAGTCTGAAGAATGCAATTATCTCTTACTTCTATAGTGTAAAAAGATTTATTAGGATTATCTTTTTTCCTTAAAAATAGAATATTAGTTTCTCCATTGGCCATTTTTCTTTTATAAGCTCCGCCAACACAATGATGTAATTTTTGGCCTTCTTTTATTAATTCATCTGCACTAGAAGCTACAACTATTATATAATCTTTATATTTCCAATTATATAATTTAGAAAGCTCTTCATATCTCTGATAAATTTTTTTATTATATATCTCCATCTTGTGTTTATCAAATTCAAGACAAATTTCATCATGTCTTTCTTTTAAATTTTTAGGAAATAAAATAAATTCATTAGATAAATCATATTCCAAGTGAATACATTTTTCTAAGTAGTCTTTCCATGTTATTATTATATTTGACATAGGATTATTTAATATTGTTTTTTGCTTTTCTAGATATTTGATAGTTTTATGAAATGATGAATATTTACGAATAGTAAAAAAATCATTTGAATAAAAATATCCTACATTAGATATAAATTTAAATTCTTCATTTGTCATTTTAATTTTATTTTTATAAGCATTTTGAAAAATGCTTAATTCATTTCCAGTGGCATTTAATTTTTGCAATTTAAATAAGTAATTTTTATCTAATTTTAATATTTCCATAAAGTTTTTACCTGATAAATTAAATAGATTTTTTACCTGATAATCACTGTTATACAAAATAAAATCTATTAAATTACTTAATCCTAATTTCCACAAATACTCTATAAATGGATATTTCTTAGAACAGTAAATATAACTATATACAGGAAATTTAAATCCTTGTTTTTGAGTTGCATAAGGTTTTAGTTGAGAATATTGATATTTTGTATTTTTAAGTACTTTATCTAAATTGCGAGTGTATAATGCTATATTCCAAAAATCATATTGATGTGCATAAAGACCAGAACGAATTCCTTTGCACCATCTATTTTCATTTGTAGGTACAAAATTTCTATATTCAAATTCTTTTACAGAATACCCGTCATTAAAGTCTCTTAGACATTCAAATATAGATAGTTTGGGTTCTCTATAGTTAGTACCGTAAGTTTTTACAATTTCAAAATATCTAATTACAAGATTAGATTGATTGGCTTTTTGAATCAAACAACAAACAGCCTTATCTTGTAAGCAACCAACTTTTCCTTCTGACTTAAAGATTATAGAACTTTTACAGCAAGGACAAATTCCTTTTTTATTATGTTTAGGATTAGTTATACTAACCTCTTGCTTACAATGAGAACAATATCCTTTAACTGCTTTGGTAGTTCTTTTATATTTATAGAATATATATCTACTATCTATTAAAGCTGTTTCATCTACCCATTTATAAAAGGTTTTTGGTATTTTGGGAACGGTTTTCATATAGGAATCAATATATTCTATTTCAACAGAGTATCTTTTAATACGCTTTTCATTTAATATATCATGTTGAAATTTACAAACATGATGTAAGGGTGTATCTTTAACGGTTAAATACTTTAGGATACAATTAATAGATTCTGTATTTATTAATAATGATTCTTCTATCCATCTATAAGATATAATGTTTTCTATTATTCCTGTGCTCCATTTTGTTTGTTTATTATCTTCAAAGCATAAAGTAGCATATTCTCTACTTTGCTTATTTAAAAATACTCTATATTTTAGAGCTAGACTTTCTCTTAAAAAGAAAGAAAGAATTAATATTTTTTCTTTATGAGAATTTATAATAATTTTTGATGATATTAAATATTTTATATCACATTCTATATTATCTATATAAAGATCTCTTTTTATATTTTCTATTGTTACATTTTTTAATTCTGCTTTTCTCATTTTCTTGTTCCTCCTAATTTTAGTTTATAGCCATATAAAGTTAAAATTAAAAATCAAATAAAGATACTTGTAGAGGTCCTGCTTTGGGAGCTGGGATTTGTTCTACATGTTCTTCTATATCATCTATCTTTATTTTTACATCATCACTATTTGCTTTTGTTTTATTACTAGTAGAAGTATTTAAAACATCGATAATATTGATTTGATTAGTTTTCTTTTTAAGTGTATTATTTTTTCCCTGCTTAATTATTTCTTTTTTTCTTTCCTCCATTTTTTTTGTTCTTTCTTCCATAGCTTTTTTAGCAGCAGCATGGTTTATGTTATAATAATCCCAAATCAGTTGATGAAATTCTTCTACGGGAAGGTCCCCCATTTGACCATATTTATTTCTAACTTGCGATATAATATACTGTACCGCTCCTTTTAATGTAGCATTATTGCTAGCGATTAAATCAGCTAATTCTTCACAAATAAGTTGATTTATATGATATACAGTAGCTTCAGTAAATATAATTACCCCAGCCATAGTGTATATTTGCATAGGTTTCATTTCTCCTATTTCTTCTCTAAATTCTTCATGTTCTCTTTTTATTTTTTCCTCAGCATTTTTTAAATTTTCATTCATTTTAAACTCCTCCTAATTTAAAGTTTTAGTTCTTAAAGTTTTAGTTCTCAAACCGTGATTTTAAATTTAAATAATTATTATTGCTTTTTTCAAAAATAAATAAAAAAGCAATGCTATTTATATTTTTAAAATAGCATTGCTTTTAAAAGATTAAGCACTAATAATAGATAATGGTTGGTCCTTTTTAACGATTAATTGGAATAATTGACAATTAGGTCTATCAAAATGTGTAATACTTTCTGCATTGTCAATGAGCATTGGCAAATTTAAATCAGAAATAATTGATAACATGTTTCTGATTTCTATACTTGTTCTTATTCTGGTAGAATTAGATAACATATTTAAATGTTTATCTTCATAGTGTATTTCAAAAACATCTTTAACTTCTCCAGAAGTCTTGCTAATTTTTTCAAAGATTATTTCTGTTTTATTAAGATGTTTTTGTATATAATTACTTTGTAATTTAACCCTAGCTGAAATGAATCTTTTAATAATATCTATAGTTAATTTCAATGAAGATATTCTATTATTAGTATCTTCTTTTTTTCTTTTTAACCTTGCAATTTTATTTTTATTTTCTGTTGCTAATTTTTCTTTTGTACTTATTTGGTTGTTATATTGTTGTATTTGATTTAACTCTGATTCTAATTTAGATAAATCATTTTTTAATTTAATTATTTTATTTTGATTTTCTTGTTTAAATTTTATTATTTTCTCTTTTTCTGTTTTCTGTTTTGCTAAGATTTTATTATTTAATATTGATATTTGATTTCTTAGTTGAGCTAATTTATTATTTTTATTATTTTGAAATGCTTTTTCTTTTTTTATTGTGATTTGTTGTAAGTGACATATTTGTCTAGATATTTGTTTACCTTCATTTTCTTTAAGTTTTCTATATTCATTTACTTCTTGAATATATTTTTTCTTTTGTTTTTCGTTATTATTAATTGCTTCTTCTAACTGGTGATTAGCTGTTAGTCCGTTATTTTTAATTGTTTCCAAAGAGTTCAATAATTCATTTAGTATTTGTTCATTTGTGGACAGAAATAAAAATCCACATTTAGGACATTGAGTTTTATTTTTGTTAATCTTATTAATTTTATTTGCTAATTCTCTATACTGATTTTGTAAATTAGCAACATTTTTTTGTAGAATTTGTATATTTTGTAGCATTGGCTTTTCGATAGGAGGATTTTTATATTCATTACGAATATTATTATATTCGTTAGTTAATTTATTTAATCGTTCTTGATCTGTGTCAATAAATTTTTCTGCTTCTATTTTTGCTATTTCTATTTCTAATTTCTTTTTTCCCTTTACATCTTCGTCTTCATTTATATTTGTGTCAGTATGAAGATTCTCAGATAAAATACTTTCTATAGCGGATTTTAATTCAATAATTTGATTTTTTAATTTAGTTTCATCTTTTAACTCATTCTCAGTAGGATCATTGATACTTGATAAATCCATACTAGCTATCATTCCATCTGTATATATTAAATCTTTCTCTAATTCACTAATATCATCTCTTTTTTCTATTAAAGAAAGATTTGGATTATTAAAATTAAATTTTTCTTTAGTTAATATTTCAATTTCATAATCCGAAAATTCTTTCATAATTTTAGATTTAGGTATTTTTTGGAGATATTTATTGAGAAATTCTCTACTTTTTTTAGGAGTAAATGAAAAAAAGTAGTTTGGATTAATTAGGCATAAAAATAAATCTTTATCACAGTTAAATTGTTCTGCTAATAATTTTTCAGTTGTAGTTTTAGTACCATCTACAAACAAACCATTGTTATTAGAATATCCACTTCTTCTGATTAATTCATACTCCTTATCATCTATACTATAGTTTATTTTTACTATAGTATATTTTGAAGAAAGATTTTTTAAATGAGATATACTTCTTTCTACACCATTTAAATCGCTATTTAAAAATCCCCATGCTATTGCATCACCAATAGTACTTTTACCTTCTTCATTTTCTCCAAAAATTTGATTATCTCTTTTAAATTCATAAACAGCTTCTTGTTTATGTTTACTAAATCCTTTCATACTTAAGCTTTTAATAAACAATTCCATTCTTAAACTCCCCCTATTATATATTTTGCTTAGAAAATCTTAAAAGTTTTATTGCTCTATTTAATATTCTAGGATCACCTAAAGATTTAAAATCATATCCCGTAGCACTAGAATATTTTTTAAAATCATCTTTATAAATACAATCCTCTAATAAATCAGGATACATATCTTGAAGATTTTCTAATTCTCTAGCCCATTTATCATAGGTGTAGTCATCTATTAAACTGTCATTTAGCCTATAATAAATGCAGCTATGAACTAAGACTTGTCTTCTTCTTTTATTTATTAATTCAATTATTGCCTTTTCATGGGTGTTATTTTTATTGACCTGCTTTTCTTCAATTATATTTTTAGATGTATCAAGCAAATCAAATAAATTACTTTGCTGAAACATATAAACCCTCCTTAAATTACATCTAGCATATATACTCATATACTAAATTTTTAAAATTTTAGCTTTAAGCCATTAATATTACTTAAATAATTATTATTTCAAAAAATAAATATAGCTAAGAAAATCTTAGCTATATTACAGTAATTATTGTTTCTTCACATGGTTCTGAATTTATTTCTGAACTCGAATTACAATATTTAAATTCTACTATTTCTTTATTGTTATCTAATTGCAGTTGAAAATTAACTAGATTATCATTTTGGGATTTAGAAGTAAATATTTTACTTCTACCTTCTGCAATTAATTTTAAGATATCTAATTCTGTAATTTCTGTATTACAAATAGATTTCTTGATATTAAATAAACATCCATTCTTATTACTAGTGCAAATATAATTGTTTTTTTCTTTAATTATATATTGGCCACAAAATGGACATCTACAAATAATATTCTTTTTAATATTTTCTTCTTTCCTTTTAATATTTTCCTTTATTTCTTCTATTAAAATGTTTGCAATTATTAATAAAACTACACCAATAATTAATTTTGTCATTGCTGTTCCCCCTATATATTATTTTTTAAAATTTTTAAGTAATATATTTATTACTGTTTCACAATCTTTGTCATTATTATCTAAAGCCCATGCAGTATTCATTGCTACTAAGGCTTTTTTATTATGGTTTAGCTGTATATGACAAAATCCTTTATTAAAAAATGCCTTGCTATATTTTGGATCTATTTTAGTTGCTTCTGTTAAATATTTTAAAGCTTTACCAAATCTTTTAAGTTTCATATAGCAAACTCCGATATTATATAATGGAAGTTTTATATATTCAGTATCTTCCATATCCTTCATATCTGATATTGAATCTTGATATAGTTTAATAGCTTCTTTATAATTTTCCTTTTCAAATTCCTTATGTGCTAATTTATAAGCAGTATACATGCTTCTTCCCCCTTTAAATTTTAGCTTTTATAAGCCATATACTTTATTTAATTAATTATTATTTCGCAAATAAAAAAATGTATAATTACTATATTAAAATATAGAAACTATACATTTTATATTTAAAATTTAAATGTTACTTTACTATCTTTTTTTAAATGTTACTTCACCATCTTTTAAAAGCATTAATTTAGCATCAAAATCATCTCCATTTTTCTTTTTAAAACCTTTTATAACATTAGTTTCACCTGAAGATAATAATTTCTTGATATTAGAAGGAGTAATAGATTTATTGGCAATGGTTTTCCGTATAAAAAATTTGCAACCATTTTTCCAATTAGAACAATTGTATCCTTTACTACATTCTATTATATTTCCGTCACATAGAGGGCATTTGCCTAAGGCAATATTATTGAAAGAGGTGGCAAATCCTATAGTATTATCCTTTTTTAATATTAGTTTAGCACTAAATTTATCTCCATTTTTCTTTTTAAAACCTTTTATAATACTAGTTTCTTTTTTATTTAATAAATCTTTAACGTTAGAAGATGTAATAGATTTCTTAGCAATAGTTTTCCATATAACAAATTTGCAACCATTTTTCCAATTGGAGCAGCCATAACCTTTTTTACCTTCAATTATAGTTCCACCGCATAAAGGGCATTTACCTATAGATAGTCTTTCTATTAAGATTTTATCAATTATAATATTATTATCTAAAATGATATCACCAAGATCTTTTTTAACAAGATTTAATGCATAATCAATATTTTTCTCTTGCCTATAAATTTGTTTTAATAATTGGCCAGTCTGCACTGTTTTTTCTTTTGACATATCAATATTAAGTTTATTTAATATTTCAATTAATGTTTTACCTTTATTAGTACATGACAATGAACTTTTACTTTCCATAATATATTCATATTCTTTAGCATTTTCAATAATATTACTTCTAGTAGCTACGGTACCTATTTCTATTCCTTGTAATATAGCTTTATATTCATCATCATCATTTTCATCGATTTCTTTTTTCTTAAATGGATTTTTAAGAAAAGTATTTAATTCAGCCTCAGTGACCTTTTTAGGTTTTTGAGTTTCTTTTTCAGCTAGAGATAATTTACAATCTACTATTTCATTTTGATTAAAGTTAGGAATTTGTTTTTGTTTACTTTCTTCCTTTTCAAATTTATAAAAACCTTCATCTTTTATTACATTCCCTTTCAATTCTATAGTAGCGCTCCCTATCTGAATTACTACTGATGTTTCTTCAACTATAGTTTTTTCATTTAAAAAATTACTGATAAATCTATTTTTGATAGTATTATATACAATTAATTCCTTCTCTGTTAGATCGGTATCCTTAGGTATTTTTATAGTTGGTGTTATAGCTGAATGACTTTCAATCTTAGCATCATTAAATATTTGATTTGTTATTCTTAAAGATATATCTATATTTTCCTTTTGTTTTATTATTGATATTATATTATTAAATTTATCTTTTTCCTTAGTTGCTAAGTACTCTGAGTTTGTCCTAGGGTATGTTACATAGCCTTTTTCATAAAGCCCTTGTAAAATTTTTGAAGTATCATTAAGAGATATTTTATTATCAGTAGACATTTTACTTTGCAATTTATCTAATGAAAATAATTTTTTAGGAGATTTTACTACATCTTTTTTGGTTACTTTGGTTACTATGGCTTTCTCTTTTTTTAACTGCTCTAATTTAAGTAATGCCTTGTTTTTCTCATCTTTAGAATATTTTAAATCTTTAACTTTAGTCTTAATTTCTTTTCCATTTTTATTAATTAAAACATCTAGTTCATAATATTGCTCAGGTCTAAAATGTTCTATTTCTAGGTCCCTATCATATATAAACTTTACAATAGGTATTAGTACCCTACCAACAGGTAGTTTTATTCCACCAGCTTTTAAGGTTATAAATCTAGTAAGATTTATTCCTAATAACCAATCTATATATGTCCTAGCCAAACCCTCCATATATACATTTTTAGTTTTAGAAATATCGTTTAAATTTTTTAGTCCTTCTCTTATTGATACCTCTGTTTGCTCAGGTAGCCAAAGTCTTTTTACTTCTTTTTTTATTTTTTCTTCTGAAAAAATTCTATAGATAATATTATTTATAATTACTTCGCCTTCTCTATCAGCATCACCACAATTTATTATAGTAGTTACATCATTTCTTTTAATTAGTGATTTTATAACGTTATATTGCTTTTTTATACCTTCATCATTGGGTAATTTAAACTTAAATTTTTGTGGAATAAAGGGTAGTTCTTCTAAATTCCATCTAGTTCGTTCTGTATTCATATAGTCATCAATATCATATAATCTTAACAAGTGCCCATAAGCAAAACTAACTATATAATTTTGATTTTCAAAGTAACCAGTATGTTTTTCCATATTACCTATAGCTTTAACTATACTTATAGCTAGACTAGGCTTTTCTGCTATTATTAATTGAGCCATATATTACAACCTTCTTTCTAAAATTCTTTACTGTTATTTATTATTTCATTATAAAAAAATAAAGTAAGCTATATTTAATTTTCTAAATATAGCTTACTTTATTTCTTTATTATTAAGTAACCATTCATATTTTTTTAATCTTTTTTCATTTTTTTCTTTTTAAATTGATTTACCTTTTTCTTAGGTATATCCAAATTGTCTAAGGATATCATCTCCTTTGGACCGTTGCCAAAACCTTATAAAACTCTATAAAGCTTGTTTAATTCCCTGTTCAACGTACTCCATTTTGCCGTAGCTACTTTGGTTTGTATAGCACTCCGAGGGCTTAACTTCGGATACAACGAATCCTACACCTCAAACATAACTGTTTAAGTAGTTATGCTGAATATCTGCTTAAATTAATTGAAGCATTAAAATCTCTGTCAATTACAACTCCACATTCTTCACAGATATAAGTTCTTTCTGATAGTGATAATTTAGTCTTTTTATGTCCACACTCACTACATATTTTTGATGATGGATACCATTTATCAGCTTCAACAAATTCAATTCTATAGAACTCACATTTATATTGAAGTTGCCTTTTAAATTCATATAATCCTTGCTGTGCGATTGCTTTAGATAAATGACGATTCTTCATCATACCTTTAATATTAAGTGTTTCCATAACTACTCTTGATGGCTTGTTTTTCACTATCTTAGTAGTTGCTTGGTGTAAGTAATTGTTCCTAATATTAGATAATCTTCTATGAAGTAATCTAATTTGCTTTTCAAGTTTTATAATGTTGCTAGTTTTGACGAACTTCCTCCCTTCTTTATTTAACTCATATTTTTTAGATATTTTACGTTGCAATCTACGTAATCTTTTTTCTAATTTCTTAACTAACCTTGTTTTATTAATATTTTTAAAAGTCATTCCATTAGAGCATATTGCAAGGTCTTTTATACCAACATCAATTCCAATACTTTCACCAGTTAATTCTACTTTTGAATTTTCTTTTTCAACACCTACAGATAAGTACCAATACTTTCCGTCAAAACTTACTCTTGGGTTAGTGTATTTAATATTCATAGGCACTTGCTCTGCTGTTTTAATCCAACCTACTTTTTCAATTAAAGCCATTTTAGGTTTAACTTTTAATTTTAAATTGTCATTATAGAATGATGGTCTACTTTTCTTTCTGCTCTTGAATCGTGGCTTATCTGCAAATCCTTTAAAAAATCTTTTATAAGCATTACAACCATCTTTTACAGCTTGTTTTGCTACGTTATTAGACACTTCTTTAAGCCATTTATATTCTTCTGTTTGCTTCATTATGGTGATTTCTTTTCTCAAATCACCATCTTTAATAAACTTTCCACCATTTTTATAATTTCCTTCTTGCCTTGCAAGCGTCCAGTTATAAATAAACCTTGCAGTACCAACTGATTTCCAAAGTTGTTGCTCTTGCTCCATATTTGGAATAATCCTAATCTTCTTTGCTAGTATCATCTTTCAATAACTCCTTAATGATTTTCTTAGCTTTATTTGCTCTTTTACCTTGAAGTCTACAACTAAAAACTGTAACAATTTGAATTAAATCTTCAACTAATTCCTGTTCTTCTGTCTTTTCAGTATTGTCTATAATTTCAATAGTAGCTCCATATTTATTGCATAGATTTTCTATGATTTCAAAACCAAATCTTAATAATCTATCTTTATATAAAATTACTATCTTTTCAACTTCTGAATTAGTTATCATATCTATTAATTGATTCAATCCTTTTTTATTGTAGTTTATTCCACTTCCTATGTCAGTAATAACATTAAAAGAGTATCCTTTGGCAATCATATATGTCTTTACATTCTCAATTATTCACCCTCCTTTAAACACCTCGTGTGATTGCTTGTACACCGATTTAATTTATTTATTTTAAACAATATTAAATATTTACAAATAGATAATCACTATCTAGAAAAATTAATTGCTTATTATTTTTCTTACAAAAGTTTATTATCTTTTTGTATTTATTAATATTAGTTTCCCCAAATAATAATAGATACTTACTTCTTTGTAGTAATATACTAGCTGATTGAATTGGATGAATTATATCAACTTCTCTTTGAATGTTAGTATATAAATATTTTGTTTTAGAAGAAATAGTTTCTTCTATATTTCTATAAGGAGTAAGAATAAATTTTGCATTAAATTTTTTCCCTGTTTGGATAATAGTATCGAATAATATTACTTCATAATTATTATTACAAGGGCATACAAAAGTATTTACCCCATCTTCCCTTATAACTGTTTTAGTTAATGTTCTTATTTGTGAAATAACTTTTGACCAATCAATACTTTGTCGCTTAGGATCTGCTAACATTGAAAAAGTTATATTCATATATATTCCCCCTTGTTTTTAGCTAAATAGCCATCATATAATTTTAATTAATTATTATTACATATTGGCAACATTTAAAAATTGTATTGTATTGTCCATATTAGTGATATCTATAACAGCATATAAGATATTGGGACAGTTAATTTTAACTTTAGATAACATATCAGCACTTTCTAAAATAACTATTATATTTTGTGGTAGCTCAGGCATATTGTCTAGGAATATCGGATTTAATAATTTATTTAAATAAGAACTTATTATATTCTCATCACCTTTAGGTATATATGTAACATCAAAAATTTTGTTATTCATGTACATACATAAGTAAAAAGGGAAATTTTCCACCATGAACCAATTGAACTTTCCTGAAAAATGTTTTAGTAATTCAACACAAGGTACTACATTTAAGTTTCTATTGAAATTAAATATATTAGTATAAACAGTTTGACCGTGAAAAAAATCAGTTTTGAGTGCATTTTTAGTTACTAATATATCTGGTATTTGAGTATGTTTACCTTCTAAATTCATTAATTTGATTATCTGATCTTTTGTAGCAAATCCTAACTGGTTTACAAAATTTCTTACTTCTAATTCTTTTCTTAACAATCCACTCATTTGTAGATCTCTCCTCTCAATGATTATGTTTTATTATGGATTTTTTAATAATAGACAAAATTTATGTAAAGTTAAAACAATATATAATTTAATATACTAAAATTTAATTTTATATTCATTTTTTACTGTGTTATAATAAAGTGTAAATAAAAAAAGCTATATTTATAATTTTAACGAAAAGGTGTTTATGATAATGCGACTTGAATTTATTAGTAAGGTTAAAAGTAATGATATTTTAGGTAAAGATATTATTTCACATGATGGACAAGTATTGCTTAAATCAGGTATTAGATTAACACAAGACTACATAAAACGATTAAAAAAATTAGGCATTTTCTATATTCATATAGAAGATGAAAGATTGGAAGACATACAGTACAATTCACAATTATTAGATATTAAACAATTTATTGTTCAATCTATTAATAGTACAGTAAAAAATATACATAACATTAATAATATTAATTTAAAAGAGTCCTTTGAAAAAACGAATGATATTATTGGCTCTATTTTAAATATTAAAGAATTAATTTCAATTCTTTGTGATATAAAGCAATATAATAATTATGTCTATAATCATAATTTAGATACATCTGTAATGTGCATTTTTATAGGTATGTCCTATGGATTAACCAATGAAGAATTAACATATTTATGCATTGGTAGTATACTACATGATATTGGTAAGCTAAAAATATCTAATAATATCTTAAATAAAATTACCCCTCTTACAAGTAAGGAGTTAAAAAAATTTAAAAAGCATCCTATATATGGTGGTGAAATTGCACAAGAACGGTTGAACTTCCCAGAACCAATTATTGATATAATTGAGCAGCACCATGAAAGAATAGATGGTAAAGGATATCCCTATGGACTTAAAGGTAGCTCTATTTCTATATATTCTAAAATAGTTTCTATATGCAGTACTTATAATTTTATGAGTAAAAATTATTATTATAAAGATAAATATAAAGCTAATGATGTCTATGAATTTATATTATCAGGATCAAATACAATTTTTGATAGGAATATAATTAACTGTTTTAAGGATACATTTGCTATATATCCGTTAGGATCTGAAATTGAATTATCAAATGGAGATAGAGGATTTGTAATAAGACAAAATAAAGGATTTCCCGATAGACCTGTACTTAGAATTTTTAATGATAAAAATTTTAATTTTTATTATGAAGTAGATTTATTAAAAAATACAAATATTACTGTAAAAACAATAATACCAGATGTAAGTATATAGCATACTTTCTATCTGGTATTTATCATTCTTTAATGTATTAATTAGAATCCCAACAATCCTCTATCTTGATTCTGATAGATTTTTGCATCTATCATATCACAACTATGGAGAAGGATATCTTCTATAGTTTTCATCTGAAATACTCCATATTCGCCGTTATGAGATAATATAGCATTTGTTATTATCTCTATATCTTCATTACTTAGTTTATTTTCTATTTTATCATTTATAAACATAATTTTGGTTATAAATGATATATTATGAGATAATAATGTATCCTTTCTCTTTATATATCCATCATCATATTCATATTCATAAATTTTATCTATATCATGCATCATAGCAATAAGCATTAGCCTATCTTTATTGAGTTTATTCATTGATTGATAAAATGGATGCACAACATAATTAGTTACTATATTATACATATTTAAGCATACTCCAAAAGTGTGTATAAATAGTCCTCCTAATTTATTTTGATGAAATCTTTCAGCTGCAGGTGCTGTTAAAAATTGATTCCAGGTATTATTGAAAACATAAGATGCAAAATCGTTGTAGGGACTTTTCATTTCGTTTACCCATTGTTTAAATTGTTGTATCATAGATTTAGGTATGTTATATCTTTCTATGAAATTCTCTTTAGGTATGTTTGTAGGATTTATATTAGTAATGTTTATGCTTTTCCTTTTATTAAATTCATTTATATTCCCACATATATTAACTACCATCCCTTCTTTAAATATTTCCTTTAACTTGTCTATATCATTAAAAGAAACACATTCTATAGGATCATTAAAGCTTAGATCCTTAATACTTATTGACAAAAGCTCCCCTGCTTTTGTATTTTTAGTCTTTATTCTATTAATAAGACCTGTTATAGATACAGGTTCGTTAATAATAGATTCCTCCATAATTTCTTTAATAAAACAATTTTTTGCCATTGTGACAACCTCCTTATTTTTTAGCTTAAAAACCATTATTGTATCTTACTAGATTATTATTACTTAAAAAGATAAATATTGATTACATATAATTTATTATGTAAATTAATTAAATGTAAACTAAAAAAAAGCTGAAAAAATTTCAGCTAAATCAAACCCAGACTTATACTAGAATATCTTTTTTAACTGTTTGTCTTAATTTTTCTATAGCATTATTATACAAATACTGGATATATTGATAAGAAACTTTAAATTCTTTTGCTATATCTTTATATTTTTTCTCGTATATAATACGAGATATAATTATATTTTTTTCTTTATCTGATAAACCAGATAAAGCATTTTCCATAACAATTTTACTTTCTATATTATTATAATTGATGTCTGTTTTACCAAGAAGATAATCAGCACTATTTTCATTTTCCTTTCCATGGACAATAGAGTCTACAGAAATTGAATTATTCTTTAATTGAATATGATTTTTAACTAATTCAGGTAATTCATCTTCTGATAAGATACCATTCTCATATCCTTTTAATTTTCTATGTTGATATGAAGAACTTATACTTAAAGATCCGTCAACATTGAAATTAAAGAAACTACTTATTTCTGCTTCTATCCAGTAGTAAGCATAAGTGGAGAATTTAACTTTTTTACTTTCATCAAATTTATCAACAGCTTTTAGGAATCCTAAGAATCCTTGCTGGGTTAAATCTTGTAGCTCAATATTTTTGTTTTTATATTTATTTGCCACTTTAAAAATTAAATTTTCATTTTTTTCTATTAAAGAGTTCAAATACTTTTTATCTTTTGTTTTCTTATATTTACTTACATAATATTTATTAATAGAATCAATATCATTTTCATCATAAGATTCTATTAATAATTCTTTGTCCTCTTTAATTTCTAGTAATTTAATATAAGAGAACATATCCATTTGCTCTGCTTTTTTATAGTTTTCTACAATCTTTTTTATTCTTGGCTTTTTTTTCTTCTTAAATGGTATTATTATATCCAAAATATCTTTATCTTGATTTATTATTGCCAAAAACATTTAATATTCCCCCTTAACATTTTAGCTTATAAGCCATAAATTTTTACCTATTTAATTATTATTACTTTTTATAAAATTACTAGTTAATGTGAAGGAATATCCTTTAGAATCTTTATTAAAAATTACATTATTAATTTCACTATTATTTTCACAGAAATCTATTAACTCAAAAAAAGGTATATTCTTAATATAAAGCTTATTTGTATCAACTATATTTTGTGTGAAGTCCAAGCTCGTAAATGCAAATGCAGAATTATTTAATAAAGCAATAGTATTATTTTTATTCAACAATACATGTACATCTATAAGTTTTAAAATTTCTATTAATCCATAAGGATTAAATTCTTTATCAGATCTTAAATAATTGTTTAACTGTTGTTTTAATAAATTTGATTGTTTTTGCATTTTATTTTTAAAATCTGTTATAGATAGTAATTGATTATCTAAATTTACATATCTGATAAATTTATCATTGCAAAAGTTTAGTAAAGAGTGTAGTTCCCTAATATTTATAGAACTAATGATAAAAGTGTTTTCAGAATTAAATTGTAAAGCTAATAATAAATCTGTAAAAATGTATATGGAAGGTTTTCCATTAATTAATTGAACTATAATTTCATTGTTATTATTTTGTATTATATAATGTGGCACTTAATATCACTTCTTTCTTTTGTAATAAATTGTTATCACAATTGTTGGATAGCATACATAACTCATTAAACAAGTCATTAGCTACAACATCATCATCTGTATTTATGACATTTTCATTGTCAATGAAGATAGAAAAGCCTTGGTCTTTATTATCATAAATTAATGCTATTTTCATAATCTATATCCTCCATTATGTAGTTGTTAATAATAGATATATACAAGATTACAAAAATTAAAAATGATACTAATCGATTTTTTTAAAACCTAATTAGTATCATTTATATCTTTTATATGAATTACTCCTAATTTACAAATTCATCCATGATAGCTCTATTTTTTCTTCATAAGACAACATTGTATTATTTGCATATCTATCAGCACATATTTTACTATTGTCTGTTCCCTCTTGATTTTTAATACTTTTAATAAGCTTTTTAGTTTCTTCTAATTGATTTTCACTACAATCTTTTCTAGAATAATCCTTACTACTTTTTCTAAATTCAACTCTATATTTATTCATTTCATATATCTCCATTTAAATGTATTATGAAGAAACTTCTTTTTTATTTAATTGCTCTGCCGCCATCTTTATGCCTATTAGATACCCATATACCCTATTAGGAATAACATCACCAGCTTTAAAAATCCATTCATGACAATCAGGATCATAGTCGGTTAAATCATCATATTTTTGATTAACCTCATATTCCCATAAACTCTTTGAATAACATGATGTACTTTCTTGAATTAAATCATTTAGTGCAGAAATATAATCATTAATTCTTCTATTTCTATCTGTATCTGCAACAATTTCATTTTCCTCTTCGTCCTCTTCAAAATCCATATCCTCTTTAGCTTCTTCAATTTCTTGTTTTATTCTTTCAATTGCAGTATCACTATCAAATGAATATTCATCTTCGCAAAATGCTGTCATTTTCCCATGGAAGTACTGAATATCATAATCTTTTATAGAATTAATATCAGCCTTTTCAGTTAAGCAAAATACTGCTTCCCCTGTATCTCCGCTCACATATAATCTTGAACCATCAAATATATATCTTATATAGTAGAATGATGAATTAGGACTACTCCATGTTAGTATGCTAACTCTATTGTTTAGCTTTTCAAATTCTGCAACATGATTTTTAAACCATTCTTTTTTAATTTTCTGTTCAATTTCATATCTTTTCAATCCTTATTCCCCCTTAAAATTTGCTTCACAATCATTTCAATTAACCCATTATATTTTTATTACTTATTTTTCTTTAAAACTTTATCGGCTATGTTTTGATTAAGCTCTAAATGTAATTTCGTTTTTCCGGAATAATATTCACGGTAAAAATAATATTCTTTTATTGCTTTTTTATCTTCTAGTTCTTTAATTGTTTCACTCAACTTTTTACTCATAACTTGCCTCCATTTCTGGCTCTTATTTTTGGATTGTGAAGTATCTAAATTATACCTTGGTGTTTTAGATATGCTTTATCTACTTCTTGTTTAAATTTTTGAATTATCTCAGTTCTTTCTTTTAATTCTTCATTCGTAACTTGTTTATTGTTAAGCATTTTTTCATCTATTTCAGATAACCTTTTAAATTCTTTATCAGAAATCATAATTACACCTTCTATTCTGTCGGGTAGGTCGGAAACCTTTCGGCTTCCTTCCCCCCTAAGAACCGTACAAGTCTCTTTCAAAACATACGGCTCAAGCCATCATTTATCCTAGCAATTTGTATATTTAAATTTCTTAAGTTGTTTTTTCATTAATCTTATTCCCTCTTTGCTTGATGGGTCTACATTTCTTTCTGCAAAGAATTTTTTAATTTTAGGCAAATCTCTACCTTCTCCATATTTATTCAGTAATTTATGATGTTGTATATGACAACTTGTATGTAGTAGTTCTAAGTTATCATATACATCTTTACCACCAATTAGAGTTGGTACAATATGATTAACCTCAAGTGATTCATCGCTAACTAATGATTGATTGCATATTCTGCATTTATATTTGCTTTTCTTAGCTAATTTGCGTCTGCTTAAAATATTATGTCTATTGAACTCTTTTTCATCTCTTACTTTAAAATAGTCTTTTAAACTAGGGTCATCTGGGCTATTTTTATATTTAATTAATACATGTCTTACTATAGGTATCCAATTCATTTTCATTAATTGATTTTTGTTATTATTAGGGTCTGTAAGTATCCATTTGTCTTTACTTACTCCCGTGAAATCAGGTTTAAAGTATCTCTTTATTCTCCATTTCCAAGATTTATTTGGATGAAGTGTTTTAAGATATTTTCTTGTCTTAAGCCATACATAATAATCTATGCTACTATAGATATCTTTCGATATTACACAAGACCAATAGTTTCCTGTGCCTCTTATGATTGGATTAAGTTTACCTATTATTGCTCCGATTGGATTACCTCTATGTTCTTCAAAGACTTCTTTGATTGATTTTTTGACTTTTTTAATACTTGCTTTGGATGGTTTAATTAGTAATGTCATGCCCTTATTTTTCTTGTATTGCCTTATATTGAATCCAAGAAAATCAAATCCCATACTGATATGAGTTATTCTCGTTTTATCTTCAGCAAGTTCCAGTCCCCTTTTCTTAAGATAAGGACTAAGTTTCTCGTACATTGTTTCTGCTTCTTCTTTTGTCTTACATAGAATAACAAAATCATCAGCATATTTCACAATACCTATGGAGTCATCCTTTAGATAGTATCCTTGTCTTTTGTTAAGCCGATATTTAACTCCTAGTTCTTCTTCTATTCCATGTAATGCAATATTAGCTAGTAACGGTGAAATTATTCCACCTTGCGGTGTCCCTTCGTTAGTATTTTTAAAGACATTATTATCAATATATCCTGCCTTAAGCCATTTATATATTGTTTCTTTAGCTGGAAAGTTATTAAGACATTCCATAATATATTCATGGTTTAAATTATCAAAACAGCCTTTGAAATCACCTTCAAAAATCCACTGACGTTTACTACCTTTCCTCAATTTTAAATACAGTTGCTCTATTGCGTCATGTGTACTTCTTTTTGGTCTAAAACCATATGCTATGGATTCAAATTTACTCTCCCATTGAGGTTCGAGAGCATTCTTAACAATATTTTGATATATCCTATCTTTAATTATTGGTATTCCTAAAGGTCTTAATTTACCGTTTTTCTTAGGGATATATGTTCTTTTAGCAGGTTTTGGTTTAATATACTTGATGTTGTAACTTTTGAATAGGTTAAATAATCCTATTTTCTCCCACTCAGTAGTTGCTTTAAATCCATCAATTCCCGCTGTACGCTTCCCTTTGTTGATTTGAGTTACTCTCTTGATTGAAATTAACAAATTAGCCTTGCTTCTTAACATTAGTCTTTGTAGTTTCTTAACCTTTCTTCTTTGACCTAACTGCTCGGCACGAAAAATTCGTTGGCGTAATCTCTTCACATATCTGTTTATTTTCTTCCAGTTAAGTGTGTACCACTCTGTGATATGTGGAGAAGTAGCCGACTTATTAAGTTTATTAATAGTTTTCATAACTAAACTCCTCTTTTGTAATTGGTTACTTTTCGTTTTCTTTCGTGTTGACGACCATGTAGAAGTCTGCATCCTTTCGGATTAGAGCAAATTTGGACTCCTATCCAACGGGTTATGTATTTCCCTAGACTTTCGTCTTGTTGGCTTTCGCTTTCTCTACACTCCCTTACCCTCTATACATTGTGACTTTCTTGCGATTGTCCTACCTTAATTGGAGTATATAGGGCTTACCAAGTTCCACTAATAATAGATATGAATGAGTTAAGTATCCTTCTATATTCCGATAGGTATATGGGTCACTCCTCGATTGAACAAAAAAGCAATCTTTCCAACCTATAATATAAGCCTATCAACCACCTTTGGCTTAACTTCGCATGACGAAACTTACAAAGATTCAACTTACGTTTATACATTCTCATTCTTTCCCTAGCCCTGTAGACTACTATGGTTATATTCTGCATTAGACCTTTAACTCTCATGCAACCCACATTTCAATTACTCAAAATGCAGTTTTGAGCGGGAATATGCTTAGTGACTAGCACAATTTCTTTTGACGAAACACTATTATTTAGCGACTTCTTGTCGCACTTTTGAATTGCGAATTACCAAGCTTCTAATAATGCTTTGTCTTTTATATCATAATAAACATATCCTGTAATATTTTTATTAGGGTTTATAAAATCCATGCAGTTATCACATTCAAAATAACCATCTTCGATTACATCATTTAATAATTCATCGCTCATAATTGTTATATCACCACAATTAGGACATATATATTGATTTTTCTTTATTAGAATATTTAATTCAACTAATTCATTTAGATAAAATTCAACTTTTCTTAAGTCCACATCAATATCTTCTGATAACCTATTTTTTTCTCTATAAGCTCTCCAATTTATAGGTATCTCTAATAATCTTTGTTTTAGTTTATTTTTTACGCTCATATATTTTCTCCTTTTATATAATTCATTCGTTAAAATTTCATATAGCAACATAAACAATGTAATCTATGTTGCTATATTTTTAATAGAAAAATTATAAATATCCAAATCTATTATTTTGATTATTATAATTATTTAATTGCTGCTGATTAATGCTGCCATTATAACTATTTAATTGATTTTGACTAAAATTCGTATTTACATTATTTGAATTATTATAATTCTTTTCTTTTTTCGCTCCTTTTGGATTCCATTGATCTATTTTTTCACCAGTATAATCATTGTTTTCCTTTTTCTCTTTTGTAAACTCTAGTTGAGCTTTTTTCATTAATACATAGAATGATTCTTCAGCTAAAAATACTCTTTTTGCTGATTCCAACAATGGTATTGTTAGCTCATTTTCTTGTAGCATCATATAAGATTTATTGCTACATTTATAGGTCCCATTTTGTACTATATTGAGTCCTTGACTTTTTTGTATATTTTTTTGTCCTGTTCCTTCTTCTATTGTTATCTTCCATTTTGAACTGCTTCTCATAGCTTCTTCATAGCTAATAATAATTTTTCGAACTAACAGATTATTATTACCTGTATCTATGTTTTTTTGAAAAGCTATGTTTGTAGATTGAACAGGATTTCTACTAGCTATTTTAGAATCAAATCTTCTAAAATCAATATTCTTAAATGTTCTAACAAATTGTTTTACTAACAATTTGTTAGGAGCAGTTAAAGCAGAGTAATGGCCTACTCTATTTTTAAATGCAGTAATATTACCATCACTTAATAAATGAGCAATCAATATAATCTCTTCAGGATCAAGATTATAGTATACTGCTCCTCCCTTGTTTTTATTTCTCTTGTCTATTATCGTGATTCTAATGTTTGGATATTTCCCGAATATATTGGAGTTTATATAAGAATTATCAGTAAACTCATTTGGAGTTAACTGATCTATAAATTCTAATACCACTCCATCTCTACCTGTTTTATAAAAGCATGTTTCCCTTAATTGTTTAAACGCCATATAAATCCTCCTTAAAATTTTAGCTTTTTATAAGCCATATTTATTATTTATGTATTTATTATTTCTTTTTATAAAAAACATATGGTTTACTAAAAAGCTTTTATTTTGTATATATACAAAATAGTTAATTTATATAAAATGAAAGGAGAATTTTATGTTATTTAATATGTTATTATTAACAATGATAGGGAGCGGTATTTTAGGAACAATTTTATTGATAACTAAGAATAAAATTATAAATTTATTCAGTATGGTGCCTATATTAACTATGATTATTATATATTCATCACTAACATATTCAGTGGATAGAGTAAAAATAGCGCCGAAAAATACTAATAAATATAAGGTTGTAGAACAAAAAGATATTGTTAATATAGATAAGGATAATGAATACTACACATTAACTGATGAAAATAATATGCAATGCGATATAAAGTTGAATGAGGTTACTATTATTAGTGACAACAAAAAGAATAGATATTTAGAAAAGAGGATATATGAATGGAAATATGAACCTGGAAACTTATTTGAAAAGATTAAATTAAGCGAAATGCAATATTATGGATTAATAGAAAATGATACTATAACTAAACAAAGATATGTACTAATAAAATAGAAAATAAAAATATATATTGTTAGAAAGGTATATACAAGATTTCGTAGAAATAATACAGATATATAATATTAAAATAAAGCACAAGAAATGAATATATATTTCTTGTGCTTTATTATTTACTTTATAGTTATTTTTCTTTACTGTTATTTTCTTTTAATTCATTTGATGATGTTTTATTATTAAGATTAGTTGTAGAATTTTCTTCTATTTGGGCTGGAATTAAGATTTCATCAACAATGCTTTTAGTATGATACTTTTGTTCTCCTTTATTTTTTATAAGAAGATCATATACTACTGTTAATTTATTAGCATAAGTTCCATTTTTTATTAGATTTTTTTCGGTTAATCTTTCAGAGGATAAATGCCCATTACCGTAATCGCCGCAATAGAAATTCCATCCATCTATTATATCTTTAGAAAATCCATCTATTGCAAATGTATTTTCATATGGATACTTATTGGATATTAAAAATCCATCTTGTGAATATCCATGATAAGAATCGTCCATTGAATCTTGTTTTAAACCATCTAATTGAGGAGAACAAGATTTTAAAGAAATATCTATATGAACGTGTTCTATAAGTACTTCAGTACCGTTAGGAACATCAGTTATCCATGTTTGCATTTTAATATTTTTACTATCGGTAATACGCCAATTATTTAGAGTATATTTTCCTGTATTATAATTACTTTTAAACTTAAATCCTTCTATATCATGGACCAGTTGTAGTGTGTTACCATTTAAAGTATTTAGTCTAGGTAAAGTTTTATCTACAGAAACAGTTTCGGGTTCAATAATATCACATCCGATTAGAATAAGCATAAAACATAGTAAATAGCTAAATAAAATGCATTTTTTTATATTTATTTTTTTCATGTAATTCACCCCTTCTCATATTTTTTTAAATTATATAAACATCTCATATATAAAATATCTGGTTATAAAAAAACCAATACAGAACATACTAAATAGTAGGATTATAAATAATATCTTTTTTGATATTTTCATTTTGTTTGAAAACATATGGTATGTACAAAATGTTCCAACAACGATAAAAAAAGCAGCTATTAATGAATAAGTATTTAATTTAACTTTTTCAATTGAATAGTAAATACCTATGATAGTAGTAGCTATTGCAAAAGGATAACCATAATTCTTTTTGATTTCTTTAAATTCCATATTTAACACCAACTTTCTAATGTATTCATTTAACATATATACATTTTAGGAAAAATAAAAAAGCACATTATTTAAACTAAGTTTAAATAATGTGCTTTTCATTGATTATTTATTGTTTTAATATAAAATCTAGCGGCCTTAATATTGTAACTGACTAAACCTATACTCCAGATTCCGCATTAGTTTTCTCTTTTTCCTTTTCTTTAGGAGGAGCATTACCTTCAGTAGTATTTTTAATATTATTTTTTCTTTGTAGTTCTTCAGCACTTTTTAGTTTACCATCTAATTCTTCTTGCATTCTTCTTAAAGTTTCTTCTCTTTGTTGTAGCTCATAAGTTCTATTTTCTAATTCATTCTTTCTATTTTCTATTTCAATACTGTTTTGCTTAATTTTTTCTGTTTCTGCAGCTTTTTCATCTTCTTGTTTTTTTATATTAAATAAAGCTTCGTATTTTTGCTTATCAGGTAATAATTCTTGATACTTTTTATTAAATCTTCTTTCAAATTCTTGTTTTTTATCTGTAGTTTTTATTAGTGATATAGAGTTTTTAGTATTTTCCATTAGCTTATTGATATCTTCTAAAGATTCTAAAGAGACATATTCTGCTTTTTCATATGCCAATAATAATTTTTTAGCATTTTCTTGCCTTTCATTTTCTTTTCTCTTTTCTAATTCTGCTGCTTTTTTTCTCTTTATTTCCTCTATTCTATCTAGGATTGGTTGAGAGAATAATTCACTTACGCCAGTATTATAATTAGCTATGCTACCATCTCCAGGATTAATATATTTATTAACTACTGTCTTAGGTCTAGCAAAATCTTTGTTTGGTAAACTTTCATGTAATTTGTCCATATAATTTTTCCAGATTTGGCCCGGATAAGTTGCTCCATATAATCCACCTATACTTTGAGGTGTATCTGCCCCTACCCATATGGCTGTTGTGTAGTAAGGAGTATAGCCACAGAACCAACCGTCCTTACTGCCATCTGTTGTACCAGTTTTACCAGCAGCAATATGTCTATTTAATTTAACATTCTTTCCAGTACCAAATGGCTTATCTAAAACGTCTTTTAATACATCAGTTATAATATAAGCTATTTCTTTTCCATAAACTTGTTTAGTATTATTTTCATTATGGTATATTTCATTTATTCCTTTATACTTTACTGACTTTAAACAATCGGGATCAGTAAATTTACCGTTATTAGCTAAACTAGCATAGGCAGAAGCCATTTCTACTGGACTAGTTCCATAAGTAAATCCACCTACACTAGCTATGGGGTTATTATCTTCTTTAGCTATTTTCTTAAATTTCATATTATATAAATATTCTAAAGCTTTATTAGGACCTATATCATCTAATAATTTAAAAGGTATTGTGTTAATAGAACGTGCTAAAGCATATCTTAAATTAACATTACCCCTGTAGCTTCTATCTGAGTTAGCAGGTCCATTAGGAATAGCACTATCATTTACTATACTAGATATGAAGTAACCATTTTCTAGTGCTGGAGCATAAGCTAATATAGGCTTAATTGCAGAACCAGGTTGTCTATAAGATAAAAAGCCTCTATTAAATTTATCTTGAGGATTTCTGCCGCCAACTATAGCTGTAACTTTTCCTGTGCTGTTATCAATGGTAACTCCTGCTCCTTGTACAACACTATCAAAATCAGTTAATCCGCTACTAACATTGTTTTGTAACAATTTTTGTGCTTTTGAATCAATAGTAGTATATATGTTATATCCTCCGCTACGTACTTTATGGTCGTATTCAGTATAAATTTCACTAAACTTCTTTTCATATTCTTTTCTTTCTTTATTGCCATTAAATTTATATTTAAATTGAAAATCATCTAACTTCATTAAATATCTCACAGTATTATCTATTGCAAAGGATGTAACGAAATCATCTTTTATAGGCTTATTTTTTTGTAATTTGATATTTATTTTTTCTTCTAAAGCTTTTCTATATTCGGGCTCAGTAATTTTATCATTTTCTAGCATAGCTTTTAATATAACATTTCTTCTATCTATAGTATTTTTATAATTAGTTATTGGATTATACAATGATGGATTATTAGGAATAGCTGCTAAGAAGGCTGATTCTGATAAAGTAAGCTTATTAGCAGGTTTAGAAAAATATTTATTGCTAGCTGTTTCTATCCCATAAGCACCATTAGCAAAATAAATGTTATTTAGATAGTATTCTAATATTTGTTTTTTAGAGAATTTCTTTTCTACTTCTTTAGATATAAATAGTTCTTCAAATTTTCTGTTCATAGTTTGCTTGTTGGTTAGCAATACATTTTTAACCAACTGTTGAGTAATGGTGCTTCCTCCTTGCATTGTATGTCCTTTAGATTTTAAGATTATCAATACAGCGCGGGACATTCCTTTTATGCTATATCCATTATGGTTATAATAGTCCTTATCTTCAATTGATATAAATGCATTTTGTACATTATTAGGTATATTAGATAATTCAATATATTTATATGAAAACGGGTTTATAGAATTAATTATATTATTATCTTTATCATATATATTAGTAGCACCTGTTCTAATGAACGTAGTATTATCTATTTTAGCAATTTTTTCTTTAGCATTTTTCATGGATAGAAATAAAGAGTCTTTATATTTAAAATAAAAGATGCCTCCACTTAGAAATATAAGTCCTAATAATATAGAGAAAATTCTTATAAACATAATTTTTGTTTTATGTCTTTTAATATTCAATTTAATCACCTTACTTTAATAATTTATTGATTGATCTTATAGAAGTAATAACACTTATTAATAATCCTGTAATTAACAACATAAATAAATATTGTAGCTTTATGTTGCTAGGAGGTACCATTGATATAAATGGTAATTCCATAGATATTTTTTTATAAACCATTGAATATCCGTACATTGAAAAATAATAAGTTATTAATATGCTAATTATAGTAATTAACAAAGTTTTAATTAAAAACATATTATTAATAAATAGCTTAGATGCTCCTAATTGATTCAATATATTTATATCATTTTTCCTATTTTGAAATATAATTTTATTTGTATTTGAAAATAAAATTATTATTGTACACATAAAAATTATTAAGAATACAACATTTATTTTATTTATAATATCGCATATTTTAATTAATTGATTTATTATCTCATCTAGCACTTCTACTTTATCTATAAACTTAAATTGATTTTGTAATAATTTAATGTTATTTATTTTGTTTATATTATTTAGTTTTATTACATACATTACTTTTAAAGAGTTGCTAGATATACCTCTACTTAAATTTTTACTGGTGGAGATTAAATTGTTTTGGATATCTTTTTTTAGTTCATTCTTACCAATTTCTTTATACTTAGCAACAAATTCAGCTTTATTCAAGTAATTTTTTAATACTTCTTTATCTTGTTTTGTATAAGAATTTTTTAAAGTTATAATAACTTCTGTTTTATTATTAATCTTATCTAGCAAATGTTTAGAATTAATATAGTTAAAATAGAAGACTGAAATTAAAATAAAAACACTTATACATATACATGTAATACCTAAAAACATTTTCCATTTACTTTTAATTTCATCTATAGCTATAGATAAGAAATAATGTATATTACACAAAATATGCTCCCCTTTCCCTATCATAGATAATTGATCCTTTTTCTAGTTTAATAACTCTATGTTTAAATTTATTTACTAAAAAATCATTATGAGTTGCCATAATTATAGGTATTTTATGCTTTTTATGAATATCTTCTAAAATCTTTATTACTTCAATACTGTTATCTATATCTAGGTTACTAGTAGGCTCGTCAGCTAAAATGAGTTGAGGACTTTTTACAATAGCTCTAGCTATACCAACTCGTTGCTGTTCTCCTCCAGATAACTCACAAGGCTTATTATCTTTGAATTCATTTATGTTTAATTCTTCTAAGGCTTCTATAGTTTTTTTGTGTATTTTATGAAGTGGATATCTTTGTACTCTTAAGGCTAATGCTACATTTTCATATACTGTCATATCATTAATTAGTTTATAATCTTGATAAATTACACCGGTGCTTCTCTTATACATTACTTTCTGATGCTTAGAGAATTTGGTGTCTGCAATATTTTTATCATTAACAATAATATTTCCTTCTGATGGAATATCTGTATTGGCCAAAAGATTTATCAAAGTTGTTTTTCCTGAACCACTTTTACCAATGACATAAACAAATTCATTATTAATTTTACAATTAATATTTCTCAGGATTTCAATATCTTTGATTTTTTTAGAGACATTTGTTAATTCAATCATTTCTTATAACACATCCTTTCAATATTTCAATTTATTAGATATATATTTTAAAGAGTAATCAAAAGTTGGATAAGATTTTACTGTTTCTGATAGTTCAATATCACCAATTCTATTTAAATACATCTTTGCATTTTTGTCCTTATCTAGATCTAGTGATAATAATGTACAATTAAACCAATCTATTTTTTCTTGAGAACTTTGTGCCACTCTTTTTAGAATATCTAATGCTTCAATTTTATTATTTAGCTGCCAAAGACTCATAGCTATAAGCCTATTTATTTCAGTATTATTTGAAATACTATAGTTTTTAATTATTTGATCAAATTGTTTATTTACATATAACTTTGATATATTATTTTCCATTAGAATCACCCCTATAATATTTATTATTTTTTATATATACGTGTCACGTAAAATAATTGCAAAAAATAATAAGATGTAAGCAAAAAATTTACTTACATCTTATATATTAATTTTTTATTGTTTGCACAAATTTTGTTCTATCTCTTTTAATTTTCTTTTAGCTTTTATTAATTCTTTAGTATATCTAAATGGGGCTTTTACTTCCATTTCAGCTGATTTCAATATTTCTTTTTCTTCTTCTATAATGTTTTTTGTTTGATTAGCTTTTTCTTCAAGCTTATTTAATAAATTGTCTATTCTTCTAGTAATTCCTATTTCAGAACTACTAGATTCAATTTCATATTGATTTTTATACTTAACCTTTAGTACTCTTGCTAATTGGTTCTCTGACAATAATTTTTTTTGTATTCCTATTTCAAATCCTCTATATTTTCCTAGATATACTATATCATGAGAAATAGAAAGATCCTTAAATTTCTCTATTATATAAGAACCTACTTCTAGCCTATCTTCCATAATATGATTATCATTAGTATAAAATATGAACTTGAATTTATTTTCTATATCTTCTCTTGAATCATCTTCTTTAGTTACTATAGTTTCCTTAGTTCTTTGATTAATATCATCTAATATATTTGTGTATCTATTAGTAAATGTATTTATACGATTTTTGGCATTTAATATTTTATCTTGTAGTCTAAATATATTATTCTTATGCTTTGCTTCTAATAAACTATATTTACTTACTTCTGTTTGCATTTTCATTCTTTCCATTATTAAAGGATTTTCTGAAGCTATAGCTACCATTGTCTCATAATCTAACGCTCCATCTCCTAGATCCTCCATTTCTCTTATAGTTGTATCGCCCTTCATGAATTGTTCTATAAAATTAGCTTTTCTAGAAATTGTTTGCCATGCAAATGCATCAAAGGTTCCCTTGCAAATATATCTATAGATTCTAACTTTGGGATTTATATTACCTTGTCTAAGCATTCTACCTTCAAGTTGAACTATCTCCGCTGGCTTCCATGGAACATCTAATTCATGAGTGGCAATAATTCTATCTTGAGCATTCATGCCTTCCCCCATTTTACTAATTGAACCAATTAATATTCTTATATCTCCTTCTTTAAAAGCATTTATTAGTTTTTGTTTTTTAGCAGGTGTTTTAGCATTATGGATAATTCCTATATCTTCTTTAGGAATACCTAGTGTATTTAATTCTTTTACTATTTCTGCATATAAATTAAAATCTTTGTTACCAGGAGTACCATAATTGCAAAATATTAATTGTGTTAATTTATTTTCTTTTCCTTGAAGCCATTCCTTATAAACTTTTTCTGCACAAGCTTTTATTTTATTATAGGAATCTTCACTTGCATTTGGGAACATAAGCCTATAATCTAAGGCTATTTTTTTACCTTCAGTAGTAATTTTAAGCATATTATCTCTCTTTGGATCTACCTTTGATGTCTTTATTAATTTAGCTCTATCTGCTAGATATGATATATATTCTTTAACTCTTGAGCTTGGAGTAACTTCTACTGGTATAGGTTTACCTGTATCTAGCATAGGTCCCGGTAAATTAATCATATCTTTAGTTACTACATCAGATGTAATTCTAAATAATGTTGATAATTCAGGAATATTATTAAATTTTGCGAATCGTTGTTCAATTTGTAAATTTTGTCCTGTAACATCAACCTCCAATGAGTTCACTATTTTGCCAAATGTAGATGCCCATTGATCAAAGAAATATATGTCGTGCTCTTTTAAAATCTGAGGCTGAAGATATCTTTGCATAGTATATACTTCTACCATGCTATTACTAACAGGTGTTCCAGTAGCAAATACAACACCCTTACCTTCTCCTCTAATTTCATATAGATATTGAATTTTCTGCAGTAGGTTTGTTGCTCTTTGTGCATCTCCTACCTGAATTCCTTTTATATTTCCCATTTTAGTTTTGAAAAATAAGTTTTTATAGTTATGTGCTTCATCTAAAAACAATGAATCCACACCTAGCTGTTCAAAATTAATGAATTGCTCTGTATTAGAAGAAGATAGTTTTTTTAATCTGGCTTCTAAATTTTCTTTAATTTTTTCTAATTTTCTTGTACTTACTCTGTCTTCTTCTGAATCCATTTCTTTTATAAAATCTTCTATTTCTGAAATTTCATCATGAATATATTTTTCTTGCTTTTCTATTGATACGGAGATTCTATCAAAAGAACTGTGACCTATTATTATAGCATCCCAATCAAATAATGCGATTTTACTAATTAATTTTTTCCTATTTTGTTTAGTAAAATCTTTTGAACTTGCAGATAATACTTTAGCATGAGGATATAATAAATGAAACTCTCTTGCAAATTGTCCAGATTCTACAAGATGATTAGGTATTGCAAATAAAGGTTTATTTATTGTTCCCATCTGTTTTAATTTCATAGCTGCTGCTGTCATTATAAATGTTTTACCGGCACCTACACAGTGCGCTAATAATGATGAATTACCGTTTAAACATCTAGCAATAGCTCTTAATTGATTGGGCCTAAATTTTATATTAGGGTTTTTATATGGAAATACTAGATGATTTCCATTATACCTTCTAGGAACAACAGAATTAAATGTTTTATTATATTGTTCTTCTAATATTCTTCTTCTTTTTAAATCTTTAAAAATCCAATTATTAAATTCAATTTGTATTTCTTCTAATTTTTGTATAGCAAGCATACTTTCCTTAGCATTCAATACTCTTTTTTTCTTATCTGTATCAGGATCTATTATAGTATCATAAACATTAGGAACCTTTAAATTAAGTCCTGCTGCAATGACTGCTATAGCATTCTTTCTTTCTGTACCATATTTATAGTTCAATATGTTGTAAGGACAACCGTATACAGATATTTCCCAAGATGCATCAATCTTATTATATTCTACATCAACCTCCTTAGCTTCTAATATATATGATATAAAATCTTTGTAAATATCCTTAGGTACCCATGTTGCTCCAAAGTTTACTGTAATATCTTCTGCAGTTATTGGAGCGGGTTGAACTTTTTCTAAGGTAGTAACGTTAATTTTAAATTTTTCATCAAAATTAGCTTCTTGTCTTGCTAAATTTAATTTTTTTCTTACATTACCACTTAAATAATCATCTTCTGTTTCCCATTGTTCAGTAGCTGGATTAAAGAAGATTAGTTTACCATTTAAGTAGTCTATAACCTCTTTTTCTGATTTACTTACTAAGCTAGCTATTCTACTAAAATCTAATTTACCTTTCTCACCTAAAGTAATATAATAAGCTTCTTCTATACTATCAGCTTTTGTTACTATTTTAGGCAACTGAATTGTTCTTTTAGTAAATATATCTCCTTTAGAAATCTTATCATTTTCCACAATCTCTATGGAACTTATAAGGTTATAATAAGAATCTTTATTATAAGCTCTACTGTTAGCAGTACTGTTAATATACCCATATGACAAGACAAATTTATCATATATTGTATTGAGTTTTAATTGCTCTTCTTTTAAAATATCATCTGAACAATTATCTAATTGGACATTAATGATATGTTGAACTTGATTTTTTAGTGCAATCATATTAGTGATTCTTTTAAATGTTATACTAGAACTAGATAGTTTTTGTTCAACTAATATTCCGTTGTTATTTTGATATAGTTTATTATTTAGTACAACATATTCATCTTCAATAATACTATCATCTGCCCATATAACATTCTTTTCCTCTATAGCTATTTCTTTATATATCTTTTGTGGAATATATTCTAATATTTCATTTAATTTTTCTTCTAAATTACCATTTAGTTCAACGGTATATGTTTTGCCAAATGGTCCTGATATTTCTTTAATATGTCCTGCTATCATTTTAGGGTTGTTAGAAAAATACTCGTTAATTTCATTATTAACTTGCAACCATTTTGATAGATTACTTTCAGTATTATTTTCTAACTTCTTTTGTAGTATTAATATATCTGAAACTACAGTAGTATTAGTATTATCAAAAGCAATATTAGGCAACTTGATAGCAGCTATCAAATTAGCCTTTTCCCCTATTATTTCTCTTATCTTAGTAGTTTTGCTACCCATTGTGAAGCTACTAGTAATTAATGCGACTATCCCTCCTGGTCTTACTTTATCTAAAGATTTTATGATAAAATAATTATGAATGCTAAGAGCATATTTATTATAATTCTTATCATGTATTTTGATATTTCCAAAGGGTACATTGCCAACAACTACATCAAAATAATTATCTAAAATTCTAGCATTTTCAAAACCAGTATTTTGTATTTCTGCATTTTGATATAATTGTGCTGCAATGGAAGCTGCTAAACCTTCTTTTTCTATTCCTATAATATTAGAATTACTTTTTATATCTTGTGGCATATAGCCTATAAAATTCCCAATGCCACAGCTAGGTTCTAATACTCTTCCATGCTTAAATCCCATCTTTTTTAATGCACTGTATATAAAAGAAATTATGGTCTTATTAGTATAAAAAGATGTGTTGATGGAAGAAAGAGCATTTCTATATTCTTCCTCCGTTAATAGTTTTTCTATTTTTTCTCTTTCTTTTATATATTTATTTTGTTGAAAAAGATCTTGTAATCCTCCCCAACCACTGTATTGAGAAATTAAATCTTTTTCAAACATGTCTGCTTTTCTCACTTGCTGTTTTAGTTTTTTAGCTAGTTTTATAGCTATAATATTATTTTTAATTCTTGTTAAAATTGAATTATTTTCAATTTGCTTTAACTCAAAGTTTTCATCTTTTAATTTATTATTTTGAGTTATATCAGGATTCAAATTAAAAAAATCAATTTGAGCTACTTTAGATTGAGATTTTTCTTTAGTAAGCTTTTTCTTTTTTGATTTTTCTTTAGTTTTATGTAATATCTCCTTTCCTTTGTCTAAAAAGTCAAATAGTGATTGTGTAATAAATGACATTTTAAATTCCTCCTTAAATTTTAGCCCAAGCCACAGGCCATATAATAATTAATTAATAAATTATTATTGCAAAAATAAAAAGTAGGAATACTTTAAAATATTCCTACTTTTTGCTTATAAAGCCCTACTTTTCATATAGTCTTTTCTCCAGTTTTTATAAAAACTCTTTGGATTTTGTATATTATATCTTCTTAATTCTTTAATACAATCTCCTGGATCCATTCTATTTGCATTTTCTAACACATCTTTTATAGATAAACATATATTAGATTTTTCTTCTCTTTTACATACTCCAAAATAATTAACTAATTTACTTCTTACGGAGTTAACACTTTTATTTAAAGCAGTAGCCATTTCCTTATATGTCATTTTATTATAGTTATTTAAAATATAATTTTCTTGTTGAACGCTCCATCTTTTGGCCATATATTTTAGCTAAGTTACGATAGCCTAAATCCTCCTTCTTTTTTAATATTTATGTCTATAGATTATATAATCCAAGCTCTTTATTAGATTTATGTAACATACATATAATGAATGTATTCATGGCAGTTCTTTCTCTTTCAGATTTTGCATAACTCATCATTTTTTTATGGAAAGTCATAAGTCCCTCTAAATCATTATTAGCTACCATGGATTTTATATCATGATACATCTCTTCATATCCTTCAGCTTTTTTTAAACATACGTATAACATACACTCTAAATATCCATAGGCTTTAATATTATTTGGGAAATTTCTAATACTATCAATAGTGTTTGGTAATGTTACTAATATAGCAACACTTTCGGTAGATACTTCATCTCTCTCTTTTTTATTATTTTTTCTCAATGCTTTAGGCATGTTTACTTTTCCCCCTTAAACTTCAGCAATAAGCCATAATTTATTAATATAATTAATTATTATTGCAAATAAAAAAACATAGTATATTTTTTAATATACTATGCTAAAATAATTTTATTAAGTTTCTAGTAGGAAAATCACATCCAAATTTGGAGAACTGGCTGATTAAGTTCGTTATTAATCTTTGCATTATAATAACTAAAACCCTATTAATTACTTAAACTTTAAGTCTTTTTAATTCCCTATTAACTTCTATGCATTTTTGTTTTAGTTTTTCTTTATTTTTAAATTCATTAATGTAATTGTTTGATATAGATCTTGAAAACTCAACAAAGTTATATGGTTCTCCTTTTTTATATTTTGTTTCATCTTGAAGCTTATTAATAATTATATCCCAAAAATTTTCTTCAAAAATAACTTTAGTGATTCGAACGCATTCTTCATATAAATTTGTACACTTACCATTATTTAAAGGAATTTGATAGAATTTTAATGATTCTTTTCTATCATCTTTCTTTTTAAGGATCTCAAAAATTACATTAGAATCCTTACTTTTCATTGATTCGAAGCCACAAAATAGTTCTTTTAAAATGATTCCATAGTTATCCTCTGTAAACTCAAGTGTTTTTATTTGCGCCCGTATTGGAATAACAACTTGTAATATATTATAAGGAAAAATATTTGATATTTTAGCTAATTCGGTAATAAAATATAAATCAAGAATTAACTCATTAGCAAAGTTCTTATTATTGTTAGAATTATATAATCCATTATGAGCAATTTTGTTTCTAAATATTGGAGCATCATAAGCAAAATAAGGATATGCAGATAACCATAAAAATTTATTATTTGCAAATACTTTTTCTGCTTTTACACTTAAAGTTCCTATGTTCTCATCTATATTTTCAATTTCCTTTTCATCATTTAAAATTAAACAAAAATCATAAAATAGACCCTCTATTTGAATTACGGCTAAATTAATAAATGATTCAAATTTTTCGTGATTGTATAAATCATATAGTGTTTCAAATATCTCCTTACGTTTTATAAACAAATGATGATTTGCAATATTACACATAATTTTTTGAAATACTTTTTTTTCTTTTATAACTAGATCAATATCAGCATAATATTTTTCTTTATCATTTGATTTAAGTATTATTTTATTTTCGATTTCACTTGGATTTTGGAATAGCAAAAACCTAAACTTGACATCCGTTGAAAAGTCATATGTTGGTTCATAAAATCTCTCAAGGTTGACATATTCATATGGTATATCAAATAACTTTTTTACTCCAGATTTTGCACGTTCCCATTTTTCCCTATTAATAACCCTTTCTTTTATATGTTCAATTGATTCATTAGTAAAGAATTCTTCAATCTTTTCTTTTTCTTGCAAATTTATTCTCTTACAATATTCTAGTTTTCTAAACTGATAAGTAGAAGAATTTAACTCAGCCTTTTGTTCATCAATTTGCTTTATTCTATTATTTATTTCCTTCAAGTCTCTCATAATTTCGCTTTGAACAAGTATATAATTATTAATTAATGAATTCATAAATTCATTATTGTTTTCATATTTATATTCTTTTTTCAAATATTCCTCAATATTATCGCTATCTTCTAATGCGTTTTGTTCAAAAGTTCCCATGTAAAATTTAAAAATTTCGTTATTAATATTATCCATATTTCACCCTTCATTCTTATTAGTAATGTTGTAGTCATTGAACTAATCATAAATCTATTGCTTGTACAAATCAATTTATATATTAAAAATACATTTGCTTTATATGGAAATTATAACATATATCTCATAGTACAAACTTAATTCCTCTTCTCAAGTTCTGATATTAAGTACTCAAGTTCTGTAATATTTAACATTTCTCCTATTACATTAGCTAATATTTCTGCATACTTATCCTCTAAAGCTTTCATATCTCTTGGTAAGATTAAAGTTATCTCATCCATAATTATCCTCCTAATTTTTAAAATTATTTTAAATTATAAATTATATAATCCCAAATTTTTATTACACTCATGCATAATACACATAAATAGTATATTCACAAGAGTTTTATCTTCTTTTGATTTTGTAAAGCTAATAATTTTGTTATGAAAATACATTAAACCTTCAACATCCTTTTTAATAATGTTTGATTCTATTTGATTGTGAATTTTTATATATGTATCTTCTTTTTTTATATTATTACATATTCCTAGAATATTTTCTAAATATCCATATGCTTTAATATTATTTCGAAAATCTTTAATACTATCAATAGTACCTGGTAATAATGCTAATTTAGCAATACTTTCGATAGATACTTCATCTCTTTCTTTTTTATTTTTTCTTCTTAATGTTTTAGTCATGTTTATTTTCCCTCCTTAAGTTTTAGCAATAAGCCATAATTTATTATATAATTAATTATTATTGCAAATAAAAAACATAGCATATTAAAAATATACTATGTTAAAAGATCTTATTAGCATTGCATTAATTTTCTTCTACTGTTTTTAAATGTTTCTATTTCCTCATTAGTTAATTCAATTTTATTGTTTATTTTTTGCCAAAAGCTTTATTTACATATAAATAGTTTTGAAGTATCTTAGCTATATCTTTTCTAAATAAATAAGTAATTAATGATTTATTCGCCATATTTATGTTTCTCTTTAATCTTATTAATACATTTTCTTTGTATTATAAAACATTATTTTAGAATTTCGTCAATCGGCATATTATTAATAGGACATTCATAAAATTCTATTTTCTTTGTATTTTCAATAATAAAGTCTACATCAAAAAATGAGTATTTTCCGCTTTGATATGTTAAACACTTTTTAATAAATTTAATTAAATATATATCAGAGTTAGTATAATTCTTAGCAGAACCAGACATATCAGATGAATTATTATTCTCATGAATTATATATGGAAACTCTCTAAATTCATGAAAAAATATTGTTCGTTTCCCATTGTATATATAGTTTGCTAACTTATTAAGCTCAAGTTCTAATTCTGAACGATTTTTAAACTTTTTAATATGATTTGCAATATCTGTCATATGAAAATTGTCATTTGGCATAATACCAAAAGCATAAAATGGTGTAGATCTTATATTTTTCACTAATTTAGTATACATTCCCATTTTAAACATTCAGGTTTACCCTCCTTAATTAATAATTCTTGAATTGCGAATAAATCAGTTAATCTAAATACAATTCTTCAAATAACATTTGCAAATTATCATCAGATTTTCTTTTTAAATCCCATATTTTTTCTAATTCATTATCATTTATGCCATTTTCCTTTGCCTTCTCATATAAAGTTAATATAAACTCTGATATAGTTCCTAATTTGACTATCCCTTCTCTCTTTGATATAGTTGGCTTAATAGTACCCTCCATCTGCTCTAATGCAGTGCTTACTATCTTATTAATAGAATTTTCTATTAAACTTATCTTAATATCCATATACCCTATTCCCTTTCATATAAATTATTTATAATGGTTTAATTGAAAAACTTCTATATTATCAGAATGTATTTTCTTGTCTAAGTAATAATGTCCTTATAAAATCATTTATATTATCATATTCTTTTAAATACTTTAATAAGTCTCTTCGTACTTCCATCATGTATGGGCTATCACTATCTAATATAGAACGTATTTCAGTTAAATTTCTATCTTCTAAGCCAAGTTCTATTAATTCATCAGCTAATTTACTTTTTAATAAATTCCTAGTTATTTGTTTCAAATCATTACCTTGAATATTTGATTTAGAAACAACATAGTAAATCAGCGATGCTATTTCTTTTGGCTCTTCTATTCTGTTAGCAATATCACACATCCCACATTCTTTTCTATTAACACCAAGGGTTTCACAATTTGTTTCATATGACTTTCCACATGAACATTGTTTAGTCTCTATAATTGCTCCAAAACTCATAGTCTTTTCCTCCTCATATCTTAAATTTATCCTTTTCAGTTGAGTTGTTACCAAATAATTTCATATGGTGTGACATTATAAGCTTATTTCTCTAAACTTTATATTTAGTTTATTATCTCTATTTTCTAACTCTATTTTAATTGTACAATATTCTTTATTCTAATTGGTTCATACCATTCTTTTTCACCTTTAATTTTTTGAGTATAAAATATAACTTTATACTTTTTTCCTTTTGTTTGTACTGTTCCACAAGATTCATCTTCAAGATCTATATACATAAATTTTTTATTTATTCCTAATTCTTTTTCTATTAATTTTTCTGCTTTTTCAAAATTTCTATTTTCTATTTGCAATTTTTTATTATAGTTATAACTTATATTATTAAGTGCAAAATTAATTCCAAATAATATACCCATAATTATAGCAATTACAATTACTATATAAGGTATGTATTTAAGTGTAAATCTATATTTCTTACATTTATTATTATTCATATTATTTCCTTTCCCTTAGAATAAATAATTACTTCCTTTCTGTATACTTCTAATTAGTATTACTTAAATAATATCTTCATTAGTGCAGTAATAATAATTTTCGATGCTACAATGCCAAACCCACCTACAGCTATCGCAATAAATCCAAGCAATAATTCCTGTTGCCAATTCCACATCTCATTACTTCTTATTTCTACTAATATGACAAAAAAAATTAAAATTAAAAATATAGCTATTATTAACACTTTATTGCTTACCATATTATCCTTCCTTTTCTATACTTTTATCTTTTCCTAAATTAAACATAAAGCCCCCTCATTAAAATTATTAATATCCGTTTATTTCAAATTGTACACTTTATTTTTTCCTAGACCTACTATTTGGATTGAGACTATTCTAATTCTTCATTCATGTTACATTCATTACATTTTCTATCGCAACTATAATAACCATATGTTGCATTTGTTACAGTCCAACAATAACAATTGTACCTATTACACCATAAAAATTTATTATTCATTAACTTTTACCCCTTCATAATAATTTCAAGTCCTGCAGCTGCTCTTTGTATTGTGTCTTTATAATTCTCTTAAAGTACACTTTACAAATTTCTCAAGACTCTTGATTTCTTCTATAACCTTACATAGCTGCTGAATAACTGCAGTATCATCTTCAGATATTTTAACAGTTTGACATTGATTCAATCTATGTTTATAGTTTTTCAGATCACAATGTATTAACCCTAACATATTTTTATAATCATATCTTTGCAAAAACTTCACCTCATTATATTTTCATTGTTTTTCTCTTAATCCAAACATTATTATTATTATGCTTTTGCTAATCTTTCCCCTAATAATGCTTCATATTTTCTTTTTTCATCTTCACTTATATGCTTATATACTATATTAGTATAATAATCCCATGCACTTTTAAATTCGTCTATTGATTTAGAAGCTTCTTTTATTTTTTTAAATTTTAATATTCTATCTAAACCTTTCTTATTTTTTAATGAAATTAACTCATTTAATATTCCATTGTTTGAAATCATTTTATTAAGCATATCCTTAGCAACTATAAAATTATAAATACCGTCACTATTTAAATTTGTTTTTTGAATGTAATTTTGAATTAAAATTAAATTCGATGTATACCTATTAATAATTTCCTTCCCCCATTCCTTATCATGTATATTATTGTGAATTGGATATTTCAAATATATATCTTTTATTTTTTCATTCTCACTATTACAAAAATTTTTATCTAAATTTATCATTATATCCTCATTTATAGGATTACTAAGTACTCTAAATAGCTCCTCGATGGCTTTTTCTATATCACCTTGAGGAAATTTATCTAATGACTGCAAACATACTACACTTATAAGCATTTCTGTTTCCTGTCTTGTAAATTGATTATCAATATCCTTTAAAATAATAGATGATATATCTATTATTTTTTGTGGTACTTGAAATTTATAAATTTTTTTCATTATTTTTGTCCTTTCATTTAATACTTTTAAATTGATTAACTTCATCAAAATTTCAGGTCCTCCAGCTGCTATTTGAAATGCTAATTATACTTAAATTAATCATCTAATCCTATTTTAAAATTTTTATCTAGTTTAAGTATTGAATGTTTAATTGCTCCTTTATTTATTGCAATATATTCATCTTTTCTATTATCTGAAAAGGATAATATTTCTTCATAATATAAACTAAAACTATTTGCTAAATAGTTTTTATCAGTTTTATTGCATGGATTAAATATAAAAACATTATGAAATTTATTTAAATGCTTTTTCAATTCTAATGTTAAATCATTTATAGAAACCCTTAGAATATCATCATTTTCTTCTAATAACCAATTATAGTCTATCTCAAATTTATTTGGTGTATTAATATATACTTTATCTACTTTATACTCTTTAATATCTTTATAAGTAATACCTTGAAAATTCTTATCGTAATTATAAAATAAAGATTTGAAACTATTATTATTTTGTAATTCTATAAGTTCCTTATTTCCGATCTCATCAACTACTAAGAAATTCTTGCTTTCCTCTTTAAAAATTAAATATCTAAAGAAGATATAAGCTCCACTTCCTACATTTCCAATAATAATTGTTTTCATTAATTTCACTTCCTTTTTGATTATTTACTGCGTAATAATTTCATTTCTGTATCTTATATTTGGATTGTGAATTAACAACTGTAATTAATTTTTAAATATTTATTGTTTTCAAGTGGATAAAAGATTACTCCATAATATCCATCTCCGCAAGAATCAGTCCATTGTTTTATATAAAAATTATCCTGTTCGTCGTATAATTCTCCATCAATTTCTAGGTAATTATCATCATTTTTAACTACTTTTTTGCCATCTACTATTTTTTCTATCATCCACCCTATGTCATTCATATCCTCAATTAATTTTTGCATAAACTTCATTATATCAACCATCCATATCATTCCTCTCTTTTTGTATTGTGAAATTAGTCATTCTCAAATTTATTTTTTAATTTCAAATACCATTCATATTATTTATTAACTCTACCTTAAGCTAATACGCCTGTCCTATAATTAAACTATTTCTACTGCATAATAAGAAGTGCTTTGTGTAGGCTTATTATCTGCATTGTTAAATTCAGATAAATTATTTTTTAAAATATTGATAAATTCTTCATATTCAATTAATACTGGATTATGTGAACCTAACCATTTAAAACATTCTCCAATTTCATACAAAATAGTATAATTACTTTCCTTAAGCAATTTTTCGTTTGGTATCATTTTGAATATTTCGTTTTCATCAATCACGCATTTATAAAAATTATTTACATAACAGTATTTGTTTTTTGCATACTCTAATGTTTGTTCGGTTAAATCTTTATGCTGAAAATACACTTCTTTACCAGTTAATTTATCTATAACCTTAAATACTATATAAATAGCAATATCTGTAATGTTTTCATTTTTGTAATATATACCATTATTTAAGTCATTAGGTAAAAATACATAATCATATGCAAGTCTATATTTTTTCATATTAACTAAACCGCCTTTCAATTTGTTTAATAACACCACTATATCTTGAACAGTTCCACTGCTGAATAAATTATTACAAAGTTGTTTATTTTATTTCACAAACCAATTTTTACCTTTATTTAATATGTGTAATGAAACTCCACTAAACCCTTTTTGATTAGTCGTACAATCAATATACTTATTTCCATATGAATAACCTTTCACTATACCATTATACTTTTTACCACAACTTATATATTGTATTTTTTGACCTATTTGAGGTATATCATTATCAAATAAGCTTAATTGCTTTATCATTTGTCAACAACCTTTCTTGCATAATAATTTCATTCCTGGATCTAATTTTTGTAATGCGAATTATTATTTACCTTTACAATATTTTTCTCCTAATAAATCAAACTCTTTTTTACTAATTTCTCTTACCTCTGCTTTGAAATAATTTTGTGCCTGTTCTAAAGTGCCATATCCTTCTTTCCAATCTAAACAAGCCACTAATCTTGATTGAGGTAAATCATAATACTTTTTCATTTGCTAACCTCCTATATCTTTGTATAGTGTAATAATCCTAATTAAAGCCAACTGAGATATTCATATTAACTATGTTTAAATAAATTAATATGAATGTTTGATTTTCAAAAGTTCCCTTTACAATTATCCTATATTTTGGGTTTTCTTTAATATTGCCATCAAAGTCTTTTTCATATTCTGAATACTCTCTATTCTCTATTTCCTCTATGGAAAATCCTTTTGGCAGTTTGATTTTTTCATTAAAATGATAGGTAGAAACTAATTGAATATCACTAAACCCTTCTACTGCATATTCTGCGGTATCAAATTTTTTAATAAAATCTTTATCAAATTTACTTAAAGTCACTTCAATTTTAGAAAATAAGTCTACTTTGGTTGCACTAATTTTTATACTCATAATTTTAGAATTCCTCCTTAAATTTACTTCTCAATAATTTCAAATTACGTAATCTATATCCATTTACTTCTTTTTAAAGATTTTCTTAATGTTATAGATAGACCAAAGGATGCTCTCCCACTTAATATTGCAAATATTATATCTTCCTTTTCCAACGTAAATATTTCATCATTTACAGTGATATTATACAATTCTTCTAAACCTCTCAATATTTGCACGCACATATTATGGCTTAAAACATCGTAATTTTCTAAAACCCTTAATTCATGAGTTCCTTTTCCTGTAAGAAATCCTGCAAACGGCACTTGTTCTTCGTTCAATCTAAATTCACATATCTGCTCATTTTTCATATTATTTAATAATTCTTCCATATTAAATGTTTTCATATTGTTTTCTCCATTTCGATTAAGTTATGATATTTTCATTTTTGGATTTGCTTTATTTGTATTATGTATTTTCTAATTTTTCTATAATTTTTTCTATAACTTCTGAGGGGTACATTTCACACAAGATTCTAGCATATGCTTGACATGCTCTTCTTTCTATTTCCTCTATCTTTACATTTTTAGGGAACTTTATAATTACATTTCTTATTTCTGCACCTTTTGCCACAAGCGATACCACCTTTCTATAAATTTTATAGATAAAAGTTCTGTTTCTATCCATATTCTCAATATAATTTAAAGAATTAATAAATACAATAATACTGTGGCTCTATTTATACTAGACATATAGCAATATTTTTCAAAATAAAAAACACGATATATTATTTTAATATACCGTGTTAAAAAAATTTATTATTAATCCAAATTATATAATCCTAAATCTTTATTCGCTTGATGCATAATACACATGAATAATGTATTTGCAATAGCAGCTTCTTCTTCAGATTTTGTATAACCCATAAGTTCTCAATGTAAACTTATGAGATCTTTTAAAATTCCATATTCATATTAATTCTCCACCTTAAATTTTTACTTGTGGTTTTAAAAGGTAATCCCAAAGCTCAATTAATTATTTAAGTCTTTCTTTAGTTCTTTGCAAAAATCTATAATGTTTTCTTTCTATAAAAACATTAATATATCCTTGTTCTATATTAATATTACTATTAGAACTATTTAGAGCTTTAGTAATAATTTTATTATACTGTTCTTTATTTTTTTCCTTCTTTTTATTAAATAATAACATTTTACCATCCCCCTACATTTGTGAATAATTCCTTTAGTAGCTTGTTAAACTTTGTCCCACTCATTTCTAACGTTATGGTACCTAATAAAGGCTTTATAGGTATCCATTTACCGTCCTTGAATCTACATAGGGTTACCTCGCATGGGGTATGTTCATATGGTATGCTCATGCTATCTAATCTTTCCCCTAATAAGGGAAATCTATCATCTCTAACTTTAAATGTTCGTTCTCTTTTTTTTTCTTTTTTCATTTTTTATTCCTCCTTAAATTTTAGCTATTATTAGCCATATAGTTTTATATACAATGATTTCTAATCCATTTTTCTATATCATCTTTATTAGATTCATCTTTGGCTATACTAAGACCTAATTTTATTAGGTCTTTTTGAGTATAGCTGATGTTAATATTATTAAGCTGACATAACAAACAGAGTAGGGATATACCCAGTCTCTTATTACCATCTAGCATACAATGATTATTAATAACTGAATGGCTTAAGACAGCAATTTTTTCTATGTCATCTTTATATAAATCCATTCCAGCGAAAGTTTGAAATGGATTTTCTAAAGCACTTTTAAGAAGTGCTTTGTCTCTTACTCCATGACTTCCGCCTGTTTTATTTATAATCTTCCTATGAAGTGTTAAAACTTCCTCCATTGAAAATACTAGCATTTTGCTAATTCCTTCAATGCTTTTAGATTGTTTTCCAGAAAGCAATCCATTAATTTTTCTTTATTTTTATGTCTTTTATTTTGTTTGTTTTGTAATGCAACTTTGAGCAAACTCCTGCGATTTTTCACCGTATTTGTATTTTCATAATTCTTTAATAATCTCATTCTAGTTCCCCCTTAAATTTTAGTTAAGTTATATTAACCATGCGATATTATCTAATTAATTATTATTGCAAATAAAAAACATAGTATATTAAAAAACATACTATGCTAAAAAATTTACTATTAGTTGTAAGTTCTATCTTTCTATTATTTAGTTTTGTAATTTTTAGATATCTAGTGTCTTATTTTAATTTTTTTATTCTTTCATTTTCATCTTTTATTAATGAATTTAGCTCATTATGTAATTCTTCTGGAGCTTTGGAATTTTTTTTACCATAAAGTTGATTTACATAGAAAGTATGTTTACCTTTAGAAGTTTTCTTTTTGATTTCTATAGTATACCTTTTATTTTTGTAAGTTCTTGTATATATTACACATCTACCTTTATTAATCTTATCATCATATGAAGCTACACAGTTTCTATTAAGCACAGCTTCCTCAATTAAAGCTTTCTTGGTTTTTATTAGCTTATATTCTTTTGGCAATTTTAATTTTAAAAACACACTATTTTCGGGGATTTTAATTTTTTTAACAAATTTACTATTATATATTATTGCTAATTCATTATGTTCATTAACTAATCTATTAAAACTCTTTATCTTTAAATTGAACTTTTTTTTCATTTTTATAATCATAAAACAATAATCTTGTATATATAAATAATGATCACAATCATCAATATAATTTTTTACGTGTTTCTTATAATACATTTGAAATACTTCACTAACGGAAAAACATTCAATCAGTTCTTTATCAGAAAGACTTTTTAATTTTTGATATTCTTCTTTTTCTATATATTTCATAGCATTAGCCATTAAATATGCATTAAATATTGAATATTTATTTATAGAATTATCTAGCTCTATATTAAATCTTTTTTCAAACAAATCTTTTTTAGAGTGAGATTCCCATACAAGGGATAGTTGTATAGGGAAAGAGTTAACATGACTTTCATTGTTTAGATAATCTCTTAAAACATCTTTCCAAAAAATATTTTTATTTGAATAATAATCCATGATGAGTTTTGTCACGTCAGAATTTACCCAGTTAAAACTTTTTAAATTCGCAGGAAAAAACTTTGAATTTCTATCACAATAAATATTTTTTTCATCATAGACTACTAGTTTACTATTAATTTTCTTGTTTAAATTTAAATTTTTCCCATCATAATAAGCTGAATTGGATTCGCCACTTTCTATAATAACGAATTCTTTCTCTTCATTATCTTCACTTTTGCTTCTTATATATTCTATATTACAGTGATTATATTTTATATAAGCTTGTAACTTAAATTCTGAATTTTTCACAGCTTCAAATAATTTCATTAATTGATCTTTTTCAAACATAAACAATCCAAAATTATTTTCTGTAATTTTATAATGTATTATTTCATATGTATCATTATCAATGATGTTATTTAGCAAATAAAAGAACATCTCATATGTTTTTGGATTTCTAAGTTCTTTTTTCATTTTATTTAATGTTTCTAATGTACATATACTTTTTTCACAAAATAAAGGGTTATAATATTGTTCTTTCATATCAATTATCACCTACTAAAAATATTATCTTTTCTATGTGTTAAGAAAATTTATTATTAATTTATTTTTTCATCTACTTTTATTCCTCCTAAAATTTTAACATTATATTCTTTTTTCAAATCTCCTAACTCTTTTTGGAGATCTTGCAAATCGTTTTTAAGCTTGTTTATGTTTATATAATCTCTATTACAGTTCGCTATATCTAAACCCATCTCTAGATCAGCTATGTCCATATAAATTGCTTCTATTTTGCTAGATAATTTCATATCTAGATCAAATATTTTATAACTAACCTCTTGGATTAGTTTTTTTCCTAATAAACTTTTTAAATCCACTGTACGAGAAAAAAAGACATTCTCAAAATCTCTTGTATTAGAGAAAAAATTAATCTCTCCATCTTTATAAATTAAGTAATCTCCTGTTTGAGGGTGTGGTACACCAAGGGTAGATTGATAAGTTCCTAAGCCTGGCATTTCATCATACATTAACTCTGAAATATATGGTTCCAGGTCTTGATCTAAGTCTTTTACTATTTTAAAGTAATGATTATTCCCATCATTTAATTTTTCAAATTTGTTTATCATTTAGAATTCCCCCTAATTTTTAGCTATTATTAGCCATATATTCTATTTAATTAATTATTATTCCGAATAAAAAACATAGTATATTAAAAAACATACTATGTTAAAAAAATTAATATTAATTGTAAGTTGTTTCTTTCTATTACGAACATTAAATAAATGGTAGTGGGTTAGCAATGCCTTTTCTACGTATTAATTTTTCTTTTTCAACACTATTTCTTACAATCCTTACAACTCATTTTTTTTCTTTCCTCCCTTAAAAATTTATCCTTAAATCTTAGTTATATTAACCATGTACGAATTTCTTGGACCTGTTTTTTTGAATTGTGAATTACTTTAATTGATTAATTTCTCTTTTTACTATTTCTTCTGTGCTTTCTTTTTTCCAACTGTATAACTCTGCTGCAATCATATCCCCTTCTTTACAATTCCAGTAAGGCATACTTGCAAAAGCTCCACTATCAGTTAAATAAAACTCTTTTTGAATGTTGTATTCTTTTGATTTCACTTTTATCTTTTGTTTGTACCAACGTGTGCCAGCATACCAAGTCGTTTTTTTATTAGATACAACTACTACCTTGATAGTTTTATAGTAAAGAACTGGCTGTTCCTCAATTGGTTGATTAACTTCGCCTTCACAAGCACATAAAAGTAAACTTAAAATCAATATTAAAAATATATTCTTTTTCATTTCTATTCCACCTTTTTGAAATGTGAAACAACTAACTAAACAAATCTATCTCTATATAGTTGAAGTCTGTATAATCTTCAAACACATTTTGACCTTCTAAATAGTAGAAGACAATTCTTCGATTATAGTCAATCTCCATAATTATATACTTATGTCTTTTACAGTACTCTTCTATCCATTTTCTCAAAACGTCCTTGAACTCCATCATTTCACCGCCATATGTTGAACTAAAAAACTCGTTTTATTAACTATTAATCATTAATCTTTCATATTGTAAAATCTGTTCATATGTTAACCATTCTGGTTTTTCATTATCAGGAAAACTATTATATAATTCTTTCATTTTTTCAATCTGTTCTTTTTCGTTATTTGCCCACAGATGATTTACATTTCTGTTTCCATATCCTAAATAATACTCACAATCAATTCTTAGTCTATCTAATAACTGATATTTAAAGCTATCTTCTTTATTTATTGGTTTTGATGTGAAATGTATTTCTAAATCATTTTTGATAGGGCAATTTGGTTCGCCTTCAAAATCATTACTACAACTACATAACTCTGGATTATCACTTCCAAGTGTTATATCTTTATATAAGTTTCCTGTTTCAATACATTTATAAACTGGCCTATCCCAATCATCAATACCTATTAATTCCATTGTTCTAATATTATTACTTTCCATTTTTACCCTCCTAATATTTTTCAATCTTATAAACTTCTTTCTTACACATTAATTTAAAGATTACGTCTTAAATTAAAATTTCTCAATAATTATTACATTTTCATTATTTTAAAGTCACACAACCATTTTCATCGACTTTCCTGAGTATCTTTTGACATCTTTTACATGTTACTTCACTAGTTTCTCCTATAGAGACTTTATCTTTTATGTCCCATCTTTTATTACATATACTATAGTTATCTACTTCTCCCATAACTTTTGCTTCAAAACCAACATGTGTGATTTTCCCTCTTTTAATTAAACATACTTTCATAATACAACTTCCCTTCTATTTTTTTAGCTTACATAAGCCATATATTCCATTTAATTAATTATTATTTCAAAACAAAAAACATAGTATATTAAAAAACATACTATGTTAAAAAATTTAATATTAATTGTAAGTTGTTTCTTAGACCTGTTTTATTTGTATAGTCAACTACTCTTCTAAGTATTTATTTCCTATCTCACATTCGTCAATGTTAGGCTTTATAGTCTTACATATTTCATATAAAGCACTTAAATAATCACTTCTATCATTGAAATATATAGTATTATTTGCTATTGCAAAAGCCTTATCAAACCTTTCTGAAATCGTTACTCGCTCTACTTCTACTATGTGCATACCATATCGTATTGAACTTTCTAGTAATCTATCATCTTGTTTACTTAACCACTCTTGGGCTTCACTTTTATCTGTAAAACTTGTAAAAATCCCTTTTTCTTCTTTATCCATAATGTCATAATATTTCACAAATAACGTATTTGTCACGTTTAAATAAAACATCTTTTTAAAATACTTTTAATCCTTATTATAAGTTACAAATTGCTATTTCGTTATTCTCTATGTAATAATAATTGACTGATTTAATTATTGCTTTTGCAATACTCTTGGACATTTGCAATATAAAATCCAATCTTATATTATTTCCTGTAGCAAATTCTATACCGTTATCAAATTCTTCTACTGTTCCCATTATAGAATATTCTCCTACTGCTAATAGCTCTTTTCCCACTCCCTTTCCTGGATATACAGGTTTTTCCCCAATTTCAATAGTCCCTATATTTTCTTTTTTACCTAAGCAAGCATCTATTCCTATTATTGTAGCGTTAGGATGTTTATTTTTTATACTTCTTATTTCCTTTTCTAAGTTCAAAGCATGTATGGGATTTTTTATGGTTCCATATACAGGTATTTGTAAATCATTTTCTTTCAATATAGTACCAACGAATGGAGCTAATGAATCTCCTATACATCTATCAGTTCCAATGTTTACTATAACTATATTGCCATTATTTTTATCCATTATATTTAATAATTGCTGTGATATTTTGGTTATTATATTTTTATCATCATAATTACCTCTTATTTTCCTCATATAAATTCCTCCCTATGCTATTTTCTTTTTCAGCTATTTAAAATTAGTCTATTTTGTTATCAAAATTCTCATTTATCAGTTTTTTAAGTTTTTCACTGCATTTTCTACATATATAAAAATGCTTATTGTCACAATACCATCTACCAGTTGATATACTTATAATAACTGTTCCGTTGCCTTCTTCTGGTGATGCAAAATCTTCAACTTCTTTGTTAACTTCTTTGTTAACTTCTTTGTTACATAAATCACATATTTTAATTTCTTTTGTAACAGTCTTTTTTATACCTTCACCCCTTTAATTTAGTCCACAATAATTTCAAATTGTAAATTAAACATTATGATAAAGGCCACAATCACCCCAACTATATTCTTGATGATTACAATTAAACATATTTATCATATATTTATAATCCATTCTATTTATATACCTCCTGGTACGTCATATTAATTTCATCTAAAAATATATCTTCTTATTTTTCCCAAGTGGAAATCTTCTATAGTAACATTTTCCTTTTTTTTCTTCCCGCTGAATACTTTTAAAAAGATCTTTAAGTTCTTCTAATTTATCTTCAAAACAATCTTTTCTAAAGTAATCTTTATTATTTATTCTAAACTCAACTCTATATTTATTTATTTTATATCCCTCCATATTTGTATTATGAATTATCTTTCTTCTTGCCTTTTATTTTTTGAGGAGCTATTTTTGTATTATTTTTATATTTCAAAAGGTTTTATAATACCTCTAATACACATACAAACAGCCCAAAAATCTTTCTTTTTAAAATAATAAACAAATCTTTTTAAATAATGTTTTCTGCTATGTTTCATAAATTTACTTCCTTCCTTTTCTTAGCTTATATAAGCCATATATTCTATTTGATGAATTATTATTTCAAAATAAAAAAATAAGTATCTGATAGTGTATTAAAACTATTAAATACTTACTTTTAAAATACATATTTAATTTTTTTATATTATTATTTACCAAGTTCTTTTAGTGCTTCTTTATTATTATCTATAAAATCATCCATTAATTCTTCTTTATCTTTTTTTTCTTTATATTTGATAAACTCTATATATTCTATTACTTGCAGCTGCTGCCGTTGTGATAGCCCTTTAACATCTTGAAATATCTTTTCTGCTAATATCATATGATCCCTTCTCTCTTACTGCTCTTATTTATATATATATTACTATCATAACTAATTTTTGTAAAGGAGTAGTTAATATTCATTTAATTCCAAATACACAAATCATAAAAGTATTTTATATCTGTATATTTATATGCCTATCTTTTGTTAGGATTTTAAATTTATACCCTATTAATACAATAAATAGAATCCCATATATACAAGTTCATTCTCCCTATTCTTCTGACCATTCTTTTTTTACTTCTTTTATATATTCTTCTCTAAACTTAATATCTTTTAAACCATGTTCCATATTAAGAAGAGTCAATACTTCATGTTCTACCTCAAACTGTTTTTTAGCTTCTTCTCTTAATTCTTCATCTACTTCATAAACGGATTCTAAAGCAAGAAGTGACATATAAAGATGATTGCTAAACTCAAAGAACCAGTAATCTGGTAAGTCAAATTCAAGAGCATCAAACTTTCTTAATAACTGTTTATATGAAGTATCATCTTTAGATATTCCTTTTAATATAAGCATATACTCTGATTTTACAGCAGATATTATTTGTTCTGCTTTTAGATAATTTTTTTCCAAGTACTTATTTCTTTTTTTCAATCTTGCTCTTTTAAAATCTATAGTATCCATTATTATTCTCCTTATAAATAGATTATATATTTCTATATCATAGATATTCTATACTTATATGTGTTTCTCCTTTGCATGAGTAAAACTTAAAATTTGTTATAAAACATAGAAAAGCCTGCTAACATATAAGCAGGTCTTTCTATAAATACAAATTAGAATCCTATATTATAATAAGTTTGAGCACCTTTAAATCCGATATCATTAGTTAACTTCTCATTATGATGCAAATTGGTAGCATTGAATCCGTTAACGGGTACCTTAATTTCAGCTTTACATGGTATTTGTACTAATTTTCTTATTGTTTGCTTTGTACCTTTCTCTTCATCTAGAGTATAAGTTCTAGAGACATAGGCCTCAGCAATAAAACTAATAGTTAGGAGCGGATTATCACCGGCATAATCAAATTTAAATATGCATGTTCCACCATTTTGGCCTAGTTTGCAATAATATGGAGAAGTATAATGTGTTCCATGACCACCAAATCTGTCTAATCTATGATTTACTGACCATTTTTTTATAGTGGCTCTTACTCCATCAATATACACAGGACTTAAAGATATATTCATAGTATACTCTGTTTCTTTACCTTTTTCGTCCAAATGATATCTGGTGAATGGGAATTTAGCATCAGTATTTATTATCATATGTGCTGATCCGCCACTGCTTCCGCCACTACCATTGCTACCCATGTTAGGGGTAAAGCCTGTTGTTTTATATTCCCATCTATAACGCTTTACTTGTCTTTCTTTTTGCACACGTCTTGTTTTTGTTACAGTTTTACTTATTTGTACTTTTACAGCGTATTGTAAATATTCATGAGGACCTCCGGAGGAATCAGCAGCGGGAGAGTGATTTACTGTTTTCTCTTGTACAATATTATAACCAGCAAATTGATTTCCAACTTGTTCTCTCGCTGAATCCGTAAAACTTTTATTGGGATCTATAGGGACTGCTATAACATCACTATAGAGCCATTTAAAAGTATAACCCGTACTTTTATATTTTTCTGTAGTCCAATATTTTTCAGTGGTCCAATAACCTACTCTTTCCATATGACTTGTATCTATATATGGTGTTTCTTTATCACTATTCTTATAGTCATATACACTAGCAGCAGATACAAAGCTTAACTTAGATATTAATATAACTAACATAAAAATAATAGTTAATAAATTAGCTTTCTTCATTTACTCACTTCCCTTTATATTTATCAAATAATTATTATTTCGAAAAAATAAAAACAACTATTTCTTATCTAAATAGTTGTTTTTGTTTAAAAAATTTATTGTATTATACAGAATCTAGTTATACTAATTATTTCATCATTAAAATAAGTTATACACACTAAAGCATTTTTGGGGAAATCAGAAGGATTAAATGCAATACCACTAGTTTGGGATAAATTTTCAATCAATAAAACACAGTCATTTTTAATGGCATAATATTTACCGTCATCTAATTTTACGCCACTATCGTCAGCATATGAAACAATACCATATAATTTAATAATGGTATTGTTATTAATGATATTTTTGGTATGAAAAGGTTCGCTGTAATCAATTAACGTATACGTATCTGTACGATCAAACGTATGCATTAATATAGCATTCTTTACTAGTTTATCTTTCCACACACGTTCTGGTTCATTATATTTATTTTTTTGAATACCTTCTCTATCAAATGATTTATCAAAAAAATTTAATCTCTTTCCTCCCATCCAAGGCGCCCCGTTACCATATGGGTTACCAGTGAAATCACCTTTCCAAATGGTTATTTCTTTACCGTTAATGTTTTGTATTTCTTTTTTATATCCACTGGTTAACTTTTTCTGTTCCTCAGGCATATATTTAGGATTAAGAGAAGGGTCTTTTATATATTGTATTTTTTGATTAACAACTTGTACATAAGGTTTAATTTTATTTGTATACTTATCTAAGTCCATTTTTTCCATTATATTAAAATTTAATTTACGTGAACTAATATTATTTCCAACACCAAGTAATATTATAACTAAAATAAGTCCTTTTAATTTTTTCTTAACCATATTCACTCCTTTCTATTTTAAAATCTAATATATTTTAAAATAACACTGCTATTTTTTGAATATCTTTTATTTTATCATTCTCTTTAGACACTTTAACTAAAGTATCTTTAGGATAATATTTTGCTGAATAATCTGTGGCACCTTCATATAATTCTACTGGATTTTCAAATGATAAGCTAATATTATCTTTTTTAATATTAAAGTATTGACCATTATCTAATTTGATACCATCTTCATCCGCTGATACAACTTTAGCATAAGTCATGCTTAGTTTAACATTTGGATCTATTTCATTATTTGTAATAGTAAACGGCTTTTTATAATCTATAAAAATGTATTTATATTTATCGCCCATTTTTTGTTTAAATGCATACATATCCTTAAAAACCTTTTGATTCTTAGCTGTTAGGAATTGCACATTTAAGTCCATGTTTTCTTTGCTACTTATAGTTTCTTTACCTGGAGAAATTATTGTTTCAGTCACAAATCCTTCTTTATGGGTTGCTTCTAGCATTTTTTCATTATTAACATGAATTACTGTTTTGTCTTTAGTATAATCAACCTTAGCATTTCCTTTATAAACAGTTATATCATTCTTATATAAATTTTGTGTTTGTTTACTAGGCTTTTCATTTTCTTTATTCTCTTCTACTTTTTCTTGTGTATTTTGAACAGTTTTTGTATCTTTGGATTTATTAAGGCCCACCGCTATTCCACCTACTATAACTACACAAGCAACAATTATTGCTGTTATCTTTTTTTTATTCATATGAATACCTCCAAATTATGTTTAAATTTATATATTATTGCTATTTTTAGTAATGTTTATATTATTATAATAAGTTAAAAGTACTATTTATACAACAAAAAACAAACATCTATTATAGATATTTGCTTTTTTACTAATTTAATTTTTATCATGAATAAATATACCTTATATAAGCAAATTATGTTGTTTGCATATCTCTTTAGATAAAGTTTTTATTCCAGTTTTAAATAAAACAATGATATTATCACCTTTAATTTCTTGAATTTTACCTTCTCCAAACTTTTTATGATATATGTTTTTGCTTATTATATCATTGCTTTTATCATTATTATCTTTATTCTTATTTATTTTTTGTAATTCATATATAAAAACAGAAGGATCTTTTTCATTATATAAGATATATAAATTAGCTTTGGCTCTAGTACATCCTACATATAATAGTCTTCTTGCTGATTCAATCATTTCATTTACTGCTTCCATAGGTATTTTTTCCTCTTTCCGTTTATTAAAAGTATCAAAAATGTTATTATTAATATCTGTAATAATAACATTTGACCATTCTAGGCCCTTTGATGAATGTATTGTATTTAAAGTAATGTTTGCATCTTCATCATTCTCTTGAAGAATAGCATTATCTATTTTCTTTATTCTAGCAATGAATTCACTTATTGTATTAGTAGTTTTAGCTATATATTTAATAATATCAACTATCTGAGAATCAGATTTTTTATCATTATTTAAATACTCCTTATATTCTAAAATATTAAATACAAAGCTTATAATTTTAGCAGGATTAGTATACTTTGCGAGCTGCTCAAAATCAAAACAAATATCATTAATTTTTTCTAACATATATTCTGGTATGTCTAAACTAGAATGGTATCTTCTCATATAGTCAAAAATGTTAAGATCATTACTAAATTTATTGTATTGTTCACATACTTTATTTAGCGTTGATTTACTTATATATATAGGCCTTATTTTATAAACTATCTGCAAATATAATTCAGTATTGCTCATATTTTGGCTAAAATAATAGATTTTTAATATATCTTTTATAATTTTATTTGTTGATAAAGAAGAAAATTTAGCTTTTATATTGATATGAATATTATTATTAATACAATAATTAATCATAGGTATTGCAGATATATTATTTCTATATAAGATCCCTATATTGCCATTTAAATTTGGAATTAATTTTTCAAATATTGTTTTATTGGAGCTCTCAAAATCTGTAAAGCTTCGTAATTCTATACTCCCTTCTGCATCGTTAGAGGCAATCATTTTTTTATTGAATCTTTCTTTATTTTTATTAATAAATATCTCATTGTATTTGACTAAATTTTTATAACTTCTAAAATTTTGGTCCATATATATTACTTGAGTATTTTTATATTGTTTAGGCAAATTTAACAATAACTTAGGATCACTCCCTTGAAACTCATAGATAGTCTGGTCATCATCTCCGAAAAATGCTAAATTATATTTGTCCTTATTTAATTTTTCAATTATTTTGTATTGTAATGGGCTACAATCTTGAGCTTCATCTATTTGCATGTATTCAAATTTATTAACATATATTGATTGGATTTCTTTATTTGCAGCTAATAAATTGTTAGCTATGATTAACATATCATCAAAATCTATATAATTATATGTTTTTTGAGTTTTATAATAATTGCTATATATATCAATGAAATCTGTAGGCAAATCAAATAGTTCTATTTTAGTTTTAGATTTTTCCATTACTTGCTGTGGGTATATAAAATTGTTTTTACACAATGATATCTTATTAGAATATAGTTCTAGTTCATCTTCTGAAATTTGTTCTTTATTATGTTCAAAATAGATTTTAGAAATTATAGTTTTCTTATTAATAGGATCTTTATAATTTTCAATCATTTTGTATTTAATATTATTCATTTTAAAATATGTTCTACTAATTAAATAACATAATGAATGAATAGTTGAAAAATGAGGACTATATTTAATTGAATCACCAAAGATTGTATTAAATCTATTTTTCATTTCTAGTGCTGCAGCTTTAGAAAATGAAATACAAGAAATTAAATTAGGGTTTACATTTTTAACTAATATTAAATATCCAATTCTTATAATGCTAGATAATGTTTTACCAGAACCGGGAACACTTATAACTAGCACAACTCCTTCAGAAGTCGTAACAGCTTTCTTTTGTTTGTCAGTTAGTTTTATTTGTTTTGTTTGTATTAATTCAAAAAAATCTCGATCTGTCATCTTTCCATTTTCCCTTTCTTCTTGATATATTTAATGAGTTCTTGCCCTGGTTGTACATCTCTATTTAAATCTAATTTAATCTTTTCTTTAGCTTTTAACTTATTGTATTTTTCTTTCTTTAATACCGGTGTATAATTGAATGGTATTTTAAATAATTTTGCTATTTTTACTGTTTGTGTTATTATAATTTTTTTATTGAATAAATACAATTCATTGAATACAATAATTAGCACATTGCTAATTCTCTTTGCATATTTAATTGTACAATCTAAACATTTAATAATGAAATTAATGTATACATCTGGCATAGTATCGCCCCTTTCAACATAATAAGCAGAGAACATAATCATTATATTCTCTGCTTAAAAACCCGTTCACTTTAAACTTCTCTTTAATTAATTTGTTATTCCTCAACATTAGCCATATATTCTGAAATATTACTATACTTCTAATAATAATCCGTAACATCAAAAAGTACACTTTAAATCAAATATATTACATCCTCAAAATTTGAATAGATAAATTTATCTATATATAATTATTATACATTTATTTAAAAATTTATTAAAAAATACAAAAAAAGTTTTAAAAATTAGTACGATTATATTTATATGAGATAATAAATATATGTAAAGTTAATATGGCAAATTGCTAAAACCCCCTAAATCCCCCTTTTCAAAATAAAAAGTTTAAAAGAAATTTTAAACTTTTTATTTTTTTATATTCAATATTTCTTATATCTAATATCTCCATTAGTAGTTCCATTACTATTAATCTTCCATAAGCCTTTTTTAGCACTTCTAGCTTCTCTTTCATAATTTGTAAATGTATCAACATATTTTACATTTGGAGGGAATGTACTTTGTTGACCAAATCCATTTGATAATAACATAGCATTAAACATTTTAGAATTTATTTCTTGACCACTATTGCTTTCAGGTATCTCTAGCCAAACATATCTTAGCAATCTGCCATATTTATCAGTATTACTTATGTCTTTTTCTAAATATACAGTTTTATCTTCTAACATAGATCTTGTATATAAAGTAGCTTCTCTTCCAAAATCCTCATGCTTAGTGGTGTCCTCAGGACAGTTAACCCCAATGAATCTAACCTTTTCACCAGTATTTAAAATTATAGTGTCTCCATCTATAACTCTATATACAGTTGCTTTTTTTAAACTTAGATTATTTTTTTCAACATAATTATTACTTTTAATATTATTTATTATGGAAACATTATCCTTTGCAACATCTTGGCTTAATTTAGTAGCTTCATTAATATCTTGACAACCTACAAGCAAAATAGTTATTAAAATGATAGGAATAATTTTTTTGATACCCATAAAATCATCACCTCTTTTATTACAATATTTTAACAAAATATCCCAATGCATTTAAATATATTTTTTAACTACAGTTTATTTCAATCATAGTTTTAGTTGTTATATTTAAAACTTTTTTCTAAATTTATATTTTAAACATAGAAATCATTTTAATTTAAAACGATAAAGTATTTTACAATTTATTTCCTAATATATTATCAATAAGCAGACGATATTGATCATTCTTTTGGCTTAACAACTTTTCTACAGAATCACCATTTATTGAAATATATTTTATATAATTACTATCATCAATAACCTCAAGAACATATTCTCCATCTAAAAATATCTCTTTATAATTTTCTTTCAATTTTATTATGTTGTAATATTGCTTTCTTTTTTTAGAAAAATCATCTTTTAATACTATTTCTTTTTTAGGCTCACAATCATTTCTTTTATTTATGAGGATACTTTTATCTCCAATGATATTAATCATCTTTAAAAACTCCTTTAAAACATTATTTAATTAATTATTATTCCATTATTGAAAAATGGTACAGTTTTATTAAAATGGCTCTAAGCATTGATTTAACTAGCATTAAGCTATATTAAAATGAAAATGATAACCTTCGTTAAATGTAGATTTCGCGAACTTGTATATAAAATCAAGATAATAGTATATTTTCAGCAAGTTTTAATAAAATATTGTTTCTATACAGATAGTGATTCATCATAAAAAAATTATCCCCTTCCAAATTTAATTATGGAAGAGGAATACTTTTTTTATTTTCTTTGACTATGTTTTAATATAATGTTGAGATGTAATCTAAAAAATTATAGATTAGATTGTTCATTCAACCATTTTGCTGCCTAATTAAAAAGTTTTAATTTCCGAGGCTTAAATTTATTAGAATATACATTATTACTTCCATTTTCTATTTAATGAATTATAAAAATTTCTTCCATTCCATTGTATTGTATCTGATGGAGCATAGTCTCCATCTTGATTGTATACAACAAACCAGAAACCATTGCCAATTTCATACACATAATGATCTTCAGTCCCATTATGGATTATAGGATTTTGATATATATCTGTATTTTCTATTTTATTGTATCGTAAAAATTTTAACAACCTATCACCATAAGAATCTGATTGTAAATATTCGATATCCTCTTTATTTTTGACTAATTTTTTTATAAATTCTACTACCATATTAGCATTAGGACTTTTAATTGTTATTTCTTTATTTGCTTCTAACATATTAATCTTCCTCCCTTAAATAAATTAAAATCTCTCTCTTAATTAAATTTTTGAAAAAACTTTTTTATTTTATAACTTAATTTATTTTTATTATTTTCTTCTATTAATAATTCCATAGCTTCTTTAGCAATTTTTTCTTCTACTTCTTCCTTTTAATTCCTCCCAATTAATTTAAATGTAGATTTTTCTGCCCAATTTATTCCTCTTCTATTTTTATAAAACCTTTGCTAATGCCTTCTCTAAGAAAACATTCCATTAAGTGATTACCATTTTAAATTCCCATAAATATCATCAAGACAATAACTATCAAGTGATTTTTTTATAAATTCTTTTATTTGACTTTCTGTATCTTTATTTAAAACTATTTTCATTTTTTGCTTCCTCCTAAAATTCAATCTAAAATAACTCTTTTATAATTCATTTAATGTCTAACATATATGCTAACATAATTCTTTTCTTTATTTATATAAAAATTCCCTTCAAAATTTTCATCTAATACATCTTCTATTTTTTCATTTTGAAGAGGAAATAAAGTTGCACTATAACAGTAATAACACATAGTTCCAACTTTTTCCGTCCAATATTTTCTTACATAGAAAACTGGGATGTTTTTTATTATTGCACTTTTAGGGGTGATACTAATATCCCCAAATGCAGGAGTATAATTTGAGTCTAATTCCCCCCAGCCATATTCTTTAACCGAATTTGTTTGTAGAATATCTTCCAATTCTTTATTTTTACAACCATATGTTTCTATAAGATATTTAATTATATATCTTATGTTAAAATTTTTCATATTAAATGCTCTTAATAAAGTAGTATCTTTTTCAAAATCTTTTTCTTTTAAGTTAAAAATTTCCTCTATTTTCTTAAAATTTTTATGATAATTACTAAATTCTTTGACTGTTATATAATTTTTTTCATTATTTGAATATTGCTCTAAATCTTCTTTTAAAACAATATCCTTTTCATTAATGCTCCTTGGATACATATTCCTATTAATTTTTTCTTTTCCTTTTAACATAAAATAATAATAAAAATTATCTTTAAATGTGCCTATTTCTTTTATGGGAACTTCAATAATATTTAGTTCGCTACATTTAGTAGCTATTAATTTTGTTTCTTTTATCTTTTTTATACTGGGGATGCCTTTATAATTTTTTATTATATTATATAAATATGGATTTCTACATCCATATTTGTCTACCATATAAACTAATATATTTTCTATATTAACATTTTTATAAACATCCATATTGTTTCTAATTTTTTTGTCCTCCATCAATTCCTGATGATTAATTTTAAAAATACTTTCTATATACTTACATTCCATTTTAAAACAACTCCCCTTAATTAATATTTTTGGGAAGCTACTTGAGCTATATCAAGCAGCTTAGAAAGCTATTTGCTTATTAATTCCCAAAAGGATTCCAACTGTAGTAGTTCTTTCTCTTTTCTTTCTCTTTTCTTCCTCTATTCCCTCTCTATATTCTTTAGTTTCTATATGATTTTTTAATAAAAACTTCAAATATTTTTCTATCATTTTCAATCTTCCTATTCTAAACCCAAACATCCAATTATTTTTCCTTCAGAATCTCTTACAAGCTGTGAATGACTTAATAAGTCCTTTCTATTTGGACACGCTTGTTTTACTAACATTGATACTATATAGTAAGTACCGTCTTTTTCTTCTGATGGTAATCCTTCCACTTTCCCATATTCTGTTTTAAAAATATCAACTCCATTTATAGTGTCTTTGTATAAAGACTTTGTACTTACTCGTGCTATTCCTTTACTTGAATAAGTTTTAATAAGTTCACCATCTTGAGAAACTATATTAATGTCATGAGGAGTATAATTTATTATTCTGCCAACATTTTTAGTAATACCTAAAATTCTTTTGTTAACTATACCTTCGAACCATATGTCTAAATCACGGCAACGCTTATATTTATTTATACCAAGATACTCTAAGGCATTTTCAAGTTGTTCAAAACTATAGTCACATGTATATAAAGACATGCATATGTCTTCTCCTTCTATGTTAAATTCTCTTACTATACTACTTCTAACATATTCTATCGCATCTTTTCTTTCTTCTTCTCTTTCTTTACAAAATTTATTCATTTTATTTTTCCTCCTAAAATTTTATTTTTAGCTTTTAAAAGCCATAATCTATATATGTATTTATTATTTTGTTTTTCTTTAATAGTACCTATAGGTGTAAATATTAATCTAAATTTTAAATAAAAAAATACAAGCAAATGTCCTTTTTATAAGGATATTTGCTTGTATTTTTTTATTTAATTAATTAAATTTTAATACACCCTGTGTTACTGTTCAATTTTGTATCTAAATAATAAATACAAGAATATTTAAATACATATAATGTTATTATTTAATAACATTATAACATAGTATGTAATTATATTGCAAAAATAAAAAGCCCTATAAAAGAACTACCTTAATTTATTCCTTATTTATAAATTGTTCCACATAGTACCACACAACACTCATTTTAGTAGTTGTAAATTTTCTAAGTATCGTACTAATGGAAGGTAAATTTTTATTGATACCAACTTCTTCATTGGTAAGTCTCCTATTATAAACTTTGTATTCTTGTATTAATGAATTTAATACTTTTTCTCTTGTATATTTTTCTTTGTTTTGTAAATCAATATCAAACTTTAATATTTTATTTGCTTCTTTTTTTAAAGCATACATAGAACCAAAACGAATTATAAATACGTCAGCATTATAAATATCTTTCGAGTTATCTAAATCTATATTACTAGCTAACCTGCCTAGTTTTTTGCTAAATTCTATATACATTTCTAATAATTTTTTAGTACCTACTTCTACTATTGCAGGGCTTTCATTAGGAGGCTCAAATCCAATTTCTCTTAATGCATTATTATAGTTACCTAATACCGGTTCAAATGATTTAGTGCTACAGCAGATTTCTTCAAATTTATTTGAAGAAGGTATATATCCTAAATCATCTACAACATCTTTTATAATTTTTATCCATTCTTCTTTGGTCCTTCGTTCATTTATAATTTCATCTATTTCTACAAGTTTCTTTAGTTCATTCCATGTTTTATCAAATCTGTTTCTATAATAAGTAAATGAAGGTATATTTGAGCTCTTTTCTTTTTCAAATTGAGCTTTACTTATAGGGTTTATTTTATAATATTCTTCTTTAAATATTTTTAATAAATATTCATTTGTATATTCATCATAGGGAGATAGTCGTTCTGATGTTTTAACATCTAAAATATATTCTACAACCTCACTCCATTTCATTTTAAATTTTTCTCTATATGTTTTAGGATCAGGAAGATTTTCATCATTTGCAAACATATTTACAGATGGTATTATTTTATTTTCTTTATACCAATCTTTCATTATTTTTATCAGCTCATCCTTAGTGTAAGTTTTAGGAACATTAACTTCTAATCCTAGTTTGCTTAAGGCTTTATTCCATCTGCCATCTCCGAATCTTTGAGCTATTACAGAGCCATGAGGTGATACTTCCCGTCGTTTTGGTGTCCTTCCTAGCTCTTTTTGTTTGTTTAATACAATAGTCTTTAAATATTCATCACTGTATTTATTTTTCACTTAATATCACCTAATTCACATTAAATATTGTAATTATAAACATATCATCTTTTTTCTTTTCCATAAATCCTTTCCATAGCTGAAACTTTTATATACAAATTTCTACCTTCTTTTTTCCAGTCATTTTGACTAAATCTCCCTGAGTCTTTAGCTTTTTGAATAGTTGTTCTATCTTTTCCCCACCTTTTAGATGCTTCTGTAAATGATATGTATTCATCTTCACTCATAATTCCCATGCATAAACTAATAGCAACGTTATTGCTTGTTATCTCGTCAATATCATCTGCTAACATTTGAACCATAAATTTGTTATCATTAGTAATATTGTAGTCTAAGCATATTTTTAAATATTCATAGCTTAAATCATGCATGTTGTGTTTAACATTTTGTAGTTTATGAACTATTGTATTAATATCTCCTCCCTTTTCTAATATAGCCTTTCTAATTTTCTTACCTGCATTATATGCTTGTTCTATTAACATAAATTCACCCTCCAAAGTTTAATAATTATCTGCTCTATGAATACCTTCGCTGTCTTTCCAAACCAGTTCTCCTGCTTCGATGTGTTCCCCTGTTTCACAATCGCGAGTGTCATATCTACACTCAAAAAATTTTACATCACCATTTTTACATTTGAATTTTTGGCATTCTAACAAAGTATCTATCATTTTTGAAGCATCTCTACGTGACAACTTATTTTCTTTACATGATTTTATTAATTCTTTATAATATTCTAAATTAACACCGTTAAATTCTAATTTCATATTATCTGTATTTTCCATTAAATCTTTTAAATATTTAATTTGTTTTTCTGAAGCTGAAATAAATTCGTTTTTAACTTCTTCATTGTTTTTTTGTTTAGATTCCTCTATCTCATATTTTTTAATTTCACATTTATCATCTTTTAGAGTTTCATCTATTGTTACAGCTCTTTCTGAAAAACTAAGTATCTCTTTCTGTGTAAATTTGTTTTCATATGTTAGAAAATCTAATGCTATTACTTTAACATTTTCTAACCTAAAAGAAGAAACAAAACTTTTAATAATAACTTTTGCTTTTTTCTGTCTAGTTATTGCAGATATAAATTTTTGTTTCTTTCCTTCCAATTCTGGAACATTTAAGTTTTCTAATTGATACAAAACATATTCTCTAATACAACTCGCATAAGCTGTTTCTTTTTCAGTGCCTTGTAATTCTAACATTTTTTTAAACCCCTTTCAAACAACAATAACTTATATTATCATTATATCACTCTTGAGTGAATTTGTCAATATATTTTTCACTTTAAAATGAATTTATGAATTAAAGGGATTTTTGTAAATTAATTTTCTTTGGCTTTAAGCTTATTCTTTTATAACTTCTTTTCTTTATAATTGATCATAATATATTTATACTCCATCATAAATTCTTGTTAATTCTCCACATTTTTTTTACTTTTTATACTTAAAATAAAAGAATGTATGATTATAAATAAAATCATACATTCATTTATTTTAATTATTTGCTTTATTTTTTAATTTTAAAGTTAATCCCTGTTCCAACTTTACCCAATTGTAAAATATTATTATGTTTTGATAATTTATCATATTTGTATTATAAAAGTAGCTCAAACAAGCTAGAGCATCTAAAATGTTATGTCCTATATGATATTTAAGTAAAATTTAATAAATCAACTAAAACAACAGAAAGGGGGAACTATAATTTGCTAATCAATAAAGATATATTAAAAATGTTCTTATTTGCTTTTATTGTATTATATATAATTTTTAGAGATGCAAAATCTATATTAAAAATGCTAAGTACAGTTGCAACTGCTTATAGTATAGTTATATTATTATTACAATAATATAGCTATAATACCTTAATTCTATATATATCCATTATTCTAGCTATTATATTTATATAATAGCTAGATTTTATATTTTACTTTCCCATTAATGGGAAATCCTTATTACAAATATTATTTTAAATCCCAATTTATTTTATATGGAGTCGAAATTATCATCCCAACTGAATCTTCAGATCTACCTAAAAGTAAGTAGGGTTCTCCATCTCGATATATTAGTGTACCATATCCTTGTTTCTTTTCTTCTTCCGAAAGTTCTATTTCAGGAGCATAAATTATTTCAATATCATTGAATCTATACATACTTCTCCATTCATTAAAGTTTATATGCCCTGTACTTATAATAGATTCAAGAATTTGCTCTGCATCTTGCAAAACAATTTCATAATTATAATCATATAAAAGCCTTACAACATTCAATTTTTTTTTCGATATATTATTACTAAATGTTTGATTGAAAGCAATAGCAATTTGAAAAGTTTTATTGTGTATTATATGATAAATTTTCAATGCTATAATTGGTAGTGCATTGCTCCTTTCTTTATCAAAATGCCATCCTTTATACGTGTTTTTTATCTCCTTCAAAATGAATAGATTTGATATATTACAGTTAAAGCCATCATTATCTAGATGCTCGATTATATATCCAGCTTCATAAAACTTTTTCCTAACGTCTTCTCCAAAATAATAGTCAAATACAATTTGGTGAAGACTTTTCTTATATTCGTTTGAATAAGGATATTTATACTTTTTAATAGCTTCTGGAGTTTTAGGGACACGAAATCTAGCATTTTTTATTATCTCAAATAAGTCTTCAGTATAATTAACAAACGCTAGTTTATTTAATCCTTTTATATTTATTGCAATTTTTTCATTATAAACACTTAAAGATACATCCTCATTGATTTTTAATCTATCAACTGTTACTCCAGACATTAGACTCTCCCTCATACTCTTTAGATATATTTTTTATCATATTATTATTATCCTTTCTTCTTATTTTATTATTATTTATCTTCTATGCTAGTCTTTAAATGGTATATCTAATGCATCTTTATAACTCCACTTATCAGCTAATTCCATTCTTGTTAAATTAATAATGTAATTACTATCTTCAATTAATCCATCACATTCTAAGATTTGCCAAGGTGTTTGAGCTTTTACAAATTGAGTTGTCCCACCTTCAAAAACAACTAACCATACAAATTTACTTTTTGCCATCTTATCAATTCCTTTCTTTACAATGATTGCATTTCTATATCTTCTTTATTTATCACTTCTATCACCTCTAATTAATAACTATGTAAGATATATAAACATAATAGGTATAAATATTACTAATATAACTGCACCAGTTATAACTTTATTCAAAGCCAATTTTGATTTATATTTACTCTGTTCATCAGAACATTTAATTATTTTAGTATGTTTTATAATGTTATAGATAATTGCTAGAATAGAAACTATAGAAATAATTAAAAGTATAAGTTTTCTATCTCCAAACAGAAAACTATATATAAAAACACCTAATACAACGATGCTTAATGAGAACATTATGAAATTTTTAATTATACTATTATTATTCAGTGTACTCTCACCTCTCTTATTTTCCTAACTTAAACTTTGAAACTTAAGTTCAAATATTTCGTCAAGGTAGTAAAAATTAACTATGCTAATATGATTAGAACCTTCGTTATCCATTACTAATATTAAATTATCATTGTGAGTTATAACCCTCCAAGTATCGCCTTTATTGTCTTTAAATATTTTATTTATATTCTTCCTCTTTAATATTTCATAAATTTTGATAAATTTATAATCCTTTCCAATGGTTTATACCATTTCTTTTTTAAGATGGTACATAACAAATTTATTTCTGGACCTTATATTTGAAAGGTGAACTAAATTTTTTCTAATTCTTTCTCTAATTCTTCTTTAGCTAAACCATTATTAGATTGCCAGTAAACGTCTATTTGATGTTTACTATATCCCCATTTTTCTTTCAACTTTTTTGTAATTTCCTTTTTCAACTGACTTATGCCCATAATATACCTCCTTACAATAATCCACATTTCTTTTACCATCTTACTATTCTATTAATTCATTTGCTATTTGAATTATTTATATTGAGTTTCCTATTACATTTAATACAAATTTTATAATTGTTATTAATCAAGTTCTTCATTGCACCTTCGGTATAGCACATTCCACATTCACATTTATACACTATTTTCATTTTCAACCCCTCTTGTAATTAGTAAACAATAATTTCAGATCCTGCAGCTACTCTTTGGTTTGCGAATTATCATTTAGTTGCTTGTTTAATTATTTTAAGGATCTCTTCATCATTCAATGTAGAAATTGATGATTTTATTTTATAAAATAATTGTTGGGTACTCTTTTCTCTTTTTTCTATAACTGTCTTTTTTAATAATTTCATACCCCTGCAAATACTGTATGTTTCCCGTATAAGAAAACCAATAAGAATACTTATAATAATACAACGATAAATTAATACATAATTAGGGTTTATTTTATTTAATACTGTTGATGTATTTTGTGTGAAAATCATTGTTATTGTTATTACACAAACTATTTCAATAATACTTTTCATTTTCATAACAGAATTTTCTCCTTTCATTCTTGACAATATCTTCAATAGTTGGTTCTATCAAAGGTTAATGATAGAACCATAATTTTCTTAAAATACGTAACATATAATTACTATTCCTTTCATAATTTAATTTTTAAAAATTAAGACATATTAATTCCAATATGGCGTACTAATCGTTATTTTCTTTTGTTATATCTTCATTGTTCTGGTCTAATTCTAATGTAGCAAGTTTTATTTCCTGATCTTCCGGAATTTGGGCCATCATTCTCTCAATAAATTCTTTTTTGCCTGTTTTCTCAACATCCTCATTATCTATTAAATTTTTTGCTTTTTTATAAGCACTATTGATATGTTCTTTTTCAGCATCTTTTAAAAGTCTCTCTGCCCCAACAATACTATCATTAATAATATCAATAAGCATGGGATTTAAATTAACCTCTTTTGCTTCTCTAAGTGCTTTTTTCCCATTGCTTATATAATTTTCTAATGCATTTTTTATTATTTCCAAGTCATTTAAATTATCAATTATCATTATTAATACCTCCAACTTCGTATTTAATTCAGTTCATAGATCTGTTTTTTGAAGTGCGTAGAAAAAAGTATAATTTTATTATAAATCCCACCATTCAAGTGGCACAAAAAACATTTTACTTCTCAAATAATAAAATGCATTAGTAACATCATTAAATAATTCTTTTACATATGATAATTCGTCAGAAGTAACATTACTTACAGAAAATAAAGTATTTGCTATCTCTTTTAAATTTGGTTCATTAATATCTTCAACTTTGATGTAAAAGCAAGTCTCTTGCATGGATTTAGGCATTATCTTATCAATTTCTTTCAAGTATTCTTTATATAGTTCATTATTATCTTTATTGCTAAGAACTTTTAAAAGTTCATCTTTTTTTATTTCATTTATCATTAACTTTGTCATGCTAATTTTGAACCCTATTTTACTTTTAAATATTTCATACCTGTTATTTAACTCTTCAGGTGTGAGAAGTTCAAACCCATTTGTAAGTTTTAAAAAAACATAATTATTTTCCATATAATACAACCTCCGTTTTAAATGTATTGTTACGTAATAATTTCAGGTCCTGCAGCTGCTTTTTGTATTGTGTCTTAGCTTATTTTTCTAAACTTTTATTAAAATAGAATACTCTTCACAATTAACTTGTATATGCTTTTTTATATAATTCATAATCAAATTCGATTAATTCATATACGTCTATGCCTAAATCTTTTATTTGTTGCTCTTCAAGAACTGTGTATCCTTTACCCATTAACATATATACCTTGCCATTAGTTGCTTGATAAATATTAAAATCTCCTTTTACGCTACCATTTGCTACTTCATACGAAAATTTATTTAACACCTTTTTCATGCTATCCCTCCTAAATAATCTAAACAATATGTCGTCTAAATTTCAAAATGTGTAATTTATTAAAATCATCAATTTGATTGCCTTAATCCTAACTTTCTATAATCTAAAATTCATATTTATAACAGGATTCTTTTTTAAGTATTTAAAGCATCTTTTTGCAAATTCGCTTTCTTTTCTATCTTCATTTGAACATATGGTATATGATCCTACATCAATATAATTATGCTGCTGAAATTCTAGTATTTCTTTTGTTTTAACATCTTTTAATAAAATTTTAGCATGATAATCATTTCTTCTTGCGTCTTCATCAAATGGTGTATTCCAATTTTTAATTGAAATAATCTCTATGCTATTTTTTAAACTGGCTTCCTCATTAAGTATATCTATTACAATATCTGTTACATCTTCATTATTTTTTTTATTTTCAAAAATCTGTTCATTTGATTTCATACTGGCTAAGTGTCTAATATATACAAATTTATCATAAAAACAATCTCTATAATTTAATAGCTCTTCTGGAATATCTATTGGATATGTATATCCATTCATTTTGATATTTTCCATATATACATCAATATCGTGTATATTTACTCCAGAATGTTTCTCTACTCTTAATAAACATTTTATTTTGATTTCTTTATTAATTACCTTTTTTAAAAATTCATTTTTCTTTTCCTCAAATATCATATCTACAGTTTTTTTATCATTCATATTTATTTTCATTTTCGGTACAAAAATTCTACCATCTGGATATTCTTCAATATGTTTACCTAAACCTTCTTTTTTTAAAATTCTAGCCACATTTTCTATACTTTCTTTATCTTCAAATGTTATATATGAAATTTTTTCCCCACAAAAAAAGCTTTCCATTATTTTTGCTATTCCTATATTTTCATTTTTATAACTCACATAAATTTTAAAATCATCAAATTTGTTCTTTACTTCACAATTAAATTTAGTATTACTTCCTGCAATAAATTCGTACATCTTACTTATTCCCTTCTTTTCATTATAATAAGTTTTATACGTTAATACTCCCAATCTTTATATAAAGATTTTTCATCTTTATCTGGAACATTCCAATATGCTCGAACTTCTGGCAAATGAACTAGCCAAGTCTTCCCTAACTTTTTTGTGTTTAATAATTTTTCCCGCTGACAAGCCTGCTTTATTGCTGATACTGTTATTCCTGTGTATTCTTGTGCTTGTGTTGTCCCTACAAAACCTGTTTCCATAAAAAACAATCTTTTTATTACTAAATCATCCAGCTTATTTTCCTCCTCATTAAAATTTCCATTCCAAAATTTATAATCTTTTATTTCAGAATTACAAATTTGTTCTTGCAACTTATTTATTTCATCTTTTAAATATACAATATTACTATTTTTATCTATCTTATTTTTTAAGTAATTCGTAGCCTTTAAAACTGTAAGGTTCTGTGAGTGTACTCCAAGAGGCTCTGTTAACTGTCCCATATTTTTTACTTTTATTATTCCTCTTCTTTCCATCTCTCTAATGTATAAGATATTTAATTTCATCAATTTTTCAACTAATTGCATATCAACTTCCTGGTTATGTAAATCGCAACAAACCATAACCTCTCCTTTCACTTTTTTATTTTACGATTTTTTAAAACCAATATATTTTATTAAATTTCCATAACATCTTACAAGATTTAACTCCATATCTTTTTAATATCTTTCTTTTTAGTTTTATTTTCAATACTCATATTTATTACCCCTAACATTTTTATTTATTCGATATCGAATATGCTTAATTATATTATAGTCGATATCGTCTAAAATATAAAGAGCTTTTAAAGAGAACTTTCCGACAATTTTCGTATTTCTATATTTAAAATAAAAGAATATATGATTATAAATAAAATCATACACTCATTTATTTAACTACTTATTTTATTTTTTCTTTTTCTATAACTCCTTGTTCTAGTAATCTTCTTATACATCCGTAATTATATAAACCATAACATCTCCCTTCTGAATAATAGCATAAAGATAATCTATTTTCCCAATCCTCTATCTCCATTTCTAGCGGGTAATTACATGCTAAATAATTTTTATCACCTTTAGTTGTAGGTGTAATTGTATCTCCGATATTTTTGTCATACAATGGAACTAATACTTTATAAGACTCTTTAATTTTATTTTCCATAGATACCCCCAATTTTTTTTATTTTCTTCCTTCTTATTTTATTTACATATAAAAATCTTTTTTAATTCTTCATATATTTTTTAATTTTAAAATTAATTCCTGTCCCGATTTTACCCAATTCCAAAATATTATTATGTTCTGATAATTTATCATAATAGTCTATAAATTTAATAGGTTCATCTATATTTTTGTTTATACCTATAAGTATTCCTTTTTTAAAATTTTTCAATTATATCATTCCTTTCTTAAAATTATTTTTACACTTAGATTAATTTAAATGATCGTAATCCACATGATAATAAAATTATGATTACAAAATTAAAACTTGCATAAGTATAGACTTTATTTTTTGTCTGATTCTTTAATTCATAAATAAGATCTTTCTCTTCATTTAAAACACCTAACATCTTAAACATAAAGAAAGCTATATAATGAAATATAAATATTGCTGATATAGCAATAAATGATGCTCTCAATATTTGATTTAACATTATTGTATTAGATAAGATATTTTTTATCTCTACATTTAGCATATATCTTTGATATATTATGTAAGCTGCTAATATAATAGGTGTTAAAAGCATTACCTTGAAATAACTAAAAACATCAATTATTCTTGGTGTTGGAGTTGTTAATATATACATTATTGGACTTAACATCTCCTTTTTATTTGTAATTGTGCTATATGAAAATTCAATTATATTTACTTTATTAAGATTAATATATTTATTATCCCGTTTTATTGAATAACTCTCTTTATTTTCACTTTCATACCACTCTCTTATTTTATTAAATTCTTCTACGGTAGTTGAAAATGAAATATCTATATTGTTAATTAGTTTAAATACTAAATGATACCCTTTAACTGTATTATCTTTAATATGTTCTTTTATATTATTTGTTATATTTGATTTAATAATATAGTATATATCAAACCCTATAACTACTAAGTTAATAATATTTTGAATGATCCTTGGTGCTCCTGTTAATGGTAATAAAAATATTATAAGGACAATTGCAAACATAATTATCACTGTACTAAACTTTTTCTTCACTTTCTTCATAATATAAAATTCCTCCTAAAATCTTATAATTATATTACTTGTTAACCAATTTCAAAGTACATTTTTTTTTCAATCTTTATAATAGGCTCTACTTCAATAAAAAATCTTTCTATCTGCTCATTGATATAATCAAAGTCTTTTTCTTTATATTTATTAAAAAAAATATTTTTAGCTTTTAGAAATTCTTCCAAAGTTATTATATATTTGCCTTCAAATATTCCATTTCCACATGGAGGTATTTGTTTGCTATATGTTATATCAAATAATTCAGTAATTAAATTGCATCTATTAAACCCACATATAGTAAAAATTAAATTTTCATAATCTGAATCTTCATCTTCATATTCTAAATGTTCATTTTCATAATGTTCTAAACTTTTATATTTTACTGGTATCTTATAAACATCAATACTTGTACTCATTAAGATATTCTCCCAATAGATTTAATTAATTTACATACTTTTAGTTCTAACTAAATAATTGGAACTTATTTTCTTGAAATCGCCTGTATCATACATATATAAAGCTAATTCATTAAAATTTTTATTGAATTTAACAACAGCCTTATTCCATTTCCATTTTGGTAATTCATTGCTAGTATTTAATATTTCTAATTCAATACCTTCTTTAAGAGTTAAATCAGCTTCAAGTAAAACCCATTCATTTGAATCAAAATCTCTACATAGGAAGCCTTCTTTCCTTTGATGTATTTCTTGAGAAGTAGTAACAGTAAAATCCATATCCATTGAATGTTGAAGCTGTTCTTTCATAGGGTCTACTTTTATTTCATTGTTTATTTGACCACGCTTTGATAAACAGTAGTTCTTATCTTCATAAATCATATTTTCAAGCATTGATTTATTACACTTTAACTCTATAGTAATCTTTGTGTACTCTTCACCATTTTTATTAAAAACTCTTGCTTGATATTGAGTTGCTTTCATATTATCTTTCCTTTCTTATTCTCATAAAATTTTCAATTCGCGCAATATCTCTTGTAATGTGAGAAAAAAATACTGCACCAATTGAATAGTGCAGTATAAAACTTATTATATTTAATTATTAACAAAACTTTCTATAAATTCATCCCAGGGCAATAATGGGTATTCTTTTTTTAATAATGCTAATGTTTCTATCCCCATTTTAGCCTTACCACTTTTCATATCAGCTATTAATTGTCTACTCTTTCCTATTTTCCTCGCAATTTCTGATTGATTATCTTTCATAAGAATAAGCATATCATTAAATGTTAAAGGCTCATCTTTATATAACCCTAAAATCTTATTTATTATCTTCGCTGGTATATCTGTTTGATAATATCCTAAAACTTCATCAAATAAAGCTAATATATTATTATACTCTCCTTCATCTACTTCTTTATTTATTGTTATGCTGCATACATCAACATACTGTTTTTTCCCAACCGAAGGGAAATAAATCCCTATATCAGTTCTATCAAATTCATCTAATATATTGCATTTTATATTTTTGCTTTCTAAAAACTTTATTAAATCTTTTCTATTAAAGTAAGTTTCAACTAGTTCTTGCTTTGGTAATCCTAAAATTGTAAAACTTTTGATTTGACCTTCTTCTATCATTTTAAATAATAAATCCTTTTTAAAAATTGACATATAACATTCCCCTATTCTATAATTAATTAAAAGTATTTTTACCTGGATAGGTGCCACGTGCTAGATGGCTTTGCTATCTTATTCTTAAAGTAGCAGTTCCTAGTCCGCCTCTTGGTCCAATTGTTAATGAAGCTTCTGGATAAAGTTCTTTAACTTTTTCTACAAAGTTCAATATAGTTTTATTAGTAATTTGTTTTGCTGACTTTGCAAAATTCCTATAAGTATTACCTAAATTTTCAACTACACCCTCCTCTTCTAAAATTTCTAAAACTAGCTTTTGATTTTCTCCTAATCTCATTTTTTAATTCCTTCTATTTTTTATTAATTATTTACTTCTTGATTATATTGTACGATATTATCGTACAATATACAATAGTTTTATAAGATGTTTTTTTACAAATATTTCGACAAAAATAATATACAATAAGTTTTATACTACACTATTCAATTTTCAAAGAACGTTTTTTTATATTCAAATATTTAAGTTGTTATGTATTTATTTTATTTTTTCATAAATACTAACCAATGTGTCTTTGCTCTTTTATTACCAAACAATGGTTCGTATTCTATGTTTTTTAATATATCTTTCAGTGTTATTTGTTCTTCATTCCATTTAAAAATTAATACTCCGTACTCATCTAAAACTCTCATACATTCGTCGAAACCTTTTTTAATATCTTCTTTCCATGTATCTGTTAACTTTCCGTACTTCTTGGCCAACCATGAATCTTCACCGACTTTTAACAAATGTGGTGGATCAAACACAACCAACTTAAAAGTATTATCTTTATATGGTATATTTCTAAAATCTCCTATTATATCCGGTTGAATAATAAGTTTTCTTCCATCACATATCTTCTAACCTCCTATTATCCATAAAAACAACATCTTTATTACTTTTATCAAACCAAAACATTTTGCTTCCACAACATGCATCCAATACAAGCTTTTTCAATTACATCACCCCATTTAAATCATCGGAATTTCAATTTTTTTGCATCTTCAGGCATAATAAATTTTTCATTATTTGCACACCATGCTTTAATTAACATATCTTGAACGTTTTTAGCTTCTTTTTCAGTTTCGTAAATTCCTAATACTTGACTTTCTATATTATTTCCCAAAAATCCTGATATTGTTAAACTCGCTATAACAACATGATTTTCTAATTCTGTTAACTTTCCTAAAATTCCGAAAGCTTGTTTTACTTCTACTCTTTCATATTTATCTAAATTAACAACTGTACCATTTGATTTAATAACCTTCATTTTTTTATTTCTCCTCCTGACACCTCATTAATATATTTCCTTATAATATTTTTCTTTCTTTATTACTATCTTTAAATGCATATTAGGAGCGGCAATTTTACTGATACCATAATTTTTGAATTTTCAAATTGTGAATTAATTAAAATTTGCCATTTAGGAAATCCCCTTTTACCTCATAATGAGTATATCTTGAACTAACTTTAGTAGATTTTTTAGCATATAATTTTATTGCTATAGCAGGTATAGAATCTAATTATTTATTAGAAATTTTAAATCTAGTCCATAATTCATTATCCTTTTTAAATAATTTCATTTCCATTCAATTCGCTCCTTTACTTTAAATTCAAAATATATCTTAATATTCACCTTTGGATGATTTCATCAAACACATGTTAACTGCTCCATTAGTTAGTACCTACTCTTGTGCATATTTATACTCTCATTATGAACAACCTTTACCCTGGCTTGCCATTACATCTATAAAGAAGCTTGTAATCATGTTTTAATTTTTCTATTTTTTACCACAAGCAATACTACCTTTTTACTAATATAATTTAAAGAATTAGTGAATACAATAATACTTTGGTTTTATTTGTATTAGACATATAGCAATATTTATCAAAATAAAAAAACACGATATATTCTTTTAATATACCGTGTTAAAAAAAATTATTATTAATCTAAATTTTAATAAAACGCTGCTCTTTTACCTATTTTTTTATTCTTTATATACTGGCTATAAATTCTAGACTATTCGTTCATTTTCTTTTTTTACAAAGTCCCAAATTAAAACTAGCTTTATATTTTTTTATTTTTAACTTTATTTGCATAAGATATTGGATCAACATAATTAAAAAAATATCTTTTCTTTGTTCTTTCTTTGAAAAACAAACGCCTTATACAATATAAAACAGCATATCCTAATTCTATCGAATCCCATTCTTTATCCCTTATTATTTTACCTTCTATCTCCATTATAATTTCAATCCTTTCTACTTTATATAGTCCGTATTAATTTTATTTATGGATCTAATCTTTGCGTTATAAACTGCCTATTTAGTAGTTTTGCTTTATCTTCATCTATATCTACTTCAAAGATTAACCAATCTGCATCTTCTTCAATACATTTTTTTGTATCTAAATTCTTTATCAATTAACATTTTAAAACGTTCTAAAATATTTATTATCTATATCTCTATGTATTGAATGTACTATCTTATAACAATTCCTAGAATCACTAATATAGCATAAGGTATTACTACCGCTGCTATAGCTAATAACAAATTTTTATATTTAAATTTTTTACTATCTTCAGATAATTCAGATAAACTACAATAAATCTGAATTATTATTAGTCCTGCAAGTAAAAAAATTATAATAAATTTATCTAACAAATTTACTGGAATTATATGATTTATTAACTCTTTTATTATCATATTATATATAATCTCCTTTATAATTTTAATTTTCTAAAATTGTATTAAAGGCTATAACTTGTCTTTATCTTTTTATGTTATTGAGAGCATAAATCTATATACTAATGAGCCAAATAATATTATGAATATACTAATTATCATAGCTAATAATAAATACATTAATACTTCCAAATCTTTATTTAATTTGGTTTCTATATAAAATACTGCCAATAGTAAGAAGAAGTCAACCAGTTGTACAATAAATAAAAAATTCATAAAATTATTATTTATAAGCGCTAACCCTATTTTATTATCCATAAAGAATTCTACTCCTTATCCCATCTATTAGATTTTTTCTTTTAATGAAATAACTTCTTATTTTTTTATTTTAATATTTGCTCTTTCCTAATCATTTCAAGATCCTATATCTTATAGTTGTATTGTGAATTAAATTTTTATAAAATATCTACGATAATAAAATGTTATCCAGAAAACTTGTTCTATATTATTAATAAGGAGTGCATTTACTTATGTCAACTAAAAATTCTAATAATCTAAATTCAATTCGTAAGTTTTTATTCACACCATTTAAACAATCAAAGATTTACTTCTCTATAGTAAATGCTTTGAACCTGATTCTTATAGTAGTTTGTGCGTTTAAGCATAATTTTACTGCATCAGATTTATCTACTTTGGCCCAACTAACCTTGAATTTAGTTTTTGTTATAGGTGCCATAGGATTAACTATTTTTTCATTAAAGCTAGACACCAATAATAGTTTCACACAAAGTGAAGAAACTAAGAAGAATTTAACATATAGCTATATTGGACTCATTTTTCTAAATAGTTCTATTGCAATAACATCCTATATTTTATCTCTTATAGACTTTGGTTCATTTATTAACAAATGGTATTCTATAATTGCTCTTATGGTATTATTGCGTTCGATTACATCTACCTTAAATACTATAATTACATATTTTAATATTAAGGATTAGCCATTAAATAAATGTATTTTCCCCTAATGAGCATTTAAAATTAATCTAGAATTTATGGTTGGGTTAACAATAACTCAACCTTTTCTTTTGAGCTTAATTCTTAATAATTTCAAAATATATCTTAATATTCACCTTCGGATAATTCCATCAAACATACGCCAATTTCTTTATTAATACCTATTCTTGTACATTTTTCATCTTCATTATGACAACAGCCTGTACATTGATTCCCCTTCATTAACCTCACCTCAAATTTGATTTCTTAATTGGCCACATTATAATATTTTTGTTACTTTTAATAAAATCCAAATCCCAATGATAAGAATATATGATAACATGGTAATATTTATAAATTTATAATATTTCTGTACTCCTTTTGGAGTCCTACATAGTACACGAATTGTACCAATTAACATAATAATTGCAATACTAAAATATGTTATAAACTCTAAATTTCCTCTATTAAACATTTTGTTTTCCTCCTTAAATCTTTATTTATATATTTTTTTCTTCATATCTATTTCCTCCAAAGCTTATAATAATTTCAAATGTCTTACTATCTTTGTATCTCAAACTTAATCCCTCCAATTTTTGGATAATGATAATATATTTGAATTGTGACACTATTTATCTTTACTTAAAATAATCATACCTTCTTGAATAGATTTTATATAAACAGGTGGATTTTCATTAACCTTTTGTCCTTCTTTTAAATCTATACCATTTAATCTATCTATAAATTCTTTATTATCTACTGATACGATTCCTGATATAACAGGATGTTCAAAAAAATATTCCATATTCCTATAATTCCTCCTAATTATTTAAACATTTTTCTTTCTAAAAACATCTAAATATTTTTCTCCTAATCTATCTATTTCTTTTTTATATTTAGTTCCTTCTGCTAATGCCCCACATAAATTCATTAATTTTGCTTCTGCTTCCTGAAGTTTAAAATCATCTAATTCCGTTTCAACTTCTGCACAAGCCATTAATACTGCTTTAGTCTTATCTTTCTTCATATTAAGCCTCCTCATGTTTTACTTTAATTTCATTCATAGATCTAATCTCTTGAATTGTGACCTAACACCAAGGTTCTCCCAAAACACATACTTTTTCCAACTGATAGTGAAAATACGCTATTAATTTATTTCCATCTTTCAGAGTAAATTCTGTTGCTCCAAGTGTACCAATTTCATTTGCTTTTCTACTTGTCTCTATATTTTCTTTACCGTATCTTTTGTTTGCATATTCTTTAACCACACTATAATAGTCCATTAAAAACACTCCTTTAGTTCGTAATAATTTCAAATTGCTTACTATTTTGAGATTATATATTATTCTATTATTGCTTTTGCGTATAAATTTTTAATGCTATCTAATAATTCTTGTTTAATTTCATTTTCGGTTTTATCGTTATTTGTACCATAGTAAAGTATTTCATTATTGTATTTAAATATAATATCTACACTATCAATCACATCTGCTTCTAAAGCTTTAATGATTCAATTCATATCATCAATTATGGTTGATGGTTCTTCATATTCTTTTTTCAAGTTCCTATTTTGAACTGCTTTTGTGCTTTTAAAATCTATAATTTTATTTTTGAAAATATCACCTCATGTAGTTTACAATCTTATTTCAGTTCTTGCAGCTGTTTTTTGTATTGTAACTTATTCCCATTTAATGCCTTTTAATATATTAGCTATTTGTAGAATTTCATTTACGGTTAAATTTTTATAAAAAACTTGACTTGTCTTATGATTATAAAGTCTTATTTCTACTGTACTTTCTTTATTAGCTTGAATTTCTCTATAACCACATAAACATTTATAAACACCTGGTTCTATTTCTTTTATGTCAGTTTTACATACTGGACATTTTTTCATTTTAACCACCTTTCCAGTTACATAATAATCTTCTAAAGATAAATCTATTGGAGCAGACTTCCTGCATTTGTTACATTTATCATAGAATACTCTACTATAACAGCAACCATTGCAACTCAGCATACATTTACTCCTTCCATATTTAGCCACTCAATTGTACTAATCAAACATTTGTTGCGTTGTTCTATTTTACAAGTTGGTGCTTTAGGACAATGTGTACAGTTTTCCCATACTAACTGTTTTGCCATATCTTCTTGACTTCTAATTAATCTTTCAAAATTTGTCATACAAGCAAACCTCCTTCCCTTAAGTTAAACAATATATTCCGCTTTTCTCGCCTTACTGAAACTCCCAAGCCCAAAGGCATGGGGTTCTTAGGTACTATATAACTTCTATATTATCTCCGAAAGTATAACATCACTAGTTATTTTCCCTAAGACTTTCACTATCAAACAGTCATGCGACTATATTAACGATAGTATAAGGCTCATTTCAAAACCTATTAATTGTTTTATATAGCCATGCTGCTTAGATTATTTTCTAGCCCTCGCTTCTTTATTATGATTGTGCATTTTTAAACATTGAATTCTGCTTCTCTAGCCTCAATAAATTCATTTTCCCAAAACTCATCTTTTTGTTTTTCTAATTTATTATCTAATACAACATCTACAGTCTCATCAATTAAATTAAAATAATTGATATAGGTATCATCCCTAGTGTCTTTAATCCAATCCATAGTAATGATACATTTGTTATTCTCTTGTACAGAATAATTTAATAACGAATAGTAAACCTTGAATCCCTCTTTAGTTTCTAATTCTATTGTTTTTTTACTTAAATCATCAATAATTTCTAATAATAAATTTTTCTCTTTCTTCTGTTCATTCAAATCTATTATTGCCATATTAAAAAAATCATCTTTTTTTATAGGTAAAATAAAATCTATAAGTTCATTTAGTATTTTATTTTGAATTTTACCTATAGAAGAAAAATCCACATCTATTTCATTTATTGTAGTATAGACACCTTTCTTTTTATTGCTTTTTTTAGGTTTGGCACCTTTCACTATAGGAATATAAACATCTTTAAATATAGTATCCTTTTGATCACCTTCTAGTACTTTAATATCACTAACTATATATCTATTACCATTAATATTACTTCTTGAATTTATTTTATTTATTTCACATTTAATATTTGATCCTAATTGAATATTTAGTTCTGCAACATAATTAGATAAGATTATTTTTCCTTCTTTTATCATATTGATCACATGCCTTTCAAATCTATTTATTACATATACTAGTTTTTTTGAAATTTTTCACAATAAAAAAGTACGATTTTTTTAAAACAAAATAATAAATAAATACAAATAAAGATTATGGCTCTTAAAAGCTAAAATAAGGGGAGGATTTAAAATGAATATAACTACACAAATAGGAAGAATTGCAACTGATTTTGAGGTGAAACAAGTAAGCGATACATCAGTTGCTAACTTTAAATTAGCAGTTAATACTACCAGAAAGAACAAAGAAGGAAATGGATACGAAACTGCATTTCTTAATATTGTTGCCTTTGGTAAGACTGCCGAAAATACCCATAAGTATATGGGTAAAGGAGATACAATTTCAGTTATGGGTGAATTACGCAGCCGTATGTATGAAAAAAACGGAATGAAAATAACTATTATAGAAATTGCAGCTAAACATATAGAATTTATTAAAAAGGCTAAAGCAAATCAACAACAATCACAAAATCAAAACCAAAATGGTTATAATAATCAACAACAATCACAAAACCAAAATGGTTATAACAATCAGCAACAATCACAAAATCAAAATATTTATAATAATCAACAGTCAATAAATCAAAGTGAATATAACAATCAACAACCACAAAATCAAGGTGGATATTATAATCAACAACAAAATCAAAGTGGATATAATCAACCAATACAGAATCAAGGTGGTTATCAGCAACCAGTAAATCAATGTAATTATCAGCAACAGCCACAATATCAGAACTTTAGTGGTTTTGATGATAATTTAATACCACCAATAGATGAAGGTGATATACCATTTTAAAAATTAAGAAATAAAAAAATAATTAGTATATAAAAATATTGTGTAATATATTCAAAATTATTACACAATATTTTTTGTAAAATTTAAGGAGGAGTTATAAATGAATATCAAAGTTAATGGTGGAGAATTTAAAAAATATATAGGATTGGCATTAAAATCTACAGCATCCAGTGCTATTAATGCCAATGATATAATTAATATTAGTACCAATAACAACAAATTAATTATATTATCTGGATCAAGTGATTTTACATTAAAACAAGAATTAAGTAATATAATAATTTCAGAAGAAGGTAATATAAATATTAGCGTTACCATATTAAACGCTATTATTAAAAAAATGACTAATGAAGAAATATCATTATTTATAGATCCTAAAAATAATGATGTTTTAAAAATAAAGCAAGGTAGAAATAATTCAAAAATTGCTCTTGCAAGAGAACATACTATATCAGATATTTTGAAGTCTGATATAATATATAGTTTAAATCTTGATGCAAAAGTATTTAAAAGCTTAATAGACACTACTTCTTATGCAGTAGCACAAGATGAAGCAAGACCTATCCTATTAGGCCAATACATTGAATTAGAAAAGAATTTAATCAAAATTACTGCACTAGATGGATTTCGACTAGTTTCTAATAGTGCAAAAATAGAAAATCAACATGAAGATATGATATTAATTCATGCAAATAACCTAAGAAACCTGTCATCATTAATTGATGATAGCACAGAAGAGGTTATATTAAATAAAAATAATAATAAAGCAATAGTAGAAGTTAAAAATAAAAACTATGTAGCTATTGCTGCTTCTAATATTTTTTCAGAAGAGTTTATTGAATATAAGCAGCTTATAGGGGACTTGTCATCATTTCCTATAAAAATAACCGTAGATAGATTACAATTATTAAATACTGTAGATAGAATTTCTGTAGTTTCTAGTTTTGTTAAGGAAGGTACTCATATCTTAATGAAACTAAATAAAGACTCACTAGAAATTGATGGCAACAGCTCTGTTGCATCAATGAAAGGTGAAGTAAATATTAAAAATAACAATTTTGAAGAAGAATTTACGATAGGATTTAATCCTAAGTACATTCTTGATGCTTTAAAAAATATAAACACAAAAGAAATAGATATGTTTTTCAATAGCAATGTATCTCCTGCTATTATAATAAACAAACCAGAAAAAGCAGAGGATATTAGTGTAAATGCATTAGTCCTTCCAGTTAAAACTATTAGTTAAAATTTCAATATAAAAGATCCAACTATATTTAATATAGTTGGATCTTTTGATAATCAGCTTTTCATTTATACAAAAATAATATTTTATGTCAAATTATATTCTTTCTTTGTATTTTTTCATATTTTCCCTTATTATAATAATATAGTATAATTTTTCTTGAAATTCATACGAAAAGTATTTTATAAGAAATAATAATTAATTATATAAAAATATATGGCTTATTTGGCTAAAATTTAAACTAGGAGGAGAAAATAATATGTTAAGCAAAAAAACTAAAAAACTTATAACATCAGCAATATTAAGTTTAACAATATCTCTATCATTTTTGGGGACTAGCATAACAGAAGTAAAGGCTTTTGATAGAACAAAAGCCGTTTATGAATTAAAAAATGCTAGAACGTATGAATATACTTCGAGCTATGATATATCTATCAACAGAGATATTGATTATGCAAGAGGTGAAATATATTTAGGTTCAATAAGTTCTACAGCACATCAATTAGATACAACACCATTTAGAGCTACTATGAACGGAGAATCTCTAAAAATATTTAATAGCACTAAAAATTCATTGGAAGAAAAGGAAAAAGAATTACTAGCTAAGGAAATGGATAATTCCTCGAATAAAAACAAAACATTTGGAATTTGGCAACAAGATTTAGATGGAAACTTTAGATTATATGTGTATATTATTAATGCTACTTCTGGCTTTAACAAAACATTAAAAATATCTAAAGAATTTATATCTGGTGATTTGGATTATGGATTATACAAGAAAGATACTAAAGAATTTAGTGATAAGCTAAAAGAAGTTTTAAATTCTCCATATGACAAATCTGATTTACTAAGAATCTATAAATATGATATTAATCCAGAAGATGGAACAAGCAAAATTCCTTATGGTGAAAAGGAAATTATAGATAAAACTAAAGAAGTTACTAAAAATTGTACGAATGATATGGAAAGGGTTCAGGCAATATATAAATTTGTGGTAAAGCATATGGATTATGTTACAGATAGTGAACATAGCAATAAAGGTGCTTTATCAGCACTAAAATATCATGAAGGAGTCTGCGAAGATTATGCATCTCTATTTATTGCTATGTGTCGTGAAGTAAATATTCCTGCTAGATATGTTCATGGATTAAGCGGAGTTAGCGGTAATCACGGTTGGGCAGAATTTTATTTACCTTATTATGGTTGGATTATAGCAGAGCCTACAGTAAAAAACCTTAAAACAGTAAATGAAGAATACTTACAGCAAGCAATAATGAAATTTGTAGGAAATTATAATCAGAATGATGATTTCATACCTTCTCATTCTGTAGCAGGCTATAATAACAATGAGGATAGATACCATTCGAAATTTCCTTATATATCTGCTACTCGCAACAAGACAATAGTAACTATAAAAGGTGAGCCTATAAAAAGCGTAGTATATAATCAACCTTTCTCTAACTATCAAGAAAGGATAGATTCAGTAAATAAATTATTAGAAGTTGCGAAAAATAGTAAAAAAGAAGAAGATATAAAAGAGGCTAAAGAACTAGCACAAACTTTAATTGATAGTAAAGAAAGAGAAACTATATTAAAGCAACTAAGCTATATAGGTAAAAGTGATGAGTTAAAATCTCAAATAGGTACACTTGTAGTAGATCTAGAAAACAGTGATACAATAGATACTAATAAATTTGAGGAATTAAAAGAAATATTAAATAATGCACCTGAAGAAATTGTAGAAGAATTTAAAACACCATATTCTAAAATAGCTAAAAGATATGAAATAGAAAATCTTATTAAAGAAACAGAAGGAAATTTAACAGAAGAAAATTTAGACAAACTAAGTAATCTTCTTGATAATACAAATATAGAAGATAAATATAAACTTAGCTATATATCCAAATATGATAAGCTTCTTAATGACTACACAAAAAAAGTAGAAGAACAAGAACAAGCTGAATATCAGGCTAAATTACAAGCTGCTACAAAAGCAGTTGAAAAAGCTGAAACTAGCAAAAATCAAACTGATGTTGATAATGCTAGAGGCTTAGCTAATAGCTTAAAAGCTACTGATAAATCTAACTTAAATGCTAGATTAGATGAAATACAAAAAACTATTGATGATAAAAAAACAGAAGAAGAAAAGCAAGCTGAATATCAAGCTAAATTACAAGTTGCTACAAAAGCAGTCGAAAAAGCTGAAGCCAGCAAAAATCAAGCTGATGTTGATAATGCTAAAATATTAGTTAATAGTTTAAAAGATACTGATAAATCTAACTTAAATGCTAGGTTAGATGAAGTACAAAAAGCTATTGATGCAAAAAAAACAGAAGAAGAAAAGCAAGCTGAATATCAAGCTAAAGTTCAAACTGCTATAAAAGCAGTTGAAAAAGCTGAAAAAACTACTATATATGAAGATTATATAAGCGCTACAAAATTAGTATCAGAATTGCAGGATTCAGAAATTCAAACACAATTATGGGATAGACTACGTGAAGTTAAAGTTGATATAGGTAGAAAGGAAGAAGCTACAGAACTAGTAAAATTAGTTGAAGAAGATAATACAGAAACAAATTACAATAGAGCTTTAGAATCTATAAATAGATTAAGAGATAATGAACTTAAGCAAGATCTACTAAATAGACTTAATAACGTTAAATCTAATATAGATAACAATAATGCAAAAAAAGAAGAAGTTAATAAATTAGTAGCACAAGCAGAAAAAGACAATAAAGAAGAAACTTATAATAAGGCTTTAGCTGCTGTACAATCACTAGAAGATGATCAACTTAAGAAAGAATTATTAACTAGACTTAATAATGTTAAATCTATAATAGATAACAACTCTAAAAAAGAGGATGTTACTAAACTAGTAGAGCAGGCGGAAAAAGATAATAAAGAAGAAACTTACAATAAAGCTTTAACTGCTGTAAAGGCATTAGAAGATAGCCAAACTAAAAAAGATTTATTGAATAGGCTTGATAAAGTTAAAGTTAATATAGATAAAATAAAAACAAATGAAGCAATCCACTTGGTTGAATATGCTGAAAAATATCCTTCTATAAGTACTTATAATAATGCAAAAGATGCAGTTAATTCTATAAATGATGGCAATACAAAAACAGAGTTATTAAATAGATTGAAAAATATTGAAATCAAAATAGAAAAACTAGATGAAGAAACAAAAACACATCAATTTATAGACTATGTAGATAACTTAGTTAGAGAAGCTGAAAAATTATGCACAGAAGACGCTTATAGAAAGGCATTAGAACAAGCACAGAAAATAGAAGATGTTCAAAGCAGAAAAGTTTATATTAATAGACTAGATCAAGTAAAAAATAATATAGATATAAATAAAGAGACAGAAATATCTCCTATTAGAACTGAATTGGATAGACTAGAGCATACTATAAACAGTATAAATACTGTAAATAAAAATGATATGCTTGCAATAAAAGAAAAAATAAATGATTTAAAAGATACAAAAGAAAGACAGGATTTAATAGATAAATTAAATAATATAGAAAACAAATATAATAAATTAATTAATAATCCTAATTATAATAAATTAATTAAATACAATACTTGGAATAACATTGTATATAAAGAATCTAAAGATAAAACTTTTGCTGTTAAATTTAATAAAAATATTAATTCTAATGACATAAGTAAAAATTTATATTTACTTGATGTTGATAACTTTGAAAAAATTCACGCTACTATTAATATTAAAGGTAAAACTGCTTATATTACCGCTGATAAATTATCTCCAGGTAAAAAATATATATTAGTAGTTTCAGATCAAACAAAAGATATCAGAAATAAGGATTTAAAGCAAGGTTTAAAAACATTTATACAAATTATAGAATAGAAGTCAAAATAAAAGGACTTAGGCATCTTTACATGTCTAAGTCTTTTTTTAATATAATATTCTTCTATAATATTAATACCTTATTGTATTTTTTAACTAAGATACTACTTTTGTAAAATTCGTAAACATATGTTTTAATTCGATTACTTTATTATTCATATTATACTTACAATCATATTCATGATGAATACTATTAATATTTTTAATTAATCCACATTTATTTTGAATATTTATATTTTGATTTTGAATATCTTCTATTTTTTTGACATTTTTATCAATTCCCATTTCTCTAATTATAAAACCTAACATATAATTCTTACCATAATATGAACTATAATGAGGAGGTTTTACAACAAACCTTGAGATTCCATTTATAACATATTCTTCATTTAATTTTTTATTTCCATCTAATCTTTTACACTCAACAAAATATGCAGCCTTTGGATTGGAAAACCATTCATTTTGACCTACTATTTTGATATCAACCCTACCAATATATTTAGAATCTTTATTATTATAATTTTCCGGACACTCTGGCATAAAATGAAATTTCATCATGTCATTATTCTTTCTATTAATTGTATCATCTAAATAACATTCTAATAAATGATCTCTTAATCTATTTTCATTATTCTGAATCTTATTATCTTCATTTTCAAAATTTTTACTCATTTTATCACAACACCATAAAATATATTCCCCAATTTTCTGAAAAACATCATTCTTTACCAATGAATTAAGCTTTATATCTCCAAACCCCGCCATCCTTATTCCTCCGAATCATCTGAAATAATAGTTTCAAGAACCATTGATTGATCAATATGTGACATCGCAGGATGCCAATTCTTATATTCATTACTTTTAATAATAAAAAAGGAATTATTCTTAAAATATAAAACATCTTTTAATTTATAAAACTGTTCATTAATTTTATTAATTAGAAATCGTGATAATATTTCTTTATTACTATCAATAGTATCTATAATTGTAATCTCCTTTTCCTTTTGATCACATATTTCAAGTTCAAATATTGCAAACTTTCCAACAACTTTTGGATATAATGATATTTTAATAAACTTATTTTGTTCGGCCATAAGCTTTTTCCAATAATCCATGAAAACTTTTGAATAATCTTTTAGTTCCTCTGCTGTAACTTCACGAAAAGTCATCTTTTTACTGTTTAAAAGAGGAATTTGTACATTTATAGCATAATCAATAAATGGATCTTCCTTTAATCCAAATTTATCTAATATCATCTGATCTAGCTGGCTGATATCTTGACTTATATCTTGATAAAAACCATTTTTTAGATTAGAATTTTTCTTTTGTATTGCTTCTACTTTACTACTAATCCCTTCATCATAAGCAAATGGATATTCATAAACTTCTTTCATAAATACCTGTTCTCTTTCAATACCCATTGATGATCCAAGCATTAAGTTTAAATATGCGTATAATGATGAATTAAACATTCCTGTTATATTTAACAGTAAATCCTTTTGGCTTTTATCACCTTTAATCGCAGAAATAGCTTCCTTAAAAATAACATCTTCTTCTGTGTATGCAGCTCTTAATCTATAATTTTTGCAGTTAGGGCCTTTTCTTAATAAACAATATGGTGGAGAGAATATCTCCTTTTTACCCAATCTATATATTTTTCTTTTATTAAAAATACTACTATTTGAACTATTAAAATATAATGTATCAATAGCAGTAGATTCAATCATGTTTTTCCCAATATAATCCTTAGCGTCGTACTTACCATTAGTATCAGTTATTCCAGCTCCAGTTTTTAATTTATTTTTATTTATTACATCTTCAATTTTAGGAAATTTTCTTTTAAGCATTGTTATAATATCTATATCCCAACTATTACCATAGACACATGTCTTCCATACCCAATCATACCTATATAATATATCTTGCTGAATATTTTTTATATCGGTTTTTTCAATTGCAATAACATGATAAATTTTAAAAAACATATTTGGTTTCAAACTTAAGTGAAGCATTTTATGACTTAAACAATTTTCCGTTGAATTTTTAAACATAAGTATTGCTGCTGGTGCATCAGCTTTTTTAAATATTAGACTTCTGACAGATGATAATTCCACTATTTGCAGAATCTCACACTTAAGTAATAACAATTTTCTAAATTCAATTGCAGGTTTTTTTTGGTTATAAAACAGCTTAGAAGGAACTATCAAACAGCAAATAGTATCCTCATTAGAATATTCCTTCACCTTTGCAATAAAACTTCTACTTATTTCTTGTCTATATTGTGGAATTTTATTTTTATCACAATATTGTAAATGCAATCCTTCCTTTATAGAACCCCATGGCGGATTTCCTAAAATAAACTGAAATTTTATTTTCTTAAGAGCTATTAATTTTTCATCATCGAAAAAATCACTAACCCATAAATTCTTATTCTTTAAATTTGGTAGTCTAAAATCATCTAATGATTTTGGATCTTTGTAATCAAATAACGTTAAATATAATGAAAATATTGTAACATCAATTGCTTCTGGATTAGAATCCACACCATAAATGTTTGATTCAATTAATTGACAAAGTTTATCATTATCTTTTATATATCCATTATCATCAACATTTTTACTAATAATAAGTTGTAAACTTTCAACTAAAAATATACCAGAACCACATGATGGATCAAGTACTTTACATTGAGAATCTTTAGTTAAAAATGTACCTAAAGATTCTTTCACAATATAATCTGCCAAATATTCAGGTGTATAAAAAGCTTTATCATCATCTTGTGCTTTTTCTCCCAATAATACTTCATAAATATTACTTATCAATTCAATTGGAATAATATTAAAATCATATAAAGGTAAAAATGATAACTGTCCTGATTCCATTTCTTGCTTTCCTGAAAGAAAACACTTTAATAGTTCAAATACTTCATCATTAAGTGCCTCATCATAAACTTCATTTCCCAATTCAAATAAGTTACCATTAAATTTATTCTTTAAATATGAAAAAAAACTATATAGCCCTTTTTTATTATTAGCTAGCTTCAACAAGGCTTCTTGTGACTCTTTGATATCACCATTAAAGCCTTCATATCCTATATCAATTCCTCTATCTATAAGAAATCTTATAAATATTAATCTCAATATTAATTTTGTTGCAAATTTTACTTTATACTGCTTTTTCAGTTTTTCTGTTATACATTTTATATTTTTAATCATCACTTGGTTTAAAGTGTCTTTGGAAAATGCCATTTGATATTCTCTTAAAAATTGCTCATTTGTTATATTCCAATATGAAAATGGTGATGCTTCACTACATTTCTTATGTTCTTCCTCTAATACAAACTGTAACCTAATATTATCAAGTTCAGATAATTCCATGGAATTACCATTAAATACTTTTATGCTATCATAATCATTAAATATTATAATAGGGATTTGAGCATTCCATATTTTTTTATATAGTTTTTGTTTGCTATCATTTTCAGATATATAATCAAAAAAAAGAACTTTAGGCTTTCCATCAACTACAAAGAAAGCACATGGTTTTATTTCATTTAAAACTTTCTTATCATGAAAAGAAAGATCTTTACACATATTAATATTAGCAAAATAATATAAATTCTTCGAATTATGGTATCCTAATTTCTTAATAATCATCTGGGTAGTATTCGATATTCTCTCCACCATCTCATCTCCTTTTGCTAATTTTTATTACTAAAGCTTCCACACCTAAAGACATGGAAATCTTATTTATTCTATATACTATATACCTTCTATATTATCTCTCAAGTATAATATTACTAATTATTTTTTCTACAACTTTCACTATCAAATAATCTTATGATTATATCAAGAATAATATACACCTTCACTACTTTAGTATATCCCAAATTCAGGTGAAGGTAAATCTCAACTTTAATTTTTATACTAAAAGGTAGCAAGACTTATATAGTCTTTGCTACCTTTTCATTATGCTTCCGGAACTGTTGTTGCTTCTCTCAACTCTTTAAGCTCTTCCTGAAATTTCAATATTTCTTTTATTATATTTTGTTTATTTCTAGTAGTGAAGCTTAGTTGGTTTGCTTTAGATATAAGCTCAGTCATTTCTTTTTCACTAGCTAATATACTATTCCTTTCAGCATTCTCTTTATACTTAGTTAATGCTTCCATGACTTCTATATATCCTTTAGCTTTATCCATTCTACTTTTATATTGGCTGCTATTATCTAATCTATTTGTTGATTTCTCAGCCTCTTTATATAGGTCCTTAAATTCATTTAAATTATTTATTATATTAGAATAATTTAGATATGCATCTAGTTTTTCTACTGCATCTCTTGCTTGTATTGCTAAATCAATCTGTGATACTTTATTAGTTGTGTCTAGTCGTTTTTGCAATTCTATTTTTATATCTGAACTTTCTAATTTATCTATAGCTGCTTGCGCTTCTTCTATTGTTTTAGGATCTTTTGTTGCTATAGCTTTTCTTATTAAGCTTTCTATATTTCTTATTTGATTACGTTCTTCTTGCTTACTTTGATTTTCTTTACGATCTATATATGGCTTTAAAGCATCTAATACTCTTTGCAATTGAGCTTTTTCATTTTTATATATAGTTGTATTTAGATCATAAACTGCCTTTTTAGCATATTCATAATCTTCTTTATCTAAAGTTGTCTTTGCTTTTTTAACAGCATTATAAGATTTAATATAAGCGTCTTTTTCTGCTTTTATTTGTTTTTCCAAATCATCTAATCTATTATTTAAATCATCTTTATCTTTACCATCTGGCAATTTAGCTACTTTTTCTTTAGCTCTATCTATATCATCTTCATTTTTAGTAGTCTCAGCCTTTTCTACTGCTTTTGTTGCATCTTCTAAATCTTTTTTACTTTTGTCTTCTACATTAACATTTACTTCAGAAGATGTACTATTTTGGTCATTCATGTTACCTGCATTATCTATGGCCTTAACTTTTATCTTATGAACACCTGGAGATAAGGTTACTTCTCCAGTATATCTTACAAATTCACCATTATCTATTTTGTAGAAAATTTCTTTTATACCACTTAATTTATCACTAGCAGCTATAGTCATTTTATCATCTTTAACATTTATATTAGCCGTTGGTAATTCTTTATCAATTCTATTTACTGATACTTCTTTAGTAGTTTTATTGCCTGCTTCATCTTCTACCATGAACTTATAAGTGCCATTATTTTTTACAGTAAAGGTTGTTTTATCTCCATTTACTACTTTACCGTTAGGAAGTGTAATTGATTTAACTTTTTTGTTATCTTTAGCAGTTACATTTAATATAATATCTTTATTAGTCCAATCTACAGGATTACCTGTTACTTCTAGTGTTGGTGCTTCTTTATCTTTATCTTCTATAGTAACCTCTTCTTTGATATATATATCATTATTTAAATTTCCTGCGTTATCTATAGCATTAACATTTATTGTATGATTACCTGAAGGCAAAGTAACTTCACCATCATATTTTACAAATTCACCATCATCTACTTTGTAAAACACTTCTTTTATACCACTCAAACTATCATTAGCATCTATAGTCATTTTATTACCTTTTACATTTATATTTATTACAGGTAATTCTTTATCTATTTTATTTACTACTACTTCCTTAGTTTCTTTATTAGTTAGTTCATCTTCTAAAATAAATTTATAAGTTCCATTTTCGCTTACAGTAAAAGCTATTTTATCACTATTTACTACTTTCCCATCAGGCAAAATAATTGATTTAAAACTACCCTTAGCAGTTACATTTAATATTATATCTTTATTGGTCCAATCTACAGGATTACCTGTTACTTTCAATCGTGGTTCTTGCCTGAATTCGTAATAATCTGTATGATTATTACCAACATTATCTATAACTGTAACTCTTACTTTATAATTTTCTGATGCTAAATCAATACTTATATGATTTTTTGCGTTTTGTGCAATTTCTCCGGTATATTTTACAATCTCACCATCATCCATTTGATACAAAATTTCTTTTATACCGCTTAGACTGTCATAAGCATCTATAATCAATTTATTACCTTTTACACTTACATTGGTTATTGGAGATTCATTATCTATCTTACCTACTATTATTTCCTTAGTAGTTTTATTACCAGCCTTATCTTCTACTACAAACTTATAAGTACCATTTTCATTTACAATAAAGTCGGCTTTATTAGTATTTATTACTTTTCCATTAGGCATAGTTATTGATTTAACACCTACATTATCTGTTGCAGTACAAGTTAAGGTTACATTACCATTAGTCCATTCTGTTGGATTACCTGATATAGCTATTGTAGGTAATTCTTTATCTATGTTACTTATATCTATTTGTTTACTAGTCTTATTACCTGCATTATCAGTAACTTCTACTGTATAAGTTCCATTAGTAGATACAGTATATTTATTGCCTATTATTACAGTACCATTAACTTTTATATCTTTAATACCACTTAAAGTATCCTTTGCATCTATATTAATATCTACATTAGCATTAGTGAAATTTGTTGCAGAGGTTGTTAAATTTAATGTTGGCAATTCTTTATCTATTTTATCCACTACTATTTCTTTAGTAGTTTTATTACCTGCTTCATCTTCTGCTATAAATTTATAAGCGCCATTTTTACTTACGATAAAGTTCGCTTTATCACTACTTACTGTTTTACCATCTGGCAAAGTTATTGACTTAACTTTATTATTATCCTTAGCAGATGCATTTAACATAACATCTTTATTGGTCCAACTTGTTGTGTTTCCTGTTACTTCTATTGTTGGTGATTCTTTATCATCAAGTTTTATATGTTCATGTTTATCTATATATATCACTGGTGTACTAGGTTTCAGATTTAAAGTAGGACGAACGCCATCACCAATCCTATTGAAATTAATGTCACGGTAGTTGCTAGTACCGTTACTGTAGACATAGAACACATCGACGTCGGTGCCTGCTGGAAGTGCTTGAAGGGTTAGAGTAGTTGGAACTCTAGTCCAATATGTCCATTCATAATCCTTATCCCCAAATTTTGCTATCCTTGAAGCATTATCATGAAAAGCATTAAAACTACTACCAACAGGTTTTGAATTACAAACTTTTAGTCCTATTTCCTCAAGAGATGGAATAAATATTTTATCATCAGTATAATAGTCTTCTTTACCATTAAAATTTGTATTTATTAAATGTGTTTCTAATATATTTGCTTTCAGATCTTTACTTAACTTATTATAAAACTCTCCATTTAAGTATGCCCTCAATGATGAATTACCCCAATGGCTACTAGGAAGAGATTTAGTATCAAAAGGTCTTTTTTCTAATATATCTTTGCTCATTACAGTTACAGAACCATCTGGATAGCCTTCATGATTCTTAGCTACTACTACCCAATCAATACCTGATATATTAAATATATCACCTACCATTAACTTATTTACTTCTACTGTATCTCCCACTTTAATATTATCAGCTGCAAAAGCCTTATTATCTTTTACAATACTTAGGCTATTATCTTGCATACCTATACTTATAGGCATAGCTAATATTGTTCCCAATGTGGTTACTCCTATAAGCGCTTGTGTTATCTTTTTGTTTATTACTTTTTTATTATATGGCTTCATTGTATCAAACCTCCGAAATGTTTAATTAAATTTTTATTATTACAATTAATTATTATTTAGTATTTTAAAAACCGTACTACTTTCTAATCAATTTCTAAAAAATATTGATATCTAGTTTATATACAAAACCTTATAAAATAAAAACATTTTATATCTATATATTTATATATACCTATCTTTTTGTTAGGGTTTAAAATTTGTACCCTATTGAAAACATAAAAAAACACTAGATACTTTTATACCTAGTGTGTTATACATTACTTTAATTGTTACTTTTTTATATCCTCTTTTAACTTTTCAACTTCTTCAATAGATAAGCCCGTTTTTTTTGCTATCATTTCTACTGAAAGTATATCCATTAAATTTTTTGCTATTTCTATAGCTTTACTTTTTTCAGCTTGATTCATTGCTTCTTCTTTCTCTTTTTCAAAAATCTTTTCTACCTTAGTCATCCTTAACCAACTCCTTACCGTATTAGCATATTTTTCATCAATAAACTTATCAGTAGAAGTTAATACCCCTGCTATAATGAAATACTGATTTTTTTCATCCTTTACTTCTTTAGCTAATTCTATGGTATCTTTAATAAGTTCATATTTATCCTTTATGCTTTTCATTAAAGGAAGTAATATTAAATTCATAAGATCTATATCTTGTGAACTACCACCACTTATAGAAGATGGTGGCTTCGTGGTCAATATATCTAACGATACAAGTTTACCCACGCTATGAAGATTATTCCAACCTTTCTAGTCAATATATCTTTTATTATATTGCTAGGTTTAATAAGTTTTTACTCGCATTTAAGTCCCTGTCCATTATCATTCCACATACAGGACAAATATAAGTTCTACAAGACAAATCTTTAGTTTGATTTGATTTATTACCACAATTAGAACATAATTGGCTACTTGCATAATTTGATGGTGCAATTATCAATTCTCTACCATACCATTTACATTTATATTCTAACATCGTTCTAAATTCGTACCAACTAACTTCTGATATAGCTTTTGCTAATCTATGATTTTTTAACATATTACTAACTTTAAGGTCCTCAATAACTATTGCTTGATTCTCGCTAATAATTTGCATTGAGATCTTATGCAAAAAATCTTTTCTTTGATTAGTTATTTTTTCATGCAATCTTGCTATTTTTAATCTAGCTTTCTTCCTATTATTACTGTTTTTTTTCTTTCTTGACAGGTCTTTTTGTAATTTTGCAAGTCTTTTTTCTGACTTTCTTAACCATTTAGGATTACCAAAAAATTCTCCATCACTTGTAGTTGCAAACTCTTTGAGACCAACATCAATACCAACTTTTTTATTTGTTTTAGGTAATTGGTTATTTTCAGCATCAACTAATATAGAAATATAATATTTATTACTTGGTGTTTTTGATACAGTGCATGACTTTATAATTCCGTCAAATTTTCTATGAAGTTTTATTTTAATCATAGTTTTTAATTTCGGTATTTTAATTCTGCTATTTTCAATATATATAGTACCTTTTTGATTATTTGTTGTATAACTATGATAATTACTCTTCTTACTTTTGAATTTAGGAAATCCAATAGATTTATCTCTAAAAAAATTTTTATAAGCCTTATCTAAATTTAATTGAGCATTGGCTAACGCTAAACTATCAATTTCTTTTAGCCACTCAAACTCCTTTTTATATTGTGCAGGTGTAGGATACTTACTTTGCTTAATATCTAAATCTTTATTTTCTTTGTAAGACTTGATCCTATCCGTTAACATCTTATTATATATAAATCTAGTGCATCCAAAAGTTTTTGCAAAATATAGCTTTTGTTCTTTATTTGGATAAATCCTATATTTATATGCTTTTAACATTCACTTCCCTCCTTGATTTTCTATATATTCCTTTTACTTACTAAAGTCGAGGGCTATTCATCTCCCACCTAAGAGGATGGGAGAATTACGCTCGTTAAGTTAAATTTTAAAGCCAACTTCAAGATAATTCCCTCCCTTCTGAAATACTAATATATTATTAATTATTATACAAGGAAACTGAATCAAAAACGTCTTTTCGCGGTGATAGAAAATTCAGCTCCTGCTTATAGAAATTGGTAGTATTCTTTTCTGATTTTGAAATAAAATATAATTTTCTATATAATTCATTTCATCATATACAATTTACCAAAATAATTTCATACTAATGTTATAATTTTTTTAGACCATTTTTACAATACCTAAAAAATCTTTAATTATTTGAAACAAATTTATGAAACATGTATCCTCTTCCATAATTAAATTTGGGAGAGGATACGTTTTTTATTTTTATCTAACTATTTTAAGATAATCTACTTCGTACATAATTAATATACTATCTTTAAATATTTCATTTTAAAAAGTATTTTTAGCCCAATAAACAAAAGTTAGAATCCTATATTATAATGAGTTTCAGCACCCTTGAATCCTAGATCATTAGTTAATTTTTCATTATGGTGCAAATTAGTAGCATTGAATCCATTAACAGGTACCTTAATCTCAGCTTTACATGGTATTTGTACTAGCTTTCTTATTGTTTGCTTTGTACCTTTCTCTTCATCTAGGGTATAAGTTCTAGAAACATAAGCTTCTGCAATAAAGCTAATAGTTAGGAGCGGATTATCACCGGCATAATCAAATTTAAATATGCATGTTCCTCCATTTTGGTCTAGTTTACAATAATATGGAGAAGTATAATGTGTTCCATGGCCACCAAATCTGTCTAATCTATGATTTACTGACCATTTTTTAATAGTAGCTCTTACTCCATCAATATATACAGGACTTAAAGATATATTCATATTATATTCTGTTTCTTTACCTTTTTCGTCCAGGTGATATCTGGTGAATGGGAATTTAGCATCAGTATTTATTATCATATGTGCTGATCCACTGCTGCTTCCACCACTACCATTACTACCCATATTAGGGCTGAAACCTGTTGTTTTATATTCCCATCTATAACGCTTTACTTGTCTTTCTTTTTGAACACGCCTTGTTTTTGTTATGTTCTTTTTAGATTCTACTTGTATGCCAAGCCTCATATAAATCAATTGGTCTCTTTGACCACCACCATCACCAATAACACTAACATCTGTTACATTATATTTTTTAAAATTATAATTACTAAATACCCTTCTAATCTGTGGCAATGCTTCTTCTGCATAACTTTTATTGCCACTTATGTGAATTGGATAACGAGTTTCAGTCCAAATCCAATTAAATTCCCTAACTGATACAGTATATTCTTCTGTAGTCCAATATTTCTCTGTAGTCCAATAACCTACTCTTTCCATATGACTTGTATCTATATAAGGAGTTTGTTTATTACTATTTTTATAATCATAAACACTCGCCGCAGATACAAGACTTGTTTGAATTATTAATATGATAAATAATAGTATAATGCTTAATGATCTCTTCATTTTCATACTTTCACTTCCTTACACGGTTTTATATAATTATTATTACAAAAAAATAAAAACAACTATTTTAACTTTTAATAGTTGTTTCCATTTAAATATTTTTATTTAATTACGCAATAAGTTTCTATGAAATAAGGAGAATTCTTTTCTAAATCATCAGGATACCTAACGGCGACCAGTAAATCTTTAGGTAAATTCGCAGCATCAAAACTAATGCAATGACCAACCCCATCTTCCCCTTTCAAGGAACTTGCATCAAAAACTGAACAATCAGAATAATTTAAATACTGCCCATTATCTAACTTTATACCATTAGTATCAGAATAAATAACTTTTGCAATTAGTGTATTCTTTTTAAATAAGACATCTTGTACATAAAATGGTTTTCTATAATCAATTAGCACATATGAATAAGGGTTTATTCTCATTAAAACGGCATTTTTAATTAAATCTTCTTCCCATACATTAATTGACTGATATTTATTATTATCTTGTATCCCTACTCTATTAAGTTTAGGCTCCAAGAAATTAAGTTTCTTGCCTCCTAGCATTGGATGTCTGTCTCCAAATGGATTTGCACTAAAATCTCCTTTATAGACAATCACCTCATGTCCATTTATCCATTGAACTTCTTTTGTAAATTTATTAGCTGGATTTTTTTGAGCTTCAGGTATATAACTAGAGTCAAATCCATATTTAAAATATTTTATGGTATAATCTTTTTTCTTATTAAGTAAATTTACAAGGTCGTCCATTTTATTCATACTTTTAATAAAATATATTTGTGAAGAATTAGGCAACATTGTTTTAACTTTATTTTTGTTGACACGAACACCATCTATAATAACAATCAATAATACCACTGAAATTAATCTAGTTAATTTCTTTCTATTCACCAATGTACCTCCTTTCTACAGTCAATCTTAGATATATTTTAAAATAATACTGCTATTTTTTGAATACCTTTTATTTCATTATTTTCTTTAGATATTTTAACTAAAGTATTTTGAGGATAGTATTTTGGTGTATAATATGATGCCCCATCATATGATTGGTCTAATCTTTCATTAATAAATGATAGAGGAATACTATCTTTTTTAACATTGAAATATTGGCCATTATCTAGCTTTATACCATTTTCATCTGCTGATACAACTTTAGCATAAGTTGTGGTGCAAACAGTATTAGAACTTTTCACTCTATCTTCAACAGTAAAAGGACCTTTATATTTTATAAAAAAATACATATAATCAGTTCCACCTAGGGTTGATTTTTGTTTAAAAGCATATACATCTTTAAAAACCTTTTGATTTTTAGCTGTCAGGAATTGTACGTTTAAGTCCATATATTCTTTACCACTAATTTTTTCTTTATCAGGAGAAAATATCGTTTGAGCTGTAAGTATCTCTGTATTGGCTACATCTAATATTTTTTCATTATTAATATGAATCACTGTTTTCTCCTTAGTATAATCTACCTTAGCATCTCCCTTATAGACAGTTATATCATCCTTATATAAATTTTGTGTTTGTTTACTAGGTTTTTCATTTTCTTTATTCTCTACTACTTTTTCTTGTGTATTTTGAACAGGTTTTGTACCTTTGGATTTATTAACACCTATAGCTATTCCGCCTACTATAACTACACAAGAAATAATTATTGCTGTTATCTTCTTTTTGTTCATATAAATTACCTCCGAATTATGTATCTATCTATATATTATTTCTATTTTTAGAAATCTTTATATTAATATAATAAGTTAAAAGTATTATATACACAACAAAAAGCCTAACTTATATACTTTAAAAATAAATTAGGTTTTTTATTGTGTTTTAACTTTTTTCGCTTAATATAAGTAATATAACAAAGCTGGTGAATACAAATTTGATATAGAAGGGAAGTGTGATTATATGTTGTATATAATGTCTATTATATTATTAATTTTTACAACATATTATTATAAAAAATATGACATATGCAAGATAGACTTAGCTAAAGTAAAAACAGTTAAGAATGTTAGATGTTTTCTAACTATGGCTACTATCTTTTCAATAATATCAACAACTATGACATATAGAATGTAAAAAACCATCTCAGAATAATTTTAGAATTATTCTGAGATGGTTTTTTACATTCCTACTTTATAAAATAATCGTATCTTTATATACATAATACATATAATATTATTAAAGAATACACCCATTTTATTGCAAATTTAGGTAAAACCACATCTAAGAATTATAAAGCCATAGAAATTCCTAAACATACTGCAGAAACTAATAACCATGCTCCAGCTGACATAATAATTCACTCCCAAATCAAAATTTTATTTATATCATTACCTAAATTCAAAAAATTATTCAGGAGGGCCTTAAAAATGCGAGAAATTTTTAAAATTATATTTTTCTTTATAGCAATTTATGCAAGCATAAAAATGTGGCGTAAAATAATTAAAGATATTAGGGGGAATATTTGATGATTATAAATTTATCTAAACCAAGATTGTACTTACAAGATAAATTAGATGAAGCTATATTCAATTATAAAATGAATAATACCATTTTAGAGCAACAAAAGATTAAAACATTTGTAGATACAACAGCAACTACATTAACTGTTACCTTGTTATTTACTACACCAGTTAGCGCAGTAGGATTTGATAAAATAACAAAGGCATTAAACCCACTTATTGACTTGATTCAAGCCTTAGGATATCCATTAGCAGTTTTATCTATGAGTGGCGGCGCTATAACTATGATGTTCAATAAAAGAATGGGAGTAAGAATAATAAAGGATACTGCAGTTGCATATTTAGTTCTACAATTTGTTCCAGGACTAATGAAGATATTAATGGATATAGGAAAAGCAATAAGATGATTATTGAAGTTATTCCAGATATAAACATAAATAATTCTAAACTATCTAGCTTTCTTACCAATATACATTCATATAAAAATCTATTTAATAGAATCAATCTTAAAGAAAAGAAAATAGCACATCAAGATAAAATTATATATGAAATTCTACTAACTAAAGAAAACATATCTTTTTATTATATAATTCCAGATAGCTTAAAAGAACTAGTAAAAAATGAACTTAATGTATGTTATCCCAAAGCTACATTTAAATTTAAAAATACTCATAGAACATATAAAGAAGAAGGCATACTTAATTTTGTAAAAGAGGACCATATGATAGATGTACATGTTGCAGATGAACTTGAATTAGATCAACATAGTTTTTTAAGTCTAAAAACAGATTTGAGATCAGAATATCCTCTTAATTCATTATTGGAAACTTCTAAAATTCTAAGAGATGATGAAAAAGTGTTAATGCAATATATATTGGTACCTGAAGATCCTTCTCTAAATTTAGACTTTGAAGAAGCCATTAAAGAATTCAACACTGAAAAAAAGATTAAGAGTAAATACAAATTAGATAAAGAAAGAATAATAAAAGGTGGACTTAAATTAGCTTATGAATGTGTTGCTGAAGTCATGGATTTAGCTAGTTTATTTTTTACAAATGAAGAATTTGAAAGAATTGATTTAGATGAATTAGATAATAATGTTCTTGTTAGAAATGGGCTATCCCAGCAAACTAAAGACAAAACTTCTTCTGTTTATTATGATACATCTATAAGAATAGCTACTAATAGTGAGAGAAGTGAATTAATATTAAAGTTATTTAAAAGAGGCTTTAATCTATTAGAAGGTGATAATAAATTTGTTACTAGAAAATTAAAGCAAAATGAACTTATAGAAGCAATAAAACAACGAAAGCCTATAGATAAAATAAATATGGATGCATTAAGCACTAAAGAATTAGCACAGCTTATGCAATTACCTACAAAACATTACCAGCAAGAATACAAAATTAAGAACATAGATACTAGAGAAATTAGTATACCACATGTTTTTACATCGAAAGGATTGCAAATAGGCCATACTAAATATAAAGGTAATAAAATACCACTATTCTTTCCATTGAATGATTTAGACTCATTATGTCAATGCTGGATTTCTATAGGTAAGATGGGGAGCGGTAAAACTACTTGCGGACAAAATACTGCAATACAGCTACTTCAAAATAGAATTAGTGTATTTGCTATAGATGTAGCAGATGGTGACTTAATAAATAACATAGAGAAAGGCTTACCAAAAGATTTTAATAAAATTATAGATTTAGATTTTGGAGATATAAATAATCCTATATCTTTAACATGGAGTGAATGTGCTAATGGAGATAAACATGTAGAAACCAAGTTAGCTTCTCAACTTAAAAACTTTCTTAATAAATTGGCCAAAAGTGATAATCAAAAATTAAGTAGTAGAATGGAAAGGTTTCTAGGTGCTGCTGCCAAAGCTGTATTTAAAAATCCAACTGCTAATCTATATGATGTCATTCTCTGTCTTACTGATAGGGAATATAGAGATAATTTAATTGTAACTAATAATATTAATGGTAGATTAAAATGGACCTTAGAGCAATTAAATGATGATGGAAATGAAACCGGTACAAAACAAAACTATGTATCTGGAATAATGGATAGGTTAGAATCTTTACTGGATAATGAGTTTGCAGCTAACTGTTTATTACAAGAAGCTAATTTAGATATAGACTTTAGGAAATGGGCAGATGAGGGTTACTTTGTAGGCATAAGAATTCCTAAGGATACTTTATTAGATGATACCACAGACTTATTAGTTACTTATATAGTAAGTAAATTATGGCTTGCTATATTAACTAGAAGTAATATACCTAAAGAGCAAAGAAAGCCTTGCATTCTAATTTTAGATGAACCTCATCAATTTCCTACAGTACTTACAGAGCTGCACTCAATTATAAGAGAAATGAGGAAATGGAGGTTTGGCATATTTATATTAGCCCATGAGTTTGGAGATTTTAAAAATATGAAAACATTACTTAAGAGTGCAGGCACCAATTATTTTATATATCAAACTTCTAAAGAAACATATAAAGAATTATTGGAAGAACTTCAGCCATTTACACTCGAAGAAATGATTAATACTAAATGGAGGCATGCTATTGTTAATATGAGATATAAAGAAGAAAAGATTTGTGTTATGACAGATATGTTAAAGCCTTTGCCACATAAAAGAACATATAAAAATAGAAATGTTTTTGGTAGATCTGCAGAAAAAGTCCAGGATGAAATATTTAAAAAATCTATGCATTTTGAAGATGAATTTATAAATAATATGAATGATGATAAAGAAAAAGAAGAAAATGTTCAACAAAAAGCTATTATTTAAGATTAATTAACCTATAGAATAAGGTATAGAACAACCTATAGAATAGATGTAGAATAGATGTAGAATTTTAAAAATACAAAAGAAATTATAAATGGCTTGAAATAAACATCTTACACAAGATTATAAATTGATAAACCCTTATATATATTATATATAGTTAAAAAAGGGTAGGTGATGTATTTTGATTTTGTCGGAGCGAGATTGGAAATTTTTAAAAGACTTATATTTCGTAAAAATCTTAAATACTAAAAGAATATGTAGATTATATAATTCACAAAAATATTGTTATGCACGTCTAAAACTTCTGAAGGATAATAATTACATCAAAATTTTATATAAGCTTCCTAATAAAGAAAATGTTTTTACTTTAGATAAAGAAGGATATAAAATTTTAGGTTATAAGCCAATAAAAATTAATGCTAGTCCACAAAAATTACTATCATTAGCTGATTTTTATTTTTATGAGAAAAGATTAGATCCATTTATTAAATTTCATAATAAATATTATTTTAGTTATGGGAACAGAAAATATATCTTAAAAATAGATGTGCTCTTAAAAACTAATACATGGATATTTGCAATATTAGATAATAACCATCTAGAAGAGCAAATAAAAAAAATAGAAATGTATTATAAAAGTAATCAATATAAAAATTTATTCGATAGATTCCCTGTGATTGTAATAATAGGTAATACTACAGGTAAAATTACTGAAAATAAAAATATTAATTACCAATGGTTAGAATATGAAAAGGTTAAAGAATGGGATTATAGATATTAACAGTATATCTATAATTTGTTACTTACTAATTTTTATAAGCAAACATCTCAGTATAGATTAGAAACATACTGAAGTGTTTGCTTATGCAGCTTCTATATGTAAAATATTAATCTCCACAATTATTATTGCAAAAAATAAAAACAGCTTACTCTTCAGTAAACTGTTTTAAATTAATAATTTATCGTAGCTTTCCATTCTAAAGGATCTTTCACCCAAGAACACTGATAAGTTCCACTTATAGTGTTTTTACCTTCTTCTATTGTACCTGTATAAGTACAGCTAGTTAGAGTATAATCTACAGTATCTCTACGCACTATCATAACTGTATTTCCATCACGGTATATCGTTAATACAGAGTACACATCATTTTCACCCGGCTTAGCCCATTTTGCATCAAATACATTACTTAGTCCTCTTCTAGTCCAAACACCAATCCATCCTGATTCCTGTTCCAACCAAGTTGTACCTAAATCATAAATTTTTCTTATTTGAAGAGGGAGAATATTTTTTAATAACGATAAATCAATCTCTGGAATATTACATTTGTTAGCATTTGAAAAACATTCTCTAGCTACTTTTTGTATAGAATTAATTTGTTCTCTTATTTTATTAAAACGTTCATTAACTTTATCAATTTCTATATCCGGAAATTGCTCAGTGTGGTCTAAAGCATGCATCAAATCATTTTGATACTTAAGAAACTTTTGATATAACGCTCCCAGTTGCTCTAGACTTGATTCTTGTAATGATGAAATCGATGCGACTTTATCTTCTTCAATATTAGGAATTTCAATATGATTGTATGGAATCACTAGAACAGATCTTGGGAATCCATGCTCACCAGCCACTGTGCTTGGAAACTGTAAAGCATCTTTTATAAGTTGATCTGGCTCTACTGGATTTAAAGCACCTATTCCTCCTTGACGGTACACAGTAGCTTTCATTTGGTAATCTGAAGTAATTTTCTGCATTGCCTGTTCAAATGATGCAGAAGCATTTCCACTCCATAACCCAACACTAGCTTTACCAGAAATAGCGGCTCTAATTTCATTTAACTCAGATGCAGTTTTGCTAGTAATCTCTAAAACTCCTATAAATTCTCCACCAGTAATTAAACCATATATAAATGAATCTCCGTACTGTTTAAGAAATGATTCTGGGTTGTTTTTATACATCTTTGCCGCTTCTTGTTTTAGAGTTAATTTAGACATATCAAGTAAAGTTTGTTTATTTGTCACAATTACTTGGACTACAACATAAATAGAGTAACTATTCTGTTTGAATAAGCTAGAAAAATTTGTTCGTGCTGATCCACTACCAGTTATTCCATACTTAAGTGATGCTCTAGCTGAAACATTTAATTTTTCCATGATACTTTCTGTACTGCTTACTAGTTCTACTCTAAACAATACTTCTTGCCCATTAGCATTTGGTAAATCTCTATAAACATCAACACCATCTAAAGCAGGTGATGGATGAATATCATTAGTTGCCCTATTAAAACCTATTCCAAGATTCATACCATTTATATAACCTATTTCAGTCTCCATATACTAATACCTCCTCCTTTACAATTGCTATTATTTACTTAAAGTAAATAATTTATGTCTATTCTATAAGCTTCAATTAACTTTCTATTTAATTGTGAAAAAGAGGTACTTAATTTCTCTAATGTCTTTATTCATTAGAAAATTCATATATTATAGATATTATTCAATTACTATCTCTCATTTTAATCAGAAAAATATCTTGATAAAAAGTTAGACTTCCTTTTTTTTTAAATTTGGATAATAATTGATCATATTTTTCATAAAAACTATCACCAATTTTATAAATAAAAGATTTCCCTTTTACCTCTGCTATTTTTTCTAAAGATTCTTCTACTATATTATCTAAATCATTATCTTTAGAAGATAATGTGAACTGTTGTTTATTTATAACTAACTTATATTTATATTCTTTATAGCTTGTACTAACATTTTTAAAGTACTTTTTAAATATTTTCCAAGAATTTCTTAAGGCAATAGAAATACTACATTTAGATTTTCTCACAATTTTCCATGCTTTATTCATTACGTCTCTAGCACAGCTTAATTGCCAATAGCCTAAATCTATTTTTAACATAAAACTATCGCCCCTTATAATTTATTAATAGCAGGAATTTATTTCCAACTATTTACATATATTATATATGAAGCTTAATTTTATTTCAAGATGTTAAAAATATTTTATACATAAATTAACACCAGTTACCAATTTAGCGAACTGATGTTAAAGTATAGATATTATCCCATTTGTTTTATTTTTCTTTCTAAATCATCTACACTCAAATTTGGTTTAAATGATTTATAATCGTGCTGTTGGTATATTCTTAGTTTTTCCCATAATTCAGGATAGTCTTTATATAATATTCTAAGACTGTTCATACATTGCTTAGGACATAGCCAGCATCCTAGCCTTTTAAACTTATAGTACAAAGGATTAAGTAATCCCATGCTTTCCAGTTCATTTCTACAATTATTTTCTGTTATTCCCCAATCAACCAATGGGGCCTGTTGTTTTTCTAAAATTAATTTTTTATATCTTTTTGGTTCATCTGCCGCTATTCCTATATAATCTACAACCGGGTCATTTATATATTTTTTAAATGCTTCCATACTTTTAATTTTTAGTTCTCTTTTAACCCAACAACCATCACCTACGGTATATGGGAATCCATGTATTTTCCCTTCATTTTTCCCATAAGCAAAGGGCTTATAAAACCAATCATCAAAAGTTATTTTAGCTTTTAATCGTATTACATTTTGTTTAATATATTGCTCAAATTTATCAATGTATTTGTACATTTCGGGATATTCTAATCCTGTATCTGCAAATATTATGTGGTCAAATTTCATTCCTTTTTCTAGTGCTTTAATTATCATGAAAGCACTATCTTTTCCTCCACTAAAGTTAGCTACTTTTTTGCATCTTTTGATTATTTGCAATAATTTAACTTTATAATTTTGTAATAATCTTTTTATATATCCTTTCATTCCTTCTATTTTATCTACAGTAAATTTAATCCCATATTTTTTTAATATATTAACTATACTAGCTCTATTTTCAGGCTTTGGAGCATCATAATGTTTTAAGAAAGAATTTATAAGTCCATCATGATCTCTGCAATACCCATAATTAATTGCATCTTTAATACGAATTAATATTTGTTCTTTAATTTCGTGTATAGATTCTCCATCATTATTTTTCAACTCATTTTTAAATGCTACTTCTTCTGAAATAGCAACATAAGCTTTAATAAGTTTATGTTTGTATTTAGAATCTATTTTTAATATATTAACATTATTTAATGGTTGTATTTTATAAAAAAGCCTTATTTTTATTTTATTTTCAAGTAAGTATTTTATTAAATGTTCTATTAATATATTGTCTTTTTGTACTTCTATTGCAACAACTCCTATAGTATATAATTTACTAAATGCATTAGTAAATATTTCATAGCAACATATCCTATCATCTGTTTCCTTATATATTTTTGTTCCATAGTATTTATTTTCGAAGTCCATCCATTTATCATAATTATTCCAACTATTATAAAAAGATTGATTTTCTCTGATATATTTTCTTTCTAATTTTTTAATATTTTCTTTTTTATCTAAAAGCTCTATATAAATAAAAGGTTTTAAAATATAACGAAAAGCTTCTCCTTTTATTTCCTTTTGACAATAATTCATTAGATTATCTTGATAATATTCCATTTACTATTTCCCCCTTATTTTTTAGCTTTAAGCCATTAACACTTCTATATCAATTTATTATTCCAAAATAAAAACAGTAAAAATTATTGATATATCTTCAAATAGTTTTTACTGTCTATTTTACTGTCTATTGCTCTAATATCTTTTATATTTTCTAATTTTTTAGCTTTGGGCCATTATTTGAAATTTAACTCTGTACCATATTCTGGATCATATTGCGGCATTAATATTGCACACAATAGATATAAAATTCCTCCTATGCCTCTTAATAATATAGTGGCACACCATATTAACCTAAGAGTTGTAGCATCTATTCCCAAATATTCTGCTATTCCGCCACATACTCCATATATTTTTTTATTATTTGATTTCATAAATTTTTTCTTCATTATAAAATCCTCCCTTTAATCTATTAGCTTATTTGCAAGCCATATTTACCATATAGTTAGTTATTATTACTTTTTAAAAAAATAGAAGAACTATCTTAATATAAAACTAAGATAGTTCTTTATGGTTAAATAAAATTATAGATGTAGGAGGTAGGAAGTTGTCATTTCTACAACTATTGAAGATATACTTATAAAAAAATTACATGAAATAATTAATAAAGAAGACTCACATCCATATTTTCAATATCTTCCGAAGTTTATAAAAATATATGATTAGATTTTCATTTTACTAGAATAAAAAAATCTAATAATTTAATATGGTAATATAAATGTTATAATTCAACTAAGTTTTTTTAATACTTTAAATCGTAATATATATCTTTTTCGTCTGTATATGGTATTTTCCAATACGCACGACATTCTGGTAGATGTACTCTCCAACCACGCCCAATTTTTTCTGTATTTAATAATCGTTCTTGTTGACAAGCTTGTTTTATAGTAATTTCAGGAATGTCTAACAATTCTGATGCATCTTTTATTGTTACCATAGATGTAATCATAAAGAACGTTCTTCTTAAGACGTATTGATCTAATTCATTTTCCAATCCAGAAGATACTGCCATCCCAAAGTGCAAGTCTTTTATTTCGCTATTATCTATTTTATCTTTTAATTCTACAATATTATTTATAATATCATCATTATCATGAATTCTCATTCTGGAATGTTTAAGCAAATTGTCTATTGCTTTAGAATACGTAACTGTTGGCACTCCACCTGTTAGCACATTTTCTAAATCCCTATGTGTTCTATATTTTATGTTGCTATTTCTTTCTATATAACGTATAACTATAAATTGTAATCTAACTAAATCCGCTATAATCCTTTCGTATTTACTAGCTTCACTTGATAATTTTGCTCTACCCATTCTTATTCCTCCTAATTTTTAATAAAATACATTTTTTATTTGAGGATTTTTAACCCCTCAATTTTAAGATTCTCCTATCTTTTCTTTTATAAATTTACTTCTTTCCTCCATCTTTTTCAATAAATCATTATACCACCATTGTTCAGCTTCTTCTTGCGAAGGAAGTTTACAAGTACATTCTGGTACATCTATTGAATCATCAGAATCTATTTGATCGAAGAATTTGTCAAAACTAAAATTATCGTAACAATGACAAAAACTTTCTATATATTTTTTTATTTTTCTTTTTTTATCTTTAACCTGACTATAATTTACTACTACATAAAAGTTGCAATCATTGTTTATTATACTTTCTTCTGTCATGCTTTCGCTTAAAAAGAATAATTTTAACCCACCAAAATCTCCCCAGCAACCATATGTAGGCCTGCACATTAAATTTAGTTCTTCTCCATGCTCCAATGCCATTTCTATAAATTTTATTTTTTCTATAATTTCATTTTTATCCATATTTATACCTCCTATATAAATTCTTTTATAAGATATCTATCTGTTGTCGCATCTGCCATAGCAAAAGATTTTTTAACTTCAATTAATCTTTTTGCAGATGTTTCATTTTCAATATTAGTTTTTACTTCATCTATTATTGAATTTAATATTTTTATAGCTTCATCCATGGTTATTTTTTTGCTTGTTGCTCTTTTAAAAATTTCTTTTTTGTATCTATTTAAATAATTTATTTGAAAGTTTCCTGCATTATTAAATCTTTCTTTATATTCCTCAACCTCTTTAATTAATTCTTTTTTAATATCTTTTGCCCATTTTATTTGTTTTTCACTGCCAATTAATTCTACCACTTTATTATCCCCTTTCATTCTTTGGAGGTAAGGTAAACATATTGTAAATTATGTTGTGCTCTGTAGTCTGCTTCTGGAAACTCTTTTTTTTATTTCTTTTGTAAGTCTATGAGCTTCTTTGAATAAGTTTTCCATTAATCTTACCTCTTTTATTTACTAATCGCTATCGATTACTTTTAATTATATTGTATAATCTCTAGCGATTAGTGTCAATACCTTTCTAATGTCTTTCTCAAAAAAAGAAAGTAAATTATTCCATTAAATATAATTTACTTCCCATTGAAATTTATATTAAAAATTTAACTTTAACTGACCTTCTTCAGAAATAATAAATTCAACTCTATTATTAATATTTTTAGCTTTTGCTGAAACTTTCTCAATTTTGTCTCTTATATCAAATAAGCTACTATAATATTCTTTAATTAATAATATTAATTGCTCATCCAAAGGATAAACAATATTTATTTTATCTAAACTTTTAATTAATGAATTATCTACTTTTAATATATTATTCAAATATATTTCGCCACATCTAGCAAAGACTTCTGCACTATTAGTATAATAATCCTTGTTATACTTTGTCTTTCCATAATAAATCTTTTTAAAAGAATCATCAGATGGTAGATTATATATAGTTTTATCCAATATCTCTATATATTTATTTTTTATTTTTCTAAAATTATATTTACTACTTAATTTCAAACTATCAAATTTATAGCATTGGTAATCAACCATATGCATAAATTCATGTAGAAAAGCACTAGGATCACGCAAATCTACACATAAACATTTTTGTAATGGGAAATATAATCCTACTGCTTTGTGTTTACCTAAATATCGAAATCTTAATGATACCTCTTTCATAAATTTTAACATACTTTCATTAAGATTTAAGAACTCCAATGTATCTTGGAATTCATCTTCTACTTGCTTTATTTTCACTAAATCAACATCATTATCAAATTCAACATTTTTAAAATAAATATTAAATGTTGATTTTTCCATCGCCTTTAATGTTTTATTACTTATATTTTTTTTCTTTTGAAAAGCTCTAGCATAATCTGAATTCATATCTGCTATTTGCTTTTCTTGAATTATTATATCTTTATTATCAATAACTATTTCCTTGAAAATTGATCCTAAAATTTCTTTAGCAAAAGTAGACATATAAGCCGAACCTGCTTTTGTAATACTATAACTAGTTTTTAATAAACATAAATTAGAAATAGTAATTTCCTCTCCGGTTATAAAATATTCATTTAAGTAAGTTATAAAAGATCTATCATATTTCACTCTATTATTTAAAGAATTAATAACATCAATTACTATTTCCTTATTACTTTTATTATAATTTATTACTTCATTAATAATATAAACCTCACTAATAGCTGTGAAAAAATCTAGTATTTTAATTTTTTTATCGTTACACTTAAATAAATACTTGCTTGTTTTATCACCTATTCTTCCTCTTAATACTGAATAAAAAGAAAAACTACTATTAAATTTATCAGAGATAGTACATTTAATGGGTACTAATCCAGATGCATACTCTATTATATTATTTGGAGTTTTTGTACCTGATGTATATCTTAATTGTACTCTACCTATAATATCTAGTTGATTTTTATCCGTTATTTCTTCTATATCGATTTTAAAAAATTGAAATTCTTTATCTATTTCTTCTATTAATTTTTGATTATTTGTTTCCACTGTTTTTGCAAAGAAATATTTTTTACTTATTTCTTTTACTGCTTTTATAAAAAATTCTGTATTGTCTAAACTAATATCTAACTTAACTTTTTTATCGTAGCTTAAACAATTACTTATATTCCTTTCTTTTCTTTCCTTTAATAAAGAAGTTATCTTATTATTCACCATTTTCTTTTCCCCCTTAAATTTTAGCTGTAATTTAGCCATAAACTATTGTTTAACTAATTATTATTTCGAAAAAATAAAAGTACATTATGTTGAACATAATGTACTTTGCTGTATTTTTAGTTTATTCCCTACCATTTCATATCAATATTCAATATATCTTTCACATTTGCTGCTATATTTAGAATTATCCCATTTATCAGAGCATACATTACATAAATGACAATCATTTGGACTCCCTTCATGAATAATAGCTCTTAAACACGAATTACATTTACAATTTTCACATCCTACACCCATTGTATTTTCTTCTTCTAATGGATTATTATCCATTTCTTTTCCACCTTTCTTTTTTAGCTATAAGCCATTATTATTCTATATACAATTATTATTTCAAAAAAAACAAAACTTTAGGAACATTTAAATAAAATATTCCTAAAGCTTTTTGCGCTTACATATCTTTATTTTTTATAATATCACTAATAGCTGCAATATTTCCTAATGAAGATAATGTTTCATTTGGAAGTATTAATTTATTAGCTGGACCCTTGGCCATCTCTTTTAATGCTTCTACTTGTTTTAATGCAATAACCGTTTCGTTAGTTCCTGATTCTATTATAGAAGCATTAACATTTCTTATAGCATCTGCTTCTGCTTTAGCTATTTGTGATATTGCTTTTGCCTTACCTTCAGCTTCTAATAATTGAGATTCTCTTAATCCTTCTGCTCTCCTTATATTAGCTTCTTTCTCTGCTTCGGCATTTAGAATAGCAGATTCCTTTAACCCTTCTGCTTTATATATAGCGGCTTGTTTTTCACCTTCTGATTGTAGTATCATAGCCCTTTTATCTCTTTCAGCTTTTAATTGTTTTTCCATAGATGCTAAGATATCACGTGGTGGCACTATTCCCTTAACTTCTACACTAAACACCTTTATACCATATGCATCTGTTACCTCATCTATAATAGCTAATAATTTTTTATTTATTTCTTTTCTACCAGTTGATAATATCTCATCCAAAGTCATATTTCCAACAATATTTCTCATATTTGTTATAGATGAATATACTATCCCGGCTTGATAATTTTCTATATTATATACTGCTGCTTTAGGATCTAATATCTTATAAAAAATTACATTATCTATAGATATATTGACATTATCTTTTGTTATAACACTTTGAGGCTCTATATCCAATATCTGTTGCTTAGTGGATACTTTTTGCCTAACAAAGTCAACATATGGTATTATAATATGCCACCCTGGTTCTAATGTTCTATGATACTTTCCTAGTCTTTCCACAACATATACGTAGCCTGTATTCACTATCTTTATTGATGCTATTATTGTTGTTATCAATAAAAATAATATAAAAATTATAAATAAAATCTTCATATAAAAAACCTCCTGTTTATTTTATAGTAATTATATATACAATTTTTCTATTTTTAATTTTTATTTGTAGAATAAAAAAAGAATTGGGATTTGTTAGATTCCAATTCTTAAAGGTTTTTTATAATTTAAAATTAATTGTATTACGAATTAATGCAATATTATTGATCGTATTATAATATTCTTTTTCACTATTAAAGCTTTCCATAGCAGATACTTCTGATATATCAGCTCTTATTGAATATCCACATATAGGGCATACTTTAAAAAATATTATTTTGTTACTATTTTTATCTTCTTTACTTCTAACAGCTAGTTTTTCTCCGCAATGTTTACAAAAATCTCTATTGTTCATTTTTTATTTCCCCCTTAAACTTTAGCAAATGGCCATATCTATATTACATATATTTATTATTCTTAATTTTAAAATTTAATGCTGAAGAACATTAAATTTTTGTTCTTTATATCCTTTTACTATACTTGGTTCTTTTTCTATGTACTTATATACCGAAAAATTTGGATTAACAGTATTCTTATAGTTTTCTCTTTCCAAAGTTATACTTATTTTCTCCTCCAAAAAAGGTATATTACATTCTTTGTAATACGCCATGAATAACTTTTCTCTATTTAAAAAAGAGAACTTAGGTTTTATGTCTAAAACACATCCTAGGTATTTTGTTTGTTGATTTTTTATAAATGAATATTTTTCTGTTATATTTCCATTTTCTACACAATATAAATTAAGAACTACATTATACAAACATCCTTTATATTCTAATTTTTGCTTTAAATCAAAATATTGCTTCATATCTTTCTTACTTAAATAAAACAATACATAAGCATTTCCTATATATTTTCCTTTTCTATTTTTATGTGAAGAGCAACTAGCCACCGTTGGAAAATAGTTATTAATATAATTAACCAATGGTTCTATAGCTGGATCTAGTTTCAAATAGTCTTCTGTATATAGACTATTTTTTTTATTAACCATGTTTATTAACTCCATATTCATCATTTAAAATTCCCCCTAATTTTTAGCTATATTTAGCCATAATTTATCATCTAATAAATTATTATTACTTTTTAAAATGTTATATTGTATAAATAAAAGAATTAACCTATTATATAGATAAAATCCCCTTTAATTTTTATAAAATATAGAAAAAGAAAAGGTAGCAAGACTTTAAGCACATAGTCTTCCTACCTTTTTCTTTTAATCATATTCTCATTTTATGAAAACATTCCAGGTTTAAATTCTTATATATTATTTTATTTTCTAAGGCAACATTTTTTATATTTCTTACCACTGCCACAAGGACAAGGATCATTCCTTCCTACCTTTATTTTCACATTATCTCTGTTATTACTACTATCATTTAATAAAGGCCCAATTTTTTCATTATCTGCTAAAGCTGCAAAAACATTAGTAACTTGATAAAAAGCGTTTTGATATAAGTAATCCGCTTGATAAATATTAATAATAGAATTATTACATTTTACTTCTATTTTTTTGTTTATAGCATTCACAAAATTATTTAATATACTTTCTATATGATCCAAAAATCTATCATCTTTCACGAAAGATTTAAATTCATTTATAGTATTTATGCTATATTCAAATTCTTTTTTAATTTTTGTTAGTTCATTAGCATAAATATCTTTATTATTTATTGTATTAGTTGTTTCGTTCAATTTTTCCATTAAGTCTAAGCACCATTGTAATATAGCGGAAATAAATTTAGTTCCATAATTATCAACAGATTCGATATAATCATTATTATATTCATAATTAATTCTTGTAGTCATCATTGATAATAATGATTCATATTTTTTATATTCAGCATTAACTTCAAAATATTTCTTCATATACTTAAAAATTATTTCTACTGAACCTATCTTAATATTATTATCATCAACTAATTCTATAATTATCTTGTCTAGTTCATTTCTTTTCTTAACTATAGGAGAAGCACATGATATACACTTTTCTAATAATTCTCTATCTTTTCTCTCTATACTAACCCCTTTAACAACTAAAATTGTTTTATTATCTTTAAGAATTTCTTCTAAATGAATATCTATTATTCCGTAGAAAGGGAATGTATACTCTAACAAGTTTTTATCTGGTAAATCCCCTACTTCTTTATCTACATTTAATAAAAAGTTATCAAAATCATAGTAGTTGTTAGCACAGAAAATATCTATTCCTGCCATTATTGAAAATATTGTTTCTTGTAGTGCTAATTGCACTCTATAAAACTCTTCATATGTATATTTTATTTCTTCTATTTCTCCTATCTTTTCTTTATCTTTTCTATTACTTATTTTGTTTCTTAGTATAATCATTTTATTTATATCATCTATATAATAATCTACATGAGCTGCTGAATGTCTTAAAATTTTTTCAACACCATCAGTTAATTTATGAAGTTTTAGCTTCTTTTTATTTTTTAAATATTCTAATTTATCAGGGAATCCCATCCATTCTAAAATATATTCATAATTAATATCTTTTTTATCTATTATATAAGCACATGCTATAAGTAATGATGAGACATCCTTATATACGCCTTCGCTCAAATCTTTATAAGAATTCAATGCATTTCTAACTAACATTTTTTTATTTTTACAATAAGAAAAGTTTAATATATAGTCTTGAGTTACATCATTCACTATTTCTAAAGCATATACATATTTAGAAGTATATATATTCATAAATTCTTTTAATTTAATACCATTAATATCTTTAGCTTTCTCAAACAAATCACTAACAACTTTAACCTTTTCTATGAATTTACTTTCTATAAAAGATGTCATACCCATAAATTTATAAGATGCTAGTTTAAATAATATAGGAGTTTCTAACGAATTATAATATTGAAATTCATTAGGTAAAAAGTCTTTAAAATATCTATAAGCACTAAACTGCACTTCATTAAACTTTATTTCTATTTGGTTATGCTCAGTATTACCTGCTAGTACCATAAGCATAATTACAGGTATATTAAGATTTCCATCCTTAAACATTTCAAAATCTTCTTCAAGCGCCTTTATATTAAGCATATTTGAAAGCATATCTATTTCTTCACTAGCAGAATCTAATTTTTGTTGCGCCAATTCCACATTTTTACAAGCTTCGGCTAATGTATTAGCTACTATACTAAATATAATTAATTTATTGACATCCAGAAAATTTCTAACAGTATTGCATAACCTTATAAAAGCATTCTCCCATACATATGGGGCTTCTAAAATCAATAATTCTTCATAAATCTTATATATATTTATAATATATTCTTTAATTTCACCTATTTTATTTTCGATTTCTTTCTTCTCTATTACATCGCTATTAAATGATATGTTTTTAAATAGCTTTTTCTCTGTCAATTTTTCTAATTCATAGAGTTTAATTTGAATATATGCAACAAAATCTTCAATCAATGTTCTATTAACTGAACCATTATGTATATTTCTTCTTAAATTTTTTATACATAAATCTGAATCATTAATTAAAGTTAAAATATCTTTAAATTTTTCTTTTCTTAATTTAACTTTAGGATCTACAGAATCATTCTCTATTTCTTGTGATTTGCCACATTGTTTACAAGATATCTCATTATAACTTAGCTTATTGCCGCAATCACATTCTTTATATGAAAAATCAATATGAACATTAATAGTATTGCTTTCAGTATCATCATCTATTAATTTAATTTCTAAATTTCTTCCACATATAGGACATTTATCAATATCATCATTATAAATTGCTACATGTTCACTACAGTTTGTACATATACGCACATTATCCCTCCATTAATTAAATTCTAAAGCCCTCTATACAAGCTCTTCTATAATTCTCTTCATTTTCTAGTATTTCTATTTCATTCCTTAACTGTATTCGATTTTATCTTCTATAATACCTTTTTATTTATGTAACATTATCATTATCTTACAAAATAATATAGATTAAAACATTCTTTCATCCTTTATAATGTTTTAAAATCTGAAAAAATGTATATTTTTATAACATGTCCTTTATCATTGAAAATTTTAAAACCATAAATTACTTATTTTTTATTGTACAACCTAATAAAAAAACTTATTATACGAACATAAATATATGAAAGGAGTAAGTTGAGAACTATTATATTTTTCTCAACAGTGATAGGCATGTTATCTTATTACGAATTATTATTAGAAATTAAATTAAGTAAGGATATACATTTTAGTAAATCTTATGAGATGTTATCTAAATTTTTTAATAGAGTAATGTTGACAGATAATTATCTTAAAACATTACATAAAAAGAAAGAGGTAAAACCATATTCTTTTTCTGGACTGTATCCAGTAGCGACAAATCAAATTTATAAAAGAAATACCCTATATAAAATTAGAATTAGAAGTTTTGATCCAGAATTTATTTGTGCTATGCAATTCTCATTAAGCCAAATACAAGACAATAATATAAATATAATATCTATTAAATTTATAAAAAACCAGCAACAATTTATTACTGAATTAGTATCAATAAATCCTGTTATTTTTTCAATTTGGGAAAAGCAGAACTACTGGCAAATAGGTGATAATATTGACTTGTTAGGGAAACAATTGACTAATAACTTATTACATAAACATAATACTATATCTTGTAATAAACTTACAACACAAGATACAATATTTCACTGTTTAAGCATTACTAATAATAAGACTATTTATATTCCCTATAAAAAAGGATTATTGTTAGGTAATAAATTAAAAATCCAAGTCAAAGAAGATGATATATCTCAAACACTTGCTACTGTAGCACTCGGAGCAGGTATTGGTGAAAAGAATAGCATTGGTATGGGATTTTGTTATGGCCATTAACCATTAAGAAGAGGGGTGAGATTTAATTGGTTATTGATATGATGTACAATTTTAAAGATTTATATGATAAAAATGGTGACAATTTAATAGTAGATAATTATCCTTTAAAACAAGGTGTTTACATTCTCGTTAATGATAAAGGCATTAAAGATTTTATGGTTATAAAAGATAAAGAAGCAATATCAAAAGATAAAGAAGAATTATTTAAGTATCTAAGACACAGAGATTATCTAAGCATCTTGAAACAATATGATACTAACAAAGCAGTATCAGGTAAAGCTAAATCTATTCATAGTAATAATTTTTTATCATTATTTATTAGAGAAAATAAATCTTCACATATATTAGAAGGTTCATCATTAAATCCTTCGTTAGAGCAACAAGTTGGATGGTATTTTGATCAATTTAAAAAGTGGCAAGAAGAAGAGAGGCAGGCCCATAATAACAATGATTCAAGTAATCCACAAGAATTTATATTAACAACCTTAGAATATTTTGATGAACAATTATTTAATAAGAGTAAAAAGGCTATATTAAATTCTTTATCAAATTTGCCAGAACTTTTAAGTGAATATACTTTGGCAGATAAAGATTATATTAGAATTTTTTATGAAATGCCAATTGAATATTATAACAAAGAATATAAGAGGTACATGATAAGAAAAATATTTAATAAAAATGTATATCATATATTTAAAGATAATAATGTGTATGGTATTTCTGATATAGATCTTACCACTAATAACAACAAACCATCCCTATTATTATACAGTATGAAGACTAGGGTACCTCTGCGTTTAGACTTTGATACCTTGCTAATAGCTCAAAAACTATTTGACTTTCTTTATTTTTATAAGGTCCCTAAATATAATAAAGAAGCTAAAGCATTGGAATATGTTAATAGTATTTATAAGACTTTATATATTCCAATGGATTTCAATATAGATAATCTAGATTTAAACAAATATACTAATACAGGCCAACCTGTTTATTACATTACTACCGGTAATGGACAAAGTTTTAATGTAATAAACTATGATATTATTTACCCATTTGATTCAAATATTGATTTTAGCTTTAATGATTATTTATCTTTAGATGAAGATGTCTATGAGAATGATAAAGATAATATAAACGATACATCAAACGTCAGCAATATAAGGACTCTTTTAGATTTAGAAAGAATTGTTGATAAGTATTTTTTTAACTTTAACTTAGTAAGTAACTATCATAGTGATAAATTTATTAATAATAAAAAATATACTTTACCCAATAACATAAGCTGTATGCTATTTTCCTCCAAACATTTATTTCATGATTGGTTTAGGAAGGGTATAGATATAGATATTATTGATCCTATAACTAATGTAATGGATAATTTAATATCATTATGGGCAAATGATCCTGATATTAGTCTTATTAAAATAAAAAATATGCTGAATTTAAGATGGTCCATACTTGATTATTTATATGAAAGAGAGGAGTATGCTCCAATGGAGGTAAAAGAGCACTTTGAAGCTATACATTATAATTTAAAAGAAAAAATACATGATAAGTCTCTTGAAGAAAAATATATCAATAATACTGAAGAATTTTATTATGCTTGTGGTCAATTAATCTATTATTTATTAACTCAAAATAAGAAAACATTAAAAAAACAACAATCTACAAGTAAATTTCTACAATGCAGAAATAGCTCAACATTAAAGATAGAGATATTAAAACTTTATGAAGAAGTAGCAAATAATATATCTGCTTATAATTACAGATTTAATAATTTATATTCTATGGTATCTACTTATAACGATAGCAATGATACAAAGGACTATATAGATTATTTACTAGGTGGGCTTTATCAAAAAAGCATTATTTATGAAAAAAAGAAACAGTAAAATATAACGATTGCACAACTATTATCTAAGTTGAAAGGGGATATTAACTATGAATAAAAAAGTATATGGCTTATTAGGTGTAACAGCAGTAAGGAGTAATTATAATGCGGATTTTTCTAGTCACCCAAGAACAAGTGCTACAGGTGAATTTATAGCCACTGATAAAACTTTCAAATATGCATGCAGAAAATATTGGACATTAGATAAAGAAAAAGTATTGGCTTTCTCAAATTTGAATGATAATTTAAATCCAATGACATTACAAGAAAAATATGAGTATTTATTCAATACTACAATAGACAAAAAAACAACAAAACCTATAGATGTTTTATCTAATTTATTTTCTTGTTTAGATGTCTTAAATTTTGGTGCTACATTTGCTATATCTAAATTAAACTTTAGTATCAATGGAGCTGTTCAAATACAACAAGGCAAAAATGTATATGAGTATGCTAAGGCAGAAAAATTATCTCTTCTAACACCTTATAGAAACCCTAAAGATAAAGATGATGGCTCAGAAAAGGGAAGAACTACTACTGCTGAACAACATATTTTAGATAGAGCAGAATTCATCTATCCGTTTTCTATCAATCCAGAAAATTATGATGAATATGTAGGATTAGTGCCTAACTTTAATGGATATACAGAAGATGCATACATTAAATTTAAAGAAGCAGCTAGGGTAGGGGTAACATCTTTAAATACTTGCTCAAAAGCTGGCTGTGAAAACAACTTTGCATTATTTATAGAATTAAAGGATTCATCAAAAGCATACTTACCTAATTTATCTTCTTACTTAAAATATGATTTTGATTCAATTAACATATTTGATCTTACTAATATTTTTACTGAATTATTAGAAGAAATTAAAGAAGAAGTAGAAAAAGTAGAAGTATATTACAATAAATACTTATCAGATATAGTTATCCCAAATACTGATATAAAAGTAGAAAGAAGAAATATTCTAACTGGTAAAGAAATGATATAGTTTTTAATAATTTAAATCAGAGAGGAGAGAAGGCAATTACAGCCTACTTTATTGGATTATAAGAGTAGGCGTATACTTGCCGATTTTAAATGGAAGCAATTAAATTCAATTTATCAGGTCCTACAGCTTTTTTTAAGAAACCTGATGTTAATAGTTATGCCTACTTTACTTATAATAATATTCATAAGATTGCCTTATTAGGTATATTAGGTTCAATCATAGGACTCAAAGGCTATAATCAGCAAAAATCTATTGATACATATCCTGAATTTTATGATAAGTTAAAAACTTTAAAAATTAGCATAGTGCCAAAGAGTAAAACAGGATATTTCACTAAAAAATTTCAAACTTTTACTAACAATACAGGATTTTATAATATAGATATTAATAAAAGACCATGTACATTAGTTTATAGAGAACAATGGTTAGAAAACGTAAGCTGGGATATATATATATTATTAGATGAAAATAGTGTTGATAAAAAAATTCTAAATAAATTAAAAGATTATTTGTTAAATAAAAAATGTCACTTTATTCCGTATCTTGGGAAAAATGATCATGCTGCTGATATCACAAATGTTGAACTTATTAACTTAAAATCAATACAAGCACATGAAAAATTAATAAGAATACAAAGTTTATTTTTAACGGATAATTTTAATATTACAGGAGAAAAATATAATCCTAATGAGAGATTAATAATATTAAAAGAAATGTTGCCAACTGAATTAGATGAATTCGATAACTCTTACAGGTTTAGCAATTTATCTTTTACTAATCTCATTGTTCAACCAAATACTGGTAAAACATTAATTTATCAGGATTCACTAAGTAATTTATATTTCTTTTAAAAATTTAACTTAACGGGCGTAATTCTCCCATCCTCTTAGGTGGGAGATGGATAGTACTGAAATTAGCTATATAATTTTGGTAATAAGCGAGGTTGGTTCGACCTTTTGAGCGTGAGTAAACTTGCTACAGTAGTAGTATTGATCACGAAGCCATCCACCTCTTAGGTGGTGGTAGTTCACAAGTCATATAATGAAAGCATGTTATAATAATTATATAAACATTTTATTATTTACAAACAGCTTATTTTTATTGATTTAACTTTTACATTATATGTATTTAAACCTTAATGAGGAGGTTGTTTAATGAAGAAAAAATAAGTTTAACTTCTACATTAGATGTATTTAAAGTACAACTATGTACTATTATTTGTTTAACTTCTACATTGGATGTATTTAAAGAGTTCTTTTTTTATAAGAGAGTTGCAGAATAGAAAAGTTTAACTTCTATATTAGATGTATTTAAACAAGAATTTAAGAGAGGTTTTACCTAAAAATAAGATACGTTTAACTTCTACATTAGATGTATTTAAACAATTAATTTGTTCTCTCATTTGTAAATATACATATGTTTAACTTCTGCATTAGATGTATTTAAAAAGTATAAGTTTAAATATAAATAGAGAAAGAGAAGGTGCAAAAATGAAGAAAAAAAGCATAGATAGAGCTTGCTATGTTAACATTTTACCTAATGATACCCCTTGTGATAGAAGTGATTTAACATGCTTAAATACTGATTATCAAAACAGTAACTTAAATATACTTATGGAGATTAAGGGAAATTTATCTTTTACTCATATAGTTAGAGATTCACATGGATTTATTTTTGCAGTAGAAATAGCAGATTTATAAAAAAATAAAACATTTAACTTTTACATTAGATGTATTTAAACAACACATATTTGGAATATCGCTAATGGAATAAGGTGGTTTAACTTGTACATTATATGTATTTAAAATAATTTATTATTACTTTTTTAGTTTAACTTCTACATTGGATGTATTTAATGACCTATTTTATTTAATTAATGAAAGGGAAAATAGCTTAACTTATATATTATATGTATTTAAACTAAACTCCGCAAACGTTTATTGTCCTAATTTTTATTAGTTTAACTTCTATATTAGATATATTTATACTAGCAAGGAACCTCCTAATTTCTTATTGTTAATAAGGCTTAACTTTTACATTAAATGTATTTAAATAGCGTGTGTAAAAAACAAAAAGAATAACTAGTTTAACCTCTACATTGGATGTATTTAAAGTACAACTATGTACTATTATTTGTTTAATTTCTACATTATATGTATTTAAACAAAGGGGCACACAGGAGGTTTTTAGTTTAACTTCTGCATTGGATATATTTAAACAAACGAACGGAGGTTTTACAAATGCATAAATATAAGTTTAACTTTTATATTAGATGTATTTAAACTATAATTTTACCTCTGACTTTGGTATTTTATAAATGTTTAACTTCTACATTAAATGTATTTAAACAAAAGTTTTATTAAAAACCTTCACTTTTTATTTTTGTTTAACTTCTACATTAAATGTATTTAAAATAAGTTGTTATTGCTTTTTAAAAAAATCGAGTTTAACTTGTACATTAGATGTATTTAAGCTAGTATCATCCTCCATGTTTTATAATTTTTCTTAGTTTAACCTTTACATTAGATGTATTTAAACACGCATATTTGAAATATGGAAAATAGAGTAAGATGGATTTAACTTATATATTAGATATATTTAAACTATCGATTTATAAAAATTTTTAGTTTTATTTAAGTTTAACTTTTACATTAGGTGTATTTAAACTTTTTTTAAACCTCCGATTTTTTTAGTTTCTAATAAGTTTAACTTCTACATTAGATGTATTTAAACCAGGGGTACTAATGAAAGTATTAAAGAAAAAACTTAACTGCTACATTAGATGTATTTAAATAAAAAAGTAATAATAATTTATTAAGCTACAATAATGTTTAACTTTTACATTAGATGTATTTAAACAATAATATATAGGATATAGAAAATATAAAAAACAAATTTAACTTCTGCATTGGATGTATTTAAACTTATATGTACTACTATTAGTATTATTTTTGTTAAATTTAAGTCTAACCTTTACATTAGGTGTATTTAAAAAGTATAAGTGTAAATATAAGGAGAGAAAGAGAAGGTGCAAAAATTATGAAAAAAAGCATAGATAGAGCTTGCTATGTTAGCATTTTACCTGATTTATATATAAATGAACCATCGGATGGATTAATCTTAATAGATAAAATTTCAAAAACATATTATGAACTAGCAACTGATACTCCTTGTGATAGAAGTGATTTAACATGCTTAAATACTGATTATCAAAACGGTAACTTAAATATACTTATGGAGATTAAGGAAAATTTATCTTTTACTCATATAGTTAGAGATTCACATGGATTTATTTTTGCAGTAGAAATAGTAAATTTATAAAAAAATAAAACATTTAACTTTTATATGAGATATATTTAAAGATGGTTGTTTTCATTGTAAGCTCTAGTGGCTTTATATGTTTAACTTTTACATTAGATGTATTTAAACAATTAATTTGTTCTCTCATTTGTAAATATACGTATATTTAACTTCTACATTAGATGTATTTAAAATAGGTTGTTATTACTTTTAAAAAAAATCGAGTTTAACTTCTGCATTATATGTATTTAAAGCACAACTATGTACTATTATTTGTTTAACTTCTACATTAAATGTATTTAAAGTACCGTTTTTAGAAAAAAGATCGTTTCATTTACACATATAATATATAAAAAAGCAAATAGCTATTAATAGCCATTTGCTTTTTCTATATTACTTTCAATAAATCTTCTAAATTAAGTCCTATTTTTGCAGCTAATTTCATAGCTATCCTTTCTAACATAAGACTTACTTCTAGTGATAAATTTTTCCTCATTTTCCCTTGCACTGATTGATAATTGATTCTATTTCTTCATAATCAATTTCTCCATCTCCATCAATTATACATTCAGCTCTAATCCATTCTGCTATATTCTTTAGCATCCTTTTTGCTGCATTATTTTCTCTTATACTTAATTCTTCCCTATCTGTTAATACATTTAAACATTCCTCTAGATCCTCTACAGTGTTTTGGAAACGACAATAGCTCATATTACTCATTATATAAAACTCCCTTCTCTTTTAGCTATTAAAAAGCCATAATTCATCATTTAATTAATTATTAATACTTTTTTCTATCTTTTTACTGCATAAGATAATAAACTTACTATATAAATATAAACTTTTTAAATATACTTTAAGATATTGTTTTATATATTTATTAGTTTGAATTGTATGGTTTACATTTTATTAATTTACATAATATTTAATATGTATCTATATAGCTATATTATTTTCATATAACTAATTTAAAAGTATAGTCTCTTATAAACTATATATGTTTTTTTATTTTTGCAATAATAATTTTATATAAAAACGATGTGTATAAATAACAACTATTGAAAGGAGCAATCTTTATTATGAAAAACTATTTTAAAAATTATGTTAATCATATAATATTTATATGTATTGCAGTAGAAATACTCTCTTTAATAATTTTGATTTCAAGAAAATGTTCCATTGAAAATATTATATTACTATATATCTTGCCATTTATATTAGTATTATTTATTACTATTCTAAATAATTTTAAAGATAATAATAAATCTAATATTGATGATAAATATGAACTAATTGATACCTTGGATTTATACCATTCAAAAAATCAATTTATTCAAAAAAAAGAAATTAATAATGAGATTATATACTGTTTTTCATGCATTGATAGAGAACAAAACATTTCTACAGAAATTATAAAAGAAAATACTGAAAATCATGTTATAGTAAAGAAAATAAATCATTATAAAGCTTATGTTGAAATTTATAAGAACATATATGATAAAAAAAATGTATACATTATTTATCTACCAAAGCGTCTTGCGCTTACGTAGAAAAACTCTCTATATATAATTTGAATTATATATAGAGAGTTTTTCTATTAAACTTATTGTTTTTTACTACAACATAAGTCATTTTTTAATTTGGATTCTGTTAGAGCAGTATATACAGGTGAAGTATTCCAAAATCCTTTATCAATAGCAATTTTTCTGTTATATACTGTTTCACAATCATATATATACATGATGTCAGACCATTTAGGATTTTCCATTTTTCTTTCTACTTTCTTTTTATTTTTTGTCCAAAGGATATAATTTAAGCTTAATATTTGACATAACTCATGTTCTGATATTATGTTTTTTTCTTGGATTTCATCTATTTGACTGCTTAAAGCAGTACCTACAATGCAAATAGTTTTAACAGTATCACTTATATACATATTTAAATCTATAGAAGATCTAATATTATTTTCATAACCTGTATTATCTTCATTAAATTTAACTGGGAATTGTTTTTTTATAGAGAAATACATTTTATATTCCTCTATACATAATTTTGATTGCCGTTTTAATATCAGCAAATTCAGCTTAGCAAACTTTTTCATTTGCTCTTGCGTTAGTTCTTTTTCTAACATAATATTTATTAAATTAAATATTTGCTTCGTATATGAGTTATTATTAATAGTTTTTTTCACTTTTTCTTTTTTATTATCTGGAAGATTCATTAATTTTTTATTTATATTTAACATCATTTTAATCACCTTATTCCATTAAATGAAGGCAAATTTAAAATCATCTTTAATATTTATTAAGTTATCATTATCTATGTTATTAATTCCTTTACTCTCATTAATAACAGTTATAGCTACATTTAATGTAGATATAATATCTATTTTTTTAATAATATCTATTTCTTTATTACTTATGATATCTTTCTTAAAATTATTTATATTATTATAATCCATTTCTATTAAATGCTTTGTAATTTGTTTATTTAAGTTCATATATATAACCTGCCTTCCATTATTCTATACTTAATTATTATTACTTTTTAAGAATTTAGTTATATTAACAAAAAAAATAAGAAACTTTATTTAAAAATTTTTAAATAAAGTTTCTTATTAAGCCATATTAAATCTCTAAAAAGGTATGTCTCCATCATCTACTGGAATTATATCATCGTCAAAACTGTTTCCATTTGCAAAATTTTGTCCTGATTGGTAACTTGATTCTGATCTATTATTATATGATGAATCTGTGGTAGCTTTATCTCCCCACTCAAGAAATTTAACTTCTTCAGCTATTACTTCTGTTATATATCTTTTTGTACCATCTTTAGCTTCATAGCTTCTTGTTTGTATTCTACCACTAACCCCCATAAGTTTTCCTTTACTCATATAGTTAGCTGTAGATTCTGCTTGTTTTCCCCATACTACTATAGGAATGAAATCTGCTTCTCTCTGACCATCCTTTGAAAATCTTCTATCTACAGCCAAAGTGAAATTAGCAACCGCTGTTCCATTTCCTGGAGTAAATTTTAATTCAGGATCTTTGGTTAGTCTACCTATTAAAACAACTTTATTCATTTTTAATTACCTCCGTAAATTATATATATTATAGTTGTAATCTTTTTAAGAATACTTTACAATGTCAATTACTCACCGCCTATAGAGGCGGGAGCTTGTAACTCTACTACACATGGTGTTAATGATACAAAGTATCTCCCATCTCAAACGTAGGTTACGATACGGTGATTGACAACACCGCAACATAGTGAGTTTACTCACTATGTTCTTTGGAGAATTGTTCAATATATTCAAGACCTTTTCTCCAAAGATTTATTGATCCAATTCTATCATCATTAGATTGATAGTTGCAATTTTTACATTTAAAGATATGTTTTTTCTTATCTCTATTAGCTTTTTCAATATGTCCACATTTGGGGCATGTTTGGCTTGTATATTTAGGATTAACTGAAATAACTATTGAGTTATTCATTTTAGCCTTATATTCAAGCAGCTGCCTAAATTGATAGAAAGTCCAAGATACAGAAACATATCTATTGTTTATATTTACTTTTTCAGTAGTATTTCTAACGTTAGTTAAATCTTCAAGAACAAATAATGTGTTTGCCCCATATTTATCAACGAGTGCCTTTGTAATGGTATGATTAATATCATTAACATAACGGTTTTCTCTTGAACCAATAGATTTAATTTTACGTCTTGCTGACTTGCTACCGCACTGTTGAAGTTGTTTTCTTAATATTTTATAATGACCTCTTTTAGCTTTTATATGTCTACCATTGTAGAACGTGGTTTTACCATAACTATCATAGATAGTTGCTAAAAAATTAATACCGAGGTCAATACCTACTATTTTATTAATTTCAAAAGGTGTAGTTTGAGGGTAATCTTTGGTCATTGGAATATATAAGAAGTATTTGTTAAACTTAAATACTAATTTAGCAGTACCAAAACTATAAGAACCATCAAAATATTTTTCCATGCCTTTAGTTTCGTAAGGTATCTTAAGTCTACCTTGTAAACTATTTATAGAGAATATATCACTTTTAATAGAGTAATCTCTATTCCATACAATGTCATATTCTAAATTTTTAAAATGCACTAAAGTAAAATCATGTCCATTGGACTTATTGGTTTTATATTTAGCAATAGTAGTTTTTATACAACTTTGAGCCATTTGAGATTTTAAACCATATGTTTCTCTTAAATAATAATAAGTATCTTCATTAATCTTTTTCTGATTAAGACAATTATTATTAAAAATATATTTAGATATATAATTCAATGCTTTTCTAATTTGGAACATTGTATTATTTAAAATATCTATTTGCTCATTAGTAGGATATATTTGTATTTTAGATGTTATAGTAATTTCTATAATATCAACTCCTTTCACTATTATAATTATTATATTAGTGAATAAAATACAATAAGAAAGTGAGGTGTAAAGTGGCAAGCTGTGGTGTTACCTATCGGCAAGTGGCAATTCCTCCCCCACTTATAGAAGATGGGAGTATCCTTGCCACGATTGAATGAAAATTATGGCCATTTAAATTAGGGCATAATTCTTTTTATATTTGTGTAATCCCCCAATGGTGAAATCTTTACTACATCTCCTGTGTGTGGAGCATGTATATAATACCCATTTCCCATATATATACCTACATGAGTAGCTGGATATCCATGAAAAAATACTAAATCTCCTGCTTTTGCTTGAGATAATAGAACATCTATGCCTACTTGCTGTTGTTCCTGAGATATTCTAGGCAATGAAATACCATATGCATTATAACAATATAAAACTAAACCTGAACAATCAAAGCCTTGTGGAGTAGTACCTCCCCAAACATATGGTACCCCTAAAAATTTAGTTGCTAAATTAACTACAGAATTACCTATATCATTTTTACTATTAACTACAGATCCAATTTTTAAAAAATCATTATATTCAGCATGATTTTGTTGAGCTATTATACTATTTGTATTGCTTGCATTATTAATTTTAGCTTTATCTAATTCTTCTAGCTTAACCTTTAGTTCCTTTTTCTTATCATCTATAGTTTTAATATCATTCTTTATAGAAGAAGTATTCTTTTCTATCTCCTTTTTATCTTTTGATAGCTTTTCATTAGTTTTTATTATATCTTGTTTATCTTTTTCTAACGTTTTAATAGTTGTATTCCCTTCTTCTAACACTATTTTCATTATTTTGGCTTTATTTAAGAAATCGCTCATGTTTTCAGAAGACAATAACAAAACTAAGGCATTATTAGAATTACTATCATTTTCTATATAATAATCTCTCATTTGAGCATTCAACATATTTTCTGTTTCTTTTATCTCTTCTTTTTTATTCTGTATAAATTTTTCATTTTGTTTAATTTCATTAACTAATCTAGAGTTTTTGTCTTTATTATCATTTAATTTGATAGTTAGATTAGATAAATCATTATCTAATTTTTGTATCTCAATTGTTACATCTTTCTCTGTTGGAGCTGCATTAACAATTGGATGATAAAATCCTATAATGCTTCCCCCTATGATAGCACTACATAATATTATTTTCAATTTATTCTTTATCATAAAGATATCTACTCCTATCTACACATTTAAATTGTATTTTTTAGAATTTAAATTATAATCAAAATAAGAGGTGATTATAATTGGAAAAAATATTTAAAATTATTTATTTGTTACCATTCGATTCTAGTAATTCAGAAGGATACTCTAAAAGTACTACTGCAGAAAATGCAACAGACAAATTAAAGCTATATTTAGCAGATAAATATAATATTGATTTTGCAGATATAGCTATTTTATCCTGCACTTCAATAGAAATAATTCAATAATACAGATGAGTAAAATCCATCTGTATTATTTCAATCTCTTTATGTCAGCTTCGGCCTCTCCAATTTCTAATACCAATTTCATAAATTCTATATTTTCTTTTAACTCTGGGGTATTGCTTGAACATATTATAAATTTATCCAAGCTTGTGCTTATATTATAATTAACTACCATTAGATCATTATCATTAATTCTTAAATCATTTAAATTATCTTTTAAATGATTAAGTTCACTTTGAATTACTTTATTATCATATATTGTTGATTCAGCAATAGTTATCACAATAGGGATTATAGCATTCCTTTTTTGATATATGCTCTCCAGTTGTTTTTGCTTTTTACATTTGTAGTTCTCTAAATATTGCAACAATGTATAGATTATATAAAGTGAAAATATTATCATTAATAATACTGAATACATAAAATCGTCCTTTCTCTAGTATCATAAGTGACAATATAATAATTTTTTATAATTATTACCTTGAATAGTATATTGATAAGGATATTGTCTTACTCTTTTATTAGCATATTTTTTAAAGAATTTTTTCGTCTTTGACTTTGATTTTTGGTTTTTAATAATCATAATTTATACCTCCAATGACATTCTTTATATAATTATTTATCCATTTTAAAAGTTTTGGCTTTTATAACTCTAGGAGGTAAAATTATTATTTATATTACGTGAAATATCCTTGCTATAATGGCTATAATACAAGATAAAAAATAATATATAACAAAAGGACATTCTTTATTTTTACGTTTAAATATATAAGGATCTAAAACCGATAATAAAAGACCTATTAAAATGCCTATATAACCATAAGGATATATAAACAAAGTAACAGCAGGAGCTAATTTAATATCTCCTCCCCCTATTCCTATTTCATCAGTCATTAATCCATATACTAATTGCAAGATATACATAATAGCAAATAACCATATTGAATTAATCAATATATACTTTATTGGTATTTTTAATAATATTGCTATTAAGAAAGCTAAAATATACTCTATTAAACAGGTCCTATTTAATACAATTCTTTCTTTTATATCTCTAATAGATGCCTTATATAAGATAATCAAATAAATATTAGTCAATATAAATAATATAATATTTTTTATAACCATATTTTCCTCTCATCTCCCTTCAATTTTTACATATGCAAAAAATTAAATTATAAAAACACTTTTGTTTAATTTTTTTACTTATTGTATATATAAAAAGCTATAACTTATAAATTAAAGGGGGAACATAAGAGATGATTAGTCCAAATATAACAAATCAATTCAATAATAATATTGAAATATGTAAAACACTAAAGATACTACAAACAATAAAAGAAAAAGATATAAATACTTATAATCACAGTATTAATGTAGCAAAGCTTACATATGATTATTGTGTCTATTATGATCTAGATAATAAAGGTAATATTTTTTTATCAGCATTGTTACATGATACCGGTAAGATTTTTATAGATCCTGTTATACTAAATAAACCAGGGAAATTAACAAACATGGAATTTTCTAAAATGCAGCAGCATCCAATTCTAGGATATGAATTTCTAAAACAACATAATATGGATGAATACATATCACAAGCCGCGCTATTGCATCACATATATGAAGACAATAAAGGAGGCTATCCTAAATTTAATATAGCAAAACCAGATTATATACGTTTAATTAGCATATGTGATTCTTTTGAGGTAATGACTTGTAATAATAGGCTTTATCAAAATAGCATTAACACATCAAAAGCTTTAGAAGAAATAGAAAATAATATAGGGATTCAATTTAATAATAGAATCGCAGATAAGTTTATATATTGGATCAAAGATACACAGTAACATTACTTTAAATTATTTTGTGCTACCCTTTCTACCTAAGGGAGTAGTCCTTTCATACATTTCTTATAATATAAAAAGAGCAACAGCACTTATGACTTTAATCATGAGTGTTGTTGCCCTTTTACCTTTATTGGATATTAATTTTTTGTATTTTCATATTATTTTCCTTTAATGTTTTAATAAAGCCTGCATTTACGGCTTTAATTCCATTAATTAATATTTTTCTGTCATTATCATTTAATGGTATTATATTAACAATACCATTATAGTAAGATATTTGTGAAGATCGTAATCCATTTCCTATATCTATAATATAATCCTTTGGAGATTCCAATAATGCATTAATAACATATTGCTTTGATTGTTCAAATATATTATTAATATCATTGGCATTGTTCATATCTGAACAATTATTAGCTGCTACTGGATTAGTATTAGTAGATTTGAGAACTTTTTTTATAATATCACTAATTTTTTCTTCTTCTGTTTTATATTTCACTAATTCTATTACTGCTACTTCTAATAAAGTTAAGTTATTATAAGTATATTTACTATCATTAATTTTTTCTTGTAATAGCTCAATATACTTAATTAAGTTTTCTTTATGAACTTGTTTTCCTAAGTTAATCATAACCTGTTTTTCCTCTTCTATAGTTGCTATTTCAGTATTAGGGTTTATAGCTAATACCAAAACATTTCTAAAATATTTCTGCAGATCTTTCATTAATTGATTTGCATCTTTTTTATTCTGCATTACAGCTTTATTTATAAGCTGTAATGCAGATATAGTATCTTTCTTAATAATGCTAAAAGCTATATTTCTTATATCTTCTTCTATCATTATTCCTAGTAATGTAGTAACATTATTATAAGTAATCTCTTCCATAGTTCTAACCTGATCTAAAATACTTATAGCATCTCTCATAGCTCCATCAGCTACTATAGAAATCAACTTTAAGCTTTTATTATCTATTTTTATCTTTTCATGTTCACAAATATATTTCAACCTATTAAATATATCTGTAACATCTATTCTTTTAAAATCAAATCTTTGACATCTAGATAATACAGTAATAGGCAACTTCTGTGGATCAGTAGTTGCTAATATAAATATTACATTCTTAGGTGGTTCTTCTAGTACTTTTAAAAATGCGTTTACAGCACTTATAGACAGCATATGAACTTCATCGATTATAAATACTCTGTATTTACATTCTGATGGAGCATATTGGGCCTGTTCTATAATATTCCTTATATCTTCTATTCCATTATGTGAAGCCGCATCTAACTCTACAATATCTATACAATTACCTGCATCTATTTTTTTTGATAATTCATTATCTAATGGTTCTCCATTATCATGCTGATTTACAGCTTTTGAGAAAATTCTAGCGGTTGTTGTTTTACCGCTCCCTCTGTTTCCACAAAATAAATAAGCATGACCTATATGTCCAGTTCTTATTTGATTTAATAAAATTTTGGTATTTTCTCCTTGACCTACTACATCCTTAAAAAATCTTGGTCTGTACTTTAAATATAACATCTTGAAATTCCTCCCTAATTTTAGCTCTACATTAAGCCATATATTCTATTTAAATAATTATTATTTCAAAATTTTAAAATACCTTAACAGCACTTAGTACTGTTAAGGTATTTTTTCTTAGATATAGGTATAATGTCTTCTTTATTGCAACGCAATTGTTTTGATAGCATATCTATATATAATAACTTTATAACTTCATAATTTGAATATATAACATTTTTATATTCCATTTTAATATATATTGTTTTATTTAAAGAAGGCAAATTATGAATTTTAAAGTAAAAATTGTTCAATAATGTCAACTCCTCTAAGCAACTGTTATTGTAATTGAACTATTATTTTTTATTTCTTCTTTGCAATTATCACAAACTATAATTCCATCAATTACATTATTATTTTTTAGTTCTATTTTTTTATTGCAAATGACGCATATATTATTTTTACCTTTCAAAATTAATTCACCTTCCTGCTTTCTTTAATATTTTCATTATTAACCGCTCCTAATTACAGAACAGCTTAAAACTTAATTCTTCTAATACTATATTAGGATTGGAAGAAAACTTAATTCTGGTATCATTTCCCATAAATGCAATTAGACTTTTGTCTAACTCTTCTTTTGTAAAATTATTAGATGATTCATAAATTAGTTTACAATAATAAGGATTCTTACCTGTAAACTTAACAAAACTATCTAAACTATGGTTGTTTACTTGAAACAATCTAGCTTCTTGTAACATTTTTATATGATTTAACAATGTATAAAATACACCAACAGGTTTTTCACCTTTATCTAATAAGTTCTTAAGTGTATTAAAGTAACCATTGACATCTTTCTTACTAATAGAATCTGTTAAATCAAAAATATCATCATCATTATAAGAAGATATACAGTTTATTATATCTTCTATATCTAATGTATTTTTATTTAAACATAATAGCTTCTTTATTTCTTGCAAAGCTATATCTATATTTAAAGTTTTATTAACAAATAGATCTAACGCTTCATTTGTAATAGTAGTATTGTGCCTAGCAAAAATACTATTGCAAACTTTTTTTACATAATCAGATTGAAACTCCCCATTTATAATAAAGAAATCATTTTTAATAAATTTCTTTATTTCTGGGTTTTTATTAATATTTGTTCTTTTATCTTTTATATATGAATATAAAAAAATATTAGTTTCATTTGGAATACTCTTCAAAGCTTTTAACAAGCCATTTATCTTTTTTCCTATCCCTGTTTTGAATAGCGGAACTTCCATTAGAATAACCCTTTTACTATCCATAAATGGAACTGTATCTATTATTTTTTTAAATTCATTTTCTTCTTCAACTATTTTAAAATCCACTTTATTAATATTTAATTGTGGATTTACAATTTGTGAACATAATAGTTTTTTAGTTTTATTAAAAGCTGTTACATTATCAGTAATAAGTAAAATTTTATTACTGTTTATTGTCTTAATATTTGTTATATTTTCCATTTCGTTTCCCCCAATATTTTATAAACTTTCCACCAATTTCATATAACGATTTTTTAAAATTTCATTTCTTGCTATAACATCTAGATAGTTGCTACAACCCTTACTTTCTTTTAATTTATATAGGTCAACGTTTTCTTCTTCAGCTAGCTGCTTATAAACTTTTTGTCTTAAAGAGCTATAGCTAATATTATATTTTTGAGCCATTTTACTTATTTTCTCATTAGTAATTTCTCTCCATAATTCTTTTTTATAAGAATTATGAGTTTTTTTATTTTCCCACATTTTTTGATAGTGTGGTACTAATATTAAATTAGCATCTTTAACGCTTAAGCCTAATTTTTTTGATATAAATATAAATCCTGTTGCTGAAATTAACACGTCATTATCTTCTAATTTATCACCATTAGGTAGGTCTTTAATATAGTTATCAATTATTAGATAACTATTTACAGGGCCTCCTTTTATTAAAGCTACTACTTCTCTATAATCTACTTGTATATTGCAATGCTTTTTTAACAACTTGGTTATTCCTATTCCATTAATATACTTTTGTTCATTTCTTTTTAAACATATAATCATTGTGACTCCTCCTTTTATTCTTTTAGCTTTCAGCCATAACAAAGCTTCTTTAGAATTATTATTCCAAAATAAAAAAAGTTGCGGTTATTCCCATAACCACAACTTTATATATACTTTTTTATTGAAATTTATTAGCTTATTCTCTCTACATTATTAAAATCTTTATTTACTAACAATCTATAGTTTTTAAAAAATCCGCCTAAATTATTTCTTATCAGCTTTTCATTTTCTTCCCAGGTATATCCCAAGGGAGATAATAAGCATTCATTTCCTAAGAACAAATCAGCTTCATAATTAGAAGCCAGCTGATATGCTGTTAACACATCGCTTTTAAATTTAAATGGTTTCTCATATGCTTTAATTAATGTAAAGACATATTTTTTTTTAAAAGATTTATGCATTATTCTATCTAATAAGGTATTAATACCTTTTTTTATTCCATACTTATATATATTTTTGCATCTAATATTAATATATTTTAGTAGCGGCATTTCCCACTGTATATCAACATTTTTAAGACTATCTAAATAGCCTTTTTTGTTATAGCTTATAATTAATTTACCTAAATAGATATTTATAATATCAGATTTGCAGCTAAATTCTTTTTCCCATTTAGATAATAGACCTAATCCTGATATTGAAAATTGTAATCCTTCATATTGTCCTATAGACAATTGAATCTTTTTTCCTATTACTATTTCTTTTGCTTTCATTTCACAAAATTCCCATTTTAATATTTTCATATAGCATCCTCCTCAATTTTAGCTAAAAGCCATCATTTATCATCTAATAAATTATTATTACTTTATATTTTTTTATTTGATTTATATAATATAGAGCCTACAACAAAAAAGAGCACTGATTTCTTAACTATCAGTACTCTTTTTGTTAAATAACCGTATCATTTTTTTTATATCATTTATAAAAATTTCATTTTTCTTCTCTTAATGTTATTGGATTTAATGTAATTATAGTTTTATTTTGCTTTTTAGCATATTGTATGCAATTATAAGTTCCACCCTTACAATTTCCATTATATATAGCTATAACATAATTAGAACAATCAACCATATATATATTTCTTACTTGCAATTTTCTTATGTTATATATATCTTTTTCTATCTTAGGTATTTTATATCTATCTAAAGCATCCACATGAACTAATCCATCTGCTAAGTTAAGCATTCTTCTGTATCTTTCTCTATCTATATCGTTCCACTTATTAGGTTGGTTTTTAAAAGGTATTGCTATTATATTCTTTATGCATGGATACCGAATCTTTAAATTTTCCACTACAAAAAATGCAACTGTATCTCCTCCAAGAGCTCCCCCTGTAATAAATGTATCTACACTATATCTTTCTATTAGCATAATACATATTTCTCTAATCTTTTTAGCTAATAATTGATACTTCTTATTGCTTAGCTCATAACCATATAATAAATGAGGCCTATGAGCTGTAAAACATACTACCATTATTGCAAAGCCATCCTTTCTTTGTATAAAGAATGCTAAGTTAATTAACTTAGCATTTACCTATGTTTATACTTTTATATCTTTGGAAATTCCTCCATACGTTATTTATTTTGTCTTAAAAAACATACTTATTTCATTTTTTTCTTCTTATTGCTAAAATATGGTCAGTCATTCCTATTACAGAAGCTTCCAATGTTATAGTACTGCTAATCACTTGAGATGATTTAGAAACTTTAGCTAAGAGTATTACTGATGCTACAAAAACAAATGACCAACACAAAATCATTACAATATGTTTATTAAATCTCAAAGACATATTATACCTTCTTCCCTAATTTTAATATAAACACATATTAAAATTCTCCATATTTAAACTACTATAAATACTATCTAATTATTTACACTATATTTCTTGAATTTCGTATCTTAATTAAAAATACTTTTTAATTCATCTATGCTTTCTGTAGAAAATATAGATATAACCTCATACTGCCAATCATATTGAGGCTTTTCATTATTTGTTGTTGTGTAATCTAACATGATCTCATGTACTTGATTCCACCTCATACGCATTAATTCTGGTGAAGTAAGATTAATACTATTTTTAATGTTTAATAATTCATTATTAAAATCCTTATTTTCTGATATTCTAATCATTTCTTCTATAACATTTTCTAACTTTCTCATCCTTTATTCCTCCTAATCGGTTAATAAAAACTACATTTTAAGTACAATATTATTTGAAATACGTATTAAAACGTATTAGAATTTTTCACTATAATTTTATTTTTTCGTCTTTTATATATTGTGCCATATAATATAATCCTGAATTAAAAATTACCTCAATCTTTTCTACATATTTCAATGGTACTTTCATTTCCTCTCCATCACCAAGAACCGATTTAGTAAGAACAAGTTCATCATTTGCAATGCTTTTTACAAAGCCTTCAACACATTCATTCATTTTAATAATTTTAACTTTATCATTTTCAAATACATAAGTTTTATCATCCACAATAATATATCTTTTGATTTCCATTTTTTTCACCTCAATTTTGATTAAGTCGCACTATATTTGTAAAGACGAACTATTTAATATCTTCTAAATCATCAATAAATCTTTTTAACATTTCTATTTCTGCTTTTAAAACAGAGTATTCTATCTCTCTCTTTGAACTTTTAAAGCCTTCACAACTGTTTTTTTCCTCAACATATTCAACAATTCTTCTTTCCTTCAATTCAAGTTTACCTTTATAAAATTTTAATACCTCTTTCATATAACCCTCCATAATTTAGTTCATAATAATTTCAGATCCTGCAACTGCTTTTTGGATTATGACCTATTTTAATAATTTGGCAAGTTCACAATCTTTTTTATACCCTTGTATATTTGGATTTCTATACCATTATCACAAAGTTATCCTTTTTTTATAAGAAATGCTAAGTTAATTAACTTAGCATTTAGTTTAATCATCAAAGCCTTTAGTAAATTCTTCTTCTGTACATATTTTATACTCTAAGAACTCTCCTTTGTAATTCCACCATCCCTCTATTTTTTCATTCCAAATTATCCTTAACGCTTTAATATAATCTTTTTTTTCATTTATTGCAGGATATACATCACATTGTAAAATTTGAATACCTTTTGCTAATAATTGTGTCTTCTGAATAGACATTTGATTTAAATCCCCATTTAATAAATACATTCTTTATCCTCCTCAAATTAAATTCGTAATAATTCAGCTCATGTAGCCACATGTCGGGTAGGTCGGAAACCTTTCGGTTTCTTTCCCCCCTAAGAACCGTACATGTCTCTTTCAAAACATACGGCTCAAGCCATCATTTATCCTAGCAAGTTATATTTAAACTTTCTAAGCTGTTTTTTCATCAAGGTTATTCCCTCTTTACCTGATGGGTCTACATTTTTTTCTGCGAAGAATTTTTTAATTTTAGGCAAATCTTTACCTTCCCCATATTTGTTCAGTAATTTATGATGTTGTATATGACAACTTGTATGTAGTAGTTCTAAGTTATCATATTCATCTTTACCACCAATTAGAGTTGGTACAATATGGTTGACCTCAAGTGATTCCTCGCCAACTAATGATTGATTGCATATTCTACATTTATATTTGCTTTTCTTAGCTAATTTGCGTCTGCTTAAAATATTATGTCTATTAAACTCTTTTTCATCTCTTACTTTAAAATAGTCTTTTAAACTAGGGTCATCTGGGCTGTTTTTATATTTAATTAATACATGTCTTACTATAGGTATCCAATTCATTTTCATTAACTGATTTTTGTTATTATTAGGGTCTGTAAGTATCCATTTGTCTTTACTTACTCCCGTAAAATCAGGTTTAAAGTACCTTTTAATTCTCCATTTCCAAGATTTATTTGGATGAAGTGTTTTAAGATATTTTCTTGTCTTAAGCCATACATAGTGGTCTATGCTACTATAGATATCTTTCGATATTACACAAGACCAATAGTTTCCTGTGCCTCTTATGATTGGATTAAGTTTACCTATTATTGCTCCGATTGGATTACCTCTATGTTCTTCAAAGACTTCTTTGATTGATTTTTTGACTTTTTTAATACTTGCTTTGGATGGTTTAATTAGTAATGTCATACCCTTATTTTTCTTGTATTGCCTTATATTGAATCCAAGAAAATCAAATCCCATACTGATATGAGTTATTCTCGTTTTATCTTCAGCAAGTTCCAGTCCCCTTTTCTTAAGATAAGGACTAAGTTTCTCGTACATTGTTTCTGCTTCTTCTTTTGTCTTACATAAAATAACAAAATCATCAGCATATTTCACAATACCTATGGAGTCGCCCTTTAGATAGTATCCTTGTCTTTTATTAAGCCGATATTCAACCCCTAGTTCTTCTTCTATTCCGTGTAATGCAATATTAGCTAGTAACGGTGAAATTATTCCACCTTGCGGTGTACCTTCATTTGTATTTTTAAAGACATTGTTATCAATATATCCAGCCTTGAGCCATTTATATATCGTTTCTTTAGCTGGAAAGTTATTAAGACATTCTATAATATATTCATGGTTTAGATTATCAAAACAACCTTTGAAATCACCCTCAAAAATCCACTGGCGTTTACTGCCTTTTCTCAATTTTAGATATAATTGTTGGATTGCGTCGTGTGTACCTCTTTTAGGTCTAAACCCATATGCTATGGCTTCAAATTTACTTTCCCATTGAGGTTCAAGAGCATTTTTAACAATATTTTGATATATCCTATCTTTAATTATTGGTATTCCTAAAGGTCTTAATTTACCGTTTTTCTTAGGGATATATGTTCTTTTAGCAGGTTTAGGTTTAATGTATTTGATATTATAATTTTTGAGTAGGTTAAATAATCCTATTTTCTCCCATTCAGTAGTTGCTTTAAATCCATCAATCCCTGCTGTTCGTTTCCCCTTATTGATTTGAGTTACCCTCTTAATTGAGATTAACAAATTAGCCTTGCTTCTCAACATTAGTCTTTGTAGTTTCTTAACTTTTCTTTTTTGACTTAACTGCTCGGCACGAAAAATCCGTTGGCGTAATCTCTTCACATATTTATTTATTTTCTTCCAGTTAAGTGTGTACCACTCTGTGATATGTGGAGAAGTAGCCGACTTATTAAATTTATTAATAGTTTCCATAACTAAACTCCTCTTTCGTAATTGATTACTTTTCGTTTAAATTCGTGTTGATGACCATGTGGAAGTCTGCACCCTTTCGGGTTAAGGCAAATTTTGAACCTTTATCCAATAAGTTATTTATTTCTCTAGACTTTCGTCTTATTGGCTTTGGCTTTCTCCACACTCCCTTACCCTCTATGCATTGTGATTCTCTTGCGATTATCCTACCTTTAATTGGAGCATATAGGGCTTACCAAGTTCCACTAATAATAGATGCGAATGAGTTAAGTATCCTTCTATATTCCGATGGATATATGGGTCACTCCACGATTGGACAAAGAAACAATCTTTCCTATCCATAATATAAGCCTATCAACCACTTTGGCTTAACTTCGCATGACGAAAATTACAAAGGTTCAACCTAAGTTTATACATTCTCATTCTTCCTCTAGCCCTGTAGATTAACGTGATTATATCCTACATTAGACCTTTGACTCTCATGCAACCCACATTCCAATTACTTAGAATGCAGTTTCAAGCGAGGATATGCTTAGTGACTAGCATAGTTTCTTGATGAAACACTATTATTTAGCGACTTCTTGTCGCACCTTTGTATTACGTATTAATATATTACTTGAATATTTTCATTTTTAAATTCTTTTTCCATTATATTTTTAAATTCTTTTGGAGTTAAATACGTTTTTTCATTAATTGTTATTTCATTTGTTAAAGAACGAAATCTTATTCCCATTCCATGCATCCACTCTATAAAATATTCTTCATAAGGAACATTAAATCTATTATCTATTAAAAAGTGTTCCTTTGATATTCTTATAAAATTTTTATAGATTGATAAATATATTTTATATAATTTATTTTTTGACATTTTTAACACCTCTTCGTGTTTATTTCATATTAAACAAGTATAATGGCATAGCCTCATACTTAAATATTATAATATTTTCTTAATCTTTCCAACTCCTCTTTGTTATATCTATGATAAAAATCTATTTTCTTATTTTTGAATATACTTACTAACCATAATCCAACATCTATTGGATCTGGATTTTTTATTAAATCTGTTGAATATGGTATATTATAATATTTTTCTTTATTTAATATATCAATATTAAATTCTCCTCCATTATCATTAATGCAATAGTATATCCTGTCTATCTCGGCTATAATATATTCCTTTCTGTCATTTATAACATCTACAGAACAATGTTTTTTCACTACTGCTAGCATTTCTTCACAATAGTTTTCATTATATATTCCCCATACCCTTCCATTTCTTAATTTCATAATTTTTCTTCACTCCCTATTTATTTTTAGCCTTTAAAAGCCATAATTTTTATTCTAATTAATTATTATTGCGAAATAAAAAAATCAGATATAAAAATACCTGATTTAATATTTTAAGTCCATTCTGTCCAATAAGTATCAGTTTCTCCACCACTATATAATTTATTAAATTCTTCTAATGTCATTTCTGACTTTAAACAATCATCATTACAGAAATACTGTACTCCACTATCTATACAATATCCCTCTGTCATAACTCTTCCGCAATTAGAACATATTCTTGTTTCTATTTCTTGCTGCTCTAACAATTCCTGAAATTTCTTTTTATTTTCTTTATCCAAAACTATATTAGCCAATCTTACAAATTCTTTTATTGTAGTTGTATTCATACTTTTTCCTCCTAATCTTAGCTTTTATACGCCATAACTTATTATTTGATTAATTATTATTACTTTTAAAAAATTTATTATAATTTGTCCTTGTAATATCTTAAGGTATATATTAGTATAATATATAAGGAGTTGTAAATTTTTAAATTTATAACTTTTCCTTAAATTTTAGCTTAAAGCCATAAGAAAGAGTATTTATATATTATCAATACTCTTTCTTTTTTTATATTATACATAGTGCTATTATTAATTAGTGAATGCTCTCACCACTTAAAATACCAACGTACTTTTGAAGTGGGAGCTTCTATAAAGCTGTTGTGTTTAAGTTTCCACTTAACTTAAATTTGTTAAGCTATCCTTTGCTTTACTGGGCTATTCACATAGCCCTTATCCTTCGCTATCTTTATTAGCTTAGGAATACATTTATCCTTGACATATAGCCTTAATATATTAAGGCTTCCATTTACATCTGCATTTATCTTTATGTCTGTATTACTTTTAAATAAGCCTCTATATATTCTCCTGTTTTTATTATAAGAAACCTTATTTATTGACTCTAAATCTAATGCACTACAACCTGAACTGTAAGCTTCCTTTTGATATTTTACCTCAATTCCAAGCAATCGAGCTTTGTACTCAATTAACTCTTTGAACCTTTGTATTGGTACTTGTACAAAAGCTTTAGCATAATTCATATTTAGCTTTATACCTTTAATGTCACCAATTACAATAGTTTTAACCTTATAATTTAGAGCTAATTCTATGACTTGTCTACTTGATTTATGAAGATAGTTATTAATATAGTTCTCTCTATACCTTCTTAACTTTGTCATAGCCTTAGTATCTTTATGTTTTGCACTTCCAGTCATAGACATAGCAATACTTTGTAAGTAAGCTATTTTTTTATTAACAAAACTATTGACTGATTTTAATGGCTTTCCATTAATGATATGACTATCTTCATTCTCAAGAAAAGTTATAGTAGCTAAATTATTAAGTCCCAAGTCTATAGCCATAATGTTACTAAAATCCTTTGATATTAAGTTTTCTTTTTTTTCATAGATAATAATTAAATACCATCTTTTAATACTATTGTCCCATTTAATTTTGACTTGATTTAAACTGTTCCAGTTTAATAGGCTTTGAAGTTTATCAGAAACTTCAAAATTAAGACTCTTTACACCATATTCAAGTTTCATAGCTTTAGATAGTGACAACATTAAAATATTATCTTTAAATCTAATACCAGCTTTAGTAAAGATTACTTCGTTTTTTCTATCATTATTGTTTTTATACTTAGGTGGTCTTGGATTTCCTAAGTATTTAGATGGATTTTTATTATAATCAATAATTGCTTTGAAATATGATTTCCAGTTCTTTTCAAGAACCCTAAGACAATGCTGATAGTTATGACTATGAAGAAAATCCTTGTGCCAATTGGTATTGTACATAGTATTCATCTGAATATATGATTTAACACATCTTTGTAAGTTATCATAGTTAGCAATATTATATAGCTTAGTAGTATGATAACTAAGCTCTTTAATAATAGAAGATTGTAAACTATTAAGTTGAGGATTAAATTTTAAAGCCAATTTCAAGATAATTCCCTCCTTTCTGAAATACTAATATATTATTAATTATCATACAAGGAAACTGAATCAAAAACGCCTTTTCAAGGTGATAGAAAATTCAGATCCCGCTTATAGAAGACGGGAGTATTCTTTTCTGATTTTGAGATAAATGTTTATTTTCATTTAAATCTGTATTAAGCGCATAAGTTTTTATCCCATTTTTCAGAAAAATTCTTGCATTAATGATATTTCGCCATTCAACTTACGCAAATTATTTAGACTTTCCATACTATTCATAACAAACTCAAATATATCATCATTAGTATATGCCCATAGAAAATCTAAAATATTTTCATTACCAATAGGATCTTTTTGATTCAATTTATTTATATAATCTTTTGTGTAAAAATAATCTTTTGCACAAAATTTATGTCCGTTAAAGTCTTTTTTTATAGGAAACAAGTTAACAAATTCCCTCGGTGTTAATAAGGCCATCATATCATTTAATACAAATATTAAATTAAAATTATCTATTTCTTTTTCTTTCCTCACTGCAGTTGGCTCTTCAGTATTAACACTTTTAACTCCATAGAAAATTACTTTTTTTAATAAATAAGTCTTATCTTCATAATGTTTAGGATCTTTTTTTAAAGTATCAGCATATTCTTTTAAAGCATTGTAAAAGGCGTTATAATATATTAGATTTAATTCATTATTAGGCTTTTTTATCATCTTAAATTTACTCCCCTCAATGTACTAATAGTTCTATAATTTTTCTAAAAAAGATATACTAATATATTAATTTAAAAAGATCCTTTTACAACAAAAATAACAAATACATAATTAATTGTAGGCATCTACTTTATTATCTAAAATTACTTTATTGTTTAAAAATTTTATTTCTTGTATATATAATAAATGTAGAAATTAAAATTAAATATTTATTTCCCCTATATTTAATTTTAATACTTCACATTCCCCCTCCACATATAAAGGGACTTGCAACTAAAATACATATAGCTGCAAGTCCCTAATCATTACTCTATTATTGTTTTTATACTTTTTAATACTTCACTTATTTGCATATTAGCATCTATTACATAATCACAAGGTATTATTTGAAACTTTTCTTTATCATGTATTATTCTTTCTTGTGCTTCTCTTTGTGCCATTAAATAATTAGAATCACTATGACCATTTACATCAATATATCTTTTTATCATTCTACCTCTTCTAATTTTCTCATCTGCTTTTAAATATAATACTAATATTTCTGCATCATCTATTTCTGATCTTAATTCATTGACTCCCTTAACTTCTACTATATATATGGATGTTCCCTTATTTCTATATTGTTCTTTAGTAGCATAGTAATGCTCATCTTTATAGCAAGCATAAGCTATTACATTTTCTTTAGGATAATAACCATCATCTAATATATCAATATCATTCCTATCATTTATACTATTCAAAAATATGTGTCCTCTCTCACCCTTATATCGTGGCTTCCTAGTTGTATAGCTTTTTATATAATTATATCCTTCCTTCTCCAATAATTCTGCTATAGTAGATTTACCGGACCCAGATTCCCCTACTAAACAAATAATTATATCTGTATTGTTATCTTGCATTATATAATTCCTCCTTAAGCTTATACCTTTGAATAAATTAACTTTCTCGAATTTTTATCTAATCTTTTTTTAAATCTATTTATATTTCTTTCATTACCTTGTAATTCTATAGTTAATCTATAATTAAACCAACTATATTTTTTTATAATTATATTTTTAATACTTACATTATAACTTCCATTGGCTATAATTAAACTACTTTTAAATTGCTCTAATTCTTCTTTTTTACCAATAATGTTCAAAATCAAATATCTTCCCTCCTATATTTTTCATCATTTTTAGTTCTTACCATATACTTTTTTAAAATTATTATTTCAAAAATAAAAGAATCACACTTAAATAAATGTTTTCATGCAAAAGAGACAATTTACATTAATAATACTGAAGCATTTAAGATTCAATCGACTTATATTAATAATAAGAGCTTAGAGATTATATTAATCAAAATGTTTAATATACAAAAAACTAGGTATCCTTATATAGATTAAAGAACCTAGTTTTAGATATTATTTTGATTGTGACATTAATTATTTGTATTATAGATAATAACTTCTTTATGCAAACAACATTTCCAACCTTTATTTATAAAAAAATAAAGTGATGCAGTTAACTACACCACTTTATTTTTATTACTATTTTAAATATATAAAATCAGATATTTCTTTAAATTCTACAGTCATAGTTGACTGCTTTAACTCATTTTTTAAATTTTTTGCTATTTCTATAACTGCTTCTTTCCATTGTTCTAAGCTTTGAACAAATTCTGGATTAGCTGTACTTGTTATAGTTACAGTATCTTCTCCACCTTCTGGACATCCCCATTCTGTGTTATAAACAGTTTTACTGCTATTTATTACACTAGAAATATAAATTCCTCTGTCCTTAAAAACCTCCAAAGCAATTTTTTGCCAAACTTCTCCTACTACCTGGACTCCGTCTTTATTCTTATTTTTATGAAAATATCCTTCATTTATCCCTGTGACTATTTCAAACTTAATTGTTTTTTCCATTTTTTCTTCCTCCCAAATTTTTTAATATATTTTTTAGCATTCATATTTAATCTACTTTTTTTAAATTTCCTCCCAAACTTTTAATGCCTGTTCTTCTGTCATTTCCACTCCTCTAGGACTTCCACAAGCTTGTGGGTGTCCATCAAATTTTATGCCTGCTATAGTTTTACCTGCAAACATAAATTTTGATCTTGGATTTGCATATATTGTTATTGTCTTATAGTGCTGCCTATATACAACTACAATATCATAATTATCTTCATAAGCTCTTGAAGGATTTAGATTATTCTGAGCATTAATGAAAAATAATATTTTATTTTCTTTTTTACTTCTTACACAATCTATATAAGACTTTTCTGAACTTTCTTGTACTTCTTTTCCTATGTTTATTATCTTTTTTGTTGAGTAATTGAACATTTCTTCTATAATATGAGTAACATCCACTCTTTCCTCTGATACTCTAGGAATTTTTAAATTCCTTTGTAACCTACCTATACCCAGTTGATATAACAATGCTGGGTTATATTTATCTCTACATATACTAGAACCATTATTATCTATTTGTTCTAACATTTCTAAATCTATATTAGGCAAATCTTTACCTAATAATCTTAATATTCCTACATATGTATCTGCATCCATATGTGTAATTTCTATAGTTGAATTTTCTTCTGCTACAGGTATTTGATTATTATTACAAGGGCTTGGATAATGTTCAAATTGACCATGATGATCAAAATGTTTCAGATTATCCCCCTTACCTGCTTCTATTGAATATCCTTGAAATTGTGGTTTACTTGTTAATATTATTCTCATTTTATATTCCTCCTAATTTTAGCTTATGAAAAGCCTTTGTTTTTAATTTATTTAGCATAATGCCATATAAACTTTATATATTTATTATTACAGAAAATAGTAATCGTACTAATTTCTCATTTTTATAATTAAGAAATTATAAAAAACTAGAATCTTTATCCTTATAACATTACTGTTTTGCTATAACTAATAATATTAAGAATATAACTTCTAATATTATTGAACTAATCATAATTTCATTTATTAGTTTTTCTTCTAATTTTTTATTGCTTAATTTACTTTTGTTGCCCATATTATTTTAATCACTCCTATAATTTTAGCTTTTAATAAGCCGTTAATATATTATTTGATTAATTATTATTACTTTTACGATAAAAATTTTTTGTTTAAAAATTTTATTTCTTGTATATATAATAAATGTATATTCCTCCATTTTCTAATTATAAAGAAGGTGTTATATCATTTCGCAGATATAGCACCTTCTTTATAAATTCTATTTTATTTTTTAATTAAGCAGCTAATGATACAGTATCATCATTACTTTTAATAAACTCATTCGGATAGGAATTTATTATCTGCCTAATTTTAGCTTTTATATTGTTATTATTTTTAGCTTTTTTGCTTTTAATAACCATATTATATATTTCTTCTCTCGTTGTTTTCCCTCCCAAATATTCTATAATATTTTGTATTAGAGATCTCCAGGTTATTTTTTCTACGTCTAACATAGAAAAGATTCTTTTCTTTACTATAGTACAAGGTATTATTAATTCTTGATCTTTTTTTATTATAACAAGATATTCATGCTGTATAGGTATGAATTTATTAGCATATTTAATATTGTCTGAAACACAATTATACTGTTTTTTTATAATAACATTTTCTATTTTCCCATAAACATTCATTTCTTTAAACATACTATAATAATCACTTCTAAAGCGACTATCTCCTATTAGTAGTGCCATTCTTCCACCTTTCTTTAATGCTAAATAGCTTTTATATAGTACTGTATTGAACCATTTAGTAAATTGATTTTTATCATGCATATGTGATCCGTCATCAATATGGGCTAAATTTCCCCATTGATTTCCACTATATACTGGCATTTTAGAACCTTTAAAAACATAGTATGGTGGATGTAAAAACATAAACTCAAATGATTTGGGGAATTCATCTTTTATTATATTGAACCCACCAAACTTAGGATTTAAATCCATTCCTAAGCACTTTATATTCAAATCCTTTGCTACATCTAAAGATGTTCCACTACCTAGCATAGGATCACAAAATTCTTTTATATTATAATGTAAAAGAATATCTTTTATTAGAAGTCCACTGCAGTTACCTCTCCAGCTATTACTACCATATTTACCTCTGGCAAAATACTCAGCTATACTTGTTAATCCTCCAACCTTTTTGAAAGATATTCTTTCTTGTGTTAAATCTCCTATAAATTTATCTCCCATTTAATTTTCTAATATAACTTCTTTTTTTCTTCCATAATCTTTAATATCAATATTTATTATATCCTTTGTTAAATATGGATATAATTTTTCTAATACCTTTCCTTCTAACATAATTAATCCTCCTTAAATTTTAGCCATAATTTAGCCATAAATTATTGATTTTAATTAATTATTATTTCATTAATTCTAAATCATATATATAAAAAAAGCATAAAGATAATAAAATCTTTATGCTTTAATTCTTTCGTTTTGACTTATTATAGTATAAAATTCCTTTTTTATTAATTCATTAGGAATTTTGTTTGGGCCTTCATATTCGTGATACTCCTTTAGTATATTCAATATTAAAGATCCATATATATAATCTAAAGTTTCTTTTTTGAATCTTCTGGCCTTATTTGTTTGATTATTAATAATCAAATCATCAATACCTTTTCCATATTTCTCATTCCACTGTAAGTAAATTATTTTATACTCATGGAACCTTTTTTCTATGGCATCTGACATCTTTTTTCCTTGTGTATATACTTGAAAATTACCAATCATATCAGCATCAAAGCAAATATATATTGGTATCTTTTTGTTTTTTATTCCTTTATACTGGCAATATAAATGGAACTTATTTATTGCTTCTTTATATTGCTGCAATCTTTTTATTTCTCCTATTACTTCTATTATTTTTCTCCATGTTGTTACTCCTTGTACACTAATTGCTATTACTCCTCTTTCTGCTAATTTTTCAGCTTTAAATCTCCCTTCTGTTATTGCTAAGGTAGGATTATTAGTTATTTGGCTAGGATATACTACATCTATTGGACTTCCTACTCCTGTTCCCAATTTGTATTTATCTTTATTTTCCTCTAAATTTGCAAAGGAAGAAGAAAACCAAATGTATCTTTGATCCTGTTTGTTCCTCTTTTTATCTTTTCTAATTTGAATACCTACTATTTCTCCTTTAGTATTTCTTATTTTTATACCTATTCCTTTATATTGTGCAAAAGTATATTGGTTCCTTTTTATATCAAAATAAAATCCTGGTATATTTTTTAATATTTTTTCATTATATCCACATTTATTTAACTTATCAACGAATTGATTCCATATCTTTCTTGTAGGGAATGTAAAATAATCTCTATTAATACGATGTGGAGCAATTTGTCTTTTTGTTAGTAAATGAATATAATGTGCACTATATATATCACAGCAGCTTGTAAATATTTCATATACTTTATTTAAAGCATATGAATTTGCTTTAATGCTCTTCTCATTATTAGTTTTTACCATATATTTTTTTTGTATATTTTTAATTTCTTTTGCTTTATACTTTCTTTTAGAAAAGTATTGTTCATATTCTACACTGCTAATAAGATTAAATTCTAGTCCTATATTAAATGCAGCTTCTACATAATTTACTTTATCATGCAGTGATATAAATTGAATTGCATCTCCACCTACATTGCAAGTAAAGCATTTCCATATTCCTTTAGATGGAGTTACTATAAAACTACCAATTTTATGATCATTATGAAAAGGACATATTCCCATATAATACATACCTTTTCTTATTAGTTGTATTCTAGTTCCTATAATAATTTCTAAAGATATAGACTTTATTTTTTCTATTAATTCTTCAAGAAATTGTTTTTTATTCATATTGATTTCCCCCTAATATTTATCTATTTAAATATTTCTTATTCCATTTAATTTTTTTAGCTATAATTAGCCATATAATTCATTCAATTAGTTATTATTTCAAAAAAATAAAAAGTGATAATTAGATATTTGATACCTAACTATCACTTTTATATTTTTTATTATTTAATTTTATTATTTGCAATTTATATATAATTTCTTAATATCTCAGCAATTTTATCTAAGTCTTCTTTTTTAATATTATTCCATATGAATTTTTTAAGTTTATCAATTAGATTATCATAATATTTATTTTTTTTATATTTTTCTATATCTAAAATTATAAAAGAAGGTTCACCTGCTCCATTCACTTCTTTTAAAGTATTCTTAAAAAATCTCTTTTTTTTGCATGCCTCAACTGTAATATATCTTCTACCTACTGCTTCTATTATTGTTTCTTCAATTTTTGATGTTCTCCCTTGATATATACATATCCAAACTTTTTGACCTTTTCTTATATCCATAGTCTAATAACCTTCCTTTATAATAACTTCAACTCCTGCAGCTGCTATTTAAAATATAAAGCAAACAAAATCAATTTCCATTACATATAATAGTTTGTACACTCTTTATAATAAACTTCTAAACAATAATCTTTTTTTTATTTTTTATTATATTGTAAATCATTAAGGTCTTCCTTGTTTTAAGCATAATTATTCTACCACCTAGAAATTAAATATATTGTTATTATTTATCTTCTTTCTTCTTATATATTGTAAAATTTAAAATACCATATAAAAATTTATATACCTTATAACCTATAACTAATAAGAACTTTATAAATATAGGATATATATAAAATACTGGTAATATAATTCCTAATAAAATATGCCATACTTTTAGTCCATGATTTTTTATATGTTTGAGGAAATCATTATAAATAGATTCTTCATCCAATAATAAACATGGCGAAATAATAATAAAACAAACTAAAGTCATAATATTAATTGCTAAATATAAATTTTGGGCTATTTGTAGTTTATTCATAAATTAATCATGTCCTTTCTTTTAAAATTGTACTAAAGAATATAATTCATCTTTATTTTTCTGAGGAATAATTAAATGTATTCATAATTAATCCTATATTATAACGTGAAGCTTTATATGTGCAATAGCCCCAAGTTTTCCTTAACGAATGGGTTCCAAAGTTCTCTATACCTAAACTTTCGGCTCCTTCTTTTAAAATCCTATAAGCTTGTGTAGTGCTTATAGGACTATTAATTCCTTTTCTACTTTGAAAAATATAATTATTCTGTTCTAATTTATTTTGCTTTCATATTCTTCTATATGCAAAAACACCACATAATCTACTGAATAGCCCGGTGTTTTAAGTACTATTCTTTATTTAATTTTCCAAGAACTCTTTCCATAGAAGATTTAGCAATTATATAATTTCAGCCTGTTTTTCTGTATTCATAAAGATAAAATTTATCATTTGCTATGGCTTTTCTTAATGTACTATGGTCTAGTCCCTAAATGGTATATCTAATGCATCTTTATAACTACATTTATCAGCTAATTCCATTCTTGTTAAATTGATAATATAATTACTATCTTCAATTAATCCATCACATTCTAAAATCTGCCAAGGTGTTTGAGCTTTTACCAATTGAGTTGCTCCACCTTCAAAAACAACTAACCATACAAATTTACTTTTTGCCATCTTATCAATTCCTTTCTTTACAATGATTTTATTTCTGGATCTAATCTTTGAATTTCATAACTATAGATTTACAACATTAGCAATATACTGCACTTTTACAATCTGTTGCATCAGATTGACTACCAGTTTTAGGATTATAAAGTTGAGGTATTGCTTCTCCATTTTTTTCTACCCAAAAATCTATTTCATGTATTTTTATATTTTTATTATCATTCTTGTGATACTCCTCATATTCTTTTGTATTAACAAAATCCATCATCCATCCTTTTTTATCTCCATAGGGAATTTCAAATATATTATAGTTTTGAATAGGGAAATGCTCTGCAACACATCTTTTCACCACTTTTTTCAACATTTCTTTTGCCAACATTTCCTCTTTATATTCATACAAATCATCAGCATCAATAATCTCATGCTTTTTTATTGTACTATTTTCTTCCCAATATGTAGGATATCCCCTATGCATATATTCCCATGAAATACTTTTGCAAATTTCAATAATATTTTTTTCCTTTTTCTTCTTAATTCTTTTATTCATCTTTTCTCACCTTTCTTATCCTATTTATTACTATTTAAATTTTCTATTTTGGAATAACTACACCTAGGACACCTATAAATAAGTAATGGCTCTTTTTCATTTCTTGATGAATTCATTAACCATCCACATTTAGGACATTTATAATCAAAAAGCTTATGAATTGCCATTTTCACTTTTAAAGGCCTTTTTCTTTGTTCTCTTAAAAACTCTTCAATATTTCTATTTGACATATTACTCTTCATCCTTTCTATTACAGCTTTTAGCTCCCCAATCTAATATTTGAAATGCGAAACAACTAGCTAAATAAATCTACCTCTGTATAGTTGAATTCTGTATAATCTTCAAACATATTTTGATCTTCTAAATAGTAAAAGACAAGTCTTTGCTTATAGTCAATCTCCATAATTATATACTGATGTCTTTTACAGTACTCTTCTATCCATTTTCGCAAAACGTCTCTGAACTCCATCACTTCACCGCCTACAGTTTTATTCGTTATATAAAAATTTAATGTATTTTATTGATTGATTTTATACTAACTGGCTCGTAATATACCATGTCTTTAGTAACTTTTTTAGTATTAAATATAACTCTATACTCATTACTATCTAAACTTACTCTAACTACTACATCTTCCGAATCTTTGCCAGTTGATTCTAATGATGTATACATTACTAATGCATCTTTACCTAATTTTTTCTTTATAAGTTCTTCTGTTTTATCTAAATTTTTATATTCTATATCATTATTTGTGTAGTTATCCTTATTATATGAGTCTTCACTGTAAACACGAGTGCTTGATACAACGGGTAAAAATACCTTATCATATACCAAAAGCCCCAACCCTAATACCATAATTAATATACATATAGCTGCTAAATAATCTTCCATACATCTCTCTCCTTTAAATTGAATCTTAGTACAATAACCTCTTATTTCTGTATTCTCTACCTTATTAGTACTAATTTCTTTATTTCTGTTATCTCATAATGTGTAAATCTTACTTCTCTATGTTTATATTTAGCAGGTAATTTATATGTCTTAGTTACTCCGACTGAACCAAAAACTGCCATGTATTCTCTACCATTTACCACTACTTTTGAACTGTAATCATCCTCATCAATTCCCTCGTAGCTAACTTCATCATTTATATAAATACTATTACGACTTATACCTAATTTTTTCTCTATAAGTTCATATTCCTTTAGTAGCCTTTTCTTCTTTGCATCTTCATGAACATTGTCAGTAACATTACGTTCAGCTGATTCTAGTTCGTCTTGTTGTTGCTGAATTTCTTTATTTTTCATATACTGCTTATATTGGTATTTACCGCATTTTACTATACCAGCTATCATGCCAAATATTACAATTAGACCAATGATTGCCATTACTTTATCACCAGTGGTTATTTTTTCATTTTCCATAACATCACTCCTAAACTATGTTATTGATACAATAAACCCTTAAGATGAATTATAAGTATTGTATCTATAGTTTTTTTAATTGTAACTTAATTAAAATATCTTATTACCTGTTCTCCAACCCACTTTCCCATTGGAACAGCAACAGCATTACCTACTTGTTTATAAATATCCCTGTTACTACCTGCAAATTTAAAACTATCTGGAAATCCTTGAAGCCTTGCGTATTCTTTTGGCGTATAAGGTCTTACCCTTTTACCATCATTAATAAGTCTTGTACTTAAATCTTTACTATAATGAGCAACACATGTTGGTGCTACTCCTTCTGGTGTAGATATTATAGGTTTATCCCTATATGCTCCGTTGAGCCTTTTATAAACATAATTAGGTATATCTATTTCCGGATCATCTTCTAATAAATTTTTTAGCTTTATTGGATTGCTTTCTGGATATTTTAAGTTATCAAATGGCCTTTTAGTGCCAATTAAAATTAATCTTTTTCTTTTTTGTGGGAGCCACATATTAGCATTTATAGGACATTCAATCCTTACATAATAATCTGGTAATCTTGTAAGAGCTTCCATTACTACTCTAAATTTTTTCATACCTGGAACATTTTCTACAATGTACATTTCTGGTCTTGCTAGTGCCACATGCCTAAAAAAGTGTAAAAATAAATCATCACCAGTTCTAGTACCATGTATATCTGCTATAGCTGAGTATCTAGTACATGGGAAAGTTCCAACATATATATCTGCATCCTGTTGGTCTAATACTGTAATTTTACTTATATCTTCTTGATGTATTTCATGAGTAAAATTAGTTCTTAATGTATTACAACAAGTAGAATCTATCTCATAAGAATGTGTTATATTTATACCTGCTTGGACTAATCCTAAATCCATTCCCCCAGCTCCACTAAAATAGCTTTTAGCTGTTATCATTTCATCACCTCTTTTTTATATCTCGTATACATTCCTCTACGAATTTCTTATATTCTTTATCTACTGCATTTATTAGCAATTTAACTATATAACTAATAATTTTTACTCTTTCTCTACTGCATCTGCTATCTATATTATGTGATACTAATAACTTAATCCTTATTGGCAATCTTTACAATAACATCCATGTGTATTACATTCTGCAACATCCTCTGATGTATTTTTATATAAAGCATATTAACAATTTAAGCATCTTTTTATAAATGCACATTCATTACAATCTAGTTTAATTATTTTCTGATCATCGTCATCATTTTATAATAATAATGAAAAAACATTATTCCAAGTACAATCATTGAAATAATAAATCTTCCCCACTTTCATTTTTATTTAATATAAAATTATTTTAGTTCCTGGATCCGGTAGTTGTATTGTAAATTAAACCATTCTTTCTTCTGACGTTTTATATACTTGTTTTATTTCTGATTTAGGTATTTTTACATAGGATTTTCTAAATAACATTTTTTCCTCTTCACCTTCTGGCTCATAAATATCGAAGTTTTTACCTTCGACTTTTCGCTTATGCATAGTGTAAAAATCACCTTTATCAGCATAACCTTCTAATGGATTTTCATTTCTATCATCCCAACTATGGTCAAATTCAACTATTTCTCCATCATTGAATTCCATATACCATTTATGGAGTGTATGTTTAAATTTTCTTATTTCACATTGAATTAAAGAGTTATAAGCCTTAAAATATTCTTCTGTATAGCCATAATACAATCTACAAAGGCTATCACAATATCTAATCCACATTTCATTATCACCAAAATTAGGCATCCAATATTCTTCAACATTTGGATTAAACCCTGGAACTTCACCATCAATAGAATATTTTAAATACATTTTTAAAATATATCTTGATTTATCTGCACAACATGCTGAACCTTCTCTTAATTCACATAAATTTCTTATATGATTTTCTAAAAAACTATAATTTGCATAAATAAAATTAGGTTTATTTTTATCTTTACAAATAGATGGTTCGTGCAATGTACTTGCTAATAGTTTTATACCTTTTTTCAACTTATGATTTATAAAGCAGTCAAAATATTCAGGATTGTTTATATCAACTTTACTTTCTTTTGCATGATTAATCGCATCACCAAACATTTTCATTGCCTCTTCTTCTGATTTTGCATTCAATGCATTAAATAAACTTGTAAGACATTTAGTCATTTCATTATTCATAATACCACTCCTTAAATCTTTTTCGCCCTGTTTAAGAATTCCGTCTTCATTATTTCATTCCTGGATCTAATTTTAAAATTATGGACTAACTTGCTAATGTATCACACCATCTACAAAATGCTTTTAATATAAGCGCTACATTAGCATCACTAAATTCTCCTCCAAATCCAATAAATCCAGTTTGGCTAAATGTAATGCCTTCTCTGTCATCAAAATAGCTGCCCTTAATTCTTAATCGTGCATATTTTAAGCCACTTTTTTTAAGTACTTTTACATCTTTAACTCTTTGTTTTCTTACTTCCATACCCATCTGTTGAGCATGAAAACCTCCATTTTCTAAATAATAATTTAATTCCTCAGATAAAATTTCAGTTAGCCTTTCAATATCTTCCTTCTTGATCTTGCTATAATCCAATCCCTTATTTTTAAAGTATTCCCTTGCTTCTTCACGCTCCATTTATAAAGACTCCCTTCGTACAAATTTCATTCCTGGATCTGTTCTTTGAATTGCGTAGTATTTTAAATATAAAAAAATACCGCATATCATCTTAAATAATGCGATATTTTAAATACCTATTCATTTTTATTTACACTAAACACATAACTCAGTCTAATTTACGTAACTCATGCGAATCGTATATTTGTTCAAGGTTCCAAGCCATATCATTATACTTTTTATAGTTTAATGGAGATTCTAAATAAAAACAATTAAATATATTTCTAACTTCTTGAAATAATTTTTTTGATTTTTTCAATTTTCTTAAGATTATTATTTCTTTCTCAGTCGATACATCTGCAAAAGCACTAAATAAAGCTATAGAATAAAATAACTCTCTAATTGCACTTATTAAATCAAGATCTTTATCAACAGCTTGTAAATAATTAAAAATACGTTCAATTTTCTCTTCAGATTCCTCTGATTCAAAGGAATTAAATTTCTCTGCATTTTTTCTATATGCATAATATTCATCAAATATTATCCTTGCAAGTTTAAACCAAATATCTTTTGAATAATATATAGACTTATATTCCTCAATCCCCACATAATCAACAATATCTATATTGCTTTTAGCATGAAAAAACTCATGGGCTAAAACATCAGCGAATTTTTCACATTGCTCTATAGTATATTCACGTACTCCTCCACCACTTCCAATACCTAAATTGATTGATGCTATAGATATTATTATTTCTATTCTGTCATCTTTAACGTTTATTTCTGTCTGTCCAGCACAATCCAATACATTCATTATTTTTATTTTCTTTATATGATTCTCAATTCCTACTAATTCATAAACATTACGCCCTTTTTTAAAATATTCATCTTTATTAGAAAAAGATATTGGGAATCTCGCCTGTTTGCCATCTACATAAAAACACATTAACTGCTCAAATGAAGGTTTATCTGCAGATATTGTTGAATTGTTGTCACAAGTTTGTAAAGCACTTGTTTTGTAATTAATACTTTTCTTCGCCAATTTGCTCTGCATAAATATATTTTTTAACTTTATCATAACTATTCTCCCCATATACCTGTTTATTACATGATTGGCTATATTTTGATTACTATTCACAATTTAATTATATCATATACTTTCTAAATATCGCATTATTCAATTCTCAAAGATCAATTTTTCACTAGACTATATTAAATAACATTAAATATATTTAATTGATTCATTGTATTCATTAATCTATTACTGCCCAGCTCATGTATATTTTTATCTAGTTCAGATCCCAGGAAATCAAATCCCATTTCATAATATGCTATTAAACTTGATCCACTCCCTACATGAATATCTAAAATTTTATCTCCTTGTTGTCTCAATAAATTCATAATGTGAGTAATCCTATATCAATATAAGATTGGTTGCATATGCAATTACGCCTATTATTAAAAAACCTATACCTAACTCTGGTACTATATTTGAATTTGGTTCCATTATTAACTCAATTATTAAACCTAGTATCACAAATATTCCTCCAAGTATAAAAGCTGTATATATAAACATTGACATTGTTACCATATTAAGCATTTTAATATCCCTCCAATTTAATTCGTAATTAATTTATTTATGGATCTAATGTCGGGTAGGTCGGAAACCTTTCGGTTTCTTTCCCCCCTAAGAACCGTACATGTCTCTTTCAAAACATACGGCTCAAGCCATCATTTATCCTAGCAAGTTATATTTAAACTTTCTAAGCTGTTTTTTCATCAAGGTTATTCCCTCTTTACCTGATGGGTCTACATTTTTTTCTGCGAAGAATTTTTTAATTTTAGGCAAATCTTTACCTTCCCCATATTTGTTCAGTAATTTATGATGTTGTATATGACAACTTGTATGTAGTAGTTCTAAGTTATCATATTCATCTTTACCACCAATTAGAGTTGGTACAATATGGTTGACCTCAAGTGATTCCTCGCCAACTAATGATTGATTGCATATTCTACATTTATATTTGCTTTTCTTAGCTAATTTGCGTCTGCTTAAAATATTATGTCTATTAAACTCTTTTTCATCTCTTACTTTAAAATAGTCTTTTAAACTAGGGTCATCTGGGCTGTTTTTATATTTAATTAATACATGTCTTACTATAGGTATCCAATTCATTTTCATTAACTGATTTTTGTTATTATTAGGGTCTGTAAGTATCCATTTGTCTTTACTTACTCCCGTAAAATCAGGTTTAAAGTACCTTTTAATTCTCCATTTCCAAGATTTATTTGGATGAAGTGTTTTAAGATATTTTCTTGTCTTAAGCCATACATAGTGGTCTATGCTACTATAGATATCTTTCGATATTACACAAGACCAATAGTTTCCTGTGCCTCTTATGATTGGATTAAGTTTACCTATTATTGCTCCGATTGGATTACCTCTATGTTCTTCAAAGACTTCTTTGATTGATTTTTTGACTTTTTTAATACTTGCTTTGGATGGTTTAATTAGTAATGTCATACCCTTATTTTTCTTGTATTGCCTTATATTGAATCCAAGAAAATCAAATCCCATACTGATATGAGTTATTCTCGTTTTATCTTCAGCAAGTTCCAGTCCCCTTTTCTTAAGATAAGGACTAAGTTTCTCGTACATTGTTTCTGCTTCTTCTTTTGTCTTACATAAAATAACAAAATCATCAGCATATTTCACAATACCTATGGAGTCGCCCTTTAGATAGTATCCTTGTCTTTTATTAAGCCGATATTCAACCCCTAGTTCTTCTTCTATTCCGTGTAATGCAATATTAGCTAGTAACGGTGAAATTATTCCACCTTGCGGTGTACCTTCATTTGTATTTTTAAAGACATTGTTATCAATATATCCAGCCTTGAGCCATTTATATATCGTTTCTTTAGCTGGAAAGTTATTAAGACATTCTATAATATATTCATGGTTTAGATTATCAAAACAACCTTTGAAATCACCCTCAAAAATCCACTGGCGTTTACTGCCTTTTCTCAATTTTAGATATAATTGTTGGATTGCGTCGTGTGTACCTCTTTTAGGTCTAAACCCATATGCTATGGCTTCAAATTTACTTTCCCATTGAGGTTCAAGAGCATTTTTAACAATATTTTGATATATCCTATCTTTAATTATTGGTATTCCTAAAGGTCTTAATTTACCGTTTTTCTTAGGGATATATGTTCTTTTAGCAGGTTTAGGTTTAATGTATTTGATATTATAATTTTTGAGTAGGTTAAATAATCCTATTTTCTCCCATTCAGTAGTTGCTTTAAATCCATCAATCCCTGCTGTTCGTTTCCCCTTATTGATTTGAGTTACCCTCTTAATTGAGATTAACAAATTAGCCTTGCTTCTCAACATTAGTCTTTGTAGTTTCTTAACTTTTCTTTTTTGACTTAACTGCTCGGCACGAAAAATCCGTTGGCGTAATCTCTTCACATATTTATTTATTTTCTTCCAGTTAAGTGTGTACCACTCTGTGATATGTGGAGAAGTAGCCGACTTATTAAATTTATTAATAGTTTCCATAACTAAACTCCTCTTTCGTAATTGATTACTTTTCGTTTAAATTCGTGTTGATGACCATGTGGAAGTCTGCACCCTTTCGGGTTAAGGCAAATTTTGAACCTTTATCCAATAAGTTATTTATTTCTCTAGACTTTCGTCTTATTGGCTTTGGCTTTCTCCACACTCCCTTACCCTCTATGCATTGTGATTCTCTTGCGATTATCCTACCTTTAATTGGAGCATATAGGGCTTACCAAGTTCCACTAATAATAGATGCGAATGAGTTAAGTATCCTTCTATATTCCGATGGATATATGGGTCACTCCACGATTGGACAAAGAAACAATCTTTCCTATCCATAATATAAGCCTATCAACCACTTTGGCTTAACTTCGCATGACGAAAATTACAAAGGTTCAACCTAAGTTTATACATTCTCATTCTTCCTCTAGCCCTGTAGATTAACGTGATTATATCCTACATTAGACCTTTGACTCTCATGCAACCCACATTCCAATTACTTAGAATGCAGTTTCAAGCGAGGATATGCTTAGTGACTAGCATAGTTTCTTGATGAAACACTATTATTTAGCGACTTCTTGTCGCACCTTTGTATTACGACATAAAAATGCCGTAAAGTTCATTTCTGAATAATACGGCATTTAGAAAAATTATTTGATTTTATAGTTCAGTCGTTAAATAAGAATGTTGTGTCATAACTAAGATATTACATGTTATTATTACAGTCTCTTAGATGAATGATAAAGCTTGTGCTCTTTGGGGCAATCTTCTAATACGCCGAAAATTTCATATCCATTTTTCAAATAAAAATCTTTCGCTTGGAAATCATATGTACTCAGATATACAATATGGCAACCCATATCTCTGGCCTCAGTTTCCACAAGGCTCAATAATTGTTTCGCAACTCCCTGGTTACGAAATTCTTTTTTTACCCATAATGTGTCAATACTGAGAATGTGCCACAATGCTAAACATGCCAAGATTCCGCCAATAATCCCTCCGTTTTCATCTTTTATGCATCTATTAATACTGATAAACGGTTTTTCCTGTGAAAGCGGTTTCGATTGAAGATTAAATTCCAGCAACATATTTCCGATATACTCAGCTTCTTCCTCCATTGGAATTGTTATTTCATATCCAAAATCCATTTTCCTCACACCTCACAAAAATATCTCGTGTATATCTCACACAAAATATAAATAATCTTTACTACACATAAAATTACTATTTTAATTTAACTAATGGTAATTATATCATATTCGCTCAGCTTTATATGCTTACTTTTTTAATAAAAGTAAAAAACCTTTACCTTTTAACACTATAATCTTTTCCATTTGACCAATCAACTGATATAAATAACTTCTCGTAGGTCTTTTTTAGTATCTTAAAATACTTATAACTATTACTAATGCAAGCTTTATAAATAGCTCTTATGAATAGTGTTTTTCCGTTTTTTCTTCCACACATGATAGTGTGTTGATTAAAGAAATTAAAACGTTCTCTCATTATCTTCTTTCTTTTTTTAATTTCCCTTTTATTCAAAGCAAAACCTCCATTCGCAATATGTCGGGTAGGTCGGAAACCTTTCGGCTTCCTTCCCCCCTAAGAACCGTACAAGTCTCTTTCAAAACATACGGCTCAAGCCATCATTTATCCTAGCAATTTGTATATTTAAATTTCTTAAGTTGTTTTTTCATTAATCTTATTCCCTCTTTGCTTGATGGGTCTACATTTCTTTCTGCAAAGAATTTTTTAATTTTAGGCAAATCTCTACCTTCTCCATATTTATTCAGTAATTTATGATGTTGTATATGACAACTTGTATGTAGTAGTTCTAAGTTATCATATACATCTTTACCACCAATTAGAGTTGGTACAATATGATTAACCTCAAGTGATTCATCGCTAACTAATGATTGATTGCATATTCTGCATTTATATTTGCTTTTCTTAGCTAATTTGCGTCTGCTTAAAATATTATGTCTATTGAACTCTTTTTCATCTCTTACTTTAAAATAGTCTTTTAAACTAGGGTCATCTGGGCTATTTTTATATTTAATTAATACATGTCTTACTATAGGTATCCAATTCATTTTCATTAATTGATTTTTGTTATTATTAGGGTCTGTAAGTATCCATTTGTCTTTACTTACTCCCGTGAAATCAGGTTTAAAGTATCTCTTTATTCTCCATTTCCAAGATTTATTTGGATGAAGTGTTTTAAGATATTTTCTTGTCTTAAGCCATACATAATAATCTATGCTACTATAGATATCTTTCGATATTACACAAGACCAATAGTTTCCTGTGCCTCTTATGATTGGATTAAGTTTACCTATTATTGCTCCGATTGGATTACCTCTATGTTCTTCAAAGACTTCTTTGATTGATTTTTTGACTTTTTTAATACTTGCTTTGGATGGTTTAATTAGTAATGTCATGCCCTTATTTTTCTTGTATTGCCTTATATTGAATCCAAGAAAATCAAATCCCATACTGATATGAGTTATTCTCGTTTTATCTTCAGCAAGTTCCAGTCCCCTTTTCTTAAGATAAGGACTAAGTTTCTCGTACATTGTTTCTGCTTCTTCTTTTGTCTTACATAGAATAACAAAATCATCAGCATATTTCACAATACCTATGGAGTCATCCTTTAGATAGTATCCTTGTCTTTTGTTAAGCCGATATTTAACTCCTAGTTCTTCTTCTATTCCATGTAATGCAATATTAGCTAGTAACGGTGAAATTATTCCACCTTGCGGTGTCCCTTCGTTAGTATTTTTAAAGACATTATTATCAATATATCCTGCCTTAAGCCATTTATATATTGTTTCTTTAGCTGGAAAGTTATTAAGACATTCCATAATATATTCATGGTTTAAATTATCAAAACAGCCTTTGAAATCACCTTCAAAAATCCACTGACGTTTACTACCTTTCCTCAATTTTAAATACAGTTGCTCTATTGCGTCATGTGTACTTCTTTTTGGTCTAAAACCATATGCTATGGATTCAAATTTACTCTCCCATTGAGGTTCGAGAGCATTCTTAACAATATTTTGATATATCCTATCTTTAATTATTGGTATTCCTAAAGGTCTTAATTTACCGTTTTTCTTAGGGATATATGTTCTTTTAGCAGGTTTTGGTTTAATATACTTGATGTTGTAACTTTTGAATAGGTTAAATAATCCTATTTTCTCCCACTCAGTAGTTGCTTTAAATCCATCAATTCCCGCTGTACGCTTCCCTTTGTTGATTTGAGTTACTCTCTTGATTGAAATTAACAAATTAGCCTTGCTTCTTAACATTAGTCTTTGTAGTTTCTTAACCTTTCTTCTTTGACCTAACTGCTCGGCACGAAAAATTCGTTGGCGTAATCTCTTCACATATCTGTTTATTTTCTTCCAGTTAAGTGTGTACCACTCTGTGATATGTGGAGAAGTAGCCGACTTATTAAGTTTATTAATAGTTTTCATAACTAAACTCCTCTTTTGTAATTGGTTACTTTTCGTTTTCTTTCGTGTTGACGACCATGTAGAAGTCTGCATCCTTTCGGATTAGAGCAAATTTGGACTCCTATCCAACGGGTTATGTATTTCCCTAGACTTTCGTCTTGTTGGCTTTCGCTTTCTCTACACTCCCTTACCCTCTATACATTGTGACTTTCTTGCGATTGTCCTACCTTAATTGGAGTATATAGGGCTTACCAAGTTCCACTAATAATAGATATGAATGAGTTAAGTATCCTTCTATATTCCGATAGGTATATGGGTCACTCCTCGATTGAACAAAAAAGCAATCTTTCCAACCTATAATATAAGCCTATCAACCACCTTTGGCTTAACTTCGCATGACGAAACTTACAAAGATTCAACTTACGTTTATACATTCTCATTCTTTCCCTAGCCCTGTAGACTACTATGGTTATATTCTGCATTAGACCTTTAACTCTCATGCAACCCACATTTCAATTACTCAAAATGCAGTTTTGAGCGGGAATATGCTTAGTGACTAGCACAATTTCTTTTGACGAAACACTATTATTTAGCGACTTCTTGTCGCACAATTGAATTGCGAATTAACCATCATCTTCAACTACGTAAAAATACCGTAAAATTCATTTGAATAATACGGTATTCTAATAGATTATTGAGTTTTAATAATTGTAAATATTAATAAAAATTGTATGACTTATTTTATATTTAGCTGTTTTACTGGTCTTGCTTCAATATATCCTCTGTATCCCATAGGTGCTAATTGAAATCTTGGTCCATCTTCATCAGCCCATTTAAAGCCGTAAACCTCAGGATTGTAATTTTTCATAATATCCCATAGCTCCTTTATCTCTTCATCAAATTTTTCGTCATCATAAGACTGTCCTTGAAAAACCATCATCTTACAGGGCTGAAGATCAATTAAATCAAATCCTTCTGGGACTTCTCCTCCATAATTGGCTGGAACTTCTACACCTTGAGTATATACTGACGTACCTGATTTCAGCAAGTTCTCCGGCATCCACATTCCAATAGGTTCATAGATGGCTTCTTTGATACTAGAAAGAACTCCCCATACATCACATCCTACTTCCTCGCAATATTCAAAATAATGTGTAGCTTTGATTCCACGTTTCAAAATTAACTTTCTTGCAGGACGGTCAACTACTTGTACAAAAATTGTTTTCACATTAGAACTTTTAGACATGTTATCCTCTCCTTTTTGTAGCATAAGGTAATAAGCACGGATATGATTGGGCATAAAAAGTTTCAGTGGAGGTGTATTTTTGCAGTAGTATCGAGGAGTCATAGCAAATTGCTTGGAAAACGCTCTTGTAAAACCTTCATGTGAGTCAAAAACGAAATCAAGTGCGACATCAATTATTTTAACATTCTCATCTCTCAATTTAACAGCAGCCCTAGACAAACGAAGTGCTCGAATGTATTCAAATGGTGTTTTACCTGTTAATTCCTTGAAAATCCTTGTAGAGTGCCATGGCGAATATCCTGCCGCATTTGCAAGCATACAAAGAGTTATTGATTCGGTTATATGATTATCAATATAAATTTGCATACGATATACCGCATTTATCTTTTCCCAATTTTCCATGTTCTCACCTCTTGAATAAAGGATAACATATTCTTATGGATTTTTACTTGACCTATTTTGCTAAAAATAATTTACAACTACGATTTAGTTAATACTAAAATTATACCATGCTTTCTATATATTTTCATGTCTATATAAAAACATAATAATTTAAAAACACCGCATTATTCAATTTTCAAAGAACATTGTCTGCATCTGAATTTTCAAGAGTTACGTCACATTTATTTCAGATTGTGTACAAATTTAAATGCATCCCTTGTTAATGTTCAACCACTGTAAAATCAATATTCCTTAAAATTAAAAATAGCACACCCCCATTGAAATATCAAGATTTTCCATAAAGCTTTCCCGATGATTTTATAAAATAGAAATTTCTATGAAAAATCCTATATAAACCACTAATATGATTGAGTTTACATTACTTTTATTTTTTAATTTACCTGGAAAAACTACTATAATGGACGCACAGTATCTGACACCATAAATATTCTCAAATAGACTTGACATTGCAGTATACTTCAATGCTTATTATTTAATTATCATCCATTGATGTTTTTCATTACGGATGAATTTAGCAAAACACTTCTTAGTTTCAAACGGAGTTTGCTTAAAAGAAATCCCTACTCCAGTTGAAGCTTATAAGAATTAACATAGGGACGTAGCTGCTCTTATCTGCAACTTATAAAAAATAGCAGTATTAGGGTAGGTAGTCATCAGATAAAATAGGAGATAGTTTATAATGAGAATGTTAGAGGTTATTTTATTCCTAGTGATTTTGACAACTACTGGTGGAATTCTTTTTGTAAAACCAAATCGCCGTCTGGATATAGTTTTTTTACTGTCCGTGGTGCTAGTTATGTTACTACATGGAACTATTAATCATTTTCGCATACAGATGGTTCCATCTTATGCCGTAGCATTAGTGCTGATAATCGTCTTAATCTACAGATTGATAAAATCAAACAGTAAACCTAAATCCCAATCTATACCTAAGTCACTATTAAAAAAGAGCTTTGTATCCATTTTGGTTTTGATATTCATCGGTACGTCTGCGTATTTAAGCTTTCTGTTGCCTGTCTTTACTATGCCTAAGCCAACTGGTAACTATGGAATTGGTACTGTTTCCGCTCATCTTACTGATGAATCCCGTGCTAAAACTTTAAGTACCTCTCCCGATGACAAGCGAGAGATCATGGTAAATGTCTGGTATCCAGTTGACCAAAAGGATATTAAAGGGAAAACAGTTGAGCATTACCCTTCTGAACTAGGAGAGGCAATTAGCCTAGTTTTTAATATACCTAAGCAGTTATTCACCCATTTGTCACAAGTTCCTACTCATGTTGTCCAGGGCGCTAAAATATCAACAGCTGAATCCAAATATCCAGTACTGTTGTTCTCTCCCGGAGTACGCTCCACCCGTTTTCAGAGCTTGACAACTATTGAAGAACTTGTAAGTCATGGGTATATAGTAGTGGGCCTGGATCATCCATATACATCTGCCAAGGTAACATTTCCTGATGGACGTTCTATTTTCTACAAGCCAGATACCAAAAGTATGACAGCATCTGAGCTATACAAACATAACATTGGGAATGTAGGAATTCGTGTAGCAGATATCAGCTTCCTGCTTGACACTCTTACAAAATGGAATAAAAAAGATCCTAATGCTCTACTCCAAGGTAAGCTAGACCTTGAGCGTATTGGAATGTTCGGACATTCCTATGGAGGAGCAACAACTGCAAAAGCCTAGCTCAAGATAATCGACTAAAGGCAGGTGTAAGTCTAGAAGGGGGATTCTGGGGGAGTGTTTCTCAAAAGGGTTTAAAGCAGCCGTTTATGTATTTGATGTCAGTCGGTACAGCTGCAAGCTTTGATCCATCTACTATAAAAAAAGATAAGGTGTTCTATGAGGAGTTTATCCCTGATCTCCAATCGGTTATAAACAAAAGTACTAACAGCACATACTATTTAACTGTAGATCATTTTATTCATCAGAGCTTTACAGATATATCACTAATGTCTCCTTTACTTTTTGCCAAAGGCATTGATCCAGTTCATAACATAGATATTACAAGATCTTATGTAAGAGCTTTTTTTGACCAGTATTTAAAAGGTAACCATTCAATTCTTCTAGATGGCCCTTCGTCTAAGTACCCCGAAGTAAAATTTAGTGATATATACACGAAAAAAAGATTGAATTAAAATAATTAATTAGAAAGAATGGGGGTAATATAAGTGAACAAAATGACACGCGGTGAACTAGCAAGGCAAACTGGGGTAAGTACATCAACTATACGCTACTATGAAGATAATGGCATCTTGCCTGCCCCAAAGCGGATAGCCAATGGTTACCGAGTCTACACAGATGATTATCTTGTGAAAATTAAATTCATCAAAGATGCTAAATCATTAGGATATTCGTTAAAAGAAATCAAAGAAATACTGCAAATGCTCAGCCAAGAAATGAATGGAGAGAATTTAAAAGGATTGGTAAAGAATAAAATCTACGAAATTGAAGAGAGAATTAAAACCCTGCACTCTATTCAAAGGATGCTTACTGATTTGCTCAATACTTCTGAAGAAGACATACAAAACTATTTACAATCGTTTCGCATATAAATTAAATACAACTATGCCACCCATATATTTAATTATTAAGGGTGGCTTTCCATCTATATTAATGTTCAACTAAGGGAGAAGATTGCAGATATGAATATTTATTTTAATATTCTTTTTATAAATTTATATAGCGCTAATGATATTATAATAGATTTTATAGCTACCTAAATGACAACTTCCTTAACCTAATCATATAATAGTCCTATGAGAAATATTGTACAGGAAGGGATTAAATGAGCAAATTGAACCCTGAAAAACTTTCAGTGGAATTTAGAGATGGAGTAACTAATATAGAACCTATTCTAGGAAGACGCTATACCCTTACTCATTCTGATATAACCGCAGAACTTTTTTTAACTATTGGATTAACCTATGCCTATGATAAAATTGATGCCATGCGGGATGAGGTTCTTGGGGAATTGATTGAAAAAGAAAAAAACTACTTATTTCATGTGTATCTACATGTAGATGGAAATAATCCAATTGTTACAGGTGTACGAAATCATATTTTTAGGCGTGAATTACCTCTTGCTTTAGAGGCTATTAGATATGGTGATAGAAAATTTTTTAGTTTTCACCCCAAACTAGATAATTCTCCAATAATAGTGCACTTTATCTCATCTTATCCTAGCTTTAATAGAATAGAAAAATGGGGTACTTTTTCAGATTATTTTTTGAAAAAGTGATAAAACATAATATTATCATATAAAAGCATTTATAAAAAGCCCTCACAATGTGAGAGCTTTTCTCTATAAAGTATGCTCATTTTATTTGGTTTTCTTTTTCTCCATTTTATATTTTTGGTATAAAATATCTTTTAAAACCAAAACAGTATCTGTATCGTTAAAGCCGAAATCATTTTTAAAACTATCATAAAGCTCAGATATCTTTTCACTATAAGTATTTATTCCTTTTATACCTGGATATGAAGCTAAAATAGGATATTTTTTACTCCATGCACCTGTCCAGTCAATTTCATCAACTATCATTTCAATACCAGTAACATCGCCACTAATATAATTTTCACTAATAAGATAGTCATAACTTACATTGTAAAGTTCACTTAGTAATTTTGCTTTATTAAGTTCAGGAACCGTTTGATTTGTTTCCCATTTACTTACTGTTTGCCTGGATACACTTAATTTTTCAGCAACATCTTCCTGTGATAAACCTGCCTTTTTACGCAAATATAATAATTTTTCTCCTAATGACATAATTCTCACCAGCCTTTACTCTATTTCAAGTTAACTTTTAACTATAGTATACTAGACATTAAAAATCTTTTCTATCAAGTAAAGATGGCAATTTGTCAACTAAACTTAACTTTTATCTCTGCAACATCCTTTATAATAAATTTTGTAATAAAATAATTATATTAAGTTTATTTTTGAAACTCTTTTTGTATATATAGAGAAATTTGATTTAATGCTTCGTCTGCTTTATTTGTAATCTTATCCATTGTAATAAATCCATGAGTAATACCTTTATATCTAGTGACCTCTGCTTTAACCCCAGATTCTTTTAGTTTATTAGCATAAGCTTCCCCTTCATCTCTAAGGGGATCAATTTCTGCTGTCACTACGAGTGTATCAGGTAATTTTCTAAGATCCTTAGCTAAAAGTGGGGATGCATAAGGGTTTTTTCTATCTTCTTTTTTTGGTGCATAAATTGAAATATACTTTTCCATATCCTCTGTTGAAACATTAAAGCTATTAGAAAAATAAGACCAAGATTTACTGTTCAGTTTAAATATATTTGTTGATGGATATATTAATACCTGACATGTTATAGGAGGTCCATTTTTATCCCGTGACATTGATGAAACTGCAGCAGAAAGATTTCCACCTGCACTGTCCCCTATAACTGCTATATGTTTTTCATCTCCATTTATGCTTTTTCCATTTTTATAAGTCCACTGAAGCACATTATATACATCATTAAGACCAGCGGGGAAAGGATTTTCTGGAGCAAGCCTATAGTTTACAGATATTACAATTGCTTTTGTATTCTGTGAAAGCTTTCTACAAACCCCATCAATAGTATCAACATTTCCTCCAATCCAGAAACCACCATGTGAATAAATGATTATAGGGAAATTACTACCCTTTTCAGGTGTATATATTCGTACTGGTATTTTTTCATTGTTCATTTTTATATGAAGGTTTTTAATATTGGAAAATGGTATAGGTTTATTTGACCACCTAGTTGATTGCTTATTTAAAGCTCCTCTAGTTTCTTCAATTGATTTACTATTGAGTGATTTAGGATTAAGAATTTTATATAACTGCAAGTTTGCAGCAACATACATATTAAGCTTACCATCCTTGGTCTCAGTTAAATTCTTAATAATAAAAAATCCTGCTATTACAAGTATAACTAGAATAACTGATACTACTTTAATTACTTTTTTCACTTCATTTACCTCCATCCACTATAGAAATTCTGCAATAAAAATAACTAAATTTACTTATATATTTTTTCCTTTACGCATTTTAATATACTTAAAATCTTTGAACATTAATTTCTAGTTTAGAATGCGGAACTTTAGGCTCATTATATAAAGAACATTGATAAAAAGAATAAATAATTGCTGTACATTTTAAGTCATTCTTCCATATAAATAACATATAATATACTGTTCACACTTTATCAGGAGGTAATCTATGTATTGTTACTTCTATTTTTAAAAACGTTTTGGTAAGACAATACCTGCTTTTTTAACTAAGGCTGTTGCCTTTTCCTGTGCTTCTCTAATAATATCCTCTTCATTTATAGTTAATAATACTTTATTCTTCATTAACCACTTACCATTACACATAGAAGATTCTATATCACTAGAGTGCATTGAATATACTATATTTCCAATTGGATCATGCATAGGAAGGCTACCAATAGATTTAGGGTTAATAATTATTAAATCTGCTTTTTTTCCTACCTCCAAAGATCCTATTTCATCCTCCCAAAGGGCACATTTAGCACCATTCATTGTAGCCATTTCTAATACTTCATCAGCAGGAACAACCTTTGGATTCAATCTTCTACCTTTATGTATTAATGATGTTAAATGCATTTCATCAAACATATCCATTCTATTATTAGAAGGAGCGCCATCAGTTCCGATTGAAACATTGATTCCTTTTTCAAGCATTTCTGGAATATGTGCAAAACCTAAAACAACTTTCATTGCAGCACCAGGATTATGGGATACTTTTACATTATGAAGCTTAAATAAATCAATTTCTTGTTCTGTAAGCCATACTGTATGTACAGCTAAAAAGTTTTTATCTAATACCCCTAATTTAGCTAAATGCTGAACAGTGGTTTCACCACGAGTTGCTTCTGCATATCTAACTTCCTCTTCTATTTCAGCAACATGCATATGAATACATACTTTATATTTATCTGCTAGTTCTTTAGTTTTAGTTATTAATTTATCTGTAGTATTAAAAATAGTTCTTAAGCCAAACCAATACTTAATACGTCCATCTCCTTTACCATTCCACCTTTCAAGTAACTCTACTTGTTTTTCTAAAGATTCCTCTGTGGTTTCCTGCCATTTTAATGGTAAACCATCACCACAATCCATAGTAGAGCGACAAAGAATACCTCTAAGTCCTGCTTCTCCTACGGCTTTTCCCATGCCATCTACTTCTTGTCCACCAGCTTCACAAAAAGTAGTAACACCTGAACGTATTAGTTCTGTACAACAGGCTAGTGAAGAAATATAAGAATCCTCTAAATCCATATTGCTTTCGTAAGGCCATATACGTTTGCGAAGCCAAGTTAAAAGATCTACATCGTCAGCTAAGCCTCTAGCTAATTGTTGAGATAAATGCACATGAGTATTTACTAAACCAGGCATTATGATTTTTCCATTAGCATCTATAATTTCAACATTAGATTTAATTAATTCAGATTCCACATTACCTATAGCAATAATTTTAGAATTCTCAACTAAAATATCACCTTTCTCAAATATTTTCTTTGAAGAATCCATTGTAATAATGTAACCATTTTTTATCAAAATTTGATCCATAATATAATCCCCCTATATGTCTCTATTTTTTTCTATATAGTTCAATAAAACTTAAATATAAACAGTATTCTTGGCTTGAAATAGAAATTTTGCTCCCTCTAAAGCTTACAAATCTTTATCAAGGAACGTAATACTCTTTACTCTCATTTTAAATAATATGGAAGTATTAGAATGGAATAAAAATTCTACACAGCCTCTTTATATTCTTGTGATTTAGATACTTCTACGGGTGCCTTAGGTAAAAGTATATTTAATATTACTGCAGCCAAAGCTCCTACTGTAATTCCAGAGGAAAAAATATAATTTGCAAGACTTGGCAAACTATTTAAGATATCTTTAGGTAAAACAGTAGTTCCAAGTGCTAAAAGAATAGGTAGTCCAATTAATAACATATTTCTTTCATCAAATTCTTCATGCTGAATTGACTTAAAGCCGTTCATAGCTATAATTACACATACTACTGCAAAAACTCCACTAACAACTGCGCTAGGTATACAAGCAATTACATTCATTAATTTAGGTAACATACCAAGGGCAACTAATATGATTCCTCCAGCAATAATAGCCATTCTACTACCCACACCTGTTACTGCAATAATGCCTGCATTTGTGGAATAGCCTGTCATTGGAGTACCACCAAACAATGCACCTACAAAACAGCCAATTCCCTCACCTACAGCACCTCTATTTAAACCTTCATCTGTTAATTCGCTTCCTGTAACAGCAGAAACTGCAAACCAAGTTCCTGAGGTTTCAACTAAAATAACTGCATAAATAAATAACATAGTTAAAATTGCTTTTAAATCAAATACTGGTTTTCCGAAGGGTAATAATTTAGGGAATGAAAACCAAGCTGCCTTTGTAACGGGTGTAAAATCTACGACTCCTAATAATGAAGCTGCTATAGTACCACCAATTAATGAAATCATTACAGATGTAATTCGAACAGCTTTGCCAAACTTATTGGATTTACGTCCTATCATCATACAGCTAACTAATAAAGCTGATGAAATAAGAGCAAGGATACAATTTATTTTTAAATTACCCGGTGCAGTAAAAATATTAGTCATAGCCACAGGCATTAAAGATATTCCCACTATCACAATAACAGTACCTCCAACAATATGTGGAATAAATTTAGAAATTATTTTTGAGAGAAAACGTAATGGATAACCAAGTATCATTAAAAATAGTGAACCTGGAATTAAACTGCCAACCATAGCTTGTAGTCCTAACTTACTTCCGATGGCAGCTAAGGCACCTATAGGAATATAGGAAGGTCCCTGCATAATAGGTAATCGCATGCATAAACCAGTTTGTATTAGTGTAGCAATTCCAGCGGCTATAAAACTCATTTGTATAAAATAGGCTGTATTCTGGGCATCAAGAGATAAAATACCTGCCAATATTATAGGAACTATGTATAAATCCATAGCAAAAACATGTTGTAAACCTAGAAAAAAGGCGTATCTTAAGCTAATTTTTTCATCAATTCCAACAATTAAATTAGTATCTTTAGTGTTTTTCATTGTAAAGTCCTCCTAGTAAATTTCATGCTCATAATATAAAAAAACGATAAGGTATTCATACTATAAATGAAAACCTTATCGTTCATTATTTTAGATAATAAAAATAGATATTTAAAATAACCATAAGTAGGATTCCACTCATAGTCAGACAATTTACGGTTATCTGGTAGAAACTTCCCTCCATATTCAGGAATTATATGAGCAAATTATTTAATTATGTCTTTATATATAAATAAGTCTCTCGATCCTTTATATATTATTTAATAGAATTTGTAACTTGATATTAGCAGAATTAACCTTTTAAGTCAATGATTTTTACGAATATTAACATAGAAAATTGTAAAAACGTTAACAATTATAGCGAATACTATAATTAAATTTTGTGATAAAATAATTATATCAATTATATTTTAGAGGTGACCTATGAGTAATAAACGTAATTTGCAAAGTATAAGATCTTTCTACCTATGTATATTAATTTTCAATATAGTTTACAGTTCAATATTTCATTTAAATAATAAAGGGTTCAATATAAAACTCTTCGGAGATTTAACTATGCGATCAGTAGTTCTTTTCACTCTTAATTCCGTATTATTCCTTTGTGTAGTCATTGCTGTTGAGAAAAAAATTAATATTAATGAAGAAATAAAGACACAAGTAAGTATGAGAATTAGGCCTCTATATTTAGTTAATATATTTTTTATAACGTATATTTTAGTATGTATTTTTCTTTTAAAAAACCTAGATGTAATCCTATCATCCTTTGTAATGGAAATAATATATATTGGGATTCTTATATTAACTAAAAAAATAATGACTCTAGAATTAACAGATAGACAATTACAATGGCAAAAGGCTTGCGGATATATTGATGAAAACTGTGAAAAAAGTAGTTTCCTATGGAGATTTAAAATTTGGTATTCCCCTCACATAAATGTACCTTTTAAAAATAGATGGAAGAGTCCTTCACGATTACTATATGACCTGGCTCTTGTGTACGGTATATTTATTTCAAAAGGCACCTTATTTTCATTACTCCTTTTAATTTTACTTTTTCCAGATGTGTTATCTTGGATAGAAGGACTTTTGGGACTACAGACTTCTCTAACTGGAATGTGTACTGGTATAACTGAGCATCATAGTAAAAACAGTCATGTTATATATCATAAAGTTTATGTCACAGATTATAAAAACAAAAGAGAAATAACCTTTCTGGTAGATGGACCACTTTTTATACATGAAAATTCAAATATGACTGTAGTTCATGGAACCTTCTCTAAAAGAGTATTATATGTAGAAGGCTTAAATTTAGATATAAGATAATTATTGTATAATGCTATTTACTTTTTAAAAACTGTATAAGGATTTCTAAGTTTAAGAGGGAATAAAAACTTACTCTTAAGCTTAAAAATTCGTTTATTAATTTCCACAATATTAATATTATTCCTTTATAAAGCCCAAAATGAAAAAATCATTGACGAAAATTGTAGAACTCTATATAATAAAACTCAATTCCTAATTAACTTTACTATTGTATCATAGTAAAATTTATCAAATTCTCTTCACAGAATAGATACATTTCATTGATTTAGTCTGAACTACTTCATATAGTTATTAAGTTTTTTAATTATTAGGAAATACTAAAGAAAAGGAGAGGTGTGTATGTTAGAAAAGAAATATGGGCTTTGGACAACAGTTTCCATGGTTATTGGTATAGTAATCGGATCTGGTGTATTTTTTAAAGCTGATAATATTCTTATGGCTTCAGGTGGAAATGTAAAAACAGCCTTACTTGCATGGTTGGTAGGAGCAATTTCTATGATTTTTGGAGCCTTAGTTTTTGCAGAGTGTGCTAATAGATTTGAAAGATCTAACGGGATAGTTGACTATGCCGAGGGTATGCTTTCAGAAAAATTTGCTTACTTAATAGGATGGTTTAATGGAATTATTTATTATCCAGCAATAGCTGCGGTACTAGCTTGGGCAGCTGGTAATTATACTGCTATTTTATTTAATAAAGATGGTAATTTTGTATGGATTATGGCCGCAATATATATGATAGGCATATATATTTTGAACTATATTTCACCTATACTATCAGGGAAATTCCAAATTGCTTCAACAGCAATCAAACTAGTTCCTTTAATGATCATCGCTATATTGGGTATATTTCAAGGACTCAATAATGGAATTTTAATTGAAAATTTTTCTAAAGTATCTACTATAGGTGACAGTGGAAGTGGTTTTGCAGCTGCTGTATTAGGAGCAGCCTTTGCATATGAAGGATGGATTATTGCAACAACAATTAATGGTGAAATCAAAGATGCCAAAAATACTCTTCCTAAAGCTCTTGTATTTGGCTCATTAGTAATAGTTATTATATATATTTTATATTTTCTGGGTATTGTAGGAATGATACCTACTGAAACTATTTTAAAACAAGGAGACAATACTGTAAATGTGGCTGCTAGGACTGTATTCGGAAACTTTGGCGCATCCATTCTTACAGCATTCATAATAGTATCCTGTTTAGGTACTCTTAATGGACTTATACTTGGAGGTTCTCGTTCCTTTTATTCTTTGGCTATTCGTGGTCAAGGTATTAAACCAGAGGCTTTTTCTAAATTAGATAGTAAAACTAATATACCTACTAATTCTACTATAGCAAACTTTATTTTAATTTGCATTTATTTAGTGGTTTGGTATATGAATTTTAAAGGACTATTTCCTAATAAGATGTTTGTAGATATTTCAGAATTACCAATAGCTTTAATATATGGAATTTATATTATTATTTATATTGCATATATGATGAAAATGAAGGACTTATCATTTATAAAAAGATTTGTTATTCCTTCCCTTGCCCTTATGGGAGCTTTAATTGTTGTATACGGTGGACTTTCTAAACCTTCTGTAATAATTGATTTAGGTATTTCTATTTTTGTATTCCTTTCCGGTTTACTATTTTATAACAAAAAATAATATTTTAAAGAACTATGTAAAATATAAGAATAGATTTAATTTTAATATAGCAAAGATAAAAAGTACATAAAATAAACATATGAATAAGCTTTAGTAGTTCTTAATTTGACGGAATTAAAAATTTTTGTAATTCCTCACAGGACGTGAGGAGCTAGGAGTGAAGCCAAGGATGGCGCCTCTCCTAGGTAGAAAATTTTTAATGTAGTCATATTTAGAACTTCTTAGTGAAATGAATTAGTTTATGAATGTACTTTTTATCTTTGCGTTGTTAAAATTAAATCTATTTTGTTTCCTCAAAAGCATATATAGCTGCACCTAATGCTCCAGTTAATTGTGCTAATTCTGGTACTTTTATATCATGGCCTAGTTCCTTTTCCATAGCTTTAACTATTCCTTTATTTCTAGCTACTCCACCTACCATAACTACTTGATCTTCAATACCTACTCTCATGGCAAGAGTTGATACACGTCTTACTACAGAGGTATGAATTCCTGCTACAATATCTTCTTTCTTTGCATTTGCTGATAGATGAGAAATCACCTCTGATTCAGCAAACACAGTACAGGTACTGCTAATTGAAACTTCCTTTGTAGATTTTTCTGATATTTCTCCTAGCTTAGAAACATCCGTTTCAAGAACTCCTGCCATAACATCTAAAAATCTTCCTGTACCAGCGGCACACTTATCATTCATTATAAAATTTATAAGTTTACCCTTATCATTCAACTTCATAGCCTTAGCATCTTGTCCGCCAATATCTATTATAGTCCTTGCACCTGGTATTAAAAATGCTACTCCTTTAGCATGGCAACTTAATTCACTTATTTGTTTGTCAGCATCTTTATATTGGATTCTACCATAGCCTGTAACTACGGTTTTTTCTATGTCCTTTTCTGTTAAATTAGATTTTTCTTTTAATTCTTTTATTAATTTTAGAGGTCCACTGGTTCCAGTTCCAACAGGTACTAAAACATTAGCAACTATTTCCTTTCCATCTTTTATAATAACACCCTTAGAAGTAGTAGAACCTATATCCAATCCCATTGTATACATATGTGTATCCCCCTTTTTAAAATATTTTAGTATAGTAATTGTTATTCAGACTCTACAGTTGATATACTATCTTTTTTTATATATTATTTTGATCTTCTACTGATACATTGTCCCCATCTTCCTTTGATGCATCGTCATCTGTACTTTTTTCCTCTTCTATTGATATACTTTCTTTATCTCCTTTTTGCATATCATCCTGACCTTCTACTGCCACATTTTCCTTATCTTCCTTTAACGTATCATCTTCACCTTCTGATACACTGTACTGTTCTCCCTTTAACATATCATCTTGAGCTTCTACTGACACACTTTCCTTAACTTCCTTTAATGTATCATCTGCACCTTCTGGTACACTGTCCTGTTCTCCCTTTAGCACATCAACTTGATCTTCTACTGACATACTTTCCTTATTTTCCTTTGATATATCATCTTGACCTTCTATTAATGCATTGTCCTCATTTTCTTTTGATATATCATCTTTATTTTCTACTGATACACTGTCCTTATCTTGTTCTGATATGTTATCTTTCTGTTCTATTGACACACTGTCGCTGTCCTTATCCTCCTTTGGTGTGTCATGTTGACCTTCTTTTGATGATATATCCTCTTTATCTTCCCTTAATATACCTTGTTGCTCTTTTTTAAATTTATTATTTTTTATTCTTCCTACAACTATACATGGAATAACTACAGCAAATATACCGATTATTCCCACATATCCATAGCCTACAACAACAATTTTAGTTAATCCAAACAAGGAAATTGCCATAGATAACACCATACAAACAAGAGAAATTAATCCTCTTCTTTTTTTAATATTTTCTGGTTTCTTAAAAACATGTTCAAATCTAGCCACTGCTCCAAAGACACACCCTATACCTGTGGATACAAAGGCTAAAAATAATACTACTGAATAAGAAAATAATAAAAATCCACTATTAAAACGTTTACATATATATAAAATCGGTATAGTTTCCTTTTGAGCTCCCGGCATCCATGCCAGTAACATTATACAGGATAATGTGATCATTACACCGTTTAAAATAATACCTAAAGTCATTGACTTATTAATAGCTTTATCAGATTTTAAAGTGTCACTAGCACTTAGTACAATAGCAACAACGAAGGCCTGATAGCCAGCATATCGAAGTCCGCTATACAAAACTGTTCCAAAGGATGAAGGTGAATATTTTGTAGAAACAAGATGTGATAAATTCCCTGAATTATTAACTATACCTACAATTACTATGATTGTTAAAAATATTAATATTAGAACGGTTATAATAGTTGAAGCTTTTCTTATTAATTCAGATCCATATATAGTTAATATATAGAAAATGCCGCCTGTGATTAATACCCCTACTAAATAATTAACACCATAATTCTCCATTAAAGAAGCGGAACCTGCTATAGATCCTCCTGTACCTAATAATACTATCATTAAATATCCTATTTCAAAAATAACAGAAAAGACTTTGTCATAGGGTTCATACATTTTTTTTGACCAACTTTTATAGTCATAGGTTCCATAGTTTTTTGCTAATATTAATGATTCTCTATAAGTTAAACCTATAATTATAACTATAACTGCAGGTAACCATACAGAATGCCAACCATGTTTAACAAAAAAATTCATTGTTTGGTTACCTGTTGCAAATCCCCCTCCCACATGAGCTCCAAACCATACTGCTGCTACCTGGAAAGCAGTTAAGAATCCTACCTTAGATTTTGAATTTTCACTCATATTATTCTCCCCCATACATATTAAATTGGGCATAATTTTTATATTCTGTCCCCCTCTTAAGACAATCCTTAAATATTGAAATTTGTTTTATTTTAAAACTATCACAGATAATAATCTCATAAGATGTGATATATCTTTAAATACTACCTTTCTAATTTTCAGTTGATTTTAAAATTCCGCCTGAAGATTAGAATTATCTTTATAATAACCCCCCTGATTCTAATATGTTTATATTAGAATAGGGAGGTCTATAATAAATACTATAAAATAAATAGTATGGAATACTTAATTTTATAAAATGATTTTATTTTAAACTATTTTGCTTTGTTCAAATAGCTTAGTAATACGATCATCATCATCTAATAATTCTAATAACTTAGGTACTACATCATATAGGTCTCCCACTATTCCGTAGTCTGCTACCTCAAATATTGGAGCTGATTCATTTTTATTTATAGCAACTATAATATCTGACTCTTGCATACCAGCTAAATGTTGTATAGCTCCTGAAATACCGCAAGCTATATAAACTGTTGGTTTTACAGTTGTTCCTGTTTGCCCTACTTGATGTGAATTTTCAATCCAGCCAGCATCTACAGCCGCACGAGAAGATCCAACCACTCCCCCTAATCTATCAGCTAATTGTTTTAATAATTTAAACCCATCAGGATTTCCAAGGCCAAGTCCCCCAGATACAATAAAGTTTGCATCTGTTAAGGATACTAACTCTTTTTTAGATTTAACTATTTCAACTACTTCTGTTCTTATATCATCCTTAATTAAATCTGCACTTAATTTTAAGATTTGACCCTTTCTATTTTCATCCTTTACAGCTTTATCCATAACTCCTGGTCTTACTGTAGACATTTGAGGTCTATTATCAGGGCATATTATTGTAGCCATGATATTTCCTCCGAAAGCTGGACGAGTTTGTTTAAGTTTTTTATCCTCTGGATCTACTTCTAACTTAGTGCAGTCAGCTGTTAACCCAGTATCCAAGTTTGATGCTATTCTAGGAGCCAAATCTCTTCCTATATGAGTTGCACCAATTAGCACAATTTCTGGTTTAATATCATTTACTGCATCAACTATAACCTTTGCATATCCGTCAGTAGTATATTTCTCTAATAATGGATCATTTGCATAATAAACTTTGTCTGCTCCAAACTTTATTAATTCATCTGCTAAATTATCAACATTATATCCAAGTAAAACTGCGCACAATTCTACTCCAATATCATTAGCTATTTTTCTACCTTCTCCTAATAACTCTATAACTACAGGAGTTATTTTTCCCTGTCTTTGTTCTGCGATTACCCAGACATTTTTATAACTACTTAAATCTTTTTTTATATCCATATTACCCTCCGATCATTTTTATATAATATGCTTTTGTTTCAAACTTACAACCAATTTTTCAACAACTTCTTCTGTTGATCCTTCTAGCATAACACCCTTACCTTTAGGTGCTGGAGTAAAGGATCTAAACACTTTAGTTGGAGAAGCCTTAAGACCTACTCCTTCTTTTTCTATATCTAAATCATCTATAGTTAAAACTTTTATTTCCTTTTTATAGGCATCAAATATTTTGTCCACAGCCATATATCTAGGCTCATTAAGGGAACTTACAGCTGTTAAAAGAGCAGGTTTTTTAACCCTAATTATTTCATATCCATCCTCTAGCTGTCTTTGTACTGTTATTTTGTCCCCTTCCATTTTAAAGTCTTGTACATAAGTAACCTGTGGGATACCTAATTTTTCTGAAATTTGTGGTCCAACCTGTGCTGTATCTCCATCTATAGCTTGTCTTCCCGCGAATATAATATCATAGTTTCCGATCTTTCTAATTGCTGATGCAATAACCTTTGAAGTAGCCCATGTATCAGAACCTGCAAAGGCTCTATCACTTACTAAATAAGCCTCATCTGCTCCCATTGCAAGGCATTCTCTTAACATAACATCTGCTTGAGGTGGTCCCATTGAAACCACTGACACAGTTACATTTTCATCTTTGTCTTTCATTTTTAAAGCTTCCTCAAGTGCATTTGCATCATCTGGATTTAATATACTTGGAACACCTTCTCTTATTAATGTTCCTGTTTTAGGATCTATCTTTACTTCTGTTGTATCTGGAACTTGCTTAACGCATACTACTATCCTCAAATTCTTAACCTCCAATTTTGTTTATTTCTCAATATATAACTATTTAAGAGCTTTTGCAGCAATAACCATTTGCTGAACTTGAGATGTACCTTCATATATAGATGTAATTCTAGCATCTCTATACATTCTTTCTATTGGATAATCTTTCATAAATCCATATCCACCATGTAATTGTAATGCTTTGTAAGCTACTTCATTTGCAATTTCTGCTGCATAATATTTAGCCATTGCAGATTCAACCCCTGGATTTATACCATTATCTTTCTTTTCTGCGGCATCATACACAAGCCATCTAGCAGCTTGAACCTTAGTTTCCATATCTGCAATTGTAAATTGAGTATTTTGGAATTTTGCTAAAGGTCTACCAAATTGAACTCTTTCCTTAACATATTTTACAGCTTCGTCTAAAGCCCCTTGAGCTATTCCAAGAGCTTGAGCTGCTACTCCGATTCTGCCAACATCAAGAGTATTTAAAGCTATCTTAAATCCTTTACCTTCTTTTCCAATAAGATTTTCTTTAGGAACTTTTACATTTTCAAATATTAAATCCGCTGTTTCAGTTCCTCTAATTCCCATTTTGTTTTCATGAGCACCTGTTGAAAATCCGTCCCAACTACTTTCAACTATAAAGGCTGAAATTCCCCTTGATCCCTTACCTTTTTCTGTCATTGCTGTTACTATAGCAAAGTCACAAATAGGTGCATTTGTAATGAATGTTTTTCTTCCATTTAAAATATAATGATCTCCCTCTAAAACTGCTGTAGTTTGGCCAGCACCAGCGTCAGATCCTGCTCCTGGTTCTGTAAGTCCAAAGGATCCAATATATTCACCTTTAGCAAGAGGTTTTAAATATTTTTCTTTTTGCTCATCTGTTCCAAAATTAAGTAAAGGTAATGCTACCAATGATGCTCCTGCTGTTATAAAAGTTCCAGTAGATGCGCATCTTTTACTGATTTCTTCCATTATTATGCAGTATGATACATAGTCTGCTCCAGCTCCACCATATTCCTTAGGTATTACAGGACTTATAAATTTATATTGTGCAAGTTTTTGTAATAACTCTTTAGGTAATTTCCCTTCAGTATCAACTTCTTCTGGAATATCTTTTAATTCCCTATCTACAAAATCCCTTACGGATTTTCTTAAAAGTTCATGCTCTTTTTTAAATAACATACTTTCCTCCTTTTAAATTTAAACCTTCAATAAAATGTAGTGATTTTTCATTTTAATTTTGTAAAGTATTTATTTATAAGCCCATATACTGTTTTAAAAATTCCATATTAATTCTTCTAATATGTCCTTTTTTCTAGCTAATCTATAATAAAAGAACTTCATATATTAAAACTTTTAGTGAAAAACCACTACATAATTTATAAAAGGAAATTTAATTATTTTTATATAAAATATTTTTATCTCAATCTATCTAATAAACCCATTACTTTTTATTAGCTATCCACCTATAAACAAAGTTTAAAGTTTAATATATAATAAATTTTTTAATTTTTCCTATAATTAAAGTTTCAAATTTAAATTACAATTTTTTATAATATTTCTGAGAAAGTTTGTATTCTTGTTCTTATTTGTTCTACACTCTTGTTTTGTTGGTCTACCTCTATCATAGTTGTAGGAATGTCTTCTTTTTCAATATCCTTTTTAACAATTGGATAGTCATATTCTTCTGGGTCACAGAATTTCATCATTGCAAATACTACACCATCTATTCCTTTAGCTTTAGCTTCCTTTGCAATCATTGAACCTCTAATCTTTTTAGGATCATATGCTAAGGAACATCCTTTAATATTTGACCATTGTCTTGCTAATCTATCTAATGCATTTTTTCCTTCTGGTACGTCTGTTCTAAACTGTCTGCTTTCCTGAGCTAAATCATCTGCTACTATTCTTAATTTATTTTCTTCAAAAACATCAAGCATTTCTTTTGAATCTAGAAGTATTCCAGTGACTAATACCTTTTTACCATCATATTTTTCTTCCGGTAAAACACTCAATAGCTCATTTAATTCTTTTACTATTTTTGTATGTTCATCTTTTCTCATAAAGAATCCACTTTTAATAACAAGATTTCTTTGGTAGTTATTTATTGTATTAGGATGTTTAGCCGCTTCATTTACAAAAGATCTCATTACTTTTCTATGTTCATTGTATATCTCTATACTATTTTGTAACTCTTCTTCAGTTATTTCTTTTCCTCTTATTTCCTCTATTTTTGCTTTTACATGTTTATATTCTTCAACTAAATACTCTACGCCCGCTTCTAATTTTCTATTTTGAGGATGAACTAATGCAATATATGGAATATCTTTAATGGCAAATTTCCAATTTTGTCCCATACAGTTTAATGTATCGCACATTCCAGGAATAATAACAGCTGATAATCCCTCATATATCCCTTTTAAGCCAAATTCCATACAGGATTGCATTATGGAACAACAAAATGCTGGATAATATTGTTTAGCTAAATTAGCTTCAACATCGCCTCCCCAGATGCCTATTGGAAGCATATCTGCTGCATATACTATTTCCTCTGGAGTATATACTGGGAAACATCCTATTACTTTACTTCCTGTTCTTTCTTTATAATCTGAAACAACTTTTTTAGGGTTCTTAACAATTCCCTCTAATTTAGATAAAATATTTTTTATATTATCCATTATTTGTTTCCTCCTTTCTTTCTTTCTTCCATAACTTCTACTAGGCCTTGAAGTCTTGTTTCAAACTGAGCCTTACTGAAGTTTCTTGGATCTGCTTGGTCTCCATCGAAGCCTGCGTATGGTATACCTGTTTCTTCAAAAACTTTTCTTTCCATTTCATATTGAATGAAACTCATTAATTTACAGCTTCTATTCATATGATAGAATGCTCCATCACAATTTCCATCTATTAAGGAATCTATCCTGTATTTACACATTGTTTCTAAGTTAACATTGTTAAACATAGTACTGTAAGCTTTAGCCATTCCGTCTAAATCGTTTACTTCATACTGTAATGCCCAAGCATGAGGGTAAACACTTCCAGTCATGTTAACACCATAACCTGCTAAAGTTCTCATCTTATAACCTATATATGGCCAGCATGGAATTCCTTCCATCATAATTCTATATTTTTCTTCTCCTCTAAAGGAAGTTGCTTTATTTTTAATATTATCTTCTAATTCAGAAATCAATAATTTGAAAGCTTCTGTAGTTTCTTTTTTACCTCTATAGCATACGATAACAGCCATATAAGTAAATAAGTCAAATCCATTCATTGGTGATGGGAATGATCCTGATGGTAAACTCATAGAATATTTCCAAAGCTTACCGTTTTCAGCGGAGATTTTCATAACTTCTTCAAACTTCTTAGGATCAAATTTCTTTCCAGAAATTTTTTCAAGTTGTTTTATAGCCTCTTCAAATTGAGCTCTAAGGTATTTAATTCTATTTTCTGTTACCTCATCTTCATTATTAAATGTAGTATCAATCATTATTAGTGGTATATCTAATTCCTTTGCAATGTTTTCATACCATTTAATAACTTGATTACAAATATTATTACAGCAGCATATAAAGTCAGGCTTTGGCATGTTTAAGTTTTCTGATCCACCTTTTTCTAGAAGTCCAAAATTTGTTCTTGCATATGCACATAAATCAATTGAATATCCAGCACTTTCTGCAGCCTCACAAAGTGATAAGGACTCTTTCTTAGCTGCAACCCCAGCCGCTTGGTTTTCTGGATATAATACGTCTAAACCAAAAGTTTCTACTAATTCCTGTGGGAATACAGAAGTTGACCAACCAACCGGTTTTCCCTCTTCTTTTGCCTTCCAAGCATCCGCATAAGATTTAGCTAATATACCATTAATCACTTTTGCTGCATTCTTTTTGACCTCTTTCTTATCAGCCATTTATATTCCTCCCCTTTCTCGATCTAAGTTTTTATACCCTCCATCTAAAAACTTACATTAATTTATTTTATTGCATTCTCTTTTCTCATTTCTTCTATTTCTTCTTTGCTGTATCCTAATGATGTCAAAATTGCCTCAGTATCTTCACCAATCTTTGGTGCAGCTGTATATGGTTTAAGTCCAGCTTCGCTAAATTTAACTGGTGAATTAACTAATACACCAGTATTTCCACTGTCATATGTGGTCTTGAATAAATAGTCATTTGCCCATGCTTGTTCGTCTTCTAATATATCTTCACAATATTGTAATTTTTCATATGGTAAGTCAGCCTTATCTAATAAATCTGCCCATTCCTTTAAATCCTTTTTAATAAATTCTCCTTCTAATACTCCTACAAAAGTTTCAACATGTTTTACTACTTCAGATTGCTTATTAAATCTTGGATCTTCTATTAGGTCAGGTCTATTTATTACTTCCTTACAGAATTTAGGGAACCATGCATCATACTTAAGTAATGCTAATTGTATCCATCTATCATCTTTACATTTATAAGTTGTTGCTAATGGATTATTAGGTGTTCTTCTTGATAGTGGCATTTTATTTCCGTATTGAGCTGTAGTAATCATTAATCCCATACCAAATATAGCTGTGTGATATAAACTTACTGTAACTCTGTCACCTTTTCCAGTTAATGTCTTTTTGTGGAGTGCTGCTAATATACCAGCTGCTAAACTTATACCAGCATAGTGATCACCAAAGCCTGCATTAGTATTAGCTGGTGATGTTCCTTTTTCCATTAAAGATGTACTTACAGCTCCTCTTGCAAAATATGCAGTATAGTCAAATCCAGGTTTATCTTTAAGTGGTCCTTCTTCTCCGTATCCTAATATATGTGCATGAATTAATGAAGGATATTTATCCTTTAATTGTTCATAGGATAGTCCACTTCTTTGTAATGCTTTTTCTCTTACATTTGTCACAAAAATATCTGCATCTTTAAGTAATTTTCCTAATACCTCTTTACCTTTTTCACTTCTAGTATTTATAGCAACGCCTTTTTTATTTCCATTTTCAAGTTCAAACATAGGATTTTCGTCATCTTTTGCTGGTGAATTATACACTCCACCTACAACTCTTAAATTGTCCCCTTGAACTGGTTCTATTTTAATTACCTCAGCTCCCCAGTCAGCTAATACTTTTGCACAACTAGGAGCCGCTACAAAGCTTGATAATTCAACTACTTTTACACCTTCTAAAGCTAAACCTTCTTTTGTCATTTTAACATTCCTCCTTAAATATTAAACTTTACTATATTGAAATGGCTAAGCTTCCCTTACTTTTAAAAGGTAAACTTGTACCAAATTCAGCTAAATAATAAACTTGTACCAAAATTCATTAAATATAAGGCAAATTTAATTAAATAATTTAAAAGTAAACTTGTACCAAATCCAATTAAATAACTAAAGTTAAAATGATTTATTCTGTTGATTAAATAAAATCTTTTCTGTTAATGTTGAAAAATAGTTAAAAAATTAACAATTTTACTCATTATTTTTTATTTTTAATACTGATTTCTATTAAATCAGCCTACTTTATAAGGGTTAAAATTGATTTTTTATATATTCTAAATTTTATTTTGTACCTACTATACTATTATTCAAGCATTTTGAAATTATGCTTATTTATGATTGTTAAAAAAAGTACAATTTTTCTTAAAAATTTTTATATATAGTAATTTATATTTATTAAAATTTCTTTTAGTACCATTCTTAAGAAATTTATTATATTCTTATTAAAAAAATCTATATAGTTTTATACTTCTCTTATATAGTGTCTAAATATCTAAAAAATGATTATTATTATAAATCTATATATTTTTAATCTATCTCCTAGCTATAACCTCTAATCTTTCAAGCCTTAAGGCTATAGCTAAGATTTAGCTTCCTTACATTTAAATATATATGTGAGCAGTATTTTAAAAATTACATTAAATAAATAATTCTGGTTCTTTCCTATATTTAAAATTATTTTCTAGTTCCTGTTTATGTTTTAAGTAGCCACTATCATCAAAATATTTTGCCTTAACAGGACATTTTTTAATACAGGCACAACATTTTATACAAATCCCATTTAATTTAGTTACATCTTCAAAATCAATAGATCCCATAGGGCAAAGATTCACACAAAGCTTGCAATTTATACAATTATTATTCGTTTTTGGTTTAACTTTTCTTATATTAATAGGATTTTCATTTTCATCCTTCGGCATATAATATTTTCTATAAGGTGTATTTCCCTTTACAAATACAGTTTTTATTTGCTTTTCATCTATAATCCTTTTATATACTTCATCAGCAAAAAACCTTACTACATCCATATCTTTTTCATCTGGTCTATTTTTAGCAAGGCTATTAGAAAAGGAATGTTCTCCTATAAATGCGGCTCCCCCAATAACTTTAAAGCCATCTAATTCTAGTATGTCCTTTAGTTCTATTAATGCATCATCATAATTTCTGTTTCCATAAACCACTACCGCTATGGCTAGTGCACCATTACCAATAATAGTTTTTAAGTACTTTAAAAGTATATTAGGAACTCTACCTGCATAAACAGGAACTCCTACTACAACAATATCCTCTTTTGAAAAAGCCACTACTTTTTCTCTTACCTTTGGTAATGTAAAATCAATACTATTTATTTTTTCTTTTACCTTAAAATCTTCTGAAAGTTTTTCTGCTATACCATATACTACTTTTTTAGTTGTATCTGTAGCACTAAAATACATTGTGTTTATTCTTTTACTTAACAAGTTTTCTCCCTCCTATAGGTGCATAAAAATGTTTAAAGTTATTAAATATAATCAAATATGTATATATTATATAAGAAATTCAATAAAACTTTATGTCTTTTAGTAATATATTATTTATAAACTAGATAATATATTACTAAAATCTAAAAAACAACATACCTAAAAATAAAGTAGATTTAATTTTAATATAGCAAAGATAAAAAAATACAGGTAGTAAACCATATGAACAAGCTTTAGTAGTTCTTAATATGGAGAAGTTAAAAATTTTTGTAATTTCCCACAGAACGTGAGGAGCCGGTGGTGAAACCAAGGAGGGTGCCTCCACTGGGTAAAAAATTTTTAACGGAGCTATATTTAGAACTTCTTAGCAAAATGAATCGGTTTATGAGTGTATTTTTTATCTTTGCGATGTTAAAATTGGATCTATTTTCATAGGACTTCTTTTTAAATTTTAATTATTTTTTTATAGTATTTACATATTAATCATTTTGTGGCATATTATATATTGTAATATTTTAACTATTTTAGATATATTTATAAATAAGGATTGGTGATGAAATGGATTTAATTAAACACTATGGTTCAATTATAAAAAAGAACATAGATACTCCATCACGTACCCGTGCTCTTTTAAAAACAGGATATACTCTTAATTACAAATTTATGGACAAGTTTCCTAACCATCAATTCCCTTCATCCCTACAATATCTTGAAAAAATATGCATGAAATTTATATTAGAACCTCTTAAACATCCAGAACGGTCTGCAATGGTTAATTTATTTGCTCCTTGTGAATTTTTGCATGCTCTAGACATCTATCCCATGTTTGTTGAAGGGATTTCTTCTTATTTATCGGGAACAAAATGTGAAGATGGCTTTATAGATTACGCAGAGAAAATGAATATTCCAGAAACCCTTTGTAGTTATCACAAAACCTTTATAGGAGCTGTTGAATCAAAGCTACTTCCCAAACCACGGTTTGCAGTTACAACTACTATGGCCTGTGATGCTAATATAAATACCTTTAGACATGTTTCAAATTGTCTTGATATTGAATTGTACATCATTGACATTCCTTATGAATATTCAAAGGATGGAGAGGAATATGTAGCCTCTCAATTATATGAAATGGTGGAAATGATTCAGGATATAATGAATGTTAAATTAGATGAAAATAAATTAAAGACAGTAATTCATAATGAAAATCTTTCGAGAACATATCAGTTGAAATATATGAAAGAGCTTTCTTGTAGGTACTTTCCAAACACATTAACCCTTGAAATGTATAAGCTTTTTACTTCCCACGTAGCTATGGGTAGAATAGAAACTTTACAATTTTATAAAAAAATCTATGAAGATATTCTTACTTATGATAAAGGTGAATGCAAAAAATTCTTGTGGGTTCATTTACTGCCTTTTTATCAAGAAACTCTAAAAAAATACTTTAACAATAATAAAGAAATTCAATTATTAGGCTGCGATTTATCCTTTGATTATTTAGCAGAGTTGGATATAAAAAATCCTTATAATTCAATAGCAAAAAAGCTCATACTAAATCATTTTAATGGGCCTCAGTTAAGGAGGGCTGAAAGTATATTGAATGCAGCAAAAACTCTTAATGCAGATGCAGTAATAAATTTTTGTCACTGGGGTTGTAAGCAATCCAATGGAGGAGCCATGCTACTTAAAAAAGTTATGGAGAAAAATAATATTCCTTATCTATCTATAGATGGAGATGGGGTTGATAGGCGAAATTCTCAGGATGGTCAGCTTCGTACCAGATTGGAAGCATTTTTTGAAATTTTAGAAAATAATAAAGGAGGTATCTAACTATGATTGCATATACTTGTAAATATACCCCCCTTTCTATACTTGAAGCTTTTGATGAGGTTCCCATAAAAATAAATCCTATAGCATATACCTTTGATAGAGCTGATGTACTTATGCACCCAAATATGTGTACATATTGTAAGTCCTTACTTGAAAATCTTATTGATTATAATAGTGATCAGTTACTATTAATGAACTGCTGTGACAGCATGAGAAGATTATATGATGTTTTAAAATCTCAATCAAAGATGAAATATGTATATATGATGGACTTACCTCATAAAAACAACTGTTGTTCACGTATTTTGCTTAAAGAATCCTTTATTAAGTTCATAGATAGTTATGAAAAGTTTAGTGGAAAAAACTTTAATGTTGAAAAATTTAAACTATCTATTCAAAAACATATTGTTACTGGTGATACCTGTGAAAATAATTTTAATAGCAGGATTGCTCTTTTAGGTGGTAGATGTGATGAATCCCTTGTAAACATGATAGAAAGTTGTACTGAATCATCAGTATTAAACCTTACTTGTACAGGGGAAAATTTTATATGGGACAAAGTACCTGATTTATCTTCTATAGATGATCTTATTTTATGGTATGCTGGAGCTATTTTGTCTCAAACTCCTTGCATGAGAATGTCTGATATTTCCTACAGAAACAAACTTATTCTTTCTAATAATATATCAGGAATTATTTATAACACAGTAAAATTCTGCGATTATTATTCCTTTGAATATGCATCAATTAAGAAGAAACTTAATATTCCCATATTAAAGATTGAAACTGATTATACTAATCAAAGTAGGGGACAACTCACTACCAGAATAGAGGCCTTCATTGAAAGGTTGTTTAAAGGAAAAACAAAAACAAGCTGTGAAACCTTCTCCCGCTTAGAGGATAACTGCTATGTAGCAGGTATCGATAGTGGATCAACTTCTACAAATGTAGTGATTCTAGATAAGGATAAAAACATAATCAGCTACTCCATAGTAAGCACTGGTGCTAAAAGTATTCATGGTGCAAATGCTGCACTGGAGGTTGCCTTAGAAAAGGCTCATCTTTCAAGAGATGACATTAAATACATTGTTTCCACTGGTTATGGTAGAATAAATATTCCTTTTGCTAATGAAAATATTACTGAAATAACCTGTCACGGCATTGCAGCTCATCATTTAAATCCTAACATTAGAACAGTTATGGATATTGGTGGCCAGGACAGTAAAGTAATAAGATTAGACGAAAATGGGAATATTAAAGACTTTGCAATGAACGACAAATGCGCTGCAGGTACAGGCAGATTTCTTGACATGATGGCTAGAACTCTCCAAATAAGCATTGATGAAATGAGTAAGGAAGGACTTAATTGGAAGGAAGAACTTAAAATAACCAATATGTGTACCGTATTTGCAGAATCTGAAGTGGTGTCCCTTATAGCTGAAAACAAGGAAAAGTGTGATATAATTCATGGACTTAATGATTCCATAGCTTCAAAAATGCTATCATTATTAAATAGAGTAGGAAAAGAGGACTCTTATATGATGACTGGAGGTGTAGCAAAAAATCTAGGAGTAGTAAAAGCCTTAGAAACAAAACTAAACAGCAAAATCTTTATATGTGAAGAACCTCAAATATGTGGATCTCTTGGAGCTGCCTTAATAGCCCTTAAAAAGTATGAAGAGGCTTTCTCAAAATAAAATATATTTAATTTTAAATATAGCAAAGATAAAATATAAATTTAATAAACGGAACCAATCGGTTTATTAATATATTCTTTATCTTTGCCTTTTTAAAATTAAATCTCTTTTATCCACCCCTTCTTACAATTTACTTTGAACTTAATTTCTCACTTTCTAGTTACTTTAAAGTAATTTTATAAAATTCTAATATTATATTGTTTTGTATATACTTTTAAAATCATAAAGTATTTGGTAAAAATTTCACATTCACATTTATAATAAGAATCCTATAGTTTCTGTGCAATAGTATTTAATTCTTCAGACATAGATGTTATTTCCTCTATACCTGCTGTAATTTGCTGTGAAGCTGCTGCCTGTTCTTGACTTGAAACTAATGAGCTTTGGCTTTTTTTACTTACGTCCTCTACCTTTATCTTAATGTTATCTGTTAACTCTTTAATTCTTGGTACTGTACTTTTAGATTGCTCAGACAGCCTTCTTATTTCCTGTGCAACTACACCAAACCCTTTACCGGCCTCTCCAGCTCTAGCAGCTTCAATAGCTGCATTTAATCCAAGCATCTTTGTTTCATCAGCTATTGCCTTTATAAAGGAAGATATTTCATTAATTTCCTCTGATACAGTTATTATTTTGTCTATCTCTTGATTTAAATCCTGTTCATTAGTATGTATTTGTGATGCAGATGCTGCCAACTGTTCAATAGTAGCAGAGATTTCTGAAAGATTGTCTTCAAGATTATTAGACATAGTTCTCAATTTGTCTGCAACTTCCTGTGGCATAATTATGCAGAAAGAGCCTACAACTTTGTTTCCATTTTCCTCGTCAAATAATGGATATCCTGATAAAGTTACAGGAACTCCATATTCTAAAGTTTTCACTTGTTCTAACTGTGGTTTTCCTGTTTTTATTACTTTACTTGCTATAAAATCCTCCTTAAGCTTATCTCCAGATTGTATAGTTGGAACATCAAATTTTTCTGATGACTGTATATCTACAATTTTATTTAAATCCGTTGTAAATAAAAACGCCCCTTCTGGGAACATTTCCCCTAGCATTGGGGCAAAACTTCCAAAGGATTTACCGATAGGATGTAATTTTGGCACTGCCATAGCAAAGGCTCCAACCACATTATCTTCCTCATCTACAATTGGAATTGAAGTAATAGTTAATCTTATTCCATAAGCAGAACGGTCAATATTTTGAGATAAAACTTTTCTTTGACGCATTGCAACAAGAGTAGTACTATCACTACCCAATTTATTTCCTACACTAAGTAATTTAATATTAAGTGAATCAGATGATTTTACCCATACTATGGTATCCCCTTCCATTATTCCAAATATAACTCCTCCTGGAACTGTATTTGCCTGCACTTCAGCTAATACCTTTAAACTTTCCAATTCATTTACTAAAATCATAATACGTCCTCCCTATATTAAAATGTTCATTACAAACACATAAAGTATTAAATAGCTTATTTTTCATTATATTTGTATACTTTAATAATAAAAAATATCTTTCCCAGTGATAATGATACTAATCTGTCACCTCTCTTTTTTTCTATATTTTGTTTGTATATTTTACACAATTCTACATAACATTAGTTATTCCTTCCTAATATTAGAGTGGTACCCATATATTATAGGGATTAATACGGACAATTTACGTCCTTTATTTACTTTTATTTACAAACCAAATAATATATCGCTTAATTACAAAAAAGAATGTCTCAAAATAAGATCAGCTTTAATTTTAAAACCGTAAATATAAATAAATACATTCATAAAGCAATTCATTTTGCTAAGCAGTTCTAAATTTGACTCCATTAAAATTTTTTTACCCAGTAGAGGCAACCTCTTCTGGCTTCACTACTGGCTCCTCACGTCCTGTGAGGAATTACAAAAATTTTTAATTCCGTCGAATTAAGAACTGCTAAAGCTTATTCATATGTTTATTACATGTATTATTTTTATTTACTATATTAAAATTAAAGCTATTTTGAGACACTCTCTTTTCATTTAAAATATTTATATATACTTGTCTTTAAGGTTAATAAAAGATTATATTCCATTGATTTATCATTATCTGAATTCCATTTTGCCTGCATAAGTGCTTTAATCCTTATTCTTTACAGATATAAATATACTTATTTTTGTTCCTATATTGACACTACTTTTAACTTCTATACTCCCTTTGTGCTCTTTTATAATCCACTTTGCTATAGAAAGCCCTAAGCCAGTACCTCCTTTATCTTTTGTTCTAGCCTTATCAACTCTATAAAATCTATCAAAAATGTAGGGTATATCTTCCTTTGGAATTCCCAAACCTGTATCTTCAACTGTAATAACAACTTTATTTTTATTTATATGTGATCCAATAGTTATTTGCCCATTTTCCGGTGTAAATTTCAAACTATTATCTATAAATATTCGTAAAGCTTGCTTTAACAATTTATAATCTGCAAAAACTAGAATATTATCATTACTTTCATTAATAATATTATGACTTGAATTTATTAACCTAGTTTCTCGTACAATTTCATCCAATAATTTATTTATATAAAACTCTTCTTTATAAATCTTCTGAGTTTTTTTATCAGCCCTTGCTAAGAATAATAATTTTTCAACTAGATCTTTCATATTTTCTGACTCATCTTTAATAGCGGTAACAGCTTCTTCTAAGACTTCTTTATCATCTTTACCCCATCTATAGATCATATTTGCATATCCTTGGATAACTGCAATCGGGGTTCTAAGTTCATGGGAAGCATCTGATACAAAACGATTTTGATTTTCATAAGACTCTTCAATTCTATCAAACATATCATTAACGGTTTGCGTAAGTTCTCTTAATTCATCATGGAAACCTTTCACATTAAGACGAGTATCTAAATTTTGTACATTTATCTTTTTTATTGTATAATTCATTTCATTTATAGGATCAACAACTTTTTTACCTATACGAGAACCAAATTTTATAATTATAATTATAATGAAAATATCAAGAACCCCTAGAATGATAAAATATAAATGAAAATATTGATTTTCCTTTTGTAAATCACTTATAACTTGTATATAATATATTTCATTTTTTAATTCAAAGCTTTTATTTAAAATTAATCTTTCTATATTATCATTTCCTGTTATAAGATATGGTAAATCCTTTTTAAAATTCCCATAATATTCTTTCATATTTTTATTGGTTGAGTAAATAATGCTTTTATCATTTTCCAAAATATTAATAGATACATTGCCTTTTTTAGCAATGCTATCTATTAATTCCTTTGGGACTTTGGGAACATCTTTTATATTATTTGATACTATTTCTGCATACATATTTAAGTTATTCTTAGCCTCTTTTATTAAAAAGGACCTAAAACCAAACAAAACTGTATATGTAAATAAAAATAGTAATATTGATATTATAAGTGTATACATAAAATTCAACTTAAAAGTAATAGAGAATCTTAATCTTATTTTAAATTTATTTAATAAAGCTTTAATAATTCTTGGAATTACTATTATTATTTTTTTTATAATTATATAAATATATTTAAAAATATCTCTAATAACCTCTATAAAACTCAGCTTCTTATTCATCTTTTAAAAGGTATCCCACTCCTCTAATTGTATATATGAATCTTTCACTATACTTATTATCAATTTTTGTTCTTAAATATCTTACATAAACATCCACCACATTAGTGTCCCCAAAATAGTCAAATCCCCATACTTTATCCAATATTTGTTCTCTATTTAAAGCAATATTTTTATTTTCCATAAAGAATTTTAATAAATCGAACTCAGTCTTTGTAAGATCTATAATTTGTTGATTATAGGATACAATATGTTTATCTAAATCTAATTCTAATCCTTTTATAGAAATAGTATTAGAATGTTTTACTTCTAATTTTTTTCTCTTCAATGCTACTCTTATTCTAGCTAAAAGTTCTTCTATAGCAAAAGGTTTAGTAATATAATCATCAGCACCAGTATCTAATCCCATTACAATATCTGTGGTTTCGTCCTTAGCTGTTAACATTATTATTGGCATATCTGATATTTGACGTATCCTTCTACAAACTTCCATACCATTTAATTTAGGAAGCATTATATCTAATAATATTAGATCACACTTTTCATTTAAAGCTTTATCTAATCCTTCTCTACCGTCATATGCTTGCTCTATTTCATACCCCTCATATTGTAATTCTAGCTGAAGAAAACGAGAAATTTTAACTTCATCTTCTACTATAAGAATTCTTTCCTTATGCTGTTTATCCATTTTAATTCCTCCAAAAATTATTCCACTTAATCTAAAAAACTATTTATATAAATTATACCTTAATGAATAGCTTTAAGTACTTGTTTTTAGCTAATATATTTTTATTATACAAAATATTCTTTAACTTGTATAAATATATATACAATAAAAAAAAGCTACCTGAAAATATATTTAGTTTTAATATAGTAAATATATTTTTTCAGACAACTCTTTTTACTCTTATAGAATAATTCTTAAATTTAAACCACAGTTTATTTAAAATTTATTTAATTATACACTTCTTTTTCTTCTGATAAATCATCAACTATATCATTAACTTTAGTTGATACTTTATTTAAAATATCATTAACCTTTGAGTCTTCTCCTGATTTTTTCTCTATTCTAATAGTATGCTTTGTTACTAAAGCAATTATAGTAGCCGCTATGGTAACTGGAAATGCTAAAGCAGTACATAATATAACCATATTAACTGGTACTTTTAATACAGTTTCTTCTTTTTTTCTGACTACAACTTTAGTTTTATTGCCTTTTCTAATTAACATCTTAATTTTATTAAAAAATTTACTTTCACAGCAAAAATCCTCATTGACCTTTTTATTCTTTTCAAGATATACTAAAGCTTCTATAATATCACCATCAAATTTTTCTAATACCTCTTTTGCTTCTTCATAGCTTACGTTTGCTCTCTTTCTTAATAAGTCTATTTGTTCTAAAGACACATTCATTATAAAATCCCTCCATTTTTATTATATATGTTTAAGAAACTACATCTAACTAATAATTTCTTAACCCATATATTTACTTTATGTTTTTATTATATATGGTGAAAATTAGAGGGACTTTAATAAAAGATTAGAATTTGATTAGAAAATACACTTATATATACATAAATTGATTATCTTGTTCCTTACTCTAAAAATATTTTAAATGCTAATATACTTAAGCTCCCACAATGTGAGAGCTTAAGTATATTATTATTTAATTATTCTAATACGTTCTTCTAATGGATTATATTGTTTTTCATCTGGATTTACTACTGGTTTACCAAAAGGCATTTGAGCTATAAGTTTCCAGTTATTTGGTATATCCCATTCTTTTTTTACATCTTCTTCAATAAGTTCATTATAATGTTGCAATGAAGCTCCAAAACCTTCTATTTCTAATGATGTCCAGATAACAAATTGGTGCATTCCACTAGATTGTTGAGACCATATTGGGAAATTATCTTTGTATAAAGCAAATTGTTTTTGAAGATCTTCTACTACACTCATATCTTCAAAATATAAAACTGTTCCATAACCACTAGCAAAAGAGTTTATTTTTTCTTCAGTACTTCCAAATTTATCTTCAGGTACTATCTTTCTTAAAGCTTCCTTTGTGATACTCCATAATTTATCATGTTTATCTCCTAATAGTAGTACAATTCTTGTACTTTGAGAGTTAAAAGCAGAAGGTGTATGCTTTACTGCATGCTCAATAACTTCCTTAATTCTATCATCTGAAACTACTGCTTCCTTACTAATTCCATAAAATGTACGTCTCTTTTCTATTGCTTCATAAAAATCTTTTTTCATTATTAATTCCTCCAATTTTATATATGATTTTGATTTCATCATTAAAAGGTAATTATATTTAATATGATATCTTATATTATAATATCCAAAATCATTATTTATATTTTCTAATTTTATTATTTGTATAAAACTATGTACGCTATTCTTAAATTTAAGTTATAAATAATAATATACATTTTTTTATCAGTTGGTTACTATTTGTAATTAACTTTAATCATATTATTTCATATATTTTCTTATTAGTCAATAATTATTTTTAGTTAATTATTATTATTTTTAAATCTTAATATTTATAAATAAAAATAAAGAATCTTCTAAAATAACTAGAAGATTCTTCATAACTATATATAATTTAAATTTAATCTCTTATTAGCTCATATTCTAATTGTTTCCCTTTTTCATAAATAGTTTAAACCAATTTAACCATTCTATATAAATATTGTGAACAATACTTTTCCTTTTTTTCAAATTTATAATCTAATTTTTCATAGAACTTTCTTACATTTTTATCCTTAGCCAATAGTGAACAGCCCTTATATCCTTCTTCTTTAGCAATTTTTTCTGCTAGTTTCATTAACTCTTTTCCTATTCCAAAACCTCTAACTTCTTTAGTTGTGGCTAAGTTTGCTATATAAAGTTCTCTTTTTCCGCCCTCTTCTAAATTCATTCCCTTAATAAAATCTTTTATAAATTTTACCTTTCCTTTAATCCCTTTAATCATAAAAAGCAACTTTAAACTAGTTTTAGTATCTAGCTGTGCTATTTCCTCACTATTTAAAAGGATTATAGCTCCACAGATTTTATCATTTAACTCTGCTACTTTTATATTTAAATAAGAATATCTGGATTCATCACTTAATACTAACAACTCAATCCTATTTAAAATTTCCTCTTTAGTGCCCTGGCCCCAAATATGCTCTGGAAGATCCTCCGTATCATATATAAGACCAGTGATAATGGGGGCGTCCTCCTCCACTGCATCTCTTAATGTCAAGTTTTTCATAATTATCCCTCTTTCATAAAATTTTCGATTTAATATTATAAGTCTATTATATAAGAAATTACTTAATTAATTAAGACCGTGGAAGCATAACATAGTAGTACCATTGTACTATTATTAGATTTTTACTAATTTATACAATTATTAGATTAGTACTTATTATGTAAAAATATACTAGCTGAAAATAAAATTAAGCTGAAGTAAAAACTTCAGCTTAATTCACTTACATTTTATAGTATAAAACTTAATATAATTAGTTCTACTAAACCTACCGCCCAAGCTATAGTAGTAGTAACTGACCATACTTTTATTTGTTCTTTTGCGTCTTTTATTCCAAGGGAACGGTTAACTACCCAGAAATAACTATCATTGAAATATGAGAATAAAAGTGATCCCATACATGCTCCAAGTGCTGCTAATATTGGATTAACATTTGATGCTGCAACAATTGGTGCAGTTATAGAAGCTGCAGTTATCATGGCAACTGTTCCACTTCCTTGGATAAGTCTTACTAAAGATGCTATTATAAAAGGTATTAATACAACTGGCATATGAGAACCTGCAATTGATTTTGCTATATAATCTCCTGTACCACTATCACGAAGTACCATACCTAAAGCTCCACCGCCACCGGTAACTAATATTATTATACCAGCAGATTTTATTCCTTTTTCCATTTCATTTATAACATCTTCTTTGCTTAACTTACCTGCTAGTCCATATATGGCTATTACAAGACCAATTCCTACTGCAATTATTGGAGAACCTAAAAATTGAACCATGTTAGTAAATCCACTAGGAGCTATTGATTTTTGTTTAATTAAAACATCTAATATAGTATTTATAAGTATAAATATTATAGGTGTTATTATTGGTGCAAAAGCCATAAAGGTAGATGGTAATTCTCTATTATCCTCTTCATGTTCAAAATCATATACTGGCTCTTGATATTCTGTTCTAATCCACTCATCTTCTTTATCCCCTGGAATTTGATATATTTTTTTTCCTATATACTTTCCATAAATCATTCCGGCTATCACCATAGGTATAGCTAAAGGAATTCCCCATAAAATAAAGTTTCCTACACTTACTCCAAATATCCCTGCAACTCCTACTGGGCCAGGTGTTGGTGGTACCAAACTATGTGTAATTACAAGTCCTAATCCTAAAGCTACTCCTAGAGAAACTACTGATTTTTTAGTTTTCTTGGAGATTGCTTTTGCAAGTGGTGCTAAAATTATAAATCCTGAATCACAAAATATAGGTATAGACACTATAAACCCTGTTATTGCTAATGCTAATTCTTCTCTTTTTTTACCTAAGAACTTTATAAAAGTTCTAGCCATTCTCTCCGCTGCACCAGATACTTCAAAAATCTGGCCCATCATTACCCCAAAACCTATGATTATACCAATGCTTCCTAATGTTCCCCCAAAGCCTTTAGATATTGAATCAATTATTTTATTAGGTGGCATTCCTCCTACAAGTCCAGTAGTAGCTGCTGCAATAATTAGTGCTAAAAATGTATGAATTTTAGTTTTTAATATTAAAAATACAAGTATGCTGATTCCAACTACAAGTCCTAATATCATTTGATTTCCTGCTACTGTGTTTCCCATTATTCTTCCTCCTTTTGTTTTGTAAAGGTATTCATTTGTGTTTAAAAAAACTAGTAAAAAATTTTATGTATACTTTATCTATGAAATAAATTTATGTAATATAAATTTCTCCTATGAAGTTAAAACTAAAGTTTCAGCTTATCTATTATCCTAGCTGATTCTTATCTTCATCTTTCATTTAGTGAAGATAAGAATCCCTAGAAATTATCATAATTATTAATAAAATTTATTTTTTAAATTTAGGTGAATATTTAGCCGCTAAAATTATAGCTTCTACCATACTTACAGAACTAGCTTGTCCAGTACCTGCTATATCAAAGGCTGTTCCATGGTCTACTGAAGTTCTAAGTATTGGCATTCCATTTGTTACAGCAATAGTTCTTTCAAAATCTAATGTTTTTGTTGCTATATGTCCTTGGTCATGATACAAAGATAATACTGAATTATATCTTCCCTTAAGAGCTAGATGGAATACTGAATCTGCTCCTATAGGCCCTTCTACTTTGTATCCCATTTTTTGAGCTTCCTCTATAGCTGGTACAACAGCTTTCATTTCTTCATCCCCAAATAAGCCATGTTCTCCACTGTGAGGATTTAACCCTGCTACAGCCATTTTACCGTCTTTCACTCCTAGTTTCTCTAAAGCTTCAGAGCATCTTATTATATAATCTAATACTCTTTCTTTAGTTACTAAGTCACAAGCTTTTCTTAAAGAAACATGTCTTGTCAAGAAGAATACTCTCATTCCTCTAACTTCAAACATAGTAAGAGGATCTTCTGTATCTGTTAAATCTGCTAAAATCTCAGTATGACCGATATAATTTACATTACCTTCTCTTAAGGACTCTTTATTTATTGGAGTTGTAGCTATAGCATCTAGCTCTCCCTCTTTAGCCATTTCTACAGATTTTTTTATATATTCAAAGGCTGCTTTTCCTGCTATACCTTGAACCTTACCTATTTTTAATTCATCAATATCTATATTATTTAAATCTATCAAATCTATAGTTCCTAAAGTAAACTTACCCTCATCTGCTTTTTTAATTGAATTTATATTTAAATTAACATTGCAGAATCCCATAGCTTGTTTAATTACTTTTGCATCTCCTATTAATATAGGATTACATTTTTCATAAACTTCTGCTTCAGTTAATGATTTTACTACTATTTCTGGCCCTACACCGGCTGGATCTCCTATAGGTATTCCTATTATTGGTTTATTATTAATCATATTTAGTCCTCCCTAGTCACAATTAATATTTTTAAATAAATAATCTACACATAACTCCATTCCATCTTCTTCTCCTACCATTCCCCCTTTGCTTACAATTTTCATGTCTGGGAATTCTCCTTCTATAAACTTGCCATAAGCGGCTAAAGGCATTACTTCATCTAAAAGTTCTAGCCCTGCTGAATTAAATTTTCTACAAATACTAACACTTATATCTCCTCCACTGCTAAATATACCCTTTATAGATTTTATTTCTTTCATTATTCTATAACTTATTTCCGCTACTGAAGTATTCATTATTTGAGATAAAAATTCTTTTGTAGTATTTTGTTTTTTTGCTTCCTCATCTAAATTAATTCTTACTTCTTCATATAAAGAATCTAGTACTACACAAAATACATCATATAAATCTTTATTTTCTATAACCTTATTTATTACTCTGTCTATTTCTTTGTGTTTTGTATTTATATCACCTAATATAGCTCTAGAATTTATATCTACCTTAAATATGTCTCTATCCTTTGAAATTCTTTCTAGCTGTGCTCTAGTAGTGTCTGTTATACTTCCTATAGCCATAAGAACCTTATTATTAATCTCTCTATCCTTTTTAATTTCCTGCTTCTTTTTATTCTTCTTATCTAAAACAATATGTTGCTTTATTACCTCTGCAGTAAAAGGACCTGGATCTACAGATATAAACTTAATATTTGTATTTATTAACGCTTTTGATATGATTTCTAAATCATTGTTATCTAAAGCATCAAATATTATTAATTTTTTACCCTCATCATAGAACTTTAATATTTTGTTTTGTAAATTTTCACATCCCTTTTTAATATCTTCAATATATATAGATGCGGCTTCATATTTACTTTGCTCTTTTACTAATTTTTCAATTATAGAAGAGTTTATAGGCTTTTTACCATCCTTTGCTGCGTCTGAATCTTCTAAAGCCTTACCATTTACTAAAAGATATCCTCCCACAGCTTGTCTGTTAGCCTCTGGGAAAGACGGTACTACCGCAGCTATAGTATCTTTTGGCAGGGCGTCTAACATTCCATCTATCTCTGATCCAATATTTCCTCTTAAAGTACTATCTATTCTTTTTCCGTAAACTTTTACATTTGGACTAAAGAAAAATTCTGTGGCTTGATAAACTCTTTCATAGGCATCTTCTTTTTCCACCCCTCTACTATCTGTTGAATAAAGAACTGTATCGTAGGATTTTTCTAAATCATCTTTTCTTAAAGAATTCATCAGTGTTACAGGTTTTAAGCCTAATTTTTTAATTAAAACTCCTGTAGCATTAGCTCCCGTCAAATCGTCAGCTATAATAACATAATTTAACATTTAATGTCCCCCTCGAACCAATCATTTACTAAACTTCATAGGATTCATTGACTAAAATTCCTATTTATACATTGATTATTTTTACATTTAATGATTCTAAATATTTATCTTCATCTTTATCAAATTTTTTATCTGTAATAATGCAATTTACTGATTCTATAGAAAATATATTTACAAAGGATTCCTTATTAAACTTACTACTATCTGTTAAAAGAACAGAATAAGATGCTGATTTTACTATACGCTTCTTTAAGTTTGCCTTTTCAAATGTAGGAGTAGATAATCTAAAATCAGAATCTATGCCAGAGGTTCCTAAAAAAGCTACATTAACTTTTATATTAGATATAAATTCATCTGCAGTAGGGCCTATTATACATCCTGTTTCTTCTTGTATTTTTCCCCCTACTATATAAGCTTTCACATTGTTTTGATACAATTCTAAAGCTATTTTAAGATCGTTTGTTATAACTGTTATATCTTTTACTTTGTTAAGCACTTTAGCCAACTCAAAGGTTGTAGTACCTGCATCTAAAAATATACTATCTCCTTCTTTAATTATGCTCAAAGCTTTTTCTGCTATTTTTTCTTTTACGTATATATTGCTTATCTTCTTTAAGTCATAGGCTTGTTCTGATAAATAAGTAGAACGTTTTACTGCTCCTCCATGACTCCTATATAAAATACCTTTATCCTGTAATCTATCAAAATCTCTTCTTATAGTCATTAAACTTACATCTAGTTCATTAGCAATATCTTCAACTTTCACAGTTCCTAGATCTTCTAGCTTTTCAATTATGTATTGTTCTCTCTCTACTGGAAGCATCCTATCACCTCTTATTTTCAGTATAAAAACAAATTAATCTATATTAATACAATTTACTTATGAAATCTAATTTGTGTTTTTATTTTCGTTTACGTTGTTCGTTTATGTTAATTAAATATTATACTGTATTTTATAATTTGTCAATATATTTTATAAACCTTTATATTTCAACATTAATTGATATTTTTATAACAAATATAATTTAGGTATAGCTAAGAAAATAATTGCCAACTTATATATCTAACAAAAACTCACATACTTACTTGTGACATTACTATTTTGTATATTAAGCTTGATACTCTTCCAACGATGAAAAGCGCTCAAGCCTTGTATAGATCATTAGGATTTTATGATATTGAAGCATATGTATATAACCCTATTGAAGGAACAAGGTTTATGGAGTTGAGATTGAAAGACTAATTTCTTATATTATTGAATAGAGTTAAGACGCAATTTTTTTAAAATGTTTATTTATGTATTAAGGAAAGTCTCAAAATGGCTTTCCTTAAAATTAAAGACTATTTTATATTAAAAATCTCTTTCTACAGATATAAAAGCACCCAGCCGTTATAAGCTGAATGCTCTTTATAATCTTATTTATTATTTTTTAATATATTATCTACTTCTTTATATTAAACAAACTAATAATTTACCTTTGCTTTTATAAATGGATTTTTTCATATGAATTTTTAATTTTATATAATAACATTGTTATGGCTACAGATAAAACTATAGTACATGCAATTCCGGCTTCTGGACCAAAGGAACCTCCCGTAAATAAATCTGAACCAACTAATTTTAATTTCATCAAACTCCCAATATCTGTTTTTATACCACTTACTTCAAATCCAAAAATATTTCCCTGAAAAAAATTCCAAGCTGCATGAAGTCCGCAGGCTCCCCACAAATTCTTTGTTTTTATAACATACAACCCGAAAACTATTCCTGTTATAAATAAATTTAAAATTGCAACTAAACTTACATTAGGATTAAAAAAATGTAAAAGTGCAAATAACAAGGATGAAAATATTAATCCTATAGTAATATTATATTTTGCACCTAACACATTCATAAGCCATCCTCTTACTAATACCTCTTCCGTTGCACTTTGAATCATCCATCCTGGTAAAACTATTATTAATGGTAATATGTTATTTAAATTTAATCCATTTACTAAATTTATATGACCTGTAACTATAAGAACTATAACTACTGATGAAAACAATATAACACCTACAATAAAACCTGAAATGTATTTTCCCCAAAATCCTTCTCTACAAAATCCTAGACCAGCAATACTGCGTTTTTCTCGTTTTTTTACCCAAATAAATACAATTAAAGTAGAAAATAAAAAACCTGTTATTAGATAAAGGGAAAAATTAATTGGTGTATTATTGGGAATCTTTAATATTGTTTTTATTATAAGAAATACAATTCCTCCTATTATTTGTCCTATAACCATAAATAAAAATACTAACAAATAAGCCACAATTATATTATATAAGTGCTTAGCTTTCTTAGCTTCTCTAACTAATTCTGTTTCTTTTAAAATCATAAATTGCCTCCCAACACTATGCTTAATTGAATAAATGAATTTCGAGAAAATTTATGGATTATTATATCATAAAATCCATGATTATACTAATTATTATGTTTATACTAAGGAAATAATTCAAATTTTATAAAATTAAAATAATAAAATAACCTGCAAAAAGATTAATAACCATTTATGTTCTTTTATTAAACATTTTATTATAATTATTTTTCAATATAATTATTTTGTAAAAACTCTTTTCTCCTTTAATAAAATAATTTGTATTTAGGGGCTTTTTATTCCAATTAGAGATTATTCCAGAAAAATATATAAAAAATATATAAAATTTGTATAAATGAATTGAAAAACCAGTCGAAAATGTTATATATTATATATGGTAACTAAAGTTTAGGAGGCATCTTTTTAATGAGTAAAGGAAGAACTAAAAGTAAAAATCATATTAGACCTAGTATTATAGGGTTATTAAGCGTACTTATAATCTATGTATGTATGGTATTATACTTTAAAAATCATTTTTATTTTAGAACAACTATTAATGGCATTAAAGCTTCATGTAAAACTGTAGAAGAAGTTAATAAGGAAATGGAAAGTGGGGTGAAAAATTATGCACTACAATTAGAAGGTAGAGATGGAGCTAAAGAAAGGATTTCAGCAAAGGACTTTAATCTCAGATATAATACTAATAACGAAATTAAAAAGTTAAAAGATGCTGAAAATCCTTTTAATTTGTTCAAAGGTATTTTTGCGAAAAAAGAACACGAAATACCTAGAACTATTTCTTATGATGAAAAGCTATTAAAACAACATATTGATAAAATGGTTTTTTTAAATAAAGATAAAATAACTAATCCTAAAAATGCTAGTTTAAAATATACAGGTAAAGATTATGAAATTGTACCAGAAGTTATGGGTAATAAAGTTAATGAAGATACACTGTATAAAGAAATAAAAAGCGCAATAATTAAGGATAAAAGGCTTATAGATTTAGAAAAAAGTAACTGTTACGAAAATCCAAAATATACTTCAAAATCAAGAGAAGTTATTGAAGCTAAAAAAACTATGAGCAAATATTTACAATCAGTAATAACTTATGATATAAGAGGAAATAAAGAAGTAGTAAATGCTTCTACAATAAATAATTGGCTTAAAACAGATGAAAAATTTAATGCTTATATAGATAAAGAAAAGGTAAGGGCTTATATGGATAATTTAGCCTATACCTACAATACACTAGGAAAAACTAGAGATTTTGTCACAGCAACAGGAGAACATGTAAAAGTAAGTGGAGGAAGTTATGGTTGGGCTATTGACAGGCCTAAAGAAACTGAAAATTTAGTACAAGCTATAAAAGAAGGAAAAGCTGTAAATAAAAAACCTAGCTATGCTCAAACTACACCTTATACTGGTGCTGATGACATAGGAAACACTTATGTAGAAATCGATCTAACAAAACAACATTTATGGTTTTTTAAGAATGGAAATGTTGTTGTTGATGGAAATATTGTTACTGGCAATGTAAGCGCAAATTATGCAACCCCTGAAGGTGTTTATAAACTAGATTATAAGGAAAGAAATGCTGTATTAAGAGGAGAAGGATACGCTGCTCCTGTTGATTTTTGGATGCCTTTCAATGGTGGTATTGGTATGCATGACGCTTCTTGGAGAAAGGACTTTGGAGGCACTATTTATCAAAATGGTGGTTCTCATGGCTGTGTAAATTGTTCTCATGCTTTAGCACAAACTATATTTGAAACTATAGAGGCAGGGACTCCAGTTATTTGTCATAAATAATAAGACAAATTGTCTTTACAGTTTATTTAGTTTCTTTATCCGTACACAAATATAGTATGAGATAAAAACTTCGGTAACTTTTTAAAGGGACTATCCCAAAAATAAATTTTGAGATAGTCCCTCTTCATTTTCAACATTATCTGTCATAGCCCTAAATCTTTCTCCTACCTGTATAAAATCACCACTTTTATCAATGGTTTCCCTTACTAACTTTCCTTCAACATAAATTGGATACTCTTTGCCTTTAAGATGTTCCAAAGGTTTATTATTATTTAAAGCATTATTGGTTTTTGATACCCTCTTAAATATTTTTAGTAATTCAAATCTAAAACTTAAGATTTTTATGTATGATATTTTCAACGAGTTCTAAGTAATCTCCATTATAGATAAATGTTCTATTTGCTAACATTACCGCAATTCCATGTACCATTGACCACATAGCTATTACATCCTGTGCATATTCTTCTCTTTTTACATTTATACTTTTTAAGTATTCAATAGCAGAGTTTTTAAATAATCCAAAGGCTCCTGAAATTTTAGTTTCAAGTTTATTTTCATCAACTATAATCTCGTATTTATAATTATTTAAAAATAAAAATTTTAAATAATCAGGATTTTCAACCATAAACCAAACATATTTTTTCCCAAGCTCCATAATTTTTTTATATGGATCATCCTTATACATTTCTGCTATTTCCCTTAAAGACTTTTCAAATTTACCAAATACATACTGAGATATGGCATTAATTAATTCTTCCTTATTTTTAAAATGTTTGTATGGAGCTGAATGACTTACATTACATAAAGCTGCTACTTTTCTAAGTGAAAACTTATCTGCACCCTCTTCATTGAATAACTTTAGACCCTCTATTATTAAACTTTCTTTTAAATCTCCATGATGATATGTATCACTTGCCATATAATAACCTCTTTTCTAAAAATATAAATATATTATGATATATTGTATCATCTTATGTTGACAGTGTAAACTTTCAGAGATATAATAAATTAAAGTTTACACTGTCAACATATCCCTACTTAAATATGAAAGGAGTACTTTTTATGTTATTAATTCATGACCTAACTAAAGAAAATTCAAGTGATATATTATCCTTATTACCACCTAAGACTAAAATATTATCAAAAGAAATAAATACTATACATCCCTGTTGTGGCTGTTTTAATTGCTGGACAAAAACCCCTGGAAAATGCATTATAAATGATTCCTATACAGAAATGCCTAAATATATTTTACACAGTAATGTACTTATTATAATTACAAAAATATATTATGGTTGCTACTCTCCTTATATAAAAAATGTTATAGATCGCTCTATAGGGATTCTACTACCCTTTTTTCAGAAAATTAATGGAGAGATTCATCATATTTACAGATATAATCAATCCCCTAAGCTTGTAGTTATAGGTTATGGAGAAGATATCTCATCTAATGAAGAAACTACATTTAAAGCTTTAATTAAAGCCAATTCTTTAAACTTAAATTTTAAGGATTACAAAACTTTCATAGTTAATGATATATCTAAAATAAAAGAAATTTTAGATAATTTATCACGTAATTCTTAGTTTTAGATTGAGTTTATTTACAATAAATATCTTACTTAATGTAAAACTTAGGATAACATATCTAAGGACATAATTGCTCTTATCTACCACTCATAAAGGTTAAGAATATTAGAGCAGATAGCCATGAAATAAAGGAGGTAAATTTTTATGAATAGTTTATGTATAATAAATGGTAGTCCAAGAAAAGAAAACGGTACTTCTAACTACCTTATTAATGAACTAGTCCAATTACTTAATAATAATATTAAAACAAAAGAATATTATATAAGTGAACTTATGGAAGACAAGAATTCACTTCAGGATGTTATATCCTTTAATAAAATTATTTTTGTTTCTCCCTTGTATGCAGATTGTTTACCAAGTACCATGCTTGATTTTATGATTTATTTTGAAGACTTTATTAAATATAAAAAAAATCTAAATATGGATATGTACTGCCTAATTAATTGTGGTTTTTTAGAAGGAACTCAAAATATATTAGCCATTGACATACTAAAAAATTACTGTAAAAGAATAGGGTTAAACTGGCGATTTGGTGTAGGCATAGGGGGTGGTGAGTTCATGGCTAGTTCAAAAAATATGCCTCTAAACTGTAAAATGAAAATGCCAGTATATAATGCCTTTTTAGATTTAAAGAAAGATATTGAAAACAGTTCTTCTAGTAATCCTACTTGCTCAGAAGCTATCCTTGTTAATGCTAAAATGCCTAAATTTATATTTAAATTAGCTGGTAATATGTCTTGGAGAGCAACAGCTAAAAAGAATAACTTAAAACCAAAGGATCTATATAAAAGAATTTATTAAATATAATATTATTAAATTTTTATGGAGCATTATATGATTAATAATTTAACTTTGTTATCAAATATTTCATAATATAAAACTCAAATATAATTTTTAGGTAGGCATTAAAAACTGATGTTAGCCTTTAATGCCTACCTAGAAATTTATATTCTCTTAATATTTACACCCTTATGATTGAAACTATAATTACTTTAAAACCACTAAAAACTCAAACTTTAATTAACACATATGTACCATCTTCATTTCTAACTTCTACTAGTTTAAGCCCCTTATGTTTCTTTAATTCTTTTATTATACACATAATTGAATCTACATCTAAGTATTTTATATATTTAATACTTTCACTATTATTACTTGATTTTCTACACATAGCTTTTAAAAATTTTAATACATACGGCAAAATCGAAATGGGGACTGGAACATACAATCTTGTATATTTATGTTTTACTATTATTTTCATTTTTATCACCTATTCAATAACTATTCTTACAATATCACCCTTGCTTGAATTAACTGATACGATTTCTCCTAGTATTTCACTTTCTATTGCTTTACTTATTGTTTCTGCTAACATTTCTAAATCTACACCCTCTAAATCTGCATTTTTTATAGGCAATTTCCCTGTGATTTTTAAAATGGAATTCAATACAACTACAGGAATATTAATTTTAACATTATCTCCCTCTGAAGAATCCACATATATCTTAAACATTTTTTCATTATAGTTATTAACATTAGTTATATTTGTTTCCTTGTTTTTATATATAGCCTCTACAAGATCTGCACACTTTTCTATATTTATTTTTTCCTCAGATAACATTTTTAAAACTTTTATTAAATCCTCTCTCATAAGTATCCCTCCACTATTTCATTAATCTTCCTTTAATATTTTTATAGCCTCATCAACAGAAATTTCTCCTCTTTCTAATGCCCCAATAGCATCTTTTTCTTCTTTTTTCTCCTTAATTAATTCTTTATATCCTAATGCATTAATTACTTCATCTAGTTTTGCCCTAACTGTAGGATATGAAATTCCAAGTTGTTTTTCCACATCCTTAATACTGCCTCTACACATAATAAATACTTCTATAAATTTTAGCTGTTCTTTAGTTAAATAATCAAATTTAGAAAATTTAAAATCATTTTCTATAACAGTATTACATGAAGAACATTTAATCCGTGTTATTTTTAGTTTTTTACCGCATACTGGGCAAGTTGTTATTGCCTTATATATCATTCTATCCCTCCTGCTATTTAATATAATACCCCTTTATATTAAATTAGTCAACAGATTATATTAATAAAATTAATATTAACATTTAAAAAATTAATTACAATTAATATATCAATTAATTTTATTAATGTATTGTTTAATATTATGCATATTTTCTACATTCAAATTAAAATTTTCATATTCATGTTATTATGTAGATATTAATATCATTTTAAATTGTTAAAACAGATACTTATTTGTTTTTTATAAATCCATTAATCACCTGTATACAAGTTATTTAAATAACACATTCTATATTTATATTAAGTAATTGATAATTAAAGATACAATTTACTTAAAATTAATATAGAAGAGGTGATAATAATTGAAAAAAAATTTTAAATTAAATATATCTATTCTATTAGTATTAGTAGGTGTACTTTGCTTTTTCTCAATAACAAATAAACCTACTTCAGCTACAGATGATGATAATACCATAAATTTAGTTTTAGATTCACGAAATAACAATGAGATTCCAAAGAAATTTCGTAAATCCTCTGATATATCAAATGTAGAGAAGAATAAAAATATAAATCTTAGTGGATTAAACACATTAAATATTTCTGGTAGTAAGCAATTTTCCGAACAAAATCTTCCACTTATAATAAGTAATATAAAAACTTCATTGCCTATAACAGTTGTTGATTTAAGACAGGAATCTCATGGATTTATTAATGGATTACCTGTTAGTTGGGCTAATAAAAAAAATGATGCTAATATAGGATTAACAAAAGCTGAAGTTTTGGAAGATGAAAATAATAAATTAAAAAGTATTAAATTAAATTCTCCTATTAGTTTTTACAATGATCCTGATAAAACTATAATTCCAATAAAAGTTGAAAATGAAGAACAGCTTGTTAAGCATAACTCATTATCATATGTTCGTATACCTGTTACTGATACAAAGTTACCTACAGATGATATGGTTGATTACTTTGTTGATGTAGTAAACTCTAACCCTAAAGACACGTGGTATCATTTCCACTGTAAACAGGGCATAGGAAGAACTACTACTTTTATGATTATGTACGATATGATGAAAAATGCAAAAGAAGTATCTGCTGATGATATTATAAAAAGACAACTCTTATTAGCAGGTTTTGATGAAAACCAAATGAAATCTTTCTACAATGATAAAAGGTCTACTTTTTTACAAAGTTTCTATAAATACTCCAAAGAAAATGGTAAGGATTTTAAAATCAAGTGGAGTGATTGGAAAAAAAATCTTAATACTAGAAGCAATAGTTCCTTATCTATTGCTTCTTCAAATAAAGGCTCCTCTAACTATATAAAAAATTCTAAAATCCCAACTCACTTATATGTTATCTCTCAAAATATAATGACTCCTAGTGAAAGAACAATGATAGCTACCCTTCAAGGGATAGTTAATAATCATTGCTCTCATCAAATATACACTCTTAATTCTTCACAACCAGATTATCAAATATGGCTAGATGATTTAAAAAATAATTATGGTGTATCATACAAAAATATTTCAGATCCATGGGAATTATTGGATATATATAAAAGCTATGTTCAGGGATATGTGCTTTATAGCAATAAATCATCAAAAGATCCTTCTATAAATAATGCTTGTTCTCTTGCTTCATTAAACAATTCTATTGCAGTTGATGAAAGCATTGAAAATAAAGTACGAGCCCATAGTATAACAAATATTAGTGGAGATTGTAGAAATACGGACAAAAATTGGGCTTACAATAAGCTATGGAATTCTGGATTAAATCATTCAATAATAATTCAATTGTCTCCTGAAAAGGAAACATCTTTAAGAGACTACGCTATAATGACTAAATCTCTAATATTTTATGAAGATAGCATAAATGATACATCTCTCAGAGATAAAGTATTTTCCTCTATGAATGCTAATTCTATTTGTTTAGGATGGGGACCAGATGAATTTATAAATGTAAGCACTTCATCAAAACATGGTGTAAGTATGATAGCCGCAGATTGGTCTTATAATTTAACTGTATTGAGCGCCTTTCCATCATCCCCTATGACCCAAAATTCCTCATCAAATATAACTAATAAAAAAAATGTTCATTATGTAACATTTATTATGTCAGATGGAGATAATCAACAATGGAATCTTGGAACTAATTATGGGTCTTCTAAGTGGTATGGTTCCCCTTATAGAGGTAACTTTAATCTTGGTTGGTCTCTAAGTCCCTCTTTGTATTATTTAGCTCCTACTGTTTTCAGCTTATATTATAAAAGTGCCTCTCATGGATCTACTAATGATTATTTTATAGTATCACCTTCAGGCAATGGATATATGTATCCTAGCAAATATGATAAGAATGCTCTAGGTACATATATTAATACACTAGATGATTATATGAAAAAAGTAGATGAAAAATATGTAGCAATCATAGATGACTCTTCTTTTTATAATAATAAGCTTTGGGATAAGTTTACTGTTAAGCCTAACATACAGGGATTGTTTTATCTTGATTACCATAAACACGACAACTATCATGGAAAAATTATTTGGTCTAATAATAAGCCTATAGTATCTTGTAGAGATCTGCTTTGGAGTAACCTAGAAAGCGAAGATGAATTGGTTAAAAATATTAATGAAAGAGTTAGTTCTGGTGAGGTAGATATTCATGATCCTAATAGCTATACCTTTGTATATGTTCATGCTTGGAGCAAAAGCTTAAATAATATTGAAAATGCTGTTAATAAGCTAAGAAAAAATCCTAAAGTAGAAATAGTAACCCCCGAAACATTTATGGAATTGATAAACAAAAATGTTAAACATTAATTTTAAATTTATTAAGTAAAATTTCTTTATAATAAAAGCATATTAACTTGTCTAATTTAAATTAAATCAAAAATCCACATTTTGACGAATATATAATAAACTTATTTTAACCATAAAATTAGAAAATTTTCAAAAAGAGTATCCCACTTTTTAGTGAAATACTCCTATTTTAACGATATTTTAGTAGATTTACTCTATTATCTAAAAATAATTAATTTATAAAAGTGATTTATCTGGAGTTACAAGAATTTTTACATGTTTTTTCTTTTCTGGTCCAGTTAAAGCACCAAATCCTTCTTCTACTATATCATCTAAAGCTATTTTCTTTGTAATATATCCCTCTGTTTTTATTCTTCCATCCTTCATTAATGCCATAGTTGCTGGAAATTCATGTCTATATGCTAAAGTTCCTACAATTTTCTTTTCAGTAAATACTAACACATTTGGATTAAAGTTTGTATCCTTTTCCCATATACTAGTTATAACCATTGTACCTTCATATTTTAAACTTTCAAGACCAGTATCAAATCCTATCTTAGCTCCTGTAGTTTCAAAAGCAGCATCTACACCTACTCCATCTGTAAGTTTTTTAACTTCTTCTGGTATATTAACTTCATTAGGATCTAAAACCACATCTGCCCCTGCTCTTTTTGCATATTTTTGTCTTATAGATTTTCTTTGTAAAACTACTATGAGTCTTGCTCCAGCTGCCTTTAAACATTCTATTGTAGCAAGTCCTATTGGTCCTGCACCTAACACTAAAGCTGTGTCTCCTGTATTAAAATTAGCCATTCTTACAGAGTGGAGACCTACTGCCATTGGTTCTACTAGGGCTGCATCCTCATAGGACATTTCATCCGGGATTTTATGAACAAACTCCTCTGGGAATACAGTATATTCTGCAAGTCCACCACCACTTCCACAAAGTCCATGGAAACCTAAAGATGAACAAAGATTATATTTTCCTTCCATACATGCTGGACATTTTCCACAAGCTACTATAGGTTCAACAATTACTCTATCTCCAATATTAAATTTTGTTACATCTTCTCCTAATTCTACTATTTCTCCTGAAAATTCGTGCCCTAAAATTACTGGTGCTGTTGTTCCACTCAATGCATGAGGTTGTCCTACTGGAATAAATATAGGACCTCCTAAGTATTCATGTAAATCTGAACCACATATTCCACACCATTTTACTTTAATTTTTACAGATCCTTTTACTACCTTTGGTTCTTCAATTTCTTCCACTCTTACATCTTTTTTTTCATACCATAATGCTGCTTTCATAATAGCCCTCCTAGAGTTTAATTTTTAACATGGATGTTAGTTAGTTAATTAATTAACATTATTTAAAGCAATTATAATGCCAAAGCTTTAATTCCCCTAAATTTGTAGTTTTCTTTAGCAATTGTGCCAATGTGATACAAATTTCGCCGTATCATATTGACACATAAATATTAAAATTCTTATTTTGGCACACTTTTTTTAACATTAAGTAACTATGTTAAAGTTATGTATATTTAATATTTGTTATTAAAAAATCTAAGTTTATAAAATTTACTTTACAATATAAATATTAAACAAAATGAGGATATAATATATATTCATGAATAAATTCATTCTATACACAAAGAATAGTTTTTTATACAAATATAATTTTTAATGCAGATAAAGAAATAACTACAAATTTTATTTTGTAGTTATTTCTTAAATTAATCTGAATTTATTTAACTTAAACCTAATTTATTTCTCTTACCTACAATATGTGCTTCTATATTATTTGCCACCTCTACTGGATCATCTCCAAGGGCAACCTTTCCTCCAGTTATACCTTCTACGTCTTCTGTTAATAATTTTACAAGCTCAGGTGCTCCAGTCATAAATGGCACTGGTGATAAATGAGTATATGCGCCATAAGCCACTGCAAATATTCCATCAATAGTTGCTTTTTGCTCCATCCACTCTGGAGCAGTAACAGCTATTGGAAGATCAGATACATCTAAATTCATATGGTCTGCAAGAGCAGTTACAAGCATTGATATTCTTCCTGTATCTGTGCAAGTTCCAAAGCTTAGCACTGGAGGAATCTTTAAAAGATTGCAAACCTCTTTTAATCCTTCTCCAGCTATAGTATTAGCAGCTTCTAAAGTACACAGCCCTGCTACCTCTAAGGCATGATTTCCACAGCCTCCAGACACTACTAATATATCCTTGTTAATTAGTTCCTTTGTAAGATTTACTGTGTTCCAATCCTGTGGTCCATTTCTTAGAGTTGAACAGTTTGCAAGGGCAACTACTCCTTTAATTTTTCCTGCAGCAATTACATCTACTAAAGGATCAAGTTTATTGCCAAGAGCTCCTAAAACTGCCTCTGTAGAAAAACCAGCAATAGCCTTTTGAGTGATTTTAGGCACCATAGGTTTAACTTTATCTTTACGATTTTTAAAGTTTTCTATGGCCAAATCTATTAAACTATCTGCCATGGCATCTACTTTTTCAGGATCATAAGGAATCTTATGTTGCAGTCCTGGTATATCTATAATAGTACTTATACTTACTAAAGTTGCTCCATATTTTTCTGCATAATGGTCTATAGCTGGTGGTGAACAGTTTTCCTCCATAGCCATAACGTCCACTGTACCTGTAGCTAAAAGAGGCTCTATAGCTAACCAGTTACCCATTAAACCTACAAAAACATCATCTACTTCAAACCTTTGAAGTAATTCCTGACCTGTTTCAATAGAACCAACTACTCTAAGTCCCTTCGCACCTGCCGCCTTAGCCTTTTGTTGAACTTCTGCCATTTTTGCCTTTTGTATTGTGGCAACTCCTCCCCAGGGTTGATGTCCATTAAATACTATATTTACATACTCTGGATCCATAATACCTAAATCCACATCTACTTCATGAGGCATAGGTGTTCCAAATAAAATATCCTGAACCATTTCAAGTCCAATCTGAGAATTATATATAGTAGCTACACCTAAACGTAAAGCCTTTGCTGCTAAAGACTTATAATTACCATCTACATTAGTTAAACAACTAGCTACACAGTTTTGCTCTTCATGAACAGTTCCAGCAGGATAAATATTTAATTTTCTCCAAAGCTCTTTTCTCTTTTTTGGTGCAAAGGCTTCTACCATAAGGTTTTTATCCTCTACATCAATTTTCTGTTGTTGTTCTAATAAATCTGCCAATTCTATAGCCATTTGATTTGTATCTTTATTTGTGTCAATACCTAATTTTTCACACATCCATTTTAATTTATTTACATCTTTAATAGTAAAAGGAGTTTTTCCTTCTGCTGTAGCTTTTAATGTACGAAAGGCTTCATAGGCATGATGGCTATATGTACCTGCACCCATTATATTTTTGAGCAAGAAATTTCTCATTGCCATAGCATCTGGTCCAATACCACATACACCTTTTTTTTGTGGTCCCTTTTCGTTTATTCTACAAGGTCCTTGAGAACAAAGTTGACAGCTTAAGCCTTGAAGACAAAACTTACAACGAATTTTTTCTTGTTCTATCCATCTGTCAAATACATTAGACATTCCATCTTCTCTTATACGCTTTAGCATTTCCTCTACTGAATCATGATAACTTACACGCCCTTCAGCTTTTTCTAATATACTTTCACCCATAACACTTAGCCTTATAAAATCTATAAAGCTATTATAGATTTTATTCATACAATTACTAGTTTAATTCAGTATTATACTGCTAGTAATGTACATAATAGCATATCTCTATAATGCTATACCATAAGCCAATGGTATTTTTGTCACTTCCTTCCTAAAAATAAAATAACTAATTTTTATTTTAAAATATAGAGTAGTTATTCTATTTATATTTTTATAATTTAACTACATTTTTTATTAATATGTGAATAAAACAGTATCAATTTTATTTTGTACCTTAAAAGGTTTTTTATACAATAATTTGCCTTTTAACCATTATTATTTACGCTACAATTACTACTTTTAAAATATACAAAATATTTTAATTTACCATAGAAAACTTGTATTGAGATTAGTGATTTTCGAAAACAGATAGATCTATCAACTATGTTTTTAAAGGCTCATTATAAAGCAAGCATAAAAGATGAAAGTAAATGCATAGGATATAATAGATGAAAAAATATGAAATTTAAGGTGGCAACATAATATGCATGAAACAGCTGTGATTTGTAAAGTTGTAGATATTGTTTTAAAGACAGCAAAAGATAACGCTCTAGAAAAAATTACAAAGGTTATACTGCGTATAGGAGAGTTTTCCTGTGTTCAAGAAGATCAACTGAAATTTAGTTATGAAATAATTTGTAGGGATACTCTACTTGAAGGTTCAGATTTAGTTATTGAATGGGTACAACCTCTGGCCTACTGTAGCCATTGTAATGAAAACTTTCCAGTATCCTTTACTCATAAAGAATGTCCAATTTGTCATAAAGTTAGCGAAAAAATTGTATCTGGGCATGGTACCTATGTATACAGTATAGAAGGTGATTAAAATGAAAATCATAGAAATAAATGAAAGTGTTTATAAGAAAAATAAATCCATTGCCTCCAGTTTAAAAGATAAACTTCATGAAAAAAATATAAAAATGATTAATTTATTAGGTTCACCGGGATCAGGAAAAACCACTTTGCTAGAATCTGTAATAAAAAATATTAATAATAGAGAAAAATTAGCGGTAATTGAAGGTGATTTATACACAGATAAAGATGCCAAACGAATTGAAAAATTAGGTGTTAAAAGTGTTCAACTTAATACTAAAGGAGCCTGTCACCTTGAAGCTGGTGCTATAGTGGAAGCAGTAAATAACTTGGATATTAATAAGGAAGAACTTATAATTATTGATAATATAGGTAATTTAGTTTGTACCGCAGAATTTGACTTAGGAGAAGATACAAGAATAGCTGTTATGAGTATTACAGAGGGTAATGATAAACCTTTGAAATATCCCCTTATGTTTCAGACCACTGATGTAATTGTACTAAACAAAATTGATATATTGCCTTATACTAATTTTGATTTAGATCAATTTTATAAGGATGCTAAATGTCTAAATCCTAAAGTAAAAATATTTGAAGTATCAGCTACCAGAGGTGATGGAATAAATAAAATTTGCAATTTAATAGGTGGCTAGTTAAAACTAACCACCCATGTACTTATTCGTTACAGTATCCTTCATGTTCATGCTCTCTACATACACTACCTGTTGACTTTAGTTCACCTTGTATGTATTTTTGAGCTATATCATCACTAAATCCTTGAGCACCAACTACTACTTCAATGTTATTTTCATTGAATAAATTTTGTGCTGTTTCCCCCATTCCACCTGCAATAATAATATTTACATTTAATCCTTTTAAAAATACTGGAAGATATCCAGGTCTATGTCCAGGATTTGGAGTAAAATTCTTATTTAAAGACTTTCCTTCTTCCACTTCGTAAATTGTAAACCCTTCACAATGTCCAAAATGTCCACTCACATATTTTCCATCACTTGCAATTGCTATTTTCATTTAAAATTCCTCCTATATTTTAATTTAATAATAATTTATATATATATAACTGATATAACTGTAAGATACCTATTCACTTAATCTTTGTATATCTTTTCCAATTTATATTATTTCTTTAATGCTTTTCCACATATGTTCAATAGCTTCTTTAGCTATACTTTCTTTATAATAAGTTATAGGGTTTAGCTCATTTATAGATTTCATAACAGTATTATCATATGGGATTTTACCTACTAATTTTATACCTTTTTCATTAATAAAACTTTCTATATCTACTGTCATTTCTTTATTTATATCATATTTGTTTACACAAACCATAGTAAAAACACCAAAATGCTTACATAAATCTACTACTCGTTTTAAATCTTCAAGTCCTGATGCAGTAGGTTCTGTAACAATAAGTACTGCATCGGCTCCTGTTATAGAAGCTATAACAGCACATCCAATGCCAGGAGAACCATCTATTATTGCTAATTTATCATCTTCATTTAATTTTTTAGCCTTTTTTCTAATATCAGTTACTAACTTTCCTGAACCATCGCTACCTACTTCCATTTCTGCTCTAGAAATTAATCCTTTATCTAATTCTGTAATAAAAGTCTTTGCAGTTTTTTCATCTTCTAATTTTATAGCATTTTGTGGGCATATTAATGTACAAGAACCGCAACCCTCACAGAGAAAAGGATCTATTTTAAAATTTTTTATAGCATCAAATTTACAAACAAATTCACACTTCTTGCATTTAATGCACATTTCCTCATCTATATTAGCTTTTTTCCCACCTATAAAGTCACTTTTTTCAATATCTTTTCCTTTGTAGAACATATAAAAATTAGAAGCATCCACGTCACAATCTACTCTTATTACATCATTACAAAGCTCTGATAGTGCTGTTGCTATTGTAGTTTTACCGGTTCCACCTTTTCCACTCAAAACTACTAAATCCAATTTAGCACCTCCTTGGCTTTCTTAGAAAGATTATCAAATACTGCTTTGTGATATAACTCATCATAAAGTACTTCACCCTTAGAATAAAGAATTGCTGTTTTCTTAGCATAAGGTATAGTATCTATCAAATTTATTTCTTCTTCTTTGCAATATTTTTTTATTATGTTATCTTCTCCGTTATCTTTATTTATCACTATACCGAAAGGTATCTTATACTTTTTTACAAGTTTCACAGCCATTTTCAAATCATGAAGCCCAAATTCTGAAGGTTCTGTAACAAGTATTGCTCCATCTGCATACTTTAAAGCATTTACTACGTTACAGGAAGTGCCTGGAGGACAATCAATTAAATTGCTTTGACCTGATAAATTTTTAAGTAATTCTTTAATAACAGGTACCGCCATAGGTTCACTTATATTTAAAATTCCTCTACTACAATTTATATCATGACTAGATCCACTTTCAATTTTCCCTATGTCTCTTTTATCATAAGTTATAGCATTATATTTACAGGCAATTTCACAGGCTCCACAACCATGACATAATTTTTGAAAAAGCATAATATTATCCTTAACCTTTGCCAGTGCATTAAATTGACAAGCATTAGCACAGGCTCCACAATTAATACATTTATTATCATCTATAATTGGATACTCTACCATAACCCTTTTTTCCACCTCTACTTTAGGTTTTAAAAATAAAAAACCATCTGGTTCTTCCACATCACAGTCTATATAGTTAGACTTTAATGCAAGGGCAAGATTTGTAGATACTGTAGTTTTACCTGTTCCTCCCTTTCCACTAAGTACTGCTATATTCACTATATATTCATCTCCATTCTGTTATTACATTCCATGATGTGCAGGGCCAGACATACTTATTTGTTCAAGCTCACCCTTATTATATTTCTCAATAACTGAAGTTATAGATATAGATTCACACTTATAAGCTTTAACACCTGCCTTTTCAATAATTCCAAAAGCATTAGGTCCAAAATTTCCTGTAATAATAACATCTACTTTTTCATCTACTAATTGGTTAGATGCAACAATACCTGCTCCACCACTTGCATTTTGACCTTCATTTTCTAATATTTTAACTTCTTTACTTTCAGTATCATGGATTTGAAAATATTCACATCTTCCAAACCTCATATCAAGTAAATTTTCCATAGTTTTTCCTGTGGATGAAATTGCTATTTTCATTTTTATTCCCCCAAATCTTTTATTATAGTATTGATAATCAATTCAAGTCTTTTACTTAAATTCCTATATCCGCATTATTGATATTGTCATTTGCCACTTTTATATTACTCCTATTCTTAATTATTGTCAAATGCCAATAAGTATTTTTGCCATTAAAAATTTATAAGTAAAATCTCTATTTCTTATAGTAAGCATTAAAATAATTCCCTAATAAATTACACATTACGAAAAATATAAAGCCCTATAGGATTCACACCTATGGGGCTTTTAGCCGTTTATAGTTTTATTTCAACTTTTAATGGATCTATATTTTCTTCTTTAAATACTTCTAAATAGTAATCTCTTAAATTTAATTCTATAGATTCATATAAGATATGATACATTTTTAACTTTCTATCCTTACTAAAATTTATCATCTCTTTTTTTATAAGTTTTTCTATATTGGAGTTTACTACGTGCCATGTAGACGTATTAGGTTTCTTGTCTTTAGGATTCTGGTATTTATGAACTATAAAGTTATCTGTATCCTGAATATATTTCTTTTTACCCTTTATAAACACTACTAGTCTTGTACCTGTATACTCATTAGTTTCAGAATTATATTGTTTTATAATATGAATATGAGACCTTCTTCTATTGGAGTATTTATTCATAAAATTAATATACCTTTCTAAAAATCTATATTTGTATTTTTTTACATTATTTATATATTAATTATATTGTACCCATAACCATACAATATGTAAAAATAATATATAATTCTCTAATAATATATCTTGTTATAAAAAATCAGTTTGAATTTGAAAATATAAAAATCACCTTCATAGTATAAATTGATCTGCACATCAAAATTACCATGAAAGATGATTAATAATCCAAAATATATTATTATATAATTAAAAAGCCTCATAAGTTTCCTTAGTGCTTAAAACTAAATTACAGCATTACTACTTTTCCCTTTTATCCTTATTAGTTTCTTTTGTAACTGACGTTGATGGGTACTTACGAACTATAGAAATTTCTACTCTTCTATTTTTTGCTCTACCGGCCCCTGTAGCATTATCAAATTTAGGCATATACTCACCATAAGCTTGAATTGATAACTTATTTGCAGGAATTCCTCCTATATTACTGAGAAAATTCATTACATTTATAGCACGTATTGCACTTAAATCCCAGTTAGAACGAAATTTTGAATTACTGATGGGTTTATTATCCGTGTGCCCTGTAACCTTAATATTATTATCCAAACCTTTAAGCATTTTAGAAATTTGTGTTAATAGTGCTGATGACTGTTTTAATACCTCTGCATCGCCAGAATTAAAAAGCACAACATCTTGTATATCAATCTCTAGACCATCAGCGTCAACTCCAACTTTAACCTTATCAGAATATCCACTTTTTTCAATTTCTTTTTCCAACTTTGATTTAATTTCTTTCATCTTGATATCCTCAGTCACACTATCACTCGGAACAATTGAAACACCTGCTTTACCTACTGAAGCGCCTCCACCGCCACCTTCTTGCACTACATTACTCCCCGCTTTAAAAATAATATTAAACTCCTGGCTAGCTTTCTGCAATTTTGCAGTATCTACCTTGCTCATAGCAAACATAACAATAAATAGTGCCAAAAGAAGAGTTAACATATCTGAATAAGGAATAAGCCATGTTTCATCAACATGTTCTTCATGATGTTCTTTCTTCTTCATTTTCATTACTCCTTTAAATTATCCTCTAGTATTTTGTCCCTCTATTTTTATTCTTTCATTTGGCTCTAACATGCCTATAAGTTTTTCTTGTATTTTTTGAGGATTTACCCCCTCTTGAATAGCTAAAACACCTTCAACTATAATATACATAGAATTTATTTCTTCATGAGATTTTCTTTTAAGTCTAGATGCAAAAGGATGGCATACTACATATCCAAAGAAAATACCATAAAGAGTTGCAACGAACGCTCCTGCTATCATATGTCCAAGTTTTTCAACATCGTTTAAGTTTCCAAGAGCTCCAATCAAACCAACAACAGCTCCTAAAACTCCAAGAGTTGGTGCTGCTCCCCCTGCAGTTGTAAAAATAGAAGCTCCTAGACGATGTCTTTCTTCCACACTCTGAATTTCTATTTCTAAAACTTCCCTTATATAACCTGGTTCCGTACCATCAACTACCATAGTCAGGCCCTTTTTCATAAATTTATTTGACATACTATCTACAATCTTCTCAAGTGCTAGCAAGCCATCTTTTCTAGATGTTTTTGATAACTCAACAATCTCATTTACAATAGAAGCTTGTTCTCCTTTTCCTTTTTCTTTAAAAAGCACTCCTAAAATTTTAGGAATTTTAAGAAATTCATCCTTAGGGAAAGAATTCATTACCGCTGCCATAGTTCCTACAAGAATTATAATTGCTGCAGCAGGATTTAATAATACTGCAATATTTGCACCTTTTACTATCATTCCTACAATAACTGATGAAAGTCCTATTATCACACCTAAAACTAGAAAAATATCCATTTTACATTTACGCCTCCTGGTTACTTATATGTTTCTTTATAATTTTTTACTTTTTAATACTAACATTGTTTTTATTATACTTAGCTCTTAAAATAAAATTATGGCATATCTTTGCATATCACCTACCTTTACAAAAAAAACTACATAATCCATTATGGAATTTTGTAACACCATCTCTTTGTAATTTTTTAAAATTTATATCCTTATATTCGATTAAACCTTATTAATATTTATATATGTAAATTTTATTTAACATACAAAATTTAACACATGAAATTATTTGTTCCCTAGGTAATAACTCCATAAATCCTGGTAATATTGATGGTTTGATAATTTTATTATTCATATATAACTCCTCCATTTAAATATATTGTACAAAGTATTAAACACTTTTCCATAACAGTGTTTGAAATAGATTGCATACATTATATAATCTATAATTTTTAATATAAAAAGCCCCATAGGTCTGCACCTATAGGGCTTTACTTTATAAACTAAATGTTTTACCACCATAGATAGAAGTCTATTTCAATACTAATAGACTTGTACCTATGCAAATTCATTGATCTCCTGATTTTGTAACAAACATTTAATGTATTTTATCATATTAAATATTTATATATAAGTTATAATTTAATTATTGTTGAACCTTTTTTTCGTAATTAAAATAATCCTTTATATCCATAAATCTATTTTCTGGGAATGTAAACATACCACTATTCAAATGAAATTTCCGTTATTTTATATCTAATTTAATTTTACTATTACTTGTCCACCTAAAAGTAAAGAACCATTAAATTCTAATTCTAATCCAGTAGTTCCTTTCGGAACCTCTACAACATAAACTCCCGTTATTTTTCTACCTGGGCCAATTTCTCCATCCATTTGTCCTGCCTTAGCAGCTGTCAAACCTCCTATTGACTCTTCACATTCTCTACCATCTTTATCTACAACTTTAAACATCATTACTGAAGATACTGCCTGTTGTTCATTTGATATGTTTTCTACCGAACAATCTACTGCAATAAATTCATTACCTGGCTGAGGTTGAGAAATCTCATCACCCTTAACTTTATAAAGTTTATTAACTGTAACTTTAAAGTCTTTTAATTTTACAACATCTCCAATTTTAAAAACTTTAGATTTATTTGTTTCTGTACTGGTTTCTGTACTTTTATCCTGGACTTTTGCACTTGTTTGTCCTACTTTTTGGGGTTCATCTATAATTGCTCCTGCACCAGCTCCTATTCCTATTCCAACTATAAGAATCAATATCCAAAACCACCATTTTTTATAGAATGGCTTCTTAACTTTTTTATTTTTCATACATAATCCTCCTTAAATTTTCTATATGATATAATATATTCCATGTTAATTATACATTATATTTACATAAAGTTCAAATTTTGTACATAATTATCACAAAATAAAATTATTATATAAATATACTAAAAATATTAAAAACTCTTTAGAATGTTACATAAAAAATTTCATACAAAAAGAGCCCTATTTAGGACTCTTTTTAAAGTAAGGAGGTCTCCAAAAATGCCTAACTTACAAAACAGTTATATATATATAATTTTCTATAAAAGTAAAAAAAATCCTCCTATTAATCAAAAAATTTTTTAGAGGTTTGAAATAATTTTTAGTTAATATAAAAAAACTACCTTAACTTCTTATTAAATAGAAGCTTAAGGTAGTCTTTAAATTGAAAACTAGCTAAAAAAATATTTTCATTCTATTATTATCTGTGTAAAGCTACTTTATTTAAACTATTTAATTTTTGCAAGTCTATATTTTCTTCTTTTAATGTGTCTTTTTCATTACATACAATTACATTTTTAGTTCCACTAATTCTTTCATAAAATAATATTTTATCATTTTTAATGGTTTTATATAATATATAACCTGATATTGTTAAATTGTATACAACTACAAAAACAGGTGATATAAATGATAATACTAATTGAATACTTATGGTGAAAAATAAGATCCCATTTCTTTTTAATATTTCCTTAAAGGTTATTCTTTCTCTTCTTCCTTTTATCTTTATTCTTACTATCAATTTTCCAAGAGTTATTCCGTTAGTTATATATGGCAAAATTATATAATACAATAATAAAGCAACTACTGAAACAACTAAATTATTAAATACTGTAATTATTGTAAAATTTATAAGAATATCAATGCCCGCTCCTATGGATCTTCTTATAAATCCAACTTGCATATTTTTCAAATCAATTCCTACATCAAATTTATCAGAACCAGGTAGAAAATACGTTATTTTAGGTGCTAATAAATAGCCTATCATGCCCCCAAAAGTATTTAACATTAAATCATCCACATCAAATAATCTGTAAGGGGCCTCATAAATACCATACAATCCTGTTATTTGAGTTATCTCAAAGAATAATGATATTAATAATGTTATTAATACTGTTTTTCCTAAACTTTTTCTAAAGTAATATCTACAATAAACACCTAAAGGCATAAGTAGCATAACATTTAAAATTACTTGCAGGAAAGCTCTTTCTTTTAAGATCATTAAATAGGTACTTAGCTCATTTAACTGAACTTTAGTTTCCTTTAAAAAATCAAATATAAATGTAAAAGGTATTAATTGCATATATTCAGTAATAGGTTTTTTTAATGGATGTATACTCTCTATATTGGGAAGTGGCAAAATAACTAAATAATATGCATTTATTAAAAATAATAGTAATGAATATACTATTACTAGTCTTATTTTATTTACATATCCATATTTTTTATATTGAAAAATTAAAAAGGGTACTGTAAAAATTGCAGCTATAAATGGAAATGTTATAATAGCAATTTTTATTGGTTCTAAATATCTATCCATAATTCTCACATCCTTATAATAAAACTATAAATATTAACTATAATTTTATTATAAGAATTGTATGCATTTAGTACTATTTAATTTACTTACAATTTAGCATTTTAATCTTACATTTTTGTAATAGATCAAATAAATATATTTATTTAATATTTTTTAATATTTCTTTTAGAAGCCTCCAATATTTTTCAACTGAAGATATTTTTAAATGTTCATTAGCTGTATGAACATCTATTATATCTGGGCCAAAGCTAATCATATCTGTATCTTTCATAGTTTCTTTAAACAATCCACATTCAAGTCCTGCATGAATTGCCGTTATATTTGGTTCTACATCAAATAGGTTTTTATAAGCTAAAACAGATACATCTCTTATTTTAGAATCTTTATCGTATTCCCAGCCTGGATATTCTGACTCCCTTTTAACAGTAGCACCAACAGCCTCTGCTAAAGCTTCAATTTTATCCGCTATTTCAAATTTTCTGCTATAAACTGAACTTCTTATAGAAGATATAATCTCAATTTCATCTTCTTTTGTATTTATTATTGCAGTATTTAAGCTACTTTCTACAAGACCTTTTATATCTTGACTCATAGATTGTACTCCATCTGGAACTGATGTTAAAAATCTAACAATTGACTGTGTGTTATTTTTGCTTAAATGCTTGTCTACTTTATTTGAACTTTCAACTTTTATTTCCACTGAAGGATCTTGTACACTATATTCAGCTTTTAAATCCTTCTGAACTTTACTTAAAATTTCTTTAACTTCTTCTATTTTATTTTTATCTAAAGTTATTACGGTACTGCACTCCCTAGGTATAGCATTTTCTTTTGTTCCGCCGTCTATATGTGCAATATTAAAATCAATGTACTTACTTAAAGTATATAAAAGTCTACCCATTAATTTATTTGCATTCCCTCTTTGTTTAACTATTTCCATTCCAGAATGTCCACCATTTAAACCTACTACTCTTATTTTAATAGCTTCTTTTTGGCATTTTTCTGACTCTACTTTTATTTTTGTAGTAGCTGTAATACCTCCTGCACAGCTTACTATAAATACGCCATCTTCTTCTCCATCTATATTTATAAGCATTTTACCTTTTAAATTTTTAGTGTCTAACGCAAACGCCCCATCCATACCATCTTCTTCATTACTTGTAGCAACAAATTCTATTGGTGGATGATCTATATCTTTTGAATCTAATACTGCAAGTCCATAAGCTATAGCAATGCCATCATCTCCACCTAATGTTGTTCCTGTAGCATAAATATAGTCATCTTCTATTCTTAATTTTAATGGATCTTTTTCAAAATCATGATCTACATCTTTTAGCTTTTCACAAACCATATCCATATGACCTTGTATTATTACAGTTGGTGCATTTTCATATCCCTTTGTGCCAGGCTTTTTGATTATTACATTTAAGGCCTTATCTTGACATACCTCTAAATTTCTTTCCTTTGCAAAGCTAACTAAAAAATCACTTATTTCTTTTTCATTTCTTGATCCATGGGGTATTTTAGTTAATTCCTCAAAAAAATGAAATACTGATTTAGGTTCTAAATTATTTAATACTTCCATAATATAACCCTCCTAAAATTCATTAATATATTATTTAATACAACAAATAAAAAATTACAAGTATGATTCGATCCATAAATTTACATTTTAAATATAAATTTCAATTTCAGCTGCTAATATCAAATATATTACAATTTAACCATTATTTCAATGTTATTTTTTTATTAATACACAAGTTTTGCAGTATTTAAACAACATATTTGATAACGTTTACTTAAACTAATTATTCAATTAATTACTTTTTTCATTAAAGTGATGGTATTTTCATAATTCTTTAATGCCCTTAATTTGTTATTTTCAACAATATCTAGTTAATTCTTAATTTTTCTTACAGTTGCCGCCTTGCTTCACTATAATTTAATTGTTTTTGAGAATAAAAGTAACCTACACCTCTTTATGATTTTTAATAAACATGAAAAAAGAAAAGCATCTCAAAATAAAATAGATTTAACTTTAATACTAGAAATATTAAAATTAAATCTATTTTGAGACAAGCCTTTCTATATTCTTCTTATAATTTTTTAATCTTTGTTACATCTATCTAAATCTTGTCTTGAAAATCTATTCTTCTAATTTTTTTAATTCCTGAACAAAATCAAGTACCGCTTCTTTTTTTGTTGCCCAGGAGGTAACTAATCTAATAGCAGAATTTTTATTGTCTACCTTTTCCCAAATATTAAAAGAAAATTTTTCTTCTAGTTTTTTAATGCTTTCATTACTTAAAATAGGAAAAACTTGATTACTTTTAGATTCCACAAAAAACTTACAATTAGCTTCTTTTAGACCTTTAGTTAAAATGCTCGCCATTTCATTTGCATGATTTGCAAGATCAAAATAAAGATTATCCTTAAATAGTTCCTCAAATTGTATTCCTAAAACTCTTCCTTTAGCAAGAAGAGCTCCCTTTTGTTTTATATGGTATCTAAAATCTTCTTTTAATTTTTCATTTTTTATAATTAAAGCTTCTCCAATAAGAGCTCCATTTTTAGTTCCACCAATAAAAAATGCATCTGAAAAATTACACATATCCTTTAAAGTTAGGTTTGATTCTTTAACAGAAAGAGCAGAACCAAGCCTTGCACCATCTACATACAAAATAAGGCTTTTATCCTTGCAAAATTCACTTAAATTTCTCATTTCTTCTTTGTTATATACAGTTCCAAGCTCTGTTGAATTAGAAATATAGACAAGCTTTGGTTTTACAAAATGCTCGTCATTATGAGAATCTAATACCCCATTAATTTTATCTGTAGTAATTTTTCCATCTTTTGAATCTACAGTAATTACTTTATGCCCAGTATATTCAATAGCACCGGTCTCATGACCTGCAATATGACCTGTATGTGCACATATACAAGCTTCGTGAGGTTTTAAAAAGGCACTAATTGCGATTAAATTTGTTTGAGTTCCTCCAGATATAAGATGAATATCTACATTTTCATTTTGTACTAATCTCTTTATTATAGAAATAGCATTTTTAGTATGGTAATCTTTTCCATAACCTTCTTCTTGAGTATCATTTGACTCTGCCAATGCCTTTAGAATTCTAGGATGGCATCCTTCGCTGTAATCACATTTAAAACTATACATTTACAAGCCCCCTCTATAATTTGAATGTTGATGTTTATAAAACAGTTTGCATAACTACTCTTTTATAAATTTATATAGAACTATATGAATGGATAGATGAAAAGTTTAAATACATCAGGCTACAAATATGACCCCAAATCACATTTTATGGATTGGTAATCAACCCCAAATCACCTTGCCAATTAAAATATATTACAAATTAGCGCTTATTTCAATGTTATTTTTTTATCAACATTCAAGTTTTATAACATTTAAATAACTTACCTGATAACTTTTATTTCATTTATTATTTAATTAATTACTTTTTCCATTAAACCTATAACATTTTCATAATGTTCTATAAGAATTAATAATCTTATTTATAGTATCCTATTAATTTTTCTTATAGCTAAACTATTACTTCAGTATAATTTAATCATTTTTTAACTAAAAATTACTATAAACCCTTATGATTTTTAATAAATATAAAAAAAGAGCCTCTCAAGATAAATTTAACATAACAAATAAACTCTATTTTGACACAAGCATTTCTATAATAATATTAATAATAATTTTTATATTACAAAACTGTAACTTTAAAAGGCAAAATTGTAATCTAAATAAATGGTTCAAATCCTCTTTACTATTTATAATTAAATCATAAGTTAAATAAATTTTGAGGAGTGATTTAATATGAAACAAGTAGTAGATTTATTAAAAAAAATAAAAAAGAAGAATGTTAAAGAAAAAAATTGTAATGAAATACGAAACTTATCAAAAGAAGTTTTAGATTTAAATACTTTATTAAACAATAACATATTATTTTAAGATTATGCAAAGGCTGTTCATTATTCATATCTTCTTGCAACATCTAAAATTCTAGTTATATTTTCACTAGCCTTTTCCACGTTTATTTTTCCTTCTTTAAGGGCACTTTTTAAGTCCGTAACTCCCCTTAAAATTCCTACAATAGAGTCAATTCCATTTTCATATAAAATATCTATATCATCTCCAATATGTGCTGCGAAAGCTATAACTGGTATATTAAATTCTTTTGCGACTTTGGCTACTCCAAAAGGAGTTTTTCCAAAGATTGTTTGAAAATCTATACTCCCCTCTCCTGTAAACACAATATCTGCATTTTTTACTTTTTCCCTTAATTTTGTATACTCAATTACAAGATCAATTCCTTTTTCAAGTTTAGCATTTAAAAATGCCATAAGTCCAAATCCTAAGCCTCCTGCTGCTCCTGCTCCTGGTACTTCTTTTATATTTTTACCTAACTTACTTTCTATAATATTTGCAAAAGAAGCTAAATTCTTATCTAATATTTTTACTATTTCAGGGGTAGCTCCTTTTTGAGGACCAAAAACATAAGAAGCTCCTTTTTCTCCTAAAAGTGGATTATCCACATCACAGGCAACCTTTATATCTACATGTTTTAATCTTTCATCTAATTTTTTTAAATCAATTTCCTCTAGTTTGTCTAAATATCCCCCTCCAAAAGGGATTTCCTTTTTATCTTTATCTAAAAGTTTTGCTCCAAGAGCTGTCACCATACCTGCACCACCATCATTTGTTGCACTACCACCGATACCTATAAGTATTGTAGAAACCCCTTTATCTAATGCTTTCTTTATAAGTTCTCCTGTTCCATATGTTGTAGTATATAAGGGATTTCTCTTTTCAGATTCTATAAGATGAATTCCACTTGCACTAGACATTTCTATAACTGCAGTTTTATAATCTCCAAGTATTCCAAATACAGCATGTATCTTATTTTTCCCATCTGGGCCTGTTACCTCAGCATGAACTATTTGTCCATTTGTTGCGTCCACTAGAGATTGAACTGTTCCCTCTCCACCATCTGCCATAGGAACTTTCACACATTCAGCATTTTTTAAAACTTTTTTTATTCCCTTTTCCATAGCATATGCTACTTCCTTTGCTGTCATACTTTCTTTAAAAGAGTCTGGAGCTAAAATAAATTTCATTTTTGTAAGGTTATTCATTTTAATCCCTCTTTAATTTATATTTTAATATCTATTATACCTTTTATTTGTACATATTAGGAGAAAATTTAAAATCAACAATGATACTAGTATAAATTATCTCCCATAGATTATCCTAATATAATAAATTTAAATAATCCATTGAAATATATTAAATTTTTTATATTAGGATAATCTATTACTCAATTGTAAAACATAAATAATATAAAAATGTTATGGAAGTGATATTATGAGTAAAATATTAATTACAGGTGCAGGTTCTGGTCTTGGGAAAGCTTCTTCTATTGCTTTAGCTAAAAAAGGACATAAAGTTTATGCAACTACTCATAAAAAGTCTCAAGCAGAAAATTTAAAGGAGATGGCCTTAAAAGAAAATATAAGTAAGAATATTGAAAGCTTTAAGTTAGATATAACTTTAAAAGAAGATAGGGATATTGTAAAAAATTTAGATATAGATGCATTAATTAATAACGCTGCTATAGGAGATTCTGGTTCTGCATCAGAAGTTTCAATTGACAAATATAGAAATGTATTTGAAACCAATGTATTTTCTGCTTTAGAGCTTACTCAAATTGTATTTAATAACATGATTAAAAAAAAGGAAGGAAGAATTATCTTTTTATCTTCCTTATCTGGTAGAATTACAATACCTTTTTTATCACCTTATACATCTAGCAAATTTGCTTTAGAAGCAATAGTATCTTCTCTAAAAGAGGAAATAAAAGAACTTTCTGACTGTAACATTAATATAATTTTGATTGAACCTGGAGCTTATAAAACTGGCTTTAACCAAAGAAATATTGCTAAACAGTTTGTATGGATGAAAGAAAAATCATATTTTAAAGATAAATTAGTAAAATTAGAAAAGAAGCAATACAGCTATTTTGAATTAATGGAACATAAATCCTTTAATTCTATAGTAAATCAGTATATACATGCTATAGAAGATGAATCTCCTAAATTCAGATACAAAGCTCCTTTAGTTCAAAGTACTTTTACCCAAGGACAAAGAATATTAGGTAAATAAGATGTAAACCAGATTAAAAAGTTAATACTTTTCATTGTTCCTTTATTATTTATATATAATATACTTTTTAACATTTTTATTATTTATATAAAAGCTAAAACCTGATTTTTTTCAATTATATCCTGTACTTTTTCAATATTTTCTGGTTTTATTTTTATTTTACGTATAACACCTAGTTTATTGATCTTAAGTTTTAAAAGTTCATGATCCCATTCATAACCATCAATTTCTTCCCACTTTAAGAAAGTAGCAAAATCTACATAAATTCCATTTTCATTTGTTACCACTGTGTTCATCATCTGACTCTATTGGAGATGATTTAACAGTTGGTGGAGCTAATACATTTACAGAAATAGGATTTAATACTTTAGGCTGTATAAATTTTGATTTTACTTCCGGACTAAGGGTTCCAAATATAGTCCCAACATTTTGAACTCTGTTGATTGGTAATGACTGCTCTTCTGTTTTATTTAAATTCGAAGAAGCAAATAGTTCTTTTATATCTATACTAATACTATAACTAAATACTCCCAAATAATATCCCGCACCTATAACATATAGTATAGTTGCTGCTCTTATTCCTAATATGCTTCCTGTACTTCTGGCTTCCATTAATAATATAAGAAATATAATACCTAAGTAAAAGCAAATTATAGTAATCTTCATGAAAACTCCCCCTTACATAGGAAATTATATCATATCATTGTAATATTATTCTATATTTTCCTTAAAGCTATTGTAAATCTAGTAAAATACCATTTATTAAATTCAATAATAATTAAAAATTTTATAAATTCTTCCAAAAAACATTTTTTAAAAAAGAGGTTGTCTCAAAATAAAAACAGCCTTAATTTTAAAACCGTACATATAAGTAATACATTCGTAAAGCAATTCATTTTGCTAAGCAGTTCTAAATTTGACTCCATTAAAAATTTTTTACCTAGTAGAGGCCTTCACCGCTGACTCCTCATGTCCTGTGAGGAATTACAAAAATTTTTAATTCCGTCAAATTAAGAACTACTAAAGCTCATTTATATGTTTATTACATGTATTATTTATATTTACTATATTAAAATTAAGGCTATTTTGAGACATTCTCTTTAAAATGAAAATTTATATAAATAAATACTTTTTTAAATTAGTTTTATTTATACAACTTATATTATGTTCTAAATATAACTTCTTCTTTTGAGAACATATATCTTGCAAATGAAATAGATGCAACTATATATACAATTATCCAGCCAAAGGTTATTGCTATGTGAGTATAGTTATAAATTCCAGCTAAAAACTCTTTCATAAGACAAACTCCATTTGTAAGTGGTATATTAAAATAAAGCATTCCTATATTTTTAGGGTCTTTCATCATAACCATATAAATTAATACCATAGCTATAATAGTTATAGGACTTAGGTACGTTTGAGCTTCTTTAAATGATTTTGCATAGATACTAATGGCAAGTTGAAGTGCTCCAAATACCATTGTATATAAAATAGGTAAAATCATAATAAGAACTAAAGTAGCTGGTCCTAAATTTAGTCCTGCATCGCCAAACATTCCATTGGGTTGATTCATTGTTAGTATTATTCCAATTAAATAAGCACAGGACATTAATATTCCCATTACTGTTATTGCAAGAAATTTTCCTACAAGTAAAGATGTTCTTCCTGCTTTTGTTGTAAGAAGTGGTTCAAGTGTTCCTCTTTCTTTCTCTCCCGCTCCTAGATCTACTGCTGCTCCAATTGTACTTGTTGCACTGTAAAGCATTAAAAGTAAAGGAATCATCATTGAAGCCATTATTTTCCCAAAACCATCATCTTTATCTCCAACCACATTATCTACAATATTAATTGGTGTTAATATTGATTGATCTATATTTTTCTTTTCAAGTCGTTTTGAAACTATTTGTTTTGAATATTCATCTATGTAATTTTTAATCATTGATACAGCTGTCATTGCATCATTACTTGAATTATCATATTTTAATTCTATTTTTTCATTAGAATCCTTTGATATGTTATCATCAAATCCTTTTGGGATTTTAATCTGTACATATACATCTCCTTCTTTTATATCTTCATCAATATTTTTAGAGTTTATTACCTTAACATTTTTATGAGATTTTATAAATTTAGAAAAACTGCTATTTCCTTGATCTTCTATAGCTATTTTAAGATTGTTTTGAACCTTATCACTATCAGACTTCGCCATTTTGCCAATAGCAAAAGACATTATGGGTAAAAGAATTATTGGAATTAATATACTTAATATTAGTGTTTTTTTATCTCTAAATAAATCTAAAAGTTCTTTTTTTAATACTACTCCTATTATATTTTTCATACAATCACCTTCTTTACTTTGCTATTAAATTTATAAATATTTCTTCTATGCTATTGTTATATTTTTCTTCAAGTTCTTTAAGCTTTCCTTCTTCTACTATTTTACCTTTATGAATTATAACAATCCTATCACATAGCTTTTCTACTTCTGGTATTGTGTGACTTGAGAATATAATAGTTCTTCCATCACTTTTACATTTTAATATAAAGTCTTGTACAATTTTTGCAGAGGTAACATCTAATCCTATAGTTGGCTCATCAAATAAAACCACAGATGGATTATGTACTATAGATCTTGCAATAGCTACTTTTTGCTTCATACCTCTTGAAAATTTCCCAACTCTTCTATCAAGATATTCTGTCATGTCTAAATTTTTTGCAAGTTCCTCTATACTTTTATTAGTTTCTTCTTTAGACATACCATTAAGCTCTGCAAAATATTTTATATTTTCCCTTGCTGTAAGTCTGTCATAAAGACCAACTTCACCACCAAACAAAATACCTATTTCTCCTCTTACCTTATCCGCTTCTTTACTTACGTCATGACCGTTTATTAGCGCTTCACCCTCTGTGATTTTTAGCATAGTAGCAAGCATTCTAAGGGTTGTTGTTTTACCTGCTCCATTTTCTCCAAGCAAGCCAAGTATTTCTCCATCATTTGCTTTAAAATTTATGCTATCTACTGCTGTTACACCTTTTTTAAATCGTTTAGTTAAATTTTTAGCTTCAATCATAGCTTCCTCTAAACCTCCTTAATAATAAAATATAGTTCTTTATAAGATTTTAGTTAGTTGATTTATAAGACTACTTGTCCTCTTATTACAATACTACTTTGTTACTTTGTAAAAATTAATATGTAATAAATAAAAATTTAGTTATAATTATAACATATTTGTAGCTAAAAATACATTTTTTGTATTATATTTATATCTACTGGTTCAAATGACTATAGTTGTTTAAAAATGACAAGGAAATTACAAAAATCAAAAACTTTATAGTTCAATATAATTTAACACATGCTTATATAAAGATAACTGCTTTTTAAATAAAGTCAATTTTTATATAATACTATAAAAATTAATGTTATAATTAAAATATGACTATATAAACTTAAAATACGAATAAAGGAAAGTCATTTTTAGCTTTCCTTTAAAATTCATATATTATCAACATTATTCTAAAACATAACCTGAAATAAAAAGATAGCTTAAATAAAAAAGCTATCTTTTTTCTAATTTATCTTAAATTTCTAAGCAAAGCTTTCCATGTCTCTCTTCCTACAATTCCGTCTACAGAAAGGTTACAATCTTTCTGTATTGCTTTCACTGCGGTTTCAGTACCATCTCCAAATACACCATCCGCTCCTGAGGAACCTACTGGATAGCCTATATTGATAAGCATTTTTTGTATTGCTTTAGTTATTCCACCTTTGGCTTCTTTTTTAACTATTGGTGCTGCATTTAATGTTGCCTCTCCCGCCATTCCATCTACTTTTATATTTCCAAAGCTCTGACTATTTATTTCTTGTTGAAGCTCTTTTATTAAATAATGATTACCATATATAGTTGAACCAGAATTGCTTGAGCCAGAACTAGTCCCCTCAGAACCAGAATTTCCACCTGATTGAACATCAGTTGTTTTTCCTACTAAACCTTTTACTATAGCATCTGCCATCTTATCTGCATTAAACTTACTCATGTCTCCAGAATTATCACAGAAACAACATTCTATAAGCATAGACTTAGCTTTTGTATTTCTAATTACATAAAGGTTACTTCCATCTTTTATACCTCTATTTGTATAACCTAGGGAAACTATATTATTTAACACAGAAGTAGCCTCACTAGACTTATTTCCTCCATAAGTGAAAACCTCTGTTCCATAAGCACTACCATTAAAAACATTAAAATGAATAGATACATATAGGTCTACATTGTTGTTATTAGCTGTATTAGTTCTGTAACTTAAACTATCTTGTAAACTACTACAAGTATCCTTATAGCACTTAATAACAGTATGACCTAAGGCTTGTAATTTATTTATTACTCTAATACCTACCTCTCTGGTTAGATTAGATTCTGCTTTTATTCCCACAGCCCCATAATCAGCTCCAGATAAAGTATGGCCACAATCTATTCCTATTTTCATAATATTCCCCCCTATATATAATATATAATTTTTTTAAAACAAATGTTACTTCTAGAATTTTGTTTTCACCTATATATATGACTAGGAGAAAAAACTGTAGAAAATATTTTAAAACTTTACTTCTTAAAATAAATTTATTAGTTTTAAATTCTTCAAAAAATAATTTTGGTGTTTATCCATATGTCTTTTTATTTCTATTAGTTCTAATTTATATACATAAAAATACTCTTTAAATTAATTATATTTCATATTAATCTAAAGAGTATTTTCATAATTAGACTCTACCACATTTTATTATTTATATAGTGTTCTACTAATACTATGGCTTCCTTTATTTTTTTATAATCTATTTTATCTACAGTATCTTCATTAGAATTTATCCAAGGTAAAACTAATTCATTTTTATTTTCTTTCTTTATATAATTAGCTCTTCTTATTGTAAACATATTAAACTGTTCCTCATAAAAACTATCATAAACACTATCTAAGAATTGCCCTACTAAATATTTTATATTTTTTCCCTTTAAATAATCTATAAAATCATTTTTGAATGTGTTATGCTTTTCATTACTACTTGATATTAGTATATTGCTTCCCCTGCCAACACACTCAATATTAATTATTTTTATATTTTTATAATTTTTTAATATTTCTAATACACTCTTCTCATTATCAAAGAAAATAAACTTTATCTTTTTTCTATAATCACTTAGTTTTTCTGATAGTATTATAGTTGATATTAGTCCTGAAGTGTTGCTATCAGCATCATATCTAAATAAGCTATTATAGCGCGTAATGATTATAAATTCTGGCTCATCACATAATGTTTCTATGTTGTGATTACATTCATTTGAAATATGTACATCATATCCACTATTACATAAAAATTCTTTGATTTTTTCACTAGCTCTTCCTTTATTGAAACTATTATCTCTTAAATATGAAAATATACCATATAATGTCTCAATCCTGTTTGTCAATTCTAATTGCCTTCTTTCGTAAATTAATCTTATTAATATAATAAGTTTTAATTTTAGTTATTTATTGTTATGTATAATACTAATGTCTATAATCACTTCCTTTACGTTAATGCTCTTTTATATTTATGTCCTAATTTAATTATATCACAGTATATTTTTAAACTCTAAAAGCATGTTGTTAAATATTACACAACACCTTAAAATATTTTAATTTTTCACATTCTTACCACTTTATACATAAAAGCTTAAAATTCTACAAATTTATCTTCACCCTTCTCATCTTCAAAATCAATTTCAATAGTAACATGTTCTATTCCTCTTTTATTTATTAGTTCTCTAATATTATTTTTTATTATAAGTTAATAATATATATTCTTATCTAACAAAAAACCCCATACATATTGATAAGTAATATGTAAATCCTATAAATATACTTAATAATAATTAGCAAGTTTTATTATTGAAAGGGGCTTAAATTTATGAATAGAAACAAAAAAAATAAAAATGTTAAGGTTAATAAGGCTATAGAAAATTTAGGCAATAGCAATAGCATAGATGCTTTAAATTCTGCTAGTAGTAACACTGAGAAAAATACTAAGCATAAAAACAAATAATATTTTACGTGCCAGTAGCTTGCTCCTAGAAATGAGTTTTCTAATTTTGGAACAATGAATTACCACAAAAGTAAAGGAGTCTGTATAAAAATATATTTAATTTTGATACAGACTCTTTTCTCTATTTTATATTTAATTTTATAATTTCAAGGCTAAATGCATCTATAACTTCTATATATTCATTATTACCTATTTTAATTGTTTAACTCTATAAGTATCATAATAATAAAATACGCCTTCCACTATGATGCCTATTCCAATACCTATAGCATAAGCTAATAAATCCTTCCATGAAAATACGTATCCTAATACTAATCCACCTAAAGTTGTTTTTCTTATATTATCTATCCAGTTAGAATGGTATAATTGGCTTATTTCAATGAGATAACAAAATATTAGAGCTATTAATGCAACTATTTTTGTTTTTGTACCTTTAAAAATAAATGCAAATAACATAAAAATCATTAGTGCCCAAAGGGCATCACCTAAATATACATTTAAAAAATCCGGTATAAAATATTTTAGCTTTCTTGAACATAACCCTAAAAACATTACAATTAATGTAGTAAATCCATATACTAACCTATTACGATTACGTTTATAATCCATACTTAAAAACCTCATTTAAAACAATTTTTATTTAATTTTTAATACAGGTTAAAATTTATATTTACTCAAACATAAATTTAAATCTTTAAATAATTCTATCTGTTATTATATCATCATTAATATATTTTTATAAACGCATTTACAATTTTTTATATAAACAAAGTTCTTGGTTTTAGTTGAATTTACACTCTATCTTAAACCAAAAACTCTATTTATATAACTATGCCATTTTTTATTAATAGTTTTTTAAAACCACAATTCCTGATTATTTTATAAATTCTTATTATAGAGTTTATACATTAAGAAAAATTGATGACTTTAATCATTCTATTTATTTATAAGTTTTTGTATGTCTACCTTCTTATCTTGAAGTCCATTTTTTATCATAAAGTCTTGAGTTTTTTCAAGCTCTTTAATGTCTTTATCTTTTATTGTCATATCGAAATCATACCATTTATACATTTCTTTTGTTTCTTCAATAGTTAGTCCAACTTCCTTTGATACTACTTTTAATGCTTCTTCCTCATGTTCTTTCATATATTTTAAAGTTTCCTTATGAGTAGCTTCAAATTTATCTACTAAATCTTTATGCTTGTTTAAAAAATCTCCACTAACTGCAGTTACTATTGTCCCATCAACTATTCCTTCTCCATTTACTACTACTTTACCACCATTTTTTATAGCCTTTAAAGCAACTGGGCCTGCTAATAATGCAGCATCTACATTTTTATTATTTAATGCAGCAAAACCTTCTGGTAACCCCATATTTATAAAGTCAACATCCTTGCTTGTTAAGCCTTCTTTCTCTAAAGCTCCTACTAATAATTGATGCAGCACTGTTCCTTTAGGTCCTGCAACTTTTTTACCCTTTAAGTCCTTTGCTGTTTTTATATTTGGGTTATTACTAATTATCATAAAGGCCTTTGGTGCTCTACTATATATCCCTATTATTTTTAAATCCACTCCATTTGCTCCTGCTAGTATAGCTGAAGTTCCACCAAGAGCATGAAGAACTTGTAAGTCCCCTGAAGCTAATGCTTGAGTTTGCTTAGGTCCAGCTGTTATTTCATGCCAGTTTATTTTTATATTTTCTTTTTCAAAACTCTTGTCAAAGGATTTTTGCTCCTTTTCTAATATAGATGGTACATTTAAAGGAGCTTTAACATATGTAAGATTAATTTCTTTAGGATTATCCTTTTTTCCTTCCTCCTTTTTATTAGAACTACTACAACCTATAAACATAGAAGTTGTTATTAGTAAAGTCATACATAATGATAAACTCTTTTTCTTTTTCATATTACACTCTCCTTTTAATATTCTATTGTGTAAAGTCCACTTCTTAAATAATGTAAAATATACATATTTAGTAGTTACAATTAAATATTCTATATATAGTACCTTTCCTTATAAAAATGAACTTCTTTATATATGTATGTTTTTAATTAACTTTATAATTTTGAAAGTATGTCTTTTTTTATATTTAATAATTGTTCTGAGGATATATCTCTTGGAAACTCTAGATCTATATTGTATTCTTCTAAAACTTTTCCTTTATCTAAAATAACTATGTTATGACCTATCAATAATGCTTCATCCACATTATGGGTTACAAAAACTATACCTTTATTAGTTTCACTGTAAAGCCTTAAAATTTCCTCTTGCATATAAGCTCTAGTAAAAAAGTCTAAAGCAGCAAAGGGTTCATCCATCAAAAGCATATTAGGCTCATAGGCTAAAGCCCTGCCTATAGCCACTCTATGGGCCATTCCTCCTGATAATTGTGAAGGATATGCTTCTCCAAATTTCTCTAACTTCATAAGGCTTAAATATTTATTTTCAATATTAATATCTCTCTTATTTAAAAAGAATGTTAAATTTTCTCTAACATTGAGCCAAGGGAAAAGTCTGCTTTCCTGAAAAACCATACCTATTTTAGGTTTGACTAAAGTATTATTATGATAAAATTCTACCTTACCACTAGTGGCATCATCCAGATATCCTAAAAGCCTAAGTAATGTAGTTTTTCCACAGCCACTTCTTCCTAATATAACAGTAATCTTGTTATCCTCTAATAAAAGAGTTAAATTATCTAAAATTTTAACTGGCTTGCCATTAATACAAAATTCTTTGATTACATTAGTTAATTTATACCCCTTCATTATTATTCACCTCTTGTGCATAATTAAATTTATTGGTTAAAAGGCCAAATATCCAATCAGACAAACAGCCAAGAATACCTATTGATAATATTCCTACTATAACTACTGCAGAACGTGATAACTGCTGACCATCTAGAATTAAATATCCTAGCCCTGAAGAAGCTGCCACCATTTCAGCACCAATTATAGCTCTCCAACTATACCCTATGCCTAATCTCATACCAACTAAAATATTAGGTAAAGCCCAGGGTATTATGATCTTTTTGAATATACTTATCTTACTAAAGTTAAATGTTTGGCCAACCTCTATTAATTTTTTACTACAACCTTCAACTCCATTAATGGTATTTAATAAAACAGGGAAAAATGAAGCTAATACTATAATTATTATTTTAGATTTTTCTCCTATACCAAACCAAAGTATTAGAAGTGGCACTAAAGCTAGTGGTGGTGTATGTCTTAAAAATCCAAGTAGATTTTTAAAATAACCATAGATACTCTTATTAACACCAAATAATATGCCTAAAGGAATTGCTAAACATATAGTTATAAAAAATCCTTCAAAAACTCTTAAAGTACTTATAGCTATATGCTTAATTAAAGCTCCTGATTTTATTAACTCCCCTGTTGATACTATGACCTCCTTTGGCGTTGGAAGAATATAAGGGTTCCACCATTTTAACATACTACCAATACTCCATATAATAAGGATCATTATTACAACTAAATGTTTCTTTAACTTAGACACCATCCCCATTATTACATCCTCCTAAGCAATATAACATCTCAATAACATCATACTCCTCTTTTAAAAAGGATTCATTAAATTTATTTTCACCACTTATTTCTAAAGCATTTTCTGAAATATCTCTAAAGAATCCTAAGGGTATTGGAGATAAATTACATTTTGAGGCTACTTCTATATTAAGCTTGTCACAAACCTCTAACCAAGTATAAAATTCTATACCAGGTTTATTTTTAAAAATATCTTCCCCTAGTTTTTTTAAAGCTTTGCAAGGTGTTGTAATAATAAGTTTATCTTTTTTTATATCTTTTATATAAAACTCATATAAATATCTTGCTGTATGAATTAAAATGGGCTCAATTTTAGGTATATTATATTTATCTTTATCAATATTCTTATTAGCATAATCAACAGCTACAGGACATCTTGTATCTAATACAGTATTTTTAGAATTCATTATTTCATTTCTAAATTTATTTTTAACCTGCTCAAGTTGTCCACCTGCTGAAACTACTTGAAATCCTTTTTTGCTAAGATTATTTTTAAGACCATCTAAATCTTTTTTGTACATTTTTTCAACTACAGGATTCATCCAAATATAGTTCAAAGCCTTCACCCCTTGATAATAATTTTCATTAGCATATGTTGTATATTATCAAATCTTGTCTTATTAGTCAATTTTTTTGTATAATTATGTCTAAAATGCGAATAAGAGCCGCTTTTATAGCGACTCTTATTTTTAATATGTTAAATATTAGATTCTAAATAACTTTTATTTAATAATTTTTTGTTCTATCTACATGATATAATGAAAGAATTTAATAATTTTTGAAGTTCAGTATTGTATTCTTCCATTTTTTGCTTTTAATAGATTTATATTTTAAAGAAAGTTATTTGGATTTAATGGCCACTTTCCATATTTTCTAGCAGAAGCCATAAACTGGTCAATATTTTCCAGAGGAACTCCCCCTGAAAGATCACATCCTGATGCTAAAATATATCCACAAGGACTATCATATGTCTTTTGAATACAACTTTTTACTGCTAAATCTACATCATTAGTACTGCCTAAAATCAACGTCCCTACTGGATCTACATTGCCAAGAATAGGAACTTTATCTCCTACTACTTGTTTTGTATATTCTAAATCTACTCGATTATCTACACTAATCATATCACAACCTGATTTCACCATATCTCCTACAATTGCGGTTGTATCTCCACAAATATGATAACAAACCATTCCTTTTGCATCATGAATATCTTTCATTAAATCTATTGTATATGGCAAAACAAATTCTAGATATTTTTTAGGATTAAGAATTGTTCCTGATGCAATAGGATCACATAACAAAATAAGGGAACCTGTCTTTATAAACTCTCTGCAAATCATTTTTAATCCCTCGGTACAAAATTTAACCAATTGATGTAACTTTTCAGGATTTTTTCTAGTTGCTCTTAATAAATCTTCTGTTTTATAAATGCTTGCAGCGGCAGTAAAAGGTCCAGATATCAAAACGCCAGTGGGAACCTCTTTCCCTACTTTATCAATCAAAATATCACAAGCTTCTATATGTAATTGAAATGCCTTATCCTTTTTAAGTTCCAATTTTGACATATCTAATTCATGAACATTATTCAAATCATCTAATGTATATTTCATAATTGCAGGAACCGAATCTTCTGGATCACTCATCTGTGTACCTAAAGCCATACCTACACCATGTAATCCATATTCAATGACAGTTAAGTCATTACCAAACCTTTCATAACATGCAATCTGTGCTTTAGCTTCATTCAAAGCACTGCTTCTTTTTTCCTTATGAGTCATTCCTAATGCTAGCCCAGACATGGAGCAAACAACTGGCATAGCAAGGATTCTATCCATAGGTTTTCCTGTCATAAATGCAGCTAATCGTTCATTTGGTGTCATTTGATCATCTTTATGCATATAATAGCCTCCCTATATAAATTATTTTTTAGATAATTTTAACATCACTTATTTAAGATTATCACTTTAAATAATAGCTAGTCCAATAAATATTTGTTATTATAAAGTATCTACGTTATAAATTATTTTTATAATAGCAAAAACAATTAGTAACATTTATTTCAATATAGTTCAGCTTTTTTATATACTAATAATATTTTTATTCACACATATTATATATTGTTCAATATTTTAATGAGCCTTTATAAAGTTATACCTAAAATATGAATAAGAGCTACTTTTTTATTAGTAGCTCTTATTTACATCTTAGGCATTTCCTTATATTTTATTAATATTTAAAAGAAATCAAACACCTTGAATTTTTCTTATTACATTAATATTTACTCTTTTAGGAGATTCTCCTGAATCTTTGCCTCTTACAGTAACTTTTTCTACCGGTATGCCCATTTCTCTTGCTATTATAGCTTTTACTCTTGGTCTACAGAAATTACCTTGGCAAAACCCCATACCTGCCCTTGTACGTCTTTTTATTGCATCTGTAGATTTTACAGGAATTCCTCTTTTCATTGCATCTATTATTTCTGATTCCGTTACTTTTTCACACCTACATATTATGTTTTTAGTTGGATCTTCATCATCTATCTTTCCATCAAAGGATTTATCTTTTTTAATAATTATGGGCTTTCTGTAGGGATTGAATTTTTCATTTTTTATTAATTGCAATCCAGCTTCCTTAAGAATTCCTACTATTTTTTCTGCTATAGCTGGTGAAGATGTAAGTCCTGGTGAATCTATACCTGCTGCATTTATAAAGCCTTTAACTTTAGTTTCTTCTATTACAAAATCTCCTGTACTACTAATTGCTCTTATTCCTGCAAAGGTAGTTAAAGATTTTCTTACGTCAAAATCTGGTATAGATTTTCTAGCTGTTTTTATTATATATTCTATACTTTCTATATCTGTTCCTATATCTTCTTTGTCTACTACCTCCTGTGCATCAGGACCTATCATAAAGTTTCCATGATAAGTAGTAGTAACTAATATTCCTTTTCCTTTTTCTGTTGGCACTTGGAATATAACCTTATTTACAAGATAACCTTGATCTTTGGTAGAAAGTACATACTGCCCTCTTCTTGGCAATATTTTAAAATCATCCATCCCTAGCATATTGGCTATCTTATCACTATATAATCCTGCAGCATTTACAATATACTTACTTTTTATTTCTCCTTTATTAGTATTTATTATAAAAGCTTCATGTTCTTTATCTATAGTTAATACTTTTGTTTCTAATTTTAAATCTACTCCATTTTCCATTGCATTTTCAGCAAGAGCTATAGTCATTTCATAAGGAGAAGCTACACCAACACTTTTAGCATATAATGCAACTTTAACATCTTTATTTATATGAGGTTCTAATTCTTTTATTTTATCCCCATATATTATTTCTAGATCATCACATCCTACTTTGATACCATTTTCATATAGTTTTTTTATTCTATTTTCATCATCTTCATCAAAGCCTATTACTAATGCACCTGGATTTCTATATCCAAAGTTAAGCTCTTTTTCCAACTGATTGTACATACTGTTTCCTTTTATACATAATTCTCCCTTTAAAGTTCCATATTTAGCTACATATCCACCATGAACAATACCACTATTTGCTTTGGAAGCTCCTGTTCCAACATCCTCCTCTTTTTCTATAAGACATACTTTTAAATTATACTTTGATAACTCTCTAGCAATGGCTGATCCAACAACTCCAGCACCTATAATACTAACATCATACATAGTCTCACCCTCTTATTCTTATTATTTAAAGGTTATTAATAATATATATCTTTTAATATTTTCTATTATTTTCTTAATACTATTTTACATCTTAAAATAAGAAAACAAAAGTATAATTTATATTCTTTTGAACTTAAGAGAATATTGCAAAAATTAAGAAGGTATATGTATCAATGCTACCCAACAAAAAATATCTCTTAATAACCAGGTTATAAAACATAAGAGAAAACTATTGTAAGATAAATCTAAATTCATCTGTTGACTCTCACATTATGGTATACTCTATACTGTAAATGAGCTCAAAAAACACATATATGTGAGGTATATATAAATGTTAAAAATAGGTGCTTTTTCAAAGCTATCAAGAATCAGCATAAGAATGCTTAGGCATTACAATGAAATAGGTTTGCTTATACCTGAAAGTATTGATAATTTCACAGGATATCGCTATTACAGCGAAGCACAACTCCCTGTTGCAAATCGTATTACAGCATTAAAAGATATGGGCTTTAGCCTTGGTGTAATAGGTCAAATTCTATCTCAGTATAACGATTCCCATAAGCTTAAAACCTATCTTCAATTAAAACAAAGGGAGATAAAAGAGGAAGCTGACATCTTAAACCAGCGACTTTTACTGCTAGAAAGCACATTAAATAGATTAGGAAAGGATGATAATGTTATGAATTATAATGTTACTTTAAAAGAGTTACCAGAAAGAACTGTTGCAAGTGTACGTAAAGTTATCCCTTCTTATGATCAAGAAGGAATGCTTTGGCATATTCTAATGAATGAAACTGCACATCTTCAAATGCAAGACGATAATCCATGTTATACCCTTGCAATCTTTCATGATGGAGAACATAAAGAACAGGATGTTGATGTGGAAGTACAAAAATCTGTTAAAGGAAATTATAAGAATACTGAAAATGTAGTATTCAAAACAGTTGCATCTATTCAAATGGCATCAGCAACTTATCAAGGTAGTTATGAAAAAGTCAATGAAGTGAACGAAGCTGTTGCTAATTGGGTTCGTGATAATGGTTATGAATTTAATGGACTGTCTTTCTGTATTTATCATGTTAGCCCTTATGAGACACAGAATCCTGAAAAATGGGTGACAGAAGTATGTTACCCTGTAAAAAAGAAATAAATCTACATGATAAATGCCGCCTGCTTTAAATAGCGGGCGTTTTTTTGTTATCTTAAAATTTGTAAAATTCATAGTTAGAGTATAATCTTTAGTATCAAATTTAAAAAGCTGCTGACAAAATATATTTGTCAGCAGCTTGAAATTTATTAAAAACAATGATATTTTTTTACTTTAATATAATTTTTAATTAAAGTTTGTCTATAAATTACTAAGCATTATTCTTTTTTGCAATATAAGGCATAATTACACCTAAACCTATTAGTACAAATGGTGTTACAATATTAAGCACTAATTTAAACATATCAGTAGAATACATACCACCAATACATGCAAAAGCTGTAAAGACAAAACACCATGCACCTAAAATAATACCTAGTTTATTATTCTTTACAAAATAATATTCTCTATTAAACTTTTCTCCTGCTTTTTTCAATGCAATATATGCAGCAAATACCCATAAATAACGAAGTGGCATACACACAGCATTTAATTTTACTAACCATTTTACTAATTCATCCACACTACCAATACCTAAAGCTGGTATTACAATTAAAATTGATACAATTACTAAAATAAGTTTATTACCATTTTTATATGCACCGTATTTGTTCTTTTCAAACATTTTTTTAGGAATAAAACGTTCATCTGCACTATCAAGTAACATACGTAAAGGTGCATCAATAGATATAATTAATACAGCAAATTGTGCAATAATATTTGTGATTGCATATATAATTACAAATGTATTACCTAATTTATAATATTCTCCTAATTTTTGAAATGCATAATATGCACCATTAGTCATTAAATCTTTAGGAACATTATTTGAATCAAACATCATGCCAAGGGAAACTGTACCTAAAATTGCACATACAGCAACCATAATTGCTAAAGCAATCATGCCTTTTGAAAATCCTGTTTCCGGATTTTCCATTTTATTAACATAGGGTGATATTTTTTCACAGCCTCCAACTGCAAATACCAAAATAGCCAAATTAGTAAAAAATTTCGTATCAAAAGTGGGCATAAAGGTTTTAAAGGACCAATCAATTTGATTTAAATGTGCATCTGTAATTGCAGGTGCTGCTATCATTAAAATAATAAATAAAATAGACATTACAAACATTGATGTTCCTGCAAGCGTTGCTAATTTTTTTAGTGGATTTAACCCCTTTGATGCAATATAAATGGCAATTAAAAAGATCACCAAACAAATTAATTGCATAAGTTTTGTGTTCATTGAACTAATTCTTTTGTCTTGAAAAATAGCCCAGCTTGTCGCAATCATAAGACCTGATGGTTTTTGTGAAATATAAGGCATATGAACCACCCAATACGTCCATCCAGCATAATATGCAAGCTTAGGCCCTATAGTTTCATGTATCCATGAACTTACTCCTCCCCCATAATCTTTAAATGCTGATCCTAATTCACCTACCATTAAAGCATATGGTACAAAATAAATAGCAAAAATTATAATCCAAGAAACAATTGCTTTAAGCCCCTCGTATTCTGAGAAACCATTAATAACATTACCAAAACCCCATACAGTGGAAAATGCCATAAAGGCAAGCATATACCAAGCAATTCGCTTATCTTTATTTTTTGACATGATATACTCCTCTCATACTTTTAATATTCTCGTTAAAATAATAAGTTATTGCGTTCATAATCTATTTACTCTCCTCAGGCTTCCTCATTATTGCAACTACCTATTAATTCTTATTCCGCAAGATTACATTCTATAACTTCTTTTTATAAAATTTTACTTGCATCATCCATAATAAAGCAATTCTACAATCATATGTAAAATCCTTCAAAAAAATTAAAATAAAGATTAAATATGAGTATTTTTTCTATCTATTACATTCTGGCTGTATTATTGAATCTATTTAGATTTTAGATATTTAATAAGCTAATACAAAAATATACATATTCATAATCAATATGTATGTCCTATAATTAATAAGCTTTATTATTGAAAGGAGATATCTATAAGGAGAAACAGAAAAATTAAAAATCTGAAATAAAGAAATCTTTAAAGGCCACAGGCAATAGTAGTAAAATAGATGTTATAAATGCTCTTGATAATAAGTCTTAGAAAAAATTAATAATAACAAAATAGAAAAAGCGCCTCATTTTAGGCGCTTTTTCTACTATTTATAAACTCAGATTTAAATCCATGATACTTTTTAACATTGTTTTACTAATAAATAATTAGTAGTAAATCTCTATAAAAAACTCTTATCTAGTATTAGCAAATAGTAAATCCTGATATAATTTATAATTGTACTCATCAAAACATACAAATCTTACTTCTTCTATATTTTCATATTTTATTAAACTCTCTTTTACTGAATTATATGCAACCTTTGCTGCCTGATTTTTAGGATATCTATATACCCCTGTGCTTATGTTAGGGAAAGCAATGGTTTTAATATTTTTTTCAGAGGCTAATTTTAAACTGTTTTTATAGGCATTAGATAAAAGAGTTTCTTCATTACTCTTTCCTCCATGCCATATAGGTCCTACAGTATGAATAACATATTTAGCCTTAAGATTTCCTCCAGAGGTTATTACTGCTTCTCCTGTCTTTAATGATCCTATTTTACTTACAATACTTTTACATTCCTCAAGTATCTTATTCCCACCTGCTCTATGAATAGCTCCATCTACACCACCACCTCCAAGCAAACTACTATTTGCTGCATTAACAATGGCGTCTACATTTTCTTTTGTAATATCACCCTTTATTATCTTTATTTTATTTATATATGATATAGACAAAATATAACCCCCTTAATATATTTTTATTACTTAGTATCATAATTATAATGTCATCAATAACAGCTTCCACAATATTACATAATTCTGTGTAAGCGTGATTATTCCTTCTTAATATTAATGTTTCTATACTATAATAAAAAAGTAAATGAAAAAAAAGAACTGCATAAGCAATTCTTTTTTTCATAATTATTTTGCACCTTGTTAGCATAAAATTAAAGTTCCTGCATTAGTATCCCTTTAATGACATTAATTCTTATATTTAAATTAATCATTATTATTTTAAAGACTTTGTCATAAAGCTTCCATGTTTTCACTGCTTTATACCCATTAAATTAAAGTAAAATTTCGATACTCTCTATGAAATGATATAATGCTAAAATATTATAATTTACTCATATATAAAAATATACATAGTTGAACTAATATTATAAAAGGAATGCCATATTTAAATTTAGAATGTTTAGTCTTATGCCTAAATATTTTCATTCCCACATAGGATCCTATACTGCCGCCTAGTAGGGCTATTAACAATAAAGTATTCTCCTTTATTCTCCATTTATTTGATTTAGCCTTTTCTTTATCTATATACATAGATAAAAATCCCAACAAATTTAATACTATAAAATAATATTTAAAATATTTAATCATAACTTCTCTCTTTCCTTTTAAACAAATTATAGAATTCATCTTTTATAATTCTACTTTTCATTCTAGCCCATAATCTGTTTTTATTATATCAGAAATCATTTTAGATCTATCCCACATATTTACTACAAAATTAAAATTATTATTAATTAATTGTAACATATTCTATAAATATAACATTATTAAATTTTTAAAGAAAGTAATTCATCTCTAATTTCTATAATATAAATATTAAAGATAAATTCCAAATATTGTTCGTTGACAATATTTATTGTTTAGAATAAAATAGTTTGCATAGAAACCAATTAATTCGCATGCAAACTATTTTTTATATAACATGGGAGATGAGATTATGAATAATTTTTTTAAAAAGCCTACACTTAAAGTGGACAAAAGAACCTTACTATTAGTAGCAGGTTTAGTTTGGGAATCTGCAGGATTTAAGGTATTGACTTTAGGGGCTGAAGGTATAAAAATTAATAATCCAAATTGGATTTTTATCCTCTTATTTGCTACTTTAGTATTCTATATATTTTTCAAATTTATATTTAGTAAGATGTTTAAAAAACATACTAAAAGAATCATAAATAACACCTTAGAAAAACATTGTATATTTTCATTTTTCGATGTTAAAAGCTATTTTATAATGGGTTTCATGATATTCTTCGGAATAACTATAAGAAGTCTTGGTATATTTGATCCTGTATATTTAGGCACTTTTTATATTGGCTTAGGTTCAGCTCTATTTATAGCAGGACTCTCTTTCTTAATAAGCTTATTGAAATTTGAAAATACTATATTAAAATATAGAAATTAAAATCGGAGGAAATTTAATATGAAATATGATTGTTTTGAAATAGCAATGCTTATAAAAGAAGTTTATGCAAGTACAATGGGAATAATCAGCGATAGTTTAAAAGATAGTGGATTTACCCATCAGCAAATTATGGTTATAAAATTAATTGCACATAATGGACAAGTTAATATATCCCAATTATGCGATGAAATGTCCTTAGCTAAAGGTACTGTTTCTGGCATAGTTACAAGATTAGAAAGTGCTGGCTACGTAAAAAAAATTAAAAATGAAAATGATAAAAGGAATACCTATGTTACATTTTCAGATAAAGGATTAAAATTTGCAAAGGAATTCAGAGAAGAAATTAATAAAAGCTTTGATAAAATATTTAGTAACTTTACAGATGAAGAAATAATGGAATTAAGAAATAATCTAATAAAAGTAAGAAATAAAATTAAAGGAGATAATTAATAATGGATGGGAAATTAGTTTTTGCAATTGTTACAATAACTTTAGCTCTAGCATTCTATACTGCAGGGGTATGGTCTGAAAGAAAATCTAATACATTAAAAAAATGGCATGTAATCACCTTTTGGATAGGTCTAGTCTTTGATACTACTGGTACATTGACTATGGAGAAAATTGCCAAGGCAGGTAGTACATCAATTTCTTCTGATCAACTTGCTCTACATGGATTTACAGGAGGATTAGCCATAGTGTTAATGCTATTACATGCTCTATGGGCAACATGGGTATTGTATAAAAATGATGAAAATAAAAAAGTTACATTCCACAAATTTAGCATAACAGTATGGCTTATTTGGTTAATTCCTTATATTGTTGGAATGATTATAGGAATGTCATAATTCATACTGACAATCCCATTTATAAACTTTAATTTACATATTAACTTTAACAGCATCTAAAGCTAGAGAACTTTATCTAACTCTAGATGCTATTTTAATTAGAGAATATTTAAGGATTTCTTTTTATTAATTAACTCTTCAAATTTCTTTTCCATATTTTCATACTCCTGTGTTCCTTTAGAAAGCATACTTAATTCTCCTAACATATAAGCAATTTCGTTTTCAATCAACATTTTTTCTTCTTGTTAATTTATGAGTTAAGATAATTTATATAAAACAAAAAGACCATTAATGAACTTAGTCCAGCAACCGTCTTTAAAATAAACTATTTAAAGCTTTTCATAATTTCATTTATACAAAAATTAGCTATTAACTATCTTCAGATTGGAATATAGTAAAATAAAAATCCAGTATCTATAATTAATAACTACTTATTCTTATTTTTTTTATTATAATATCATCGGAAATACTAAACATATTATCTATAAGCTCATTTCTGAAACTCCCAGTACCCTTAACATTCTGAGAAAGTTCACCACATATTCCCATAAGAGCTACAGCAAGAGCAGTACCATCTAGTATATTCCCAGAAGAAATATAGCTTGCTATAAGCCCAGTAAGCATACACCCTGTCCCAGTTATCATTGAAAGCATTTCACAACCATTTGATATTATATATGTATAAGTACCATTGCTTATTATATCCACCACTCCTGTAGCTGCAACAACAGAACCGATTTCCATGGATAATCTCTTTATCATTTCTATATTTTCATCAAAATTTTGCTCTGTTATAATATCGCATGCTCCAACAGCAATTCCTTTTGCACTACTTTTTATGCCACAGATTGCTTTTATTTCGGACATATTACCCTTAATAACATTTGGATGGTACTCTGAAATAAATTTTCTTGCATAATCTAGACGAAGTTTACTGCAACCTACACCTACAAGATCAATTACTTGTGAAATCTTATTTTCATAGGCTGTTTTACCTGAAATCAACATAGATTTCATTTTATTATCTGTTATATTCCCAAGGTTAACTCCAAGAGATTTTGAAACAGAAGTGATTTCTGAAACTTCCAAAGAATGCTCGGCCATAATGGGCTTTGCACCAACAGCAAGAATCATATTTGCACAATCATTTATTGAAATTGGGTTTGTAATATAGTGAATGAGAGGTTTTTTAAATTTAACACTCTGTCTTATTCGCAATAATTTGTTTATTATTAACTCTTGGTTTATCATAAACTTTTGCCCCCAAACTTCTCTGAATTTTTGTAAGATTACCTGTCCTACTTAATGCTCCTAGAAAAATAAATGCAATCGTTCCTCCAATAAGCGTAGCCATAATGAATGAAGGAACATAAAACATCCATGTAAGACCTGTTCTACCCCAGATAAATGTCATAATAGGATATGAAAGTATGGCTCCTATAACACCAGTTCCTATAACTTCACCTATAATAGCACAAATTAACTTTCCCTTAGATACTCTATATAAAACTCCAGACAAAAATGCCCCAAAAACCGCTCCAGTTAAAGCTAAAGGTGGAATCCCCATAAAAAACATTCTTATTACACCAATCAATGTAGCACAAAGCAGTGAATACCAGGGTCCAAGAATAACAGAACATAGAATGTTAATAAAATGGGCCATAGGACACATTCCTTCAATACGAAGAATTGGTGAAATTACAACTCCCATTGCCACCATCATTGCTAACACAAGTTTCTTTAATAGTTTTAAGTTTTTTTCCATAATAAAATACCTCCTTAATAATATTAAATTTCCCAATATGTCATATAGGAAATAAACACCATTATTGAGGTATGATTTTAGTGTAACCAAATAGCAGTTTCCTATATGACATAAGTCATATTAGTCGGTCGAAGCTCAAAAGCTTCCTCTCACCTTGAAACACAAGTTCCCTCGCTATTTAGTTGCATTTTTCCATAAAAGCTCTAGGTGCTCCCCTACAGCTCATTGAAGATATACTTCCTTGAAACAACATAAAAATGGGATACACCAAATAAGGCATATCCCATTATACTTACAAAAAAATATAGTATAAATTAATATTTCCTTACGTCGGCATTATCCGAATCAAGTTATGGGTCGAAATATACATTTCCTCTCAGCCTGCATTGCAAGCTCCCCTTTTCAAAAATTATATCATACAATTTTCTTAAATACAATATGACTTAAAAATTGTTTTTTTGCCATGTCATTATATATTCCATAAAACCGGAATCTTCATGTTCTTTTTCCTCTTTTATAATAAAACCACAGTGTTTATAAAACTTAACTGAAGGTATATTATCAACATAAACTGCTAGTTCTAAAGTTGAATATAAAGATTTACAATGGTTTAGTAGTTTTTTCCCTATTCCTTGGCCCTGATACTCCTCTAAAACAAATAATGCACCAATAAATGAATTGTCTATAATGCTTATAAAGCCTTTAATTATATCATCTTCTTTGTAAATAAAAGTTTGGGAAATAGGAAAGTATTCTTCTTTAACAATATCATAATTTTTAATCCAATATTCCTTTGCTATAAAACTATGAGCAGTAATATTAGTTTTTAACCAAATGTCCATAACTTCTTCAATTTCAAATTTTTCTAGTTGTTTAATCATATTTTTTCTCCTTTCTTGTTTACACAAATTAATTATAAAAATACATTTATATGTGAAATTCCTTTATTTTATATAAATTACTTCTCGCACACTGATATAAATGTTTAAGCTTAATTTTTCAACATAAATAATAAAATTAGTCTGAAATAATATTTTGTAATGATTTTTTAATATCTTTAGTATATACACCGCCATGGTAACATACAATTTTATCTATTTCGTAATTTAATAACTTTTTTATAGAATTTTTAGCACTAATAATATCTAAGGTATACTGTGGATTTGCTATAGTTAATTTACCATCTTCTACTACTAATGCATCTCCAGCAATTAATGTTTTACTGTCCTTTATATAAATTGAAATGTGCCCTGGCATATGCCCTGAGGTAGCAATTATTTCTACACCTCCACAAAAGGAAAAAGAATCTTTATCTCTTAAACATACATCAACAGGAACATTTTCTATTGTTCCAATAAAATCCTGAAACTCCTTTGCGCTCTTTTTCTCTTCCTCAGGAAGTTTATCATATATAGACTCCGCTTGTTGTAATCTTAAAGATTTTTCTTTCCCACTAATATACTTTTCATCATCAATTGACGCAAGAATCTTAATATGTGGATACTCTCTTTTAAACTCGGCTAAAGTTCCCATATGATCAAAATCATGATGAGTTATAATTATTTTTGTTAATTTACTAATATCAATTCCATTAGCTTTTGCAGTAGTTTTTATTAAAGGTAAAAAATTAGGATACCCGCAATCAATTAAAATATTTTCCTTTTCATCACTTAATATTACAGGGAAAATGACATTTCTATCACTATTAAAATTGAATCTTACTTCTAAAACTGTTAATTTGTTCATTCCTTACTCCTTCTAATTTATTTGTATAATTATAATCTTCCCATAACTATAGTAAACTTATTTCATATCCTTTCTCAAGCTCATAAATACTTCTATATCAAACTTGTTCACATATTTTAATTAAATACCAATAATAAAAATCGGTGTTAATTATCAATTAAGATAATTAACACCGATTTTTTATTTATATATCTTTTTGTTGTCTAATTATTCTTCTTATACTATGTTCAGTAAGATAATACTGCTGTGCAAGTTTTTTAATGGATATTCCTTCTTCATATCTATTAAAAATTTCTATATTTCTTCTTTTTAAAGTATTTTTTGTACTAGTATTTTCTCCCCAAACTTTTTTATTCTCATATTTTATTGGTATATATAAATATCCACCTTCCATATATTCTTGAATCAATTCAATAATATGTTCTGGCAGTACATTTTGTGCGTTTTCGTATTTCATACTTTTGCTCCTATCTACTTTATTATTCGTAAATATCGAAGCAAAGATCACACAAAACAATTTTAGTCAGAGTAATCTAATAAACTAGGCTCTGAACAAATCTTTGTTGTTTTTATTCTGTGTAATCTTTGCACAGAGCCAAAATAGGCGGTATATTCTATAGTATAATCCACTGATTTTCCCCTCCATTTCTCCATTAAACCTATATCATTCTAAATTTATTACAATATTAATATTACACTAACTATATTAATATTATTTGTCAAGAGAGTTAAAGGCTAAATTATATATCCTCATAATATTCAATTAGTTTTTCTACTGAAATTTCTAAATTATTAGAATTCTTATTACATGTATAGACTGGCATCGGTAAATTATCTGATAGGTATCTCTTATTTTCTATATGAATTATATCTTCATGGTTATAATTGTTTAATAGAATCATTTTTACAGATATATTTTTCTTTTTCATATATTGTAAAGTTAAAATTGTGCTGTTAATGGTGCCAAGACCTGCATCTGCCACAACAATAGATGGTAGTTTAAAGATCTTTATAATATTTTCAAGCATTATTTTTTCTTTACCTATGGAAATAGGACAAACTATTCCTCCACTACCTTCAACAGTTATATAATCATATTTATCTTTAATATAAGAAAAATGTTTTTTTATTTCTTTCATAGATATTTCTACATTATTTAGTTTTGCGGCTAAATGAGGGGAAACTGCTTGTTGAAATATATAACTCACTGCATCATTAGGATCTCCCTTTATGTTGGCAATATTATATACATAGTTAGCATCTCCTGCAATAAGTTTGCTATCTATTCTCTCTGCTCCGCTTAGTGCAACCTTATAGTACCCACAATTTATATTAACTTCCCTTAATTTCTTAATAATTAAAGCTGTTATGTAGGTTTTCCCAATATCAGTTCCTGTGGCTGTTATAAATACTCCTTTTGCCATATCTATACCTCAAATCCTAAATTCTTTATCATTTTAATGTCCTCAGAGGTTTCAATTCTCAAAGTAGTTAGCATATCTCCAGAAATTGCTCCATTTACTCCACTCATTAAAGCCTTTTTCCCTTTATCTCCTAGAAGAGCACGCCCTCCAGCTAACCTTATTTGTACTGTTGGTAAAATAAAACGAAAAATTGCTAGAGTTTTAATTACTTCCTCATAGGATAAAATCTCTTGATTTTCAAGTGGTGTTCCTTTAATAGGATTAAGAACATTAACTGGAACACTATCAACTGAAAGTTCCCTTAGGGTAAATGCAATATCAATTCTATCTTCCATAGTTTCTCCAAGACCAATAATTCCACCGCTACATATCTCAAGGCCAGCTTTCTTTGCATTTTTTATAGTTTCAATTTTATCATCATATGTGTGTGTGCTGCATATCTTTGCAAAAAATTTTCTTGAAGTTTCTAAATTATTGTGATAACGCATTACTCCAGAATCTTTTAACCGCTTTAAATCTTCATATTTTAATAATCCATGAGATGCACATAGTCCAATAGAACATGTTTCCTTTAATTTTGAATAGGTTTTACACAAGGTATCTACTTCATTATTATTTAGTGTACGGCCTGATGTTACTACTGAAAACCGATGTACTCCTTTATTATAATTTGATATTGCACTATTTATAATTTTATGGCTATGTAAGATGTTATACTCCATTATATCTGTGTTAAAATGAGCAGATTGAGCACAGTATTTACAGTTTTCTTGGCACCTTCCACTCTTTCCATTTATAATTGTACATAGGTCAAATTTATTTCCACATAGAAATTTTCTAATTTCATTAGCTGTTACTGCAAGATCTATAGTATCTTCCTGTAAAAGCTCTTCTACTTCTTCCTTTGTTAGTAAATCTCCATTTAAAACTTTTTTCTTATATTTAATTATGTTACTCATTTCTCTCTCTTCTTAAAATTGGGTTAATTTTATTGGCAAATAATGCACTCATTATACACAAAAATATATCGCCAGGCATGTCCAATGGAAAACAAGATAAAAAAATAATCATAAAACTCGTTGGAGTTCTTAAGTATAAGTTCAGTATTAAAAATTTATATGTTAATCCAATAGCATAAGTTATTATAAATCCCACAAAAGCTGATAATAAATATGCTCCAAATGTACTTGCATTTATTTTTTTAACCGTATATCCAACAGCATAAGCAGTCATTATAAAACCTAGCAAATATCCAAAGCTTGGCTTAAATATATATCCTATTCCACCACCTGCTGCAAAAACAGGCACTCCTAAAAGTCCTATCAGAACATAAAGTCCAACTGAAATTGCTCCCTGCTTTTCTCCTAAAATCATACCTGTCAAAAGTACAAAGAAAAATTGTAATGTGAAATAATCCATAAAGGGTACTGGTATTTGAATATATGCACTAATTGCCACTAAAGCTGTAAACAAAGCACACCTTGACATTGCCAATGTTTTAGATTGTCTCATTATGTAGTTCTCCTTTAAAATTATTATATTTTACTTATAGATTATAATCATATAAAAAAGCATTGTCAACCTAAATAATATTTAAGTTGACAATGCTTTTTATTCCTTTTACTGTTTTTAATAACTTACCTGTATTATTTAATTAAACACAAAATTTTGGATGGCCAAAAAAACTCCCAAGCCACAAACGCCTAAAAAAATTGATAACACTAATGATCTATTAGCCCTTAATGACAACCCTATAATCAATAACAACATTGCGGTTGCTGGAAAGCCTTTTAAAACACCAAATACGAATTTACTAAGATTTTGTGTTTGTTCACCTTGTATGTAGATCCAAATTAAACTTAATAAACTAACTATGGGTAATGCAGCAATAATCCCTCCATAGGTTGGAGATTTTCTTGCTATTTCCGTCACTACTCCAATTATTATAGCTGATATAAAAACTTTTACTACGGTAAACATTTTTTTGCCCCCTCACTTAATATTAAAAAACCCTTCTGTATTATTTCTAATTCTGAATCACTAAGAGATCTAAGAACTTTCTCTAGTTTGCCTTTATCCAACTTTGTATGGCGATGTAAGGTATATTTACCTTCTTCAGTTATTTTCACTATAACCTTTCTTTCATCTACTTCACTTCTTTGCTTAGTAACAAAACCTTTTTTTATTAATCTTTTAATGTGCTCCGAAGCTGTATTTGAAGATGTATTTATATGCTTTGCTATATCTCCAATGGTTGTTTCTTTGTTCTTATCAATATATTGTAACAATCGAATTGCTTGATGAGTTAAGTTTTCTTTATCTATATAATGTAGTAAATAGTAAATATCTGTCCATTCTTCATTAATTATTTTAATCTTATTTTCAAGTTCCATCATAAATCACCTCATTTTATATCTTATGATACGATATAATCGTTTGTCAAGATATAATTTAAATGGCACACAATTTACGACCTAAAATAAAAAAGAGATACTTAAATTTTTAAGCATCTCTTTAACTCTATTTAATTCAATCCAAGCCGATTTTTTGAAGTTACTTTTCCATTTTCAAATGTTATATTCATATTGCTTCCATTAGGATTAGCCCATAAATATATTGATTTAGTACTTCCATTAATTTCAGATATAGACATTAATTTGCCATCACCTAATATTTCTTTAACTTTACTATAATCCATTTCCTTTTTAATTTTTGTATATTTTATTAAATTTACATCTGCTTTTCCCATTGAAAGACCAGCTTGGGATTTTCCTATGACTTTATTATTTTTAACAATAACATCCATGTTACTATTATCATCATTGTACCACGTATATATAACTACTTTTATACCATCTATTTCAGATTCTTTTGATTCTTTATATTCGCCTAAAATGCTCTTTACTTCCTCATAAGTTGAACCTATTTCTATTTTACAAAACTTTTCATAGGTCACTTTTCTATTGTCATCCTTTTTAACTTCTGTTTTAGCAGAAGTTTTGGTATCTGTAATATTTGTTTTTTTATTACCACCATAGCTAGCTACTCCACATATAATTACTATAGCAATAATCCAGAACCAAATCTTTTTATAAAATGGTTCCTCTTTTTTTTCTAACATTTAATCGACCTCTTTCCTCTAAATGGTTCAGCTATTATTATATGAAACTTATCTTTTATATGACACTACTTATTAAGAATTCTTTCATGCACACTTCATTGATTGGGATAGTTTTCCTTCTTCTTTTGTGCTATAATTCTTATGAAAAGCAATATTAATTGAAGGGGGATTAATACAATGAAAGTATCTGAAAGACTTACAAAATTAAGGACCTTGATGACTGAAAAAAATATTGATATGTATATCGTACCTACTGCTGATTTCCATCAAAGCGAATATGTAGGTGAACATTTCAAAGCCAGAAAATATATAACTGGGTTCTCTGGTTCTGCAGGAACTGCTGTTATAACAAAAGATCATGCAGGATTATGGACAGACGGAAGATATTTTCTACAGGCTGGAAACCAATTAAAAGGAACCACTGTAGAATTATTTAAAATGGGGGAACCTGGAGTTCCAACTATAGAAGAATATATCATGAACACACTTCCTGGTAAAGGCACTCTTGGATTTGATGGTCGTGTTGTTTCTATGGTAGATGGCCAAACTTATGAAAAAATATTGTCAAGTAAAAATGCTAACATCAACTACGATTGTGATTTAATTAATGATATATGGGAAGATCGCCCACCACTTTCTGAGGAACCAGCATTTGAACTTGATATAAAATACACCGGGGAATCTACTGCTTCTAAATTAAAACGTGTTAGAGAAGCAATGACAGATGCAGGTACAAATGTACATGTTATTACATCTCTAGATGATGTTGCGTGGATTCTTAATATCCGTGGAAACGATATCGAGTTTTTCCCACTAGTTTTGAGCTACCTTATCATTACAATGAATGAAGCTCATCTATTCATAAATGAAGACAAATTAAGTGATGAAATCAAATCAAATCTTAAGAAAAATGGTATATCATTTATACATCCATATAATGAAATATACGAAGCAGTAAAAAAATTTAACACTTCTGACATTGTTTTAGTTGATTCAGCTAGAATGAATTATGCATTATATAACAATATTCCTGAAGACGTTAAAAAAGTAGAAAAACGAAATCCATCTGTTCTATTTAAAGCTATGAAAAACCCAATTGAAATTGAAAATATTAAAAAGGCTCAAATAAAAGATGGAGTAGCTCATACTAAATTTATGTACTGGCTTAAACATAATATAGGCAAAGAAGTCATCACAGAAATAAGCGCTTCTAATAAACTAGATGAATTCCGCGCAGAACAGGGAGGATTTATTCGCCCAAGTTTTGAACCTATTTCTTCATTTGGTGAGCACGCTGCCATAGTACACTATGCTCCAACTCCTGAAACAGATATAGAACTAAAAGAAGGTTCTTTATTCTTAACAGATACAGGTGCTGGTTTTTATGAAGGTTCTACAGATATTACAAGAACTTATGCATTAGGAGAAGTACCACAGATAATGAAAGATCACTTTACTCTAACTGTTAATAGTAATCTTCACCTTGCCCATGCAAGATTCCTTTATGGTTGTAATGGTATGAATTTGGATATACTTGCACGTGCTCCATTCTGGAATAGAGGCTTAAACTTTAACCATGGTACAGGCCACGGTGTTGGATATTTAATGAACATCCATGAAGCACCAACTGGATTTAGATGGCAATACCGTGCAAACGAAACTCATCCTTTTGAAGAAGGAATGGTTATCACTGATGAACCTGGTATCTATATCGCAGGCTCACACGGTGTCCGCATTGAAAATGAACTTCTTGTATGTAAGGGAGAAAAGAATGAATACGGACAATTTATGTACTTTGAGCCAATTAGTTATGTGCCTATAGATTTAGATGCAATAAATCCTGACCTTATGACTACAGAAGAAAAAACATGGTTAAATGAATACCACGAAATCGTATACAATACAATTTCACCATACCTAACTCAAGAGGAAAAAGATTGGTTAAAAGAATACACTAAAAAAATTTCATAATTAAGTCCAATTGAAAGAAGGTATGTAACAATGTCACAAAAAGAACAAAAACATCCTATAGGCCTTTCACTGGTAAATATCTCTATAGCCCTCCAAAGCTATGCGGGGTATGCAGTATCATCTGTATTAATATTATTTTTTACAGCTGATATCAGTCGAAATGGCTTAGGATTAAGCGTGCCAAAAGCCGCTTCTATCATTGGCCTATATCAAGGCGTTAACTATATGGGGTCACTTGTTGGGGGTTATATTACTGATAAATGGTTAGGAATTCAGAAATCACTATCATTAGGTTCCTTCCTAACCGCATGTGGATATATGGTACTATTCTTTGCAAAGCCAAATATTGGAAGCATATGGTTAGGACTCATTGTCTTGATTATAGCAGGTGCATTTTTCAAAGGACAAATTAGTACTCTTGTAGGATCACTTTATGGGAAAAATGAATTATCAAAAAAAGACGCTGCCTACAGCATATTCTATATGTTCATAAATATTGGTTCCTTCTTTGGTCCTATAATTGCAGGGTTAATCTCTGATAAATGGTTCGCTAAAGTAGCCGCAGACGGAGAAATTGCAGCCTATGGTTATAAATATATTTTCCTTATGTGCGCTATTGTGATGATAATCGTATGTGCCTTGATTTTGATTTTATCTCCTAAATGGTTGGGAGATGTGGGAAAATACCCAGTATCAAAAACTGAAGCTAAAAAAGCTTCCTCAAAATCCGAAGAAAAAGTTACAAACAAACCTTTAACACATACAGAAAAGAACCGTATTAAAGCTATGATTGTCATGTTTCTATTTGTGATTATATTCTGGTCTGCATGGTACCAAACCGCTACATCTTTCTCTTTGCTTGCGGATAAACTAGTAAACAGAAAATTTGGTGGATTTACAATGCCTGTGCCTTGGCTTACTTCCGTTAATGCAATCTTCTGCGTAGTGTTTTCCCCAATACTAGCAAATATCTGGGTAAAACTTGGAAATAGCAAGAAAGGTGATTTATCAGTTCCTACTAAAATGGGGCTTGGACTAATCTTAGCAGGAGCTTCCTTTATTACCTTGATCTTAGGTATTTCCACACTAGGCGGTGTAATAGATGGAAGTAAACAGATGAATATACTTTTTATCATTGTTGCTTACTTTTTATTAACATTGGGTGAACTTTGCCTATCTCCAATAGGAATGGCTATGTTCAATAAACTAGCTCCTGCTAAATATGGATCATTAGCAATGGGGGCATGGTACTTAAGTTTCTTTTTCTCAAACTTGATTTCAGGAAAGCTTGCAGGATTCACAGCTACCATGGGATATACAGAAATCTTTGGATTCATAGCTGGTGTTGTAATCGTATTTGGTATAATCCTGATTTTATTAAGAAATGGCTTATTAAAATTAATGGCTCTTACTGAATTCGATAAATAAATTATATAAGCCATCATATTTATAAATATAACATTACAAAAGACTATAATGCTATTAACTATAGCATTATAGTCTTTTCATAGCTTTAAAACTTATCAGCCATTTCCTTTAATCCTTCTGGAAGATATTCTTTTAAATATTTATAATGTACTCTTTCAGCCATTTTTGCTGTTGCATAAAACTTCAAATATAGATTTATCAAATCGTCACCTTTTATTGGCTTATCTGATTCATACTGATCTATTAAATATATGTCTAATAGCTCCATAGCAACATCATTGCTATTCCTTTGTATTGGTGTTGGTATTAAATTTTCTCTTATTTCTTCTGCCATAATATTAAGCTCCTCTCACTATATTTAATCATACATTTCAGTATATTCTTACTCATGCCAAAATGTGTGTATAGCGCAGTTGATTCTATTATAAAATAGCTTATATATTACTAATTGTTATATATCCATTATTTTCTCTGCCCTCAAACCTTTTTATATCATATACTCAGTATAATCACCTCGGCAATTTTATGTATATAAAAAGCACATGGAATTCACCAAGTGCTAAGCTCTATTTTTGTATATATTTTTCTTTAAAATTTCTGCAAATGGTATCTCTTCATTATTATCATTTTCCTTTTTTATTTTAGGTTCAATTCTTATTCTTTGTTCATAGCATTTATCAATTTCTATTATTTTATTAACTCTCATATTAAATCCCCTCCATATATATATACGTAAGGCTTTTAATATTTAATGGGGTACTAAAATAATTAATAAACCATATAAGATATCCATATTCATAGCATTATTCGTCCTCCTCTAACTCAATTAAAGTCATAATGCTGTAGTTAGCTAAATCCATTAATGTATCTTTTATAGATTCATCTACTAGAGCATCCTTAGTACATAAGCTTTGTAACCTATTAACTTTATCTGTAATTCTAGTTACTGCACTTATTATTCCTAATTTTTTATAGGTTTCTCCAAAACTGTCCCCATAGTCATGATTCTTAATTTTATAAATTTTATTAAGTTCCTCACATATAATTTTATGCTTATCGGCTTTATCCATCATTGTTACCTCCTAAAATTGGCCTACTTTCCTACATCATATTTTCTCCATACATGTAATTTTAATCCTAGATAATTATAATCAAATATCTCCTTTACTTTTCCTAGACCTTTTCTTATTCTATTAATAAAACAAATTTCTTTCTACAACTAAAGCCTATATAACTTGTATAGATACTTAACATATTCCAACCTTTTTTCCAAAATGTTAGTAACAATAATTAATTATTTTCATAATATAATACTATCCAGGAATAAAGGAGGTGAGTATATGTGTAATTGTGAAGAAAGACAAACTCACGTTCATGAATTCTTAGGTAGCACTCGATTAGCTGAAATTCAAACTGAACCTCATAACCATCGTTTTGCTGGTGTTAGTAGTCAAGCTATAAGAAGCGGTAATAGTCACGTGCACAGAATAACTACAAATACAGATTTCTTCGATCACTTTCACATGATAAATGTTCTTAGTGGCCCTGCAATACCTGTAGGCAATGGTAGACACGTGCACTTTGTATCTGGTGTTACAAGCGTTAATGATGGTCATAGGCATGAATTTATTTTTGCAACACTAATTGAAGCTCCTATATTTGAAGAAGACTAATTTAGTATAATATAGGACAGCTTAATATATTTTTTATATTAAGCTGTCCATTCTAATATAAAAAATACTTAGAATTAACCAAGTGCTTTGCTGTGTATCTATTCCACTTATATCTCTTTAAATTTTTTAACCTTTTTTATACATTCATACTATGTTAATGTAATTAGAATTTATGGAGGTATATATGCACTACAGAAATGACAATCAAAATATTAATAAGGATGGTATTGAGTCTTCTATGGTGGCTGACCAGATAAACTTCCTATACAGTTACCATTTTTATTTTCTTCTACTCATTTAGTAACATTAACCCATACGAATTATACTTATTTTGCCAGTATAAACCTTTTATCCTGCTTAAATACTTTTCTTGAAAGATTTCCTTCAACTCTAAAAATTTTATTTCTACCTTAATTATTCTATTAATAAAACAAATTTCTTTCTACAACTAAAGCATATATAACTTGTATAGATACTTAACGTACTCCAACCTTTTTTCCAAAATGTTAGTAACAATAATTAATTATTTTCATAATATAATACTATCCAGGAATAAAGGAGGTGAGTATATGTGTAATTGTGAAGAAAGACAAACTCACGTTCATGAATTCTTAGGTAGCACTCGATTAGCTGAAATTCAAACTGAACCTCATAACCATCGTTTTGCTGGTGTTAGTGGTCAAGCTATAAGAATGGGTAATAGTCACGTGCACAGAATAACTACAAATACAGATTTCTTCGATCACTTTCACATGATAAATGTTCTTAGTGGCCCTGCAATACCTGTAGGCAATGGTAGACACGTGCACTTTGTATCTGGTGTTACAAGCGTTAATGATGGTCATAGGCATGAATTTATTTTTGCAACACTAATTGAAGCTCCTATATTTGAAGAAGACTAATTTAGTATAATATAGGACAGCCTAATATATTTTTTATATTAAGCTGTCCATTCTAATATAAAAAATACTTAGAATTAACCAAGTGCTTTGCTGTGTATCTATTCCACTTATATCTCTTTAAATTTTATAACCTTTTTTATACGTTCATACTATATTAATGTAATTAGAACTTATGGAGGTATATATGCACTACAGAAATGACAATCGAAATATTAATAAGGATGGTATTGGGTCTTCTATGGTGGCTGACCAGATAAACTTTCTATGCAGTTACCATTTTTACGCGGGCTTCCCATAAGAACACAATATTTCATTTTATAGCTCCATTTGTTTATAACTACTCAATGAAAAATACTCACATCTTAAAATAACATTAACTAGATAAGAAAATGGTGAAAATATAAGTAGGCAGTACTATAAAAAATAAATAAATTAATCCAATTAACAATCTAAAGGATTGGTATTTAAATACCAATCCTAGAAAATTATGAATTATTTAAATCTATTTACATTCTCATAACATATAGAATTTTATTGCTTAATCTCAGTAGGAGTAATTACTAGTAAGCACTATATTGCTCTAGAAAAAGCACCATAATGTTATACGCTCTTCTCTTCTACGACATCTTCTTCTGCATCTTCTTTCGCACTCTCTTTCACACTCTCTTCTACATCTTCTTCTGCACTCTCTCTCGCATCTTCTTTCGCACTCTCTCTCGCATCTTCTTTCGCATTCTCTTCTGCATCTTCTTCTGCACTCTCTTTCACGCTCTCTTTCGCGCTCTTCTTCGCATCTTCTTTCGCACTCTCTTCTACATCTTCTTTCGCACTCTCTATCGCGATCTCTTTCACACTCTCTTTCTCTATCCCAACATCCATCAAAATCAGAAGATTCAAATAAATCTTGATTACACATTATTAATTCCCCCTAATTAATTTATAATCATTATTTTTAATGTTAAATTTATTAATGACTTGTCCATTTGTAATTACTTGTCCATTTATAATTACTCCTAATTATAGTATATAAATATTCTGAAATATTGTGATTTAAAAAATGTTATTATAAAATAAATCTTGCTGTCTTTTTACTATATCCAGCTTTAATAGCTGCTCCTTTAGCATTGTCTGTTTCTATATAATAATCAGCAAATGCCTTTTGTTTTGATATTGACTTTACAGTGCCATCCTCCTTTTATCACTTTTGGAAAATCAGCTTTATATTTATAACATCTAGAATCTATTCTTCTCAATTCACACATTTTATATTGATTAACATAATATATACTACAAATATTAAATACATCAACTAAAGAAAATCAGAAATAAGGAGAGATGTTTTATGTATCACTGTAAGGAACCCAAACTTACGGGACGTATCATTACACCTAAAGATCCTCAATATAACTCAGATCGTCAAGATTTTAATACCTTTTTTAATAAATTTCCATTAGTCATTGTCTATGCTCAAGAAACACAGGACGTAAGCAATGCCGTGCGATGGGCACGTTATTGGAACGTACCCATCCGTATACGCTCCGGTGGACACAGCTACGAGGCTTTCTCAGTCCTTGATGCTGGCATCGTAATCGACGTTAGTGAAATGACCCAAACCGATATAGAATACAGGTGTGGTACTGCTACCGTGCAGACTGGTATAAGGAACTTTGCTTTATACCAGACGCTTGGATCTGAAGGTTTAGTTGTACCAAGTGGTGTCTGTCCGACTCCTGGCATCGGTGGCGTAACCCTAGGCGGTGGCCACAGTATTTTATCTAGACCATGGGGACTAACTCTCGACCATCTGCTTGAATTAGAGATGGTTGATGCCAATGGTAACGTGCTCCATGCCAGTGCTGACCACAACGCTGATCTGTTCTGGGCCTCACGTGGTGGTGGAGGTGGTAACTTCGGTATCTGTACTTCCTTCCGTTTTCGCACACACCATATTGACACGGTAGGATTTGCAGAAATCAGCTGGGATCTAAAAGATCTGAAACCGGTATTACGAACCTGGCAGGAATATACCACTCCCGATGCAGATGAACGGCTTACACCAACTCTGTTTATAGCTTCAGAAGAGCAGACTTCGCTGCTAATGCAAGGAGTTTTCCTCGGTTCAGCTAAAGAGCTGCGTCAATTACTTCAACCATTGCTTAGAGCTGGTTCGCCACAGAAAGTGACCATTGAAGACGTTCCTTGGCTTGAAGCTGCAGAGCTAACTGCTGCCCCACAACCAGGAACACCATTGCCTTTTAAGAGTGTTGGGCCATACCTTTATCATCTACTGCCAAACCAGGGAATCGCTACAACTGAATGTTTCATCAACGAGGCACCACCCAATTCCACAGTTTCCGTATTTTTGCATGGTCTAGGTGGAGCAGTGGCTAGGGTACCGAGTTGGGCTACAGCTTATATTTATCGACGAGCCCTTTCGAACATGTCACTTTTTGCTACCTGGAGCAAGCCTGAGGGAGCTGCAGCTTGTATACGCTGGGTTGAGGACTTCCGCCAAGCAATGCTACCATTTACTAGAGGTGTTTACGTCAATACCCCGGATCTCTCAATCAAGGACTGGCCTAGTGCCTACTATGGCAGCCACTTTCATCGATTGACTCGGGTGAAGGATAAATATGACCCAGAGAACGTCTTCACATTCCCGCAGAGCATACCGCCTGCTCACCATCTGTACTAAATAATATAAAAATGCAATAAATAGCTATTATAAGAATTGCACAGACCTAATTATTACTGACAAGTCCATATGAATAAATTTAGAAAAATATTTTCATTAATTTTTACTAGTATAAAAGGTTACTATTGAGATTAGGTATCTGTGGGTATGACTATAACTCTTAATCCCAGCCTTATAAATAAGTATTTCGTGTATATGTATAGGCTGTCATATCCACCTTAATTTTTCAATTAAGCTAATCAGTTCGCATATATTTCAAGTTGCTTACTATATATTTGAAATACGACATAAAAAATACCGCAAATTCACTTATGAATAATACGGTATTTTAAATAAATATTCGCTTTTAATAGTTCTTTGCTTCTTCTCTTGTCATCCAAAAATGAATACCCCTAGTAGAGTCCATCCATCGATCCTCATTAAAATCTTTTACTTCTACCCATTCACCTACACGATAAACAAAGTTCTCATCTACTAAAGACCAAGCTTCCATATAACTTTCTTTATAGTCGAAACTTTTAATTGTAAGAACTTTTGCCTTATTGCAGCGACAAGAAGGTAACGTAGCCGAAGTGCGCTTTGCATCTGCAGGTATTAGAAGTTGTACTAAACGATCATTAAAACACTTCTTATATGCAAGGAAGGCTCCTTTCTCTGGACAGCGTAAATGAAACCATTTTGTATCCTTATCGAAAATAATACCATCCAATTTAGCATACTCTAACACTGCACCATATAAATTTGCACCTTCAATGTTACAGCCAGTCATATCTGCATATCGAAGCACTGCACATTCTAAATTTGCATGTCTAAAATTCGCCTTACGTACAGTACATTCATCAAACAATGCATTAAAAACACTGCTGTACTCTAGATTTGCTTCATCAAACTTAACTCGATGGAATGCGCTCAAAGAGAAATCAATATTAGATAAATTCCAGCTTGTAAAATCCATATCAAAAAGTTCTATCTCTTTTAAAACAAGTCTTTCTCTTGGTTTCCTATTCTTTAATGTCTCTTTAAATTCCTCTTGTGATAATTTGCGCATGATATTTTCCTCCTTTTCTGCGTCTGTAATTGTATATATTTCACATATACTTTGCCAACCTGCATTAATTCCTTCTTAGGTACGTATCTTCAGCACAAGCGTCCAAAATGTTCCCATTATATTTAATAAATAATAGCCCTATAAATTTCCAAATACTCTACAATATCTTACTAATTTCAATTATACCATGAATATCTAACTATTTTCATTATCGTTACTATACATGTTAGCAATGATCCAATAGTTTCAATTTCTAATCTTAAGTTATCCATAGCACTTATATGAACTCTCTCCTATATCCTTCTGCAGTCTTAACTCTGTCACTTTATCATTACTTTTTGCTAAATCATTTATCATACCCTATCCAACCATCTATATCATACTTTAAACTACGAACTATCCATGTTATTTTTAATTCTGGATACTTATAATCAAACATTTTCCTTCTCATTTCTCCTTGTTGCGTACACCTACCCTTAACATCTATTAATTCTCCTATAGTATCAAAATGATATATGAAAAATCTGATATATATGTTATATTATATGTTTCTTTCCATTATTCTTAAATTATGATTGTAACTCATACTTAAGTTGTAACTCAAAATTTAAAATCTTTTGTAACAAAATTATATTTGAAAAATATTTTAATAGTATGAAGATAAAATGGAGGGATAGGCATGGAGTACGAAATAAAAGATTGTATAGATGCTGGTAGTGAATACTGCCCTTGCCATTTAGCTGAAACAGGAGATTGTATATTATGTTCTCAGTTATCCGGCAAAAAATTTTGTGATTGTATAAATTGGAAGGGTGTTTGTATATATCAAGAATTTATTTGGAACGGAAAAAAAGCTAAAGAAGAAAGAGAAACCTACTTAGGTAAAATTATAGGAAAAGATAACATAGAAGATAAAACTATAGTGTTAACTATAGCATTAAGTCATAAATTATGCCAACAGTTAGTTTATCCAGGTAGTTTTGTATTTTTAAGAAACAAAAATGATTTTGGTTTTTACGATGCTCCTATTTCTATTATGGATGTGGATACAGAAGAAAACTTTATCAAAGTTGCTATTGAAATTAGGGGTGTAAAAACTAAAACTATAGCTAGCTTAAATAAAAATGATGATATTTTGGTGAGAGGTCCTTTCTGGAATGGAGTTTTGGGTCTTAAAAATGTTTATAGAACAAAAAATGGAACTAGCCTTTTAATATCAAGGGGTATCGGTCAAGCCCCTTTAGTACCTGTTATGAAAAAATTGCACTCTAATGGAAATAAAATAATAGCTATAATAGATAATTCTGGTTATGAAAATATATTGATAAAGGACTATTTAGAATTATATAATGCAGAAGTTATAGAATTAAATACTTTAAAGGCTGGTGAGCTTACAGAGGAATTAAAGAATACATTAAGAAATATCCTAGATAAAGAAGACATTAATATAATTCACTGCTCTGCTCAGGATATTATAATATATAAACTTGTAGAGTTTTTAGAAGGGAAAGTTCTAATATCTAGTTCTAATAATGCAAAAATGTGTTGTGGTGAAGGTGTTTGTGGTACTTGTACTGTAAGATATAAGGGACATATAGTTAAAAGATTATGTAAAGTACAAACAGATCCTAAATATGTATTTAGAGAAAGAAGACTTATTTAAACTTTGGAGAACCCCAGACATTTTTGCCTGGGGTCTTTTAAATAACTTAAGCATTAAAGATTAAATACTTTTCCTCTTTAGTATGCTAATAGTTAGTGATTCTGGCTTAAGAATTTGTTGTACTCATTAAGTAATGTGTCTAATTGTTGACTTAATAGTACAAGATCCTCATCAATAAGCTGCGATCTTTCACTTATTAGCTGGTTCATTAAGGTTCTAGCTTCTTCTATTTTCTCTAATAATAACTGCTCTTTTGACATAGTATCCCTCCTTTCAATTTCAACTATATAAAATTGAAAGGATACTATGTAATAATTTGGAACAAAAAAATAACTATCTCAAAATAAAATCTATTTTGAGATAGTTTTCTTAAATTCACCTCTACTAAATCATATAATACAAAGTTTTGGATATATTTTAGCCACTACACTTCTTTTAAGTTTTAATTCATTTAGTTCCACATTACCCCTACTTTACAGTTTTCATATGGTTTAATATGGGTAATAATTTATTTTTAGCTTCACTGGGTGCCATATCTTCAACTGCTTGAAACACAATATCTTCTGTTATAACTTCTACTTTATGATTAATAATCCAATTGGCTACCAACCTCTTTATACTACCTTGGAAAAGTTTAGGTACCGCTTTTAAAGTAACTTCATACATCCTCTTACTGTTGCCTTCCCACTTAAGATTATTTAAGATTTCTTCCACAAAAATTCCCCCTTAAACTTTATATATATTTAATACTTTTTGCTCATTTTTAATACTCTAACTTTATATAAAAATAGATCACATTATAATTCTTAAACTATTTAATAATATTAATAGTTGTCTTTAAAAACGTTTTTTATTTATATTTTAAAAGCAGAACTTAGATGGACACACATAAAAATATTATTAATTATACACGTTTATATATATTGAATTTATTTTAAAAATATTACTGTATAAAATTAAATTATTTATTTTTTAATTTATAACAGAATAGATAAAAATAAAAAGCTGTTGATAAAATATGTTTATCAACAGCTTGAAATATCTCCTTAAATGGAACTACCTATTTTCTAGTTTTCTATTTTATTTTCCTTAGAATCTGGTAACTGCTTTTCTTCATTAGTTATTGGATCTGCTGGTTCAAATAATTTTGATTGCTTTATTTGGGTGTTTATTTCTCCAACAATGGCCTCTCTAAAATGATCTAAATCCTCTTGCTTTAAGGTTGGTATTTTTTCCATAAGCATACTATTATTACTTAGTATGTGCTTATTAATTACTTTATTTAGATTGGAACTTTTTTGCTACTGAATAAAGATTACCACTTAGCGCATTTGCTAATTCTTCATCGGGCTCTATAAGCCATCCATTATCTCCTTTAACTAATTTTACAGTAATATTTGTTTTTATTTTTGGAGCATTAGGATCATTTATAGAATTCAGCATATGTTGAATAATTACAGCCTGTTGTTTCTTTTCATCAATTTTTCCTTTGGAAAAAGCTTCATCTATTAAATTTGGTAAAATTTCATCAATTGTTTTTATTGTTATTTTTCCTAAATCTATTGATGTTACTGAAACCTTTGCTGTAGCAGTATGACCATTCTTTTCTACATCTCCTAAAGAATAATCAAATTTAGATAAAACAGCTTTTACAATTTTCTCCTGCTCTTTGCTATCAAATTCATCAACTTTTAATTCTTTATAAAAAGAATTAACGTTTATAAATGTAGATGCCTTTTTAATATCTTGTTGCTTAAGAGCTCCAAAAAAACCCTTAACAGTTTCATCTGGTTTTGGACTACATCCAGTTAAAGAAATAGATAAAAGTGTTATAAATATAACTGGCATTAATTTTTTAAAAATAGATTTCATTATATAGTTTCCCCCTAAAATAATAATATGAATACGTATAAATTATACAATTAATATGACAACAAGTAAACTTTTTATTAATTTTTGGATATTATTTGACTTGTTTTTTACTTTTTTTGTTAGCTCTAGTTTTTTAAATTTTATACTTTGTATAAATAAAAGTTTTGATTTAAACTATTAATAAAATCTATTACTATTATTTAAACAACTTTAAATATTCACCATATCCTTCTTCTTGAAGCTTGTCTTTAGGAATAAATTTAAGTGAAGCTGAATTAATACAATATCTTAATCCCCCTAATTCTTCTGGTCCATCACAAAATACATGACCTAAGTGAGAATCAGAATTTTTACTTCTTACTTCCGTTCTAATCATTCCATAACCTTTATCAATGGATTCTTTTATTATTTTTCTATCTATAGGCTTGGTAAATGCTGGCCATCCACATGAAGAATTAAACTTATCTTTTGAAGTAAATAAAGGCTCTCCATTGGTTATATCTACATAAATCCCTTCTTCATTTAAATCCCAATACTCATTTTTATATGGTGCTTCCGTTCCATTTTCTTGAGTAACATAATACTCCTCTGGTGTTAGTATCTTTTTTAATTTCTCTTTAGGCTTTTTACTATAATTTTTATCCATATTTCCTCCTTAATTTAAATTTTTTAAAAGATTAATTTATATAAAATTTAAATAAAAATCTTAATCTATTATTATAAAATAAAAAATTATAATAGATCTTGATGTTCTGTCACATAGCAAATTAAAAAATTATAAAGCCCCATGTATTTACATGGGGTTTTGGGACAATCTGAATAAAAGACTTAATAAACAGTAAATTTTTTATTGTGTTTTTGATTAAATACTATATTATTTATTTTATAGCATTATCATATCTAGTATTTACTATATCCCAATTTACAATATTCCACCAAGCATTAACAAACTCTGCCCTTCTATTTTGATATTTTAAATAATATGCATGTTCCCATAAATCTAAAATTAGCAATGGAACTACTCCCCATTGAGTTAAATTTTGATGTTTTTCTGCCTGCAATATTACTAATTTTTGAAACATAGGATTCCATGCTAAAATAGTCCAACCTGAACCTTCTACTGCTATAGCAGCTTCAGTAAATTGTTTTTTAAATTTTTCATAGTCCCCGAAATCTTGTTTTATCCTTTCAATTGCAGATCCCTCAGGATTTAGATTTCCATTAGGAGTCATATTTTCCCAAAATAGTGCATGTAAAATATGACCTGATCCATGAAATGCTATTTCCTTTTCCCAATGTTTTATTAATGTAAAATCTCCTGATTCTCTAGCTTCTTGAAGCTTTTGTTCCGCTTTATTTAATCCATCTACATAAGCTTTATGATGAATATCATGATGTATCTTTAAAGTCTTCTCATCATAATGAGGTTCTAATGCATTGTAATCATAATTTAAATTTGGTAAAGTATGTGCCATATTAAATGCCTCCTTCTCTTATTTTATCTATCTTTACTTAGTATTAATATCTATTAAATAAATATTCATGATAAATGCAAAGCATGATTAAGTTATCCAATAAATATATAAAATAGCCAATGCATATGATTTATATAAGCTTTTAATTATACACAAAAAGGTACTTTTTCAGCACCTTTTTTCAGTTTATATGGATAAAATCACAAAACAAATATTTTTAAATACTCCATTCCTCTGCTGTCTTTCGTATGTCTAAAAATCTCTTATAAACTCCCTCCTGATTTATTAGTTCTTCATGAGTTCCTCTCTGAACAACACGCCCCTCATCCACCACAAGTATCTGATCTGCATTTTGAATAGTGGCAAGACGGTGTGCAATAATTATAATAGTTTTTCCATGTACTAAAGCACTAATAGCCTTTTGTATTGCATGTTCATTTTCCGGATCTATACTAGCAGTTGCTTCATCTAAAATAACAATTGGAGCATTTTTTAGCATTGCTCTAGCTATAGATATTCTTTGTTTTTCACCACCTGAAAGAGTGGAACCACCATCTCCAATTACTGTTTCATATCCATCAGGAAGGTTCATAATAAAATCATGACAGCAGGCTTTTTTAGCCACCTTTATTACCTCTTCAAAGCTTGCCTCTGGTTTTCCAAATCTAATATTATTAAGCACTGTATCATGGAACAAATATACCTTTTGAAACACCATACTTATATTCTTTAAAAGACTATCACAGGTTATATCTTTTATGTTAACCCCTCCTATGGATATACTGCCTTTGTCCACATCATAGAATCTAGCAATTAAATTGCATATTGTAGATTTTCCGCTTCCAGAAGGACCAACTATTGCTGCAGTAGTATTCTCTGGTATAGTAAATGATACATTCTTTAATACATCCCGCTTTTCATAACCAAAAGTAACATTTTTAAACTTAATATCATATGTTGATAATTTTATATCTTTGCTATTTTGATCAATAAAATCTGCACCTTCTATGGCATTTAATTTATCCAATGTTGCATCAATAATTTTTAGAACATGGGCTGCATTATTTATAGTTTCAATATGACCAAAGATAACAAAAGAAAATATAGCCATCATGAGCATTGTAGGGATGTCCATAACTCCATTTACAGCCATTATTGCTGATATAAGAACCATGGCTACAGATGCTAATTTAAGTACAAATAAATGTAGACAATTATAAGGAACATAATCTTTTTCAATTTTAATATTTATATCTTTGCTCATCTTATAGGCATTACGAATACCCTCTATAGAAACTCCATTCTGCTTAAAAGCTTTAACTACAGACATTCCTCTAATATACTCAATAGTAGCTGTTATCATGCTGTCTTGTGCCCTCTGATGTACTGGAGCATTTTCATTGCTCTTATCTCCCAGTAATTTTAAGAATATAGCTGATAACAAAATGCCTACTGCTGCAATTATAGCAATCCATAAATTATAAAAAGCTAAACAAAATACCATTGTAAATGCACTTATATATCCATTTACAACAACATCAATCATATTCATCCCGTACATTTCAATAAAAGATAAATCTGTTGTTACAGCTGAGGCAATTTCTCCAGCTTTTTTTTCACTAAAAAATCCTAAAGACACTCTTTTTAATATATCTCCAATTCTAATTCTTTGCTCTGATATTGCTTCATATCCAATACTATCTTTGGTGGATGCCCGAAGATAAGAAAACAAGAATCTACCTAACACAGCAAAAGCCATAAATCCTAGCATATAGAATACCCAATCTATTGTTAAATTCTTATTTCCCTTCATGTCCTCTATAATAAGATTCAGTCCATATGTAGCTCCCATAATTGGCATGGCCGTAAACATAGTATTAAAAAAAGAATATATAAACCCTATATATAATCGTTTTTTTCGTTGTCCAGCCCATTGAATAATTCCTTTTATTGATTTAAACATATTGCTTTACTCCTCCTCTCTCATTGTTGGCTGCCCATTTCTTTGCACCAATATGAGCCTGCCACATATCCTTATAAAGTTCACATTCTTTAAGCAACTCTTCATGTGTGCCTATATCTACAATACAACCTTTTTCCATAACAATGATTGGATCTGCATTTCTAATAGTTGACAGTCTATGGGCAATCACTAATAAAGTTTTCCCTTTGGTAAGAGCAGCAATTGATTTTTGAAGTTTATCTTCATTTTCAGGATCTGTAAAAGCTGTTGCTTCATCCATAATAACAATAGGTGCATTTTTTAAGATAGCTCTTGCTATTGCAATCCTCTGCTTTTCTCCTCCTGATAATTTTCCTCCTGCTTCCCCAGCATTAGTATCATATCCATTATCAAAATTTTTGATAAACTCATGGCAACAAGCTGCTTTTGCAGCATTAATCACTTCTTCATCAGATGCACTAGGATTCCCAAGCCGTATATTCTCCATAATTGAATAATTAAACAAGAAATTGTCCTGAGTTACAAAACTCACTGTGTCAGCAAGCTGTGCCAAAGGAAATCTTTTGATATTAATACCGCCAATTTTGATCTCACCTTTGCTCACATCCCAAAATCGTGTAATCAATCTTGCAACTGTAGATTTTCCACCTCCTGAAGGGCCAACCAAAGCTGCAAATTTTCCTTCAGAAAGTTTTAAATTAATGTTATTAAGTACATAATTATTTGTCCTATTTAAATTATCATCTTTATCAGTATTATAGGAAAAGAATACATTTTTAAGCTCAATATCATATCTACAAATATTCACTGGTTCTAATGGATTTTCAAGTTCCTTTAAATTTAAAAATTCATAAGCATCCTTTACAGCATATTCTATAGCTTTAGCATCATTTATAAATACTGTAAAGCTAGCTAATGGTGCTACAATTCCTAAAGACAATATAAGGCACATTGTAAGATCTGCCGGACTTAAAGACCCATTTATATACAAATACATTCCAATAGGCATGGTGCCAAGTAAAGTTGATGGTAAAACTGCTCCACCAAAATTCATGAGTTTCCAAGTGCTTTCAAACCAGTTTAATGTATATACTTTAAAAGATTCTACTGCTTTTTCAAATTTTTCATAAGAGGATGATGATCGATTAAAAGCCTTAATGACCTCAATTCCTTCTACATATTCAACAATAACGCTATTTACATAATTACTGGACTCCATATAATCTTCATACTGTTTACTAAAAGTCTTCATCATAATTCCATATGCTATGACTGCTATAGGTACCGTAACCATTGATGCCAGTGCTATGCGCCAATCTATCATAATAATATAGATAAATACTCCTATAGGCAAAAGCAGATTAGAAATTCCTTCTGGTATCATATGAGCCAATGGAAGCTCGATAGTTTCTACCCTATCTACAATTATATTTTTTATCTTTCCTATAGGTTGATTTAATACAGTGCCAAGTGGAGCTTTCATTAATCTGTCCGCAATATTAAGCCGCATCTTCTCTAGTATGGTATATGCAGAAATATGTGCTAACGTAGTAGATATAGCATAAAAAACAAGCTTCACCACATATCCAGTAAGACATATTACTGACCAAAATAATATATCCTTTACTGTCTGCCTTCCATTGAAAAATAAAATTATGATTTGATAAACTCCTACATAAGGCACGAGTCCACCTATAACGCTAATTATTGCACATACTACGGAAATAATCATTTTCATTCTGCATTCTTTAGCAAAGGACAAAACCGTTCCTAACCAATTTTTTTCTTTCATTTTACACTTTCACCTCTCATAAATTTTTAAATTTAAAAGACTACTTATTATATAAGCCTTTAAAAACAATTATAGGGATTAGTTATAATTAACTAATCCCTATTTTAATCTGTGAAAAATATTTCCACCACTCCATAAAGCCTGAACCTGCTCCGATTAGACATTGAAGTTAGTCTAATCTAACTTCAACACCTAAAAAATGTCCTTGAAAGCTTATAAACACATATATAATATATTAATAAAGAAACGGCTTTCAGAACAATTTACAAATAGTATTCTATTCAAACAAATTTTCTTCGATATTCAGAAGGTGAGCTATTCATAACTTTTTTAAATGCAGAGGCAAATTTACTACAATTCTCGTAGCCTACTTTACCTGCAATGACGGTAATACTTTCATTTGTTTCACGTAGCATTAAAGCAGCCACTTGCATTCTGTAAGATCGCATATATGAATATATTGATGTTCCATAAACTCCTTTAAAATAATTTTTCATAGAAGTTAGCGGTATTTCAAATTTGCTAGATAAATCTTCTAATGTAAAGTTTTTATCTATATGCTCAGTCATATATTTCATAATATTCTTTACTGTTTCAACCTGCTTTTTAGTAAAATATGGTCGTTTTTCATCCTTTGCTTTTACATCCACTACACTTAAGAATAATAGCAACTCTAAAATTTTAACTTTAAAATAATTTGTACGTATCTCATTAGGTACATTATAAAGCTCAAAAAAAATATGTTGAATGGAGTCTTTTGCACGCATAATAAAAGGGGATTCTTCATAGCAGAACTTATTATATAATCCTTGCAGATCAATAGAAAATCCGTCAAAAATAGTTGATAATGTTTTTAATGCTTCATCAATATATATAGCAATCGTAATTCCATTATAATGGTTTAAAGGAAATCCAAATCCAATAGTTTGATGATTTCTTCCATTAATTTGTAGATCTCCCTCTTGCAAATATACATATGAACCGGTCTGAAATTCCCATTCAATACGTCCTTTTCTGCAATGATCTATTGCCATCATTTTCACCTTTGGAATAAATTCTGAAAAACAATTCTTCAAGTGGAAATCATTGTAGATTAAATCAATGCCATGGAACACATTGTAACAAGTCATGGTACCCTCACCAGTAATATCTTTCATTTTATATACAGTGCAATCTTCACTTCTCTTTATTACAGTAATACTATTACCAAAATATACCTTTCCTTCCAGCAACTTATCCAAATTCAGTCATCTCCTTTTCATATTCTAATAATTTCCTTTAATAGATAAAAAATGCTTCAGTATTCAATTTAGAAAACAGTTAGTATTCTCATTCAAAAGATCATGTTCTTATTTTTTATAATATAAAAAGCTTCAAAAATACACCTATATAACAACATAATTTTATCATAATTCTTATGGATATTTATATAAAGTAAAATTTCAAATATTAAAAACTCTTTTAGTAATATCTTTTATCATATTATTGCTTATCCAAACTCTTCTCTTTCTATGTACATAACAATACCCCTAAAAGTAGCTTTATTATCTATGCTACAATTAGGGGTATTGTTACAATAATATTTCCTTTTATTCCACTTCCATTTTATTTATATACCAACATCCGTATACAATGCCTCCAATAAACATTATAACAGCTATTATAACCTGACTTGGCATAATTGAGATATCCTTAATAATTTTGTGATGATTACGTATTAGCATAAGATTAGATATAACTGGTAGTGGAAATGGTATAAATGCTCTTACTGCTGGCTCACTTAAAAATATAAAACTAGCTACAAGCTGAATACCAATATATATTATTGGTACAATTATCTTTTTACTTACAATTGCCAAAGATGCAGTTACTGTAATCATAAGCATCTGAAAGAAAAAGGATTTTAAAGTTATTATTAAATGTTTTATCATAACCGCTGTTGTAAGTGTATCTCTAAAATATATATAATTCATTAATGTAAGCATAAGAAATTCTATAATATATAATAGTAAAGATATTAATATTGCAGAAATAATTTTGCCCACAAATACCTTACATCTTTTATGCTTATATGTTAGCATAAGTGGCATCGTGTTATTATTGAATTCCCACATAAACATATAAGCAATAAGCATATTTATAGCTGCAAGAAAACCATAGGAAAACACAGTTAAGTTCATCCAGGTAAATAAGTCATCTGCATTTTTCATAACTGCTGTATTTAAAGTTGATGAACTAAATTGAATAACAAGAAATACCCCAATAATTAATGGAATCCAAATTCTTTTAAACTTTTTTAGTTCACATATTACAATATTTAACATAAAAGACCTCCTAATTAAAGATAATATCTATCTTCTTAATAAATGTTAGCTTTCCTATAAAATAGCATGCATCCCAAAATACCTAAAGCAAATACAAAAATACCAATGTATATATCAGTATTGCTTATTACCATATTTACTGGTATAGGCACTTCACATATAGGTGTTCTAAGCTTTGCAACGGGTGCTGCTGGTAAAATTGAAAATATATAATCACTATACTTATTTCCTAAAAGATAATTTGCATTGCCTATTATTAGTGCTATAGAATAAATTGATGAAATTATCATACTTTTGCCCATTAAAGCTATCAAAATAGCTATTGGTGTTAGCGCAACTTGAAAAATAAATGAAATCATAAATATTTTAAAATGATTTATAAGAGCTGCTAAGCTTAAGGGAGTTTTTAAAAATATAATTCCTTTTAAAACTATAAAAATATAACTCATTAAATAAATAATAGCTATGACTATTATGCTCATCAAAAATTTATTAATAAAAGCTCCAAGTCTACCATTAGGATAGGAAAATTCTATAGGTGCTGTTTTATACCTAAATTCTCTAATAAATATAATCCCAATAATGTTGGGGATCACTAATGTAAAAAATATACTAAAAGCTATAAATTCAAATTTAAAAAAGTATCCGTACCAATTTAAAGATGACAGCATATTTTTATTCATTGTGCTAAATTGCAAGCAAATTAGACCTACTAATAAAACAGTAATATAATATCCCGTTCTTTTTAGTTTCAAAAATTCACTATATAATCCATCAAGCACCTTGTCCACCTCCAGTAAGTCTTACAAAGTAATCTTCAAGAGTATCATTCATAACATTAACTTCATAAACATCTATTCCTTCTGAAATCATTTTTTTTGCAACATCATTTGACTTATCAAGCATCTCGTATATTCTAATTTTATTTGGCTCTATTACTTCATAATCTCTGATATTCATTGATTTTTCTAAAATAGTTACTGCTTTTTTATCATTATTAACTCTTAAATTAATATAATGCCTATTCTTTTTTTCAAAACTTTTGTAATCAATCTCTTCTAAAAGTTTTCCCCTATGAATAATACCAATCTTTGTTGCAAGCTGTTGTATTTCTCCAAGTATATGACTTGATACAAGTATTGTTATCTCTTTCTTTTTATTAAGATCTAGTAGCGTTTCTCTCATTTCCTTAATCCCTACTGGGTCAAGTCCATTAGTTGGCTCATCTAAGATAAGAAGTTCTGGTTTATGTAAAAGTGCCCTTGCGACCCCCAATCTTTGTTTCATACCTAAAGAATATTTCTTAACCTTTTTCTTTTTAATATCATAATTAGTAAGTCCAACAATTTCTAAAGCTTCATCCACATATTCCTTATTAGGGATTCCCATCAATCTTCTGTGAATATCAAGATTCTCTCTTGCAGTTAAGTTTGGATAAAAACCTGGTGTTTCAATTATTGCTCCTATTCGCCCAAAGACCTCCCTATCTCCCATCTTCTTTCCGAAAAGCTCATATTCTCCTTTTGTTGGAGAAATAAGTCCCATAATCATTCTCAAAGTTGTTGTCTTTCCTGCACCATTTCTTCCTAAAAACCCGTATATCTCTCCTTTTTTAATATTCATATTAATATTATCAACTACAGCTGTAGTACCATATTTTCTTGTAAGATTATAAGTTTGTAATATATTTTCCATTGTTTTTCCTCCCTTTTAATAAATAGTTAAGGATTACCCCTCATCCATATTCATAATAAGGGCTAATCCTTAAATCCAAGCTACGTAATTATTACAAATTTATTAAATTAAATGCTTTTTTGATATTTATTGAATATTGTATAAAAAATCATACAATACTTTAGTGAATTTAACCTAATGTTTCTAGCATATTCAGTCAATTTTAACTGTTATCTTTGGGAATCTTTACTGCAAATGTTGTTTTCTCATAGGGTATACTTTGGGCAGTTATACTTCCATTCATATGTTCAACCATATTCTTTACTATACTAAGCCCAAGACCGCTGCCTTGAAAACTTCTATTTCTAGATTTTTCCCCGGTATATAATCTATCAAAGATATAAGGAAGCTCATTTTTATCAATACCTTTTCCTTTATCCCATATGCTAAGAATTACCCATTTATTATCTTCCTTTAAATCAATACCAATAACTTTTCCTTCATATCCATATTTTAAACTATTTGAAATTAGATTTGTTATGATTCTGCTCATATAGTTTTTATTCCCTAAAGCAAAAATCTCTTCATCACCTATGTTTATCTCAGGAGTTATATTTCTTTCATTTATTTCATTCATAAAAGTAATTATATTCTTTCTTACTATTTCGGATATATTAAATTTTTCAATAGTTATCTCTATATCATTACATTCAAGCTTTGCCACTTGAAAAAACTCTTCCATAAGGTCTTTTAAAGCAGTACCTCTTTCTCTAATAATACTAACATATTCTTCTCTCTTTTCTTTTGTAATAGAATTGTCTGAAAGAAGGTCAACATATCCCATAAGAGCAGTAAGTGGAGTTCTTATATCATGAGAAATATTTGAAATCATTCTTTGGTGATGATCTTTATAATTTTTATTATCAATAGAAATACTCTCATATTTATCAAGAAAAATATTAATTTCCCTAATAAGTTCCTTCTTATTTGTACTTAAATTATAAAGCTTTATTCTTTCCCTTGAATTTTCTTTAAGAATCTCTTTTAATTTTTCAGTAATACTTTTAGTTTTTATTCTTTCATTTAATAATAGTATAGATAATATTATTATAATAATTATTAATAACCAATTCATTTTCTATCACCTGTTAATTTGTACCCTATTCCCCAAACAGTTTCTATAAGTTTAGGGTTATTGGGATCATCCTCGATTTTACTTCTAAGTCTTCTCATATGCACTGTTACCGTATTATAATCTGATAAAAATTCTTCTCCCCATACACTGTCATATATCTGTACTTTGGTAAATACTCTGTTTGGATTTTCAAAGAAAAGCTTAAGAATTTTCATTTCCTTTGCAGTAAGAGTAAGTTCCTTTCCTCCCTTGGTAACTGTGTAATTATTCATATCAAATTTCACATCACCATACTCATGTATCTTATCTTCTTTAATACTTTTGGTTTCATTATAATAGATGGCTCTTCTTATATTACATTTAACTCTTGCTATGAGCTCTAGTACTGAAAATGGTTTTACAATATAATCATCCGCTCCCATACCAAGTCCTATTATTTTGTCACTGTCTTCTCCTTTTGCAGAAAGTATTATAATGGGCACTTTGCTTTTCTCCCTAATTCTTCTCATTGCCTCAATACCATCCATAACTGGCATCATAACATCCATAATTACCATATGATACTCTTCACCTTGGAATTTTTCCACAGCTTCAAGTCCATGAAAAGCTTGTCCTGTATCATATCCTTCCTTTATTAAAGATTCTTTTATCATATTATTTATATTAACATCATCTTCTACAATTAATATATTTAGTTTTTCCATAATATCACTTTGTATAATAAATCCATATTAAGATTTATTATACTTTTTCCTTTCATAATATTTTTATGATTATTTATATAAGTTATCTATATATACAAATAATCACAAAAGCCTATTACAATTATACAAAATAGTAAAATATTTTTCTATATGTGAATTAAGCACACTAAAAGCTCTCATTATGTGAGAGCTTTTAAACTATTATTTTCTCCTTGTAAATAAGCATAAGACAGTAGTTAGTCTCTGTCTTATGCTTATTTATATTTACTTAACTAAAAAATACTTTGTGCTAAAAACTATTGTCCATTTGCTTTTAATACATTATATTGGTGCATTTGATCTATTGCAGAATTGAAATGTCCTACACTATTGTAGAAATACATATCTACAATGACCGGCTAGATCGTTATCGTAAATATCAGTATCACCATGAGGCGTTCCAGTTACACTTACAGCAATTCGGTAATATTTTCCACATTGGGAAAACATAATATCATAGGTCTTTTATAGTTCCATGACCAACTAGGAAAATAGTTGTAAGAACTGTTGTAATTAACTTCTTCTTTTGTGTTATTATAGTAATAAATATTTATACAAATATATCATAAAATACTAAATATAACTGATATTTTAGGAGATGAATTATGAACTATATAATATTTGATTTAGAATTTAATCAGGGATATAATAGACAAATTGAAATTAAATGTCCTTTTGAAATAATTCAGATAGGAGCTATAAAGCTTAATGAAGATTTCACTACCATTGATACTTTTAATGCATTAGTAAAACCTGAAATATATTTAGATTTAAATCCTTTTGTAAAAAATCTTACTAACTTAACAATGGATTCTTTAAATAAAGCAGAACCTTTTAGGAAAGTCTACAAAGATTTTTTGAAGTTTTTAAATAAAGATAAGAATATCTTCTGTATCTGGGGCATGACTGATATGAAAGAGTTATTTAGAAATATAGTATATTACAAATTAGATACTAAATCTATTCCTAAAGAATACATAAATGTTCAAGCCTATACAGGTAAATATTTAAACTATCCTAAATCTATCAATGTTGGACTTAGTAATGCTGTTGAATTATTCCATATAACTAAAAATAATGATTTTCACAATGCTTTTAATGATGCTTTCTATACTGCTGAAGTTTTTAAAAAAATCTACTCAGAAAAGATAAAAACTAAAATATATAGACCAATGAATAATACAACTACTTATAGAAATAAAAATACAAAAACAAAAATAGACACAGTAAGTCTCTTTAAACAATTTGAAAAAATGTTCAATACAAAACTCACCTTGCAAGAACAAGATATGATTAAATTAGCTTATATGATGGGAAAAACCAATCAATTTCAAATTGAATCTCATAATAAAACAAAAAAAGAGTAGATAAATTTTTTCTACTCTCTTTAAATTACTATTTTATAACTTATATATTCTACTAACAATAAATTAATATAATAATTCCCATTTACAAATTCCACACTAATAGCTAATTTTGAAGCAGCTTAATATCTTTTAAACTTCATAGTCTGTAACTATTCTTTCCTCTTTAACCTTATTAATAAATTCTCCAACCTTTAAATGATCAGGATGATTTTGATATAAATTTAAATCTTCTAGATTTTCAAATTCTGAATATAAAACAACATCATATGCTTGTTTAGAATTATTAATGTTTACGCCAACTTCAATTAATTTAACTTCATCAATTCTATTTTGTAAATCTTCTAAACTCGTTTTTATTATATTAGCATTTTCTAACTTGGATTTTCCTTCAGCAAATTCTTTTAGTTTCCACATTACAATATGTTTAATCAAATTTCTCACCTCTTCATTTAATTTTGCTATACTTTATTATATATCTTCTAAAATATAATTTTAAAATATCTTTCTTAATATATTTTATATTATATAGAATATATCAGCCTAAACAAATCTTATTTAAGATTTATTTACATTCTCTGGGTATTATTACAAAACTTCAGTTAATCCTACTAAAATAATGTAAACTTTACTTATAAATTCACATTATTTTTCTTAAAGTGCACAGTGGAAAGAATTCCAATTGGAATAAAATATATGCACCATATAAGCAACACAATTATGCCAATAAAATCTCCACTAGCGCCCATATGAGAATTGAAAATATTTAGCATTGGCATTATTACACAGGCAGGAGTAAACATTCCATGTATCATCAAAAGAGCCTTTAACCATTTATCAGATTTGTTTTTAGGGTTAATTGCTATGCCAATTAACAAAGTTGAAATTGCCATCATTCCGTATCCAAACAAATCCAAATTAAACATTAAACTACCTAATGATTGATATGATAGAATCTTTAAAACTTCAGTAGATGCAGTTTTATTTGCAACTGTAGTTAGTTGTGTAAAATATACTAAATTAATAAATACACCATAAAGACAAGCAAATGCCATTCCCCCATATGCAAGTGCTTTTCTTTCATGAGTAACTTCTACTGCAAAACTACAGGTTAACAAAATGTACCCCCATGACAATAACATACAAACAAAATAAGAAGCTGTATCATTGCCAATAATCATTCCTACAGCAAACAAAAAAGTTGTAATAGTCACTGCCATCGCCGAATAAAAGCCTAATTTTTTATTCATATTTCCTTCTCCTATAAATTTATTTACAGTTCTACAACAGTTCCAGTGCTAAAATATTCTACTCTCTCACCCAATGTTTTTTTCAGTATCTTATAAGCTGGCTCTCCAGTACAATGACAAGTATAAATATGCTCTACTCCCAAATCAACCAACCTATTCCCAAGGGCTTTAACTTCTTCAGCTTTAATACTCATAGAACTTGTACCGGTAAGTCCCATTAAATGAAATCCTCCAATAACTGCTAAGACTTTCTTACCTTGAAAAGTGGACTTTACTTCTTCCACAATATTATTTATACCACCGTGAGAACAACTATTTAGAATTACCAAACCATCATCAGTGTCAAACACTAAGCTTTGCTCATGATGAAAATCATCAGGCTTTAATCCATTCTTTGTCATACGATACATATGCGCTTTTTTACCTATAACTTCTAGATTATCAGTTTTGTGTGATATAAGATGCACGCCCTCATCAATTTTATAATCTTCATGTACATAAATAAACCTATCTGCATACTTATCTAAAATACCTTTTGGAATACCAATATAGCGCTTAAATGGTCCTATTTTACCATAACATAATTCTTTAGCTTCCTTTCTAATATACACATTAGCTTTCTTATTTCTATCAAAAAAACCATTATATCCACCAGAGTGATCATAGTGACTATGTGAAAGAATTGCGGCATCTACCCTACTCAAATCCACACCTAGCTTTAGAGCATTATCAGTAAAAGTATTGGATGCTCCTGTATCTAAAAGATAGCGCTTATTATTATATTCAATATAAATAGCTAGCCCATGTTCTCCTATGAGTTCAGAGTTAGATTTGTTTTCTATAAGTGCAATTAACTTCATAAATAGCTCTCCTTTGTGAAATATCAACAAATTTTATTTTGTCTAATTTTTCAATTTCATTATACCTTATTGTACCATATTTACTAAACACTATTTATGGAGGACTTCAAAAATTTTAGCAAAACAAATTATTTACATCCTCCTATAATTCTTGAAAAACCTCTAGTTGAACATGCTATCATTATAGCAGGCACAATGCTACCTACTTTATTTTTACCTTTAATCAAATATTTGTTGTATTATCTCTATAAATAAGCTTATTGCAGTTACAATAAAAAACATTTTTAAATATTATTACACTTTTTATATCGTATTTATTTTTACTTGTACATACTATGCCAATAAGGTGTACAAACAAAATACTCACAATCTAACTAATAAACTGAATTTGTCAATTTCATGCTATGCTTATAATATTGATACAAAATAAGCCATTCCTCCAGCTAACAATGCCACCACGGCACCTATGACGGTTCCTATAACAGCTCCTTTTATATGGTGTAAAGAGTTTCTATATTCCTTATCCATATCTTCAGTTCCGGGGATTCTGATTTTTTTACTGTTACAAAAAACCCCTCAACTACCAAAATTATTTTTTCATCCCAATATAAATTTTCTTCGCCTTATTTGCCTATTATGAGTCAATTATACTATATTTTCTAATATCCCATTATTTAGTTTTTGTTGTTACATAAAATAAGAAAAAAGCGAATCAATATAATAACGTATTTGCTATTAAAAAAGTGTTATTTATTTTTCTGTATATATATTTATATAGGTATTAATAATAAATGAAGTAGCAAAATAAGCCCTCTAGGCATATTATAAATTAGGTTTATTAAACCAAGTTTGTAAATAAGGAGTTGTGTAGTTATGGAAGTAAATCCTCTTGACCCTAAGTTAATACCCAAGTATACGCAAGAATTGGTTATACCTCCATCATTTCTACCTACTATATGTACAAGCCCTGTAAGTGGTGCTGTAAGTTATAACTATACAGTTACTATGAATCAGTTTCAACAACAAATTCTTCCACCGGAATTTAATCCTACTACAGTGTGGGGATATGGTGGAACAATCAAGGATACTTCAACTGGAGAGGAAGTTAAATTTCAAAATGCCCCTGGGCCAACTTTTGAAGCTGTAAGAGATATACCTATAAATGTTAAATGGGTAAACGAAATTACAGCTCCATATTCCTTAGCAGTTGATCCAACTATACACTGGGCTAATCCTAATAATACGCCTATGACGCCACCACCTGGAGGCTGGCCTCCGTTTCCACCGGGAGTGCCAGAAGATCAGAAGGATGTACCGCTAGTAACTCATCTTCACGGAGGTGAACAAGCATCCATGTTCGACGGTAACCCTGAAGCATGGTGGACAGCAAAAGGTTTAAAGGGTCCAAAGTATATTACAGATACTTTTCATTACCCCAATGTTCAAGAGCCTACAACTTTATGGTATCATGATCATGCATTAGGAGTAACCCGACTTAATGTTGTAATGGGACTAGCAGGCTTTTATATTCTCAGAGATCCTGCCAATCCACTTGATTATCCAGGACCACTGATTACAAGCGCAAAATATGAAGTACCAATAGCTATCCAGGATCGTTCCTTTAATGAAGATGGTAGCCTCAACTTCCCTTCAGAGGGAGATAATCCAGCAATTCATCCTTATTGGCAGCCGGAATTCTTTGGTGACGCTATTATGGTAAATGGAAGAGTATGGCCAAATCTCAATGTAGATATGACCAGGTATCGTTTTAGATTGTTAAATGGTTCAAATGCAAGGTTTTACAACCTCAAGTTTTCGAATGGAATGCAGTTTTGGCAAATAGGAACTGATGGAGGTTATCTTAATAAGCCTGTACCTCTCACATCACTTCTTATTTCACCAGGGGAACGTGCGGATATACTTGTGGATTTTACAGAAATACCTGCTGGTACTAAAATCATTCTAAATAACGATGCAAACGCACCATATCCTACTGGAGATGCGCCTGATAAGGATACTACAGGTCAGATTATGCAGTTTACTGTTCAAGATAACATGGCAATGCCACCTGAGCTTCCTGAAAAGTTGAGATGTGAACCTGTGCCAAAACTTCAGTCATCATGCAAGAGAAGAGTATTGACTTTGTATGAGATTGCAGGGCCTAACGGACCACAAATGGTGACATTAAATGGTCAAAGATGGGCTGCTCCTGTTTCAGAATTGCCTGTTGTAGGTTCAACGGAGGAGTGGGATATTGTCAACCTTACTATGGATTCACATCCAATTCATTTGCATCTGGTACAGTTCAAGATATTCTGTAGACAAGTCTTTGATGTAGATGCATATACTAAGGATTGGCTTGATTTGAATTCTGATATAGGATTGCCTCCATGGATTACCACACCAAAGGCTCTTTGTCCAGAATCATATATTACAGGCGATAATCAGCCACCTGCAGCTAATGAAGCAGGCTGGAAAGATACGGTACAAGCCCCCCCTGGAGAGATAACAAGAATCCGAGTTCGTTTTGCACCGCAAAATGTTAAGGCGTCCTGTCCTGGAGAAAACTTGTATCCATTTGATCCATCGAAGGGACCAGGTTATGTATGGCATTGCCATATATTGGACCATGAAGATAATGATATGATGAGGCCATATCGAGTTTTACCATAATCTATATATTTGAGCAACTATATTCCAAATTACGTTACTTTGATATATCAAATCTTGATAGGGGCAATAATAGCATCCTTGCATTAGGAGCAAAGTAAATGATATTAAATGTTGTAAAACTAATATAAAAAAGCTATAAGGCATTGATACCTTATAGCTTTTAAGCTGTAAAATCTTACAATTGTTTATTAATCTATAGAAATTATAGCACATCTCCCATATTGTTAACACCGTATTATTACACTTATGAATTATAATTTCATTTTTAAACACCACATCAAAGATCCATCGTTCATATTTTTATATTCAATAGTTATGTCGCTTTAATTTCAATTTGTGTCATTATATAAAACTTCATTTGTTTTTATTATCTACAATATACTAGAAGCGCACAGTGTTCCTCTGCCCTTCTTGGAATAATTCGATATAATTAGAATTGAATCACATAATTATACGACATATATTCGCATAAAGATGGTGGAAAAGCAGGATGGCTCAACCAATCAAGGCAAAGCTATCCTGCTTCTACCCTCTTCAATTTGGCTTCAGTTATAGATACCTCAGCGAGGTCTATATCCTCAAAATCAATATCTGTTATTTTAGCTTTATTAACTTCCTTTAAATAAAAATTATGTAAGTAATATACTCCTCTTGAAAAATCACACTTCCCTTTGAAAAATATTATCTCTGGTAAGGGTAATAAAATTCAGTAAAGGGATTTACTCTTCAGATAAAAGTATTTTTAGCATTTTTTCAGGTTTATCAAGGAAATTTCTTGTGATTTTATAATGTTCAGTATCCTTGTACATTACTTCTTTTATACCATCGCTTAGTTCATAAATGATTGAATCTGGATAAGACATTATTATAGGGGAATGAGTAGCTATTATAAATTGAGAATTTTTCTGTATTAATTCATGCATTATAACAAGCATAGACATTTGCCTTGATGGAGACAATGCTGCTTCTGGCTCATCCAAAATATATAAACCGCTTCCAGTAAATCTATTTCTAATAACTGATAAAAAAGATTCTCCATGAGACTGTGAATGTAGTGATACTCCCCCATATGGATCTAAATCATCTATTTCATATATTTCATCTATATTTGTAGCCACATTATAGAAGCTTTCTGCTCTTAGAAAAAAACCATCGTATGGTCTTTTAACTCCTCTAACCAATTTAAGGTTTTTATATAAATCTGAATGGGTATCCTTTGTTGAAAAATTAAAATTTCTAGTTCCACCTTCTGGATTAAAACCACATGCTATGGCAATAGCTTCAAGTATTGTTGATTTACCAGTACCATTTTCACCTACAATATATGTCACTTTGGGATGAAACTCTATTCTAGATAAATCTTTTATTGCTGATAAGCAATATGGATATTCAGAAAATGACTGTATTCCTTCTCTGCATAATTCAACATATCTTAAATATTGATCCCATTTCGTTAAATTCATTTGTTGCACCTCCACAAATGATATAGATAACAATTAAACACAAAATGTTAATAGCAACAAGGCGTTATACCTTACTGTTTTACCTTAACTAATAGTAATTATATCATGTTTTCTAACTTCAGATGACTATTTTGTGTAATAGATAAAATAAGCCTATCTATAGAGTATATTTTAACTAATATTTGGACTAGATAATCTCTTTGTAGACGTAGAAAAAAGCGGCTTATTTGTTGGGCATAATGATGCTCGGCGCAACAAACTGCAAGGATTCCACAAAATTTACCAATGAACATATATAATGAATTATATGATACTTTTTTAAAAAAACACACCCGGGAAAAAACTAAAAAATCAAAAATATTTTTAAGTCTTTCTCAAAAACAACTATTCCCAAATATGGTTTAAGTAAAGATTCAATTGAATGTCTAAAAATTTCTTGTCTTGATCAAGATCCAAATGCTCTTTATTTTTTTTATAATATTCCTAACATTTTGAACATACAACAACTACTATTTATACTTTTTTAATGCACTTCTAAGAACTCCTGCTAATGTTGCTGAATTTAGATAAGGATGTCCATAATGAAATGTTGTTTTGTGGATTTGTTCTGTAACTATTTCTTTAAACTTATTAATATCCTTTATATTTCTTACTTCAAACTCCTCTTTCAATGATTTATTATATATAAATTCATATTCTTTTATCCCTTGTATTGCCCAAAATGTATCATAAAATGTCGTCCCATATGCACGAAGCCAATCCCACATAATCTCTGGATCTGTGACATTAGGATTTTCTAAATGACATCTGTGACAAAGTAGCACAAGATTTGAAGGTTTATCTTCACCTCCTAAAGAATCCGGAATAATATGACATCTTTCCAATGATTTTTTACATCCGCATCTCCAGCATCTTTCATGTGCCTCAGATGCATCTACACTTAATCCACACCCATCTACTCTAGAAAACCAATAATCCACAATTTCATCTTTTGGAGTTTTAATTTTTTCTCTTTTCATATTAATATCCTCCCCAAATCTTAGTTATCATAAAAATTTTTATACCACTTAATATTATTTTTTTACCTAATAATTATAGTTACATATATTATTAAATAATAGAGAATTCCTAATCATATATCCATAGGTAATCCTCACCATCTTTGTACTCAATATCATATAATGTATCATCATATTTCTTTCCAAGTACTTTATCTTCTTTTTGAATAATAGGATTTATCCATTCTGATTTTTCCTTTGCCCATTCTATATATTTAGAAATTCTAATTCTTTTATCTTTGTCTATGATATTAGTTAGTTCTTTTTCTAATGCATTTATGTACTCATCTATTTTAGTTGATACTATATAATTTTCAGCACAAATCTTCAATTTCCTAATCCTTTTCATTTCATAATCTTGTTTCTTTTTCAACTTCTCTTGTTCTATTTTCTTTTTCTTTATTATTTCAGCTTCTATTCTTGCCTTCTCATGTTGAATTCTAAGAATCTCAGCTGTGTCAATAACAGCAATAATAAAGTCCCCCACCATATTTTCTAACTTGATATTATCTAGATCTCTCCAATTTTTTCTTGGAGCATAGTATTCATCAATAAATAATAATAATTCACCAGAGTAATTATAATCATATTTAGGACCCCAATATGAATCTTTATCAGTCTTAACATGCTCAGCTCTAATAAGTTTTTCTTTCAATCCTATTCTAACTTCGTCATTGCCTACACATATTCTAGTATCTTTATCCTTACTTTTTATCTTAAATCCTAGTTTTTTTGAACTTTTAAAAATGCTGTCAATTATCCTAATAGCTCTATTTTTCAACTCACTTGATACTTTCATATTTAAATTATTAGCTCTACCATCTCTTATCATATCTCTTTTGTCATTGTAAAATTTAATTTCCTTAATAAGTTGATGAGGCTTATATAAACTTTTCGGCACTTTTATATTATTACAAAACTCTAAGATCTTATTTTTCTCTTCTTCTGTCATATGTTTTAACCTATTCTCCTTGGTATAGCTATATTCTTTATTATATTCATGCTTTTGTATAACAATTCTATTCTCTCCATAAAACTGTGGTAAATTCACCTTTTTAGGGCTACTTCCATTTCTAACTTTAATCCAATATCCACTCTGCGGGAATGGTACATTTAATTTTCTACAATATTTTCTTAGAGTAGCTTCTGAAATTCCATACAACTTTGCTAATTCCTTCATCTTTATATTCCAAACTTCTTCATATAATTTTTCTCTTTCAATTACTATTAACATATAATCATCTTCCTTTTGATTAAATTTTAATATAAAAAAGATATGTTCCTTAAACATATTATAATTATTTCAAATATCCCCTTAGAATACAACCAAATTTTAACTGTAACACAAATAAAATACAATTAATCTTCACTCAATAATCCTTTACTTGTCCTCTTTTCTCTAAATGACAGTACAATTGCAATAATTGATGTTAATGTCATAAAAGTCATGGAGATTAGAAATATATACCAAGTCAGCTCTGGTTGTTTAACTATTGAATTATCTAAATACATGAATGTAAGAAAAATAACAGCATATATAATTATATAAAACCATGATTTCTTTAAAATCATTGAATCATCCCCTTCATATTAATATCTAATATTTTACTATTAAGTACTTTCTAAAATATTACTTTTAATTTTTTCCTTAGTATGTTTTACGTAATTTTCCCATTAATCTTCACTTGTTCTTCTATTATATCAGCTGCTCCTTTAAACTAATAAAGTTATTAAGTGCCATAAAATTTTATTATATTCTTACAAATATATTCTTCATCATCTATTTAGTTTTAAGTTCTTAAACAACTACATTTTTAAAACTGGAAATTGACATCATTAAATAGATACGTAAAATAATTAACATTGCAAGTACTATAATATTAAAAATTTTAATATCCAATATCAATGTTAAATTTAAAAATATGATATTAATTACTGAAGTTATAATATAAAATCTTAGCTTTTTTATACTTTCACAAGCTAAATCACATTTATCATTATCATTTAGATATTCAATTGAGCCATTAAATAATTTATAAAACATAATTAGTTCTATAATCTTAGAAAAAACTATATATACTTCATTGAATATAAAAGAATTAGTTAATTCAATTGAGAAAATCCCTGTAAATTCTCCTATAGTAGCTATAACACTTATAATAATTGCAAAAGTTTTAGCCTTATTAAAAGACTCTATTTGGGTTTCTTTATATAAAGAACTTATTCCACTTAAAATAATTATAAATCCTATAAAGGGTGGTAATATCTTTATTATTCCTAAATTTATATTGAATGTGATGATAAAAATCTCCCAAAATATTTTTTTGTATCCATTTTCCATACTAAATCACACCCCTTAATTTTAAATACTTAAATATTCCTATAAAATCAAAACTATCAGGGATATGACTAATGTGATCTATGGAGGTATATGACATATTTCCTTTATTGTCTTCGTAATACAATTTAGGATTTATATCATAATAGCTATATTTTTCAAATATAGATTTTGGAGTTTTAAACTTAGAATAAATACTTAATACTTTATCTTTTTCATATTTAGTTCCTGAAATATTTTTGTAATTAATGTTGTCTATAGAAATATTAAAACAATCTTTTATACAATCTAATAATGGAGTATCAACTTTTAGTAATTTTATATTTTTTTTAAGCCTTTTTTCTGAGGAGAATTCACCATCAGCTGATCCACTTGAACCAATATGATCTATATCCTTAAAATTCCTTTCATCCTTATGCAGTATTATCCTACCTAAATTAGCACTTAATCTACTTCCATCATTAAAAGTTACTTTAACATTATTAAGTTCAATTTCATTAAATTTCTTATTTATATTCTTTAAATTCATACTAATATATATAGTGTTGACAACATATATTCCATATTTATTTTCACTTTGTTTATTAATGTCATTAAAAAATGGCATGTCCCCATAACCCAAAGAATCATCCAAAACCGTAACTTCAATATCTGGCTTTTCTTTAAATTCAATATTAACAATTTTTCTATTATCTGTTATGTTAGTTATGTATTTTAATTCAAATCTTTCCAATAGAGCAAAATCTTCATTAGGATATATGCTTTTTTCGACAAACATCTTTAAAAATACAGTGTTTTCTAATTTATAAACTGATGCAAATGTTATTGTAAAAACTAATGATATTCCAATTAAAAATAATCCTATATATAATATTTTCTTATTTAATTCCACCACATCACCACATAGTCAATATGCAATTAATCAATAACTTGTTGTAGCAAGTTATCCATTCTTAAAAAAATTCTTCTTCCGTTATAGCATCTTTTCAATTTAACCAGCAATATTTTTCTTATTCTCCTAATTGTATGTATTCTTTTATCATTTTCTCATATCCCCTAGCTATTTTCACTGTAAGTAACCTTATAATACTTTTGAATTTTTTAATTCATTTGTTATCGACTTAGATTCTATTGCTTTATTTCATAACAAATCATAATTATTAATATTTTTTATATACAAATTATTATCTTCTTATATTAAATGGTTCAACTTAACTTTTACTTTTTCCATTATTACCATAATTACGTAATTATTATATCATAAAATACTTTTATCACGTAATATGAAAACAGTAAAGAACCTATCTTAAATACTTACATATAAATATCTAAGATAGGCTTTTAGCTAAACAATTGTATTTATAATTTATTTATCTTCCCTGTAAATGCTTAACTCTTATCTAAAAAATAACTTTTATTAATATAAATTAACTTTTAATCATACTTACAGCAAATAACATAACAGTTATTCCATTAAATAATAAATTCTCTATGTATTGTTGTAATATTTATATAGTGTAAAAGTTTCCTAAACAATGTTTTCTTTTGCCTTTCTATAATATATATTTGCAATATCTATAAGCTAATTTATCATATACGCAAGCTTATCTTAATTGTTATTCTCAGTTGTGGCAAAAGAATCGAATACAATTTTAGAAGCTTGAGCAATTAGTTTATCATCATATTTAGCCTCTTTTGTATGGTGAGTTGATAATATTGCAATAATTATAGGTTTCTTGTTGGGAGGCATTACTATAGCAATATCATTTCTCGTTCCATAAGGACCAGTTCCGCTTTTGTCAGCGACTACCCAGTTATCTGGTGCTCCTGCTCGAATTAATGTATTACCTGTTGCATTTCCTGTCATCCAATCAATAAGAATTTTTTTCTTATCATCTGTTAATATATTTCCAGTGGTATATGCTTGCAAATCAGTTACCAATTGCCTTGGTGTACTAGTGTCCCTAATATCTCCAGGTATGGCTTCGTTTAGTTTCGGTTCTATACGCGCAGGTTGCGTAACGTTATCACCTAATTGATTAAGTGCTGATTTAAAACCACTAGGTCCCCCTATATGATCAAATAAAAGGTTTGCAGCTGTATTGTCACTGAAACGCACTGCTGCATTGCAAATTTCTTCAATAGTCATGCCTTTATCAACATTATCTTTTGCAATTGGAGCATAAGATAGAACATCTTCTTTTTTATATTTAACTACTTGCTTAAGCTCATCTAATGAATCTTGTTTTAAAACAGCCCCAGCGGCTAAAGCTTTGAAAGTAGAACAATAGGCAAACCTGTCATCAGCATGATATACAACTTCTTTATCCATCTCTGTATCAAAAGCATATATCCCAAGTTTAACATCATAATCACTTTCAAGTTGTGAAAATGCAGAATTATATTGTGCGTCAGACTTCATGTTTACAGGTTTCTGAGTGACTACATTTCTACAACTAGTAAGAGAAAAAATCAAAAGCAGCATAAGTATTGCAACTTTAAATTTATTTACCTTGAATTTTGCATTTATCACCTTTTTCATATCAAATCTCCTTTGTTATTTAATGGCTCTTACAACAGATAAATATACCATCACCCTAAAAAACTACTTACCAATATTATACATCTAATATATTATGTTTTCATTGTCTTGTTTATAAATAATAGCATCTCTTTTAACATTTTCATTCATTAATTTTATAAATATTTAAAATCCAATTGTTCAATTTGATAACTTTACACATATAGAGATATTCCCAAACTTCACTTGTCAGCATACTTTATATATTTTACAGTATTTTTAAAAATGAAAAGTCAATAATACAATAGTTCTTTTACAGTTTTATTATCATAAATAGATACTAATCTATCATCTTCTATCCAATTAGTTTTTGGCAACAAAAAATAGTAGCTCAACCATCAATTGGGACGCTACTATTTTTTAACATATTAAATTATTACTTTAAACTGTGCCCAATGGGTAATTACAAATTCTGCTACCCCCATACCCATAGCAAAGAATACTAAAACAATAACTAATATTATTGCACCAAAATCATATTTCATTTTTTCTTCTTTGTTTATTATATAGGCTAGAATAATTTCTATTCCTAAAAGTACTAATATAATGGGCCAAAGGGATGCTATTAAAGAAATATTAATATTAGAGGTAACTAATCTAAGTAAAAACATTACCCCAAATACAACTAAAATAATTCCTGCAGTTAATGTACCTACTCTGCGCCCTTTAAGCATCTATCTCACACTCCCTTTTCTTGCCTATAATAAGTCTTATACCAATAACAATTATTGTCACTCCTATAATTATCTTAGGAGCTTGTTGCATAAAGTTATGAATAACAGAATGAAATTCTTGTGGAATATATTGTGATAAAATGTTCATCATATTATCTGCCATTAAATAAACTCCTAAAATCAATAATACTACACCAGCAGCAAGGTTACGTTTTTCAAATATACTTTTATCTAATTTTGATAACTTATCAATAGAGAATAAATACTTATCTTCTAAAAGTAAAAATTCTTCATTATCTAAGCTTAATCTATTTATACAATCAAAAAAGGAATAAAACCAAATAAGTGGTAAAATAAATAATAATGGTCCTATATCAAGCCAGGTAGAAAGAAATATTATAAAGAAAAAGGCAGACATAAAAGATACACCCATATTCATAAATCCCATATACATATGTCCTGCACCAGGCAACATTGAAAAAACAAAAGTTAAAAACTTACTTTTTTTATTTATCATTATTAAAGACCTCCATTTTAATTATTTTTTCAGAAAATGTATTAAGATCTGAATTAAATGAATTTATAAAGCTTAAATCCAATGGTTTCACATAATTTGTTTTTGTGTTAGCTATAAAACTTAATCCATTTGAAAAAACCATGATTAATGCTATACTGGCAGCAACTGCAACTCTAACACAGTAAAGACTAAAGTGAATATTACTTTTTTTCTTATTTTTTATTTCAATTTGTACTTTTTCTTCAAACCCTAAAGGAGCTTCTGCAAGTTCATCATCTTCAAAACTGTCTGCAAATACACTAGCACATTCCTGACAATCACTAATATGTTCCAATATGGAAATCAATTCTTCATCCTCAAGAGTGCCAAGTTTAAGTAACTTTACTGTATCTTCAGTTAAATGTCCTTCTTTATTAAATAATGTAGGCTTCACATAAACTCCTCCTTCCATAAATCCTTTAGTAATTTTTTTGACCTATAAAGTTGTGTTTCTAAGGTTTTAATGCTTTTACCAGTTTTCTTTGCCAAATGTGAAAGTTTAATATCTTTACAAAAATAGCTTATGGCTACAGTTCTGTACGGCTCTTTTAACTTATTACATAATCTATATATTCTCTCAATAGTATTCTTTTTCACTACTGTTTCCTCGGGAGAATCTCCATGATCTTTTAACCCCTCATATTCTTTCTCTGATAAGCTAACATTTGTTCTTGTTTTACTCTTAAGATAATCCTTGCACTTATTTGCAGCAATCGTAGTAATCCAAGCTTTAAAGTTGCTACCATCAAATCTTTCATAATTTTGATATGCAGCTAAAAAGGTTTGCTGTGCCAAATCTTCCGCATCAAAGTAATTTTTTGTAAAGGATAGACAAATAGTAATAATTAAACGTTCATATTGTTTTATACAGTCTGCAAATTGTTCTTTTTCAATAACTATCACCACCTTCTTTTATCCCTACATTTAATATAACGATTGAGAAATAAAAAACACTTCAATATTTAATATAATTATACTAAAAATTATCTGAACAACATTTTCTATTTCTATTCTTTAATATATTTTAGACAATGATTTTAAATATCTAAAAATTAAAATAACTAAAAAATGATAGGATATTTAAATCTAAAAAAATAACCTTAGCCACGTAATATCAATGACTAAGGTTATTTTTGGTATTTGTTTATGATACGGTTCACCATTTATTATCCTAAACTTTATTCAGTATTTATATATTTTTCTCTAACCATATCAAAATACAATTAAAAACGTACTAGTTGTAAATTACAAATAATATATGTTTAAAATTATAATAGCAATACCTCTTTTCTTGAATAATATAGTGTTTTAGTAAATTATGCATTTCTCAGTTGTGACGTTAAACAAAAAGGCTTCTGACCCTCCCTTTTTACAATCAGAAAGTGTTTAGAGCTATTAATTATCCCATATTTCTAACTTCGATATTTTTTATCGATTTCCTTATCCACAATTTTTGCATCCCCATTAATACTAATATGAGGTACTTCCTTTTTTAATGTTTCGGTTATATGCTTTACCCCCTCATATTGATCCTTACTAACTGAAACATCTTCTAAATCTACTGGTTGCTTGTGTATGTCGATACGTTCTTCCTTTATAGGAATTCGAATAGTCTCAGTATGACCTTCTGATTTATCATGAAATTGCGGATCACAAACAGTGTTTTCAATAACAAGTTCCTCACGTTTTACAGGTACAGTAATATTCTTTTCTTCTGTTAAAACTTCTTTGTGAATAGAAACATCACCAGTTTGTATTTTGCTTTTAGATATTTTCATCTGTTCTCCCCGAAGTTGCATTTTCATATCTCTATCTGAACTATAAGGAATCTTTTTTGAATTTGTTTCAATATTGTCCTCATATGTCTTACTCTGAGCCATTAACATACCTATAATTACGCCTACAACAATGCCTAGTATAGTTCCAGTTATGATTGGATCAATTGATATAATTGTAAATATAGTTACAAATCCGGGTATAGTTAAAATCGAAAACTTATACAAAATAGCAATTATAAAACCAATTATTCCACCAATAGTAGCGCCTATTAAATATTGATTACTTTCTGTATTAGGTGCATCTTTGTTTAACATACTCTATCCTCCTAAAAAACACCCCTCAAATCTAATATATAATTTGAGGGGTGTTTTTTTATTTATTTTATAAGTTTTTAATGGAAGCCCTCATCTTTATCATTATCCACTATATCTGTATCACCATGTGTGTTTATGCGAGCTTCTTCTCTTTTTAGATTTTCATCCACTCGTCTTGTGTCCTGAACTTCACGTTTATGAGCAGATACCTCTCCAGTTACTAATGTGTGTTTATCTACATTAACCTGTTCTTCACTAACTGGAATACGTATGCTTTCTTCATCATTAATATCACTAATAGGTGCATCACTAGCTTCATTATCTATTGCTCTTCTTTCAATAACAACTTCTTCGTGTGTAACAGGAACATCAACTGTTTTTTGTTCTTCAACAATTTCCTTGCTTAGTTCAACTTCACCCTTTTGAACGTTGTTTTTATCTATATCAAGCTCTTCTTTATGAAGTGTAAGTCTTCCCTCATCTTTACTTTTCCTATTGTCATTGTCATTATCATTGCCAAAAATATTGTCAAATAAGCCCATCATAAGTATTACCTCCTATAAATACATATTTTCAATTCATTAATATTTTATCCCTGCTATAGTAATATATACTTTGTGAAATATGGAGTTAGAGTAAATAGCTTACAACAAATAAATGCTATTTTCATTTAAAAGGTTATATAATACTTAAAGAACTATATTTTTCAATGGATACATTTAAAATTCAGTTTCTAACATTAATGTATAAAAAACAAAAAAACTTTAAACACCATATTATTTAGTTTTCAAAGATTCTCGTTTTTATTTTAAATTTTAATAGTTACGTCACTTTACTTTCACATTACGCTATTAGAATATTAAAATAAATATCTTTTTTAAATACTTTCAACTATTTTAATTAAGTCTTCTTTATTATTTAAATTAGGATTTTCTAAAATTATATCCAATAATTTATTTAACATAATACCTATTTCTTTTCCTTGTTTTATTCCCAACTTCATTAAATCATGTCCATCAATATCTAAATCCCTAATTGTTAAAGGTTGCTTTTCACTAAGTATTTTTTCACACTTTATTTTTAAATTTAATACATTATCGAAGCTATGATATTCTTTAGCACTTCCTTTTATATCAGCTATTTGCAGCTCAAATAAATCATCTAAATTGTCAATTCCTACTTTATTAATAAACTTTTTTATGCTAGGAGTTCTTAATTTATTGTATCTAGTCATATGATTATAAACTAATTTATCTACCTTATCTATTGTTTTATTATCAAATTTTAATCTTTTTAATATATCTTTAGTCATATCCGCACTTATCTTTTGATGACCATAAAAATGCCCTTGTCCATTGTCTCCTATACTAAAACATTTAGGTTTTCCTATATCATGTAATAATGCTGATAATCTTAATTCTAATTTATTAGGTACATTTTTTACTACAGATAATATATGACCATAAACATCTTTATCGTGATGTTTATTATGTTGCTTGAAACCCACACAATCTTTTAGTTCAGGAATAATATAATCTACTAAATTTAATTCAACTATATTTCTTATTCCATAAACCGGTTGACTGCTTACTAATATTTTGCATAATTCATCTCTGATTCTTTCCATAGATACATTATTTATATTTCTACTTAATTTTTTTATATTAAGTTTTGTAGATTCCTCCATATAAAAATTTAATTGTGATGCAAATCTTATACATCTTAACATTCTTAGTGAATCTTCATTAAACCTATCTTTTGAATTTCCTACGCATCTAATTATTTTATTATTTAAATCTTTCAATCCATGAAAATAATCTACTAATCCTGTTTTGTCATTGTAAGCCATTGCATTAATAGTTAAATCTCTACGCTTTAAATCTTCTTTTAAATTTGATGTAAACGTAACTTCTTTAGGATGTCTGTTATCTTCATATTCTCCATCAATTCTAAATGTAGTTACTTCATAGTCTATAGAATTAATTAATATTGTTACCGTTCCGTGTTTCAATCCTGTAGGTATAATTTTATATCCTAAATTTTCAAATATGTTCACTACTTCTTGTGGATCGGCACTAGTAGTTATATCCCAATCATTAACTTTTCTTTCAAGTAAGCTGTCTCTAACTGCACCACCTACTATATATGCTTCATAATTATTTTCTTGTAAAGTATTTATAATATACTCTACACCTTTAGGTATTTCAATTTTTATATTTTTATTTAGCATTATTTATCACACCTTTATTAATTTCTATAACTAGCTCTTCTACTTTTTTATAATTAGGTATGTTAGGTAAATCTGTATTATCGGATGCATATTTAAAATCTTTTTCATATTCATCTACCATTTAAATATTTCTTCATAACTATACTTACCATTTTTAATAATCTAATCAAGTGTAATGCATGTTTATTTAAATGTAACTCGTCTTTTTTGCTATTTCTATGATTCAGCTTCTCATAATCTTTAACTATATTGCTCATTTCTGAATATATATTTTTGAAGTCTCTTAAAGGATAATTTTTTAGATTAGCATTCATAAATACTTCACTATATAAATTAAGCATTAACTTTATAACTTTATTTAATGCATATATTATTTTCTAAATCATACCAGAAATTTATATCTAAATCCACATCATAATCTATTTAAATAAAAAAAGTAATGCTATCTAAGCAATACTTTTAATAAAAATTTCATTCATTTTAAGTTAATTTAATAACTTCTTTCTAATTTATCTTTTGGGCAAGTTAAAGTTTTACCATTGCTTTTAAATTTAATCCACCCATCACCAATGCCTTCAATATCTTCAACAGTATCTCCTTTTTCTAATCTTACGGTATTTTGTGAATTAGGATATTCTCCAACTGTAACAGGAATTTTTATTTCTTTTTTTGAGGAGTTGCATCCAGTTAATCCAATCACTTCTATTGATAATATTATTGCAAAAATTATTGTTTTGAGATATTTTTTATTAAACATAAACTCACCCCTATTCAACTGTGTATGTTAAATTTTGATTGTTGCAACTAATTATAACATATTATTACATAATATAACATATCAATGTAACTAAAAGGATGTATATATCCTAGAGAGATTAATAAAATTTTCATTAACCTATTGACATATATAGATAATCGATATATCCTAATATTAACAAATTGTATATAGATTATCTATATATCTTTATAACTATAAAAGTTAAATAAATTTCTAATATATGAAAGAGGTGAATAAAATGCCAACTGACAACAGTTTATATTCAGGAGATATGACTATGCTTATCTTAAAATTACTTCAAAGTAAAGATATGTATGGTTATGAAATGATTGAAACTCTACAAGTTAATTCAAACAATGTATTTCAATTTAAAGCAGGTACATTGTATCCTTTACTACACAATTTAGTAAAACAAAACTATTTAAATTGTTATGAAAAAGAAGTTAGTGGAAAAATTCGTAAATATTATTCCTTAACATTACAGGGTAAAAAATTATTGCAAGATAAAACTTCTATATGGCGAAAATATGTTAAAACTATGGCATCTGTGCTAGAACTAGAGGTGCATTAATATGAGAGAAGATGAATACTTACGTATTTTAAGTAAAAACATTTCTAATAGGAAAATGAGGAAGGAGATTTGTATGGAAATAAAAAATCACATTATGGACCAAAAAGAAGTTTACATTAAAATGGGTTATTCTAATGATGATGCTGAAAAAGCTGCCATTAAAGACATGGGTGATCCAAAAGCTACAGGTAGAATGTTAGATTCTGTACATCCTCCAACTATTGATTGGATTCAAATTATTGCACTAATTATGATAACTCTAACTTTACAGATATTAAAAATGCTATCAGAATTAGGTGGATCAGATTTTTCATCTATAGCACCAATTGATATTTTAAGAATACTAGGTATTTTTTTATCAGCATATGGGCTAATATGGATAGGAGTTGAAAAATATTCAGACCTTCCATTCTTTTATGGTAAAAGTCAACGTGGAGGTTCAAATGCCAACGCTGTATTTATTTGTTCATTAGCAATTGTAATGATGTCTCATTCTCTTTTACAAACTATAATACTTCTATTAATTTTTGCACTAATAATAGCTATTGAACGCTCTATTATTGAATCTAAAAGAATAAAAATTTCTTTGGCAACAAGGAATAGCTTATGAAGATTTTAATTATAAGGGTAAGGCTATATTCAACAATGCTCCACAGAAAGTATATTCTCAAGATGAGCCAATAAAAAAAGGTGACCCTATAATCATAACAAAAATAGATGGATTTAATCTAATTGTAAAAAAACAGGATCTTCATAATAATAAATAGCATTTGTCTTTGTAGAAACACTATAGTCTCCACATGTGTCCGATTTGGACGCTGTTATGTTCTTAAAACCTCGTAAATCACTTATTGATATTGCACAGGCTGTTGGGCGTGTTATGCGTAAAGTAGAAAGAAAAGATTACGGTTATGTCATTCTTCCTATCGGTATTCCAGCTGGTGTTGATGAAAATACGGTCTTAGATAAAAATGAGAAGTATCAGGTAGTTTGGGACGTTCTAAATGCGCTACGTTCGTTAGATGAACGTTTTGATGCAACAATCAATAAATTGGAATTGAACAAGAAGAAACCTGAACAGTTACAGGTTATTGGGGTAGGTTCTGCACCAGATGAAAGTAGGCGGATTCACCGCAACAGAGCCAGTAGCAGAACAGTTGTCGGTAAATCTTGATGAAGAAGTGTTCTAGGATATTGAACGTGCCATTTTATGAACGAAAAAATTTTACATAAATTCTGTATTATAATACAAAAATACCGTAAAATCCATTTATAAATCCTACGGTATTTTCAAGAACTACTCATTTTTTAGGTTATATGTTGATCTTTAAAATTATATTTATAAAACAATCCCTAGAACTAAATTCTAGATGTTTTTTCCTTATTACTTGTAATTAAAACTTTATACAAAACAACTATAGTAACAATAAAACTAACCGTAATAATATACATATATACAAATTTATTTCCTACTGTCTATAATAACTAATGCAGTACTTCTTTTAAGTAATCATACAACCCAGGAATGCATTTATTTTCATTAACAAATACATTAATATTTTCATATATTTTGTAATTTCTTTTTTCTCTAATGCTAATTATATTTTCATATTTTTCTCCTTGAAAAACTATATTACTACTATGATTATTTACATTAGTATTAATTAATATATTTATATCTACCTCTAATATTTTTCTAATTTTATGCATATATCTTGTATCATTATTTATATTTATTATGAATATATCTGGATTATAGATATAATAAATAGTATTAAAAAGATTTTTATCTATATTTCCATTATAATTATTGATTACGTTATTTTGAAAAATATTAATTTGTCGATTGCTATTTATATTAATTCCAATACAATTATATTTATCATTTCTAAAACATTTCACTAATTCATACAAAAAATTGTATTTAGAAGAGTTCTCAAAGTTATTCACTAATATTATTGGTATATCTAAATTATTTTTTAATCTTAAATATTTTTGAAAATCACTACTAACATAATTTTCTTTAAGAACACTATCTATTTCCTCTAATAAGTTATTAGAGGATTTTTGTTTTAAATATTTTTTTGCGCTATTTAAGTCATAGTGGAGATTTTCTTTCATCATATTATAAACTTCAGATATAATAAATGGAACAACAAAACTATTACAATTATTTGTTATCCCATTTATCCCTTTAAAATTTTTAATGTTATGAGACCCAGAACTTATAATATTTACACCATCTAAGCTGTTTTCAATATATATATATTTCCCTTCTTTTATTCTACCTTTTTTATCACACTTTACTCCTATTATATTAGTTAACGATGCTGGATAAGTATATGTGTTTTCATTGCTAATAGCTGCTACTATAATTACTCCTTTTTTATAACAATATTCTAGGCTTTCCTTTAATATTTCAAAATCATCGAAATAAGTGCTTCCTAAACTTAAGTTTATTAAATTAATCTCTTTATCTGCGCATAATTTTAACGCTAGTGATAACTGTTCTACTGATCCTTCACATTTATCATTTAATATTTTTATACTGCTTAAAACTGAATAGGGTAAATATTTTTTTATTATAGCAGCACAGGTTGTACCATGTGACGATTTATATTTATCATATTTTTTTCGTTCTCTAATCATGAGATTTGGCGTTATTTCTATATTATATTTTAATACACCTGTATTATATAACTTTTCATTTACACCATCATCAATAATAGCTACATTTATCTGATCATTCATTATATCCTCTAAAAATTATATCTCATTAGATATAATTTTGAATATATTATTGAAAGTACAAAAGTTACCTTTTGCTATTTCTTCTTTAGGAACATTTATTTTAAATTCTTTTTCTATATCAAACAACAAATATACTAAATCATTAGGTGACATTCCTATTTCCAATCCAAGTAATTGTTTATTCATTGCTATTTCATCCATTTTATCAAAATCAATTTGAAATCTATTTTTAAATATCTCTTTTAAAACTTCTTTAATTTCTATCACTTTGCCTCTCTCCTATACTATATTATAATTTTCATCCTCTGAAAGCCTATTTATTAGATACTGGGCCATATCCGCATTTCCTTTTTCCTCCAATATATTATAAATAGGTTTATTTAATTTATATGAATTTAATTTATCCTTCTTTTTTGATATAAAATTATAATCTAATGTAATATAGAACTGTTCATTTAAATTCTCAAGTTTCATCCAATCAAATTGAATATTAGATAAATTATAGCAATCTATTTCAAAACCAAACTTGTATTTGATAGTATTATCTATAGATTCAAAATATTCTTTATTATAATCTTCATATAAAGTAGTAAATACAGCAGCATCTGGTTTTACAGCCTGCGATATTTCATATGCTAATATACCAAACCCATTAGTATATTTATCATTAAAAGGCATTATTCCTCCTGGAACACCTATTATAATTACATCTGAATTATCATTTAATTCTATATCTTTAATAAAGTTATTAAAATAAATAACTTTTTCCTCTTCTGTAATCTCTGTACTATACATAAATTGAGGGAAGGAATGAAAGTCCATAAGTTCGCAGTAGTTTCTTGACCCCACCTGGCTAACTTTATATCCCATTTGCATTAAATTTTCTCTTAAGGATAACTGAATTTCAAACTTTCCACTTCTATCTCCTGTTCCTAAAACAAATATTATAGGTGTTTGTATTTTCTCTAATTGAACAGCTTCCATATTTAAAATATTGTATTTCTGCTCACAAACACAATATGAAAAGTTTACTTTTCTTGACTCACACATGACTTTTATATTGTTTAACATTTTTTTTTCTAATTTAACAGTACATACTATATTTTTATTATTTTGTACCGCTTCTACAATTTTAGGGTATATAATCTCTTTAAAGTCTGCTTTCATATATGAATCTGAAATTATAACTGTATCACATGAACTTAGTGCTTTCGAAAAATCTGCTGTTACTTCAATTTCTGTAGTCTTACTTCCATCTGCTACAGATGAATCTTCTGAAACCAATGCCCATCCGTTTACAGATACTAATTTTGTAATTTCATAATCCTTTAAAAGATTTCGATGTCTTATTATAGGCGCAAATTCGCTATCAAAAGGGTATATCATTGCTTTTTCTTTGTTAATGCCCATGTAAATTTCTCCTTTACTCAAACATATTATTTATACATTTTCCATAATTCTTTTTTCTTCAAAATCATATCCAAACTCTTTTAAAGTACAATAAGTTTTAAACATGTCATCTACAGAAGCTCTAACCTCTATGCATCTTGAAGTCTTCTTTTCTTTTGATAACTTAGTATTGTCATCTGCAAATGCTGAACATAAGAAACAATATCTAAACGCCCAACACCTTTTACATTTATTTTCTGTAAGCTTACCTACATTCATAAGATTTCTTATTTTTTCAATATCAAATCCATCACTTATATTTCCAATTTGCATTACTTTAGATTTTTCATTTACCTTTTCACAGGGGAAAAATTTTCCATCTACAGCTACAAATAATCTTGTAACTCCTGGAATACATGGTCCCCCATGATGCCCCTTTTTATTTAGTTTCTTATAGGTAGATTTTTTATCATGTAAAAGATTTTTAACATTGTTAAAGTTACCTTGAAAAAGTTTTGATACATGTTTTTCATCTAACTTACCAAGTTTCCATAACAATACTTTAAATCCTTCATAACCAATTTTTATCATATTCTCTTCTTCCACTGTAAATTGTTCAATTTTCTTGTATGTATCACTAACAAAGGAGGTTCTTACTTTTAAATCTTTTACTGTATCATAATTAATAAAAAACTTATTAGTACATACTACATCACTTTTCCCATCTATAACTGCATTAAAATCAATATTTTCGTCTAAAAATTTAGGATACTTAGATTTTATCATCTCAATATTTTTCATTATCTTATCAAAAGTTCCTTCTCCATTTAAAAATGTTCTATTTTTATCATGTATTTCTTTTGGTCCATCAAGACTAATCATTATTTTAAAGTTATTTTCACTTAAAAATTTTAATCTTTCTTCATTAAATAAAGTTCCATTAGTAGTCATGTTAAATTCTACGGTTTTACCTTCCCCTTTTTCCTTAGCATAATTAACACATTCCCTTACAAAATCAAACCTTAAAAGAGGCTCTCCCCCATAAAATCCAATATTTAAGTATTTAGAGTCCCTAGAATGCTTAATATAAAAGTCTATAGCCTTTTTGGCTATATCTAAACTCATATCTTTGTTTGAATGTGTTCTATTTTCATCAAGTCCTGAATATGTGCAATATTTACACCTAAAATTACATTGTTGAGTAACTTGAAGTGTAAGCATATAAAGAGAACTATCTAAGTAATTTGGCAATACCTCGCTCATTGGATGAACCATTTCTTCTATTGTATTAGAAGATAGAAATCCTTCTTTTTTTATATCTTCAATAACTTCAAAATGCTTTTCTTTACTATCTGAATTCATATTTTTACATAATAATTCATAAGTATCCTTACTAATTTTCAAAAAACTATTTGTATTTACATCATAAGCATAGTTGCCTCCTCTAGTTTTAAATAAATGAATAAAAGAGCCTTCTACATTCATAAAATTGCCTCCTAAATTTTTTAGTAAAGATGTAAGAGAATATTCTCTTACATCTTTATTGGGTACTATTGCCATTTAGCTATTTCAGATGAATTGTGTCTTCCATCCCAATTAGTAACAGTTATGTTATTTGATTTAAATGCTCCTGCTACTCCACATGCTTGATAACAACTACAATTTGAATGACATGTACAATAAGCTTCTACTGTATCAGATTTAAAATTTAATTTTTTAGTAAGTTTTTTCATAAAAATCCCCTTTTCTTTAATTTATCACATAAAAGTTCGCGACTCTTTTTTGTGATTTTTATTTATTATGAATCATTCAATTTTCCCTAGGTAAAAATTAAAAGAAACATTAACTTAATTTTTTTAATATATCATAAAGTTCTATTTGGTTAACTTGTCCATTTTTTAATTCAAACACCCTATCCATGTATTTTAAAATATCCCTTCTATGACTTATTACTATAACAGTTTTTTCTCTGAATTCTTTATTTATTAATTGATTTATATAGTTTTCAGATTGTATATCTAAATTTGCAGTAGCTTCATCTAATATTAATATTTCTGAGCCTCTTGCTAGTGCTCTTGCCATAGCTATTTTTTGTTTTTCACCACCTGATAAATTTGAGCCATTTCGTCCTACATTAGTTTCAGATTTATTAGGTAATTTATTTATAAATTCATTTAGCTTAGCATTTTTATATATTTTATTTAATTGTTTTTCCTTAATTCGTGAATTAAGAATTATATTTTCTTTTATAGTTTGATTAAATAGATATATTTCTTGATTTACTACTGATATGAGTTTTCTATACTCTTTTAAGTTAAAGTCATTTATATTAGTTCCATTAATTAAAATTTTACCCTTACAAGGTTTATATAATCTTAAAAATAGATTTATCAATGTAGATTTCCCAGAACCATTTTCCCCTATTATTGCGATTTTTTCACCTTTATCTATCTTTATGTTTATATTGTTTAAAATAATTTTATCTTTATTATAATAAAACGAAACGTTTTCAAATTGTATATTTAAATGGTTTTCATTTATATTGTTAATATGTATACCCTTAAATATTTCACAATCTGTGTCTAAAAATTGAAATAATCTTTTAGCTGATGGTATAACATTTGAAAAATTGTACTTAATATTTAATATTGAAGATATGGGTGATGTTACATACGTACTATATGCTATGAATGCTAATAAAGACCCTACTGTAATATTACTCTTCATAAGCATATATCCACCAATTATATATAGAGAGTTTACGATTATTTGGAATATTAAAGTTTCTAAAATTTCATTAATTTTATCTAAAAAAAACATTCTTATATTTATTTTTACTATATTTCTTTGTTTTTTTATAAATTGTCCTGTTTTTATAGTTTCCAATCCCCATAATTTTATCTCCTTTATTCCACTTATAGTATCGCCATACCAAGCTGAATAATCTCTGTTATATTCCATATATTTTTCAAATAACTCTTTTCTTTTTTTTGCAAAATAGTTAACAATAGTATATCTTATAGGTATAATTAATAGAATTAAAGCAGTTAACTTATAATCTATTATAATAAGACCTATAAGCCCTCCTATCATTCTAAATATTTCTATCATTAGAAAAAAACTATTTCTATCTGATATTCTACATACATTACTAATATCTATATTTATATTATTCATTATTTCAGCAAAATTTTTTTCATTAAAGTATTCTATTTTAAGCTTTAATAAATGTTTAAATGCTTTTTTGTTTAAATTATAAGGCATCATTACACTTACATATGATTCAAACTTTGTTTCAAAAATTATTATAATTTGTTCTACCAATAAAAGAACAAAATTCACGATACAAAGATTTATAATAACTTTTATATTTTTTTCTATTAATCCATTATCCATCAATTCTTTATTTACTAGTGGAAGAATCATACTAATTAAACAAGATCCTATCATGCATAAAATTATGTAAACTATGTATTTTTTATAAGGATTAAGCAATTTAATTGTCTTTTTTAAAATATTTTTATTTTCAACATTAATCACATTCATACTCCTTAAAATACTAATAATATTTTTTATATAATCCATTGTATGTTAAGCATTTAGTTATCAGCCTCTTAATTATACAATATATGTAATTTATTTCAAAATAAGTATTTTACCATTTTATGTGATTTTATGTTATTCATTGTAATTTCCTTTTTATTTCTTCATTTATCTTTATTTTACATTTTCAGAAATTTCAGCCACGGAAGCCGTTACAAAAAGAAGCTAGGTTTTTTTCCTGAATATGCCCCTGTCAAGTACACAAATATAAAAAGGCTCTCTTTAAGAGACATGAGCTCTATATTCAACTTGACTCATGCCAAATTTAAGTTGTATACGTTCGTTATTATAAAAATAAATATATTAGTTCGGATTTTAGATTACTAAAAAAACTTTCTATAGGTGCATTATCCCAACAATTTCCCTTTCTAGACATAGATTGTATGATCCCAGAACTTTTAAGTTGATTGCAATATTTTTTATGCGTATATTGAAATCCCTGATCAGTATGTATAATACATTCTTTAGGCAAATCCATATTTAAAAGTTTATCTACAGTTTTTTGAACTAAAGATATATTGTTTCGAGTGCTAACATCATAAGCTACAATTTCACCATCAAATAAATCTTTAGCAGCATTTAAATATAGAAATTTTTTGCTTTTTTATTGATAGGAATATAAGTTATATCCATACATATCCTTTGTAATGGCATATTTGCAGTAAAATTTCTATCTAATAAATTTTCCATAATATTTGATGGCTTAAATTTACGTTTATATACTTTTTTACGAATCACTGATTGAAATCCTAATTCCTTCATTAATCTATATACTCTTTTATGATTTACTGGAAAATTCAATATTTTATTTAAATAAATACAAATCCTATTTCTCCCATAAGTACCTCTATATTTATTATGTATTTCGATAATATGTTTTTTTATGATTTTATTACGTTTATCCCTATCGGTAGAAATACTAAATCTATTTAACCATTTATAATAACCACTTCGCGAAACACCAGCGAGTTTACAAAGTTTAGAAATACTATATTTATTAGCTAAAGATTTAATAACATTAAATAAATTTCCTACTTTTCTTTTTCCGATAGGGAGTATAACTTTTTTAAAAATTCATTTTCCATGCGCAAATAATTTAATTCTTCTTCTACTGAATGAAATTTTGTTTTAGATTTACCTTTTCTTGGGCCAGTGGCTTTACCACGATTTTCTTCGTCAAATGCAGTATTACCTTTATCTTCGTATAATTTAACCTATCTCTGGATTTGTGTTTTACATTTAACATTTAGAATTTTAGCAACTTGAAGAGCACTCATACCACTATCAATATACATATTTACGGCCTTTAATTTTATATTGGTTATTCTTTTTAGACATATAAAGAACCCCCTTACGGTAGATACTTTAGCACCATTATAAGATGCTTTCTTTTTTGTGTCTACTATAAGGGGATTATACTAAAATTAAGACCTTTCTTTTTCGGTATTCTAATAATTAGCCTTCATAATTTTATACCCTGTTTTAACCCTGCTTATATGGGAATTAGAATATTTATTACAGTTGTTAGAAAAAGATAAGAATAATTATACAGACTTGAAAAACAATAATTTAAGAGTAGAAATATCTTTGGCTTTAGACTTATTAAAAAAAGATAATAAATAATTAAAAAAATTTCGCTATTTCGATACTTATACAAACTTCTCGTAACATTTTGATTTTTTAACTTCAGAAAGTGGTTTATTTACGTTCATTACAATTAGGATTTGAGTGTATTATATGTCTGTCTTCTATTTTTTCTGTTTCACTACATATAGTACAACGATGTTTGTACCATGAATAAACAACAGTTTTGCTGCAATATTCAACATCAGGTGGATTACGTACAAACAGATGAATATAATTTTGTGGTGGAGAGTAGCCACCGTCTATAATTCTCCAATTATGCTGATGATCAGCAGTTTTAACAGGAGCAGTAAAGAATGCTGCTGAAATTGCTATATCTGATAATATAATAGAATATACCTCCTGAATAAAGTAATCTCCACTAATATATTCCATGTAAAGTCTAAAAAGGCCTTTATTATTTTAAAATTTTGAATTATAAAAAGGAGCGTTTTAGCTCCTTTTTTTGACCTCTTGAAAAGGGGTTTCTTAATTCTTAAAATGCAAATAAATTAAATATCAAATTTTTAATCTATAATTATTTTCCTTCCCAACTATTTCAACAGTATAATCCTTTGCCATTTCAATTATTCTGCTTCCTATAGCTTCATCAAAATCTAGGAGCCTTTCTATGGTAAATTCAGAACTAACTATCATAGGTAAATAATTCATATATCTATAATTAATTATTTCAAACATTATGTTTGTATCAGATTCATTTATTTTACCCTTAAATAAATCATCTATGAGAAGAAGCTTTGCCTTTTGGTACTTAGATAAAATCTTACTATAATATTCTTCATCTATCATATTCTGTTTTATTTTTGTTATAGTATTTCTATAAGGCATATATATAACTGGAATTTGTTTATTTCTTAAAAAATTTACAGCTAAAGCTATACTTAAATGAGTTTTGCCGCTACCCACTTGCCCTATAAAAGCAATACTATTTCGCCTTGTATTTTTGATTTTATCAAAATTTTTATAGTATTGAATGGCTGTATTCTTTGCTAATTCAGTTGTTTCGTTATAGGGTTTATAGTTTGAAAAGGTATGTTTAGATTGCTCAGTATTTATTCCTGCTAAGTTCCACATATCTTTAGCCCTTTGCATTTCATAGCAGCTACACCTTCTGCAATAAACTCTGCCCTCTTTATCTATATTAGTTATCCATGTACTACCACCGCATTTATTACAAACTTCTTTATATGAGTCCCTTACATTCTCTATCCCTTTGTAATTTAGGTTTTGGTGGTTTATACCCAGACCATTTTCTCTTTGATCCTTTATCTCCTCCATTATTCTGTTTATGCTCGTTTTTAGTGCCATCAAAATCACCACCCTTTACCTTCTTATTTTCCATAACACCCCCATTTATTTTCCAATTTTCTAAAATCCCCTTAATATACTTATAACTGTGTTTACCGGATTCATCTGCTATTTCGGCTTTTCCGCTTTCGGTAAGTTTTGTACAGGCTTCACTATCATCTTTCATAAATTGTGGAATTTCAAAAATATTATAATCATATCCACCTAAGAGCTTTCCTTTAGAATTCCTTCTTAAAACTCTTTCTATATATCCTGCACTTTCAAGTTCATTAATAGCTTTTGATATATTGTTTCTTTTATCCGTACAATGTTTATAAATAATAGGAGCAGTTCCAAACTTTCTATTGTATTAAGTATATTCTATTTAAATATACGATATATGAAAAATATATATTCAACATAATATATATTTTAAAAACTTAAAAACCTACAACTTTTCAATTTTGCAAAGGGAGTGGAAAAAATTTTTTCTACTCCCTTTAAATTATTATTCTAATCACTATCTACAAGAAATAAGCAAAAGTTTATTGTATTATTCGTTTTTTCACTTGTTTCATTAAATAATAAAATTATGAATTAAAATAACCAAAAGCATTAATATTTTTACTATATTAAAATAATTTTTCAATTTCTTTAATATCTTTGTTATTTAAATATTCACCTTTTATTGCATTATCTATGTACTCCACAATATCATTGGTGGGTTGAATTTTTTGAATTTGAGATAATACACTTATTATATCTAGCAGAAGCAATTTTCCTTGGCTGTCTTTGTATTTTGATATATCTATACTTATAAGTTTACGTACAACTAATGATAATAAGCTTTTTTTATACACAATCCATTTATTAATACTTTGAATTGTTTGTCTTGCAGTAATAAATTTTTCATCTTCACAATGGGATAAATATATATCAATAATATCCTCAAATTTATTCTGCTCATCCCAACGATTATTTTCTGCAATAAGCATTATACCAATACTTCGTTGATATGAATTACTGTTACTGAGTTTTTTGCAAAAATCTTTCCAATACTTATAAACATCTGAAAACATTTGACTTCTACTTTGTAAAACAAGAAATGCAGTGTATCTTACTTCATTATTTTTTTCATTTAATAGATTTATGAGATATTTTATGTCGTTAGTATTCAGTTGCTTAGCAACCTCATCTATGGTATTTTTATTTTCAATTAGATAGTCTATCTTTATCATATATACCACCCCTACATACCAAACATTATATCCGCAACATTTTACTATTTTGATTTTATTGCTTTTATTGATGCAGACATAATATATTCTCCAACTTTTAAGTTATGTGCCCATTTTTCAGCATATTCCTTTGAAACTTCTTGAGTTTCAATTCTAATATCACTAAAACCAGCCTTTTCTAAATATAATTTTAATTCTTCAGCTGAAGATGCCCCAGTAACTCATCCACAATAAAGCTTCTCATCTTGCTTCATTTCCTTGGTCAATTCTCTAATAAGAACTATATCAGAAATAGCAATTCTACCACCTTTTTTTAATACACGATAAGCTTCATTATATACCCTTTGTTTATTTGGAGATAAATTTATAACGCAATTTGAAATAATTACATCCGCAGTGTTATCTGCTACAGGAAGATTTTCAATTTCACCTAATCTAAAGTCTATATTTCTATATCTATATTTCTTAGACATAACTCTTGATTTATTAATCATCTCTGGAGTCATGTCAACTCTAATAATATATCCCTTAATCCCAACTTTCTTTGAAGCCAAAAAACAGTCAAATCCTCCTCCACTTCCAAGGTCTATAACAGTCTCGCCTTCTTTAAGATTAGCTATTAATTGGGGATTTCCGCAACCTAACCCCATATTAGCTTCCTCTGGAACAGTTGATATTTCTTCATCAGAATATCCAATTTTACGTGATATCTCTATAGAAGATTTTTTAAGATTAATACTTCCCCCACAACATCTATCCTCTTTTACATTTCCAATAGCTATTTTCCTATAACTATTACGAACAGCATTTCTAACATCGCCCTTTTTAAAATCACTCATATTCTTTCCTCCTCACCTTAATTTTTCATTGATAAATAAAAGTTGTAAAACTTCATCATCATCTTAATTATCTTTCACTCTCTCAACTAAGTTTTTTATTTTGTCTTCAATGATATCATTAATTATTTTCACAGTTACAACTATTCCCCAATCCACTTTTATAATCTCTTAAATTTTCGCAAGTCATTCCACTCTTTTTATATTTAATTAAGCTTTCTGTGTCATTCTTACATATGTCTATTTTATTTAGCTCATTCTCTAAGAGTTCTTTTATAAATGGGAACTGTTCCAAAGTTTTTTTACTTAATTTATAATACACCCATTGAGCTTTTTTCTCATAGTCCACAATCTTTAAAATACTTAGCTTAGTGAGGTGTCTTGAAGCGTTTGATTGTGTAATTCCTAATATATGTTCAATTTCGCATACACATAATTCCTCATCTTTTAATAGGTTTAATATTCTAATTCTAGTTTCATCGCCTAATGCTTTTAGCATCTGTACTATATCCATTTCATACCTCCTTATGATTTTATATGCTAATGCTTATATTCACTTATGCTCATATAATAGGCTTATTAATTAAAATTGTCAATTTAAAATTTCTTATTGTTGCGATGCAGAATTCTATCAATCTGACTTACTTTAAGAAAATTATGAATCAAAAACCATATCAGATTATACTTTATTACTTATTAATTTTCGAGCAAATGACCTTAAATGCTCAATTTTATCATCTGTTATAAACAGAGATTTATAGCCAAAATTGTCACGAATTATTATCAAGAATGTAATAATATTTTAAATTTTATTGTGAAAAATTTCAGGACATCTTAAAAAACAATATATATATCTTTTTAAAGAAGGAAATACAACAGAATAGAGTAAAATAAAGTGTGTAAGTTACAATTCACAAACTTATGCGCTTTATTTTATTTATAGAGCTCTAGCTTAAAAGAAAGGATTATGAATACAACTCTTATGACAAAGAAAAAGGGCTTGAAAAAAATCATATTCATGCTATATTTCTTCAATAACTATGTAATAATATGTCGGGTAGGTCGGAAACCTTTCGGTTTCTTTCCCCCCTAAGAACCGTACATGTCTCTTTCAAAACATACGGCTCAAGCCATCATTTATCCTAGCAAGTTATATTTAAACTTTCTAAGCTGTTTTTTCATCAAGGTTATTCCCTCTTTACCTGATGGGTCTACATTTTTTTCTGCGAAGAATTTTTTAATTTTAGGCAAATCTTTACCTTCCCCATATTTGTTCAGTAATTTATGATGTTGTATATGACAACTTGTATGTAGTAGTTCTAAGTTATCATATTCATCTTTACCACCAATTAGAGTTGGTACAATATGGTTGACCTCAAGTGATTCCTCGCCAACTAATGATTGATTGCATATTCTACATTTATATTTGCTTTTCTTAGCTAATTTGCGTCTGCTTAAAATATTATGTCTATTAAACTCTTTTTCATCTCTTACTTTAAAATAGTCTTTTAAACTAGGGTCATCTGGGCTGTTTTTATATTTAATTAATACATGTCTTACTATAGGTATCCAATTCATTTTCATTAACTGATTTTTGTTATTATTAGGGTCTGTAAGTATCCATTTGTCTTTACTTACTCCCGTAAAATCAGGTTTAAAGTACCTTTTAATTCTCCATTTCCAAGATTTATTTGGATGAAGTGTTTTAAGATATTTTCTTGTCTTAAGCCATACATAGTGGTCTATGCTACTATAGATATCTTTCGATATTACACAAGACCAATAGTTTCCTGTGCCTCTTATGATTGGATTAAGTTTACCTATTATTGCTCCGATTGGATTACCTCTATGTTCTTCAAAGACTTCTTTGATTGATTTTTTGACTTTTTTAATACTTGCTTTGGATGGTTTAATTAGTAATGTCATACCCTTATTTTTCTTGTATTGCCTTATATTGAATCCAAGAAAATCAAATCCCATACTGATATGAGTTATTCTCGTTTTATCTTCAGCAAGTTCCAGTCCCCTTTTCTTAAGATAAGGACTAAGTTTCTCGTACATTGTTTCTGCTTCTTCTTTTGTCTTACATAAAATAACAAAATCATCAGCATATTTCACAATACCTATGGAGTCGCCCTTTAGATAGTATCCTTGTCTTTTATTAAGCCGATATTCAACCCCTAGTTCTTCTTCTATTCCGTGTAATGCAATATTAGCTAGTAACGGTGAAATTATTCCACCTTGCGGTGTACCTTCATTTGTATTTTTAAAGACATTGTTATCAATATATCCAGCCTTGAGCCATTTATATATCGTTTCTTTAGCTGGAAAGTTATTAAGACATTCTATAATATATTCATGGTTTAGATTATCAAAACAACCTTTGAAATCACCCTCAAAAATCCACTGGCGTTTACTGCCTTTTCTCAATTTTAGATATAATTGTTGGATTGCGTCGTGTGTACCTCTTTTAGGTCTAAACCCATATGCTATGGCTTCAAATTTACTTTCCCATTGAGGTTCAAGAGCATTTTTAACAATATTTTGATATATCCTATCTTTAATTATTGGTATTCCTAAAGGTCTTAATTTACCGTTTTTCTTAGGGATATATGTTCTTTTAGCAGGTTTAGGTTTAATGTATTTGATATTATAATTTTTGAGTAGGTTAAATAATCCTATTTTCTCCCATTCAGTAGTTGCTTTAAATCCATCAATCCCTGCTGTTCGTTTCCCCTTATTGATTTGAGTTACCCTCTTAATTGAGATTAACAAATTAGCCTTGCTTCTCAACATTAGTCTTTGTAGTTTCTTAACTTTTCTTTTTTGACTTAACTGCTCGGCACGAAAAATCCGTTGGCGTAATCTCTTCACATATTTATTTATTTTCTTCCAGTTAAGTGTGTACCACTCTGTGATATGTGGAGAAGTAGCCGACTTATTAAATTTATTAATAGTTTCCATAACTAAACTCCTCTTTCGTAATTGATTACTTTTCGTTTAAATTCGTGTTGATGACCATGTGGAAGTCTGCACCCTTTCGGGTTAAGGCAAATTTTGAACCTTTATCCAATAAGTTATTTATTTCTCTAGACTTTCGTCTTATTGGCTTTGGCTTTCTCCACACTCCCTTACCCTCTATGCATTGTGATTCTCTTGCGATTATCCTACCTTTAATTGGAGCATATAGGGCTTACCAAGTTCCACTAATAATAGATGCGAATGAGTTAAGTATCCTTCTATATTCCGATGGATATATGGGTCACTCCACGATTGGACAAAGAAACAATCTTTCCTATCCATAATATAAGCCTATCAACCACTTTGGCTTAACTTCGCATGACGAAAATTACAAAGGTTCAACCTAAGTTTATACATTCTCATTCTTCCTCTAGCCCTGTAGATTAACGTGATTATATCCTACATTAGACCTTTGACTCTCATGCAACCCACATTCCAATTACTTAGAATGCAGTTTCAAGCGAGGATATGCTTAGTGACTAGCATAGTTTCTTGATGAAACACTATTATTTAGCGACTTCTTGTCGCACGTTTGTATTGCGACATAAAAAATATCGCAAATTCATCTATTTTTGAATAATGCGATATTTATATATCTTTATTTATAAACTACAATTTATTAAACATCTTCTGAATCAATTACTTTATAGCCAGCATAAATAAGAGCTTTTGCGAATAGTCCTTGACCTTCAATCAATTTTCCCGTAAAGCTCCCATCATAGATTTTATTAACTCCACAAGTCGGACTGCGTGACTGAAGAATTACTAAATCAATATCTTCACTTTTTATTTTTTCTAATGCTAATTCAACTCCTTTTCGATATTCCTTGTCAACATTTTTACCATTAGATTCAGTAACACATTCATCTACTATTTCAGCAGAAGCTCTTGGAATACTCATACTAGCTAACATTTCTGGACAAATTTCAATTACTTCTTTATCCCTTAAAAAATCTACTACTCTTGAATTTAAGTTATTACCACCATTATATTTGCAGTTACATCCCATAACACAAGAACTAACCAATACTTTCATAATTATCCCCTCTAAAATTGTCATTTATTTTTTTGTATATTATAACATATTTTTAAATATCACACTATTTAGTTTTCAAAGAACACTTTTATTGTTTAATTCGCAATAATTTAAAGTTATGTACTACACTCTATACTTTTATATTAATATATTAAAGCGACGATTTATCTAAATTTAATTTATAATATAATAATTCTACACCAAAATGTTCCTCCATTCCTTTATATTCAAATCCTATTTTCTTAATAACATTACTTGATCTATTATTATTGGGATAGACTAATGCAACTATACGATTTAGTTTAAAATTTTCAGATAAAAATTTAATTGCAGCCATTGATGCTTCGGTGGCATAACCTTTTCTCCAAAACTTAGAATCAAAAGCATATAACAATTCTATTTCTTTCGTATCTTCAAGAATATTAAATCCACAATGACCTATAAGTTCATTAGTCTCTTTATTTGTTACAGCCCAAACACCATAATTATTTTCAACCCAATGTTTTTCAAAATTTTTCATTATACATATAACATCCTCTGGACTTTTTCTTTTTCCACTCCCAAGCCACATACTAACTTCTTCTTGCTTTAAAATGTCATAATAATTTTCAAAATCACAAATCTGAAATTTTCTCAAAAGTAATCTTTTAGTGTAAATCTCATTAGATCTTTTATTATTCATTTTTAAATTGTCCTCCTATTATATAAATAATCTGTATTTCACAACGCCTTACTGTTTTACATTATATTACAATACTTACATCATATTTATACTCTTTGATTCTACAATATCTTGCAACAAATGTAAAACCATCCCATATTTTAACACACATTATTCAATTTTAAAGAACATTTTCCCTATCTGCATTTTCAAGAGTTACGTCGCCTTTATTTCATAAAGCAAATTAACTCAACCACATATTATGCTCATAACCTCACTACAAGTTCTTTTCAAAAAGCGCAACTTTTACGATACCATCCATATATTCTTTTGTTATATTAAAACCGAGTTTTTTGTAGAAATAGTGATTACGCTTTTTATCAACAAGAGTTTCAAGAGACCAATGTTTAGCATCAACAAAATAGTCAAGAATAAAACTCATTACTTTTTGTCCTATACCTATATTTTCATATTCCGGAATGATGCAAAGCTCCCCTAAATAATAGTTATTGTTACCATTATATCTTACAATTACATCACCTATGAAAGTATTTTCATCCATAATTTTAAATGTATAGCATTGCTTAATAGATCTTTTCATGCTCTCATTAGTTCTGTTATAGCCAGGACACTCCCCATATAATAGATAATCCGGTAAAAAAGCCTTCTTTTGAAACACCTTCATTGTACATTATATCAAATTCAGTTTTTTTAAAAATGCGTTCAACCTTATTTCTCTCTACTTTTATAAAATCTTACTAGTTTATTTTTTCTACTCATAAACGGTTATTATAAAACTTTATGTAACAAAAATCTTTTTAAAAAATATTTTAATAGTATGAGGATAAATTAGGAGGGTTACAACGGTTAAAAAATTATATAAATAATTATAAAACATGTTTAATTAAGACCTATATAAATTTGGGGGTGGATTTTTAATGAAGGTTGTAGTTATCGGTGGAGGTTGGGCCGGATGTGCCGCAGCTATAAACGCTAAAAAAGCTGGTGCTGATGTTAGTATATTTGAAAAGACAGATTTGCTTTTAGGATTAGGTAATGTTGGTGGGATAATGAGAAATAACGGAAGATTCACCGCAGCAGAGGAGCTTATAGCTTTAGGTGCTGGTGATTTAATAAATATAACAGATGAAAACAGTAGACATAAAAACATAGATTTTCCGGGTCATAAACATGCCTGGCTTTACGATGTAAATAAAATAGAACCTGTTGTAAAAAATCATATGAAAGATATGGGCATAGATATTCATCTTATCTCTAGAATAGTAGATGTAAAAAAAGAAGGAGATAAAATAAAAGGCATATATATTTCAGACGGAACTTACGTAGATGGTGATGTATTTATAGAAACTACTGGTTCTACAGGACCTATGGGCAATTGTTTAAGATATGGTAATGGATGTTCTATGTGTGTTTTAAGATGTCCTGCCTTTGGCCCTAGAGTAAGCTTAACTTCAAGAGCCGGAGTAGATGATTTCCAAGGAGAAAGAGAAGATGATTTATTAGGAGCCTTTAGTGGTTCCTGTAAACTAGCTAAAGAAACTATGTCTGATGAATTGGTAAAAGAACTTGATGAAACTGGAGTATTGGTTTTAAAGGTTCCAAAAGAAGATATAAACTTAGATAAATTAAAAATGAAGGTTTGTCAACAATATGCTCTAAAAGAATTTGCAGAAAATATTGTAATACTAGATACTGGTCATGCAAAATTAATGACTTCCTATTATCCTCTAGAAAAACTAAGAAAACTAAAGGGATTGGAAAAGGTAAAATATATAGATCCTTATGCAGGTGGAAAAGGTAATTCTATAAGATATTTATCTGTAGCTCCAAGAACAGATGATATGAAAGTGAAAGGACTAGATAACCTCTTTGTAGGAGGAGAAAAAAGTGGCTTATTTGTTGGGCACACTGAAGCCATTACCACAGGAAGTTTAGCTGGGCACAACGCTGTAAGATATTGTTTAGGTATGCCAATGTTAATTCTGCCAAGAAGTATGGCTTTAGGGGATTTAATAGCCTACGCAAATCATAAGCTTTATTCAAAGGAAGGTAGGAAAAATAGATATACCTTCGCCGGTGCAGAATACTTTAAAAGAATGGTTGAAGAAAACTTATATACTACAGATAGAGAAGAAATAAATAAAAGAATTTCAAAATTAAACCTAGAAGATGCTTTAGCTCAAAAATTAGTATAAAATTTAGGAGCCATAATTTTGGCTCCTTTTAAAATTTTTATATAAATATTATACATTTATTTCTGCTTTTTCTCCTAGCATTCCTTTGTTTTGTTCTAATATTGGGTCCACTGCTTCTTTTATAAAGTCTACTACTTGACCTTCTGCTCTTCCTGTGAATTTTTTAGGGTCTATTAAAGCTAATATTTCTTCTTTAGTTAATCCAAAGGATTTATCCTCTATTATTCTATCTATTAAATCATTAGATAATCCTTCCTGTTTAACTCTTCTTGCAGCTTCCATAGAGTGAGTTCTTATAACTTCATGGAGTTCTTGTCTATCTCCACCCTTTTTAACTGCTTCCATCATTATATTTTCTGTAGCCATAAATGGAAGTTCTGTTTTCACATGGCTTTCTATAACTTTTTCGTATACTACCATACTTTCTGATATATTCATATATAATTTAAGCACTCCATCTAAAGCTAAGAAGGCTTCTGCTATAGATATTCTCTTGTTAGCAGAATCATCTAGTGTTCTTTCAAACCATTGTGTAGAAGAGGTTATAGCTGGATTTAAAGCATCTACTATAACGTATCTTGCTAAGGCTCCCATTCTTTCTGATCTCATAGGATTTCTCTTATAAGCCATGGCTGATGAACCTATTTGATTTTTTTCGAAGGGTTCTTCCATTTCTTTCATACTTTGAAGTAATCTTAAGTCATTGCTAAATTTGTATGCACTTTGGGCTATTTCTGATAGTGTATTTAATATAGTTGAATCAACTTTTCTTGGGTAAGTTTGACCTGTCACCATATATTCCCTTGAAAAGCCCATTTTTTCTGCTACCTTTTTATCTAAAGCCTTTACTTTACTTTCATCTCCATCAAATAATTCCATAAAGCTGGCTTGAGTACCTGTAGTTCCTTTAACACCTCTAAATCTTAAAGTATCTATAACAAATTCTAATTGTTCTAAATCTAATACTAAATCTTGCATCCAAAGGGCTGCCCTTTTACCTACTGTCGTAAGTTGAGCCGGTTGAAGATGAGTAAAACCTAAAGCTGGTACGTGCTTATATTCTAAGGCAAATTTTTTCAAGTTATTTATAACATTTATAATTTTCTTCTTTATTAAAATCATGGCTTCTTTCATGATTATTAAATCTGTATTATCACCTACATAACAACTAGTAGCTCCTAGATGTATTATCCCTTTCGCTTTAGGACATTGAACACCATAAGCATATACATGGCTCATAACATCATGACGAACTTCTTTTTCTCTCTCTTCTGCTACTTCATAGTTTATATCATCTATATACTTTTTTAATTCATTTATTTGCTGATCTGTAATATTAAGATCTAACTCTTTTTCACTCTCTGCTAGGGCTACCCATAATTTTCTCCAAGTTTTAAATTTCATCTCTTCTGAAAATAAATAGCTCATTTCTTTAGATGAATATCTTTTATTTAAGGGATTATTATAAATATCTCTCATTACTCCATCTCCTCCATGCGTACAATATGTATATAGTTTTTCTATTTATTCATATTATAACATATATTATAATATTTTTTCAATTTTATATTCGTATTTTATCTTAATATGCTATTTTAAACTCTTGTTAATTCTTTCTTATAATGGGGTTTTAACTTTATAATTATTCTTTAAATAAACATTATTTAATAAAAATATTTTTGTTCTATTTTTTTATACTGTTAATATAATTTATTAAGATGTATTTAAAGGAGTGGATTTCATGTATAAAGTAAGTCTTATAGATAAAATTTCTTTTATATTAGTAATCGTTGGAGCTATTAATTGGGGACTTATAGGTTTATGTAATTTTAATCTGGTTGGTGTATTATTTGGGGAGCCTGCAAATTTTGTAGGAAGATTAATTTATATATTAATCGGAGTGGCTGGAATTAACATGATACTATTTCTTCTTAAAACAAAAGGATCTTTAAAACATAAATAAAAGGCTCCCCAAAAGAGCCCTTAATTTTTATTCTAATGTATTTATTAGTTTTGAGATTTCTTCTATAGCTAGAGTTTCATCATCACCAGAAGCTATTAATTTTATTTTTGCTCCACTTGTAACTCCTAATGAAAGAACTCCTATAAGACTTTTTATGTTGGCTTTTTTACCATTAAATTCAATCGATAAATCTGATTTAAAGGATGAAGCCTTTTTTACTAATAAAGTCGCTGGTCTTGCGTGTAACCCAGTTGAACTGTTTACTGTTAATTCTCTTTCTAACATTTTATCCACCTCTTTTATAATCTATCTGTTTCTTAAAAAAACATATACATAACATTATACCATTTTTTTCTACAGATTTCAACAGTTTTTATAAACCATTACATGATCTTATTAACTTAATTTTTTCATGAATTTTTCTATTCTATCTAATCCCTTTTCTATATTTTCCATAGATGTAGCGTAGGATAATCTTATAAAATTGTCATCCCCAAAGGCTATACCTGGTACTGCTGCTACTTTTTCTTCTTCTAATAAAATCTTTGAAAAACTTATTGAATCTTTTATGGTATTTCCTTTTATTGTTTTTCCTATAGCTTTTGATATATTAACCATTACATAAAAGGCACCTTTAGGATTTATAGATGATAAATTTTCTATAGAATTTACTTTATTTACCATATAATCCCTTCTTTTTTTAAACTCAACTATCATATTTTGAACTTGAGTTTTATCTCCTCTAAGAGCTTCTAAAGATGCATATTGAGCTATGGAGTTTGGATTAGATGTGGTATGGCTTTGTATATTACTCATCACTCTTATTATATCCAAAGGACCTGCTGCATATCCTATTCTCCAGCCCGTCATGGAATAGGATTTAGACATACCATTTATTACTACAGTTCTTTTAAAAGCATCCTCTGACAAGCTTCCTATACTTATATGTTTCTCTTCTCCATACATTAGCATCTCATATATTTCATCTGCTATTATTAATAAATCATGTTTTTTTGCAAAAAGAGCTAAGGCTTCTAAGTCTTCCTTGCTATATACTGTTCCTGTAGGATTATTAGGGCTGTTTATTATGATGGCCTTTGTTTTATCTGTTACTTTATTTTCTAACTCTTTTATTTCATATTTAAAATGATTTTCCTCTTTTGTGTCTACAAATACAGGCACTCCACCATATAGTTTTATAAGTTCTGGATAACTTACCCAATAAGGTTTAGCTATTAAAACTTCATCTTCTTCATTTAATATAGCCTGAAATAAATTTGAAAGACATTGCTTTGCTCCATTACTTACTATTATTTCACTAGTTTCATAATTTAAAGCATTGTCTTTTTTAAATTTATCTACTATAGCCTGTTTCAATTCTAATATACCTGAAGCCGCTGTATATTTAGTATATCCTTTTTCTATGGCTAACATAGCTGCTTTTTGTATATTTTCTGGTGTGTTAAAATCTGGCTCTCCCGCTCCAAAACCTATAACATCTATACCTTCTGCTTTCATTTTTTTAGCCTTTGCAGTTATTTCTAATGTTAAGGATGGTTGTATTTCTACTGCTTTTTTAGATAACTTCATATTTTTGCCTCCATTTTTATTTATTAAAAAAATTTAACTTCTTGCTACTAGTACTACTCCTATCATTATAAGTGCAACTCCTACTATTCTTATAGGTGTTATATTTTCCTTGAAGAAAAAATAAGAGAATATCATTATTAATACATAACCTAAACTTACCATTGGATATGCATAGCTTAGTTCTACTTTACTTAATACTTTTATCCACAATAAAAAACTGAATCCATATGATATTATACCTGCCATTACAGGAATATTTTTTAATATGGATAATATACTAGGTAAGAAGTGTGCTGGTGAAAAATTTAATGTTAAATTAACTGCTCCATACTTTACTAATATTTGTCCTAATGCGCCTAAAAAAACTGATGTTAATATCAAATATATCATCTTCTTAACTCCTTAAATAAAAGTATTCCATGTTTAATAAAATAAAACCAAAAGTATACCATTATAAATATTAATGGGAAGGCATATCTACCTTGTCCTTCAGTAATAAAGTATACTGAGGTGAACATATAAAATATAATTGTAGAATATAAATTAAATTTATTTAATTTTTCTGTTCTTCCTTTTATTATTTGTATTATTATAAAAACACTATAAATTAATATATATATAATAGCAGGAATAAAAAATACATTTCTCATACTGTTTGTTATAGGAAATAATGCAAATTTAATATTATTATTTATAGTTGCACCATAGGTACTGTATAATACGTCATCTGCCCACATATATGTATTAAAAAGTCTTTTAAATCCTAATACTACAAATTCCTTTGGATGAGATTTTATCCATTCTTTAGCTGCTTTATTTAACATCCTATTTTTCCCTGTAGCAGAGGCTTTTTTATATTCCTCTGTTTTTGCTAGAGAATTTTCTACATCTAGTATATCCATCCATCTTCCCATATTATTTTGAGAATTATTATTTATATAAAGTACTATACCTCCATTATTTGATACAAAGGTACGCTCTCCATTATATTTTGTATTTCTATAAAGCCAAGGGCTTATGCAAATTAAAGCTACTACAACTATTATTATAGCTGATTTTAAAGGTTTTATGAAAGATTTTTCTTTTAATAATTCTACTAAGAATATAGCAAAAGCGTATAATAAGAAAAATGGCTTTACCATAGTTGTTGCTGCTACCAATACTCCTAAGATGACATATTTATATTTTATATCACTAAAGTACAAATATGTTAATAATAAAAGTAATGTAGTAAATAATATTTCTGTACCTACAACACTATTAAAAAATATATTATTTGGGAATAAGGCAAATAGAGTAAATACTATTTTTCTATTTCTTTCTGTAATTTCTGTTTTTCTTAAGATACCTAAAAATAATACTTGTCCCAAAAAAGTTAGTACTAAATTAAATATTTTAGCTAAGGTTAAACTAGCTCCAAAAAGCTTAAAGAGACCCCCTAAAACTATGCTGTATCCTATGGAGGTATAAGTATCTCCCCATTCACCTCCATTAGCTATATCCACTGCTAAATTATAATAATATTCAAAATCTGAAAAGGGCTTTGTATCTACAAAAATTACCCAAAGGATACAAAGAACCATAGATAGGCCTATTATGATTTTATAATAATTTGTTTTATTATAATTACTATTTTTATTTTCATAACCACTTAAATAATTAAATTCCATTACATTTATACACCATCCTTAAAGTTTAAAATATATTATAACCACTACTGATATTACCCACAACACCATATTTATTAAAAAAGGTTTATCCTTACCAAAAACATCCTCTGGCTTTCCTCCCAAATTACTCTTAGCCATTAAATATTGATATCTAAATATTCCATATAATACAAAAGGTATGGTATACATCATCCTTTTGCTTTGTACTGAGCTAAAAGTATATATACAATAGGATATTAATATAGATGGGGTTACTATAGTTAACATATTGTCTATAAGTTCTACAGAATATTCTTCTAATATCTTTCTATGGCTCCCACTCCTATCTTTTAAAGTTATTATTTCACTTTTTCTTTTGTTTAAAGCTAAAAATAGGGATAAAAGTATAGTACATAAAAATAACCAAGGTGATACAGAAACCTTTGTAGCTAAGCTACCACTTTCCACTCTTAATACAAATCCAAAGGTTATTACCATTACATCTAATATAACTACATTTTTCAATTTAAAACAGTAAAATATGTTCATTACAATATATAATAAATATATATACATAATCTTATAATCTACAAATTTATAGGAACAAAATAATACTGTAAAAAGTATTACTATATTCATAATTATAGCTGTAGTTTTAGATACTCTCCCACTTGGAAGCGGTCTATTTTTCTTTTCAGGATGTTTTTTATCCTTTTCCAGATCTACTATATCATTAAGTATATATATTGTAGATGAGGTTAAACAAAATAATACAAATGTTATTATATTATTTTTTAATATACCTTCATTTATTAGATTACCTGAAAATATTATCGCTGCAAAAACAAAAAAATTCTTTATCCATTGTTTTGGTCTCATCAATGCTATAATCCCTTTTATATCCATTTCTTCCTCCTAATAATACCATATATATTTTTAGGTTTCATTTAAATAAAAATATTTATAGTATAAAAATATAACTAACATCTAATTTATCACATTTTCAAGATAAATTAAAGGACTTGAATATAAATTCAAGCCCTTTTGTTTTATTATTTTAATTATCTTGGCTGAACTATTAATTTAATAGCAGTTCTTTCTTCGCCATCGATTTCTATATCAGTAAAGGCTGGTATACAAATTAAATCGATTCCACTTGGAGCCACAAAACCTCTTGCTATAGCTACTGCCTTAATTGCTTGATTAATAGCTCCTGCTCCTATTGCTTGTATTTCAGCAGCACCTCTTTCTCTTAGTACCCCTGCTAGAGCACCTGCTACTGAATTTGGACTTGATTTTGCTGAAACTTTTAATACTTCCATAAGTAAACCTCCTATTTTAACTTTAATTTAATAGTCTTACTTACATATATCTATTCTACAAAAAACTAAAAATTCCTTTTAAATTTTGTAAATTTTAGCAACTTATAAAACTTAAAAGGAATTTATTTTATAATCTAATTATTTAGCATATTCAATGGCACGAGTTTCTCTGATGACATTAACTTTTATTTGACCAGGATATTCAAGTTCACTTTCTATTTGTTTAACTACATTCCTAGCCATTTCAATACAGCCAGTATCATCAAGCACCTCTGGTTTAACCATAATTCTTATTTCTCTTCCCGCTTGAATTGCATATGACTTTTCTACACCTTCACACTCATTTGCAATTTCTTCTAACTTCTCTAATCTCTTTATATAAGCTTCTAAAGTTTCTCTTCTAGCCCCTGGTCTTGCTGCAGATATAGCATCTGCCGCTTGAACAAGTATTGCTTCTAGAGATTGTGGTTCCATATCACCATGATGAGCTCCTATAGCATTTACTACTAATGCGGATTCACGGTATTTTTTAGCTATTTCAGATCCTATAATTGCATGTGGTCCTTCAACTTCATGGTCTACTGCCTTACCTATATCATGTAATAAACCTACTCTTTTTGCTAAAGTTGGGTCTATTCCAAGTTCGGAGGCCATAAGACCTGCTAAATATGAAACTTCTATAGAATGCTTTAATACATTTTGACCATAACTTGTTCTGTACTTTAATCTACCTAATAATCTAGTCAATTCAATATGAAGGCCATGAATACCTGTTTCAAAGGTAGCCTGTTCTCCTTCTTCTTTAATACTAACTTCAACTTCTTTCTTAGCCTTTTCAACCATTTCTTCAATTCTAGCTGGGTGGATTCTTCCATCAACTATTAATTTTTCTAATGCAATTCTTGCAACTTCTCTTCTAATTGGATCAAAACCAGATAATATAACTGCTTCTGGTGTATCATCTATTATTAAATCAACCCCTGTAAGCGTTTCTAATGTTCTTATATTTCTTCCTTCTCTTCCAATTATTCTTCCTTTCATTTCGTCGTTAGGAAGATTAACTACATGTACTGTAGTTTCTGCTACATGATCTGCAGCACATCTTTGGATGGCATATGTAATGACTTCTCTTGCTCTTTTGTCTGCTTCTTCCTTAGCTTTAGTTTCTATTTCTTTTATCATTACTGCAGTTTCATGTTTTACTTCTTTTCTAACCTGTTCTAATAAAAATTCTTTAGCCTGTTCTGTTGTAAGTCCTGAAATTCTCTCTAATTCTGTTCTTTGCTTTTCGTGAAGCTCTTCCATATGTGTTTCCACATCTTCTATTTTTTGTTGCTTTTTATTTAAAGCTTCTTCTTTGTTTTCAAGGGCTTCACTCTTTTTATCTAAAGCTTCTTCTTTTTGAATTATTCTTCTTTCAAGACGCTGAACTTCATTACGTCTTTCTCTGTTTTCTCTTTCAACCTCTGCTCTTAATTTATGAGCTTCTTCTTTAGCCTCTAATATAGCTTCTTTCTTTTTTGCCTCTGCATCTCTTTCAGCCTCTTCTTTTAATCTTCTAGCTTCTTTGGATGCCTCTGATAATTTTTCTTTAGCTTTTTTATCAACTACATATAAGCCTAAAATCACACAAATTATTATAATAACCACTGCGATTATTACATATTTCGTTGGACCCATAAAACACCTCCTTTGCTTTTTCTGCTTGCCATATATAAGTAAATATGAAGCTTAGAAAAGGTGTCATATTATTCAATTGGATCGTGTATGCTAAACCAGATTTTGTTTTCATTTTATATTAAAAAATTGCCATTGTCAAGTTTATATAACATTATCTGCCCCCTTATTCATATTATTTATAATTTTTATATTTATATATTTTTTCATAAAAAAAGTAGGATAAACTCCTACTTTTATCCTTCCTTATTCTCTTCTTTTTTATTCTCTATATTTAAGTTTTTTGCATCAACAACTGGTAAATCATGTTTTTTTCTTATAGTATTTTCTATCTCTAAAGCTATATTCATGTTATCTTTTAAAAATTGTTTTGCATTTTCTCTTCCTTGTCCTAATCTTGTGTCTTTATAAGAGAACCAAGAACCACTTTTTTCAACTAGCTCTTCTCTAACACCTACATCTAATATATTTCCTACCTTTGAAATTCCTTCATTATACATGATATCAAATTCTGCCATTTTAAATGGAGGTGCTACTTTATTTTTATTTATTTTTACTCTTGTTCTATTTCCCAAGATTTGATCACCTTGTTTTATAGAATCTATTCTTCTTACATCTAATCTAACAGAGGAATAGAATTTTAATGCTCTTCCACCAGGAGTTGTTTCTGGATTTCCAAACATTATACCTACTTTTTCTCTTAATTGGTTTATGAATATAGCCACACATTTAGATTTATTTATAGAACCTGCTAATTTTCTTAGAGCTTGAGACATAAGCCTTGCCTGAAGGCCTACATGAGTATCTCCCATTTCTCCTTCTATTTCTGCTCTAGGAACTAAGGCTGCTACGGAGTCTACAACTATAACGTCTACTGCCCCGGATCTTACTAAAGCTTCTGTTATCTCTAATGCTTGCTCTCCTGTATCTGGTTGAGAAACTATTAGGTTGTCTATATCAACGCCTAAATTTCTAGCATAGGCTGGATCTAAAGCATGTTCTGCATCTATAAAAGCTGCTGCCCCACCTATCTTTTGTGCTTCTGCTAATATATGAAGTGCTACAGTGGTTTTACCTGAGGACTCTGGTCCAAATATTTCTATTATTCTTCCTCTAGGAACTCCACCTATACCTAATGCTATATCTAAATCTAAGCTTCCTGTAGATATGGATTCTACGTTTAATATGCTATCTTCTCCAAGTTTCATTATGGAGCCTTTTCCAAACTGTTTTTCTATTTGCCCCATAGCTGCTTCTATGGCTTTTAATTTTTCTGGATTAACTTTGTTTGCCAAAACTGACACCAACCTTTCCTTTACCGAACTTATGTTCTTAATATAATTATATACTATTTTTTTACTAGGGTCAACTTAATATGATATAAATAAAAGCTCCCCCTATAGGAACTTTTATTTAAATTATTGACAATATATTTTTTTATAAACCTATTTATCGTGGCTCATTACATCTTTATTTTTAATAAAGTAATCTACACCAGATACTATAGTTATTATTATAGCTAAAGCCATAGTAATATTGGTTATATTTGATATAATGTTTATATAATTTACAGCCCAATCTCCTAATATATATATTCCCTCTTTATAATTTAGATTTATAAGAGCAAATATTATAGCTACAATTTGTATTACAGTTTTAGCCTTTCCCCATTTACTAGCAGCAATTACTACACCCTCTGCAGAAGCCACACTTCTAAGTCCTGTTACAGCAAATTCTCTGGCTATAATTATTATACAAGCCCATCCAGGAACTATTTGAAAATCTACTAAAGATATTAATGCTGCTGTTACTAACATTTTATCTGCTAATGGATCCATTATTTTACCAAATCTAGTAACTTGATTTCTACTTCTAGCTATGTACCCATCCAATTTATCTGTAGCTGAAGCTATTACAAAAACTGCGGTAGCTATTACTGTACCATAGGGTATATTTTTTACTGATATAAATATAAGAAATATTGGAACTAAAAAAATTCTTAATATAGTTAGTTTATTTGCTAAGTTCATTATAAACAACTCCTATTAAATCATATTCTAAACTATGAGTTACTTTCACCTTTATTATATCACCAATTTTTACGTTTTCATCTTTTTCAAAGTAAATTTCTCCATCTATTTCTGGTGACATCTCATAATTTCTTCCACTATACATATTTTCTTTGGTGCCTTCTACTATAACTTCATATATTTTACCTATTTTTTCTTTATTTATGTCTTTAGATATCTTTTGCTGAAGTATCATTATTTCTTCTTCTCTTTTTTCTTTTACTTCTTCCTCTATTTGATCCTCCATAAGAGCCGCTGACGTTCCTTCTTCCTTTGAATATTTAAAGACACCTAGTTTATCTAATTTTATATCTGAAACAAATTCTTTAAGTTCACTAAACTCTTCTTCTGTTTCCCCAGGGAATCCTACTATTAGTGAAGTTCTCAAGGTAATACCTTCTATTTCTTTTCTTAATTTTTTTATTATGTTTATAATAGTTTCCTTTGTAGTTTTCCTTCCCATTCTTTTTAAAACAGAATTACTTATCTGCTGTATAGGTAGATCTAAATATTTACATACCTTATCATTATTTTTAATCTCTTCTATAAGCTCCTTAGTTATTTCCTCTGGATAACAATATAATAACCTTATCCACTTTACACCTTCAACTTTAGAAATATCTCTTAAAAGCTCATGTAAAACTTTTTTGCCATATATATCTATTCCATACATAGTTATATCTTGAGCTATTAATATTATTTCTTTAACTCCTTGTTTAGCTAGATTCTCTACTTCCTTTAATATATTTTCTTTTTCTCTACTTCTATACTTTCCTCTTATACGTGGTATAGCACAGTAAGTACAAAAATTATTACATCCTTCTGCTATTCTCACATAGGCTGTATATGTTAGAGTAGTTAATATTCTATTTCCCTCATTTATTTTTATATCACTATATTTATAATAAAAACTTTTTTCTCCTGATTTTAAGAAAATTTTTATACTTTCAAGTAACTTATCATAGTCGTTTACCCCTAACATAATATCCATTTCTGGGATAAGCTCTTTAAGTTCCCCTTTATATCTTTGAGTTAAACATCCTGTAACTACTAATACTTTGCAATTATGCGTTTTTTTATAAGAAGCCATTTGTAAAATGGTATTTATAGATTCCTCCTTAGCAGTTTCAATAAATCCACAGGTATTTACTATAATTACCTGTGCTTCTTTAGGATCTTTTACTAGTTCTGCTTCTTCATTTAATTTGTATAGCATAAGTTCTGAATCAATTCTATTTTTATCACAACCTAAGCTAACTAATGCTACTTTAATTTTTTCCACCTGTTCCCCTCCTACATTTTTTATGTCACAAAAAACATTTTAAATCTACTTAAGAAATTTTACAAGTATTACGTAACATGAATTTTAAAAGTGTTCACATATTTCCGTGGAAATATTTTCCGTAGGTTTCGTTATTTTGGTCAATTATCACTTGTCTTGGCTTATTACCATCTCTTCCGGAAATTATTCCCTTAGCTTCTAACTGTTCTATTATTCTTGCGGCCCTATTATATCCTATTCTAAGTTTTCTTTGAATTAGTGATGTGGACACTTCTCCTAATTGTATACATATTCTTATAGCTTCTTCTAAAAGTTCATCTTCATCTCCTGATTCTACATTTACTGCTGTATCTATTTGATCTATTATTTCCTCTCTATATTCTGCTTCTCCTTGCTCATCTTTTATACATGAAACTACCTTTTCCACTTCACTTTCAGATATAAAAGCTCCCTGTATTCTAGTAGGCTTTGGAGATCCTGTTGGATAAAATAGCATATCTCCCTTCCCTAAAAGTTTCTCTGCTCCAGACATATCTAGTATGGTTCTGGAATCTATAGAACTAGATACTGCAAAGGATATTCTAGAAGGTATATTGGCCTTTATTATTCCTGTTATAACATCTACAGAAGGCCTTTGTGTTGCTATAACTAAATGCATGCCTGCTGCTCTGGCCATCTGAGCTAATCTACTTATGTAGTCTTCTATATCATTTGGGCACACCATCATTAAATCTGCAAGTTCATCTATTATTATTACCACATAAGGTAATTTATTTTCTATTTTACCCTGCTCATATAAATTATTGTATCCTTCTATATTTCTTACACTATTTTCTGCAAATAAAGAATATCTCTTTGTCATTTCATTTACTGCCCAATGAAGAGCTCCTGCTGCTTTTTTAGGATCTGTGACTACTGGAATCAATAAATGAGGTATACCATTATATATGCTAAGCTCTACTACCTTTGGATCCACCATAAGCAGCTTTACATTTTCTGGGGAATATTTATATAAAATACTTATTATTAATGTATTTATGCATACACTTTTTCCTGAGCCTGTAGCTCCTGCTATTAATAGGTGAGGCGTTTTTGATAAATCTGATACTACACAACTACCACTTATATCCTTTCCTAAAGCAAAGGCTAGTCCATCATCAAATTTCTGAAAGTCATCTCCTTCTATAACCTCTCTTAAATATACCGGTGTTAAAGATTTGTTTGGCACTTCTATACCTACTGCAGATTTTCCTGGTATAGGTGCCTCTATTCTAACGCCTGAAGCTGCTAAATTTAGGGCTATATCATCTGCTAAATTTACTATTTTACTTACTTTAACTCCCGCATTAGGTTGAAGTTCAAACCTTGTAACTGAAGGGCCTCTACTTACTTGCATAACCTTAGCTTCCACACCAAAACTGCTTAAAGTTTCCTCTAACTTATTAGCGTTATTTATAAGTTCTTTTTTATCTTCTTTATTTAGTTTTGATTGAACATTTTGTTTTAAAAGTTCTAAAGTTGGATAGTTATATTCTATTTTTACATTGTTTCCTCTTTCATTTATATTTTTACTAAGTTCTTCTTTTATAGCCTCTTCACCGGTGTCTTCTTTAGCTTTTCCTGTGTTTTTATTGAAAGAATTATCCACAATATTTAGTGGTTCTTCTTTTATTTCTGAGTTTTTCATAAAATCTAATATTTTAATTTTATCTTTAATATTCCTAGTTAATCCTTCATCTTTTTCTAAGTCTGAAGCTAATTCTTTTTCTATACCGCCTATGTCCTCTTTATCTTCTATAGATTTTTCTTTAACTTTTTTATTTTTTATACTTCTTTTTACCTGTAAAGTCTCTAGTATAGTACCTAAGGATATTTGAAATATTAATATAAAACTTATTATATAAACACATATAAACAATATGTAACATCCTATAGTTCCAAACAGTTTATATAAAGGAACATCTATTAAATAAGAAATTATACCACCATGAATCATTGTATCTTCTCTATAGAATTTTGATATGCCAAGCATTATATCTTCTGTACCATAATTTTTAAGCAATATCATTTGTAAAAATAAAAGTGTATTTATAGAAAAAAGAACTATTCCATAAAATTTAGAGTTCAAATTTATTTTATTCTTTTTTCCTATAAAGCAACATCCTGTGAATATTATTAGTATTGGAAATACTAAAGATCCTAAACCTAATACAGCTATAAGTACTTTTTTTATGAAACTCCCAACTATTCCAGATGCAGAAGGGGAAAACACACTAAAAAGCACAAAAATTCCTATACTTATTAAAATTATACCCGTTATATCATTATTCTTTTTTTCTGTTTTACTAGATTTAGTTCTTTTCTTTGCCATACTTTTAATTCACCTCCCAACTAGTAATGTTTAATTTAAGCTACATTTATAAATTCTACATTGAACTTTTATATCCTTTTATATTAATTAATGCATATCTACTTTGTTAAAATAAATATGTAGCTCCCTCTATAATTAAAATACACATAGCTTGTACTTTTTATAACCTAATAAAATGACTTTAATGCTATATTGCATAAGGCATTAAAGTACCATAGGATTTATACATCCTATGGTTTTTGTTTTTCATCTATTAAATTATTTAATTTATCTAAAGCTTCTTTTACTCCACCTACTTCATTTATAATACCAGATTCTACCGCTTGTTTTCCTATAAGTATAGTTCCCATATCATTTAACAATTCATCACTTTGCAACATAAATTCTTTTAATTTTTCCTTGCTTATTTTAGAGGTTCTAACTATAAATTCTATTATTCTCTCTTGCATTTTATTAAAATATTCAAAGGTTTGAGGAACCCCTATTATTAGCCCATTCATTCTTATAGGATGAACTATCATTGTGGCTGTAGGAGATATAAAAGAATAATCTGCTGATGTAGCTAAGGGTACTCCTATAGAATGTCCTCCTCCTATTACTAAAGATACTGTAGGTTTACTTAGACTTCTTATCATTTCAGCAATAGCAAGCCCAGCTTCCACATCTCCTCCCACAGTATTTAATATTATAAAAACTCCTTCTACCTCTTTAGAGGTTTCTAAAGCTATTAGTTGAGGGATTAAATGTTCGTATCTTGTAGCCTTAGTTTGAGGAGACAACACCATATGTCCTTCTATTTGACCTATTATAGGTAGAACTTGAATTCTATCTGCCTGTCTTGGTGGTAAATTTGTAGTTCCAAATTCTTTTAAAGTATCTATCTTTTCATTTCTTTCTTTTTCATGTTTTTCTTTTTCATCTGCCATAAATAATTACCTCCTACCATATGCATATAAATATCTTGTGCATATGGTAGAGGTACTATACATGAAAAAATATTAATTTATATATTTATATGCAATCTAACTTAAATTCACAGTGTAATGATTTTATAGCTTTTTCTGTATCTTCCTTAGAAACAAGACACCATATAGTTGTATGAGAGTCTGCAGTCTGAAGCACTTCTATATTTCTTTCTACAAGTGCCTTTAATATTTTAGCCATAACCCCAGGTATACCTCTCATTCTACTACCTATTATAGCTATTTTACTGCAATCTTTTAAGTAGGAAAATTTTATTTTTAAATCTTTCATTATAGAACTAAACTCATTAAAATCTTTTTCATCTATAGTAAATATTTTTTCTTTAGGAAAAACATTTATAAGATCAATACTAATAGAATTTTCTGCCAATGAATTTAATAAGTTAGTATAGTTTTTATTTCCTTTATTTTCTTCTGCATCTACTATAATTTGTGTTCTATTACTCATATGGGTAATACCTGTTATAACATTATTTGAATTTTTAATTCCTATATTATTTATAGTAGTACCTTTGCAATCTGTCATAGTGTTTTTTATTACAAGTTTTGTATTTGACGTCATGGCAATTTCTACTGCTCTTGGGTGTATTACCTTAGCTCCTTGATCTGCAAACTGAAACACCTCATTATAACTTATTTCTTTTATTAAGGAGGCGTTCTCTACTATTCTAGGATCTGCAGTCATTATACCATCTACATCTGTATATATTTCTACACTTTCAGCCTTTAATGCAGCTCCTAAAAGTGCGGCAGTAACATCACTACCACCTCTTCCTAAGGTAGTTATATAACCCTCTTCACTTTTCCCTTGAAAACCTGCTACTACAGGAATTTTATCTTTTTTCAGTAAATCTATTATTCTATCCTTTTCTACTCTAAGTACAGAAGCATTATTAAAATTATTATCTGTTATAATACCTGCCTGTCCTCCCATTAAAGGTACTGCCTCTACTCCCTTATTAAAAAGCTCCGAACTCATAACTACTGTGCTTATTAATTCACCACAGCCCATTAAAAGATCAGCAGCTAAGGTATTTTTATCCAAAAAATTTTCTCCAACTAAAGATCTTAATGTATCTGTAGCATAAGGCTGTCCTTTTCTACCCATAGCAGATACTACTACCACTGGATAATAACCTGCTTTTTTTGCCTTAACTATTTTATCTACTACTAAAGCTCTTCTTTCAGCTGTAGATACAGATGTTCCTCCAAACTTTTGAATTAAAATTTTCATTTGTCTACCATCTCCCTAGCGGATTTTTTTTAACTCACTCTTTTCAGCATCAATTATTATAGTTCTTGCTCCTATCTTTCTTACATAATCCCAAGATACTTCTAATAAACTTGGTTTAGAAAACAATCCAAGCTTTCCACCTGATTCACTTAATATTAAAAATTTTAAATATCCATCCTCATCTACTACCACATCATTGTTTCCTAAAAACCCATATTTATCTCCATCATTTACATTTATAAGTTCATATCTTTCCATATCGCTATAGCGCTTTATATTTTGTTCCATAATAATCCTCCTATTACTTCTCATAATATTCATATTCAATATTATGAAAAATAGTGAGAGCTTATTACAAAATATATTATATTAATTTTGATTTAGTTTCTTTAAAAGCCTTTTTGTTTGTGTCTAAAATATTTTTTACATTCTCTAAATTTAATTTTTCTCCTACAAAGGCCGAATTTTTTATACCAGCGCCAAATGTTCTAGCCATTACTTCCTGTAATTTATCCTCAGTTATTTTATCTATCTTTTTCATTATTATTTCTGGGTCATTTATTCTATTTAGAAATAGTACAGATTTACCATTATTAAACATTCTAGTACTAGTACTTTCTAATCCTAATATGTAACTTCCCTTTAATTGTTCTTTTGATTTTATTAGTTTTTCTTTATTTATGCCTTTCTTTGAAAAATCATTTACTACCTGCTTTATTAAAGTTATCGTATCTTCTGTATAAGTTGGGTTCAACCCTGTATAAATGCTTACCGCTCCTGTTTTGTTAAAGGAGGACATATAAGAATAAATACTATAACATAGTCCTTTTTCTTCTCTTATCTTTTGAAATAGTACAGATGATGCTCCTCCACCTAATACATTACTAAGTAATACAAGAGGATACATATCATCATTACCTAATTCTAATCCTTCAAAACCTAAACTTATATGAAGTTGTTCTATATTTTTATTTTTAAATAAGTGATTATTTTCTATTTTAGGTTTGGAATAGCATGTTATATTTTTATTTTCACCGCTACTCCAGTTACCAAAATACTTATTTATTAATTTTTCTAATTTATTTATATCAAAATTACCACATATAGATATAACAGAATTCTCTGGGATATAATATTTATTTATGTAATCTACTATATTACTTCTTTTAAAGGATTTTACAGTTTCTAAAGTTCCTAAAATAGGGTAGGAAATAGAGTCATCTCCCCATATAGCCTTACAATGTAAATCAGATAATACGTCCTCTGGAGAATCTTCAGTCATACTTATCTCTTCAATTACTACACCCTTTTCTTTTTCTATGTCTTCTTCTTTAAATTTACTATTAAATAACATATCAGATAAAACGTCTAAAGCTAATTCCATATGGGAATTTAGTATCTTTATATAATAACAAGTGGCTTCTTTACCTGTAAATGCATTTATTTGTCCGCCTACATCTTCTATACACTCTGCTATTTGTAATGCACTTCTATTTTCTGTACCTTTAAACATCATATGTTCTATAAAATGAGAAATACCATTGTTTTTTAAATCCTCATTTCTTGAACCATTTTCTATCCAAAGCCCTACACTTACAGATTTAACATAGTCTATATTTTCTAAAACCACTCTTAGTCCGTTATCTAATGTAAATAAATTATACACTAATTAATTCCTCCTAAACCCTATATTGCTAAAAAATAAAAAGGCAAATATGCCCTTCTATTTTTTATTATTTATCTTTTTCTTCTTCTTTCTTTGCAATAGCATCTTTTCGTGATAAATTTATTCTTCCTTGGTTATCTATATCTGTAACCTTCACTAGTATTTCATCTCCTACAGATACTACATCTTCTACTTTTTCTACTCTAGCAAAATCCAACTTAGATATATGAACCAAACCTTCTTTTCCCGGTAGTATTTCTACAAAGGCTCCAAAATTAGTAGTTTTAGTTACTTTACCTAGATAAATTTCTCCTTGAACTACTTCCTTTGTTAATCCTTCTATTATACTTATAGCTTTTTTAACCCCTTCAGGTTCATTGTTAGATGTTACAAATATTTTTCCATCTTCTTTTATTTCTATTTTTACGTTGGTGTCTGATATTATTTTATTTATTACCTTTCCACCAGCACCTATAACATCTCTTATTTTTTCTGGGTCTATACATATTATTTCTGTTCTTGGTGCATATTTAGATAATTCTTTTCTTGGTTCTGGTATGCATTCTTTTATTTTTCCTAATATGTGTAGTCTTGCCTTTTTAGCACCTTCTAATGCATCCTTTACACAATTATTTGATAGCCCAGCTATCTTTGTATCAAATTGTATAGATGTAATTCCTTTTTCTGTTCCTGCTACCTTAAAGTCCATATCTCCAAAGAAATCTTCTATACCTTGAATATCTGTTATTACTTTTTCCTTTTCTAAATCCTCACTAGTTATAAGTCCCATGGCTATACCTGCGGCTGGTCTTTTTATAGGCACACCTGCATCTAATAGAGCTAATGTACTTCCACAAACACTGGCCTGTGATGTTGAACCATTTGAGCTTAGTACTTCTGATACTAATCTTATAGTGTATGGGAACTCTGATTCAGATGGAATTAATGGTTCCAAAGCTCTTTCTGCTAAAGCTCCATGACCTATTTCACGTCTTCCAGGTCCTCTTAAAGGTCTAACTTCTCCTACACTATAGGATGGGAAATTGTAATGATGCATGTAGCGTTTTGACTCTTGCTCTGCTATACCATCTAATATTTGAACATCTCCTAAAGCTCCTAAAGTAGCTACAGTCATTACTTGAGTTAATCCTCTTGTAAATAAACCTGTACCATGAGTTCTAGGAAGTATTCCTACTTCACAGCTTATAGGTCTTACTTCATCAAAAGCTCTTCCATCTGGTCTTCTATCTTCATTTAAAAGCATATTTCTAACTATTTCTTTTTGAGTTTTATATATAACTTCTTTTATATCTGCGCCTTTGTCTTCATATTTTTCTGAAAATTCTTCTGATATTTTTTCTTTAACTTTGTCTAGGGCAGCATTTCTTTCATCTTTATCCATTATATACATAGCTTCTTTTATCATATCAAAAGCAAAGCTTTTAACTTCTTTCTCTACTTCTTCGTCAGCTTTATACAATGCTGGTTCATCTTTAGTTTTTCCAAACTTAGCCACAGCCTCTTCTTGGAATGCAACTATATTTTTACATTCTTCAAAACCAAACATGATAGCATTATACATAGTTTCCTCATCTATTTCCTGTCCACCTGCTTCTACCATCATAACTCTTTCTTTTGTAGCACATACAGTTAAGTCTAGTATAGTATTTTCTCTTTGGGCTACAGTTGGATTTATTATAAATTCTCCATCTACTAGACCTACAGAAACTGCAGCTACTGGTGTTGTAAATGGTATACTAGATAGGCACAAAGCTAAAGAGGAGCCATTTATAGCTAATATTTCTGGTAAATTATCCTGTTCTACAGATAAAACTGTATTAACTATTTGAACATCATTTCTATATCCCTTTGGGAATAAAGGTCTTAATGGTCTATCTATAGATCTGGCATGTAATATAGATTTGTCAGAAGGTTTTCCTTCCCTTTTGATGAATCCTCCTGGAATTTTTCCCACTGAATATAGTCTTTCTTCATAATCAACGCTTAATGGGAAAAAATCTATTCCCTCTCTTGGCTCTTTAGAAGCGTTGGCATTTATCATAACTACTGTATCTCCATAACTCATGAATATAGCAGCATTTGAAAGCATTCCTGTCTTACCAAAATCTACTTTCATTTTTCTTCCTGCTACAGTAGTTTCTAATGTATGAATCATACATTAACCTCCCTTCAATAATTGAACTAATAGTATCATTATATCACTATTACATTTATAGCAAACATTTAATTTTTATATTTGTTTATAACCTATTACTATATTTTTGTAATATTTTATGTATTTATAACACTTTAAATATTAGATTTATTTATTACTATTATTTATAGTATTTTTAATATTACAGTTATTATACTTAATAATTTTTCCAGTATAATTTATTAAAATAATAGAGCGGGCTTTAGCCGCTCTTATTACTTTTATTACTTTCTTAAACCTAATTCTTTTATGATAGCACGATATCTTTCAATATCTTCACGCATTAGGTAATTTAAAAGACCTCTTCTTTTACCAACCATCATTAAAAGACCTCTTCTTGAGTGATGGTCTTTTTTATGTTCTTTTAGGTGGCTGTTTAAGTGGTTAATTCTTTCTGTTAGTAATGCTATTTGCACTTCTGGAGAACCTGTATCTCCTTCATGTCTTGCGTGTTTAGCCATTAGTTCTTGTTTTTTTGCTTTATCCATTGTAAGCACCTCCAAATAATTATCACCTTTATCCAAGGATACCGTTGGCAATTCAGTATTCTTAGTATAAGGTTCACGAAATGTATTATAACAAATAAATATATAATTGTAAATTAATTTTTATAAATTAATTTACATACTTTGTCTTTTAGCAAAACTTTTATCCTTTTTTAATTGATGTTTTAACTCTTCTAAAGAAGAGAATTTTTTCTCATCTCTAATTCTCTTTGAAAAATATATAACTATATTTTCTCCATATATATCCTTATGGAAATCTAATATATGAGTTTCTATATTTAACTTTTTATCTTGTACTGTAGGATTATAACCTACATTAGTAATACCCTTATAAAGTTTATTTTCATATTCTATTAGGGTATAATACACTCCCCCTCTTGGAAGAACATATTTTGTATTATAATTTAGGTTTACTGTAGGGTATCCAAGTTTTCTCCCTAACTGTTTTCCTTTTACTATATCGCCCTTTAAAAAATAGTTTCTGCCTAGCATTTTTTTTGCTTTATCTACATTGCCATCCTCTATTAATATATGTCTTATTTTAGAACTGCTTATGATTTCATTTAAATATTTAACTGGGGAAACTACTTTAAGATTAAAATTAAATTTTTTGCTCATTTTATTCAGAAGTTCTATATCTCCTAAATTTTTATATCCAAATCTATAATTAAATCCTACTACGAATCCACCTGCATTATAGTAATATAGCATCTTTTTTATAAAATCCTCTGGACAAAGTTCCATATATTCTTTATCAAAATTAATAAAATTAACTAGATCTACTCCATATTCTTCTAATATTTTTGCCTTACTAGGATTATCTAATAGAATTTTAGGAGCTAAATCTTTATTTATAGTATTTAAAGGATGGTCTTTAAAGGTTAAAACCATACTTTTACCATTATTATCCTTAGCCATTTTTTTTGTTTCTTTTATTAATTTCATATGACCTTTATGAAGTCCATCAAAACTTCCTAAAGCTATATAAGTTTTATCTTTTGATTTAGTAGAAAAGTTATCCTCCATAATTATCATAAGCTATTACTCCTAAGTTAATAATTTATGAATTTTAAATCCATATGCGTTTTTCATTCCTAATCCTATAAATCTATCATCTTCTATATAAGTTCTATACAGTTTATTTTCTTCTATATTATCTAAAACTCTTCTATCTTTTAATATTACACCATTTAGTACAAGCTTTTCAAATTTTTTATCTAAATATAATTTTTCATAATCCTTTAAAGCTTCATCTATGGGTGTTATAAATTGTTTTATATTTTCCTCATTTAAATCTTCTAATTTTATTGCTTCTTTTATATTAAAGGGGCTTGCTTCCAATCTTTCTAGATTCCACATTACCGCTCCTGAGCCTAAATCATTTCCTATATCAAAACATAAACTCCTTATATAAGTTCCCTTTGAACACTTAACATCAAATATAATATAGGGTAGATCTATACTTAAAATACATATATCATGTATTTGTATTTTTCTCGCTTCCCTTTCTACCTCTATACCTTTTCTAGCTAAATCATAAAGTTTTTGGCCATTAATTTTTAAGGCAGAATACATAGGTGGCACTTGCTCTATATCGCCTTTATATTTTTCTATAGCCTTTTCTACTTCTGTAGAAGATACACTAACTTCTTTTTCCTCTAACACAGTACCTTCTCTATCATAGGTATCCGTAGTAGTTCCAAGTTTCATTTCTACTCTATAGGTTTTGGTTCCCTCCATTATATAGTCCACTATTTTTGTAGCTTTACCTATACACACCGGAAGAACTCCAGAAGCTAAGGGATCTAATGTACCTGTGTGACCAACTTTTTTTATTTTTGCTATTTTTCTTATATTTCTAACTACATCAAAGGATGTTATTCCCTTTGGTTTTAAAACATTTATTACTCCATCCATTTATATCAACTCTTTTTTTATAGTTTCTATTAATTTTTTTTCTACTATATTTAAAGCTTCTCCCTTTATAAAGGCTCCTGAAGCACGAGTATGTCCTCCACCGCCAAAATTTTCAGCTATTTTTCTTACATCCACATATTCTTTTGATCTTAAACTTATCTTTACCCCGTCTTCTACCTCTTTAAATAATACAGCAACTTCTACAGATCCTATTTGCATACCTTGTGATATAATATCTGATGTATCCTTTGGATCCTCTATGTTTAACTCTTTTATCATTTTTTCTGTTACTTTCATAACACATAACTTTTCATCTTCTAAATACATTTCCTCTAGAACTTTTCCATAAAGCTTTAATCTTTCAAATTTTTTATTTTCAAATATTTTTCTATGTATTGAGCTGAAATCTAGACCTGTATTTATTAAATCTCCTGCTATCATATGAGTCACAGATGTGGTACCTGGATATCTAAAAGAACCTGTATCTGTAACTAAAGATGTGTATAGACAAGCTGCTATATCTTTATCTGAATTTATCCCTAATATTTTAAGCAATTGATATACAACTTCAGCCACAGCCGGCGCATTTGTATCTACAAAATTTAAATCACCATACATATCATTAGATAAGTGATGATCTATATTTATTAAGGAGTATTCTCTATTTTCTAAATCTAATTCTGCATTTATTCTTTCTACATTTCCACAATCTAAAACTATAACACATTCTGTATCTTCTATAGGCTCTTTTATATTCCCTGTAATTTCTTCACTACAAGGTAGGTATTTAAAAGTTTCTGGTATAGGCTCTTTGGAAAGTATATAAGCTTTTTTGTTGAGTCTTCTTATGCCCTGAAGTAATCCTAAGGCGCTGCCTAAGGAATCTCCATCAGGAGAAGTATGGAAAGTAATAGCAATACTATTACTTTCCTTTATTTTATCTAGTATATCATTAGTTATCATTTGACTCATTCTCCTTTATTGAATGAAGAAGTTCATCTATATGCATACCTCTTTCAATACTATTATCTACTTCTATTATAACCTCTGGTGTATTTCTTAATTTAACTCTTCTTCCAATTTCTTTTCTTATGAAACCTACAGAACTTTTTAAAGCCTGTAGAGATTCTTCTTTTGCTTTTTCATTTCCAAAAATACTTACATATACCTTTGCATATTTTAAATCTTTTGTAACATCCACACCTGTTACACTTACCATGGCACTTAATCTTGGATCTTTTATATCATTATGAATAATATTACTAACTTCTTTTTTTACTTCTTCATTTATTCTTCCGGCTCTATACTTTGCCATGAAAACCACTCCTTTTTTTAGAAGAGAACTTTATAATGTTTTCTTTTTAATCTCTTCCATGATAAAGCATTCAATTATGTCGCCTTCTTTTATATCATTAAACTTTTCTATGCTAAGTCCACATTCATATCCTTGAGCAACTTCTTTAGCATCATCTTTAAATCTCTTTAGAGATGCAAGTTCTGATTCAAATATTACTATACCATCTCTTATTACTCTTGCTCCTGCATTTCTAGCTAATTTACCTGTTTGAATATAAGCTCCTGCTATAGTTCCTACACTAGATATTTTATAAACCTGTCTAACTTCTGCAGTACCTATAATTGCTTCTTTAAATTCTGGCTCTAACATACCTAACATAGCTGATTTTATGTCTTCTATAGCATCATATATAACTCTATATGTTTTAATATCTACTCCGTCTCTTTCAGCAGCTATACTAGCATTATTATCTGGTCTTACATTAAATCCTAATATAATACCATTAGAAGCTGTAGCTAATGTAACATCTGTTTCGTTTATAGCACCAACTCCTCCATGAATAACTCTAACCTTTACTTCTTCTGTTGAAAGCTTCTCTAAGGATTGTTTTAAAGCTTCTACAGAACCTTGAACATCTGCTTTTACAATTAGACCTAATTCTTTTACTTTACCTTCCCTTATTTGATTATATAAATCTTCTAGAGAAACCTTATGAGTAGATTGTAGATATTCATCTCTTAATTTTTCTTTTCTCTTATCTGCAATACCTCTTGCAGTTTTTTCATCTTTAACTTGATAGAATTTATCTCCCGCTTCAGGAACTTCTGATAAACCTAGTATTCCTACTGGTGTAGAAGGACCAGCTGATTGTATATTTTCACCTTTATAATTAAACATAGCTCTTATTCTTCCATATGTAGATCCTACTACTATAGAATCTCCTACTGTTAAAGTACCATTTTGAACAAGCAATGTAGCTACAGGTCCTCTTCCTTTATCAAGTTTAGCTTCTACCACTGTTCCTTTTGCTTTTCTATTTGGGTTTGCTTTTAATTCAAGTATTTCTGATGATAAAAGTATCATTTCTAGTAGTTCATCTATACCTTCTCTTGTATGAGCTGAAACTGGAACACACACTGTATCTCCACCCCAGTCCTCTGCTACTAGACCATATTCTGTTAATTCCTGTTTTACTTTATCTATGTTAGCACCAGGTCTATCTATTTTGTTTATAGCAACTATTAATGGAACATTAGCTGCCTTACAGTGACTTATGGCTTCTTTAGTTTGAGGCATTATTCCATCATCTGCTGCTACTACTAATATAACTATATCTGTAACTTGAGCCCCTCTTGCTCTCATAGCTGTAAAAGCTGCGTGGCCTGGAGTATCTAAGAAAGTTATAGACTCTCCATTTAATTCTACAGTATAAGCACCTATATGTTGTGTTATTCCGCCTGCTTCTGTAGAAGTTACTTTAGATTTTCTTATAGCATCTAATAAAGATGTTTTACCGTGGTCAACATGACCCATAACAGTTATAATAGGTGATCTTTTTTGAAGATTTTCTTCTTCTTCACTATCTTTTAATATGTCTTCTAAGTCATCTTCCTCATCTTGTTCTTCTTTTAAAATTTCTGTATCAAATTTTGCTGCTAATTTCTCAGCCATTTCAAAGTTTATTTCTTGATTTACAGAGGCCATAACACCCATAAGCATTAGTTCTTTTATAACTTCTGCATAGGATTTTTCTAATTTATCTGATATTTCTTTTACTGTAATAGTATCAGAAGTCATTGTTATTATAGCCATATCTTCTGCATTCTCAGTGTTACCTTTTTCATTTTTGTCATCTCTTTTATTAGATTTTTTATTATTTATTGATTCTTTTATTGGGTTTTTCGCTGTAGTTTCTATTTCATCATCTTCTTCCTTTGTTTTTTCTGATTTTTCTTTGCCTGATAATAATTCTTTTATAAGATCTGCATCCTCATCTTCTATAGCACTCATATGATTTTTAACTTCTACACTAAATTCTTCTTCTAATAATGTTATAAGTTCTTTACTTGATATGTTTAATTCTTTAGCTAATTCATATACTCTTATTTTTGCCAAATTATTCACCCCCGAAACTAATGCTCTTGGCTATCATTCCATAATTTTAATAACTTATTAGCCATACCTTCATCCTTTACAGCTAATATTTTTATAAAGTCTCTTCCTAATACATTGCCTAGCTCTTTTTCACTATAACCTTCTATTAAAGGTATATCATTTTTTTCACATTTTACTTTAAATTTATTCTTACTATTTTCTGAAGCATCACAAGATATTATAACCGCATAAACTATTTTTTTTGTTACAGCCTCTTCACATTTGTTGTATCCTTCTACTAAATGTCCTGCTTTTTTAGTTAAGCTTAAAAACTGTAGGAACTTATTTGGTATCATCTTCTATCTCACCTTTTAATCTTTCATAAACTTGTTCATCTAGTTTAATTTCTAGATTTCTTTCTAGTCTTTTAGATTTATATGCTTTATTAAAGCATTCTATATCTTTACAAATATAAGCTCCTCTTCCTGCTTTTTTGCCAGTTAAATCTATTGAAACCTCTCCTTCTTTGTTCTTAACAACTCGTATAAGTTCTTTTTTAGGTTTCATTTCGCTACATCCTGTGCACATTCTTAAAGGTACTTTTTTAACTTTCATCCTTTAATCACCTGCTTTATTATATTTATTCTATATAATTATTTTTGATTTTTTTATTCTATTAAAATTCATCTTTAAAGATTTCTTCTATAGCTTTTTCTGTGTCTATACTTGGTTTTTCATCATCATCTTCAAATAAATTTATATCTTTTTCTAATTTATTTTCTTTATCTTCAGTATTAAAAACTTCTTCCATGGCCTTTTCTAACTCTGAATCTACTTCTTGATTATTCTCAGATACACTTATCTCTTCTTTTATATTTTCTTTTGTATCTTCAACTATGCTATCCATTTCTTCATGTAAATCTATTTTTTCCTCTTTGTCTTCTTCTTTATTCTCTAAGATTACTTCATCTTTAGTTTCAGATAAATTTAATGTTTCTTCTTTTTCTGCTTGAGATTTACTTTTTATGTCTATTTTCCAGCCTGTTAACTTAGCTGCTAGTCTAACATTTTGGCCTTCTTTACCTATAGCTAAAGATAATTGGCTATCATCTACTACAACCCTTGCAGCCTTATTTTCTTCATCCACTATAGTTACATCAATTACTTTAGCTGGGCTTAAAGCATTGGATATAAGCTCATCTGGAAATTTACTCCATTTTATTATGTCTATTTTCTCATTTTTAAGCTCATTTACTATATTTTGCACCCTTACACCTTTAGGTCCAACACAAGCACCCATTGGATCTACAGCTTCATCATTAGAATATACTGCTATTTTAGTTCTTGATCCTGCTTCTCTTGCTATGCTTTTTATTTCTACTACTCCATTATATATTTCTGGCACTTCAAGTTCAAATAACCTTTTCACTAATCCTGGATGAGTTCTTGATATTAAAACCTGTGGTCCTTTTGTAGTATTTTTCACTTCTACCACATATAATTTTATTTTTTCATTAAATCTAAATTGTTCTCCAGGTATTTGTTCATTTGGTCCTAAAACCGCCTCTGACTTACCTACGTTTATAAGGATATTCCCCTTATCCTTTCTTAAAACTGTCCCTGTTAATATATCTTCTTCTTTTTCTATATATTCGTTGTATACAATTCTTCTTTCTTCTTCTTTTATTCTTTGTATAACTACTTGTTTTGCTGCTTGAGCTGCTATTCTTCCAAACTTTTTAGGTGTTACTTCAATATTTATTATATCCTCTAATTCATAGTTTGGATCGATTTCTTTAGCATCTTCTAAGGATATTTCCTCAATTTCCTCTTCTACTAGCTCTACTACTTTCTTTTGAGCATATACTTTTATTTCTCCATTTTCCCTGTTCATTATTACCTTTACATTATTAGTTGATCCACCTTGTTTCGCATAATTTTTCTTATATGCTGTTACTAAAGCATCCTCTATAGTTGTAAACAAAAGATCTGCAGTTATACCCTTTTCTTTTACTATTTCCTTTAATGCTTCAACAAATTCCTGGTTCATTTTTTTATTAACCTCCTTACAGTTCCCCTTTTAAAGTAGTCTTTGATATCTTTTCCCTAGGTATAATTACTATGTTTTCTTCAACCTTTATATTTATCTCATTTTCATTGAAGTCTACTAATTCACCTTCATATTTTTTCTTTTTATCTATAGGTGAATATAAATTTAATACTATATTATAGCCTTTATATTTTTCTAAATGTTTATCTGTATATAAAACTCTGTCAATTCCTGGTGAAGAAACTTCTAAATAGTAGCTTTCTTGAATTGGATCTATGTCATCTAATAATTCACTAACTGCTCTACTTACCTTTTCGCAACCCTCTAAAGATACACCACTTTCACTATCTATATATATTCTTAAATAATTTTCTTTTCCTTCTTTAACAAATTCTATATGATATAGATCATAGCTTAAACCTTTAACAATAGGCTCTATTTGCTTTTTAAGATTTTCAATTAAACTATGTTTACTCATAAAAACCCCTCCTTGCTATTTTAAAATATATTTTATACACTTAGTTTTTCCAAATAATCAGCTATTATTTTATATTAATTTAAAAACGCAACTTGCGCTGCGTTTTTTTACAAATAGAAAGAGCGGGTTTATACCCACTCTGTGCTTTAACATATGTCTTGCTCTTTACTAGTTTTATTTTATCATAGTAGAATATGAATTTCAAGGAAAAGTTATGAAACGAAAAAAATAACTATTGACAACATAAAATTTTTTAATAAAAATATCCATTTCATTATAACTGTATCTCAAATTTAATTTTCAATTAAAGACTAAATAGAGATATTTGATTAGTTTCCTGCATTCCCCTTAAACAACCATGATTTCCTAATGTTTCTATAACAGTTTTTGTAACCTTAGTTCTTAATCTTAAATCTTCTTTTGATATAAATTCTCCCTCTAATCTAGCTTCTTCTATGCTTTTAGCTGCATTTTTTCCTACACCTTGAAGGGCACTTAAAGGTGGTCTTATACTATCTCCTTCTATTAAAAATTTAGTAGCATTAGATTTATATAGATCTACCTTTAAAAACTTTATACCTCTTTTGTACATTTCATAACATATTTCAAGTATAGTTAAAAGTCCTTTATCCTTTTGAGTTATATTATTGCCCATGGCATATAATTCATTCATTTTTTCTTTTATTTTTTCTTCTCCCTTTACTATTAGATCTGCATCAAAGTCATCTGCTCTAACAGAAAAATAAGTAGTATAATAAGCCTTTGGATAATAAACTTTAAAATAAGCTATCCTCATGGCCATCATTACATAGGCTACGGCATGACCTTTAGGAAACATATACTTTATTTTCTTACAGGACTCTATATACCAATCTGGCACATCGTGTTCTTTCATTAGAGCCTCCTGTTCCTCTGTAAGACCTTTACCCTTTCTTACTTTTTCCATTATTGTAAAAGCACTCTTTGGTGGCAGTCCCTTTTGAAGTAAATATACCATTATATCGTCCCTTGTAGATATACAATCCTTTATAGTAGTATACCCCTCTTTTATAAAATACTGAGCATTATTAAGCCACACATCTGTACCATGGGATAATCCTGATATTCTAACCAATTCTGCAAAACTTTTCGGTTTGGTATCTAATAACATTTGTCTTACGAATTTAGTTCCAAACTCTGGGAGTCCATAGGTTCCTACAGGACAATCTATATCTTCCTCTGTAACCCCTAGAGCCTTTGTAGATGTGAATAAACTTATAACCTTTGTATCTCCTAGGGGTACAGCTTTAGGATCTACCTGAGTTAAATCCTGAAGCATTCTAAGTACTGTAGGGTCGTCATGACCTAATATGTCTAATTTTAAAAGTCTACCACTTATAGAATGATAATCAAAGTGGGTAGTTATAACGTCGCTTTCTGTATCATCTGCTGGATGCTGTATAGGTGTAAAATTAAATATTTCATTGTCTGCAGGTACAACCATAATGCCTCCTGGATGTTGTCCTGATGTTCTTTTAACTCCTGTACATCCCTTAGACAATCTTTCTATTTCTGCATTGTTGGCTTTTATATTCTTTTCGTCTAAATATTTTTTTACAAAACCATAGGCAGTTTTTTCAGCTATAGTACCAATAGTTCCTGCTTTAAAAACATGGCCCTTTCCAAATAAAACTTCTGTATATTTATGAACTACCCCTTGATATTCTCCTGAAAAGTTTAAATCTATATCCGGTTCTTTATCTCCTTCAAAACCTAAAAAAGTTTCAAAGGGTATATCATGACCATCTTTTATTAATTTAGTTCCACACTTTGGGCAATCCTTATCCTCTAAATCCGCTCCTGAACCTACAGATCCATCTGTAAAAAATTCACTATATTTACATTTAGGACATACATAATGAGGCGGTAATCCATTAACCTCTGTAATATCTGACATAGTAGCTGCAAAGGAAGATCCAACGGATCCTCTGGAACCTACCAAGTATCCATCTTCATAGGATTTAGCTACTAGTTTATGGGCTATCAAATAAAGTACAGCATAACCATTATTTATTATAGAATTTAATTCCTTTGTTAATCTTTTTTCTACTATTTCAGGAAGTGGATCTCCATATATATCATGAGCTTTTTTTATAGTCATATTTCTTATATCTTCTTCCGCACCCTCTATCTTAGGTGGAAAAGTTTCCTCTGGAATTGGTTTTATTTCATCTATCATGTCCGCTATCTTGTTTGTATTATAAATTACTACTTCCTTTGCCTTTTCCTCTCCTAAATACTCAAATTCTTTAAGCATTTCCTCTGTGGTTCTAAGATAAAGAGGTGGTTGATTGTCTGCATCCTTAAAGCCTTGACCTGACATTAATATTCTTCTAAATACTTCATGTTCTTCATCTAAAAAATGCACATCACAGGTGGCCACCACAGGTTTATTATAAAACTCCCCTAATTCACATATTTTTTTATTTATTTCTTTAAGTTCTTCTTCATCTTTTACAGAACCATTTTTTACAAGAAATTCATTGTTACCTAGAGGTTGTATCTCTAAATAATCATAAAAATCTATCATATTTTTTAATTCTTCTTTTGTTTTTCCCTTTAATATTTCTTTATATATTTGACCCGCCTCACAGGCAGAACCTATTATAAGTCCTTCTTTATACTCATTTATAAGGCTTTTAGCCATTCTTGGTCTTTTAAAGAAATACTCCAGATTAGATTTAGAAACTAATTTATATAAATTTTTAAGACCTACTGCATTTTTAGCCAAAATTATTAAATGATAGGTGGGCTCTTTTTTTATATTTATATTCCCTAAAAATTCCTTATTTAAATTATGTAAGGTAATTATTTCTTTTTCTTTTAACATTTCAAAAGATTTTAATAAGATATCTGCTGTGGCTTTAGCATCATCCACAGCTCTATGATGATTTTCTAGAGATATGCCTAAATGCTTTGCTATAACATTTAATTTATATCTCTTTAATTCAGGGAATAAAAATCTGCTTAATGTTACCGTATCCATTACACTATTTTTAAATTCTATTTTTAAATCTTTACAATTTTTGTTTATAAAAGATACATCAAAGGCTGCATTATGAGCAACCACCACAGAGTCTCCCATAAACTCTATAAATCTTGGAAGTATTTTATCTATAGCTTCTTTATCATCTACCATATCATCTGTTATGCTTGTAAGTTCTGTTATTTTCTCTGGTATGCTCCTTTCTGGATTTACAAATTCACTAAACCTATCTACTATTTTTCCCTTTTCTATCTTTACTGCACCTATTTCTATTATTTTATCATTTTTACTGGAAAAACCTGTTGTTTCTAAATCAAAAACTACAAAAGTATCCTCTATGGTTTTATCCCCTGCTTTAGATATAATAGGTACTCCATCATCTACAAGATAAGCTTCTATTCCGTATATAACTTTTATATTACCTTTTTTAGCTGCAGACATTGCATCTGGATAAGCCTGAACTACACCATGATCTGTAATAGCCACTGCTTTATGGCCCCATTTAGCAGCTCTTTTCACTAATTCTGATACTGGAGTCATCCCATCCATGGCACTCATTTGACTGTGCATATGAAGTTCTACTCTTTTTTCCTCTGCTATATCCATTTTTTCTATTTTTGTAGTTTTTACTATATCCTTTGCCATTATTACACATTCTCTTGCATAAGGGTCATTTACTACTTCGCCTCTAACTTTGCAATAAATCCCTTCTTTTATTTCTTCTATTATTCTATCTGCATCCTTAGCCCTTGGGAACAGTTTAACTGTCATGGAGTTGGTATAATCTGTTATAAAGAAAGTTACTATTTTTCTTCCGGTCTTTGTTTCTATAACTTCTTTTTTAAATATATCTCCACATACTACAACTATGCCAGAATTTTCATTTAGATCTTTCATGAATATATTATCTTCTCTTATACTTCTTCCTAGTATGATAGAATTATCCTTACTTTCATTTTCACTAGGCTTTGGCGAATTTTCTTTTTTAACTACTTTCTTTTCTTTAGATTTAATTTCACTTAAAACATTTTTTATCATGGACTTCTCCATAGTTTCTATAGTCTTAAAGTAGTCCTCTTCGTCAAAGGATTTATCATATTCTAATTTTATATTGCATTCTATTCCAAATATATCCCTTATATAGGATTTCAATTTACCTTCAAATTTATTTTTAGAAAGAAACCTACATAAAAATTCATTATTATAGGTTATATTTATACTATCTTCTAACACTTCTCTTTTAGATTTTAAAAGACAATCTCTTGCAATGGGCACAGAAGAAGAAGCTAAATTAACTATATCTACCCAATATTTTTTTGAAAGTTCCTCTAAGGTAACATGGGATAAATCCTTATAGCAAATTATTTGAAAATCTTCCACCATAGAGAATCTCTTCTTTAATATATTTTTTATATGATCTTCCTTTTCTTTAGTAAAACTACTAATGGATTTTAGTATTATTTTTAGTTTATTTTTTTTTCTAAAATACTGAACTCTTACTATTTTTATTTCTTTATCTATATCAAACTCTTCTTTATTTATTTCCTTTTGCAAATCACTAACTGAAGTATTCTCCATATTATTCCTCCTAAGAGTAATGTTATCCATTAAAACATAATAAATATATTATCACATTTATAAAAATAAAAAAATGAATTTCAACTTAAAATTTAAAGTAATTTTTATCTAATGACCATCATCCATAAAGTAATGAATTCTACACCTCTAGATAAATATTTCCTAACTTTAAATTAGAGTTAAAACCCTAATATCTAAAACTAAGAACTTTCTTTATACTCTATCTTCTATGTATGTTGAAATTCAAATTAATTTAAATAAACTAAAACATTCACAAATTACATCTTTTCTATTTCTTTTATAAGTTCATCTATTATATCTTCTTCTTTAACTTTTTTTATAATCTCTCCCTTTTTGAATATAAGCCCTTCTCCTTTGCCTCCTGCTATACCTATATCTGCCTCTCTTGCTTCTCCTGGTCCGTTAACTACACAGCCCATTACCGCTACTTTAATATTTTTATTACAGTTTAAAAGTCTTTTTTCTACTTCCTCGGCTATGGATATTAAGTCTATATTCGTTCTTCCACAGGTTGGGCAGGATACAAATTCTATTCCTTCATTTACGTATCCTAGAGATCTTAATATTTCTTTTCCTATTTTAATTTCTTCTAGCGGATCTCCTGTAATAGATACTCTTATAGTATCTCCTATACCTTCTGCCAGTAGGGTACCTATACCTACACTAGATTTTATAGTTCCTCTAAATGTAGTTCCTGCTTCTGTAACTCCTAAATGCAAAGGATAATTTACTTTTTCTGATATTAATCTATAACTTTCTATCATTTGCATAACATTAGAAGACTTTATAGATATTACTATATCATTAAAATTGCATTTTTCTAATATGCTCACATGCTGAAGGGCACTCTCTACTAATGCTTCTGGGCATACTCTACCATATTTATCTAATATATCTTTTTTTAATGAACCTGAGTTTACTCCTATTCTTATAGGAATAGACTTTTCCTTTGCGGCTTCTGCTACCATTTTAACTCTTTCCATAGAGCCTATATTCCCTGGATTTATTCTTAAGGCATCTACTCCATTTTTTATAGATTCTAAAGCTAATTTATAATCAAAATGTATATCTGCCACCACTGGAATTTTTGATTTTTTAGTTATTATTTTTAAAGCTTCGCTAGCTTCCATATCCGGAACTGCGCATCTTATTATATCACAGCCTATTTTTTCTAACTTATTTATTTGATTTAGTGTACTTTTAACATCTCTAGTATCTGTATTGGTCATAGATTGTATAGATATAGGAGAATCTCCTCCTACATATATGCTTCCTACTTTAACTTTTCTAGTTGACTTTCTTATCATTGTTTCATCTCCTAGCTTTAAATTCACCTGAATGAAATCAAGCAATTTTTGGGTTTAAATAAAGTTTCTTATTAATCTATCTTTAGATTCAGGTGAAATTTGCTTAAAAAATTACTTTAATCCCTTTAAATCTTAAATTCATCAAAATTTTATAGGATATAATATATCTTTTATAGTTACTAACACCATCAGACCCATTAATACAGCAAAACCTATATAATTTACAAACCCTACTTTATTTTCATCTACTCTTTTTCCTGTAATAGCTTCAAATAAAAATAAGAATATATATCCTCCATCCAAAGCTGGGAAAGGTATAATATTAAATATAGCCAATTGTAAGCTTATATAAGCTGTAAAGGCCATTAAACTCATTACACCTTCTTTAGCTACTTTTCCTGAAACTTTAATTATAGTTAATGGTCCTCCTACATCATTTTTAGAAACCTTCCCTTGGAATAGAGTTTTAAAAAACCCAACGGTTTGTTTTACTAAGGATCCTGTTTGTGTGAATCCCTGTTTTACAGATTCTTTAAAACTTAAATTTTCTATTAGTGTAGGATATATACCTATCATATATCTATTTTCTTTAGTGTCTTTAATTGGTGTCAACTTAATACTATCCTCTACATTATCTCGTGTAAATTTTATATTTAAAGGCGTTCCATTCCCTGAATAAATAACTGCAACAAAATCATCCCAAGTAGTTATTTTCTTATCATTAACCTTTACTATTTTATCTCCTGGCATAAATCCTGCTACCGCTGCTGGACCATTTGGCACTACTTTTTCTACTATAGGTGCCCAGTATCCCCTTTGAGATGATATTATAGCAAACAAGACTACACTTAATACTAAATTCATAATAGGACCTGCCACTACTACACTTAATTTTCTTAAAGGAGATTTGTTATTAAAAGCTCTTTCATCTGTACTTTTTTCTTCGTCTCCTAGCATCTTTACATATCCACCTATTGGTAAAAGCTTTATTAAATATTCTGTTTCTTTACCCTTTATTCCTATAAGTTTTGGGCCCATACCTATAGAAAACTCCTCAACTTTTATACCATTTGCTTTAGCCATAATAAAATGACCAAATTCATGGACTAAAACTAATATGCCAAAAGCTAAAATAGCCGCTATTATATACATTAACTAACCTCCCTTAAAATTGTACCTATAAATTAATTTTATTATTATATATCATATTTTTTACCTAAATACTCTCTAACTTCCTTATCTACACTTATTACATTCTCTAATGTAGCTTCCATAGGTTTATAAAATTTATTCATGCATTCTTGTAATAGATCACCTATTTGTAAAAATTCTATTTTGCCCTTTAAAAATAAGTTTACAGCTACCTCATTTGCTCCATTTAATATAGCTGGCATTACTCCACCTTTTTTCCCTGCTTCATAAGCTAACTTTAATGGTAAGAATGTATCCATATCTGGTTTTTCAAAGGTTAAATTAGATATTTTATAAAAATCTAAAGGTTCTATTTGACTTTCTTTCCTATTAGGATAATTCAAAGCATATTGTATAGGTAATTTCATATCTGGAGTTGCCATTTGTGCTATTACACTTCCATCTTTATATTCCACCATAGAATGAACTATACTTTGTGGATGTACCACTACTTTTATATTTTCATAATCCATACCAAATAAAAAATGAGCTTCTATAACTTCTAATCCTTTATTCATTAATGTGGCAGAATCTATAGATATTTTTCTTCCCATATTCCATTTAGGATGTTTAAGAGCATGCTCTGGTTTTACATCTATAAGTTCTTCCTTTTTTCTACCTCTAAAAGGGCCTCCTGAAGCCGTTACTATTATATTTTTAACCTCTTCCTCTTTATTTCCTCTTAAGCATTGAAAAATAGCTCCGTGTTCTGAATCTACAGGTAATATATTTACATTATGCTCTTTAGCTTTACTAATAACTAGTTCCCCAGCTACTACTAAGGTTTCTTTGTTAGCTAAAGCTATATCCTTGCCACTTTCTATAGCTTTTATAGTTGGAACTAATCCTATCATCCCCACCACAGAGGTAACTACTGTATTTATCTCCTCTAAGGTGCTTATATAAATCATTCCTTCCATACCTTTTAAAACTTTTGTATCTATTTTATTATCTATACAAAAATCTTCCACTATTTTAAAGGCATCCTCTTCCATTAAAACCGCATATTTCGGTTTAAATTCCTTTATAATTTCTATAACTTTTTTATAACTTTTGTTTGCGGATATAGCTACTAATTTTAAATCTTCTCTTTCTTTTCTTATTACATCTAAAGTTTGGGTTCCAATAGAACCTGTAGCTCCTAATATAGTTATGTTCTTCAAAATGTCATCTCTCCTCTAATAACTTTCATTTAAGTTTTTATAAATTCTTTAAGGGTTATTATATATAATGGTCCTAGAAGCAAACCTAAAAACCCTAAAATTTTAAATCCTATATATATAGATATTATTATAGCTAAAGCAGGTAATTGAAGCTTAGAGCTCATAAACTTAGTTTCTAATATTTGTCTCGTTATTATTAATAATAAATAAAGACATATAAGACCTAAAAATATTACATAATTTTTTGTATAGAATTGGTATAATATTAAGGGTAAAAAAATTACAACCGTTCCTATGTAAGGTAATATGTCTAATATACCACATAACACTCCTAATATTAAATAGTTATTTATATTTAATATTTTTAAACCTGTTATGGTTTGAAATGTAGTAAATATAACTAAAAAACATTCTATTTTTATTATTTCCTTTAATTTATATATTTTATCTTTAATTTTTTCAAATTCATTAACACCTATATATTTTTTAATATTTTCTAATATAGCATATTTATCCACCAAAATAAAGTATATAGAAAGACTAGCTATAAAATATGCAAAAATCCATTCTGTCGTGTAACTAGCTCCTTTTCTAAAAAAGTCTCCATTTAATAAAGTTGTATCTATATTATTTAAATTTTTGTTAAATATATGTTTGTTTATATTTAACATTTTGTTTATACCACCGAGGAAACAATCTATCTCTGTTTTAAAATTATAATAATACCCTTTTAATAATATAAAATGATTATAAATAAAATTTCCTATTAAAAAAATTAATAAAAACAATATAAGATTTACTAAAATTATGCTTATAATAGAATTTACATTATTATTAAATAATTTTTTACTACATAAAAAATTATAAATAGGGTTACATAAAAAAAGTAAAACTAATATTATAAAAAAGGGCTTAAAATAATTTTTAAGTAATAGAGCTAATAAAAAAAATATTATGAATATTATTATAGCATAGATTATATCTTTATATTTATGTTTATAATGCCTCAAATCCTTTTCTCCTATTATTGCTTTCTACATAAATATATTCATAATAAAGCTTATATATTAAGCTCCTTTATAAAAACTAAAACAACTACAATTAAATTTTAATACAATTCCAAATATAAACTAGTCTTTACTAATTCTATTGTTCCCTCTGTTCCCTTATTTATATTATTAATTTTATTTTTATGCATACCAATGCAAGAATTAAATAAGCTATTCAAATTCATATTAACTATATTTTATTTGTAATATTGCTATTTTAATTATTAATTATACTAAAAAACTCAATCTAAGAATAAATATAGATTGAGCTCTTTTGCTTATATTTTATTTTAAAGTTGTAATATAAAAGTTAAATAATAATACACTGTCACTGATGAAAATAAAATACTATCAAATCTATCTAATATTCCTCCATGGCCTGGTATCAAATTGCTATAATCTTTTACTCCTGCATATCTTTTTATGGATGAAGCTACCAAGTCTCCAAATTGACAAACTATCCCACTTATAAGACCTATTAATATATAATGTATAATTTCTATATTAACTCCAAATTTAAATATAGCCATTCCAAATATAGTGCAGGCTACTGAAGCTCCTATTATTCCACCTATAGAGCCTTCTATGGTTTTTTTGGGACTTACTTTAGGACATAATTTATTCTTTCCTAAATACTTTCCTACATAATAAGCTGTAGTATCACAAAGCCAAGCAGAAATAAATATAAGCCACACTAAATAATTTCCGTGAGTTTTATTATTAACTAAAACTATAAAACTAAAAAATACGGGTACATATAAAAATCCTAAAAGTGTTATTGCCACATCTATAAAATTGTACTTTAAATTTATAACTGGTATAGCTAAAAGTATAAAAACAGCTAAGGTAGTTATATAAAAGATATTTTTATAATTTATACTATTTAAAAGTGGTATATAGTATATTAAACATAATAAGTATCCTACTATTTCTATGGGATGTATATCTTTGTTTTTAATTACTTTATAAAACTCATACATACCACCTAAAGAAAGTGCTAATATACCCCATTTTAAAAATACTCCTCCTATAAATAGGAATATTACAAAAGGTGCTAATACTAACGCCCCTATATATCTACTATTCATGTTATTCTCTCCTATTCTAAAAGGTTATTTTACAGCTCCAAATCTTCTATCTCTATTTTGATAATCATATATGGCCTTATGAAGATGCTCTTTTTTAAAATCAGGCCATTTTATATCTGAATACCAAAATTCTGAATAAGCGCATTGCCATAATAAAAAATTACTTATTCTTTTTTCGCCACTAGGTCTTATTATTAAATCCGGATCTGCTATTCCCTTTGTATAAAGATAATTAGAAATAAGTTCTTCATTTATTTCCTCTTCCTTTATCTTTCCTGCTGTTATATCTTCATATATATATTTTACTGCCCTTATTATCTCATCTCTACCACCATAATTTAAGGCTAAATTTAGCACTAATCCTGTGTTATTTTTAGTTTCTTCATAGGCTTTCTCTAATTCCTTTATGCACACCTCTGGTAATTTTTCTATGTTGCCTATTGCATTAACCATTACATTGTTTTCATTAAGCTCCTTGACTTCCTTTCTTAAATATTGAACTAATAAAGTCATAAGAGCGCTAACCTCATCTTTTGGTCTTTTCCAGTTTTCTGTAGAAAAAGCATATAAGGTTAAGTACTTAACACCTAATTTATTGCATTCTTTCACTATTTCTCTTATAGTCTCGACACCGGCTTTGTGTCCCATAGTTCTAGGCAAACTTCTTTCCTTTGCCCACCTTCCGTTTCCATCCATTATGATAGCAATATGTTTTGGTATATTGTTCATATCTAAATTCATATCTGTACTAGCTTTCTTGTTACTTGAAAAAAATTTTTTCATAAAGTTACCCCCAACATATTTACTTCTAAATTATTAAAAAACCTGCTAATAAGCAGGTTATAATGTTTATATAGATAGTATTTCCTTTTCTTTTACACTTATTATAGAATCTACTTCTTTTATATATTTATCTGTTTTCTTTTGAATATCATCTTCTGCTTTCTTAATATCATCTTCTGAAACATCATCTTTTTTTAGATTCTTAACATCATCATTACAATCTCTTCTTATAGATCTTATAGCTACTTTTGCTTCTTCTCCAGTTTTTTTCACAGTTTTAACTATGTTTTTTCTTGTTTCTTCTGTTAATTCTGGTATAACAAGTCTTATTACAGTACCATCATTAGAAGGATTTAAACCTAAATCTGATTTTAATATAGCTTTCTCTATGGCTGATAAAGCACTTTTATCCCAAGGTTGTATTAAAAGAACCCTTGCTTCTGGTACAGATATATTTCCTAATTGATTTAGTGGAGTCATAGAACCGTAATATTCTGCTTCTATTCTATCAAGCATAGCTGGATTAGCTCTACCAGCTTTCATTGAAGCTAATTCTTTTTTTAAAGCTACAATAGTTTTCCCCATCTTTTCATCTGCTTTTTTTAATATTTCTTTTATCACTTAAATAACCTCCCCTTATTTTGAATTTGAAACTAGAGTACCTATTTCTTCTCCAGTTACAGCTTTTATTATATTGCAAGGTTTATCTAATCCAAAAACTAATATAGGAATATCATTATCCATACATAAAGAAGTAGCTGTAGAATCCATCACCTGTAATCCTTGTTCTAATACTTCTATATAAGATAATTTATTATATTTTTTAGCATCATCATACTTATGAGGATCCTTATCATAAACCCCATCTACTTTTTTAGCAAGTAATATAACATCCGCTTCTATTTCTGCTGCTCTTAATGCAGCTGCTGTATCAGTTGAAAAATATGGATTACCTGTTCCAGATGCAAATATTACCACTCTTTCTTTTTCCAAGTGTCTCATAGCTCTTCTTCTTATAAATGGTTCTGCAATTTCTTTCATTTCTATAGCAGTCTGAACTCTAGTATTAACTCCAAGTTGTTCTAATGAATCTTGAAGGGCTAAAGCATTTATACAAGTAGCCAACATTCCCATATAATCTGCTGTGGTTCTATCCATATCTGAACCACTTCTGCCTCTCCAAATATTTCCTCCACCAACTACTGCGCCTACTTCTATTCCCATGTCAACTAATTTTTTTATTTGTTCTGATATTTCCTTAGTAAAATCAAAATCAAATCCAAAACCTTTTTCTCCTGACAAAGCTTCTCCTGATAGCTTTAACATAACGCGCTTATACTTTGGTTCATTCATCTATATTATACCTCCAAATTATTTTAAATTAAATATATTATGTATTATAACTTCAGTTCTAGGTTAAAAAAATTTAATATTTCTATAAAACACAACAGGAATTTTATAGAAATCATTTCCCTATACATAGCATTTGTATAAAATTCTATTTAACTTTATTTATCATATTATATTATATCATATAAAATTATACCATCGCTACCTTCTACAATACTTCCAGTAGTTATTACCCTTTATAAGTCCTTCTATAAAATTATAACAAGTAAATATTTATTAATAATAAAGCTTTTCATAATTTTAAAAATGCTTTGATTTTCTATGTCTCTTATAGGATTTATCATTAACTTATTTTTCAAAAAAAGAGAACACTCAGTGTTCTCTTTTTTAATTATTTACCTTGGTTCATTTGTCTTTGAACTTCTTCAGCAAAGTCTTCTTCTTTTTTTTCTATACCTTCACCTTTTTCGTATCTTACGAAAGCTTCTACAGTTATATCTGCACCGATTTCTTTTGATTGCTCTTGTAAGTATTTAGTTATAGTGTAATCTCCGTTTTTAACCCAAAGTTGTTCTACTAAACAGTTTTCTTTATAGTATTTGTTAATTCTTCCCATAACCATCTTTTCAACAACTTTTTCTGGCTTTCCTTCGTTTAAAGCTTGAACTCTGTATATTTCTTTTTCTTTTTCTAAAGTGTCCGTATCAACACCATCTCTATTTAAGAATAATGGATTTGTAGCTGCAACTTGCATTGCTACGTCTTTAGCTATCTCAGCTAATTTTGCATCTTCTTTTTCACAAGCTAATTTTACAAGAACACCGATTCTTCCACCGCCATGGATGTAGCTTGTTATAACACCTTTATCTACTGAAAGTTTAGCTATTCTTCTTAAGTTCATGTTTTCACCTAATTTAGCTATTAATTCAGTTATTACATCTTTAACTAATTTGCTTTCATCTGCTATATATTTTTCTTCTAATAATTCTTCTGCAGTTGAAACATTTGAAAAAGCTGCTTGTTTTGATAAATTGTTTGCTAACTCTACAAATAATTCGTTTACTGAAACGAAATCTGTTTCACAGTTAAATTCTACTATTGATCCATTTTTCATGTCTTCAGATATGTATGTGCTTACAATACCTTCTGCAGCTACTCTTCCTGATTTTTTAGCAGCGGCTGCTAACCCTTTTTCTCTTAATACTTCTACAGCCTTTTCTAAATCTCCATCACATTCAGTTAAAGCTTTTTTACAATCCATCATTCCTGCGCCAGTTTTTTCTCTTAGATCTTTTACCATTTTAGCACTGATCATTATATATTCCTCCTATTTTAACTAATTTAAAAGGTAAATGAGAGATTAGTCTCACCTACCTTATATTTTTCATTTATAATAGCTAAATTATTCTGCTAATTGTTCACCTTGTCTTCCTTCAAGAACAGCATCAGCCATTTTTGCTGCTATTAATCTTACAGCTCTTATAGCATCATCATTTCCTGGAATTACGAAATCTACTTCGTCTGGATCACAGTTTGTATCTACTATAGCTACAACTGGAATTCCAAGTCTTTTAGCTTCTAATATAGCATTCTTTTCTTTTCTTGGATCAACGATGAACATAGCTCCTACATTGTTTGCATCTAACTTTCTTATTCCACCTAAGTTCTTTTCAAGTTTTTCTCTTTCATTCTTTAATTTTATAACTTCTTTTTTAGGAAGAACTTCAAATGTTCCATCTTCTTCCATCTTATCTAATTCTTCTAATTTGTTTATTCTAGCTGTTATAGTTGTAAAGTTTGTTAACATTCCACCTAACCATCTGTTGTTAACAAAGTGCATTTCTGATCTTTTAGCTTCTTCTTCTATAGCTTCTTGAGCTTGTTTTTTAGTTCCTACAAATAATACATCTTTTCCTTCTTCCGCAACTGATCTTAAGAAGTTATAAGCCTCTTCTACCTTCTTAACTGTTTTTTGTAAATCGATAATGTAAATTCCATTTCTTTCTGTAAATATGTATGGAGCCATTTTAGGGTTCCATCTTCTTGTTTGATGTCCAAAATGAACACCTGCTTCTAATAATTGTTTCATTGATATAACTGACATAAATTTACCTCCTTGGTTTTTCCTCCATTACCCTTATATTTATAAACTACCCCTTAAGGCACCATTTATAAAATTAGATAATGTGTGTATTTTCTCCTTAGGTAGTATATCACACCCTACTATGTTATTCAATAATAATTTCAAAAAAATTTTGGTATATTTTTATCCAACAATTACCTACCTAAGAATTCTTTCATAATTATACTAAAAAATAAAGAAGTCCTAAGACTTCTTTACTATTTTATCTTCTTTAATTCTTCTAAAAGCTTGTCATTTAATATTCTAATATGAGTACCTTTCATACCTAGGGATCTTGATTCGATTACCCCTGCACTTTCAAATTTTCTTAATGCATTTACTATAACAGATCTTGTTATTCCAACTTTATCTGCTATTTTAGATGCTACTAATAATCCTTCTGTACCATCTAACTCATTAAATATATGTTCTACAGCTTCTAATTCTGAATAAGATAATGTTCCTATAGCTAATTGAACCACAGCTTTTTTTCTTGCTTCTTCTTCTATTTGATCCTGTTTTGATCTTAATATTTCAAGACCAATTATTGTAGCACTATATTCTGCTAACACTAAATCTTCATCAGTAAATTCTTTATCAAATCTAGCTAATAATAATGTACCTAATCTTTCCCTATTTCCATTTATAGGAACTATTGTTGATAATTTATTATTTATTGAACAATCCTTTAAATTATCAAATACACATTTATCATGGTTAGGTGAATTTGATAAAGTTTCATTTACATTTAACAATTTATTATTGTAGAAGTCTGGGAATCTATTTTCTTTTAAAACAACTTCCCTTACTTCATCACATTCAAATCCTGAATAAAATTTAGATCCCAATATCTTTCCTTTTCTACTAATTATATATACGTTGCACTCTAAAACGTCACTTAATAAATTACATATATCTTCGAAATCTACTGGTTCTGTACCTGATTTTTGCAATATTCTATTCAACATTCTTGTTTTATCTAGTAATGAACTCATGGGTTTTCCTCCTTATATTACCTCTTTTACTTTAATTTATATATTGATTCCTGCTGCCTTTTTATATTATGTCTCTAAAAATTTTGACTATTAAAAATATTTAGAATTGTTGCCTGTCCTTATCTATAATAACATAAGGGTTTGTTTATTTCAACATTTAAGATATATAAATAACAATTATTTATATAAATTAATTATTAATACATTACTCTTTATTATTTAAATATTTTCTATGCTTACATTCTGAATTAGCACATTCATAGTATTCACCTTTAGCTTTGCTTTGTTTTTTTACCATGTAACTTCCACATTCTTCACACTTTTCTTTCACAGGTTCTGACCAACTTACAAAATCACAGTCTGGATAATTACTACATCCATAAAACTTTCTACCTTTTCTACTTTTCTTTATTAAAACTTTTCCATCTCCACATTTAGGACACTTAACATCTATTTCCTCTACTATAGGTTTAGTATTTTTACAATCTGGATATCCTGGACATGCTAAGAAATCTCCATATCTTCCATGTTTTATAACCATATTTCTTCCGCATTTTTCACATATTACATCTGTTACTTTATCTTCAATGGTTATTTTTGCTATTTCCTTTTCTGCTATTTCTATGGATTTTATTAATGGCTGAAAGAAATCATTTACTACCTCTCTCCATGATTTTTTCCCTTCCTCTATATAATCTAGCTTATTTTCCATATCCGCTGTAAATTCTAGATCCACTATTTGTTTAAAATATTCACTTACTATGTTATTTACTATGTCTCCTAGTTCTGTAGGTTTTAATGTTTTTTTCTCTCTTTCTACATATTTCCTATCTAATATAGTAGATATAATAGGAGCATAAGTACTTGGCCTTCCTATACCATTTTCTTCTAAAGTTTTTACTAAAGAAGCTTCTGAATACCTAGCTGGTGGTTGGGTAAAATGCTGACTTTTATTTATAGATTTTTCTTTTAGTATTTCATTTTCTTCCAATTGAGGTATCTTTATACTATCCTTTTCTTCTTCTGTAGAATATTCATATACCTTCATGAAACCATCAAAGGCTATTAAGGATCCACTAGCTCTTAATCCATATTTGCCATTTTCTATACTTATAGATGTTGAATCTAAAATACAAGAAGCCATTTGGCTTGCTACAAACCTTTCCCATATTAATTCGTATAGTTTATATTGTTGAGGTGTTAAGCTTTCCTTAGCGAGTGTAGGAGTTATTTCAATATTAGTTGGTCTTATAGCTTCATGGGCATCCTGTATATTTTTCTTTCCTTTAAAAACTCTTGGAGTTTTTGGTATATATTCCTCTCCAAAGTTACTTTTGATATGCTCTAAAGTTGATTTTTGAGCTTCTTCTGATATTCTTATAGAATCCGTTCTCATGTAAGTTATAAGACCTACTGCACCGAACCCTTTAATATCTATACCTTCATATAGTTGTTGAGCTATAGACATAGTCTTTTTAGTAGGAAAATTTAATTTCTTATAAGAATCCTGTTGAAGAGTACTTGTAGTAAAAGGCGGTAAAGGATTTTTATTTTTCTTTGTCTTCTTTATTTTTTTTACAATAAATTCACCCTTTTTTAAGTCCTGTATTACTTCAATAGCTTCCTCTTCATTAGTTATCTCTATTTTTTTTCCTGATTTAGTAGTTAATTTTATTATGAAAGGCTTTTTATTTTTTTCCTTATGTACCTCACATTCTATAGTCCAATACTCTTTTGGTATAAATTCTTCAATTTCTCTTTCTCTATCGCATATCATTCTTAAAGTCACAGATTGGACTCTACCTGCACTTAATCCCCATTTAACCTTGCTCCATAGTATAGGGCTTATTTTATATCCTACTAATCTATCCAAAACTCTTCTTGCTTGCTGAGCGTCTACTACATTTTCATTTATTTTTCTCGGAGATTTTATTGCTTTCTTTATAGAAGTTTTAGTTATCTCATTAAATTCTATTCTGCATTCCTCGTTCTCATCTATTTTTAAAACATGAGCTAAATGCCAAGAAATAGCTTCTCCCTCTCTATCCGGGTCCGTTGCTAAATATACTTTAGAGCTTTTTTTAGCTTCTTTTCTAAGCTTATCTAAAAGTTCACCTTTTCCTCTTATTGTTATATACTTAGGATCATAATTGTTTTCTATATCAACACCTAATTGACTTTTAGGTAAATCTCTTACATGTCCCATTGATGCCTCAACTACATAGTTTTTTCCTAAATATTTCTTTATGGTTTTAGCTTTTGCTGGTGATTCTACTATTACTAAATTTTGTCCCATTTTTTGTCCCATTCTATTTCTCTGGTAAAACTAATAACCAGAGTCACACCCCCTTACCTGATATACTAATTTAAAATTACACCCTTTTTTATGGTGCTACTATTTTTATTAAACCTTAGTGAGAATTATACATTAACTTAATGTGATATCAAGTGATTTTTAGATTCAGGTGGAGTTTCTTTAAAATAATTACTTTTCTCCATCTGAACATTAAAAAACTTATCCAGGTACTTAGCAGTGCTTAGCTCCTACTTTCATAAAAACAAGCGCCTCAAATCTTAAGTAGCGAACTCAAATCTATGATTTAGGGTAAATCACTTACACAAAATGCTGATTTGTAATGAGTCGCCTCCATAGACTGCTGATTTGGTGATACCCTCTCAAAGAGTCTATAGGAGTATTAGCAATGGTAGCACTCGGATAAACAGGTTTTTATAATATTTATATATACCTACAAACACTTTTATGTGTAATATATAAACTCTATATTTTTATATTATACTCTACCCATTAGGATTTAACATAATAGTTGCCAGCCAAACAAATTATTTCTTTTTTTAGCTGCAATTCAAATAATACCTCATATAAATGTTTTATGTCAATATCCATTAATTTTAATAAGTCATCTACATGTTTAGGTTCATGGCTTAATACATTGTAAACTTTTCCCTGTAAGCTGTCCTTTAAAGCCACCTTGTTATCCTTATTATTATTTATTTTTATTTTTTCTATACCCATATAATTTAAAATATCTTCTACAGTTGTAAATACATAGGCGCCTTCTTTTATAATTTTATTTGTACCTATGCTTTCCCTGGAAAATATAGAACCTGGAACTGCTACTACATCTTTTCCTTGTTCTAAAGCTATTTCTGTAGTTATTAATGATCCACTCTTTTCTCCCGCTTCTACAACTATTACTATATCACTTACCCCACTAATTATTCTATTTCGTCTAGGGAAATTATAGGATAAAGGTGGTGTTCCTGGTAAGAATTCAGATATTACACATCCATCATCACTTATAATATCATATATTTTTTTATTTTGCTTTGGGTATACAACATCAATACCACTACCTAAAATTGCTGTAGTAAAACCTTTATTCTCTATACAATATAAATGAGCATAATAATCTATCCCCTTAGCCATTCCACTAACTACCATTATGTTATTATCAGCCAAAGTTTCACTTATAATTTTGGTTACCTTCATACCATAGGTAGAACATTTTCTAGAACCTACGATAGCGGCACTTTTAAGACTATTTAACTTTTCTATATTCCCTTTATAAAACAACACAGCTGGTGCATCTTCATAGTTTCTTAATTTGGATGGATATTCTTTTTCCATATAATTTATTATTTTAATATTGTCTTGTAATATCTTATTTTTCATATTTTTTATTTTTTCTTTATTCCAGGCCATTTTAAAATTGTTTATTACTTTAACTATATTTTTATTTATATTTTCTTCATATTTAAAATTTTGTACATAATCAAATATATTAGATACAGACTTAAATTCCTGTAATAATTTTGTTTTTATATTATTTGAAACCTTGGCACTAGCATACCATAAATTTAACTCTATCATTTTATCACCTTTTTATAATTTTATCTTTAAATTGTGGTCAAATATTATTTTTTTATTCACTTTTACCATATAAAAAAATAAATATTGGAAAATACTTATATATTTAAATAAATAGTCAATAATTTATATAATATAAAGATATATTTTTATAAATTATCTATGAAATAAAATATATATTAAATTATGAGGTGATTTTTTTGACTAGTAAAGTTATTACAGCTACCTTAAATGGAGCTTGCTGTAATTTGATATCTGTAGAAGTAGATATAAGTCATGGTCTTCCTACCTTTAATATAGTAGGTCTTGCAGATACCTCCGTTAAAGAATCCAAAGAAAGGGTAAAATCCGCAATAACAAACTCAGGTTATGAGTTTCCTATAAGCAAAATAACAGTAAATCTGTCCCCTGCTGATATAAGAAAAGAAGGTTCTTCCTTTGATTTACCTATAGCTCTTGCTATATTAGCTGCTACAGAGCAAATCAATGGGGAATCCTTAAAAAACCATATGGTTTTGGGAGAACTTTCGCTATTTGGAGAAATAAATAAAATAAGGGGTGCTCTTCCTATAGCCTTAGAAGCTTTGGAAAACAATTATCTAAGCTTTATAGTTCCTATAAGTAATGCTAATGAATGTGCTATGCTAGATAAAATAAATGTTTATCCCTTTTCCCATTTAAAAGAAGTTATTCATTTTATTTGTTACAAAGATTTACTTCCACACAAAATTGATACAAACAATATAGGTTCTAATACAGTAAAAGAAAAAGATTTCTCTGAAATAGCTGGTCAAGAAAGCTCAAAAAGAGCTTTAGAAATAGCTGCAGCAGGCTCCCATAATGTAATAATGTCCGGTCCCCCTGGTTGTGGTAAAACTATGTTAGCTGAAAGATTTCCTTCTATAATTCCTGACTTAAATTATGAAGAATCTTTAGAAGTAACTAAAATATATAGTATAGCTGGTAAATTAGATAAAAATGGTTCATTAATAACCAAAAGACCTTTTAGAAATCCCCATAGTACTTCTTCTCAGGCAGCCTTAACTGGAGGTGGAATACATTTAATTCCTGGGGAAATTTCTTTGGCTCACAACGGTGTTTTGTTCTTAGATGAAATATTAGAATTTAAAAAAGCAGTATTAGAAGCTTTAAGGCAACCTTTAGAAGATAAAAAAATAACTATAAGTAGATTTAATGGTACCGCTACTTATAACTCAAATTTTATATTACTAGGAACTTTAAATCCCTGTCCTTGTGGCTTCTTAGGTTCTGAAAAACCTTGCAGCTGCAGCGATTATGAAATTAAAAGGTACTTAAATAAACTTTCTGGGCCACTTTTAGATAGAATTGATATCTTTACCTTTGTTCCTTCTTTATCCTATACTGAAATTAGGAATAATAAAAATTCAGAATCCTCTGATGCTGTAAAAGAAAGAGTAAATACAGCACGAAAAATACAAGAGAAAAGGTTTCTTAATGAAGGTATTTATACTAATTCCCAAATGAAAAGAATCCATTTAAAAAAATACTGTAACTTAAATATAGGAGCTTCCAATATATTAGAGAAAATATATGATAGGTTTAATTTAAGTGTTAGATCCTATGGCCGTATACTTAAAGTTGCTCGAACCATAGCTGACTTAAATAGTAATAGCAAAATTCAAAAGGAAGATATAATAGAAGCTCTGCAATATAGAAAATTTATAAATAATGATATAGTATAACGAAAGGTGATATTTATGCACTATTGTAATAAAGATATTGGTTCTTTTGGTGAAGCTATAGCTGCTGACTATATTAAAAATTGTGGATATATTATATTAGAAAAAAATTTTAGGTGTAAATTAGGTGAAATAGATATAATAGCTAAAGATAAAAATTTTATTGTCTTTATAGAGGTTAAAACTAGATATGGTTCTATCTATGGTAGTCCTAGTGAAGCTATAACTTTTAAAAAGCAAAATAAAATTTACAAAACAGCTCAATTATACATAATAAAAAAAGCTATACATAATAAATTTTATTTTAGACTTGATGTAATAGAAGTAATCTTAAACACCCTCAATAGTAATTACTCTGTAAATCTTATAAAAAATGCTTTTCAAATATAATCAAATAAGTTCTTGTATATTTAAAGGCAAACACAAGAATATGGTGTCTCAAAATATATTTAATTTTAACACCACAAATATAAAAAATACACTTAATAAACCAATTCATATGTTTGTTAAATGTATTTTTTATATTTACCACATTAAAGTTAAATCTATTTTCAGATATCATCTTTTATTTATTCAATTTATGTTATATTTATTTAAATACAAAAATAATATAAATCACTTTATAAATAAGTTTTTTATTTAATTATAATATATTTGTTAAAAAACTCATTCTATGTATTTTAGAAGTTCCATATTTTTTTATTGCTTGTATATGTTCTTCTGTGCCATAACCTGCATTATGGTTAAAACCATACATACTTAACTCTTTAGAATATTCTTTCATCATATTATCTCTATATACCTTAGCTATAATGGATGCAGATGCTATACTAACACTTTTACTATCACCTTTTATTATAAATTCATTTCTTATATTCAAATTTTTAACTGCATATCCATCAGATAAAACTAAATCAGGTCTTACATTCAGACCTTCTACTGCTCTTTTAAGTACTTCATTATTACTCCAAGCTATACCTCTTTCATCTATTGTTTTATTATCTACTAAGGCTATATTGTAGCTTATAGCTTTTTCTCTTATTATTATATCTAATTCTTCTCTCTTTTTTTCTGAAAGCTTTTTAGAATCCTTTATATTAAGTATCCTATGCATTTCTTCTACATTTAAATCTAAAACCACCGCAGCAGCCACAATAGGGCCTGCTAAAGGGCCTCTTCCAACTTCGTCTACTCCTGCTATTAAATAACTATCGCCATATCTTTTATCGAAATTATACATAGTATTTATTCTTTTTAATTCTTCTTCATACTTATTTAAAAATTTTTCAAGAGACTCCCCTAGCTTTATAACATTTTTTCGAGAATCTTTATTTAATTTTTCTATTATATCCATAACCTCTTGTTTTTGAGAAAATGTAAATTCTTTTTTAATTTTATCTGCAAATTCCTTTATTTCATTATATCGTATATTTTCTAAATTATTTATATTCATAACTATACCCCTATACTAATTTACCTTCTAGTATTTATTTTTTATTTAATATATACTTATAAAAATGGATACATTGCCCTAATGTATCCTTCAATTATATGATATTGTTACTCTTTAAGAGAACTTTCCTGTTCCTCTATTTCTATATTATCATTTATAATATCCTCTGGATCTTCTAAAGAAATAGCGCCTAATTTCCCACCTCTAAATTCATCTAAAAGAATTACAGATATTCTATTATAGTCTATTTCTCCTTTAGAAATTAAAGCCCCTCTTTTTCTACCTATATTATCTAAGTTGTCTAAAGGATTTTCCTCTAATGCTTCTAATTTATATCTTTTCATCAATCTTTCTGGATATTTATCCTGAAGCCTTTCTACCAATCTTAAAGCTAAGGTTTCTATATCCATAATTTCATCTTTAATAGCTCCTGTAAAGGCTAAATTTAATTGTACAATTTGGCTATCTAGTTTTGGCCATAAAACTCCTGGAGTATCCATAAGCTCTATATCCATCTTAGTTTTTATCCATTGTTTGCTCTTCGTAACTCCTGGTCTATCTCCTACTTTAGCTATAGAGTTTTTAGCCATTTTATTTATAAAAGATGACTTTCCTACATTAGGTATACCTACTACCATAACTCTATCTACTATTTTAACTAAACCTTTATTTTTCATTCTTTCATGTTTTTCTTTTAATAATTCATTTAATGTAGGTTTTATCTTATTTAATCCCTCTCCTGTTACAGAATTTACTGCTAAAACTTTTATATTATCCTGTGATAAGGAATTTATCCATTTCTTGGTTACTTTATCCTCGGCTAAATCCTTTTTATTTAAAAGAATTATTCTCGGCTTATTACCACATATATCTTCTATCTCTGGATTTTTACTAGAGCTTACTATTCTAGCATCTCTTATCTCTATTATAGCATCTACCATTTTTAAACTTTCTTTTATTTGTCTACGAGTCTTTGCCATATGACCTGGAAACCAATTTATGTTCATCTTTATATCCTCCTTTATTTTTTATCTGATGACTACCAGAGCTATACTGCCACTTTTAAAATGAGTGTAAGGTCTGCTACGTCCCTAGATAACCGATTCCTAACCTTTAGTTAAAGCTAAAGCTTCACCTAAAACTAAGAATCCTATTTATTTTTAGAATATAAACTACCGAATTTATCAAAAGGATATATTCTTATAGCTGCTCTTCCTACCACTAATTTATAATTTACAAAACCAACATCCGGGAATCTACTATCCCTACTATGATTTCTGTTATCTCCCATAACAAATACTGAATTTTCTGGAACTTTCACTTCGTTAAAGTCTTCCATATAGTTTTCCAGTATATAACTTTCTTCTTTAGCTTTACCATTTACATACACTTTATTATCATGTATACTCACTGTGTCTCCTGGAACAGCTATAACTCTTTTTATAAACTTTTCTCTAGTATCTGATGGATATTTAATTACAACTATATCTCCATCTTTAGGTTTTCTAAAATAATAACTTACCTTTTCTACTATAAGCCTATCTCTATTATTTAATGTTGGATCCATAGAATGTCCTTCTACACTTACGGTTTCAAATACAAAAGTTATAATTAAAAAAGCTGCTATTACAGCTACTATTATAGATTTTACAATTTCCATTAATTCTTTTAACATAAAATCCACCCCTCTTATATGAAAAAAAGGGACTTATGCTAAAGCCCCTTATGTTTCATTATATTCTTTCTTTAACTTTTGCTGCCTTACCTACTCTATCTCTTAAGTAGTATAGTTTAGCTCTTCTTACTTTACCTCTTCTTACAACTTGGATCTTCTCAATTAATGGTGAGTTAACTGGGAAAGTTTTTTCAACTGCTACATTGTAAGCAACTCTTCTTACTGTGAAAGTTTCTCTTGCTCCACCATTTTGTCTTTTTAAAACTGTTCCTTCAAATACTTGAACTCTTTCTCTAGTTCCTTCTTTGATTTTTTGGTGAACTTTTACAGTATCTCCTACATTGAATTCTGGTAAATCACTTCTTACTTGTTCTGCTTCTATAGCTTTTATAACTTCTAACATTGTGCATTCCCTCCTTTAATTTTTTGACGTTCTTGCTTAAATTATGTAATACAATGTATATAAGCAGAGGACCGCCCGTACTAGCACAAAATTCATTTTACCATAGTAAAAATTTTTATTCAATATTTTTTACAACTAAAAAATATTTTTCCTATAATTTTTTATTAAAATCTTTTAATATTTTTTTATCTTCCTCTGTTAATCTATATTTTTTTAATAAATCTGGTCTTACTTTCTTAGTAATCATAAGGGATTTAGCTTTTCGCCATTTTTTTATATTTTCATGGTGACCAGATAAAAGCACATCTGGCACATCTTTTCCTTCATATATAGGCGGTCTTGTGTATTGAGGATATTCTAAAAGACCATTATAAAAAGATTCGTCTTCATAACTTTCACTACTTTTAAGCACTCCATCTACTAATCTACATATAGAATCTACTATAGGAATACAAGCCATTTCTCCTCCTGTCAAAACAAAATCACCTAAGGATATTTCCATATCTATATACTCATAGGCTCTTTCATCTATACCCTCATAATGACCACATAAAAATATTAATTCTTCCTCTTTTGCCAGTTCTTTAGCCAAATTTTGATTAAAAGTTTTCCCTTTAGGTCCTAAAAATATAACCTTACCTTTATTTTCTTCTTTTACTGTCTTTATAGAATCTACTATAGGTTGTACTGACATTACCATGCCAGCTCCCCCTCCATAAGGGTAATCATCTACTTTTTTATGTTTATTTATTGTATAATCTCTTATATTTACAGTGTTTATTTTTAAAATTTCCTTTTCTATAGCTCTTCCTATTATACTGTGATTAAATATAGAAAACATTTCAGGAAATAGTGTTAGCACATCTATTCGCATTGCCATATCTCCAAAGGTTTTATAGTTACAGTTTTGTTTTCTATATCTATATTTGTAACTATATCTTTTATGGCTGGTACTAATACCTCAACCTTTCCTTTTACCTCATATACATCATTGCTACCAGTTTTTATTACATCTGATATTTGTCCTATTTCTCTACCCTCTTCATCTATAACCCTACATTCCATTAAATCTGCTATAAAATAGCTTCCCTTTGGAAGCTTTACAGAATTTTCTCTTTTAATTTCTAAAAGCTTTTTTCTATATTTATTAGCCTCTTCTATAGAATCTATGCCCTCTATTTTTAAAACCACATTATTAGGTTGAAGTTTACAGGATAATATTTTTCTTTCCTCTTCATCTATAAATACTTCTTTTAATTTTTTAAATCTTTTCATATCATCAGTTAAAGGATATACTTTTACTTCTCCCTTTATACCATGAGTATTTATTATTTCTCCTACCGCTAGAAACTCTTTCATATATCTTCTCTCCTCTAACCATTATATATTATAATTATTCCCATTTTCCTCTTATAAATTCAACAGCATGAAAATATATTATATATTAAAAAAGAGTTAGGTGCACCTAACTCTTCTAAATTATCTCAACAACAACTCTTTTGTTTTCTTTTATAGCTGCTGCCTTAACAACAGTTCTAATAGCTTTTGCTATTCTTCCCTGTTTTCCTATTACTTTTCCCATATCTTCAGGTGCAACTTTTAGTTCAAGAATTACGGATTGTTCTCCTAAAATTTCATTCACTTGAACTTGATCTGGGCTATCAACTAATGCTTTCGCTATAGTTTCAACTAAAGCCTTCATTTGAATACACCCCCAGTTAACTATTTAACAGAAATACCTGCTTTTTCGATTAATTTTTTAACTGTATCAGTTGGTTGCGCACCATTTTTCATCCATTTTTGAACTTTTTCTTCATCTAATTTTATAGTTGAAGGTTCAGTTATTGGGTTATAGTATCCTATTTCTTCTACAAATCTACCATCTCTTGGTGATCTAGAATCAGCAACAACTACTCTGTAAAATGGAGCTTTTTTAGCACCCATTCTTTTTAATCTGATTTTTACTGCCATGTTTTTCACCTCCTTTAAAAATCTATTTATTTAAAATGGTAATTTACCAAATAAACCTTTTTTTAATCCCTTTTCCATACCTTTCATTTGCTTCATCATTTTTTTAGAAGCCTGAAAATCCTTAAGAAGCTTATTTACATGCTGAACATTTGTCCCTGACCCCTTTGCTATCCTTCTTTTTCTAGAAGCTGAGGAAGATATTAATGAAGGGTTTCTTCTCTCTTTTATAGTCATTGAACTAATTATAGCTTCTGTTTTTTTCATTTCTTTTTCACTAGAACTTAGATCTATATTTTTTAATTCTTTAGAATTCATTCCTGGAATCATTTCTAATAGCTTGTTAATAGGGCCTAATTTTTTCATTTGTTGCATGGATTCTAGGAAATCCTCAAAGTTAAATTCTTGATTTAACATTCTTTCTCCAATTTCTTTAGCTTTATCCTCATCTATAGATTGTTGCGCTTTTTCAATTAAAGAAAGTACATCTCCCATACCAAGTATTCTTGAAGCCATTCTATCTGGGTAAAATACTTCTAAATCATTCATTTTTTCCCCTAAACCCACAAATTTTATAGGTTTACCTGTCATAGATTTAATAGAAAGGGCAGCTCCACCTCTTGTATCCCCATCTAATTTCGTAAGTATTACACCACTTATATCTAATTTATCATTAAAATTGTTAGCTACATTCACGGCATCCTGACCTGTCATAGAATCCACTACTAATAGTATTTCAGTTGGATTTACTTCTTCTTTTATATTATCAAGCTCATCCATAAGTTCTTCATCTATATGAAGTCTTCCTGCTGTATCTATTATAACTACATTATTTTTATTGTTTTTAGCATGTTCTATAGCAGCTTTAGATATGTCCACAGGACTTAATTTATCTCCCATAGTAAAAACCGGAATATCAATTTGTTTACCAACTACTTGAAGTTGCTTTATAGCTGCTGGTCTATATACGTCACAAGCTACAAGTAAAGGTCTTTTATTTCTCTTTCTAAGGTGAAGAGCAAGTTTTCCCGCCATAGTAGTTTTTCCTGCCCCTTGAAGACCTACAAGCATTATAACTGTTAGTCCTGAAGTGGAAGAATTCAAAGTACTTTCTGTACTTCCCATAAGCTCTGTTAACTCTTCATTTACTATCTTTATAACCTGTTGACCAGGTGTTAAACTTTCAAGCACTTCGTTACCCATGCATTTTTCAGTAACACTTTTTATAAAGCTTTTAACAACTTTATAGTTAACGTCTGCTTCTAATAATGCAAGTTTAACTTCTCTCATGGCTTCTTTTATATCTTTTTCTGAAAGCTTACCTTTACCTCTAAGCTTTTTTAAAGCATCCTGAAGTTTAGAAGCTAATCCATCAAATGCCATTATAATCCACTCCTAAATATTATCAATTATATATTTTTTTATATGATCAATTTCTTTTATATTTTCTTTTGTTACTTTATTTAACATATTTAATAGTTTTTCTTTAGAATTTTCTAAATTTATAAACCTTTCCATCATATGAAGTTTTTCTTCATACTGAAGAAGGGTTTTATGGCATCTCTTTACTATGTCATGAACCGCTTGCCTACTTGTGTTAGTTAGTTCTGATATTTCTTTTAATGAATAATCATTGTTATAGTATAAGTCCATAATTTTGTTTTGCTTTTCTGTAAGTAAACTACCATAAAAATCTAGTAGTAAGGACATTTCCACTATTTCTTCCATAAAATATCACAGATTTTAATCTAACTCCCTTGCTAATTATTAAAAACTATTATTTTTTCATCAACGAAATATATAATATCAAAATATTAAAAAGCTGTCAAGTATTTTTACTTAACAGCCATAATATTTTTTAATTGATAAGCAATATTTTCTTTATAGTTAACACATATTATTATGATGAAATTCTAATTTTTAAATGTTTTATTGTTAAAATAATGCTTCTACAAACTCTTCAGGATTAAATTCCTGTAGATCATCTATTCCTTCTCCAACTCCTATAAGTTTTACTGGTATATCTAGTTGGTCTTTTATAGATATTACTACCCCACCTTTTGCTGTTCCATCTAGCTTAGTAAGTATTATACCATCTATAGGACAAGCTGACATGAATTCTTTTGCTTGTATAACAGCGTTTTGCCCTGTAGTGGCATCTAAAACTAATAAAGTTTCTTTGGATGCATCCCCATATTCTCTTTCTAAAATTTTATTTATTTTTGAAAGCTCATTCATCAAATTCTTTTTGTTATGTAATCTTCCTGCAGTATCACATATTAATACATCTGCTTTTCTTGATTTGGCTGCTTGAACTGCATCAAAAACTACCGCTCCTGGATCTGATCCTTCCTGATGTTTTATTATATCTACTTTAGCTCTACTGCTCCATACCTCTAATTGATCTATAGCCGCTGCTCTAAAAGTATCCGCTGCAGCCATTATAACCTTATAGCCCTGATCTTTTAGCTTTGCTGAAACTTTTCCTATGGAGGTGGTTTTTCCTACACCATTAACTCCAATTACAAGCATAACTTTTGGAGTAGTGTCTGGGGTTATAGAACCTTTTTCTTCTCCTAGTATTTCTAATATTACTCTTTTAAGACAAGGCTTTATTTCTGCTGGATCTTTTATTTTTTCTTCCTTTACTCTTTCTCTTAGCCTATCTATAATTTTTATGGAAGTATCTACACCTATATCAGCAGTAACAAGTATTTCTTCTAACTCTTCATATAAATCTTCATCTATAGTTACGGCTAAATTTAATACACTACTTATCTTATCTGTAAAGCCATCCTTAGTTTTTGTTAATCCTTCTTTTAATTTGTCAAAAAATTTTCCAAACATACTATCGCCCCTTCTAAATGCTTATTATTTTATAAAGTCGCTGCTACCTCATCTTTTGATGTTAAATCTACAGATATAATCTTTGAAACACCCTTTTCTTCCATAGTAACTCCATATAGTGCATCACAGGCTTCCATAGTACCTTTTCTATGAGTTATAACTATAAACTGACTGTTTTCTGAAAATTCCTTTAAAAAGTCTGCATATCTAGTTACATTAGCATCATCTAATGCGGCTTCAATTTCATCTAATATACAAAAAGGTGTAGGTTTCATTTTTAAAATAGCAAATAACAATGCTATAGCGGATAGTCCCTTTTCTCCACCAGACATAAGATTTATATTTTGAAGTTTTTTACCCGGTGGCTGAACATTTATTTCTATGTTAGCTGTAAGTTCATCTCCATTAGATAGTATTAAATCTGCACTACCACCTTTAAATAACTCTATAAATGTTTCATTAAAGTTTTTTCTTAATTTATTAAAATTCTCACTAAATACAGTTCTCATTTTGTTAGTCATTTCTTCAATAACATTCAAAAGCTCTTCTTTTGACTTTACTAAATCTTCCTTTTGATTACTCATAAATGTTATTTTTTCATTTAATTCTTTATATTCCTCTATAGATCCTACATTTACTGTACCTAAATTGGATATTTCTATTTTTAAATTTTGTACATATTCCTTATATTTTATAACATTTATATCTTCTTTTTTATAACTAAGTGCTTCTGCATAAGTTAAGGAAAATTCCTCATTTAATTTATTATATAAATTCTCCCTTTCTGTTATGTACCTAGTTTTTTGTATATCCTGTTTATGAACTTCATCTTCTTTTTTACTTAAAATTAATACTAAATTTTCTTCCTTATTTTTGTTTTTTTCTAATTCTTCCTTTAGTTTTATTCTTTCTACTTCATACTTTTTAAATTTTTCCTCTAAATTTTCTAGATAAGTCTTTATATCTTTTATATTATCTTCATTTTCTTTTATATTATTTTGAAATTTTTCTATATTTGTTCTATCCTCATGGTTACCTTTATTTATATTTTTATTTTCATTATTTAAGTTTGTAATATTAGTATCCATAGAATAGAATTCTTTTTTTATACTAACTAACATTTCGTCTAATTTAGCTTTTTCTATTTTATACTCTATTAATTTATCTTTTATATTTTTTACATTTTCTTCTTCATTTTGAAGAAAATCTTCGCATTCCTTTATAGCATTATGATTTGAATCTTTTCTTAATTTAAGTTCTTCTAATTGTTTTTGTGATGAATTTATATTCTCTTCAACCTCTTTTATTTTATCCTTTGTTAACTTAATTTCTTCTCTGGATATATTTAAAGAACTTCTGAGTCTTTCTGTATCTTCCTTTATAGCATTTAATTTTCCAGTAAATTTAGTTATTTCTATATTATTATAGTAAACTTCATCCTTGATATTTAAATTTTCTTCATCTAAAGTTTTTATTTTATTTTTATTTTCTAATATATTACTCATAAATTCCTCTATGGTATTCTTTGTTTCTTCTAATTCTTTCCTAGTTTCCTCTATCTCCCTTTTTCGGCTTATTATACTGCTTCCTGCCCTATGTTTTATACTACCACCGGTTAGTGAGCCTCCTGGATTTATAACTTCACCCTCCAATGTTACTATTTTAAAGGAGTAATTTAATTTTTTAGCAATTTTAAGGGCACTGTCCATATCATTTGCCACTAGGGTTCTACCTAACACATAATCTATTATATTAGAAAATTTCACATCATAATCTATAAGGTCACTGGCTATACCTAGAAATCCATCTTCTCTTGTAACATTATTTATTTTAGCTTTTCTACCCTGTATTGTAGTTAAAGGTAAAAAGGTAGCTCTTCCTAAGCTTCTTTTTTTTAAATAGTTTATTAATATCTTAGCTTTATTTTCATCCTCTGTTATAACATTAGATATAGCTCCACCTAAGGCTATCTCCATGGCTGTTTCAAACTCTTTCTTTACTTTTATTATATCCCCTAAAACTTCACATCCTCCATTAATGTTATCTATTTTCCCCTGCCCTACATGCTCCATCAAGGTTTTTACACTTCTATTATATCCTTCATAGTGCTTTTCTAAATTTGAAAGCATATGATAATTTGCTTCTAATCTACTGTATGCTGCATTTTTCTCCTTTAATTTTTTTTCTTTATTATTAAGGGATATTTTTAAAGAGCCTATATTTTTACTGTTTTCTTTTAAATTATTTTCTAATGAAAGTATATTTTCTTTTATATTTTTTATTTCTTTTTCTATATCTTCCTTAGTTTTTATATTTATATTTATAGAGCTTATATAACTATCACAGGAATTTTTTATATTATCCAATTTATTTTTCAAATTTACTATTTCATTTTCCATTACAGATATTTCATTTGTAAGATTAGCCGTATTACTTAATATTTCTATTTCTTCAGATTTTAGCATCTTTAGTTTATCTTCTTTTTCCTTTAGTTCTTTATTAAAATTATTTATGTTATCTTCCTTTTTATCTATCTCTTCTCTTAAATAAATTTCTTCTTCTTTCAATTTATTTAATTTTTTTTCTAAGTCTTCCTTTTCTTTTAAATAATTTTGTAATCTTTCTTCATTAGTCTTTAAGGTATTTTCTTTTACTTTTATATTATCTTTTAAGTTTTTTATTTTTTCTTTTAATAGAATATTTTCATTCTCTATATCCTTATTTTTATCTTTATTATAATAATATTCTTCTTTATTTTTACCATTATTTTTGTCTAGAAGTTCTAATTTTTCATTAAACTTTAAAATTATTTCTTTGTACTGTGATTTTTCATTTTTTAAGTTATCTATATTTTCACTTAAAGAAAGCATATTGTTATTTATATTTTCTAGGTCTTTTTCTATCTTATCTATAGAATATATCATAATATTAACTTCTTTATGCTTTAATTCCTCTGATAAATTTAAAAACTTTTTAGCTTTTTCACTTTCTTCTTTAAGTGGTTCTATTCTTTCTTCATAAGTATTTAATATATCTTTTATTCTTATAAGATTTTGTTCTGTATTAGAAAGTTTTTTATCTGCCTCTTCTTTTCTCCATTTAAATTTAACTATACCTGCTGCTTCCTCTAAAAGACTTCTTCTCTCCTCTGGCTTTCCACTTAAAACTGCCTCTATTTTCCCTTGTCCTATTATAGAATAGCCTTCTTTACCTATACCTGTATCCATAAATAACTCTTGTATATCTTTAAGCCTACATTGAGTATTATTTATATAATACTCACTTTCACCAGATCTATATAAGCGTCTAGTTATAGTTACTTCTGTATATTCTATGGGTAAGTCTTTATCACTGTTATCTAATATCAGTGAAACTTGACAAAGTCCTACTGGTTTTCTATATTGTGTACCAGCAAATATAACATCCTCCATTTTACTTCCCCTTAAGGATTTTACACTTTGTTCTCCCAACACCCATTTTACTGCGTCAGATATATTACTTTTCCCACTTCCATTAGGACCTACTATTGCTGTGACTCCTTGTTTAAATATTAATTCAGTTTTATCTGCAAAAGATTTAAAACCTCTTATTTCAATTGATTTTAAAAACATGTAGTACAACTCCTATCTGGCAAAAAACATTGGTAATATACTAGCAATAAATACAATAGTCATAACAACAACTAAAGCTTTAGTCATCTTTTCTCTTTTTTCTCTTTTCATTTCAATTTTACCTCCCTTTAAAAATAACATCATTTAATAGTTTATTATATATAAAAAAAAATATCAATTAGTAAAACTTAAAATATATATCCCCACTGAATATGAAACAGTGGGGACACTAAAGCTTATATTAACTTGATACTTATATTATTCTATATAAATAAGTTTTTTCCTTCTTCTGAAAGCTTTCTCATATACTCTTTTATAAATATATGTTTTTGATTTTCACCCTTTTTAATAATTATATTCCCTCTACCTAATGTTTCATCTTGTATAACTTTAAATCTTTTTACTTTCTTCTTATTTATAAATTCATTAAAAAATTCTTTTCTATTACAATACAATTTAGATATATCTTTATTATTTATGTAAATTTCTAAGTTTTCTTCTAAGCTATCTTCAACATAGGAGAAAATAGCCTCATTAATTATTTTTCCTTCCACTAATTCTCTAAAAGCTGGATGAAAAGGGCCTGAAATCACATCTTTATTTTCATTTATTTCTTCTGTAGGCTGAAGTCCTATTCTTATTACTTTTATACCTTCTTTATCATACATAGAATATAATATTTTAGTTATATCTATAGCTTCATCTAGAGTATAAGGTTTATAAGCTCCCTTTCTTAACATATATTCCATAGGAGTATCCTTTATTACCAAGGCTGGATATATTCTTGCTATATCTGGTTTCATTTTTAAAGAGTTTTCTACAGTTTCTATATCCTTTTTAAAAGTATCTCCTGGAAGTCCTAACATTATTTGATGTCCTAAAGTAAATCCGTATTCTTTTATAAGTTTTGAGGCTCTATGCACCTCTTCTACGGAATGCCCTCTTCCTGATTTTAAAAGGACTTCTTCATCTAAAGATTGAACTCCTAATTCAATTATATCCGCAGAGTACTTTTTAAGGTTATCTAAAATTTCTCTGTCTATATAATCTGGTCTTGTGGACATATGTATATAATCTATTTCGCCCTTGTCCTTATATTCCTTTGCTACTTTTAAAAGACTTTTTTGCCTTTCTATAGGTATACCTGTAAAAGTACCTCCGAAAAAAGAAACCTCTAAAGTTGAATTTTCTCTATCTATAGTTTTTATATAAGCTTCTATGGTTTCTCTTACGTAATTTTCGTCTATTATTTCGTCCTTTTCTCCGGTTATTTTATGTTGATTACAAAAAACACAATTATGGGGACATCCTTCCTGAGCTACAAATATTGGTATTATATAATGACCTTTACTCATAATTATCACCTAAATTCTTTAATGCTTCCTTTGCTGCATTTTGTTCTGCTTCTTTTTTACTATATCCTATCCCCGTTCCTCTTACCTCATTATCTATAGTTACATTAGTAAAAAACTTTCTTCTGTGAGGAGGACCTTCCTGTTTTAATAATTCATAGTTTATAGTAAGATCATTATTTTGTTGCACTATTTCTTGTAATGTAGTTTTATAATCTAATATTATTTCATCTCTCATGGCTTTTTCTATTATTTCTTCGAAATTTTTCATAACAAATTCTCTTGCTTCATCTAATCCTTTATCTAAATATATAGCAGCTATTATAGATTCCACACAATCTGCTAATATAGATACTCTCTCTCTGCCTCCTGTCAATTCTTCCCCTTTACTCATTTGCAGATAAAAACCTAAATCCCATCTTTTAGCTATTTCGTAAAGAGAATTTTCACAGACTATTATAGCCCTCTTTCTAGTGAGTTCTCCTTCTTTTTTATCTTCATATTTTTGATATAAATGCTCTGATATTATAAGTTGCAATACGGAATCTCCCAAGAACTCCAATCTTTCATAATATTTTATATTTTTTTTACCATTAGCATAGGAACTATGGGTTAATGCCACATCTAATAATTTTTCATCTTTAAAACATACTTTAAGTTTGTACTGAAGTTCTTTCAAAATATCCTGTCTATTTTTCAAAATTTTCACTCCCTAGAAGTTCATTCTTCAGTATATTTATTAAATAAACTCAAGAATAAACTTATTTTTTAATTATATTTTTTAATATAAAATCCCCGCTAGTAAAGGCGGGGATAAAAATCAATTATTCCTCAGTATGTGATTTTATGTAGTCAACTACATCTCCCACTGTAGAAATTTTTTCTGCGTCTTCATCTGGTATTTCTAAATCGAATTCAGTTTCTAATGCCATTATTAATTCAACTATATCAAGTGAATCCGCACCTAAATCATCAATAAAAGATGATTCCATAGTTATTTCCTCTTCATCTATACTTAATTGTTCTGCTATTGTAGCTTTTATTTTTTCAAAAATCATTTGTGTCACCTCCTAATGTTTTATACATAAATAATATTACATAACTATTTCTACGTCAATATATTCATTAAGTTCCATTATATATTATTTTCTATTAAATTTTCTAAATTATTCTCTATTTCTTCAATTATCTTTTTATCATAACAAATTTTTGCCTGTCTTATAGCATTTTTAAATGCTTTAGCATCAGAACTTCCATGAGCTTTTATACATATACCCTTAGCCCCTAGAAAAGGTGATCCACCATATTCCGTATAATCAAATTTCTTTTTAAAATCTTTAAATACAGGTTTTAAAAGTGCTCCTCCTATTTTTCCTCTGGTGGATGACATTATTTCATCTTTTAACATAGAAAATAAATTTGAGGCTACTCCCTCATAAGTTTTTAACACAGTATTTCCTATAAATCCATCACATACTGCAATATTAGTTTCTCCTCTTGGTATATCTCTTGGTTCTATATTTCCTATAAAATTAAAATCTGTATCCTTTAGTAATTTATATGCGGCTTTTGTAAGTTCATTACCTTTTTCTTCTTCAGCACCTATATTTACCAACCCTACCGTTGGATTTTTAACACCTAATACACTTTCAAAATATACTTTTCCCATCATAGCAAATTGGACTAAATATTCTGGCCTGCAATCTACATTAGCACCTGCATCTGCTATCATAAAAGGAGCTTTAGCTCCTGGAAGTAATGGTGCTAAACAAACTCTATTTATACCCTTTATTCTTCCTAAAACAAAAGTAGCTCCCGCCATTAATGCTCCTGTACTTCCTGCGGATATAACAGCTTGAGCTTTATCTTCTTTTACTAATTCTAAAGCCTTCACCATACTTGAATCTTTTTTTCTTCTTATAGCCTTTACTGGTGCTTCATCAGTACCTATAACTTCCTTTGCATTTAGTATCTCTATTTTGTTTCCTTTATATTCTCTTTTATCTAATTCATTTTTTATTAATTCTTCTTTACCTGTTATTATTATATGTATGCCTTCATATTCCTTGACAGCTTGTATACATCCTTCTACTACTAATTCTGGAGCAAAATCTCCTCCCATACCATCTACAGCTATTATCATAGTATCACTTCCTTCCTACTATAAAGTATAAGCTAATTTTTTTTCTTTCACAAGAAAAAAAAGAAAGCCTTACGACTTTCTTTTTTATAATTATTTATCGTTTGATACAACTTCTTTGCCATTGTAATATCCACAACTTTTACATACTCTATGTGCAAGTTTCATTTCGTGACATTGAGGGCATTCAACGATTCCTGGTAAGCTTAATTTGAAAGTTTGAGCTTTTCTAGAATCTCTTTTTGCCTTTGAAGTTTTTCTCGCTGGATTTCCCACTGTAAACACCTCCTTACTGAGCAGAAAAAAAGTCTTTTAGTTTTGCCAACCTTGGATCTATATCTTTTTCGCATTTACACTTTGAAAAATTTAAATTAGCACCGCATTGTTGGCATAAGCCTTTACAATTTTCCTTACAGAGTCTTTTTATTGGTAATTCTATAATTATGTTATTTTCTATAACCTCTGTAACATCAATAGCTTCATTTTTTAGTAACATAATCTCATCATCTTCGCATTGGGGATTATTTGTAAAACTCTCATGTACCTCTGTGTCAACATGGTGTTTAAACTTTTGAAGACATCTTGAACAAGAAAGCTCAATTTCTGCACTTAACTTTCCATCTAAGGTTAATATATCTTTAGATATACTAACTACCCCGTCTAATGTTGGTGCTTCTAAATAAAGAATTTCTTCATCTCCATCAAAGAATTTTCTTTCATCTTCTAACTTCAGATGAACATCTTTACTTAGTTTTATTTTTTTTATTAAATCTGATACATCTAAATTCATAAAATTCACCTCAATTATAGCAACCACAATTTATTATATAAAGGGCATATTAAAAAGTCAAGTATTTTATAAGCAAATCAAAGTTATTACACCTATATTTATAACTTATATTATATACTATTTAGCTGTTATTTCTTTAGTATCTCTTGCTATCATTAATTCTTCATCAGTTGGTATAACGAATACCTTTACTTTTGAATCTTCAGTGCTTATTTCTATTTGTTTTCCTCTTTGTTTATTCTTTTCAGCATCTATCTTAATACCTAAGTATTCTAATCCATTTAAAATTTCTTCTCTGCTTGCTGCTGAATTTTCTCCTAGTCCTGCTGTAAATACTATAGCATCTACACCATTTAATACTGCTGTATAAGCACCGATTGTTTGTCTTACTGTGTAATGATATACATCTAAAGCTAGTTTAGCTCTTTTATTTCCTTCTTCTGCGGCACCTTCTATATCTCTAAAATCACTACTTACTCCTGATATTCCTAATACACCTGATTTTTTATTTATAACAGTATCTACTTCATCTGGTGACATATTTAATTCTCTTTCCATGAAAAGTAATATAGCTGGGTCTATATCTCCGCATCTAGTTCCCATAGCTAATCCTGCAAGTGGAGTGAATCCCATAGAAGTTTCTACTGATTTTCCCTCTTTTACAGCACATAAACTTGCTCCATTTCCTAAGTGACAAGTTATTACTTTAATATCTTTAAGATCTTTTCCCATCATCTCTGACGCTACACTAGATACATATCTATGTGATGTTCCATGAAAACCATATTTTCTTATACCATTTTGTTCATATAATTCATATGGTAATGGATACATATATGCATAATCTGGCAATGTTTGATGGAATGCTGTATCAAATACTGCTACCATTGGAGTTTTAGGCATAAGTTCTCTACAAGCATTTATTCCTATTATGTTTGGCGGGTTGTGAAGTGGTGCTAATTTAACACAATCTTCTAAAGCCTTCATAACCTCATCATCTATAAGTACTGAGCTAGCATATTTTTCTCCACCATGAACTACTCTATGTCCTACCGCTGCTATTTCTGACATATCAGATATTACACCATGATCTTTATCTACTAATGCTTTTAAAACTAACTCTATAGCTTTTTTATGGTCTTTCATAGGTTCTTCTATTATATATTTTTCTCCATTAGCCTTTTGAGTTAATATAGATCCTTCTATTCCTATTCTTTCTACTAATCCTTTTGCTAAAGCTTCTTCAGAAGTCATATCTATTAATTGATATTTTAATGATGAACTTCCGCAGTTAACTACTAATATTTTCATTAATTTTCCACCCTTCATCTATATGTTTATATGTTTTATATAAAATTTTATTATAAACAAATCTATTTTTTATTCGTGATATTGATCAATTAATTTATCATCTAAAATAACAAATCAATTGATCATATAAAAATTAAAATATTTAATTACATATTTTGTGCTTGAACTGCTGTTACAGCAACTACATTAACTATATCATCACTGCTGCAACCTCTTGATAGGTCATTAATTGGTTTTGCAAAACCTTGACATATTGGTCCTATAGCACTTGCATTTGCAAATCTTTGAACTAATTTATATCCTATATTTCCTGCTTGCAGGTCTGGGAATACTAAAACATTAGCTTTTCCTGCAACGGTGCTATCTGGAGCTTTTAAATCTGCAACTTTTTGTACTATAGCTGCATCTAATTGTAATTCCCCATCTATATCAAGATCTGGTCTTTTTTCTTTTGCTATTTTTGTAGCTTCTGCTACTTTATCTACTAAGTCGTGTTTTGCGCTTCCCTTTGATGAGAAAGATAGCATAGCTACTTTAGGTTCCATATCACATAAAGCTTTAGCAGTTTCTGCTGTGGATATAGCAATTGAAGCTAACTCATCTGCTGTTGGATTAGGATTTACAGCACAATCTGCAAATAAAAGCATACCATTTTTACCATATTCACAATTTGGAACTTCCATTATGAATGTACTTGAAACAACAGAGGCGCCTTTAGCTGTTTTAACTATTTGTAGTCCTGGTCTTAATAAATCTCCTGTAGTATGTATAGCACCAGATACTAATCCATCTGCATCCTTCATTTTAACCATCATAGTGGCAAAATATATAGGATCTTTAACTATTTGTTCTGCTTTTTCCATAGTAACGCCCTTATGTTTTCTTAATTCATAAAATTCTTTTGTATATGTAGAAACTTTTTCTGAAGTCTGTGGATCTATTATTTCTGCTCCATCTATAGAAACATTTAATTTTTTTGCTGTTTCGTTTATTCTTTCTTCATTTCCTATTAAGATCATATGAGCTAATTCATTTTTTAATATTTTTGAACAACCTTCAATATTTCTTTCTTCTTCTCCCTCTGCAAGTACAATTTTCTTTTTGTTACTTTTAGCTTTTTCCCATAAGCTTTTCATTAAGTCCATTAAAACTACTCCCTTCAAATATAAAAATTAAATAAAATTTACAGTTAACTATGAAATAAATATATTATTTCACAAGTTTTATGCAAATTATTGTAATATTTTTTTCACTTTATCTATTAATTTATTTATAATTATACAAATAAAGTATTTCTATCTGCTAATTATGGATAAATATGAATATACATATATATAGTATAAACACTTTTTATTAAAATTTTCAACAATAAAATTATAAACTTGAAAAAAAACCAGGTAAAATTTAAATTTCACCTGGTTTTCAGCATTCAATATTTAAAAGCTTTACAAATATAATTTAAATCTAAACCATCATCTTTAAGCCTTTACTGTTTCTCTAGCTTTAGAAGCTGATCTAAACATCATAGCTGCAGTGTAAATTATAACAACAATTACTAACCATGTTAGTATATTTAATGGTAATGATTTCACTAAATAATATGCTATAAATACACCTACTAGACCAAATACAGTTATAGCCATAGATGCTTTTCTGTCATAAGCTCCTTCTTTTATAAACTTAAGTGATGCTGCTGGCATTAAAAATGCGCAAGATCCCATCATTATTGGGAAAGCAACCTTTGGACTCATCCCTAAAGAATATACTAAAGCCATACATGGAGCATATAATCCTATTCCTAAAGTCATTAAAGCGCCTAATATAAAATTACCTATTATTGCTATTATAAGTTTTGCACCATGAAGTCCAACTGCATCTCCACCTGCTGGCATTAGATTTAATTTCCCTGCAAGCATTACTAAAGCCACTATTATAAGAGCCGTTCCCATAGCAAACTGAACTTTTCTCTCATCTAATTTAGATACAACTCCTGCAGCTACTACTGCACCTACTGTAGCTGCTATTAATAAAGAAAATAATGTTACAGGTTCTACTTCTATACCATTTATAAATAATATAGCCTCTGCAGCAACTGGTACAGTACAAGCAACATTTAGTGTACCAGGTAAAGTTCTATCCTTAGAAAGCTTAAAATTTTTAAGTAATGCTGTAGTAGGAGAAAAACTACCTATTCCTAAAGTATCAAAAAAATTAGTAATAAATCCTACTACTCCTAATGCGAAAAAATTAGTTTTTTCAATGTTTCCTTCTTTAGTTGCTTTAATATAATCTCTTAAAAATGCAACTGCAAAAAAGATTGTTAAAATAATTAAAAGACCCAAAACTATTTTTACCATTTTCTACACCCCTTTTGATTTAATTTTTACAATATAATTTTAATACAAATTCATGTTTTTTTCTATAGATTTTTTCATATTTTTTGATATTTTTTTAACATTATTTAAGTAGTATTATATAATCCACTAAATTTTAGAAAAATTTGAAATAGTACTCTATATTTATATTGCTTTAAATTTTCCAAAAATTAAAACTATTATTGTTATTTTCTGTAATCCTTTTCATTTTGATAAATTTAAAACAATATTAATTTTATATAGGAATTTCTTTAATTTATTTCCATTTAAATATTTCAAATACAATTTGTATAATTGGGCATTTTTTTAAAGAGCTCTACTTTACCAAGTAGAGCTCTTTTTTAATTATTAAACTTTTGCTATATATTCGTATGGTAATGGAACAACTTTTCCTGCTGAAGGAATCTTAATTAATTGTTCTAATGTTTCTTTTACTATTGCTGTTTGCATTTCTACATTATTAGGTTCTCCCGCATTTGCACCCATTGGAACTCTTGGTGCAACCGCTCTTGGTGTACCAGATTGTTTAACAACTGGTGGAAGAGCAGCTATTATTATTGTAGGAATTCCTATTTCTTCAATCGCTCTCTGCACTATAACTGCAGATCTATGACAAGTTCCTCATCCAGCAGTCATCAATACAGCGTCTACGCCTTCTTCTTTTAAGATTTTAGCAACTTCTGGGCCTGTTTCTTCTCTGAATTTTTGTTGGTTTCCGCCACCGCCCATGAATCCTATATGAGTTTTAGCAACAGCTTTTATAAAACCTGCATCTACTAATTCTCTTAATCTATCTATTGGGAACATGGCATTTATATCTTTGTTAACATCTCCGTTATCATATCCACCGTGAGATACCATCATATCTGATGTTTTTGCATCTCCTGGTACTAATCTGTATGTGAAGTCACCTGCTAAATTAAATCTTTTGTCTGATTTTAAGTGAACTCCTGCTGCTGTAGCTAATGCTACTGTCATATCTTTTAGTTCCATTGTAACTGGCGCCCATACTGGGTTAGGAGTTATAGGAACAAATATTTCTGATTGTAATCCCTTTACAATATTCATTCTAGTAACCTTCCCTTCAATTTATAAATTTATTTATGTCTTTCGTCAGGATTTAGACCACGTCTCTTTTGGATTTCTAAATTACTTACATATTTTTCATTTACTTCATCAGATAATACTTCTACAAAACTCATATTTAAGCCTATTTCTTGACCTACTTTAAGTTCATAATCAGATATTATCATTCTTCTTGGTACCTTTAAGTATCCAAGTCTTCCTTTGAAATCTATGGCTACTGCTCCATCAGATACGTCTACAATAACACCTTGCATTTCTAGGATTTTATCACCATATTTTAAATCCATTTATATCCCTACTTTGTAGCGTATTTTTCTTTTCTCTTTTCGCTCATTGGTATTGAAGCTTCATTTAAAACTCTATCAATTTTATTTCCAGTTGTTTTTTCTATCATTTCAATGTTGTTTTCTTTAACATTTGCATTCCAAGCTCTTTCTGGTTTTTTAACTTCTTCTCCAGACATAGCTGCTTTAATCATTGCAAGACCTCTTATAGCATCTTCTGGACATAATGTATTACAAGATAATACTTCGTTTTCTATTCCACCTTCTGATTTGTTGTTATCTACCATGTATTTCATGTGTTTGTTACCAACAACTAGAGCACCTTGAACTGCACAGAATGAGAATGCTACACAAGGAACACCTCTCATACCTATTTGTTCTACGTGACTTGCAAAGTCAATGTGGTTATTTCCAAAACCTTCAGTTGTAACAAAAGCACCATCAACATCCATAGCTTCTATCATCATACCTAATCTTTCAGATACATAGAATTTTTCACTGTTGATTTGTGGACTTCCTACAAATATAACTCCTGCTAAATCAACTTCTTCATCTCTCATGCATTCCATTACAAGAGGTTCTCTCCAGTAGTGTCTTGAACATTCTTTAGAAGCAGGTCCAATACAAGTTAATGCGTGGATACCACCATCTAATACTTCTGTTGGCGCAAGCATTACTGGAACGTTTCCTAAATCAACGTTTGGTTTAGCTCCTATTACTCCAACTGGTTCTAATGGTAATATTAAGTTATCGTGCATAGCACCTTGACCCATTATTTCTTTAACAACTACAACTTTTTTCTTTCCTGGTCTTCTTACTTGTTCAAAAGTTTCAGTGTTAACTACTAATGAATCATCTTCAATAGCTTTTAAAGCTTCTCTGATTTCTTGAGTTATGAAATCTGTTGCTTTGTGGGCAGCCAATGGACCTGGTCTTTCCATTCCTGTTCCTCTTTTTATAGTTACTTGAGTTTTGATGAATATTTCACCTTTATTAGGAGCACCTGGTCTTCCCCACATAATATTTTCTTCTAATATACCTTCTGAAGAACCAAATTCACCAACTTGAACTCCATCTTCGTCGATACCTGTTACCATTATAATAGCTCCATCTATAACTCTTGTAACGCCTTCACCCAACTTAGCATCTGAACCTTCTTTAGTAGCTATTGGTTGTACGTCCATTATAGTTTCACTATAAGTGTTGTATTTATCTGGAGTTATTATTTCTAATTTTATATCTTTAACTAATTGATCTACATTGAATGCATCTTCACAGATATTTTCTCTTATATAAAGAGTTGTTCCTTCAATTTTAGTTTCTTTAGCTAATTCTACTTTGTCTATTTTGTAGTATTTTCTTGTAACTGATCTTACTACTTTTTCTTCTAATTTAACTTCTTTTTTAGCTTCTACTGCTATTGGAGCTGCAGTTACTGTGCCTTTTTCAGCTTTTACTGTTGGAACAGCTACTGATTTTCCAGTACCTACATTTCCATTTAAAGGAACTTCGATGTCAATTCCTTTTCCTTCAGCTATTCTGATTCTTAAAGTTCCACCACTTATTGTTGCTTGTGTATCAGCACTCATGTTTACTTCCTCCTCAAATCCTTCTAATATATCAGGTGTTACAGGAGTTAAAGCTGGCGTATCAACTGATAAAGTTGCTCCAACTACTTCTTTTCTTGTAAGAACTCTTTCATCTAATGAGATTAAAAGAGAATCTACAAGCTTAGGGAAGTGCATTGGATTTTCTAAATCACTAGCTTTTATAGTATCTCCTGCTTTTAAATTATATTTTAGAACTGCTTTTTCATCTTCTTCAGTTAATTCTTCTGAAATTTCTTCAGCCTTATCTTCTGAACCACCTATTGTTTTTGCTCCTTCAATTATATCTGGAGTTAATGGTGTTAATGAATCTACAGTTTTTAACAATTTAGCCCCTATTACTTCTCCAACTTTTAAACAATCAGCTGGAATAGTTAATAGACCTGAGTCTACCATATCTGGGAATATTTCTGGATCTTCTAAGTTGTCAGCAGTTAATACTGTTCCCTCTTCTGCTCTACAACATACTACTGCAGATTCATTCTTTAACGCTTCTGCATGCTCTGGTGTCATTGACATAAGACATAACCTCCTAATTTTTTTATTTTTTTGTTATTCCTGTGGAAGTCTTCTTGTTAATGTGTAATCAATAGTTCTAAATATATGATCAGTATGATGATATACTGGAACCTTAGCTTTTGGAGCTATTTGCATAACTGTATTTGAACAATCACTACAGTTTGATATTAATATTCTCTCTGCTCCATCTTTTTTAAGCTGCATAACTGCAGCCGCTTGGCCTGGTCATTCACCAGGTGTTTTACATTTTCCTGGTCCGTTTCCTTTACCCTTTGGATATTCTATGTTTTTGCAGTCAACTACTCCTGCGATTTTTGCATTCATTTTAGTCGCTACATCTTTTAATCTTTCTTCGTTAGCTCCACAGGCACATACTAGTAGTCCTAATGGTCCATTATATTCTGGTAATGGTATTGTAACTATTGCTCCACCGGATATTTTAGTAACAGAATCCTTTTCTATATCTCCAGCTTTTCCAGTGTATGGTCCACCTATTACTAGTTCACCATATTCACCATCTATTCCACCAGATTTTTCTATTAAATCTTTAACTGGTGTTCCCACTGGTACTTGTAAGAATATATTTGGCTTATTACCTGATTTTAGTTTTCCTATTACAGTTATATCCTTATCTATAACTGGCTTTCCTTCTTCAACAGCTCTTGTAATATTTGCTAAAGTTTCAGCATTCATTACAATACATTTTGCTGATATAGGAAGCTCAGTTACATCTAACCACTTATCAAATATTGCATTGATTATAGCTCTTTCTTCACCCATTGGATATAAGTCAGCAAGAGGTTTAACTTCTACATCAGTAGCTCCCTTTAAAGCTTTTTCTAATGAAGCTATAGCTTCAGGATGTTTAGCTTTTATAGCTATGTATCCTTTTGCAGAATTAGTGGCTTTCATTGCATATCTAACACCATTTATTATTAGTTCAGGCGTTTCTTCTATAACTTTTATGTTATGATGAAGTGCTGGTTCACATTCTACGCAGTTTGCTATGATATAACCATCTTTATTATCTGCCTTTAGCTTTATATGAGTTGGAAAACCCGCTCCGCCAGCTCCAACTATTCCTGCTTCAAATACAGTATCTGCTAAATTATCACATTTCTTTATCTTAACGAATTCTGTTGTTTGAGCTTCATCTGCTTTTATTATGATTTCTTTATCTGTAACTTTTTCTACTATACCGGACACACTAGTATGAATTTTAGCACCAAGTCCGTTTGGTTCTGCTATACATTCTCCTCTTTTAACCTTTTGTCCCTCTTTTACACAGGGAACATCTGGTGCACCTACGTGCATCCTTAGAGGAAAACTAAATAATTTTTCCATGGTATCCCTCCTTGATCTATCTACACACACTTATATTATATAGCAATGTTTATGCCAAATCTATAATTTAAATAAAAAAAGTTAAAAAAAACACAAAATAATTAGTTTTTTATACCTTTTTACATGTTATTTTTTATAAAAAGCCCTTTTTTCGCATAAACTTCTTATAAATTTCAATATATTTTTGTCTTTTTTTTGACACTTTTATGGATAACGTGTCAATTTTTAGACATTATTATTTTTTTTTATCGATTAAAGCCTTATCTATTTGTATTTTTAATAACATTCTTTGAATTATAGTGTAGTATTTTCTGACACTGTCCTGTAAACATTCTCATTACTAATGTTTCTACAAAGATTTTTATTTAATTATAAGTAATTTTTAAATTCATATTTTATTTTAAACTATTTTTTTTATTTTATTCTTTTTAATTCATTTTCAATAAATAGGGCTACTAATTTTTATATAAAATGATAATTAGGTAAAATCTATATGTTATATATAAAGAGGAGAACACCTAAAATTCAATTCTATATTGAATCCTCCTATTTGTAGCTTTACATTTATAATATATAACTATTAAATACTTTAAATAAAAAAAATAAGAGCTTATACTAAAATTTTAGTACAAACTCTAAGTTCCAATTATAAAACCCAATTTTATATATTTTTTTATAAAAAATAAAAACCTACATTATTATATATATAATTTAATCACTATACTTTTTTTATTTTTCTTTTAAAAATTTTATTTATATATACTATTAAGCTAATCCCTCTCTAGTTTCATAACTTTCTTTTTTAGAGTAATAAGCTTTAAACATAGTAATAGAAGTATACATTATTACACAAACAACCATCCAAGTTAAAGCTCTAACAGGAAGTTCTTTCACTATAAATGCTGCTATTAAAACTCCTACTACTCCAAATATACTTATGGATATAGATGCCTTTTTATCATAAGCATTATTTTTTACAAACTTTGTTGAAGACATAGGTAATAAAAATGCACAGGATCCCATCATTATTGGAAAAGCTACCTTCGGATTCATACCTAACACACACACTAAAGCCATGCACGGAGCATACAATCCTATGCCTACTGTCATAAGTATACCTAAAATAAAATTACCTACTATAGCTATTATCAATTTAGTACCATGAAGACCTATATCATTACCACCTGCTGGCATTAAATTTAATTGTCCTGCTAAAATTATTAAAGCTACAATTAGAAGAGATACCCCCATGCAAAATTGCACTTTTTTTTCATCTAATTTTGATACTATTTCCGCACCAAATAAAGAACCTATCATAGCAGCTAGTATCATAAAAACTAATGTTACAGGTTCCACCTTTATGCCTGTCATAAATATAAAAGCTTGTAAAATCATAGGCACAGTGCATCCTACATTTAAAGTTCCTGGTATTACTTTATCCTCTGTTTGTTTAAAAAATTTAAGCATAGATGTTAACGGCGCAAAGCTCCCTATACCTAATGTATCAAAAAAATTTACTACTAAACCTATAATTCCTACAATAAAAAAATTATTGTCTTCTAAATTACCTTTCTTTAATGATTTAAAGTAATCCTTTAAAAAGAAAAATAAAAAATAGCTTGTTAAAACTAGTAATACTGATAATAATAATTTTGTTATCATTGTTATTCCCCCTACCTTCTCCATAGTATTTTTTCAATTTACCAGTAAACCTTTTCATTAAGTGTAAAATTTTTTTATAAAATAGATAAATGAATATTCCCCCAAAGAATAGTAACAACTTCTTTTTCAATGATGTTTGCACTACCCTTTTAAATGATATCTCGTACCTCTTATATTATAAGACATTTATTGCAAAATTACTATAGTTTTTATCTATTTTTGTAGATATTTCTAACAGATTTAATAAAAAAAGCTTATAATCTTTATTTTGTAAGATTATAAGCTTTCTATATAAATTACTTTTAATTCTATCTAGGATAATTTAAATTTATATACTGTATCCTTAAGTTTTTTAACTAATTCTTCTAATGTATAAGTTGAGTCTACAATTTGATGCATAAAAGCAATTTGCTCTTCATTTGATGCAGTGACTTCTTCTGTAGCTGATGAATTCTCTTCTGTTACAGCCGCAACATTATTTATAATATCAGCTGTAACATTTACTTTCTTTTCCATTGTATTAGTAGACTCTGATACCTCTAATACAATATTATTAACTTCATTAAATACTTTCTCTATTTCTTCAAAATCATTACCAATTAATGTTGCCATTTTAACTCCATGCATAACTTCACTTGTTCCAGAATTCATTTTATTTGATATGATTTCAATTTGTTTTTGAATTCCATTAATAAGCTCTACTATCCTTTGTGAAGAATTACTTGATTGTTCTGCTAATTTCCTCACCTCATCTGCAACTACAGCAAATCCTCTACCTTGTGCACCAGCCCTAGCAGCTTCAATGGCTGCATTAAGTGATAAAAGATTAGTCTGTTCAGATATATCACTTATTACATCAACAATTTGTCCTATTTCTTTAGATTGATTTAATAAATTTTGAATTTCTTCAACATTATGTTTATTTGTTGTAGCTATGTTCTTTATACTATCTACAGTTTGTTGGACTCCTTGTGAAACTTTTGTGCTTCTATTAGTTGATTTTTCTACTATGTCAATCATATAGTTACATTTTTTAGATATTTCATTTATATCTTCAACTAATTCTCTTGTTACAATAGATGCTTTGCTTGCCCCTTCTGCCTGAGATACAGCCCCCGTGGCTATTTCTTGCATACTTCGTGAAACTTCTTCATTTCCCTTTAATGATTCACTTGTTGATGATGCTAAACCATTAGATATTACCATAACATCATTAGCCGAACTACTTATATCACCTATCATTTTCTTAAGCTTTGAAACTGTATTATTTAGTGCTTTTGTCACCTTAGAAATTTCGTCTTGCCCATGAACTTCTAATTTATTTGTAAGATTTCCCTCTGCTATTTCTTCTGCAAAATCAGATAACTTAGTTAATGGTAATGTGATTTGTTTTGCTACAAATACAATTACTGTTGCAACAATAAATACAATTACTATTGTTATTAAAATTAATGTTAACATTAATTTATTTAAAGGAGCAAACAATTCCTTTTCAGACACAACGCTTGCTACATTCCACCCTGATAGAGGAACTTTATTATAAAATACAATCGATTTATTATCTCCACTTCCAAATCTAAATACACCTGATTCATTTTCCATCATTTCTTTTCCTAATGATTGTATATTTTCATCTTTTATTTCTGATATCTTTTTTTGCATTACTAATGACTTATCTGGATGTTCAAGAATAGTTCCATCCTTTCCAATTAATAAACTATATCCTTTTTCACCAAATTTAAATTCCTTAACTTTTTCTTTAATATGTAAAAGATTCACAGCAGATATCATTGTTCCTATTGTTTTTTCTGATTTGTTTTTAATTGGAACTCCTATTACAACCAAAGTTTTACCAGTTCCTTTTGATACTACAGGATTAGATATATTATATGGTACCCCACTCATTAAATCCTTGTACCATGTTTTTTCTGATACATCACCATTTACAAACTTTCCATTTGAATATTGAGCTCTAGATTTACCATCATTATTAAATAAAGTTGCTGCCGCATTGTCATATTCTCCTGGATAATTTTTTTCTAAAAATTTAATTCTTTCTGCATTAAAATTATCTACAACAGAAATATCTGTTTCTATTAGTTTTGCTGTAGGTGTATTAGCAGAACTTCTTACTTCTAAAAGTTTTCCTTCTAACCAATTGTTTATACTCTCAGTTAGTTTTTTCCCTTCCTCCAATTTATTGTTGACAAGTTCATTTTCAATATTTTTTCTAAATTCATAAAATGTTGTAAAACTCAAAATTGACATTCCAATTATTACAACTGGTAAAATAGTAATTAATAATTTCATTTTAAAGGACAATTTTTTCAATATTTTTATCACTCCCATAATTCTATTTGTGATTTCATCTCCAACTGCACAAATAGTTATCTTTTTATTATTTCTTCAGATAATACCTTAACTCTTCCAATATCTAATTCCTCTTCAAAGAAACCTTAAAAAACTCTTTCAATGCATTCATTATGGTAATTAATTAATTTGCAACAATTTATAAAATTATTTAGCAGATGTAACTTATGAAGTTACATCTATTATAAAAAAAATTGATTTACTTCTCATTTTTTTCTTATACCTTCAATTATATATTTCATTGTTACATTTCATAATACCTGTTCCATAGCTTCTTGAGTCCTTAACAACACCTCTTCAAGCACTGCTCGGATATTGGCACCAATGGGATAACTTAAATGTGGTGCTTCATGAAATTGAAACAGTTCTACTTATTGAACAACATCAGTAGCCTTTTTCATTTTTATCGCTTTCGTTGTAACTATTATAGTTTCACCAAGCATTAAAGTCAATAGTTCTTATAAATTTTTTTAAGTAAACTAATAAAATTAAATATATTAAATTTAAGATTAAAAATAAATAATTATTATATTTTAAATTAATTTCTGTACACTAAAAAAGAGAATCTTTAAAAAGACTCTCTTTTTTACTAAAATTTAGTATACAGAAAAAAATTTTTAAGTTATTTAACTAATGCCTTAGCTATATTTGTAATAAAGTCTTGAGCATTTGTAACTAGAGTTTTAACTTCTAGAGTACCTCTATCTGATAGCTTATTAACTGAGAATTCTTGTATATCTATAGAGTAGATGTACACAGGTCTAACAACGCCATCTCTTACTGTGTAAGATGGAGTCATATTTCCTGAAGCTATAGTATGTAGTACTGTAGATAAACATATAAGCATTGTAGATTTTCTTGTATGTTTTCTCATAGCATCTTGAGCTTCATATACATTATCATAAACGTTAGGTAGAGTAAATCTATCTCTTATAGTACCAGCAAGTACTACAGGAACATCTTTTTCTACACAAGCTTTTAGTATACCATCTTTAACTTTTCCAGAAGCCATAAGTTCTTCTAAAGAACCAGCTCTTCTAGCTTCGTTTATAGCTTCCATATAGTTATAATGAGCATTTTTTTCAGCTTCAAAAGTTTCTTGTCCTAAAACTGTTCCGAACATTCCTTTTTCTAAGTCATAGGTTGCAAGAGTGTTTCCTGATAAAATAGCATTAACGTATCCGTTTTCTACAAGTGAAGCAAAAGCTGCTCTTGATTCATCATCTAATGCAATTGATGGTCCTAGAACCCAAGTGATTTTTCCGTTATGTTCTTTTTCATATTTCATTATTTCATATAAATCATCATAGTCTTTAGAGAAAGCTGTTTCTCTTGATCTACCACTTCTAAATGCAAAGGTATCTGAATTTCCATCTTTAGATACGAATCCACCAGCATACATGTATATACCTTCGCTAGCATCTTCAGTTCTTCCTACTACAACTTTATCTCCAAGGTTAAGATTTCTAAATTCTACAACTTCTATATCATCCTCTGGAGTAACAATTGCAACAGTATCCATACGGCTTTCGTTAGCTATTACCCATTTCCCTTTAATTTTAAAATATTCAGGATATATTGATAAAGCGTGGTAGTGTCTAGGAGCAACTCCTTCTATAACTACTTCTTCAGTTTTACAATCCGGTGCTTTAACAAGAAAATCTTGTGTAAAATCTGGTGGCGTAAATTTTGGTAATTCGAAACTCATTTAAAATCTCCTCCTAATAATATATTAATGTATCTTAGTAATTTTCAAAATTAAGTGTTTATAATCTCTTATTTAAGAACGTTCTTTTGAACATTAACAACAAAGTCCTGAACGTTAGTAACTATTGTTTTAACACCTACATGTTCTCTAGCTGTCGCTACTTGGTTAACTGCATATTCAGCAATATCTATAGAGTAAACATATACTGGTCTAACGCTGCCATCTACAACTTTATAAGATGAAGCTAAGTTTGCAGTTGCTACTGAGTGAAGAACTGTAGCAAGACAAATTATAACAGTTGCCTTTTGAGCTTGTTCTTTCATAGCATCAAGTCCACAAGTTACATTGTGGCAAACTGGAGGAAGTGGACCATCATCTCTTATTGATCCTGCAAGAACTATTGGAATATTATGTTCTATACAAGCTTTTATAAATCCATCTTTAACGTTTCCTTCAGAAAGTAGAGCTTCTATAGATCCAGCTCTTCTAGCTTCGTTTATAAGATCTAAATGATTATAGTGACCCATTGGAACTGATTCTTGAGTGTATATGTTTTGTCCTAAAGCAGTACCTAAAAGTCCTCCTTCTAAATCATGAGTAGCCATAGCGTTACCAGCCATAAGAGCGTTTACAAATCCTTTTTCAGCAAGTTCTGATAAAGCTACTCTAGTATCATAGTCAAATACAACAGCAGGTCCTAAAACCCAAACTATATGTCCATTGTTTTCTTTTTCATGTTTTAATATTTCATATAATTCTTTGTAGTCTTTTGAGAAAGATGATTCAACAGTTCTTCCGAATCCAACCTTTGGTATGTTATCAAAACCTTCAGCATATTTGTAGATACCTTCGCTTCCATCTACAGACTTTCCTAATATAACTTTGTCTCCAACTTTAAGGCTTCTGAATTCTACAACTTCTACAGTGTTGTCATCTTTAACTATTGCAGCACAATCTAAAGATGTTTGAGTTGGTAAAACCCATTCACCTTTAACCTTAAAATATTCTGGTAATACAGAAGTTATATGAAATCCTTGAGGAGCTACTCCATCTTTTTCAACTTCACCTATTTTAACATCTGGTGCCTTAACAAGAACATCTTGTGTAAAATCTGGTGGTGTAAATTTTGGTAATTGAAAACTCATTTTAAATTTCCTCCTTAACGTAATATATTTTAAATTGTATTGGGGTTATATATATTATATAAATATAATATTATCAACATTATTAACGAGGTTATAACTAAATATTTTTTAAATTTGTATTTTTTGACTAAATATCAAAACAATTGCAGTAAGATGTCAACTTATATCAAAAATTTAATTTTTAACTTCAATAAATTTGTTTTTATTTTCACTTGTTTTTTCGATATTTTTTTCAAATAAACCTGTATTTTTTCGTTTTTTTAACAATGTTATAGCATTTTCTTTATTAAAGATACCATATTTCATGGCATATTTATTAGTATAATAAATAAAATTATATAATTCAAGCCTAATAATAACTAATTTATTATAATAGCTTGTTTGTGTAATCCTTTTCTATGGAATAAAATACTTTTTCATAGTTTTACTTAACTTTGTTTAACTTTGTAGATTTTGTTAAAAAAATGTCTTGATTTTGTGATAAAAATAACATAATATTAAAGAGTATTTAACAATTTAACAATATTATCAAAAATTTTACAATAGGGGTGATTATTAAATGAAAAAGTCCTTGACATTCAAAGACATGGTTTTAATGACCATGACAGCTATTCTAGGATTAAGATGGGTAGCTGTTTCAGCTAAATATGGCGCCTCCTGTGCAGTATTATGGGGAATAGCAGCATTACTATTCTTTATCCCTAGCGCATTGGTCGCTGCAGAATTAGGAGGTAAATACCCAGAACAGGGTGGTTTAAGCGTATGGGTTACAAAAGCCTATGGTGAAAAAATGGGTTTTTTAGTATCTTGGCTTAACTGGGTTAGTAAACTATTCTTTTATCCTGGATTTGTAACATATGCAGCAGTTACATTTGCATACGTTATAGATCCAAGTCTTGCAAATAATAAACTTTATAATTTATTCATGGTTTTAGGAATCTTTTGGTTTATAACTATATGGAGTTTTAGAGGCACTGGAAATAGTAAAATATTTGCAGTTATAGGTGGACTTGTTGGCAGTGTACTTCCTGCTTTATTAATTATAATATTAGGTTACGCATCTGCTTTCGTTCTTAAAAGACCTCTTGCAACACCCTATACTCTTCAAGGCATGATACCTGATTTCAGTAATATAGCTAATTTAGCATTACTATCTTCTGTAATGTTTGGATTGACAGGTGCCGAAGTAACAGCAGCCTTTGCCGGTGAAGTTGAAGACGCAAAAAAAACAATCCCTAAAGCAATTATATTCTGTGCTATCTTTATAACTATTTTATATATACTATGTTCATCTGCCATTACTTTTGTAGTGTCACCAGAAAAAATAGGTGCTGCAAATGGACTTATAGAAGCATTTAGATTAATAACAGAACAGTTTGGTATAGGACAATGGTTCCTAACTTTAATGGCAATACTTATGACTATAGAAGCTTTAGGTGGCGTTAGTTTATATATAATGTCTCCTATAACTATGTTATTTGAAACTAGTAAAAATGGTGTTTTACCACCATTCTTAACAAAAACAAATAAAAATGGCGTACCAATTAATGCATTATTGGTACAAGGTATAGGTATTTCAATAGTAATAATAGTTACAACTCTTTTACCAACAGTTAATGCTATATATTCAATACTTATAATAATGACAGCTATAACAGGATTAATCCCTTACTTATTAATGTTTGCATCTTACATTAGATTAAAGAAAATGGAGAAACTACAAGCTAAGGGAGAATCCACAGAGGAATTTTACGAAATATCAAAATCAAAGCAATTTTCAACCTTTGTATCCATTGTAGGATTAATAAGTGTAATATTTGGAATTGTAACTTCATTCTTCCCACCATCAGATTATACAACCACAGGACAAATTGCATTCTTCGAATTATTAAGTATAGGTGGACCAATACTTCTAAGCTGGATTGGTTGGAGAATGTTTAGTAAATATGAACAAAGAAGAGATAAAGGCGAAATTCAGTCTAAAAATAATTTTGTATCAAAATAAATGAATTAAAAAATCTATCTGATTATAAATAAAAATCAGATAGATTTTTTATTAATTTATAAATTTCTACAAAAACATAGACTTTTTGAACAAAGGATTATGCAATAATACTCAATTCTTAAATTTTGTTACATTACGCTGAATAGTTTTTAAATTTTTCCTTTTGAATAGGCTTTAAACATAGTAGCGGATGTGTATATAATAACTACTATTACTAACCAAGTTAATATATTTAATGGTAGTTCTTTAACTATATAGGCTGCTATTAATACAGCTATAACACCAAATATAGTTATGGCCATAGAAGCTTTTCTATTATATGCTCCTTCTTTTACAAATTTAGCTGATGCTGCTGGCATTAAATAAGCACAGGACCCCATCATTATTGGAAAAGCAACCTTCGGACTCATTCCAAGAGCAAATACCAAAGCCATACATGGCGCATATAATCCTATTCCTAATGTCATTAATGCGCCTAAAAAGAAATTAGCTATTACCGCTATTACTAATTTCCCCCCAGTAAGTCCTATAGCTGTTCCACCTACTGGCATTAATTTTAATTGACTTGCAAGCATTAAACATGCAACTATCATTAAAGCAATACCCATACCTAATTGAACTTTTTTTTCATCAAATTTTGAAACTATTCCAGCTCCTACTACAGCTCCAGCTGTAGCTGATATTAGCATTGCAAATAAAGTAACAGGATCTACCTTTATAACAGTTATAAATATAAGTGCTTCTGTTACAACCGGAATTGTACAGGAGACATTTAAGGTTCCTGGTAAAACTCTATCCTCTGTTAATTTTAAAAATCTAAGCATAGCGGTCAATGGTGCAAAACTACCTATTCCTAGGGTATCAAAAAAATTAGCTATAAACCCTACTGCACCAGCTTTCCAAAAGCTTATTTCTTCTAAATTTCCCTCTTTTGAATTTTTTACAAAATCCTTAAAGAATACGAATGCAAAATAAAGAGTTAAAATTAACAAAATCCCAAAAACAATTTTTACTATCATAATACGCCCTCCTTGTTATTTAAAATTAGAACTTCTTTTGTCTAATCCAAGGATGCTCCCCCATTATTATGAAACTTTATTTTTGTCCAATTTAAAGACATTTACCCCCTTATTATAAGACTTTATTTTGCATAACTCTAAGATGCTTGCCCCATTATTATAGAACTTTATTTGGCCTAATCCAAAGATGTTATCCTATCATTATAAAACTTTACCTGGTTTTTATAATCAACCCTCCTTTTTTTGTTATTTGATTTTAATGAACCTATATTTTGTATTAAGATTTTATTAAAAAAAGATGGACTCCACGCAATAAACATCGAGCCCATCTTTAAGTAATCATTGCATAACATTTTTTTATTTAAGAAAAATAAACAATGTGCATTATACTTAGATATATTTCATACTATTATTTTATGTTTTAATTATGAAATAATTGTCATTTATTTTTTTATTTATATAAAATATTTAATACTATTTTAATACAAATCCATATTTAACTGGATCTTCTTCATCTACTAAGAATTGAGAGAATCCAGTAACATATGCGCTACCAGTTATTTCTGGTATTATACCATCATATTCTCCAACTTTAGTTTCTTCTAATATTTTTCCTTTAAATTTAGTACAAATGATACTTTCGTTTACTATTTCTTCTCCTACTTTCATTTTTCCTTGAGCATATAGTAACGCCATTTTAGCACTTGTACCAGTTCCACAAGGTGATCTATCTACTTGACCTTGACCAAATACAACTACATTTTGTACATCTGCATCTTCACTTTTTGCAGGTCCGTAAAATTCACAAAGATCAACTGTTTTTATATGTTCTAATACTGGGTGTTTAATTTCAACTTGTTCGTTAACTGCATGAACTATTTTCATTCCTAAATCATTTAATTTTTGAGAATTAGCTGGAGAAATATCTATTCCAACTTTTTCAGCATCTACCATAGCAAAAAAGCTTCCGCCAAAAGATATGTCTAATGTAAGTTTTCCATAATCAGGCACATCAATTTCTACATCTTTTTTATATAAGAAAGCTGGAACATTCACAATTGAAGTTTCTTTAGCTTTTCCATCCTCAACTTTTACTCTAGCATTAATCATTCCTGCTGGAGCTTCTAATTTTATGTTTGTATATGGCTCTTCTACTTTTACTATTCCCATTTCAACTGCACATGTAGCTGCACCTATTGAACCATGTCCACACATATTAAGGTATCCGCCACCATCCATAAATATAATACCTAAATCTGCTGTTTCATCAGCTGGTTCTGTATAAATAGCACCAAACATATCATTATGTCCTCTTGGTTCTGACATAAGCATTGTTCTTAAACTATCGTTATTTTCTTCTAAGTATTCCATTTTTTCTGCCATTGTCTTTCCTGGAACCTTTGGAAGTCCTCCTATTACTATTCTTGTTGGTTCTCCCATTGTGTGAGATTCAATAGTTTGAATTGTTTTAATCGCTCTCATTATTAAAGCCTCCTTAGTTTTGTTTTCTTTTCATTTTTAATTTTAAAAATGCTAAAGCTTTTTTAGCATCTATTGGCATAACATTGTTTTCTCCTACAACCTCAGTTTCTATACCTGCTTTTGATTTGTTAAAATCAACCACCGTATCCATAAATTCATTTGTAACAACAAATTGAGCTTGAGTTCCTACAAAACTCATACCAACTACTGGTATATCCCTTTTACCTATAGCTTCTAAAGCTGAAGCAAAATCTATATTACTGTTACCCCATCCATCTATGGATACTATAGCGCCATCAGCTCTCATAGCCTCTGCCCAAGCTCCTATCCTCTGACCCGTGAATACCTTTTCTTCATTTGCTTGAGGTGTACCTGCAACTATAATTCCTAATAAATCTATATCTCCATCATTAGAAACTATTTCTACTAAAGGGTCTCTAAAATGATGTAATGTTGTTTCTTTGGTAGATGGTCCTATCCCCATAAAATATCACCCCTTAATTCATGGCTCTTAATATGCCATCTCTATATTCATTTGGACTTACAACCACCGGCATATTGCCCATATCTATTATAGATTTACATCCAATATGTCCACCAGGTTCTTTAGCAAATAACCCTGTATCATACATACAACCTTGACCTGCAACTTGTTTAACAATTACAACCTTCTTTTTGCCTGGTCTTATTTTATCAAAATATTCATGCTTTTCATCACAATACCTACCATTAATTTTTTTAAGGTAGTTTCTAATTTCTTGTATTATTATATCACAAACTCTATGAGCTGCCATTGGTCCTGGTCTATTTGTAGCTTGTCCATTTTTCAATGTAACATCTATATGAACAATTATATCATCCTCTGCTGGAGTTCCTCTTCTTCCAAAAACAACCTGTTCATCTAAAATTCCTTCTGAAGAACCAAATTCAGCTACCTGAATACCACATTCTTCTGATCCTGTTAACATTACTTGTACTCCTGTTAACACATGGGTTATGCCCTCTCCTAAAGCTCCCAAAACTTTAGTAGCTACTGGAGAAAAATCCATTATAGAATTCACAAATTTATGTCTTTCCTTTGGATTTATAATATTCAAATCAATTTTTTCTATTAATTCTTGTCCTTCCATATCTTCATGTTGTAATATTCCATCTAATATATCTTTTCTTATATACAAAACTTTATCCTCTATGTAAGTCTTATCTGAAAACCCTACTTTAGTAATATGAAAAGCTTTTATAACTAATCTTCTCAATATGATTTCTTGTTCCACCAGCATCACCACCTTTTTCCATTTTAATAACTTCATAATCATTAGATTGATACAGGTTTAACATTTATATCCAAAAACTTATATATTGATAATTATGTAACTATTATATCATCAATTTTCTAAATTGTATATATAATACCTATAAGATTTTTTAATACATTTATAAGTAAAATTTTATATATTCTGAAAACTTTTTCTAAACCTTCATACTACACTATAGTTTATAACAAACTTTTAAATATAGAGCATTTTATTTATATTTTTTATTAAAGCAAATGCAATAATGAGTTCAGTAAAACTGCACTACATTATTGCATTTTTTATTTTTAAGGAAACAAAACTAAACTTTTGCTATATATTCGTATGGTAATGGAACTATTTTTCCTGCTGAAGGAATCTTAATTAATTGTTCTAATGTATCTTTTACTATCGCTGTTTGCATTTCTACATTATTAGGTTCTCCTGCATTAGCCCCCATTGGAACTCTTGGTGCAACCGCTCTTGGTGTACCAGTTTGTCTAACAACTGGTGGAAGAGCAGCTATTATTATTGTAGGAATTCCTTCTTTTTCAATCGCTCTCTGCACTAAAACTGCAGATCTATGACAAGTTCCTCATCCAGCAGTCATTAATACAGCGTCTACTCCTTCTTCTTTTAAGATTTTAGCAACTTCTGGGCCTGTTTCTTCTCTGAATTTTTGTTGGTTTCCACCGCCACCCATGAATCCTATATGAGTTTTAGCAACAGCTTTTATAAAGCCAGCATCTACTATTTCTCTTAATCTATCTATTGGGAACATGGCATTTATATCTTTGTTAACGTCTGAGTTATCATATCCACCGTGAGATACCATCATATCTGATGTCTTTGCATCTCCTGGTATTAATCTATATGTGAAGTCACCTGCTAAGTTAAATCTTTTATCCTTTTTTAAGTGAACTCCTGCTGCAGTAGCTATAGCTACTGTCATATCTTTTAATTCCTTTGTTACTGGTGCCCATACTGGATCTGGAGTTATAGGAACAAATATTTCTGATTGTAAACCTTTTGTAATAGTTAAACTCATTTTAACCTTACCTTCCTTCCTTCAATGAATGTTTAAATTATTATTTATGAAAGTTTCTAGCTTCAAATTATCTGTTTATTTCCATCTATCCTCAGGTTTTACCCCTCGTCTTTTTTGTATTTCTAAATTACTTACGTATTTTTCATTTATTTTATCAGATAATACTTCTACAAAACTCATATTAAGTCCAATTTCTTGACCTACTTTTAATTCATAATCGGATATTATCATTCTCCTCGGTATTCTTAAATAACCAAGTCTTCCTTTAAAATCTATAGCTACTGCACCATCGGATACTTCTACGATAACGCCTTCCATTTCTATGATCTTATCACCGTATTTTAAATCCATTTATATCCCTACTTTGTGCTGTATTTTTCTTTTCTCTTTTCACTCATTGGTATTGAAGTTTCATTTAAAACTCTTTCTATTTTCACATTTTCAGCTTTTTCTATTAATTCTAAGTTGTTTTCTTTAACATTTGCGTTCCAAGCTCTTTCTGGTTTTTTAACATCTTCTCCAGCCATAGCAGCTTTAAGCATTTCAACACCTCTTATTGCATCTTCTGGACATAATGTGTTGCATTCTAATACTTCGTTTTCTATTCCGCCTTCTGATTTGTTATTATCTATCATATACTTCATGTATTTATTACCAACAACTAGAGCGCCTTGAACTGCACAGAATGAGAATGCTACACATGGAATTCCTCTCATACCTATTTGTTCTACGTGACTTGCAAAATCAATGTGATTGTTTCCAAAACCTTCAGTTGTAACAAAAGCACCATCAACATCTAGAGCTTCTACCATCATACCCATTCTTTCTGATACGTAGAATTTTTCACTGTTGATTTGTGGACTTCCTACAAATATAACTCCGCATAGGTCCAATTCTTCATCCTTCATGCATTCCATTACAAGAGGTTCTCTCCAATAATGTCTTGAACATTCTTTAGAAGCAGGTCCAATACAAGTTAATGCATGTATACCACCATCTAATACTTCAAGTGGTGAAAGCATTACTGGAACGTTTCCTAAATCAACATTTGGTTTACCACCTAAATAACCTACTGGTTCTACTGGTAATATTAAGTTGTCATGCATAGCACCTTGACCCATTATCTCTTTAACAACTACAACTTTTTTCTTTCCTGGTCTTCTTTTTTGTTCAAAAGTTTCAGTATTAACTACTAAAGACTCATCCTCTAAAGCTTTCATAGCTTCTCTTATTTCTTGAGTTATGAAATCAGTTGCTTTATGAGCAGCCATAGGACCTGGTCTTTCCATATTAGTTTTTTCTTTTATAGTTACTTGTGTTTTGATGAATATTTCACCTTTATCTGGTGATCCTGGTCTATTAAACATAATATTTTCTTCTAATATACCTTCTGAAGAACCAAATTCACCTATTTGAACGCCATTTTCATCTGTTCCTGTTACCATTACAATAACACCGTCTAATACTCTAGTTGCACCTGTTCCTAATTTGTTATCCCCTTCTTTAGTAGCAATTGGTTGTACATCCATTATAGTTTCACTATAAGTGTTGTATTTATCTGGAGTTATTATATCTATTTCTACTTTTTTTACAAGTGGGCTAACTTTTTTAGCATCTTCAGAAACTCCTTCTCTTATATAAAGAGTTGTTCCTTCTATTTTTGTTTCAGGACCAAATTCTACTTTATCTATTTTATAATGTTTTCTAGTAAGACTTCTTATAACTTTTTCTTCTAATTTAACTTCTTTGTTGGCTTCTACAGCTGGAGCTGCTACTACTTCACCTTTTTCAGCTTTTACTGTTGGAACCTTTGCTGATTTTCCAGCACCTACATTGCCATTTAAAGGAACTTCTATATCAATTCCTCTACCTTCAGCAATTTTGATTCTTAAAGTTCCACCACTTACTGTTGCATTTGAATCAACACTCATGTTTACTTCCTCCTCAAATCCTTCTAATATATCTGGTGTTACAGGAGTTAAAGCTGGTGTATCAACTGATAAAGTTGCTCCAACTACTTCTTCTCTTGTAAGTACTCTTTCGTCTAATGAAATTAAAAGAGAATCTACAAGTTTAGGGAAGTGCATTGGATTTTCTAAGTCACTAGCTTTTATAGTATCTCCTGCTTTTAAATTATATTTTAAAACTGCTTTTTCATTTCCTTCAGTTAGCTCTTCTTCAATAGTAGAACCTTCTTTGTCTTCTTCATCTATTTTTTTAGCGCCCTCTACTATATCTGAAGTTAATGGAGTTAATGAATCTACAGTTTTTAGCAATTTAGCACCTATTACTTCTCCAACTTTCAAGCAATTATCCGGGATAGTTAATAGTCCTGAGTCTACCATATCTGGGAAAATTTCTGGGTCTTCTAGGTTATCTGCTGATAATATTGTGCCTTCTTCTGTTCTGCAACAAACTACAGCATGTTCATTTTTTAATTCTTCTGCATGTTCAGCTGTCATTGACATCTTAAATTACCTCCTAACTTTTTATTATTCTTCTCCCTCTGGAAGTCTTCTTGTTAGTGTATAATCAATTGTTCTAAATATATGATCAGTATGATGATATACTGGCATATTAGCCTTAGGAGCTATTTGCATAACTGTATTTGAACAGTCATTACAATTTGATATTAATATTCTTTTTGCTCCATCTTTTTTAAGCTGCATAACTGCAGCCGCTTGGCCTGGTCATTCACCAGGTGTTTTACATTTTCCTGGTCCATTTCCTTTTCCCTTTGGATATTCTATGTTTTTGCAGTCAACTACTCCTGCAATTTCTGCATTCATTTTAGTTGCTACATCTCTTAGTCTTTCTTCGTTGGCTCCACAGGCACATACTAGTAGTCCTAATGGTCCCTTATATTCTGGTAATGGTATTGTAACTATTGCTCCACCAGATATTTTAGTAACAGCATCCTTTTCTATATCTCCAGCCTTTCCAGTGTATGGTCCACCTATTACTAGTTCACCATATTCACCATCTATACCACCAGATTTTTCTATTAAATCTTTTACTGGCGTTCCCACTGGAATTTGTAGGAATACATTTGGTTTATTACCTGATTTTAGTTTTCCTATTACTGTTATATCCTTATCTATAACTGGTTTTCCTTCTTCAACAGCTCTTGTAATATTTGCTAAAGTTTCAGCATTCATTACAATACATTTTGCTGATATAGGAAGCTCAGTTACATCTAACCATTTATCAAATATTGCATTGATTATAGCCCTTTCTTCACCCATTGGGTATAAATCTTTAAGCAATTTTATTTCTATATCACTTACATTTTTTAATGCTTCTTCTAATACTTTTACTGCTTTTTCATGTTTTGCTTTTATTGCTATGTATCCTTTTTTGGAATTAGTAGCCTTCATGGCATACTCGATACCATTTATTATTAATTCCGGTGTTTCTTCTATAACTCTCATATTGTGATGAAGTGCTGGTTCACATTCTACACAATTTGCTATGATATAACCATCTTTATTATCTGCCTTTAGCTTTATGTGAGTTGGGAATCCAGCTCCACCAGCTCCGACTATCCCTGCTTCAAATACAGTATCTACTAAATTATCGCATTTTTTTATTTTAACGAATTCTTTTGTTTGATTCTCATCTGCTTTTATTATAATTTCCTTATCTGTAATCTTTTCTACTACACCGGATACACTAGTATGTATTTTAGCACCAAGCCCGTTTGGCTCTGCTATGCATTCACCTCTCTTCACTTTTTGTCCTTCTTTTACACAAGATACATCTGGTGCACCTACGTGCATCTTAAGGGAGAATCTGTATAACTTCTCCATAAACCCACCTCCAAAATCACTGTCACCTATATTTTAAGCATAAACTATGCCAACTTTGTTAAAAAAATAGACAACTTCTATAAAACTAGGTTATAGCTATGCTGTAGGTGTATAAATAAAACTTATAATGGTTATATTACATTTAATAATGTTATTTTTTTGACACTTTTAATTTTTATTTTAAATTTTTAAATAATCTTTGTTCATTTCAAAAGAAAATATTGGGTTTATATTTTCGTTATTTTTTTGACATATCTGTTTAAAAAGTTGACATTTTTATTTTTTTATATATATTTTTTAAATTTATTCATTTTATTTTATAAAACAATTAATTAACAGCAACTTTTTTCTATATTTTTTTTAATATTTAAACTTTAAAATTATATATAATAGTAAAAATCTAAAAAACTTTTTACATAATGTAATGAGCTTTTTATAAACCTTTACCATATTTATCCTTTATATATCTTCTCTTATTTTAACTATTTAATTAAAAACTTAAATCAAAGTGATTCATCTCATTGTTTATATTAATATATCTATCTTTTAATAATTTCTAATATAAAAATAAACAGGGAAATTCAATGATATTTTTGTATCATTAAAATTCCCTGTTTAATATAATTTTTATTTAATTAATTATACTTGTGTAAAAGGTATCTCTATATAAATACCTGTACCTTCTTCTATTTTTACTCTTAGGAATCCCCTATTACCATTCAAAGGAATAACTGAATTAAAATCTACTTCTTTAGAATCTTGTGCTATTTCTAAAGCTTTTTCTTCGAATCCCTCTAGCATAGAAGCTGTTACACCTGATATAGCAGGAGCATCTTCAGTTAATTTCGCACCTACTACTTCCCCTCTAGTTAAAACCTTTTCATCTAATTTTATTAATAAAGAATCCTGAAGTTTTTCAAAATGCATGGGATTTTCTAAATCTTCTACTTTTATAATATCTCCAGCTTTTAAATTATTTTTTAAGATGGCTTTTTCCTCTGGTGATTCTATTTGTATTTCAGGTTTTGATCTTACATCTCCATCTAAAGATTTAGCTCCTTCTACTATATCTTTAGTTAATGGTGTTAATGAATCTATAGTTTTTAATAGTTTAGCTCCTATTACTTCTCCTACCTTTAAACAGTCTCCTGGTATATTTAATAATCCTGAATCCACCATATCTGGAAATATATTTGGATCTTCTAAGTTGTCTGCAGACAATATAGTGCCTTCTTCCGCTCTACAACAAACTACTGCTGGTTCATTTTTTAACTCTTCTGCATGCTCTGCTGACATTGACATATTAACCCATCTCCTTACAATATATTTAATAAGATATACTTATTTTTTATCTATAGGAAGTCTTCTTGTTAATGTATGATCTATTGTTCTAAATACATGATCCGTATGATGATATACTGGGATTCCTAAGTTTGGAGCGCAACACATAACTGTATTTGAACAATCACTACAATTTGATATTAGTATTCTCTTAGCTCCATCTTTCTTTAATTTCATTATTCCTGCAACCTGTCCTGGACAATCTCCTGGAGTTTTACATTTATTTGCTCCTCTTATTTCTTCTACATTCTTACATTTAGTAACTCCTACTACTTCTGCTTTCATTTTAGAAGCTATATCTCTCAATCTTTCTTCATTTGCTCCACAAGCACATACTAATAATCCTAATGGTCCTTTGTATTCTGGTAATTGTATTGTAACTATTGCTCCACCTGACATTTTAGTCACTACAGACTCTTTTATATCTCCAGCCTTGCCTGTATATGGCCCCCCTATTACTACTTCTCCAAATTCTCCATCTATTCCACCACACTCTTCTATTAAATCATGTATTGGTGTGCCTACTGGTACATCAAATAATACATTAGGCTTATTACCAGTATTTAATTTTCCTATTATTGTTATATCTTTGTCTATAACAGGCTTTCTATCTTCTACTGCTCTTGTTATATTAGCTAAAGTCTCTCCATTAATTACAACACATTTTGCTTCTAATGGAAGCTGAGTTGGTTCTAACCATTTTCCTAATATAGCATGAATTATAGCTCTTTCTTCTCCCATTGGATATATATCTTGAAGCTCTTTTACTTCTATATCAGAAGCTCCTTTTAAATAATCTTTTAATATTTTTATAGCATTCTCGTGCTTGCCTTTTATTGCTATGTATCCCTTTGGAGCATTAGTTGCTTTCATAGCATATCTTAAACCTTTAATTATAGTATCAGGCTCTTTTTCTATAAATGCTATATTATGATGTAGAGCTGGCTCGCATTCTACACAGTTTGCTATAACGTATCCATCTGGTATATCTGCTTTTAATTTTATATGTGTTGGGAATCCAGCTCCACCAGCTCCGACTATACCTGCTTCAGCAATAGTTTCTAGAATATTGTCACATTCTTTGATTTTAACAAAATCTTTTGAGCCATTTTCATCTGCTTTTATTATTATTTCTGCATCTGTAATTTTCTCAACTATACCAGATACACTTGTATGTATTTTAGCTCCCAATCCATTAGGCTCAGCTATACATTCTCCTCTTTTAACTTCTTGTCCTTCTTTAACACATGATACATCTGGTGCTCCTACATGCATCTTTAAAGGAAACTTGTACATTTTTTCCATGTCACTACCCCCTGTATTTTTTCTTTACAATATTCATTATAAAAACAAAATGACAGTTTTACTACTAAAAACTGCATATATAAAATTATTCTATAAGCTGCCTATTATACTATAAATAAAATTTATAGTACTTATAAGTATTATAAATAAAAATTTAACAAACTTTTCAATGCTATATCCTTACTATAAAATTAATTTTATAGACTTACCATAATATATGTTTTCTTTTATTATGATTTTAAAATAAATTTTCTTGCATATATTTTATTTTATAATAAAAAAACAAAGGCATAAAAGCCTTTGTTTAGATTGAAGACAAAAGGCTTATGATGTATATATATATCATTCCATGAAGTTCCTTTGCGTCAGCAAATACCCGTTCTATAGTTTGACTTCTTTTAGAATAAATTTCTTTATTACCTTTTGTATGTCTAATATCTTCTACTTGTTCTATATATTCTTCTTTATTTGGTGCCTTTCGTCAGTATTTCTTTTTCCTATCATCTTTATCACCATATTTATTTTAGCATAAAAATAAGCTGTAGACTATCCGGTTGTCTACAACCTGAAAGAATGAAGCATTAGATTTTGCTTCATTCTTTAAATTTATTATATATTTTTTCTAAATCATTCTTACTCAATAAACCTTCTATTAAATATGCTAAAATTATAATACTAGGTAAATTCACTAATAATCTACTGAAAGTATATTTATATCCAAGTGCTGATAACTCAAATAAGAAAGTTGGTATTTTTGTAGCACACCACGCTCCCATAAATATCATTATGTTGCTAAATTTAGCCCCTTTTTTAATAAATACAGCAGTTACAGGAAAAGCTGCATATACAGGTCCTGCTGCTAATGCTCCTAATAATATGGCAAGAACTATTCCTAAAATTCCCGAATTATCTCCCATGTACTTTATCATAGTTTGTCTTGGAACCCAAATGTCTAAAAGTCCCAATAACAACATTATAGGAGGCAGCACCGCCAGCATCTGTTTAAATGAGTCCAGTGCTATTAAACTTATGTTTTGTCCTTTATTAAAATCAATTAACGTTATTATCAAAGTTAGCATTAATATTATTATAAAAAAAACATATCTTTTTAACCATTTCATAAAATCACCTCATGAGTATCCCTACAATAAAAGCGCTTAATATAGAATAAAAAAAGTAAACTATATTTCTAATAAAGGTTGCCTTTTTACCTATAAATTTTGCCTCCATAGAAAAAGTTACTATTCCAACAAACATAAAAGCAGAAATTAATGCTGTAATTTGAGTGTATCCAGCACCATTTTTCAATAATAATGCTGCTGTGGGAAAGGCTACAAATGTAGGTATCAATGTCACTGAACCTATTATAGCTGCAATTATCACTCCAATAAATCCAGATTTCTCACCAATAATAGATGATATACTCTCTGGTGATAATATTGTCAGTATGATTCCTACTATAAATATAATCGTTAAAAATTGAGGCATTATATTTTCAAAAGACTTTATACCCATTAATAATGCTTTTTTCGTTTTGCTTTTATCCTTAAAAAAAGAAACTAAATAAAGTACAATTACAGTACCATAAAGTATAAATGTAGTCATTATACTTCCTCCCAAAGACTGTTAAATCTATACTATATTAATATTAAATTCCCATTTTATTAGTTCCTTAATCTCTAAAATTTATAATTTCACTTCATAAATGCTATCTTTTTACAGTAAAAACATAAATCCATCTATATGATATAGATGGATTTATCAGATTGAAAACAAAAGGCTTATGAGAAGTTAAATTTTTCATAAGCCTTTTAATATTTCTAATATATTTGATTTAATGCTTCTTCATAAAATTTTGCTGATTTTTCGATAGCTTCATTTTTACATTTATGGTTATTAGCGTTAGCTTTGATATGTGTACCATCAATAAAAACAATTGTTTCATCTATACTTGTCATTTTTATTTGATGCCTTTCGGCAGTATTTCTTTTTTCCATCATTTTTATGCATAAAAATAAGCTGTAGACTATCTGATTGTCTACAGCCTGAAACAAAGGCATAAAAGCCTTTGTTTTTTTAATTTTTATAGAGGAAGTTCTATATCTATTCCTCTTCCTTCTTCTATTTTTATTTTAAGTACTCCACCTTCCACAGAAGCTACTCCACAACCTTCTTCATAAACTTCTGGTGCTTCTAAAACTTCTACAGCCTCTTCAGCTTTAGGTGCTTCTTCTTTCTTGTCTTCTTCTCCACCAATTTCTTTATATCCTTCAACTATAGCTGGAGTTAATGGTGTTAGTGAATCTATAGTTTTTAATAATTTTGCTCCTATTACTTGACCTACTTTTAAATGATCCTCTGGCATAGTTAATAATCCAGAATCAATCATATCTGGGAATATATCTGGATCCTCTAAGTTATCTGCAGATAATATTGTTCCTTCCTCTGTTCTACAGCAAACTACTGCTGGTTCATTTTTTAATTCTTCTGCATGTTCTGCTGACATTGACATAATAATATACCTCCTAAGTTTAAAAATAATTTTATTTATGGAGCTTCTCTTTTGGAAGTCTCCTTGTTAACTTATAATCTACAGTTCTAAGTACATGATCTGTCTGGTGATAAACAGGCAACTTCATTTTTGGAGCTATTCCCATAACTGTATTAGAACAATCACTACAATTAGCTATTATTATCCTTTTTGCCCCTTTACTTTTCAAATACATAACAGCACCTGCTTGACCTGGACATTTACCTGGAGTTTTACATTTATAAGTGCCCCTAACTTCCACCACATTTTTGCATTTAGTTATAGCCACTACTTCTGATTTCATTTTACTGGCTATATCCTTTAATCTATCTTCATCTCCAGCACAGGCACAAACTAAAAGTCCTACTGGTCCTTTATATTCTGGTAATTCTATGGTTACTGTTGCTCCACCAGAAACCTTTGTTATTACAGATTTCTCTATATCCTCTGGTAGCCCAGTATGAGGTCCTCCTATAATAATTTCTCCATACTGTCCATCTATACCTCCGCAAGTTTCTATCATATCTTTCATAGACTTTCCTATAGGTTCTTGTAAAAACACATGAGGACCTATACCTTTTTTTAATTTCCCCATAAGGGTTATATCTTTATCTACAACCGGCTTTCTCTCCTCTACTGCTCTTGTTATATTTGCTAGGGTTTCTACATTTAAAACTACACAATTCGCCTCTATAGGTATTTGTGTAGGTGCTAGCCATTCACCAAATATAGAATGTATTAAGGCTCTTTCTTCTCCGGAAGGATATATATCTACAACTTCCTTTATTTGTATATTTTCTTCATTTTTCAAATGTTCCTTTAATACTTCTATAGCTTTTTTACGTTTACCTTTTATTCCTATATAAGCCTTTTTTGCATTAGTAGCTTTCATAGCATACTTTATACCTTTTATTATAAGTTCTGGATCATTTTCTGCTAAATATATATTATGATGAAGGGTCGGTTCACATTCTGCACAATTAGCTATTATGTATCCTTCAGGTATATCAGCTTTTAATTTAACATGGGTTGGAAAACCAGCCCCACCTGCACCTACTATTCCAGCTTCATACACTGTATCTAGAATGCTATCACATTCTTTGATTTTAACAAAATCTTCACTTTGGTTTTCTGAAGCTTCTACTAATATTTCCTTATTTGTTATCTTGAAAACCTTACCAGATACGCTACTATGAATTCTAGCCCCCAATCCATTAGGCTCTGCTATAACCTGCCCTCTTTCTACAAATTCCCCCTCTTTAACACAGGGCACACTAGGCGCACCTATATGCATTTTAAGATAAAACTTGTATAAATTTGACATTTTATCACTCCTTAGGAAATTCCCATTTATTATAATATCATATTTTGACTATTGTAACAATAAATAATAGAAATATGTCAATAACAATATGTTATACAAAAAGCCATATTTATTTATTATACTTATTATACTTTAAACTTTTTAACATTATACAAATAAATCAATTTTTCTTTAATTTAAATTAAATCATATTGGTTTAATTTATAATATAAAGTGCTTCTTTTTATATTAAGTATTTCTGCTGCTTTCTTTTTATTCCCTTTAGCTATTTCCATTACTTCCTTTATTATCTTTTTTTCTGTATTTTTAACTACTTCATTTAAATCATATCTGTGATGAGATTCTCCTTCAATTTCTTCTACATCCTGTACTATATGATTAGGAACAGAAGATATTGTTACTTCTCCATTCGTTGATAAAACTACCATCCTCTCTACTACATTTTTCAATTGCCTTATATTTCCTTCCCATTTATAAGAACATAAAACGTTATACACCTCTTTATCTATTGTATTTATCTTTATACCTTCCTTTTCTGATATTTGGTTTATAAATAAATCTATAAAATCTTTAATATCATCTCTTCTTTCTCTTAATGGAGGTAACTCTATATGCACTACTGCAAATCTATAAAATAGGTCTTCCCTAAAGGTATTTTCCTTTATCATATATTGTAAGTCCCTATTTGTTGCAGCTAAAATTCTACAATTAACCTTTGTACCTTTTTGACTTCCTATTCTGTAAACCACACCATCCTGCAAAACTCTTAAGAGTTTTGCTTGCATACTAAGTGGCATGTCCCCTATTTCATCTAAAAATAAAGTACCATTGTTAGCAAATTCAAATTTACCTATTTTCCCTTCTTTTAATGAACCTGTAAAAGTTCCTCCCACATAACCAAACAATTCACTTTCAAAAAGATTTTCAGGTATGGCACTACAGTTTATAGCTACAAAGTTTCCAGTTCTTCCACTAGCTTTATGTATAGCTTTTGCAAAAACCTCTTTTCCCGTTCCACTTTCTCCTGTAATAAGAACGCTAGCAGAGGTAGGTGCTACTTTTTTAGCTATAGCAATGTTTTCTATTATCTTTTGACTTTTACCTATAATAGAGGAAAAACTATAATTTGAAGCTATTTCTTTTTTATAGGCACTTTCAAAAAATTCCACCTTCTTTTTTTCCTGCATAAGTTCTTTAGATAAAGATATTACCTCTGTTATATCCCTATCTGTAGAAGCCACTGCTATCAATTTGTTTTTACTATTAAATATAGGTACCGCACTTAATATAACAGTTTTTCCAGGAGAAGGCTCATTGTTTACATTAGTTATTTTTCTAGGCTTTTTCAAAACTTTTAATATCAAAGCATTTGGAAAAAAAGACCCTAAATATTTGCCTATTATTTCCTGTCTCTTCACTCCATATAGATCTTCCGAACTTTTATTCCAATATATTACTACACCTTTGTTATTTGTTATACATACTGCCTCATGCATATTCTCTAAAATTCTATCCTGAAGAGCATATAATTCTTCTACATTTGTGTATAATTCATTATTTAAATCGTCTAAATGTACTATTCCTATTATTTTTCTATTATGTACTATAGGTAATCTTTCTATCTTATTTTTAACCATTATATTTCTTGCAGAAATAATTGATTTCTCTTCAGAAATTGTTATTACATCTGTTTTTATATAATTTTCTAAGTTATCACTAAATCTTTTACCTTCATTTTCTAATTTATATAAGTCATTTTTAGTAAATATACCTATAATATTATCATCTTCATCTACTATAAGAACTTCATCTTTATAAAGTTTAGCCATTCTATTGAAGGCAGATGATATGGCTTCATTTTTAAGTACTTTTATAAAATCTGTCTTCATTACATTTTTTACAGTGTAAATTAATTCTATAGAACTATTCATCTTATATTCCTCCAATGTACCATAAATATAATATAGATTTCTGTATAGCAAGCTGTGTTTATGGTATCATATAGTATATATATATTTTAACATAATTAATTAATATTTAATCATTATAAAATTATTTCATTGACTTTTACTTATAAAATGTTATTATAACTTACCCTCTTACATATTATAATAATTTTTATAAAATATAAAAAGAAAAATTTTTTTCATAAAACAATTTATATAGCTTCTAATAAACATCGGAATATTAACTGAATTTTAAGATATCTTTAGAAAAATCACATCTTAAAATTCATAGAATTTAACTTTGAAAAGGATTGATTTTAATGAATATATCTGCAATTATTGTAGAATATAACCCTATGCATAATGGGCATCTATATCACATAAAAAAAACAAAAGAATTAACAGACTGTGATGCTTTAGTTTGTATAATGAGTGGTAATTTTGTACAAAGAGGATTTCCTTCAATTTTAGATAAATGGACAAAGGCTAATATAGCCTTATCAAAAGGAGTGGATTTAGTTATAGAATTACCTACATTATATAGTCTTTCCTCTGCAGAATTTTTTTCCTTTGGAGCTATAAGCATTTTAAATAATTTAAATGTAGTGAAAAATATTTGCTTCGGAAGTGAAATAGGCAATATTAATGCTCTACAGGATATAGCCAAAACTCTTTTAGAGGAACCCTTAGAATACAAAATTCTTTTAAAAAATTATTTAGATAAAGGTGTATCTTTTGCTAAAGCCAGAAATTTAGCCTTAGTAGAACTAAATAGGGATAATAAAATTATGAGTGAAGATATAAATAAAATACTATCCTTATCTAATAATATTCTCGGAATAGAATATTTGAAATCTTTACTATTACTTAATAGTTCTATAAAACCTTTTACTATAACAAGGGAAGGTGCAAATTATAAAGATGAAAATTTACACAAAGAATATTCTAGTGCATCTTCCATAAGAAAATATTTAAAAGAAAATAAAAATATCAATATTTTAAAAGATTTTTTACCTTTAGAATGTTTTTTAGAATTTAAAAAATTGATTACTAAAGGCTATAACTTCTCTATGGAAGATTCTATGATTAATTATATAAGATATAAATATATATGTGGATATAAAAATTTGCATAATCTTATTGATGTTTCAGAAGGATTAGATAATAGAATCTATAAAGCCTTAGAAAAAAATTTTACTTATGATAGCTTAGTAGGAGAAATAAAAAGTAAAAGATATGCTTATAGTCGCATAGGAAGAATCTTATGTCAATATTTTATCGGTTTTGAAAACTATAATTTAAACACCTTACTTAAAAGCACTCCAAACTATATAAGGGTTTTAGCCTCTAATGAAAAGGGTCTAAAAGTATTAAAAGAAATTAAAAAACATTCCTCTACTAAGATATATACAAAAGTACCGAAAAACACTAATACTCTCTTAAACTTAGATATAAAGGCTACCAATGCTTATTCTATTTTAAATAATAATATAAGATTTAATGAAGATTATTTTAGAAGTCCTACTATAATAAAAAATACTATCTATTAATGTAATAATATTTGATTTTAAAAATATAATTATAATAAATCAATTCTAGGAGTCTTATAGTGACTTTATTTTTTTATATAATGTTATTTTTAATATTTATTTTATTGTTTAAGCTTTTTAAAAATGAAAATATAATAATAACCTTTTTATGTTCAATTTTAATCATATATATTATTATAGCACCTAGGTTTTGTATAGAAGCTACCTTATCTGGTGCTAAGTTATTTTTTTATAAGGTTTTTCCTTCTTTATTTCCTTTTTTAATACTAACAAACATAATAATAAATTATGGTGGAGTACATATATATTCTAAACTATTTGGAAAAATTCTATGTGCTCCTCTAAAACTAAAAAAAGAATGTAGTTTCCCCTTAATAGTAAGTGCCCTTTGTGGTTATCCCTTAGGAGCGAAGTACTCCTGTGATCTTTACGAAAATGGCGATATTAATTTTTCTACTTTGGAAAGACTTATAAATATAGCCTCTAATGCTGGTCCCTTATTTATAATTGGATCTGTAGGTACTTCTATGTTAGGTAATCCTTATGCAGGATATGTATTACTCTTATCCAATTATATTTCCTGTATTATAGTAGGGCTTATTTTACCTAGTAGAAATGCTAAAATGTATAGAGATTTTAAAAAAAATTTCAAAATATCAAATAAAAACATAGGTGAATCTTTAAAAAGTAGTATTGACGGCGCTATAAAAACTTGTATAGGTGTAGCAGGATTTGTAATACTGTTCTCTTTATTGCTTAATATACTAAAAAATAATTTTCTTTTTAAATTTTTATTAAATAAGTTATGTATTTTCTTTAGTATAGATAAAAACCTAATAGAAGGATTCCTATTAGGCTTAGTAGAAATGACCAATGGATGTTATTTAATTTCCACAAGTTCTGTTGATATATCTAAAAAATTAATATTAATAAGCTTCTTATTAGCTTTTAGTGGATTTTCTATAATATCTCAAGTTTACTCTTTTACTTATAAACAGGGTCTAAATATTAAAAGATATATAAAAATAAAATTTATACAAGGACTTATAGCCTCTACAACCTGTGTTGTTCTGTATAAAATACCCATATTTTCCATGTATTTAGATACTTTTACAGATAAAAATACTCATTTAATTTTAAGTAACAATTTATTATTTATATTTATTTTATTGCTTCTAATTGTACCATTAATAATATATTATATAAAATTTTTAAATAAAAATTAATTATTTTATATTTCTTAATTCCTTTATATTTTCTCTTATAGTATCTGTTTTTAGCTCTACACTTTCTTCTAAAGAAGCCGTAAAGGCTTCTAAATTTTTTCTTAATATACTTATCATTTGTTGAGATTTTTCTTCTATTTCTCTATCTAAATCCGTCAATAATTCATCTGCGTAATCCCTAGCTCCTACTCGTATATATTTAGATTCTTTTTCAGCATTTTTTATTATGGCTTCTGCCTTAATATTTGCTTCTCTTGTTATACTATGATTCTCTATTTGCTTTTTAAGTATTATTATATTTTCCTTTTTAATATGTTCCGCTTCTTCCATAGCTTCAGTAAGTATTCTTTCTTTTTCCTCACATATCCATTGAGCCTTTTTAAATTCATCTGGAAGACAATTTATTATCTTATCTAGTACCTCTAGGGATTCTTTCTTATTTATGGTAACTTTTCCTGTTAAAGGAATACTCGAACCTGATTCTATTAGTTCTTCTAGATATGCTAAAAGCTTAATAACATCCATTAAGTAACCCTCCTAAATACATTCCTTTTTATGATTTATCTTTTTTTTAATATCTGGTATTATTTCATCTGGTACCAAATCCTTTATGCATCCTCCAAACATAGCTACCTGCTTTACTGAGGATGAACTTAAATAAGAATATTTTGCATTTGTCATCATAAATACTGTTTCTATATTAGGATCTAATTTGTTATTCATAAGAGCCATCTTAAATTCATATTCAAAATCTGACATGGTTCTAAGTCCCTTAATTATAACCTTAGATTTCTTTTCTTTCATAAAATCTATCAAAAGGCCACTAAAACATTGCACTTCTACATTTCTATGGTTCTTAGTAACTCTTTTTATCATTTCTACTCTCTCATCTACTGAAAAAAGCCCCTTCTTTTCTGGATTTACAAGTACCGCTACTATTAGCTTATCACAAACCTTAGAAGCCCTTTTAATTATATTTAAATGTCCCTTAGTTATAGGGTCAAAACTTCCTGGGTACACTGCAGTTTTCATTTTAATCCTCCTTAAATTTATAAAAACAAACGGTAGTGTTTCCATATTTTCTATGATCAAATAATTTTATTCTTTCAGTTCCCTCATATATTTCTTCTGAAGAATCTATTTTTGTAACTATTAATCCATCTTTATCTAATAGTTCTTTTTTATCTATGTTCTCCATAGCTGGAGGAATCATTTCTTTTGCGTAGGGAGGATCTATAAATATTAAATCAAAAACTATAGATTTCCTGGCAAATTCTTCTAGGGCGCTATAAGCATCCATATTAAAACTCTTGCACAAATCTTCAAACTTTAAATTCTTAATATTTTCTCTTAATAAAGGATAGGTTTCAGGACTTTTATCTACTAAATAAGAAAACTTTGCTCCCCTACTAGCTGCCTCCAATCCTAAACTGCCTGTTCCTGCAAAAACATCCAAAACTCTAGATCCATATACCTTATTTTGTATTATATTAAATATAGATTCTTTTATTCTATCCAAAGTTGGTCTTGTAACACTACTTTGGGGTGATAGTATTTTTCTGCCTCTAGCAGATCCAGAGATAATTCTCATGAAAATCCTCCTTATTATTTGTTATTTAATAATTTATTCTAGGACTAGCTTCACTAATACTGTTATTCTATTATATTAAAATTATTCACATACAATGGTAGCGCCACCTATTAATAAGTTCCTCTAAATCTTATATTTAGAAATCTTTTTCTTATAAATAAGCCAGATTTGAGTGCAAAAATAACTTAATCCTTATTATTTTAACATATAAATTATTACCATACAAAATTATTTATAGTAATTTGTAGAAATTTGTTATCTTAATTAAAACATATAAACTTCGAATTATTTTTTATTTTGGTCTTTACTTCTTCTTTTATTTTATTATCCTCTTCACTATTACTATCTATTATTTTTTTGCTTTCAACATTAGCTATTTTGAGTAAATGTATATCTTCTATTACATCAGCTAGAAGTAAATTACTAGAACCATGCTGTTTAAATCCAAATATCTCTCCTCCACCTCTTAGCTTTAAATCTTCCTCTGCCACAAAAAAACCATCATTACTACTTTTCATTATTTCCATTCTCTTCCTTATAATATCATTTTTCACTTTAGCAATTAATATACAATAGGATTTATATTTTCCTCTACCTACTCTTCCCCTTAATTGATGAAGTTGAGCTAATCCAAATCTCTCCGCATTTTCTATAATCATTAAAGTAGCATTAGGTACATTTACCCCTACTTCTATAACAGTAGTGGATATTAGAGCTTTTATTTTCCCCTCTTTAAACTCCTTCATAATAGCATCTTTTTCTTTTCCTTTCATTTTACCATGTAAAATAGCAATTTCCACTTCTTTAAAATAATCCTCTTTCAAATCATTATATAATTTTTCTACAGAATTTAAATTCAATTCTTCCTTTTCTTCTACTAGAGGACAAACTATATATACCTGTCTCCCATCATTTATTTCTTTTAGTGCAAAGTTATACACTCTTTTTCTATAGCTATCATTTACATAATAGGTATCTATCTTTTGTCTTCCAGGTGGAAGTTCATCTATAATAGATAAGTCTAAATCTCCGTATAAGCTCAAAGTAAGAGTTCTTGGTATAGGGGTTGCACTCATAACTAAAGTATCTATACTTCTTCCCTTATTTAACATTTTACTTCTTTGCATAACCCCAAAACGGTGTTGCTCATCTGTTATAACCATACCTAAATTATAAAATTCCACATCATCCTCAATTAAAGCATGAGTACCTATTATTAAATCTATTTCTCCTTTTTTAAGCCTTTCTTTTATCTCTTTTTTTAAAGATGCTTTTACACTTCCTACTAAAAGCTCTATGTTTAAATTAAAATCTTTAAATAATTTTAAAGCTTCTTCATAATGTTGAATTGCTAATATTTCTGTAGGAGCTAACATTACTCCTTGATATCCATTTTTTATCACATTAAAAAGACAAATTAAAGCTATAATAGTTTTACCACTACCTACATCTCCCTGTAAAAGTCTATTCATTGGTTTTTCTTTTTTTTGATCTTTAAATATTTCCTCTAAAACTCTATTTTGAGCATTAGTTAGTTTAAAAGGTAATACTCTTATAATATCACTTGTTTCTTCTAAAACTTTAAAAGCTATCCCCTCTGTAGCTGTTTTCAAGTATTCCTTTAAAGAAGCTATTTTTAAACAATATGCTAATAACTCTTGAAATTTTAATCTTCTTATAGATTCTTCTAATTCTTTCTGATTTTCTGGCTTATGTATAGTTCTTATAGACTTGTCTAAGGATATAAACTTATATTTTTCTATAAGCCATCTAGGTAAATTCTCACCTATAGCAATATTTTCTAAAGCACTATTTACAAGTTTTATTAACAAATTATTTTTTAAATCTCCCTTTAAAGGATACTTAGGAATTATTTTTCTTTCTTCTACTTTTTCTGCATATTTATTCTTTAATATTTGAGCATTATTTATAGTTATAGTTCCCCTATACTCTCTTAAACTTCCCTGAAGTGTATATTCTTCACCTATTTTAAAGTAATTTTTAATATAGGGTTGATTAAACCAACTACCAACTATAGCTTTCTCTCCATCATTAAATATAATTGTAGTTAGAATTTTACCTGTTCTTGTTCTTACATCTCTTTTTATATTTTCTACCTGTACTTTAATTATTACTTTTTTATTTGCTAATTTATCTTTACTATAGTTATCTATAAATTCATAATCTCTTGGGAAATACAAAAGTAAATCCATTATATTAAATATCATGCATTTTTCTAATTGTTCTTTAGTTTTAGGGCCAACTCCTTTTAACGTAGTTATAGGACTATATACATTCATAAACTTCCTCCTATATAAAGGATTCTATAGTAAAGAACAAATTCTTCTAAATTTAAGATAAATATTCCTTCTAAAAAAACTTTAACCTAAACTAAGAATCCCTTCCCAATATTATTTTTTATAAAGAAGTAGTAGAAATTTAAATTGTATAAATAAACTTTAAATACAATAAAAAAAGCCCTTAGGCTTTTTTTATTCTACAGACATTATAAAGTAATATAATGGTTGTTTTCCATTATAACATTGAATATCTAAATCTTCATATTTTCCTTCTAATTCTTCTATAAATTCTTCTACCTTTTCTTCATCACAATCTTTTCCATAGAATATACTTATAAGTTCACTATCTTCACTTATCATTTCTTCTAAAACAGCTTTTGAAACTTCAAAAATATCCGTTCCTACTTCAGATATTTTACCTTCTATTAAGCCTAGTATATCATTTTCTTTAATTATTTTTCCGTCCATTTCTGTATCCCTAACTGCATAAGTTATAGAACCTGTAGCTACTGCTTTTATAGCTTCCTTCATGTTATTTTCATTTTCTTTTGATTCTGCCTCTGGATTAAACATTGTTATACTTGTTATGCCTTGTGGTATAGTTTTTGTAGGTATAACTATTATATTTTTTTCTGATAACTCTGCCGCTTGTGTAGCTGCCATAATTATATTTTTATTATTTGGTAGTATAAATATATTTTCCGCATTTATTTTATTTATAGCCTTAACTATATCCTCTGTACTTGGATTCATAGTTTGACCGCCTTCTATAACTTCATCTACACCCAAATCTTTAAATATTTCTGTTATGCCTTCTCCTAATGCTACAGATATAAATCCATATTTTTTTAATTCACTGTCTTCTTTTTCTACTTTATTTTCTTCGCTACTCATATCTATTATATGTTGATGTTGCTCTCTCATGTTATCTATTTTTATTTTAGAAAGTGGTCCAATCTTTATAGCTTTAGAAAGTATATCTCCTGGATCATTTGTATGAATATGAACCTTCACTAAGCCATCTGCGGCCACTACTATCATAGAGTCTCCTAAAGGTTCTAATTGGCATTTGAATTTATCTACATCTACATTTTCTGCCATAACAAAAAATTCTGTACAATATCCAAATTCTATATTTTCTTCATATTGTTGAACTTTAGTACTAGTATTAAAGACTTTATTTTCTCCGCCTATTTCTACTTCTAGGTCCTTATCTAATGCCTCTAACATTCCCTGTAATATTATTAATAAACCTTGACCACCTGCATCTACTACCTTTGCCTTTTTTAGTACAGGAAGCATATCTGGTGTTTTATTTAATACTACTTCACTATGTTCACAAACATCCTTTAGTAAAGAAGTTACATCCTCTGCTTCACTTTTTACCGCACTCTCCCCTGCAGCTCTTATAATTGTTAGTATAGTCCCCTCTGTAGGTCTCATTACAGCTTTATAGGCAGACTTTGATCCCTCTAATAGTGCATTTGCAAATTCCCTTGCATTCACTTCATCCTTATCCTCTAGGCCTTTAGATATTCCTCTAAATATTTGGGATAGTATAACTCCTGAGTTACCTCTAGCTCCCATAAGAGCTCCTTTAGCTACTTTTTTAGCTATTTCTCCTATGGATTCCTTTTTTAATCCTTCTATTTCTTTTACCGCAGATCTAAAGGTCATAGACATATTTGTTCCTGTATCACCATCTGGCACTGGGAAAACATTTAGAGAATTTACAAATTCTTTTTTTTCTTCTAATTTGTTACTCCCATTTATCACCATATTATAAAAATCTGCACCTTTTATTTTCATATGTTCCATTTATGACTTACCTCCTAAACTCTAACACCCTGAACATTTACAGTAATACTGGAAACCTTAAGTCCTGTATAGTTTTCTATGTTATATCTTATCTTTTGTATAATATTATTAGCTATTACAGATATTTTAGTTCCGTATTCTACTATTATATATAATTCTATGTTTAATTTACCTTCAACGGCACGAATTTTAACCCCTTTATTGAAGCTTTCTCCTTTAATCAGTTCCCAAAGACCATCTGTTGCATTTTTAGATGCCATCCCAACCACGCCATAACATTCCATTGTAGATACACCTACAATATTAGCAACTACATCTTCAGCATAATCTATATGTCCATATTCATTAGTTAACTTTCCTATCATGAAAGAAACCTCCTTATATCATATCATATAGTTTATTTTATATTAAATGAGAGATTTATTCAAGGAAATATATTATTATTAATGCTTTTTTTGCTATATTCCAAACTATTTACTTGCATATAGCATATATTCTATGGTAAAATTATTAATGTTTGAATTGAGAAGTATAAACTTCACAATTTTAGGGAGGTGTTTTTAAGTGTCAAGAAAATGCGAAATATGTGGTAAAGGCGTTGTTTACGGTGTTCAATACAGCCATTCACATCGTCAATCTAAAAGATCCTTTGCTCCTAACATAAAGAGAGTTAAAGCAATAGTTAATGGAACTCCAAAAAGAGTTCATGTTTGTACTAGATGCCTACGTTCAGGAAAGGTACAACGTGCTATATAACACAAAAAATGCAGTTGTTTAAACAATTGCATTTTTTATTTTATATTTTTATTTTTTAACTCTTTTTATTTTTCTTATTATATTTGATAAAAATTTGGGAAGCTTTATTGCAACTATTTTCATATAATACACCTCTACATAAATTAATTCTTTAATATGTTTTATCAATAAATAAAAACTGTTATAAAATTTAACAGCTGTATAATAAAATATATATCATTATAAATTGCTATTTTGTATTAACACTATCTGCACTTATTCATTATCCACCAACCTATATATATAAGTCCAAATCCCACTGCTAAAAGCCATCCCCATATAGGTACTATAATAGTAACAACTATTCCAAGTCCAATAGAGCCAACTATAATTCCTAATTTTTTGTTACTTTTTCTTCCCATATATATGCCCTCCTATAGCTTATATACTATAATATGCAAACCTATACAAAAATGTGAATATTAAAAAATTCATACCTTAGATTTAATTTTAACGCCTCAAAGATAAAAAATACACTCATAAACCAATTCATTTTACTAAGAAGTTCTAAAGCTTATTCATATGGTTTATTACGTGTATTTTTTATTTTTACTATATTAAAATCAAGTCTATTTTAAGACACCCTAATTTTATTTTTGTATAGAATTTTTAAAAATATATACTTTTGTTCTAACAATATAAAATACATTTCATCGATAAAGTTTATCATATAGGCATTATCAAATAATTTTAGTTTGAAGTAAAATTTGTTACAGATTCATGCTAAACTTTAATCATCACTATCTTTGCTTATAATAATAATTAACGTTCCGCTCTTAATGTGTATATGTAATTCTTTATCCGTAAATTCATTTGAGGTTGTTAAGGTATCTCCCATTTTTAATGTATAGTTTTCTAATGGAAATTTAGCATTAAAAAGTGTAACTCCTTCCACATTAGAACCATAAGCTTGTAATGAAAAATAATTCGATTTTCTAGGTTTTAACGAAATATTTTTATCTGTTAAAAATATTTCATTATTTTCATCCTTTATATAGGCTTTTATATTATTTTTTAAACAGATTTCTAAAAATCCTAAATTTCCTAATATATGATCTATTCTATTGCCTATACATCCTAATAAAGCTATAGTATCTGCTTTGAGCTCTATAGCCTTATTTAAAGCTACTAACCCATCTGTAAAATCTTTATCCTTTGGATATTTGTCCATATATACTCCCTTTTCTTTAAAATAAGAAAAAGTTTTTTTATCTATGGAATCCATATCTCCCAATATAAAATCAGGTGTTATACCATATTCATAAAGACAATTAGCACCACTATCTGCACATATTATATAAGAATAATCTTTCATTTCTTGCTTCAAAAGTTCTTTAGAAGGTGCCTTCCCTCCCGCTATTATTATGGCTTTCATTTTATAATGCCTCTCTTAACACCTTTATATTTTTTTCTATTTCCCCATTTTTAAATACTGCTGAACCTGCTACTAAAAGATTAGCACCACAATCTGCTACTTCTTTTATATTATCTTTAGTAACTCCTCCGTCCACTTCTATTATTAATTCCTTATTATATTTTTCACTTAAAGCCCTAACTTCCTTTATTTTTTCTGAAGCATATTTAATATATTTTTGTCCTCCAAAACCTGGATTTACAGACATAATAAGCACCATATCTAAAGAAGGAATTAAATCCTTAATACAACTTACAGGTGTACCTGGATTTAAAGCCACCGCTGCCTTTATTCCAAAACTTTTTATATAATTTATTGTTCTATCTATATGTTTATCCGCTTCATAATGAACTGATATTATGTCTGCCCCCGCCTTTGCAAAATCTTCAATATATTTAGAAGGCTCCTCTATCATAAGATGCACATCAAAAGGTTTATTCGTTAAATTTCTTATGCTTTTAATTACTGGAATTCCAAAAGAAATGTTAGGAACAAATCTACCATCCATTACATCTATATGTATAACATCTGCCCCATATTTATCTAGATTTTTTATGTCCTCTCCTAGTTTAGAAAAATCTGCTGAAAGTATTGATGGCGCTATTTTTACCATTTTTTCTTCCTCCTATTCATAATTTCTTCTAAAGCTTTTATATAAAAGTCATATCTATTTTTATGTATATGGCCTTCTTCTACTGCTTTTTTAACTGCACAATTAGGCTCTCTATGATGAAGGCATCCTGTAAATTTACATTCTCCTATAAAATCACGAAATTCTGGAATACAATGCAATAAATCTTCCTTTTCCATAAAATTTATATCTAAAGAAGAAAATCCAGGAGTATCTACCAATAGTCCTTCATCTACATATATAAGTTCACTATGACGAGTAGTATGTTTTCCTCTTTTTAATTTTTCACTTATATTACCTGTTATCATAGTTTCTTTACCTATAATTTTATTTAACATAGTAGATTTACCTACCCCAGATGGGCCGCAAAATACAGTTACATTATCTCTTATTAATTTTTTAATTATATCCATATTTTTCTCTTCTTTAGCATTTAAAAATATTATATCATACCCTGCTTGTTCTATCATAGAAATAATATCTTTATAGTCTTCTTTATTTACTAAATCCATTTTATTGAAACATACTATAGCTTTCAAATTATTATATTCACACAAAAGTAAAAATTTATTTAAAAGATCTATGTTTATATCAGGATTTTTAAAAGAAAACACCACTAAAGCTTGAGTTACATTTGCAACAGCGGGCCTAAACAATTCACTTCTTCTTTCATATATCTTCTCTATAGCACCCTTATTATTTTTGTCTATACTTATTTCTACGTAATCACCAATCATAGGGGTAAGTTCAGTATGTCTGAACTTACCCCTTGCCTTACATTCTATAATCTCTTCACTGTTGTCTAACTTAATATAATAAAATCCACCTATACCCTTTATTATAGTTCCTTTCATAATACCTCCAATATTTTTAAACCAGATCTTAAAATTACTTCATTATATAATTAACGTTCTAATATAACATCTTATAAAAATCACATCGCTGCATTTCTAAATAATACTTTTTCTTTAACTACAATCAAACTCTTATACCAAGTTTCCAATTCTCTTTATACCCATATACATTTGAACTTCACACTGTTATTTATTAATTTAGCAGATTATTTTTTAGGAGTAGTTGTAGTTCCTGGATCCTTACCTGTGTCTGCTCCTGGATCCTTACCTGTATCTGTTCCTGGATCCTTACCTGTGTCTGTCCCTGGATCCTTACCTGTGTCTGTCCCTGGGTTCTTACCTGTGTCTGTTCCTGGGTTCTTATCTGTATCTGGTTTTGGTTCTGGTTTTGGTTCTGGTTTTGGTTCTGGTTTTGGTTCTGGTTTTTTGTATTTGTAATAGGATATACTTACAGAAGAACCTTGTTTTATGCTTTGTCCTGCACCTATGCTTTGTGATGCCACTTGGCCATCTAAGGATTGATCTTGTGTAATAATAGCCTTTGAGCCTCCCATAGATAATCCTGCATTAGCTAAAGCATTTTGAGCTCTATCTATAGATTTTCCTATTAGATTAGGAACTGTTGAATATTTAACCTCTGGTCCATTACTTACAACTAAACTAACTTCAGCTCCCTCTTCTACTTCTGCATCTACATCTGGTGTTTGACTTATTATTTTTCCTGCTGCTACATTATCATTAAATTCATATTTAACATTTCCTAATTTTAATTTGCTATCTTGTATAGTTTTTTTAGCAGAATCTAAATCCATTCCTTTTAAATTAGGAATAACTAATACCTTTCCTGAACTTATACTAACCCTTACTTCTGAATTTTCAGCCGCCTTTTCCCCAGACTTTGGATAAGATTCTAATATGGTTCCTTCTTTTTTATCACTTTTAACCTTTTGAGCTACTACTAATTTTAGTTTTTTCTCACTTAATACTTTTTCTGCTTCTTCTTTAGTAAGTCCTACTACATTAGGAACTTCTACCTTTTTTCCTCCTGATTTATTGAAGGCCAAGTATGCAGATACAGATCCTACAACTAGAAATAAAACTGCCATAGCTATTCCTAATATTAATTTTTTATTTGTTTTACCCTTATTACTTCTTTTCTTTTTATCCTCTATTTCATCCTCTTCATCTTCATACTCATCATCTTCATATTCCTCATCATCATCTTCATACTCATCATTTTGAGCCATTTCTTTTATTTTGTCATTTATAACCGCTGTATCCATTACTCTAGTAACATCGTTTTCCGACATATTACTAGATCCATTTAATATACTTTCATTATTTTCTATTCTGGCTAAATCCTCTTCTAAGTTTTTTATAGTTTGATATCTTTTTACAGGATTTTTTTCCAGACACTTTAGTACTACATTATTTAAGCTCTCTGGTATTTTATCATCTATTTCTTTTGGAGCTACCACTTCATTTTGTATATGCTTTACTGCTACAGATACAGGACTTTCTCCATCAAAGGGAACTTTTCCTACAAGCATTTCATACATTACTATACCTAAAGAATATATATCTGTTCTTGAATCTACAAAACTACCCTTAGCTTGTTCAGGTGAAAAATAATGAGCTGATCCCATTACTTTACTAGAATTAGTTATAGTAGCTGAATTTGACGCCTTAGCTATACCAAAATCCGTAACCTTAATAATGCCTTCTTTTGTAACTAATATATTGTGTGGCTTTATATCTCTATGTATAATATTGTTTTTATGAGCACAAACTAAAGCACTAGCTATTTGTCTTGATATTCTAACAGTTTCCTTAGGTTCTATTTTGCCTTTTTCCACTATTAATTCTTTTAAAGTTTTACCATCTACATATTCCATAACTATATAATGTATATTATTTTCAGAACCTACATCATAAATATTTACTATATTATTATCTGATAAACTTGCTACTGAAGTTGCTTCTCTTTTAAATTTTTCTACAAATTCTTTATCGCTGCAAAATTGATCTTTTAATATTTTTATTGCAACAAATCTATTTAAGTAATGGCATTTAGCTTTATAAACTATAGCCATACCACCTTCTCCAACTTTTTCAAGAAGTTCATACCTATTACCTAATTTGGTTCCTATCATATTCACACTCTCCTTCAAACAAAATAACGGATATGTTATCTTTACCACCCTTTAACTTGCTAAGTTCCACTAACTGCTTACAGGTTTCTTCATTGTTTTTTTCATTTCTTAGTAATATATCACACATTTCCTGTTCATTAGCATAATTAGTTAATCCATCTGTACAAAGTAGTACCTTACAAACTTCATCTAATTTTATATTAAAAGTATCCACTTGTACAAATAAATTTGTACCTAATGCCCTAGTAATCACATTTTTATTAGGGTGCGTGTTTGCCTCTTCCTTTGTTATTGTTCCTTCATCTAATAATTGTTGTACATAGGAATGGTCCTTTGTTATTTTTTTTACTCCACCTTTAGCTAATATATAACAAGAACTATCTCCAACATTAGCTACAATCATATTACCATTATTATCTAATATACAGCAGGTTATGGTAGTTCCCATGCCTTTAAACTTTTCCTTTTCTTTTGCATAGTTATAAATCTTTGTATTAGCATATTCTATGGCATCTGTAAGTAAAGTTTTCATATCTTTTAAATCTTCATAATATTTTACATAGTCTATAGTTTCTTCTACTGCTAATTTACTAGCTACTTCTCCTGCATTGTGGCCTCCCATTCCATCTGCTACTATATATATTTTAAATCGGTCTCCTTCATAGTAATCTACAAAGTCCTCATTTATCTCTCTAACATTACCTATATCAGATAGTATCCCCAACATATTTTCCACCCCTTTGCTCTATTTTGAAACATAACTTCTTCTTAGTTGTCCACAGGCAGCATTTATATCTGCTCCCATTTCCCTTCTTATAGTTGTTTCTATTCCATTTTCTTTTAAGATATTACCAAATGATTCTATATTTTTTGATGTAGACTTTTCATAGCTATTTTCTTTTATTTCATTTACAGGAATTAAGTTAACATGACAAAGCTTTCCTCTTAACACCGAACTTAATTTTTTAGCTTCTTTTATAGAATCATTTTTTCCCTTTACTAATGCATATTCAAAAGTTATTCTTCTGTTAGTTTTATTTATATAATAATCACAAGCTTCCATAAGCTCTTCTATAGAATATTTATTAGCTATGGGCATCATTTCTTTTCTTAATAAATCTTCTGGTGAATGCAGGGATATAGCTAAGGTTATATTATAATTTTTATCTGCCAATTCTTTTATTTTAGGTACTATACCACAAGTAGATAGGGTTATATGTCTTTGTCCTATATTTAGTGTATTTTCAGTTGTAACCAAATCTAAAAATTTAGTTACATTTCCAAAATTATCCAAAGGTTCTCCACTTCCCATTAAAACCACGTTAGAGATTCTTTCACCTATTTCTTTTTGTGCCGCCATTATTTGAGATAATATTTCTCCACTAGTTAGATTTCTTATAACACCATCTAAAGTAGATGCACAAAATTTACACCCCATTCTACAACCAACTTGAGTAGATACACAAATAGAATTTCCATGTTTGTATTTCATCACCACAGATTCTATTATATTTCCATCCTTATACTCAAATAAAAACTTATAGGTGTTTTTATCCTGTGATATTAATTTTTTAACTACTTTTGGTACACCAATATAAAAATTATCAGAAAGCAAATTCTTAGTTTTCTCAGGTATGTTTTTCATATTATTAAAATCAAAAATAAGCTTATCATAAATCCAATTAAAAATCTGTTTTGCTCTAAAGGCCTTTTCTTCTTTAGAAATTAACCACTCTTTTAACTCTTCTAATGTCAAATCTAATATGTTTTCCATTTTAACACCTACTAACATTTCTTCAATTTAGCTATAAAAAAACCGTCCATTTTATCATTAGGCAATATGGATACAAATCCTTCTTTATGATATATTATATTGTCTACATCTCCATAATATAAGGGTTCTATTTTAAAATTTTTATGTTTTTTTAAAAACCAGTTTATATTTTCTTCATTTTCTTCTTTATTTAAAGTACAGGTAGAATATAAAAGTATACCTCCTTTTTTCAAATAAGAAGCTCCATTATTCATTATTTTCCTTTGTATATCTATAATATTTTTAATTTCTTTTTCATTTTTAGTCCATTTTATTTCTGGTTTCTTTCTTATAATGCCTAACCCAGAGCAAGGTACATCCATAAGTACCCTATGAGCTATTTCTTTTAACTCCTTATTAAAAACAGCTGCATCGCATACATCCGTTTCTATATTTTTTATACCCAATCTTTTAGCATTCTCTTCTATTAAAGATAGCTTATTTCGGTGTACATCATAGGCATATACTTTACTTTTATTATTTATAATTTCTGAAATATGCGTGGTTTTTCCTCCTGGAGCACTACATAAATCTAAAACTATACTTTCTTCAGTAAGTTCCATGGAAGGTGCCACTAGCATTGCACTTTCATCCTGTACAGTAATATCCCCTTCTATAAATAGAGGATTTTTTTCTATATTTTTACCTTTAATTATTTGTATAGCCTCTGGACATATATATCCTTCTTCTATATTATACCCATATTCACCTAATTTTTCGAAGGCTTCATCATAATCTATTTTTAGATTATTAACTCTAGCGGTTATATTAGGTCTTTCATTTAATCCTTCTAATATCTTTTCTGCTATTTCTATACCATATTGACTTATAAACATTTTTATAAGCCATTTAGGATAGGAATATATGAAACTAAATTTTTCTAAGTTGTTTCTATCATCATAGAATTTTTTATTTTTGTAAGTTCTTATATAATTTCTTAAAACTCCATTTACTAACTTTGAATATTTTATAGATATTTTTTTTGACATCTCTACTGCTTCATTTACTGCAGCAAAGGAAGGTATTTTATCTAAATATCTTATTTGATATATAGTTATTCTTAATATATTAACTATATTTTTATCCATAGTTTTAATAGGATTCCTTAAATAGCTTTGTATTATAATATCTAAAGTTTCCTTATATTTTAATGTTCCATAAACTATTTCGGTAATTAAAGCCTTATCATTATCCTTTAAATTACTTTTATTTAGCTTTTTACTTAAAACTATGTTTGAATAAGCACCTTCAAATAATACAGCCTTTAATACATCCAAAGCTACTTCTCTTGCATTATCCATTATATCCTTAAACCTTTCCCTTAATCATTTCGTCTATTGCTTAAAACTATAAGTCTTATTAATTGTGATATAGCCGTCAATGCTGCTGCTATATATGTCATAGCGGCTGCACTTAACACTTTTTTTGCTCCATTTACTTCTTCCTTATATAGTATACCTTTGTTTTCTAATAAAACCAATGCCCTTTTTGAAGCATCAAATTCTACAGGTAATGTTATAAGCTGAAATAAAACTACTGCTGAAAAAAGAATTATCCCTATTCTTGTAAGACTGGAAGCTCCCATTAATATACCTATAAAAAACAATATCCAAGAAGCTTGGGAACTAATATTTACTATAGGAACTATAGTATTTCTTATTACAAGGGGAGAATAACTTTCTAAATGCTGTATAGCATGACCTGTTTCGTGAGCTGCCACCCCAATAGATGCCACTGAATTTCCGTAATATACATCTTTTGAAAGTCTCATAACTCTTTTACTAGGATCATAATGATCAGAAAGCTTTCCTGGTATAAGTTCCACAGGTACATTATAAAGTCCTTTAGAATCCAAAAGCATTCTGGCTACCTGAGCTCCTGTATATCCCTTAGCTGTTGAAACCCTTGAGTATCTATCAAAAGATGAAGATACTTTTAATTGAGCCCAAGCCGCTATGAGCATAGCAGGAATCAATATCAAAAATGTACTATCATAATAAAACATATTGTTATCTTTAGTAAGAAAGTATTTTATCAATACTCTCCTACTAAAGTTCACCTCCTTTTATTTCATCCTATATCCTCTTATTACAACCTTAAATATAGTTCAATATAAATTTCCTCTCTATCTTTAAACTCTAACACCCAATTATCATTTATCTTAGTTAAATACTATTTTTACTTTTAATTAATTTATCAATACCTTTTGCATAAATATATATTTAATTTCAAATTCATCTAGGTCTTTTCTCTATTTTTATTTAATACTAGCTAATTATAAAATAAAAAATAAATTATATCTAGTTTAAACCTTACTAAATATTTTAAACATAAATAAAAAATTCTTCCTCTATTCTCCTAATACTAATCCCTCTTCTATATTATGTCCCTTTATATATTCTTCTACTTTCATAGGTTTTTTCCCCGGAAATTGTACAGTTGTAATAGATAAAATTCCATCACGGGTAGCTACTTTAATACCTTCTTTTGATACCTTTAATATAGTACCTGAAGTTTTATTTGAGCTTTCCTTTAATATACTACTGTTATAAATTTTCATAGTTTCATTTTTATATTGAGTATATGCAACTGGCCGTGGGTTTAAACCTCTTATAAGTAAATTTATTTCCTTAGAAGTTTTATTCCAATCTATTTTCCCCATTTGTTTATTTAGCATAGAGGCATATATAATATTTTCACTCTTTTGCTTCTCTCTTTTTATAGTTCCTTCTTTTAATCCCTTTATAGTAGCTACTAAAAGTTCTGAACCACTTTCCATTAATATATCATGAAGCTCACCAAAGGTCATATCATCTTCTATTTTAACTGTATTTTTTAAAAGCATATCACCTGTATCTAAACCTTCATCCATAAACATAGTAGTGTTTCCAGATTCCTTTTCTCCCTTTATTATTGCCCAATTTATAGGGGCTGCTCCTCTATATTTAGGAAGTAGAGAGGCATGCAAATTAATACATCCATACTTTGGTATATCTAAAACTTCCTTTGATAGTATTTGTCCAAAAGCTACTACTATTATAAAATCTGGATTTATTTCTTTCAACTTTTTTATACAAATCTCATCATTTTTTAATTTTATTGGTTGATATACCTCTATATTATTTTCTAAGGCCACTTCTTTAACCGCTGACATACCTAATTTTTTACCTCGCCCCTTTGGTCTATCCGGTTGTGTAAATACTGCCTTTACATTAAATTCTTCTATTAATTTTTTTAAAGATGGTACTGCAAAATCTGGAGTTCCCATAAAAACTATAGTTGTATCTTTCAAATTAATTTTCTCCTTCCTATTTATTTATTACCTTATCTACAAATAAGACTCCATCTAAATGATCTATTTCATGACAAAAAGCTCTAGCTAATAATTCTTCTCCTTCTAATACTATTTCTTCTCCTTTTTCATTTAAAGCTTTAACTTTAACTTTATATGGTCTTTCTACTTCTCCTTGCTCACCAGGAACACTTAAACATCCTTCTACATCTTTCTGGCTTCCTTCTGTCTCTATTATTTCTGGGTTTATAAGTTTTATTAATCCTTCTCCCACATCTATAACTACCACTCTTTTTAATATTCCTACTTGAGGTGCCGCAAGTCCCACACCCTCTGCACTGTACATAGTTTCTACCATATCCTCTAAAAGAGTTAAAATTCTATCATCAATCTTTTCTATTTTCCTACTTTTCTTTCTTAATAATTCATCCCCATATTTTCTTATATTTCTTATTGCCATTTTTACTACCTCCTAAATTTAAAAATTATAACAAACTGTTAGGATTTATATCTATACTTACTCTTATATCATTATAAACTTGTTCCAATGAAGTATAAACTATTTTTTGTATTTCTTTCATTATATCTTCCGTCACATTTCCTTTTAATATTATTTGCCATCTATACATCTCTTTTATTTTAGATAATGGACTAGGACAAGGGCCTAACATATTTAAGTTATCATATTTAGATACAATATTCTTTAATATTATACCAATTTTATGTGTATTTTTTATTAATTTATTCTCATATTTACTACTTAAATTTATAAGCAATATTTTTGAAAAGGGAGGATAATTCATATCTTTTCTTATTTTTATCTCTTTATTATAAAATCCTTCATAATCACTTTTAGCCGCAGAGGTTATACTATAATTTTCTGGATTATAACTTTGAATTAAAACTTTTCCTTCTTTTTTTCCTCTTCCTGCTCTTCCTGAAACTTGAGTTATAAGTTGAAAAGTTCTTTCTCCTGATCTATAGTCTGGTAAATTTAAAGACATATCTGCTGCTAAAACTCCAACTAAAGTTACATTTTCAAAATCTAATCCCTTTGCTATCATTTGAGTTCCAATTAATATATCAGCTTCACCCTTTTTAAAAGTATTATAAATATTTTCATAAGCATTCTTAGTCCTTGTAGTATCTAAATCCATTCTTAAAGTTCTAACTTCAGGGAAATATTTTTTTATGGCTTTTTCCACTTTTTCTGTTCCTGCTCCAAAATATTTTACATATTTACTACTACATTTAGGACATTGTTTTGGTATTCTCATACTTGCTCCACAATAGTGGCACCTTAAGCTACTATCCCTATTATGATAGGTTAAAGAAATATCACAATTTTTACATTTAAAAACATACCCACATTCTCTACAGGATACAAAGGTAGAAAAACCTCTTCTATTTAAAAATAATATTATTTGCTCTTTTTTTTCTAACCTTGTACTTATATCTTCAAATAGTTCCTTGCTAAATATAGATTTATTACCTGACATAAGTTCTTCTCTCATATCAACTATTTTAACCTCTGGCATAGATGCCCCTTCTATTCTTTCTTTTATTGTAATTAAATCTATTATTTTATTTTTACTTCTATAATAAGTTTCTAAAGATGGGGTAGCTGATCCTAAAATAACCTTACAGCCTTCATTCATGCATCTAAATTCTGCTATATCTCTAGCATTATATTTAGGGTTACTATCAGATTTATAGCTACTTTCATGTTCTTCGTCTATTATTATAGCGCCTAAATTTTTAAAAGGTAAAAACACTGCTGATCTTGCCCCTATAGCTACTTTAACTTCTCCTCTTTTTACTCTCATCCATTCATCAAATCTTTCACCATTAGAGAGTTTGCTATGAAATATAGCTATATTTTTTCCAAATCTACCTTTGAATCTTTCCACCATCTGAGGAGTTAGTGATATTTCTGGTACTAAAATTATAGAGTCCTTATCTTTTTCTATTAATTTCTTTACTAAATGCATGTATATCTCTGTTTTTCCACTACCTGTAACACCATGTATTAAAAATAATTTTCTATTGGAGTTTAAAATTCTATAAAGAGCTAAACTTTGATCTCTATTTAGTATTTTTTCTTCATAATTTCTATATATTTTTTCATTATATCTATTTACTACTTGGTTCTCTTGAATTAAAAATCCATGTTTTATTAGTGTATTTATAGATGATAGGGAAAATCCAAATTTTTTATTTAATATATTTTTATTATAAACTCCATCATTTAATTTTACAAAATCATATATTTGCTCATAATTTTCTTTTAAATATTTACCCTCTAAATCTTTATATATAAATATAAAGTTTTCTTTTTTTTCTTTGTTTCCCTTTGTAATACCTGGCGGTACTAATACCTTTATGGCTTCTAAATATGTACAAAGGTATCTTTCCTTCATTTGTTCTACAAGCTTTACTCTATTTAAATCTAATAAAGGATCCTCTTCACATATATTGCTTATAGCCTTTATAGAAACTTTATCTTCATCTTTATAATTTTCATATAGTTTTAAAACAAAACCATCTATTTTTTTATTGCCTTTACCAAAGGGGACTTTTACTCTATGTCCTATTTTTATTTTTTTATTTAATTCCTCTGGAATAGAATAAGTAAATAATTTATCCAATTTTATAGAAGAATTATTTACTATAATACCTGCATATTTAAACACTTTATCACCCTTTTAAGGAAATTTTTTTTATCCTTTAGATAAGAATTTGTAAGCACAACATAGATCTAAAACTCTATATTATTGACTAGATACCCTTTTATCCGCTAAATAAAAGAGGCTTAACTTATAAGGTTATTGCCTCTTTTTTATTTTTATATTATTTTTTATTTAATATAGTATCAAATATCTCTTTAGCTACTTCTCTTTTAGACATTTTTTCTAAATTTTTAATATGTCCATCCCTGGATATTATTGTAACCAAATTATCCTCTGATGCAAATCCTGTTTCCTTAGACAATATATTATTTGCTATTATAAAGTCTAGATTTTTCTTCTCCAATTTAGATTTAGCGTTATCTAAAAGATCTTTGCTTTCTGCTGCAAAGCCTACCAATATTTGATTTTCTTTTATTAGTCCTAATTCTTTTAAAATATCTTTATCTCTTATTAGTGCTAAATTTAAATCATCACCAGTTTTTTTTATTTTATGCTCTTTATATTCTTTAGGCTTAAAATCTGCTACAGCTGCAGATTTTATAACTATGTGCTGATTTCTAAAATTATCTTTAACAGCTTTAAGCATCTCTTCATTTGTATTAATTTTTATTATATCTACGCCTAAAGGTGTCCTTAAGTTTGTAGGACCAGATACTAATGTAACCTTTGCGCCCCTATCTCTAGCTTCCTTTGCTATAGAATATCCCATTTTTCCAGAAGATTTATTTGTTATATATCTTACTGGATCTATAGGTGCTAGGGTAGGACCTGCAGTAACTAATACATTTTTTCCCGTTAAGTCTTTTATAGGATAAAGCATACTATCTGCTATTTCTACTATATCTTCGGTATCAGCCATTTTACCTTCCCCTACATCTCCACAGGCTAATCTTCCTGATATAGGGTTAATAAATTCATAACCAAAACCTTTTAGTTTTTCTATATTATTTTTTACTATAGGATTTTTATACATGTTTGTATTCATAGCTGGTACAAATACTACAGGACAAGTAGCTGCCATTATAGTAGTAGATAACATATCATCAGCTATACCATTAGCTACTTTACCAATAATATTAGCTGTAGCAGGAGCCACCAATATCATATCTGCCTTTTTAGCTAAGGATATATGTTGTATCTCAAAGGCCTTTGGTTCTTCAAACATATCGTTTGAAACCATATTACCACTTAAACTTTGAAAAGGTAGTGGGTGTATAAACTGTAGGGCAGACTTTGTCATTATTACATTTACATCATAATTTAGCTTTTTTAATTTGCTCACTATATCTAGAGCTTTATAGCTAGCTATTCCCCCTGTTACACCTAATACTACACATTTTTTATTCATTTTATTTTATTCCTTCTTTAACTGTTTTATAAGTTATTTTTCCCTCATGTATTTCATTTATTGCTACTGTAACAGGTTTAGTTGAATCTATATCTATAAGTGGTTTTGCTCCATCTATTAATTGTCTTGATCTTTTAGATGTTATAGTTACTAATGAATATCTGTCATCAACCTTTTCTAATAAATTTACTATTGATGGATTAATCATAGAATTGCTCATGAATAAATTCCTCCTTTGATGCTAATATTGTATCCTTCATTCTATCAACTCTACAGCTTTCCGCTAATATAATACTTCTGACCTTATTAACTGCGTCCTCAACTGTATCATTTACTACTGCATAATTATATTTTGATACATAATTTATTTCTTTGTAAGCAGCTTTAAATCTTATCATTAAAGTTTCTGCTGTTTCACTACCTCTATTTATTATTCTATTTTTTAATTCTTCCATAGAAGGAGGCAATATAAATATAAATATTCCTTCTGGATAAGTTTCTTTTACTTTTAAAGCTCCTTGAATATCTATCTCTAATATTACATTATTACCATTATTAATCTTTTCTAAAACACTAGATTTTGGAGTTCCATATAAATTTTGATGAACTTTAGCATATTCTAAAAAATCATCTTTTTCTATTCTTTCATTAAATTCATCTTTATTTAAGAAAAAATAATGTACTCCATTTTCCTCTCCCTTTCTTGGAGATCTAGTGGTGGCAGACACGGATACCCATAGGTCTTCCTTTTTTAAAAGTTCTTTGCATATAGTTCCCTTTCCTGCACCAGATGGTCCAGAAATAACTATAAGAAGTCCTTTTTTAGCCATTACTCTTCTCCCTCATTTATCTCTTCCTCTTCTGCTTTAGAAGCTAATCTATGAGCTACTGTTTCTGGCTGAACTGCTGATAAAATAACATGATCACTATCAGTTATTATAACTGCTCTTGTTCTTCTTCCATAAGTTGCATCTATAAGCATACCTCTATCTCTTGCTTCTTGTATTATTCTTTTTATAGGTGCTGATTCTGGGCTTACTATTGCAACTAATCTATTGGCTGAAACTATATTACCAAATCCTATGTTTATTAATTTTATTGCCATTAAAAATCCTCCTAATTATTCTATATTTTGAATTTGTTCTCTAATTTTTTCTATATAATTTTTTATATTTAATACTAAATTAACTATTTCAAGGTCTGTAGATTTAGAAGCTATAGTATTTGCTTCTCTATTCATCTCTTGGACTATAAAATCTAATTTTCTTCCTACAGGTTCTTTTAAATTAAGGGTTTCTGATACTTGATTTATGTGACTGTTTAATCTAACTATTTCTTCATCTACAGAAGATTTATCAACAAATAATGCCACTTCCATAGCTATTCTATTTTCATCAATTTCTGATTGGGATAAAAGCTCACTTACTCTTTCATGAATTTTTTTATTATATTCATTCACTACTTTTGGTGCTTTTTCCTCTATTCTATCAAGCATTTTTTTTATTTCAACACATTTTATATTTATGTCTTTATATAATTTACTACCCTCCCTTTCTCTCATAGATACTAAAGCATCTACCGCTTCCTTTAGCGGAGTACTTAAACTTTTCCAAACTTCTTCTAAGTCTTCTTCTTTTTGTTTTACAGTTATTACTTCTGGAAATCTTCCTATTAAAGATACAGATATGTCGTTTTTAACATCATATCTTTCACTTATCTTTTTTAAACATTCATAATAATTGTCTGATAGGGTTTCATTGTATATAAGTTCTACATCATCTTTATCATATGTATTTACTGTTATATAAACATCAATTTTACCTCTATGTACTTTTTCTTGTATTGTAGCTCTCATTTTTTCCTCTAAAGCCATAAATGCTTTAGGCATTCTTATGTTTATATCACAATATCTATGGTTTACACTTTTCATTTCTACAGTAAAACTTTTTTTATCCTGTTCTAAGAAACCTCTACCAAAACCCGTCATACTTTTAACCATATTCTTCATCCTTCCACAAACAGCCAGATATGATAATTATACATAAACTAAAGGATATTTACAACATAATCTCTATTTTACTTTAAAATACTCTGTTTTACAAATGAAATTATAACATAATTCATTCTTTTTACATTATTATAACACTATATTTTTATAATTATTAAAATAATTATATTTTTAGTATCTTAATTTATTTAGTAGTATATTTATAAAGGCCATCTTCAAATATTTGCTTTATTTTTTCTACATCATAATTTGATTTTGTTAAAGCTAAAGCCAACTTTATCCTTGCCTTTTGTCCTGGAAGACTATCTCCAAATATTACTCCCATTTTTCTTAATTGTTTTCCTCCGCCTTCATAACCATAGGTATCTAATACTCTACCTTCATAGCATCTTGAAACTAACACTATCGGTATATTTTTATCTATTGCTCTTTTTATACCAGGTACCATATTAGGAGGTACATTACCTCTACCCATGGCCTCTATTACCAAACCTTTATAATCTCTATCTAAACAAAAATCTATAAAACTTGAATCTATTCCTGATACACACTTTATAAGAGCTACATTGCTTTCTATTTTATTTGTCTCTATATGTTGTTTTTTTAATCTTTCTCTATAAAATATTACTTGGTTATTATCTACTATTCCTATAGGTCCAAATATAGGACTCTTAAAAGTATTTAATGCAGTAGAATTAGATTTTGTAACCTCACTAGCACAATTTAATTCATCATTTAAACAAACTAAAACACCTTTACCTATGGCCTCTTTAGATATAGCTGTACAAATTGAAGCTGCCAAATTAGCAGGTCCATCATAACCTAATTCAGAACTACTTCTCATAGCTCCTGTAACAATTACAGGCTTATGAGTTTTTATAGTTAAATCTAAAAGATAGGCTGTTTCTTCTAAAGAATCCGTACCATGAGTAACTACAACTCCACAAATATCTTCTCTTTCTAATATATTCTTTATATACTTTGATAAGTCCATCATTTGCTCAGGAGTTATATAAGGACTTGGATAATTAGAAAATTCATAGTTCTCTATTTCAGCATATTCCTCTATGCCTGTTACCATAGCCATAATTTCTTCCCCAGATAAACTTGGTACCGCAGCCTTTATTCTAGGGTCTACCTTCATGGAAATAGTACCTCCGTTAAAAACAACTGCTACTTTTTTCATATCTTCATAACTTCCCCCTATCTGTACAATATTATTAAATTTTTATTATTTAATTCTATAATAAAATATATTGAAAATTTTTATTTTTAATATAAAATGTTCCAAAATTAATTATACATTTTTGTATCCCATCTGTCACTAACTAAAGAAATTACGACTTAATAATCTTTAAAGATTGAGAATTAAAACAAGAAATACTTTTGCTCAATAAATAGCTATAAAAATAAAGAATACTAATATTTGTGCTCTAATATTAGTATTCTAATTATTTTTCTAGATATCTATTTTCTCTAAAAGTATTTTTTATTTTAATATCTTTAAAAGATGTTATAATAATTTCCTATTGAGAGAAATCCAACTGAAGAATGATTTTGTACCACTTCTTTACAAAAAATCTTTAGCTTTAATATTACCACTAATTTAGTTATAAGTTTAAGAATTATATAATCAAATCTATATATAATGCAGTCATAAATTCTCTATTATAATTAATATTTAGTTTTATTGTTTAACAAATTATTTCATAATAAAAATTAAACTTCACATAAAATTAGCTGAACATAGAATGACTAAAGCAGAATTCGCTAGAATAACAGGTATAAGAAGATCAACTGTTGGTGCTTATTGCAATGACACCTTTGAACGTGTAAGTAAAGAACATGTAGATATAATGTTCAAAACTTTAAATTGTGATATTACAGATATAATAGAATATATAAAAGATTAGACTAATATAAAATAATTTAAAAGACTAAGATTATTATCTTTTAGCTATTTATCACATGTTCTTATAATAATTTATAAAACATCTATTTTAATTAAAAAGTTCTGATAGAAATTAATGAAGTTTTTGAAGTTTAATAATAAATCTTGATTAATTTCTATTCTATATTCCAATTCTTTTGCATATCTAACCATTTTCATATCTTTTAACAAATTATTTTAAATTAACTAACTCAACTGTTTTTAAGTTAAAAAAATTTCTTAACAACCTTAGATACAAAATAATTTTAAATAATTCAACTACATTGTACATAAAACAGTTGAATTATAAGATCTTATAAATTTTCAAGAATCTAATCTTAGTTTTTATTTGATTTAGTTAGTATATTAAATTTTAAAACATACATTAAAAACTTATATATACTACCATTTATAAGTTTTTCACTATTATGCTAAGCATCCACAAAACAATATGTATTACCACAATAATATATTTTTTAAAAGAAGATATAAAATTTATTTATAATATATAATACTGCCTACAGATTGTAATTTTTAAATTAAAAATTAGATATTTAAAGTTTAATAAATTAATTTTATAATATTATAAAATAATTTATTAAAAAGTATTAAGTAGAAATAAATTCAAGAGTCTTAGCTAATTTTACATACAATTAACTGAAATCCTTGAGTTTATTACATTAAATTGTTTGCTACCGCAAATAAATTTAGATATACATTTAATTCATATAAAAATTATGAAAAACACAATTATTTGATATGCTACCGCATGAATTTTCTATCGAAAATTTTTCAACCTGCTACCCAAAAAATATAAACAGCTAAAAATTTTTAATATACGTATAAAGATATAAAAAATTTAAAATGGAGACTATAATTATGAATTTTACGTAACAAAGTAGAATAAAATCTTCCTTCGGAGTCTCTTCTCTCCACAACAAATTAGATTTAAGGAGCTATTTATCCTCCTTTGGTTTAAAAAATGGGTATATGTGGTGTAAAAGGCATTTGAATAAGATTAGAGATTCTTATTGAAGTGAGTTGCCTCTCCAACCGCATATCCCTATTTTAAACCAAGGGTAGCATAACTTCCTTTTAAGTCACGATTTCCTTATAATATGATACAGATAAGCCCTCCATTACCCTCATTTATTATCTTTTGAAGAGTTTTTTGTATCTTAACCTGTACATCCTCTGGCATTCTGTATAATTTATTTTGTAGTCCCTCTTTAACCAATACTTCTAAGGACTTACCAAACATATTACTTTGCCATATCTTTGATGGATCTGTTTCAAACTCTTCTAATAGAGATTTTAGCATTTCTTCGCTTTCCTTTTCTGTTCCCATTATTGGAGATACTTCTGTTTCAATATCAGCCCTTATAAAATGTAATGATGGCGCACTAGCCTTTAATTTAACTCCATATCTATTGCCTTGTTTTACTATTTCAGGCTCTTCTAATTTCATTTCTGTAAGTTGTGGTGCCACCAAACCATACCCAGTCTCTTTTACATCCTCCAAAGCCTCTGCTATTCTATCGTATTCTATTTTTGCTTTATTCATAGTTTCAACTATTTTTAATAAATCATTTTCGTTTTCTATTTCCCTATTACAAACTTCTCCTATTATTTTATAGAACAGATCTTCTTTTGGCTTTAAAGCTATTCGAGCTGTTCCTTCTCCCATATTCATCTCATTTAATGTAGAATTATCTAAAAATTCAAATTCATATAGATTTTCCATAGATTTTTTTATGTCACGTACTTTATATATTTCCTTTGCCATATTTTTTACTACATTTATAAAGTCAGCTTTTAACCAATGTTCTGGCTTTAGCTCTTCTATCCAAGCTGGCATATCTATATTTACTTCTTTTATAGGGAATTCTTTAAGTACTCTTTGAAAAACATTAGTCATATCTTCTTCTTTCATATTTAAAATATCCATAGTTTGTACTGGTACATCATACTTTTCTTCAAGACTCTTTCTTAGCTCTATAGTTTCCGGTTCATATGGATGTGATGAATTTAAAACTATTATAAAAGGCTTATTTATAGATTTTAACTCTTCTACAACTCTTTCTTCTACTTCTACATAGCTTTCTCTATCTATATCTGTTATAGATCCATCTGTGGTAATTAAAAGTCCTATGGTAGAATGCTCGTTTATAACCTTCTTAGTTCCAATTTCTGCTGCCTCTTCAAAAGGTATTTCATAATCATACCATGGTGTTGTAACCATTTTAGGCTTATCCTCTTCCTCCATATAGCCCATAGCTCCATTCACAATATAACCTACACAGTCCACCATTCTAACTTTAAATTTAGTGTCACTTTCTAAACTTACTTCTACAGCTTCATTAGGTACAAATTTTGGTTCTGTAGTATGGATAGCTTTACCTGAAGAACTTTGAGGAAGTTCATCTTTAGCCCTTTGTTTTTTATAAGCATTTTCTATCTTTGGTATAACCATCTTCTCCATGAATTTTTTTATAAAAGTAGATTTCCCTGTTCTAACAGGTCCAACTACTCCTACATAAATATCTCCTTGGGTTCTTTCTGCTATATCTTTGTATATATTAAAATTCTCCAAATTATACCCCCCCAATATTATAATATTAACAATATATATATACTTTTCACCCCTAAAAGTTATTCCTAAAAAGTGAAAAATCCTTAAATTATTTTATATTGTATTTCTATCTTGTTTAAATTTAAATTAATTTCTAACTTTTTAATAAACAATCTCACTTCCTGAACTATGAATGAAAGTTATTCAAAACTTTTAACTTTTCATAATTTCTTATAAAGTTCTTATAAGTAAAAAAACACTATGAAAATCTTATTTAAAATTTCATAGTGTTTCTGTAATAGACTTTTATTTTTTCAAATTTTTGTTGTAAATACCCTATTAGTGAAAATTATAATAATACATTATAGTTTAAATCATTTCCATTTTTTTATCCCTAGTCATAAGTTCATAGACCCCATAATTAGGCTCTTTATTTTCAAATAAAACTTTATATAATGTATCTGTTATAGGCATTTCTACATCTAGCTTTTCTTTTAATATATAAAAGGCTCTACAAGCTTTTATCCCTTCTACTACCATACCTACTTCTTCTATTGCTTCTTCTGTGCTATAACCTTTACCAATTAATATACCCGCCCTTCTATTTCTACTATGCATACTTGTGCAAGTAACTATTAAATCTCCCATACCAGTAAGTCCTGAAAACGTTTCCTGTTTGCCTCCAAGCTTTGTACCTATTCTTATTATTTCACTCATACCTCTTGTCATTAAAGCTGCCTTTGTGTTATCACCATAACCTATACCATCAGATACGCCTGCGGCTAAAGCTATAATATTTTTAACAGCTCCTCCTATTTCAACCCCTATTAAATCATCATTGGTATACACTCTAAATTTATTAGTCATGAAAAGATCTTGAACTTTTTTAGCTATATCCATATGCTTTGAAGACACAACCACTGTAGTAGGTATATCTTGAGCTACTTCTTCTGCATGACTAGGCCCTGACAACACTACTATAGGATTATTAGGCAATTCTTCTTCTATAACCTCAGATAATCTTTTCCCTGCACCCTCTTCTATACCTTTAGCTATACTTACTATTGTTTGATTTTCTTTTATGAAAGGTTGTATTTTTTTGCATACCTGTCTTATCACATGAGAAGGTACTGCTAATACTATAAATTCACATTGCTCTATACTTTTTTCTATTTCATTATAAGCTTTTATCCCTGCAGGTATTACTACTTTAGGTAAATATTTTATATTTTCTTTTTTGATATTTATATCCTCTACTATGTTATTTTTTCTATGCCATATGTTAACTTTCAACCCTTTTTTACCTAACATAACAGCTAAAGCTGTACCAAAACTACCTGCCCCTAAAAAACAAACTGTTGAATCCATTTCATTCCTTCCTTTCTCCACCAGTTAATTGTTAACCTAATTTTTATTTTCAATTGATATTTAAAATTAATTTAAATAAATAGGTTTATATTAAAAATTCCTATATATTCACTGCCACTTAAAACTCTATATAATAAGTTTTAGTGGCAGTTATCTATAGGATATCTTTAAATTTATTTTTCTTTTCTTTCTCTAAATTCTAATTTTATTCCTGTCCCCTGGAAATCAAAATTTTCTCTTAATTGATTTTCTAAATATCTTTGATAAGAGAAATGTATGCAAGCTGGATCATTTACAAAGAAAACAAAAGTTGGTGGTTTTGTTCCTATTTGAGTTACATAGTAAATTTTTAATCTTTTTGTCCCTACTATAGGAGGTTCTTTCATCATAATAGCTTGACTTATTACATCATTTAAAACCCCTGTTTTTACTCTCTTAGTATAATTATCATAACATTCTTTAGCAGTTTGTAAAACTTTTACAACCCTTTGACCTGTTTTAGCGGATATAAATAAATATTTTGCATAAGCCATGAAGGATAAATTAACTTTTAACTCTTTTTTAAATTTATCCATAGTCTTATCATCCTTTTCTACTAAATCCCATTTATTAACTATAACTAAAATAGCCTTATTTAAATCATGAGCATATCCTATTATTTTTTGATCCTGTTCAGATATTCCCTCTGTGGCATCTATCATAAGGATACATACATCTGCTCTTTCTATAGATGCATAAGTTCTTATTACAGAGTATCTTTCTATTTCTTCTTTCACTTTACTCTTACGTCTTAATCCTGCTGTATCTATTAAAGTAAACTCACCAAAATCTGTATTTACATAGCTGTCTATAGAATCTCTTGTAGTTCCTGGAATATTACTTACTATAAGTCTTTCTTCCCCTAGCAATTTATTTATAAGAGAGGATTTCCCTACGTTTGGTTTACCTACAAAAGCTATATTTATTCTCTCATCCTCTTCTCCATCTGATTCATCATCTTTAAAATGTTCTACAACTCTGTCTAACATATCACCTAAACCTAATGCCTGTGATGAGGATATAGTTACAGGATCTCCTATACCTAAATTATAAAACTCATAAGCATTATCTTCATCCTTTAGTTTGTCAATTTTATTTACTACTAGTACTACAGGTTTCTTACTTTTTCTAAGCATTTGTGCTACTTCTTCATCTGCTGGTGCTAATCCTTCTTTTCCATCTACTAAAAATATTATTACATTAGCCATTTCTATAGCTATTTGCGCCTGTCTTCTCATTTGAGATATTATTATATCTTCGCTTTCTGGTTCTATACCACCTGTATCTATCATTGTAAATTTGTAATTTAGCCATTCCGCCTCTGCATAAATCCTATCCCTTGTTACTCCTGGTGTATCTTGTACTATAGCTATTCTTTTTCCTGCTAATTTATTGAATAGTGTAGATTTACCTACATTAGGTCTTCCTACTATTGCAACTATAGGTTTTCCCATTTTTATTCCTCCCTGCTATGTTTGTTTATTATATCTATTAAGTCTTCTCCTGTATAATCGCATACTAAAATTTCTCTTTTTAAACTTTTGCTTAATTCTTTTAGTGTTACATCATCTAAGAAAACTTGTTCGGATATATCTGCTAATTCGTATCCTTTTCTAAGCATTACATCTGGAATTATAACATACTTTCCTAAATTTTTCTCCTGTGTTTGTTCTATTATATCATTGGCTGTTATAAGTCCAGCTACAGTAATGGTCTTTCCAAAAAAATTATTATCTATTTTTATAACTTCTATATTTATATCATTATTATAATTGTTTATTATTCTACTAGCCTCTAGTATTTCTTTATAAGCAGATTGTCCTGTTATAAGTGAAAGACTCCCCTTAACTTTGGTTGAAAGTTTTTTTATATTATTTTTTATATTATTCCTAAATATCCTTATAACACCTACGCCATCTTCTAATTGATGAAATCCATCATAAAATTCTTCTTTAGGAATTTCCCTTTCTGCTATAACATAAAATTCATCAGATAGTCTTACAAATGGCTTTCCTATTTCCTTTATAAATTTATTTTGATATTCTTCTACCATATCTAATTCTTTATTAGCAGTTTCCTTGTTAAAAAGTTCAAACTGATATAAACCTTCTCTAAATTTTGTAACTCCTATAGGAACTACTGCTAAATTCTCTACCTGAGGATAAAGAGCATATAAATCTTCTATGGTTCTTTTTAGTTCTTCTGCATTATTAAGTCCGGGGCATAAAACCACCTGACAATTCATTTTTATACCACCCTCAGCTAATTTCTTCATTCTTTCATATATGTTTCCTGCAAATCTATTATTTAAAAGTTCAACCCTAAGTTCTGGATTTGTGGTATGTACAGATATATTTATAGGACTTATTTTATAATTTATTATTCTTTCTATGTCTTCATCCTTCATATTTGTAAGAGTAAGGAAATTTCCTTGAAGAAAAGATAATCTTGAATCGTCATCTTTAAAATAAAGAGTTTTTCTCATACCCTTTGGTAGTTGATCTATAAAACAAAACAAACAATTATTATGGCATCTTTGAGGTACATCTAGTATGGCTGCCTTAAATTCTATTCCTAAATCCTCATCATAATCCTTTTCTATTTCAAGCTCCCAAAGTTCCCCATTACTTTTTTCTATCTCAACTTCTAAGTATTCATCACAAACTAAAAATTTATAGTCGATAATGTCTTTAACTTCTTTATTATTTATAGACAGTAAAAAATCTCCCTTTTCTATTTCAAGTTCCTCTGCTATACTACCTCTTTCTACTTTTAGTATTTCCTTTTTCATTTTTTCAACTCCAAATTTTATATTTATCATTAAATTATATTACATTAATATAGTAATTTAGTCAATTTACAACTTGAAATTCAATTTTTAAAATACAAAAATAATAATTTTATCCTTTTAGTAATGTTCATATGGTAAAAAGTAGTTGTTCTAAGCAAACTCCACCTGAATCTATGAATCACTTGATATAATTGAAATAATAAAACGTGCAATGTCATTTATAATATTATTTACTATTTTGAACATTATAAACAAATATATAATATAAAAAAAACAAAACACTTCATAAGATTTATGGAAGCTCAACATTTTAAAATACATACTTTCCATTTTATCTTAGAAGCGCTACAAAGTATATTTAAATAAATTTTCTTAACTTTTTAATATAATGATTTTATTATATATTATTTTTTATATTATTATTTTAAAGTTTTATTCATTCATATCTATATGTTCTCCTGTTATTAAATAAATAGTCCATTCACATATATTAGTGGCATGATCCGCTATTCTTTCTAGATATTTGCACACAAATAAAAATTGTGTGAGTTGATTTATACTTTCTTTTCTTTCTAGCATTGTATCTATGGACTCTTTAAAGGCAGTTTTATAGATATAATCTATTTCATCATCTAAAGTGCAAGCATTGTAAGCTCCTTCTTTGTTTTCATTTACATAAGAATCCAAAGATTCCTTTATCATATTTTGAACTAGCTCTGCCATTTTAGGTATTTTTATTAAAGGCTTAACATATTCTTCATCTTTTATTTTTTTTGCTATTTTAGCTATATCCACTGCATGATCTGCCATTCTTTCTAAATCCGTAACAATTTTTAGCGTAGTAAATATTTTTCTTAAATCTGTAGCTAAAGGCTGTTCTTTTGCTATAAGAACTATACATTCATCTTCTATTTCTTTTTCTAAATCATCTACTAAATCATCATTTTTTATCACTTCGTCTGCTAATTTTTCATCTTTTTTTACTAATGCCTGAATACATGTATTTATTTGCTTTTCTACAATACTTCCCATTCTTAATATACTATTATGAAGCTTTAAAAGTTCTTTATCAAATACCTTTCTCAATCTATTCTTCCCCTTTCATTTAACTAACTCTAACCAAATCTACCTGTTATATAATCCTCTGTCCTTTTATCTTTTGGTTTATAAAATAATTCTTCAGTTTTTCCTACTTCTATTATCTCTCCATTTAAGAAAAATGCTGTGTTATCAGATATTCTTCCTGCTTGTTGCATATTATGTGTTACTATTATTACCGTATATTTATTTTTAAGCTCATCCATAAGTTCTTCTATTTTAAGAGTAGATATAGGGTCTAGTGCTGAAGTTGGTTCATCCATTAACAATATTTCTGGCTCTACAGCTAATGTTCTAGCTATACAAAGTCTTTGCTGTTGTCCTCCTGATAGCCCCAATGCATTTTTTTTAAGCCTATCCTTTACCTCTTCCCAAAGGACTGCTCCTTTTAAACTTTTTTCTACTATTTGATCTAACTTCTCTTTAGTTTTTATGCCATGAATTCTAGGGCCATAAGCTATATTATCATATATAGACATAGGAAAGGGATTAGGATTTTGAAATACCATTCCTATTTTCTTTCTAAGATCTATCACATCATAGTCTTTATATATATCTTTTTCCTCATAATATACGCTACCTTCTATTTTTACAGAATCTATTAAATCATTCATTCTATTTAGAGTTCTTAAAAATGTGGATTTTCCACATCCTGAAGGCCCTATTAAAGCAGTAACTTTATTTTTTTCTATATCTATATTTATATTTTTTAAAGCTTTTACATTACCATAATATAAATTTAGCTCCTCTGTTTTAATAATTGCCATGCCTTTCCCTCCTTAATTATCCCCTGTATACATTTTGTGTATTTTTTTACCTATTATTCTAGCTAATATATTAAATAATAAAACCATTATAATTAAAACTGCTGAAGCTCCATTAGCTACTCTAGTAGCATCAGGTATCATAGCCTCTGAATTTACTTTCCATATATAAACTGCTAATGTTTCTGCTGGTCTCATTAGATTAAGTGGAAAAGCCTTTGAAGTTATGTTGGCTGTAAAATTTAAACTAGGGGCACTCATTCCTGCTGTATATAAAAGTGCTGCTGCTTCTCCAAATATTCTTCCTGCTGCTAATATTATTCCTGTTAAAATTTGAGGAATAGCTGAAGGAAGCACTACTGTTTTTATTGTTTGAAATCTTGTGGCTCCAAGGCCTAAACTTGCTTCCTTTATTCCTTTAGAAGCTTCCTTTATAGCATTTTCACTTACCCTAGTTAAAGCTGGTAAATTTAATATGGATATAGCTAATGCTCCTGACAAAAGAGTAAAACCCCAATTAGTAATTTTTACAAAAACTAAAAAGCCAAACAATCCAACTACTATAGAAGGAAGGGAGGCCATAGTTTCTATAGAAACTCTAACCACATTTAAAAAGAACCCTTCTTTAGCATACTCCGCAAGATATATTCCAGCTCCTATTCCTATAGGTACTGTAATTATTAAAGATACTAAAAGCATATAAAAAGAGTTAAATAATTGAGGCCCTATTCCTCCTCCCGCTTCTCCTATTTTAGGATCTGAAAACAAAAATTCTAAATTTAGTGTACCTACGCCTTTTATTAATATATATCCTAAAAGTACTAATAACAATAAAACTACCAATGCGGAAATAAAATATAATATAGCCGTCCAAATTTTATCTATTAATTTAGAATTCATTAATCTTCCCTCCTTCTACCTATCATTCTAATGGATATTATGAATAGGAAGGATATTACTAAAAGCAATAGTGCTAAAGCCCAAAGTGCGTCGTTCCATACTGTTCCTCCTATGGTATTTGCCATATCCATAGTAATAACACTTGTTAATGTAGAAGCTGGATTTAATAATTTATTAGGGAACTGAATAGAGTTTCCTATTACCATTTGAACAGCCAATGCTTCTCCAAAGGCTCTTGCAAGACCTAATATAATGCCTGTTAATATTCCATTTTTAGCTGAAGGTACTATAACCTTACTTATAGTTTGCCATCTAGTTGCTCCTAATCCATAGGAAGCTTGCAAATAAGATTTAGGTACTACTTTTATTGCATCTACAGAAATACTAGCTATAGTTGGTAATATCATTATACTTAAAACTATTATTCCTGCTAAAATACTAAAACCCGTTCCTTCGTAGACCCTTTTTATAATTGGCAATAATATACTTATACCTAACCATCCATATACTACTGAAGGAATACCTACAAATAATTCTAAGGCAGGTTTTAAAACTTTTTCGCCTAATTTAGGAGATATATAATTTATAAATATAGCTAAAGCTATACTTATAGGTGCGCTTAATATCACTGCACCAATAGATACAAAAGTAGATCCTGCTATAAAATTTAATGCACCAAATTTAGGGACATCCTTATCTGGGCTCCAATTAGTAGAAAATAAAAACTCTTTTAGTGAAACTCCCTTTGAAAACACCGCTACGCCTTTTAAGGCTACAAAAAATATTATGGATAAAGTTAAAAAAACTATTAACACTCCACATATGGTTGATAATCCTCTTCCTATGTATTCATTTCTTAAATTTTTCAATAACTTTCTTTTAGTTATTTCTTTATTGTAAATCTTCCTATTGCTTATATGCATAACTCATCTTCCTCTAATAATTATTATTTTAAATGGGGTTATAACCTATTACCTATTGTTAAACCCCATCTAAATAGTTACCTTCTTCACTTTTAAAGTTTTATATTTTACTCTACATCAAATAACATTTAAGTTTACATAAACTTTTATAAAAATTAAAATACTAAAGGTTTATTTAGTAATAAAGCTTTACTGAGTTTTAATAATTACTTAATATCACTAGCTGGTATATATTTTAATCTTTCTATTAATGGCTTAGCTTCATCACTGATCATATAGTCTATAAAAGCTTTTGTTAATCCTTCTGATTTTCCCTTTGTATACATATGTTCATAAGACCAAAAATCATATTTTTTAGCTATTATGTTTTCTTTTGTTGGTTCTACATTATTTATTTTTATAGCTTTTACTTCATCATTAAGATGTGAAAAAGCTACATAACTTATACTTCCCTTTGTTTGTCCTATGGCTTTTACAACACTTCCACTAGAATCTTGAGTTGTACCTAAGCCTTCTTTTTCATCCTTTCCATCCATTATAGTATCCTTAAAAGTAGCTCTTGTACCTGAGGATTTAGATCTATTTATAACATTTATTTTTTCATCTTGACCACCAACTTCTTTCCAGTTAGTAATCTCTCCTGTGAATATTTTTTGTATTTGTTCTTTTGTTAAAGAATCTACCTTTACTTCTTTATTAACTATCATGCCAAATCCTATGGCACAAACTTTATGATCTACTAAAGATGAAACTTGATTTTTATCTTTTAATTTTGATTCTGCTGTTACATCAGAGTTTCCTATTTCAACAGAGCCTGAAACTACTTGATTTATTCCAGCTCCACTTCCTCCACCTTGAACATTTATAGTAGCATCTGGATTTTTTTGCATAAATTGTTTTGCTCCTTGTTCAACTAAAGGCTGCAATGCTGAGGAACCTAATGCTGTTATACTACCACTTATAGCTTCTTTTTTGCTTTCTTTCTTATTTTCTTGTTTTTTACCACAACCCGCCAATATCCCTAAGGTCATAGTAATTGTTAAAGCTGATATTATTAATTTAAGTCCTTTTCTTTTCATTAATAAAAACCTCCGTTCAAGATTTTTTATTTTATGTTTTCTTAATCATTATGTTTTATATTTTAAATCATCTAAGTTAAGCAATTATTATAGTAAAGTTAATTAAATTTAACATTAGTTTTTGCTTTTTTTCTTGACTTATGCAATTATTTATTTCTAAATAGGCCTAAAATTCTATATATAGAAAAATGAAGAAGTTTTTGTTATAAATATCAAAAACTTCTTCACTCTATATTTTTATTTTAATCTATATTATATTTAAAGGTATTTTCACTATAAATTTAGTACCTTTTTTAGGTTCACTTTTTACTTCTATTTTCCCATTAATACCTAAAACTATATGTTTTACTATAGCTAAACCTAACCCCGTTCCCCCTTCTGCTCTAGATCGTGCCTTATCTACTCTATAAAATCTTTCAAATATTCTATCTAAATGTTCTTTCGAAATACCTACTCCTGTGTCCTCTACCCAAAATATTATATTATCTTTATCTTGTTTCGTACCTATATTTACCTCACCATTAGGCTCTGTATATTTAATAGCATTATCTATTAAATTTATTATCATTTGATTATATTTATCCTTGTTTCCTATTAATAAAGGTACTTTTCCTCCTACAATATTTATTTTTATATTTTTATCCTCTGCAGATTTTTTTACTAAACAATATACTTTTTCAATTAATTCATTTAAATCTATTTCCTCTTTTATTAACTCTTGCTTTTGTTTCTCTATATTGGATAATACTAATATATCATTTATTAATCTTGTAAGTCTATCCGCTTCATCGTTTATTATTTGTAAAAATTTTTCTCTATTTTTTTTATCCTCTACATACTTTAAAGTTTCTGAAAAACCCTTTATAGATGTTAATGGAGTTTTTAATTCATGTGATACATTTGCTACAAATTGTTCTCTCATATTTTCTAGTTTCTTTATATCTGTTATGTCCTGTACTACTGCCACAGTACCTATATTATCATATTTACTTATTATATCTGTAGTTTTAATCCTAAGGGTTCTTTTTTCTGGCCATAATATATTTATTTCTTTATAGCCAGGTTCTTTATCCTTTAATACTCTTTCTAATTCAAAATCTCTTATATTATCCATAAGGTTTTCCCCTATTATATCTCTTTTTATGCCAAATAATTTGTTAGCATAGGGATTAATCATGATAACTTTAAACTCTTTATCTATAGCTACAACACCACTATCCATACTTTTAAGTATAGCCTCTAGTCTATTTTGCTTATCTCTAACTTCTACCAAGCTATTTTCTAATATATCTGCCATAGAATTAAAGGTTCTTCCAAGTCGTCCTATTTCATCCTCTGAATTTATTATTACCCTTCTATCAAAGTCCCCTCTTGCTATTCTCGCAGTTACAAATTCAAGATTTTTTATAGGTTCTATCATAGCCATTGATATTCTGGATGAAAATAAAAAAGATAGTATAAAAGAAAATAATATTATAGAAATATAGTATTTACTATAATTTTTTTCTAATAATTTTATATCTTTCATATCTATGGCACTTCTTATTATATAATCATTATTAACTTTGCTTGCAAAATAAACACTTTCTACTTTTCTTGTATTACTATATCTTACACTATAAGCCTCTCCATTTTTTTTTGCATTTATTATTTCTTCTCTTTTATTATGATTTTCTAATTCTACTCTATTTTCTTTAGAATCTACTAAAACATTACCTTTATAATCTAATAAAGTTACCCTTATATCATTATCTTTATAATTATTCTTTATAAAATTAACAATATTTTTAGGATCTTCGTTTCCTATTACTTTTAATATAAGAGAATTATTATTCTTTAATCTACTTTTACTGCTTTCTATATATTGATTATTAATAGTTATTAAGAAAAGTGAGGATATTATTGTTAATGTAAATATTAAAATTATAAGTATTGATAACGTTAATTTTTTTTTCATAACTTCACCTTTTAAAATTCACTATTGAATCTATATCCTATTCCTCTTATAGTTTCAATATACTTAGGATTTTTATCGTCATCCTCTATTTTTTTTCTTAAATGCCTTATATGCACATCTACAGTCCTAGTTTCTCCAATATACTCATATCCCCATATTCTATCCAGCAAAAAATCTCTTGTCATAACCTTTCCTTTATTCTTTATTAACACCTCTAAAAGCTCAAACTCTTTTAATGTGAGCTCTATTTTTTTCCCTTCTTTTGTAAGAGAGTGTTTTTCAAAGTCTATAACAATATTCCCTAAAATATAGGATTTAGATTCTATATTTATAGTTGTTCTTCTTCTGAGTACCGCTTTTACTCTAGCTACCATTTCTCTAACAGAAAAAGGTTTAGTTATATAATCATCAGCTCCTAATTCTAAGCCTAAAACCTTATCCAATTCTTCCCCTTTAGCTGTAATCATTATTATAGAAGTAGTAGCTGTATTATTATCTTTTCTTATTTCCTTACAAACATCATACCCATCCATTCCTGGTAACATTAGATCTAAAAGTACTAAATCCGGTTTTTCTTCCTTAACTATATTCAATGCATCTATCCCATTTAAAGCACAAATACATTCGTATCCATTATTTTCTAAATTGAATTTTATTAATTCACATATATGTTCTTCATCGTCTACTATAAGTATTTTTTCCATGGCCATAGTACCCCTCCTATTGTTTATTTAAATATACAAAGGAAAATTGTCTTCCTATATTCCCCTCTTTTCTATAGGAATAAAATTTAGGATCAGAGCTACACATAGTACATAAATTTGCTCTAATTATATTTTCATTTTTAACCCCTATATTGCTTAATTGTACCAATATACATGCTTCCAGATTTAAATTTCTGTTATAACTTATATTAAAATCATTATATATTTTGTCTTCTTTAAACTTATTTATTAACTCATAACTAACTTCATAACAACAATCCTTTATATAAGGACCTATTGAGACTATAATATTTTCTGTTTTTGTATTATAATTCTCTTTCATTTCATTTATGGTGTGTATAACTATCTTTTCATAAGTTCCTCTCCATCCACTGTGAACTGCAGCTACTACCTCATTTTCTTTATCATATAATAATATAGGGACACAATCTGCTGTAAAAACCCCTACAGCTCTATTAAATTTATTAGTTATTATTGCATCTCCCTCTTTATCTTCATCTTTAAAATTTCTAACTATATTACTGTGTATCTGATTTAAATAACATACTTCCTCTAATGAAAACCATCTTTTTATATTATTTAAATTTTTTTTTCCTTCATCTATATTTTTATTAAAATTTAGGTGATTTTCTCCAGTAGAAAATATAAATTTAGCATTTTTAAATTCTAATTTTAGAAATGTATATGCACCCACATTAATTTTTTCAAAATTCATAATACACATCATCCTTCCTATAAATATATTATCATTAATTTTATATTATTTTTAAAATATTTATGACTTTTAACCTATTTAACTTTATTTTAACATAGGGTTCTTAACTTCCCCATAATTACTTCTATTTATTTTAATATAAAATCCACAAAATAAAAAACCTAACACTATTACCATAATAGCATTAAGTTTTTATATATTTAAATTAATTTTAAGTTTTTATACTTCATTTTTTAAAGATTTAATAATTTAAATTTATAAAAATAAAATTATATCTAATTCTTTTCCATTAGATTTTTAATCTCTTCCATAAAAGTATTAATATCTTTGAACTGTCTATATACAGAAGCAAATCTAACATAGGATACTTCATCTATCTTTTTTAAATTCTTCATTATTATTTGTCCTATTTCATCTGTATTTACTTCTGTAAGCATTTCATTGCTTATATGTCTTTCTACTTCATCTGCTATTTGTTCAATTTGCTTTCTTGATACTGGTCTCTTTTGACAAGCTTTCATAAGACCATTTACTATTTTATTTCTATCAAAATATTCCCTACTCATATTTTTTTTTATAACAAGAATAGGTGTAGTTTCTATTTTTTCATAGGTAGTATATCTTCTATTACATTTTAAACATTCTCTTCTTCTTCTTATGGAACTTCCATCCTCTGTAGATCTTGAATCTACCACTTTGCTTTCTCCATATGCACAGTAGGGACACTTCAATTTAATCCACATCCTTTTCTTTAGATTACTAAAATTTAGCTATATATATTAATTATACACTTTTTCTCCATTTTTTCTACTATACACTTAAATTTTCAATGGTTAAAAGTATAAAATCCTTTTTAAACAAACTAATTATCTTCTACAAGATAGCTATCTCCATTTACTAGTATAACATCCGTACCTATTTTATATATTTTGTCCCAACTTATTTCTAAATCTTCTTTTTTATTGAAAAATCCTACTTTCTCAGTGGGTAGAACTATAGATAATATTTTATAAGAATCACAGTCTATAATCAAATCCTTTATGTATCCCATTTTACTACCTGTATTTAAGTCTATTACCTCCATATTTTTTAAACTTTCTATGGAATATAACTCTACTTGTTCCATGGTATACCCCCTTAAACAGTTTTTATATTATAATATATGTTTCTTTATTGTATTCTATGAAAAAGATTAAAAAAATAAAAAGCTACTGATAAAAAATATTTATCAGTAGCTTAAAGTGTTCTCTAATAATCTAAGAACATTTTTTGATTAAACATACTTTCTCATATGTTTTAAAGCAGTTTTTTCTAACCTAGATACCTGTGCTTGAGATATGCCTATTTCATCGGCTACTTCCATTTGAGTTCTTCCATCAAAAAACCTTAAATTAAGTATTAGCTTTTCTCTGTCATTTAATTTTTTCATAGCTTCTTTTATAGATATGTTTTCTATCCAATTCTCATCTACATTTTTAGTGTCACTTATTTGATCCATAACAAATATGGCATCACCGCCATCATGATATATAGGTTCAAATAAAGATACTGGATCCTGTATAGCATCTAAAGCAAACACTACCTCTTCTCTTGGTAATTCTAATTCTTTAGCTATTTGAGACACTGTTGGTTCCTTATTATTATTTTTTATTAATTTGTCTCTAGCCTGTAGAGCTTTATAGGCTATATCTCTTAAAGATCTACTAACTCTTATGGAATTATTATCTCTTAGGTATCTTCTTATTTCTCCTATTATCATAGGAACAGCATAAGTAGAGAATTTTACATTTTGACTTAAATCAAAATTATCTATAGCTTTTATAAGGCCTATACATCCAACTTGAAAAAGATCATCCACATTTTCCCCTCGATTGTTAAATCTTTTTATTACACTTAGTACTAACCTTAAATTTCCTTGTATAAATTCTTCTCTACATTCTGTTTCACCGTTCCTTATCCTTACCAGTAATTTTTTCATCTCTTTATCCTTTAATACTGGTAATTTTGATGTATTTACTCCACAAATTTCAACTTTATTAATAACCATAAAGTCATCAGTCCCTTCAGAATGATTGCATTTAAATTGTTTCCAAAGGAACCTAATTTTATACTAAGGACAAACTAAACCATTTTATTTATTTCTTTTTTTAAAGTCTTAATTATTCTTTTTTCTAACCTTGATATGTAGGATTGAGATATACCCAACATATCTGCTACTTCCTTTTGAGTTTTTTCTCTTTTCCCATTAAGGCCAAATCTTAATCTTACTATTTCCTTTTCTCTTTCGTTTAATTTTTTCATAGCTAATAGCAATAATTGTTTGTCTACTTCATCTTCTATTAAATTATAAACCTCATCATTATCTGTGCCTAATATATCTGAAAGTAATAGCTCATTTCCATCCCAATCAATATTTAAAGGCTCATAAAAAGATATTTCTGCTTTTACTTTACTATTTCTTCTTAAATACATTAATATCTCATTCTCTATACATCTTGAGGCATAGGTTGCCAATTTAATTTTTTTATCTGGCTTAAAAGTATTTACTGCCTTAATTAATCCTATAGTACCTACAGATACTAAATCTTCTATACATATACCCGTGTTTTCAAATTTTCTAGCTATATAAACTACTAATCTTAAATTTCTTTCTATTAAAACGGATCGAACTTTTTCATCTCCATTTATTAACCTTTGTACAAAATATTCTTCTTCTTCTTTTGAAAGTGGCGGTGGAAGTGCATCATTCCCACCTATGTAATAAACGCTTTTAAAAAATAATTTAAATTTTATTAATATTCTGTTTAATAATACCTTTAAATTTATCATAAAAGTCCCTCCTATATAATTCCTCGAGATAAAAGTGCTCTATAGTCTTTTATACCACTAAGTTTACCTTCTGAAAGTGCTATTATAACTTCTTTTTTTTCTTTTTTGTCCCCCACATGCACATCTATATAATTGGGCTTAAACCCTTCAAGATTACCAAAATTACCATTTACAACCCTATAAGGTATATAAAATTTATCATAAGTGTCTAAATTCACATTACTAAAAACATCTTTTTCTACCACCAATACGGGGAGATTTGTAGCAGGTTCTCTAAGCTCATTACCCGTATCTAAAAAAGCTTTAACACTTCTATGATCCTTTTGAAGAATTATATCTACATCATATATAAAACTACTTATATCTTTTCTGTCTTTTATATACCATATTAATTTACTTCCTATAATATATATAATCATCATAGAAATCATAAGCTTTTTATAAGAAAAATTTTCTATAAATAAAGATGTTTCAGAATCCATTTTATTGCATTCTAAAAAAACACATATACCTGCAATAATCATTGAATAAACTATATAAACTGCTGTAGCTTTTATATTAAATATTAAATCTCTTTTCCTAAAGGCTATCAAAATTAGTATAAAAGCTATTAAGATTTTAAATATAAGCTTATTAAATAATGCAAGAGAAGGTATAATAAGTACTAATATATATAAGCTTCCTAAAAATGAAGATATTATTAAATATAAAATTTTATTATTAACCTTCAAAGTTTGAGAAGTTAGAAACAGTATAAACAGGTTTACAATAAAATTTTCTAATATCATAATATCTAAATAAACCACCAATAGTTATCTCCCCCTTAAACCACTGCCATTTATTTACTATTATACAATTAAATATTTTAAAAATTTGTCAATTCATATAAAAATGTTATGTTTTTATTGTATAAAATATGTCAATATAATTTATAATTTAATATATTATTTTTTTATTTACAAAAATAATATATTAAAAAGTATATTTAAACAGTTTGTTAATATATTTATGTTTAGGAAAGGATTTTTTGCTGAAGCTATTTGTGAGTTTAGTTTAGGTATTTATTATAAAAATATTAGCTCTGGTAGTCATCATATAAATTTACATATAAAAAAAGTAGGGAATAATATTCCCTACTTATAATTACTTTCTTTGTCTTCTCAAGAAGGCTGGTATCTCTAAATCATTCTCATCTATATGCTGTTCATATGTAGATGCTTGCTCTTCTCTGTCCTCTCTTTTACTATCTTCCTTTGGTATATTGTTTTCTTCCTTTTCAATACTATCATTTTCTAATCTATCACTTTCAAAACCTGTAGCAATTACAGTTATTCTTAACTCATCTTTTAAGTTTTCATCTATAACTGCTCCAAATATAATATTAGCATCTGGATCTGCAGCTTCTTGTACAATTTCTGCTGCTTCATTTATTTCTAATAATCCTAAATCATTTCCTCCGGTTATATTAAGAAGTACTCCTGTAGCTCCAACAATAGATGTTTCTAATAAAGGACTTGATATAGCTTGTTTAGCTGCTTCCTGTGATCTATTGTCTCCTGTTCCTTTACCTACACCCATATGGGCTAATCCTTTATCTACCATTATAGTTCTAACATCTGCAAAATCTAAATTAACAAGTCCTGGTATAGTAATCAAATCTGATATACCTTGTACACCTTGTCTTAAAACATCATCTGCTAGTTTAAAAGAATCCATTAAACTTGTCTTTTTATCTACTATACTTAATAATCTTTCATTTGGAATTGTAACTAAAGTATCTACTCTCTCCTTTAAAGTATTTATCCCCATTTCTGCATGAAGTAATCTTTTTCTTCCTTCAAATGGGAATGGTTTAGTTACCACACCTACAGTAAGTATTCCCATAGATTTAGCTATTTCTGCAATTACTGGAGCTGCACCAGTACCAGTTCCTCCGCCCATACCTGCTGTTATAAACACCATATCGGCTCCCTTTATTGATTGAGAAATTTCTTCCTTACTTTCTTCTGCAGCTTTCTTACCTATTTCTGGATTAGCACCTGCTCCTAATCCCTTTGTTAACTTATCACCTATTTGTATTTTTTGGGACGCCTGTGAAAGCATTAAAGCTTGTTTATCTGTATTTATAGCTATAAATTCTACATTTTTTAATCCGTCTATTATCATTCTATTTACAGCATTGTTTCCTCCGCCACCACATCCAATAACCTTTATTTGAGCAAATTGCTGTACATCAACATCGAAATCTAGCACAATAAAACCTCCTTATCTGTAATTAAAAAAATTCTGTTAAAAATTCCTTTATTTTTAATAACACACCTTTTCCTTCGTTTTCAACTTTATAATGTGATGTATCTTCTTTAGTAATAGCAGCCTCTTTATTTTTCAAATTAGCATTTTGAATTTTCATTGGAGTAATTAAATTTTTAACTACCCCTACTGAAGATACATATATAGGATTTGCAGCCCCAACATACTCTGGACTTCCAATTCTGAAGCTTTTATTAAATATGTACTTACCAAATTCTTCTATACCTTTTATTAATGAAAGACCTCCTCCTACTATAACTATATTTGATATATCTTGAAATTGTCCACTTTCTTTTAACTTTTTTTGTATTAAAATTAATAATTCTTCCACTCTAGCTTCTACAACTTTTATTAAAGTTTCTGGATTAATTGTTATATCATTATTATAACCTATATTTACTTTTATTTGACCCTCTAAGTCTAAATTATTTTTCCCTATTACTCCATATTTTATTTTTAATTTTTCAGCTTCAGAAAAAGGTATCTTTAAGCATATGGATATATCATTTGTTATACTATTTCCACCTATAGATATATTATCGGTTTTAGTTAAAATACCATCTTTATATATAGAAATATCCGTGGAATCTGCTCCTACATTTACTAGAGCTGAGACCTGATTCATCTCTTCTTCTTTTAATGCTGCTTTAGCATCTGCCACAGGTGCAAAAACTACCCCTAATATATTATAACCTGCCTTTTGAACTGTTTTTAATAAATTATTCACTATAGTAGTTTCAGCTAATACTAAATAAGCATCTAATTCCATTCTATTACCACTCATACCTATAGGATCTTTTATATTACTATATCCATCTACAATATATTCTTTAGGAATTATATCAACTATTTCTTTATCGTTAGGAACATTAATTATTTGAGTAGCTCTTTTAACTCTATTTACATCTTTTTTTGTTATTTCATTATCATCAGAGGATATAGCTACCATACCTTGACTAGATATTAATGTACCTATCCTCCCTGGTAGAGAAATATAAAAGTTCTTTATATTTGTATCTACTATACTTTCTAATCTAGTTATACAGTTTGTAATAGACTCTGCTGTACTATCTATATCAATTATTATCCCATTTTTCATTCCATGACATTCAGCAGAAGTAACTCCTATGATTTTTGCTTGTCCATATTTATCACGCTTTCCTGCTGCTGCACAAACTTTTGAGGACCCTATATCCACTCCTATTATGTAATCCTCCATGTAGTTTTCACCCCTTTTTAATGTAACCATTAAAATATATATTCAACAAAAAACTCCTATTTCCTCTTAAAATTATTAATTATTATAATTATTATTTAATTTACACACTATAAATTCATCATAAAAAAAGCAAAAAAAGGAAAGCTCTGCTTTCCCTTTAGTTAACTTTTTCTAGTTCATCTATATTCATACTTCTAGTATGAATTGTATGACTCCATTCTTTATTGTTTTTATCCATAATTCCTTGTATTGAAATAGGAAACCAAGTTATAGCATATATAGGATAAACTATATAATATAATAATACTTTAAATGTAAATTTTTTTTCTAAAATCAATATTAAAGGTGTATATAGTATTTGAAACAATGAAAATAAAATTATTAATATAGTTATCAAATTAAAATCTATAGAATAAACTATATTATTAAAATTATTAACTATATTTGCTGCTTTCATAGCATATTGGAATAAACTTATTATAGCTGACAAACCTAATAGTATAGCTACAAAAGGTTGTATACTATAAAGTGCACAATCAAAAGCAGTAAAATTAAAATTTTTAATAGCTTTTTTCATAAGCTTAAAAAAATATCTACTAGATACATCGGCAAAACCTTGCATCCATCTTTTTCTTTGTCTCCATGATTGAGCTAAGGTTAAAGGTTTTTCATCATATATTATGGCATCATGGGCCCAACCTACTTTGTATCCATTTAATATAATTTTACAAGAAAACTCTAAATCCTCTGTAAGACAAGTAGCACCCCAACCAAGTTCTTTTAATATATCTGTATCTATACAAAAACCAGTACCACCCAATTGACTAGATAATCCTAAATTATATCTTGCAAGTTGGAACATTCTATTACAACTCCAAAATGCAATAGAATAACTTCCTGTTATCCAAGTATCCTCAGGATTTTTGCTATCTAAATAACCCTGAACTACCTTATATCCTTTACACATCTTTTTGTTCATTTCTTTTAAAAAATTTTTATGAACTAAATTATCTGCATCAAACACTGCTATGGCATCATATTTTTTTTCCATTTTGAATATTATATTAAACATCCATTCTAATGCATAACCTTTTCCTCTTCGTTTTTTGTCAAATCTTTCCCGTACAATAGCTCCCTTTTTTTTTGCAATATCAGCAGTTTTATCTGTACAATTATCTGCAATTACAAAAATATCATATAATTTTTTATCATAGTCCATCATTTTTAGGCTTTCTATTATGTTACCTATAACTAATTCTTCATTATGTGCTGCTACAATAAGAGCAAATTTTGTTTTATCACCAATATTCTTATTATTCTTTTTCCTATATATACCAAAAAGAGAAATTATAAGATAATACATGGATATGAAATAAACTATGTATGTTATTGCTTTGGAGCTATAATGTACTATTCCATTTATAATATTCAATAGTATCCCCCCTCGGTTCAAAAATATTTTAGCATAAATACTAGTTAATTACTATATATTATTGCAAATAAATATTATAAATTACTTAATGCATTCTTAATAATATTTATATTCTTAAGAAAATAAGAGGATTTAATAAGTAAATAGATACAAATTTTATCAATAAATAATTATTGTATATAGTGAATATTTATTATATATAACTAAAATTGTACTAACTTAAATTATATGATATTATATAAACATAAACAATAAGTATTGGTATTGATGCATCAATATTAGTTTATAAAGGAGGTAGTTAGCGCATGTCGCGCTACGAAAAAATATTTTTTTTAGATTTAAAAAGACTTCATAAAAAAGATGAATCTTTCTGGTAAGCTTTCTAATAACTAACTACTAATATTAAAACAATATTTAACTTATCAGGAGGATGTTAAAATGAAAAAAAATACTATTAAATTAAGTTCTATAGATTTAAAAACTATTACTAATAAGGATAATATAAATTCAAAGAAAAAATCCAAATCTAAAAATCAAATTTCACTAAAGATGTTAGATTATATGATATTTTAAAAAAGGACCAAAAGGTCCTTTTTTTAATATTACCAAATGCATAATTATTATTCTATATTATAATATTATAATATTTTTATAAATTAATTATCTTTGTAATTAAATCTTTGTCTACTGAATAATTTAATGCAGTATCATAACTTATAATTTCTCTTTTATATAACTCTGCTAAAGACATATCCATAGTTTTCATTCCATATTTGGATCCAGTTTGTATGGAAGATTCTATTTGATAAGTTTTTCCTTCTCTTATCATATTTCTTATGGCATTTGTAGTTACCATAGTCTCTAAAGCTGCTATTCTTCCTCCATCAATTTTATGTACTAATTGTTGACTTATTATTCCCTCTAACACACTTGCTACTTGTATTCTTATCTGTTCTTGTTGATGTGGTGGAAATACATTAACAATTCTATCTATAGTCTTAGCTCCTCCTATAGTATGCAAAGTAGAAAACACTAAATGTCCTGTTTCTGCAGCTGTTAAAGCTATGGAAATATCTTCTAAATCTCTAAGTTCTCCTATTAATATTACATCCGGATCTTCTCTTAATGCTGCTTTTAAAGCGCTTTTATAACTAAAAGTATCTCTACCTATCTCCCTTTGATTTATTATGCATTTGTTATGTTTATGTAAAAATTCTATTGGGTCTTCCAAAGTTATTATATGATTAGACCTAGTATTATTAATTTCATTAATCATAGCTGCTAAAGTAGTGCTTTTACCTGAACCTGTAGGACCTGTTACTAAAATAAGTCCTCTTTTTTTATTTGTTAATTCCTTTACTATATCAGGTAATTTTAATTCATTTAAGTTAGGAATCTTTAAACTTACAACCCTTAAAGAAATAGCTATACTTCCCCTTTGTTTAAACACACTTACTCTAAATCTACCTAAGCCTGATATAGAATAGGAGGTATCTATTTCTCCTTTTTTTAATAAATCCTCAAATTCTTCACCTAATATTTCTTTAGCATAATTATTAGTATTTTCTGGTGTAAGCTTTTCTTTGAATATTTTGCTTAATTGACCATTTATTCTTATAGTTGGTTCTATCCCTACGGATAAATGTAAATCTGAAGCGCCAAAGTTAATAGTTTTTTCCAATAATTCTTTTAATTGTTTCAATTTATCGTCCTCCTTCAATACCATCTAAGCACCAAAGACCTATAGCACTATAGGCCTGAAAAATAAGCATTTTTTCTCCATTTACAATAAATGCTCCTTTTTCTTTAGCTTCTTTTAATAATTTAGACTTTTTAGGAATATAATTTAAATCATAAACCACACAATTTTTTTTAAGCTCTTTAAGTTCTACAGGCTTTTGTTCTTTAAAATTAGGGCCACCTATAGGTGTACAGTTTACAACTAAATCATATCTATCTACTTTATTTTCGTCTTTAATATTTAATATTTTAACTTTTCCTTCAAATTTTAGTTTTGCTTCCTCAGGATTTCTGGAAATTATGCATATCTCTTTTGCATTTAGTTCTTTTAATGCATAATATATACATTTGGCACTTCCACCTGATCCTATAATGAGACACCTAAAATTTTTAACCTGTATATTATAATATTGTAAACTTTTCACAAATCCTATATAGTCTGTATTATACCCTACTAGTTTATCTTCCTGTACTGCTACAGTATTCACCGCCCCTATCTTATCTGCTGGATATACTATATCATTTAAATATTGTAATATTGTTTCTTTATATGGAATAGTAACATTAAACCCTCTTATCTTATTCTTATGCAAGTCCTTTATAAAACCATCAATTTGATCCTTCTTTAAATTAAATATTTTATAAGAAAATGGTATATTATTTTTTTTATAATAATTATTGTGTATTTCTGGTGATTGTGAATAATTAATATTTTTACCTATTAAACCTGTTATATACATTTAAACCCTCCTGCTTATATTATAACGATTATAAATATTCTGTAAAGAATCTCCTACTATAAAATAAATAAAAAAATAAAACAAAAGAATTAAGAATCATCTTATATGTATAAAATTCTTAATTCTTTAGATTTTTTATTTAAATATTTTTATTATAATTTAATTCTTTATAAAGCTTTTTAAGGGCCTTTTTTTCTATACGTGAAACATAGGATCTAGATATGTTTAGTATACCTGCTATTTCTCTTTGAGTTCTAGGCCTCCCATCCTTTAACCCATACCTCATTTGGATCACCTTTTTTTCCCTTCCCCTAAGGCAAGTTTCTATTTTTCCATATAGCTTTTTTACTTCTATTTTTGTTGAAACTATTTCTATTATAGAATCCTCATCGCTACTTAATATATCCATAAGAGAAATTTCATTTCCTTCCTTGTCTACTCCTATAGGATCTTGAAGATATACTTCACCTTTAGTTTTTTTATTATTTCTTATGAGCATCAATATTTCATTTTCTATACATCTTGCTGCATAAGTGGCAAGTCTAGTACCCTTTGAATTATCAAAAGAGTCTATAGCCTTTATAAGACCTACAGTTCCTATAGATATTAAATCATCAATATCTTTTCCAGGATAAGAATATTTTTTTACTATGTGAGCCACTAACCTTAAATTTCTTTCTACCAAAATATCTTTTGCTAGAGTATCGCCTTTTTTTAGCCTATCCAGATAATATTTTTCTTCCTCATCACTTAAAGGCTTGGGAAAAGAAGTATTTCCTGTGACATAGCCTGTTAAAAATAATGCACTTCCTAATACATCCCATAAGTAACTTAAAAAGAACACAAGCTGCTCCTCCTAATAGTGCTTATTAATATAATATTCAATAAGCTTGTACTAGTTGCATATTTAAAATTATATTTTCCGTTAGTCATCAAAAGACAATATTTTTAATATATATATATAATGTAGGTTTTTTATATTATACCTATATTTTCATTTTATTTTTGACGTATTTTTGACGTCAAATAAAAAAACTCTAAAGGTTAACCCTCTAGAGTTTTTATTTATGTGTAATATATTTCTTATTTTTCAGGCACTAATTTTATACTTTTTAATCCTGCTACATCTATTATATCATCTTTTTTTAAATCTATAATTACTTCTTTAACGCCTAAATCTCCACCCAATATCTCATTTGTTTTTGGTGTTCCAGATTTCTCATAAATCATAAAATTACCTTGACCACTTTCAGCCATAGCTTTGTATCTTCCTTCTGCTATGTCTTGTCCACAAATCCAATAACCAGAATAAATACTTGTTTCTTTATAAGGCATTAGGCTTCTTTTTATCGGTTTCATATTAACACTCATGCCTTCCGCTTTTATTTTACTACCTTGTGTTAATATTATTCTATACTTATCAATTCCTAAATCATTTCCCCCTATTTCATTAGTTAATAAATCACCATCTGCTGAATATATGTTAAAATTACCTGAGCCATTAAAAGTTACATCATATGCTCCTGCATCTATATGTTTACCTACAGTATGTTCTCCTGCAGATAATTCTTTAGTATTTTTATTTACAAAATCATTCCACTTTTTAGCTTCGGCTACCTTAGCTGCTTCAGCTTTCTTTTTATCTTCTTCCGCTTTTGCTTTCTTTTCTGCTGCTTGTTTAGCATCTTCTTTTTTTTGTTCTTCTTGTGTTTTTGTATTTGTTGTTGTACTTTGTGTTTTATTATCTTGTCCGCCGAATTGTGCTATACCACCTAAAATAATAATAGCTAATATCCAAAACCACCACTTTTTATAAAATGGCTTTTTAACCTTTTCTTCCATGTCATATCCTCCTTAAATTTTCTAATTGATATAATATATTCCATTATGATTATATACTGTCTTTACATAAAGTTCAAATTTTGTACATATTGTTACAAACAATTTAAAGAGATAGCTTTATTTAAAAAGCTATCTCTTTGTTTTTATTTTAGTTCTGTTAGTTTAATTATTTTATTTGTATTTGGTTGTCGTAAATAAAGGAATTTTTCTTCTTGATGTACATCATATATAGATATCCAAAGGGGTCTGTTTTTATCTAGGCAATACATATATTCCCCATTCTTTAAAGAGTTATCCTCCGCAGGTTCAATTGCTTTAGCGACCCCAACAAACCTTGTAGATATCCCAATTAACAAGCCTATTATAAGAAATCTCATTTCTTTTCTCATTTCAAATCTCCCTTTTTAGAAATTCTTCCCTTTCTTTTATTAACCCCTTTAATTCTTCTAAATCTTCCGTAGTTGCTTTATTTCTTATAAAGCTCCTAGCGCTACTCCTATTTCTTAAATAAGTTGCATGTTCTCTATTTTTTTCAATCCATTTTTTATCCGCCACTTTTTGTCTATCTTTATTATTCATATGAACCTCCTATTTAACCAATAATATTATTAGGATTAATATATTTACTATTAAAGTGATTATATTTATTGTCATTGTTATGTTTTCCTTTTTCATATAAAATCACCTCTATTTATTTAATATTTAAAATATGATATTATTAAATAGAAGAAGTTTTTAGGAAGGGAGGGCTTTTAAAAGCCCTTTAGTATTAGTAAGATTAATGTTGCTATGGAAATAATCAAATTAACTGTGGCGGTTATTAACTCGATTATTTCTTTTTTATCCTTCCTTTTTAACTTCTTCTTTTTTGTCATTCCCTCACCTCCCTACAATTATATTATAGTACATGTACTATAATAAGTCAATACCTTTTATGTAATTTTATATAAGATTTATAATAATTTTTCCAATAAAAAAAGAGGTACTCCCATAAAAGAGAGTACCTTTAAAATTAATCTGTTAATCTTTTTCTACCGCCATTACCTTTGTTATCATTCCAGTAGCAATCCATGAATCCTTTACTGATTGCTATATAATTCCCCCTATCTTTGTGTATTATTAGTCTTCCATCTGTAGCCTGTTCTATGTATCCAGTAGTACCTGGAATTCTAAATATACTTTCTCCTGTTGGTATAGTCTTATCATCATATTTTGGTTTTTGCACTTTCTCCACTTCCTTTGGTTTATTTATAGTTGGTGTAGGTAATTTTCCTGTTAAACCTTTTACAATAGCATTAGCCACATTCTCAGCATTAAATCTATTCATATCTTCTCTATTATCACAGAAACAACATTCTATTAACATTGACTTCATAGCTGTGTGTCTTAATACATATAAGCTAGAACCATCTTTTAAACCTCTATTTGTATATCCTAAGGCACAAATATTATTTAATACTGCTCTAGCTTGTGTTAATTCCTTACCGCCATATGTAAATACTTCTGTTCCTTTTGCACTTCCATTAAAACAATTAAAGTGTATGCTTACATATAAATCTACATTGTTATTATTGGCTGTATTAGTTCTATAGCTTAAACTATCATTTAAACTACTACAAGCATCCTTGTAACATTTAATAACTGTATGCCCTAAAGTTTGTAATTTAGCTATAACTTTTGTTCCTACTTCTCTAGTTAAATTGGATTCTGCTTTTATTCCTACTGCTCCATAATCTGCTCCAGATAAAGTATGTCCACAATCTATTCCTATTTTCATATAAATACCTCCTAATTATTTTAATAAAAAAAAGAACAAGTATTAAACTTGCTCTCTTTTTTCTGTAGTTTGTTTTACAAGTTGGTTTCCATATACAGCAACACCAACACATAAAATTCCTTGTATTACTGCATTTATATTTAATCCCATTAAAAGTACAGCTCCTAATATACTGCAAATTGTTAATATCCACGGAATAACCCAATCTTGTATTGTTTTATTACTTTTTAACATTAACCCCAAAACATAAAGAACAGGTATTAAAATAAATGCCTGCTCTTTTATGTAATCTAATAAATTTATATCCATAGTTTACCTCCTTAAAATAAGCAAAATAAAAAGACTACATATTAATAGTCCTTACTATGTTTTTATAAATAAACATTTCTTACCTCCTATATATATAAATAGTGTTGTTTGAAGTGGATAAGCCACCATCGTGTTGAACTAAGGTTTTGCCACTAGAAGAAGTTGCGATAAATTGGGTGGAACGTGAGCCGTTTGTATATATCTCTGTCATAACCCTAATGTTTGGAATGACTGACGCTTTGGAAGCGTTACTTTTGGTAACATTCAAATCTATTTCCAATAAGTTGCCATCTTGGTTACTAAATATTAAAGGAGACGTTGATATAGGATTTTGATTTTTACAGCCAAAATCATCTCTATCTATTTTAATAGGAATAGAACGTGTGTTTGAAACTTCTATCATGTTATTAGCAGTTATCACACTCCCGTTTTCAAAACAATATCCAAAATTAGACTTAGGATTTATAGCCACAGTTTTCGCACTGGTTTGGCTCATGCCAATGCTCCCTGTAACTGTGCCCGTCATATAATTCATGGCGCTATATCTATAGTTAGTTACAGAACTTCCATATAACATATTGTCATACGCGAAGGTATTTCTATGTTTAAAACCTACAACGTTATCGCTCACATATCCTGTAAAGCTTCTTATATTATCCCCGTTAGAATTGAACACATGATATTCTATATTTGATTCAAACCCATAATGCATAAGACCTAAGACTATGTTTTTATTCAAGCCATCTTCGCATATATACCCTGGTAATAAGTTGGTAGTGTTACTAGTTATGGTTTTAGACCATTGTTTATATCCCATGTCGTCGGTTTTGGTTAATTCAAACTCATATGGCTTATCTGAAGTTGAAGATTTATAACAATATATAAACCCATCAGATACCGACCATATCATTGGTCTATACACGTAGTTTACAGTTCTTCTTATTTCGGATGATGCAGTGCTAAATCTGTAAAAATGAAACTGTTTCATGTTTGTGTCACAATATAATATGCCCTTGTCACCTACGCCAGAACTTTTATCAGGTATTGTTGTATTCCACGAATCTAGCGCTAATTGCGGAACGTTGCCCACACTTTTTTCATATTTAAATTTTTTGACATCATTAAATCCCATTTCACTTGATTTTGCGCCTAACACCCCGTGTAACTCTAAGGTATTATCATTAATCATTAAGCTATAAACCTCCTTTCTATTAAATCACCATCTGCGTCGTATATTAGTTTAAAGGAAATTTTACTATTTTTGTCTTTATACCATATAAAAATATCTTGTTGTTGGTATAAACCTTCACTGTTGGCGTTACTCACATATGATTGAAACACCAATTTATTACTTGGAGTATAGTAATCTATATGTCTAAATATTCCATTGCTATCTTTATCTTGTCTTACCAGCCTACAAAATTGAAGTTGCCACAGTATTTTTTGTATTTCTTCATCTTGAATTTTATCTTTTTCTTTTAAATCAGTTATTTCTTTTTGAGTGTCTTCACAATACAAATCTATCTTGTCCCAATTATTATTTAAACATTGTTTAATATTGAAGGTAGTTGTGTTAAAATCGTCTGTTTCTGGATCGTATTTAAATAACTTCAGATTTTCAGTTTCTTTGCTCATTTAATCCCTCCTAACTAAAATGCAAAATTACTTAATGTAGTATTTTCTAATGTTGTCAAAGTCATGGCTTCTACATCTTTTAATAATAAATAAGCAAATAAATAATCTACAGCCAGATGACTGGGCTTAGATAAATCTATTTGCTTCTTTAAGCTGTCCAAATCTGTAGGTATTCCATATTCTCCAATGAACCTAAGTACTATCCTGCCATCTATAAAAGATACTTTTACATTACCATTCTTCCAGCTATTGCATATTGCTTGTAACAAGTTTAAATCTGCTTTACCTTCACTTTTCCACCTAGCTGCTATAATAGAATTCTTTTCGTCTTGCTTTAAAGTAGGGTCTAATTTAATGCTCATTTCGCTAGCCAATAAATCAGCGCCCCATGTCATTGTTTTAAAATTAAATTGTTTTTTAATATCCTCTAAAACATTTTCTACAGTGTTCATTTCTAAGCCACTAGAATTACATAACTCTATAATGTAAGGATCTTTTCTAACCCTCTTATGTAAGTTGTTTATTAATTGTTGTGTTGTATGCAGTTTTACCACCTTCTTTAGAATTTTGAATAGATAACCCTCCAATAATAGCTCCTAGCAATAAAGCTGTAATTATGCTTATTACTATTTGTTTTGTTGTTAATCTATTTTCAGTGTTCTTAGAAGTATCATTATCTATTTTATTAACTTTGTTGCTTAACTCCTTTACATCTTCCTTGGTCTCCTTAACATTATCAGTCAAGGTTTCCAATATAGTAGTTAACCTTGTTGTTGTTATATTGTTTTGTTCAGTTAGATTGTTATTTTTATCTAACATAATGCTAAATGTTTTAATATTAGTTTTTAATTCTGTTAAATCTTCGCTATTTTTATCTGTTTTTTCTTTAAGCTTTCGATAGTCTAAATCATCTTTTTTTATGTAGTCCGATTTAACGTTTCTTAGTTCATCTTTTAAATTATCTATTTCATTCTTAATATAACTTTCCATGTGTCACCTCCATTAAACCAATGTCACTGTACCCATTACCGCAACTTCTTCTTCGCCTATAATCACGTTTTCACTTAAACTCCCGTTAACTTTTACATTTTGGGCATCTAATACCCCATCTGAAGATAGGATTAAAGAAATTATTTTAGCGTGGCTTACATAATTAATAGTTGTAGAAAAAGCAATTTCTTTTAAGTATTCTGTTATCTTGGTAGAAATATTTTGTTTTATTTCTTCATCCGAATAACCATTAGCCTTGGTTATCGAACATTCTATATCTATATTTTTAGCTGTAGCACTTACAACGGTACAATAATTGCCTATGGCTGAACTTCCTGCACCTGTCCCCCACAAACTCCATATATTTGTGTTAGAATCAAATACACCTCTAGGGTCTATGTATTCCTGCACTGTATTGACTAAATCCACACTGGCTGGTTGCATATTGGAATCTATTATTATAACTTTTACTGTTAAATCTCCATTCCATAAAGGTATTACCTTTGCATTGCCGACCCCTGTTACACTCTTTGCCCAGAAAATAAAATGTGCTTGGTTGTTAGATGTAATAGGATTCTTTAAAGATTCGTAATATCTTTGTTTAAGTGATTCGTCGGTTTCTTCCTCGAATCCATCATAACTGGGATTAGAATTATTAACTTCTGTAAAACCTGTTATTGTTATTGGAAACTCTACAATAGAATTAGCCCCAACCATACCTATATTACCAACTTGGGTACACTCTGCTAATATTGTTCCTGTTCCTTCTATTTGTTTTTTTTCTAGGCTTGCAAATTCTATCTTATTAGGTGTACTAAATAAATCCTCTTTATTAATAGTCCCTGTCCCTGTTAGAGTTAGAATTACTTTTGCTCTTGTTGCTACTTTCCTAATTATTCCTTTATTATCGTAGACCCTTGCTGTTAAATCATCACCAGATAAATCCTTAACTAGCCTAAGGTTAGCTATAGATAAAGCATATTGATATAGTAAAGCTAATTCTATGGCATTAGTTTTAGTTATATCATATGTAAGGTGTCCTTCGCTTTTCTCATATGTGTTCGATATGTTGTTAAGCATATCTTTAATTAATTTTTCCTGTGTTTTTACATTTACACTCAACCCTTCACCTCCTAGGCACTTATATTAATAACTTCATTATTTTTTGTAACAACATCAAAGCTTACATTCAATATTGATTTTTCTTGTGTTGTTACAAAGTTTTCTATATGATCTACATATCTATGCTTTATAACTGCTTCTTCAACTTCTCTTTGTAGTTCTGAGAGAATAAATGCATTTCTTTTCTTCCCTGCTAAATCTTCTATATTACAATAGAAGTCTGTACCCTTGTAAACATTGTATTTATCTTTATAAGTTAGCAATATCCAGTGTATCCATTGTTGTAATGCTTGTCGCTCTGTACATTCAACTAGCTTTCCATCTTTAATTACATATCTGTTGTTTTTAAAATCAAATAAAAAAACCTTGCCTAACTTAGACAAAGTTTGTTCTTCTTCTGTTTCCTCTACTTCTTCAATTATTATATCTTCTTCGGGTAACAAAGCCATTTTATCACCTCAATTTATCTAAAATAAAAAAGTTTTGGTTAGTTTCACTTGCTATTACCAAAACTTTATCTCCTATATTCAAAACATTATTATATGTTATCTTTGCATTATAAGTATTGCTATTTAATTCTATTATTCTTTCTTCTGTTCTATCTGTTAAAGAATTACACAAAGTAGAATTGTTTGGATCAAGGTACAATTGATTATCCATAATACTTATTCTATAATCTAAACCACCTTTTACAACCTCTCCTATTATTGGCCCTATTCTATCTTTATTATTTCTTTCTTTTAGCCATTGGGCAAATTCTATTCCATAACCCATATATAAAACCTCCTAGCTAAAATCTATTGTTATACCTATTTTATGTATATTATTATTTAAAGTATGTTGTGTGCTTTTTATTCTATACCATCCATTTACACCGTATTTTCTAACATCTATCCTAATAAGTCTATTACAATTTATATAAATACCTTTTCCAGTATCCATCGTACTGAAAGTTAATTCTTTTTTAACTTTGTTTTTCTCTTTTAATTCGTTTCGTATAATATTGTTAGCTTGGCTTGTATTTTTATCTTCTACACTAACAATGTCCGTTAACTCTCCAAATATTTTTATACTGTTATTATCTTTTACATTAGCTAAAACCTTACCATCATTATTGACTGCTATTATATTGTTTTGCATTTCTTCCATACTTCTACTAATACTATAATCTTTCCCTATTAGTAGAGTTGCATTAATTTTTAAGTCTACAAGCCTATTTATATAAAGTGTTTTGCCTTGCATTTCCATTATGTAATTTGTGCCTATTTCTTTACGGCATTGCTCTAAAATATCCTTTATTATATCGCTTAAACTCTCTTGATAGTATAATTTGTTTATTCTAGTACCTAACCATATAATACTATTATTTATGCCAACCTTTTTACATATCTGTTGCAAAGCAGTTTTTGCATAAACATTTCTAAATTGCATTACATATTTATTCTTATTTAAATAGAAAGCGTAGTCCATTGCAGTGTAGCTGTGGACATTTTCTTTATTAGTTTTGCTAATTATAATACCTTCAAAAATTACTACTTTATCTTTTTTAAATACTATTTTACTTCTTCCCTCCGCCAAATCCAATACAGAATCGAACGTTAGAGAAGTTGCTAATGTATCTACATCATTGCTCCAACTTAAATTATTAGAATACTTTATTATTTCTTTAGTTGTATATCCTTTTCCCACTATGTAGGAAACATATAGATACCACATTATTTGGGTTCCTCTCTATATTGTTTTAACTCTAACTTATAAGCCACATCCCCATTTGTTAGCTCATGCCAACTAATATTTTCTATAGAAACCATCCAATTTAATAATTCTTGTGGTAGAAAATCATTCTTATTCCGATTTATAACAACCCGCAGAGGTTTTTCAGTATCCATAGCGATATTCCACATATTAATTAAAAGATAAGGATTAATCTGACTTTTAGCCCACCTGTATTTATTTGGATATGCTGGCAACCAACTTTCTAAATTAAAACTTATTAAACTTGTCTTCCCTAAAAAGTTATATTCTCCATTATTAAAGGTTTCAAATATTTCATTTTTACTACTCTTACTGAGTTCTGGCATTTCTTCTGGAAGAATAGGCAATTCGTATGTTTTTTTCCTGTCTAATGTACTAAAATATATATTAGACATATTACACCCCCAATAAAAAAAAGGCATAGTTATAAAACTACACCTTTACATATTTTGCATTGCTATTCTAACTTGACTTATTATATGTTGTCCTGCTTGATCGAAAAATTCTTCTGTTCCAACGTTCCCGGTTATATATATATTAAATGTAGGACTTGAAGCACCATTCATAATCTGCCTTGATTTATCCGCTGGGATTATTGTTTCTCCACTTGATAAACGTCTTAACTCTCCACCTTCTTCGTTTATTAGTGCCATGCCAGCTGGTGAATAATTAGTTCCTTTAGCAAATTGAGGGATTGTACCAACTGCGCCTATATTAACACCTGGGACTTTATTGGCTTTTGATATAACTTTATTGACACCGCCAATAAAGCCATTCATCATGTTAATGCCGCCATTTATTATGTTTTTTATTCCGTCCCATATGCCTTGGAAAATTCCCATTACAGTATTTTTTATATTATTAAATATATTAGAACATATCCCGATTAAGGCATTGAAACCACTACTTATGGTACTAGCTATATTACTTACTACACCACTTATAGTAGAAGTTATATTATTCCATATATTTGTTATAGTAGACCAAATCGAGGACATTATCCCACTTACAGTACCATAAATACTACTCCATATAGAACTAATAACACCCCAAATAGCAGACATTACAGCTGATACAACTCCGGCAATAGTATTCCATACATTTACTATAGTGTTCCAAATAGCCATTGCTATTGTTGTTATAGTAGTCCAGATAGCTGTCCATACTGTTGTTATAACATTCCATATAGCCATTAATATAGGTTGTATAACGCTCCATATATTAGTCCATCCAGTCACTATAGAGTTAAATATCCATGCTCCTACAAGTATTATAACGGCTAATATGCCTTTAAATACTGCTTCTATAAACAACCCAATAGGTGTAAGTATTGTAACAATAACATTCCATATAGTTGTAAATACAGTAACTATGGTAGTCCATATGCTTGTAAGCACTGTAGAAATTGTTGTCCATATAGCTGTAAAAATTGTGGTTATTGTAGTCCATATGTTTGTAAAGATATTAACTATTCCTGTCCATATATTTGTGGCCACTGTAGAAATCGTAGTCCAGATATTTGTAAAAACTGTTGTTATTGTTGTCCAGATATTAGTGAACACAGTTGTTATCGTAGTCCATAAAGTTTGGGCGCCTTGCTTTATTTTATCCCAGTTTTTCCATAGCAATAATCCTATAGCTATTAATCCAGCTATAGCAATAGTAAGCCATCCAACGGTAGTTAGCTTTAAGGCTCCATCTACTAGCACAACCGCTGTTTTAATTCCTTCTATTGCTAATTTTAAAGCCTTAACAACTTTAATAGCAGAATATAAAGAAAAGAAGACTAAAGCAAAGTTAGCTATTGCATCTTTGTGTTCTGCGATAAAATTAAAAACCTTGCTAAGAACATCATACATTTTCATAAATCCGGTAGCCACTTTATTAGCAACTTGATCTATAGTTCCATCTTCTTGCCATTGTTTTAACTTCCCTGTTATGTCATCTACTAGAACCCCTAGTTGTCCTCCTGTTCCTTGCATAATTCCAGTAGTAATATTTTTCAGTCTATTTATCATTTTTTTGGACCTGTTTATTAAACTTTTGTTCATTGTATCAAATGCCTTGTCGGTTAAACCAGCACTATTTTTCATAGCATCTAAACTTGTGTTAAAATCTCCGAACCCCTTTCCTGTAAGTACCAAAGCACCGGATAGCGCGTTAACGTTTCCGAACAACTTACCCATAGTTTCAGTACTTCCGCCAGTCTTTGTCTTTATCTCTTCCAAAAACTTAGCAAATCCTTTTGATTTTAAAGCAGACGCTGAAAAGTCTATGCCTAGCTGTTGAGCAGTTTTTGAAGCTTCTGATGTTGGTTTAATTACACTTGAAAACACAGATTTTAAAGATGTTACCGCTTCCTCTGTTTTCAATCCATTCTTAGTTAAACTTGCCATTCCTGCTAGCATTTCATCAATGCTAGCGCCAGCAGATTTAGCAATAGGTGTTAATGATCCCATTGAATTCGCCAATTCCCCAACGGTTGTCACGCCTAGATTTTGAGTAACTAACAGTTTATCCGATATGCTTTGCATTGCTTTCTGTCCTGTTAGTCCGTAAACGTTCATTGTTGAAGTTAGTATTTTAAGCGAACTATTTGAATCTGAAAATCCAGCTTTAGCCAATTTTGCTGATGTAACCGCCGCTTGTATACTTTCATTGGCCGCAACACCAGATGATATTGCATCATACTGGGTGTCAGCTAAATCTTTTATTACAATCCCAGTATCGTTGGAAGTTTTAAGTAGGCCCTTTTGGATATTGTTTAGTTGCAAACTATCTTGGGCTATTGATTTAACCTTTCTAGCACCTTGGTCTAATTCTCCTAATCCTTCAACACCGGTTTTTACAATAAGTCCACCAGCAAGAGTTGCTAATCCTGCACCCCACTTGACAATCTTATCTCCAGCTTTTTCAAATCCTTTTTGTGTCTTAGTAACAAAGTTAGCAACTTGTTGTGAGGCTCTTTTAGTTTCTTTGGATAACCCTTGCACATTTTTATTTATTTTGAGTAGTGGGCTACTCATTTGGTCACGTAGAGAAAGGACAACACCTATGGTTTTTGAAGCCATATATTACCTCCTTTCTTTAAGGATTAAAAGGGAAGGTTATTTTTTACCTTCCCCAAATATAGATTTTAACTTCATTTCATCATATTTAACTCTAAGTTCACGGTTAAATATCATACTATCTATATAAAATTGTTTTTCTAAGGAATCTAAATTGAGGTAATAATCTAAAGGTTGAGAACTTCTATCTAAGTAATAACTAATCCAATAGAGTTCCCCACCCTCGCCGTTATCACCTCTTATGAGTTTTTTATTGTCTTTTTAACGTCTGCATTAGCATCTTCAAAAGCTTCATTAACTTGTTGTGCTAATTGTATAGTTCCATCAATCCCGAACACCTTAACAGGAATGTCGAAAGGTTCTCCACATTCTAGTTCTTTCATAAGTTCATCACTATGTAAAATCTCGCAACTATTATACACTAATTCTTTAGATGCATTTAACATTTGTCCATAGTCCAATTTATCTATGCTTTCATCTTTAGACATTTTTACACTATTAGCTAATGTGTTCTTAAACTCTAGTAAATCGGAATCGGAAGGTCTTTTAAACGTTAATGCTCCGAACCCTTCAACTTCTATATCTACTACTTTTTTTCTTTTGTTATATCTATCTGTAGCCTTTTTTATAAAATCCTCTAATGTTATCTTTTTATCTTTACCCATAATTATTTTATCCCCCTTAAATTAATTCTAAATATTCAAATGAACTTGCTGTAAATGGCAATTCTTCTTCTACTATTGCACCAGCCTCCAATTTAGCAAGTTGAAGTTCTGTAAATGTAATATCTTCTAACTTTAATCGTTCTACAGCACTACCATTCATTTTGCCAGTTGCAATTACTATGTTTATGTCTGGCATATTTAGCGTTCTAAACCCTTCCGCTAATAACCTTTGTGCTCTAGAATCTGTTTTCTTAATTGTTATAGTACCTTCTATATTGTTTCCTGTTATTTTTACGTATTTGTTTGGATCCCCAACGAACCTTACGTCCTCTGTTTCCAAAGAACATTTAGCTTCTATGCTTGTTAGGTTGGCCCATAATTCTGTATTAACCCAAATACGTCCTTTATCTCCTGTTATAACCTCATTACCTTTATTCACTATAATACCCCCTATTCCAATGTTATTGGGAAATCAACATCTGTCATAGATGTCAATACTTTTACGTTCCCTGCCAAAAATAATTTTCTTTTAAATGTATTTTTTTTCACTGTCGCATCATCCCAATCCTTTGCCTCTGTTTTCCCGTCTTTTACCCATGCTTGTCTTTGTGCTTCTATATTTATATAGCTTGTATTTTCAAATCCATCATCTAGCACATCTCTATCTGCCAAACCTGTAAAATAAGTATTCACAGCTCCTACAAAAAGCATTTGGTTGTCTGATTTATTTTTATATTTACCTAGATAACTGTTTTTAAATATGCTTCTTATGTCATCTGTAATAAGGTCTTTAGCTTCTATAACTTCAATTAAACTAAAATCTTCTGTTTTATCCTTAGAAAATGTAGTTAAACTATTAACTCCTAAACCTATTTTTACTATATTTTCATCATTTATTAATATTAATTTACCCAACTGTATTTCTGCATTGATATTGTCTGGCTCTGTAACGTATTTTAAATTTTCCATAGCCATATATGTAGTTCCAATATCTGTACCAGCGGAAGCAATGTAACCTAATAAAGTAGGTAAAAATTCATACCCGTCTTTTTGTCCTCTAGCATTATCTTTGAAGGTTACTTTTGTATTTTCTAACACCACAATTCCTTCATGATCCGGTGGTGTAGTTGGGTCATATACTATGCTTTTGAAAGTCTTTTTACCTGTATCCCTTCTGGTTTTTGTCCAACTAGCTAAAGTATCATAATCGGCCTTAGCATCACTCACTAAACTTATCCACCCAGTTGAATATAAATTTTTAACTATGTCTAAAGCATCTGTAACACCTTTTTCTGCATCTACCCTTACAACTACAACCTTGCTTGGCTTTCCTAGTAAAGTATCTTTTATATATTGTAAATTATTTGCAGTGTACTTGGCTTCGTCTAGTTCTAGGTCTGTTTCTGTTTTATACTCTGCTGTATTAAAATTTTTATCTGTATCGTCCTTTAAAATCAAAATAGCAACTCCACCCCTTTGGGTAAAAGTTGCTGCTCTTTGTTTAAATAAAATATTTATATCTGGCAATGTATTAGCCATATATTTACCACCTTTCCATTTCTAATTCTTCCAAAGGTTCACCGGTCTGCTCCATTTCACTTAGACTATATAAGTCACTTAATGTTGTTATTAACAAACCTTCTTCACCCCTAGAATCAAATTCACATTCAAAAACAGATATATAATAGTCATCACTAACCTTAATACCTGTTTGAAATATTAAACTCAATAAATCTTGTATTTCTAGTAGTTCAATTTTGTTGGCCTCTCGATTTTTTGCAAAATAAAAAAGCCTAACATCAAAATTCCGTTGTTCGGCTTTTCCATTTAATAAACTTGTTTTATTTTCTTGAAAATCCACATAAAAGGAAGGTCTTGTAATCTTTTCTCTTACATCTGTAGATGAAAATTGAATATCTTTATAATTTGTATCCTTTAGGCCTTCTTTAACCTGTTGTACTATGGCTTTATTTATTTCTTTTAATGTTACAATCTATAATCCCTCCAAATAAAAAAAGAACATGCAATACATGTCCTTAATCTCTATATTTTATTACTTCTTTTCTTAAAGTTTTTACAAATCCTTGTGTTATTACCGAGCCTATACCTTCCAATGCATTCATTTCCAGTATAATGTCATTTGTAAATCCTTCTTCCTCTGTTGTTATTATTAAAAAGCATCTTTCTTTTTTTCTTGTCTTCTTCACTCCCAATGCAAATATGCCAAAAGCTAAGAGCCTCGTTAGTGTTACATCTTTTGTTATTTCTTCTTCGGTCTTAAATTGTACATCTTTTATATCTTTTAAATCTAACTCATATCTTTTTTTCCAAAATTGCTTTAACACTAGCTTATTTTTTCCTATTTGTACAGCCATATTGCCCTTTGTACCAAAATTAGCATACCCACCTTGATAATATCCTTCTACTTTTGTTATATCCTTTCTTACTTCAAACATTCCATCTAACAACCCCATGTCATCACCTCAAGAAAATAATACCATATCTAGTCAAAAACTTCATCTAAAAATTCGTCTATATCTGTGTAATATTCACTATTAAATGATTGTGCAGATTCCTCTATAAAATGGAATCCCGGAATGAATTTTTCGTCCCCATTTCTAGCTTTATGCATCCAACCATCATTAAGTAAATGAGCATGAGGACTAGAGTTGTATGCCCTTATAGCTAGTTCCTTACCTTTATACTTATATAGCTTACCTGCTTTAAAGCCTTTTTTTAAATTTCCTGTTTCTTCTCCTATTCCTTTAGAAACAAAAGTAGCTTTATTTTTTTTATTCAACTTTCTAGCTTCTTTTCTTAAAAAAGCTTTTGATTTTTTAGGGAAGTCTTTTTTAGCTGTATTTAATAAATCTTTACCAAACTTATCTAATTGTGTAGTATCAAACCCATTAGCCATATTACATCACCGGATAATTGTATTTTTCTAAGAGTACCTTTCTTATGCCTTGCATTTTTTCAAAACATTCAGCTTTAACTTTATGTAATTGATCTATTAAATCATTTGCTTCTTCTAGTTGCCTTTTTATCCCCTCATGTTCTTCTTTCAACTCATTATATTTTTGCACTAATTGTTCTTTCTCCCATTCTCTTAATTCAAATTCCCCCATTTAGCACCTCTATTCATAAATTATTTTTGTCATAAACTCTATAAATTTATTTTTCTTAAAATCTCTTTGAAAATACTGTACCTCGTACTTATTTCCTTCTTTATCTTTAAAAGACATATCTTTGCTTGGTTTTTTTATGCTTAACTTTCTACATCTTATTTTATGGGTTACACTGGAATACTCTATTTCTGTATTGGATATAGTGCTAACACTTCCACCTATCGGAATAACTTCACACCATATATCTTTTATTTTCCCTTCTCTTGTATCATTTTCACCTAATTCATTTTTAAAAGGTACCATACCCCACAATTCAAGCAGGGTATTTAATTTTAAACCTTCCACATTATCAACTCCTATATATTACAATTGTAATTGCAATATAATACTTTTTAATGTATAAGCAACTTTTTCATTACTCCTATCTATTGTATATTGTCTGTTTTCATATAAAGTAGAAACAATATTAAATAACAATAGCTTATATCTAGCACTTGTTTCATCATATTTACCAACTGCATCTACTATATACTCTTTAGCAACATCAATTAGTAGCGTTATATAAGTATCATCTTCACTAAAATCAACTCTTAAGAACTTTTTTACTTGCTCTAAATCCATATATTATCCCTCCTTAAATTTTAAAGGAGTGTAAAAACTCTTAGTTAAGCACCAGTTACAGTAGTATCAATAGTACCGGCTATATAGCACTTATCGGATTTATCCACTTGAATTACATCAATAAATTCTATAAGCCTTGCAATAGTAGTATTACTCATAAATCCAGCTGCACTTGAAGTATCAAAGCTAATTAATCCATTATAATCAACAAATTTAATAGCTTCTGATAAATTACCATAGAAAATTGGTGCTTTAGTTCCTGTGTTTGGCAACAACGCATCAGAATAAACCATAACTGTATATCCTTTAAATTTCTTTTGTGTTGGATTAGCAATATCATCAGATAAAATTGGCCTACCTTGTTTATCTACTTCTCCATCTAAATAATCAAATCCAGTTTGATTAGTCACAATTACAGTACCAAATAAAACTGCTGGATCTAAGTCTGTATTTAAGGATTTCTTTAAGTCTTGCCAACCTTTTAATTCTTTTACTGTTTTATTCTCTTTTAATTTAGTAATAATTATCTTGTTTTCTGTTATAACTGCTTTTTTAGCAAAAACTTCAACTACATAAGATATTAAAGCATTATCTGTCATTTTTAATAAAGTATTAGATAGCTTAATGAATGCTGCCTTTTCCTTTAAAGCATAAGATACATTTTTAAATTTAATATCATCACTATCGTCTCCATCTGTACCATCTGTAAAATCAATAAGTTCTGACACTGTTTCAAAATCTTCTACCGGGAATGATCCTGTTAATGCACCAGCAGGCATATATCCTACTGCATCTCTTAAACTTCTGTATTCTCTTATCTTTTTGTGAATTAAAGTTGAAACATCTGTTGGTAGTAGATAGCCTTCCCCATTTCCTGCGCTAGTCTGTGGAGTTTGAACTAATAAAGCATTTTCAGCTTCTGTTAGACTTCTTCCAGTAACCTTTTTTATCATAGCCCTTATGCAATTGGCATTCTCTTTAGCTTTATGTTTTGGCATTTCATTATTATTATCTTTTGGATCATTGTTAATATTATTTTCAGCTACAAGTACTTCTTCTTCTTCCTTCTCTAAAGCTTCTTGAATTCCAATAGCATTTTTTAAGTCTTTAATTTCTCCCATTTTATCTTGTGCATCTTTAACCTTATTTTCATCTAATAAAGTTTGTGCTTCATTTTTTAAACCTTCTAATTTATTTCTCATTTCTAAAGATTTTTTCATTTAATACACTTCCTTCTTAATTTTTTACATAAAAAAACTACATACTAAGTAACTCTAACTCAGTTTGTAGTTTATTTTTTAATTCATCATGTTCATTATTTTTTATTATTTTATTTTTTAATAATTTATTAGGAGTATTCTTATATTTATCATAAAATTGACTTGTGCTAGCTACCTTTTCCGAACTTTCTTCAACTTCAAAATTAAAATAATCTGTTACTGTTTCACCAGTAAACCATGTTTCAGCATTAATTAAATTGTTTATTTCTTCTTCTGTAATACCTTCTTTTACATTCTCCATATAAATATTTCTAATTGAATCCTGACATATGTCTAATGTATCAGCTTCTTTTCTTAATTCATCAGCATTAAGTGAAGTCCAAAAGTAACTAGCTGTTGGTTTATGAATCATAAACTGTGCGCTTTTAGGTATAATAACTTTATCACCAGCACATGAAATTACACTAGTAATACTAGCTGCTATTCCATCAATATGAACAGTTTTAAAACCATTATGTCTTTTTAATTGATGATAGATAGCAATTCCAGCAAATACAGACCCACCACCACTATTAATATAAATATCTAAATTATCAAAAGAATTTAATTCTTTTAAAAAATTAGCTACATCTTGTGGGCAAGTATCATCATCTGACCATTTTCCCCATTGATCACTTACTATATCTCCATATAAATATAACTCTCCATTTCCATTACTACTATTTTTTATTTCCATAAATCCAACATTTTTTAATTTATTAGATTTTTTATCAAAAACAGTACAATTAATCTTTCTCAATATTCTCACCCCCTTTTCTATACTGCTTTCCTAAATCTTCTAATGGTATGCTTGCACCATTCCCTATTATTAATTTATCAGTGCCTTCAATGTAAGGTAAATTCTCTTTTTCTCTAACTTCTGCTATTGTCATATATCCTGTATTAATTCCAGCTTGATATGAAGTTGTTCTACTCGTTAAATCGCTTCTTAAAATACTATCAACATTGAATTGCCAGTAGTATCCTTTTTTTTCTTGTTCATCTGTAGTTAGTAGTTTATAATCCATTTCTTGCTCATAAGTAGTTAAAGAATTTTGTAAGGTATCACTATAAAAAGCTTTATTTTGTTGTTCGATATTGTTATAAGTACTTTTTTCCATATCGTTAAGTTGAAAGCCTTTTACACCAAAAGCATTAGCAATATGTCTTGTAGTAAGACCTTGTAATTGAAAAAATTGACTGTTTACAAGTTTAGTTTCTAATTGTTCTACCTTGAAATCTGTTGGGATTGGTACAACCTTACCAGCATTTTTAGCACCACCCATATCAGCAAATTTTTTCTTTATTTTTTGTTGTTTAGCATCATTCAAATCACCTATATATTGAACGATAATAGGATCTTGAAGTCCATTTTTATATTTGTCTTTTAATAATTTAGCTGAATACTGTTCATTTTCTACTGTATCAGCTATATATTTCTTAATGCTAGTACCTTTTAATCCATTCATACTAAAATTCTTAAAGTGTACTATTTCATCACTTGTATAAATAATTTGACCTTGTTTTTCATCTTCATAAATATAATAAACTGCATTTTTATTATTCAAGATTCCAGTATTATCAACTATAATAGTCACTTTTCTAGTATCTAATAAATATAAAGCTTGTATCTTCCCTCGAATATTCGCATCCATAACCCAAAAAGCGTTGCCATATTCTAGTCTATTAAATTCTGTAGCCCAAATGAAATCATGTGAATTAGTAAAAGGATTTGGCCTTTTCTTTAAAAGTTTATATAAATTATGTTCTTTTGCTTTTATTGATCCTTTTTCAGTTTCTCGCATAAGTTTCAATGGTAATTTAGCTATAGCATTGCATCTTATTTGCATACATGAATAATAACTTGTACTCGTAAGTTTACTATTTGCAATTTCTTCAATATTGCTGTTAAAAAACTCCCTTAGTTCCTCTAAAGTAGGATTAGTACCTATTGTCTCAACTTCATTTTTGAATATTTTTTTAACTTTATTGATTATTCTCATTTTTCACCTCCTTACCATTCATCACTATCAAGCCATTCATCAACATCAGCAGTGTCTACAAATTCATGATATAATGCTAACTTAAAAGCGCATAACATAGCATCAACTGGATCTATTCTTTTTGTAGTTGCATCTTTATCAATTTTAATTAATCCATTGTTAGTTTTTATTACTGCATTACTCATAGCATAGTTTAGTACTGGATTATTAGTATAAATAACATTTTTGCAGTAAACTTGTTCTCTAAAACCTGCAGTACTTTCATTTAAAGATTTATGCGATTGAAAAACTTCTTCAACCGGATACCCTTCATTTGACAAATCTATCATAATTTTACTAGCGTTTGCTGGATCAAAACACAAAGTATCTATTTTCCACCTGTTTTTTTTACAAGTTTCTAAAACATAGTCTATTACTTGTTGTTGGTCAACAATTTCAGTATTAGTAACAGTTAAATATCCTAATCGTTCCCAAGCATCGTATGGTACTTTATCTTTAAGTATTCTTTCTTTTAATTTTTCTCTGTTAGGAATAAATGAATGTGAAAAACATACATATTTAACTATCCTTTTTCCTGTTTTATCTACTTCATCACTTAAAATAGGTATAATAAAAGCCACCGAAGTTAAATCTATCTTCGCTGACATATCAAATCCAACATATACTATTCTATTTTTTAAGTCATATGGTATCTCTTTAACCTCACATTTTTTCCATTTTGACATATCCATATAACCATTTTCTTTATCTTGTACCCAAATATTCAAACATTTAGTTAGAAACGCTGTCATTTTTTCAGGTATACTTACTGCTATTCTAAATTGATCTTTTATTTTTTTCCATCCATCTTCATATGTCATACGAATTGGATTAGCTTTAATCCAAAGTCTTTCATTATTTATATTAGTAATTTCTTTATAATCTTTTTTATCTAGTTCACATATATCAACTAAATATTCATCATTTACTACTTCTTCAACATTAGGATCAAGTATATTGCTACAATATTTATATTCTTGAGTGAAGCATGGATAAGTTAAATCTTTACCTGCTGTCGTAATAATCATAAGTAATGGCTCTTTAGTGTTTGCACCTAAGAATAAATCATAAAATTCAGTTGTTTTATGTTGATGGTATTCATCTAATATCAATCCTGCTGGATTAGTACCATCACCTTTTTGTCCATCTTCTTTACATAGTGCCTTAATAAAACTTCCCGTTTTATTATGTTCTATTAAATCTCTGGTAATTTTAAATTTACCTCTTAAGGGTGAACCTTTTAGCATTAGTTTTGCTTCATTTACAATTATTTTCGATTGTTCTCTTTTGGTGCCTGCTGTGTAATACTCATAGACTTCTCTATTTTTAGTAGCTTGAGATGAGATTTCATAAAGAGCTATCCCAGCTTCCATTTGAGATTTAGCATTTTTTCTAGCAACCTCAATAAATGAGTTTTTGAAACGTTTCTTTTCAGTTTTCTTATTTCTCCAACCATATAGCTGACATACATTAAATTTTTGCCACGTATTTAATACGATTGGCTCCCCAGCTAAAACACCCTTGCTATGCCTTAAATAGCTAAACCATTTAACAATTTTTTTAGCTTCTTCTTCATTCCAATAATAATTAAATGGCTCTTTTAAAATATTTAGTTTAGAATTTTCTATATCTTTTAAAAATCTTTCACATGCCCACTTATGCTTTTGACATGAAATATAATCTTCATAATGACTTACCCTAACATCATTAATACATTTATGTGCATAATCTACTAATTCTTCTAATATGGTCATTAAATATCCCCGAATTCATCTATTATATCTTCTTGTTGTTTAGTAGTCTTAGCTGTCGCACATTTCAATCTGCTGTCAATAGTCATTCCGCATAGTGAAGCAAATTTCCTCATTTCTTCCGCATAATTTTTCTGAACTTTAATTAATGGATTTTCCACTGTTATATGTCCATTCTTTGTTATTTTCCTTAAAACTAATGATTTACCTTTTAGTCCTCCTGTTGCTTTTAAGTACATTGAATATGAATTACAGTATGCACCTAAATTATTTACATCTAAGTTACCAATTATATTAACCTTCTCATTTTCTTTAACTATCCGTTTAAATTCTCCTATTGCAATGTCATCTATAAGCCAAGAAGGTGGATTTTCTAATTGGTCTTTTCCTAATGTTAAAATTTCTTCTTCTTGTTCTTTTTGAATTTTTTCTTCATTTGTTAAATGTTTTTTTTGCATTTCTAATGTTACTCTTGCCTTTGACATATATTATTTTTCACCTTCTTTCTTTTTTAAAATTTACCTTTCTAATTTTTTATTGGGAAATTTGCGAAAGAAACATTAGGGATGCGGTCTAGAAGAGATCTCTTAAAACATTTTTCTACACCCCCTATAGCTCTATAATAAATAAAAAATATTTATTATATTAATTTATTATTTCTTTCTCAAATTTCTCTATAAGACTATAGAGTTCTTTAATAACTTCATGTTCTTCTCCATGATCCATTCTATAATGTAGCTTCTTATGATTGCTTTCAGTAAGATATATAAGATTATTAATATCTAATCTCTTATTCCAATTCTTTTTTATTGGTTCTATATGATGAACTGTTTGTCCGTATTCAATTATGCCTAGTACATAATAACTATATATATCTAACCCTTCGTACTTATCCTTTGCCTTATCTCTCATTATGTTCCATTCTTCACTAGAATAGAATTGTTTTTCTTTAGTATCTTTCTTATACTTATCTTCTTCTTTGTATCTCTTATCTTTACATGAACACACAGTTCCCGAAGGTATTCTTTTATTGCATCTGCTACACCTTTTATAAATAGGTATTTATTCTTCCAACCCTTCCATCATCTTAACTTTTAATTCTACTTCTTTTTCTTTCATCTTAGTAACCTTCTTATCATTAGCAGCTCTGTGTGGGTCTTCTTTCCATTTAGCTTTCTCTTTATTATTCAGCCAATACTTTTCTGCATTTAACTCAGGGCCTTTATATTTTTTAACTTTACTAATAATGACATCTTCATTTGTTATTATTTGTCCATCAACTACATCTTCTGTTTTAACTTTTGTTACTACTTCTTCATAGTAATGATATCCAATACAACATTTATACAATGCCTTTTCAACTTCCTGGTTCTTCTTATCTTTTGCCGTAGCAATTCGGCTCTTAAGTGCTACGTTATTGCTCTTGTATTTCCTAAAAGTGGAATATGCAATTCCTAACTTTTCAGCTATTTCCTTATCAGTGTTATTCTGTTCAACCCATTGCTCTATCTCATCTAGATGCTTTTCAATTATGTCTTCAAAGCTATCACTTCTCGCCAACTTTTTCACCTCATTATCGTAGCACTTACTTTGTAAAGTGCTACGCTATTTTTTTATATTTCCTAACTTTTTAAATTTAGTATAAAAATATAAAATAACATTTATTAATAAAACCCTTTGAAAGTATTGATATATAAAGCTTTTGTACATATAACTTAAATCTGTCTGAATGTTTAATTATATATGTGAATAGCACATTCATTCTAAAAATTAACTTCTAATATATACACTTAATTTTATACCTTCAATACTTACTATATAATTTTTTAAACATTGACTAATAAAAAAAATAAAATATCATCTAATATATTCCTCTAATGATTTTGAATACTGATGATATTTTTCTTTATCTAATCCTATATACTTTTTAGTTTCTTCTATACTTCTATGGCCTAATAACTCTTTAACTGCAACTATATTTTTATCACTTTCCATGTATATTTTATATGCATACGTCTTCCTCATACTATGTGCAGTTATATCATGTAGGCCAAAATATTCTCCTGCATCTTTTAATATATTGCTTATCGCTTGTACTCCTATATGCTGATTAATACCTTTCCTGGATTGGAATACATATTCATAGTCCTTTTTATTTTTAATCCAATCTTTTAATATTTTAGCTAGCTTAGGAAGTACTTCAACCGATCTCGGTTTTTTATTTCTGTCTTTTATGTTTTTACAATTCATTTTCTTTCCTTCATAAATTGTAAATTCATTTCTCTTTAAAGCTTCTTTAATATCTCTAACCTTTAATTTAACTAAGTCACCTGCTCTATACCCTGTTGTAATTCCTAGTATAAATAATACATAATCTCTTTCATTTTTGTATCTGAGATAGTCTTGTATATCTAATACTTTAGTTGTACTAGTAATTGGTTTAGCAGGCCTTTTTATCCCCAACTATCTCACCTGCCTTAATACACCTTTAATTCTTTTATAACTTCGTTCACTCATGCACTCTTTAAGAATATCACTTACTTTCTCTTTCTTAACTTTTCTACTAGAACAGTAAGGACATACTAAGTATCCTTTTGTATTTTGTAATTCTTCTGTTAATAAAACAAATTCTTTCTTACAATAAATACATATATAACTTGTATACATACTTAGCATATCCTCACATCCTTTTGATATAATCTCCTGTACTTTTACAGGTATGTAAAAAGCACCTGGATTACAGATTAAAAGTCTGTTCCAAGTGCCCTTTAGTACATACACAATATGTTTATTTTTTTATTTTCGCAGTTGCCTTACTGTACGATAAGTTCCCTGCGTGGGCTTTTAACCCTTATATCATATGATATATTACTTTTCCCTTTGTTGCATTAATTTTTTCTTTAATTTTTCTTGATTTTTTCTAACTTTTTATTTATTAAATATAATTTAAAGCTGCCATAAATTTTTTTAAAGTCCTATTCCTATAGTAATAAAACTTATTTTTATCTAAATTTAAGCTCACTTGTATTTCTTCTCTTGTCATAATATCTCTAAAATACCACTCTTCAATTATTTTTTTACTTTTAGGATCTAACTGTCCTAATACTTTAGTTATTACATCAACTTTCCAACTCTTTTCCATGTCCCTTAACATATCTTCTTCTACAGTACTTGTATGAGAGTATCCATTCTGCTTTATTTGTCCCCACCTATTTGGAGAACCTAGACCTGGAGTTTCTATGGCCAACAACCAATATGGATAATTTCTTAAATCATTCTCTACACTTTTTTTATATCTCTCATAAATTTTTTTATTCATCATCGCTCTTTGTTGCTCCTTTCTTTATGCCACAAACATCATTCTCACCACAATATTCACAATTAAATTTGCACATTGAATTTTCTTCTTTATCTATCTTTTTAAATGCCACTAACCATATAAAAGTTAATATTGCAATAGCTCCTAATATTTTATTTAACACAATACTCCCTCCTAGAACTGTCCTCTTTTCCTCCCCTTTGATTTCTCAATACTCTTAACCCTTAGGTCTGTAATATCTGCATATAATAATCTTTTCCTATATTCTTTTTGCCTTAATCTTAAATTTGCATAATCCATGAATCTTTTTTTATTTTTCTCCATGATTACCACCTCTTACTTTTCTTTTTATCCTGCCTAGCTTCATCCTTTTATTATATAAGCTGTTTCTATTCTTAACTCTTTTTTTATATCTTTTTAAAGGCTTGTCTTTTTCTTTTAAATTCTTTTTAACATTCTCTAATGCTCTATCTAATATTTCATCTATCCAACTCAAGCTATCACCTGCCTAATTCCACATATAGGAATAGGTATATATCTATTTCCCTCAATTATGTTGCAAGTGTATCCATTATTATAAATGTGGACTACTTTTCCCTGTATAATTTCATCTTTATATTCTGTTTCAACTATATTACCTAGCTTTAAAGTTTTTTTAAAATCTTGATTTATACTATTTACATTTATTTTTTTATACTTTTCTAGCTCTACTATCTTTATGTTGTCATATTCCAATATCCAACCATTTTCTATTACACTTATTACTTTATTGCCTTGATTAAAAATTATATTTTCGTCTCCTGGTCTTTTTAGAGCCTGTCCTTTTATTTTCTTTATTTTTTCTTTCTGTATATTATTTATTTTTAAATCTTCTCTGAAATAAATAATCTTATCCCAAGGCAGAACACTTGATTTCTTATTAATTACAAATTCTTCTTCACCTTTTTTATTTACATAAATTGTTTCAAATCTATCTTTATATTTAATTTCAATCCCTAAAGCTCCACCAACATATCCTATTATTCTATTTAAATTCTCATATGTCTTATACTTTGCTATTATTTTTGTTTGGTCTATATTGTCTATTTTTATTTCTTTATTTTCTAATTTTATAACTGGTTTATCATTACCCTTTTTAATTGTCTTATCTATTTCCCAAATACTTACCTGTCCATCGATCAAGACATTTTCTTGTTTTTTAGCCACTTATAACACCCTTTCCATGTTATACAGTTATAATACACTAGTACAGTTAAGGTGCAAGAATATACACTTCAATCCTTACACCTATTTAGTTTTAATTGATATTATTATTTTCCACTTATCTTTTGCATATAATTATAAACATTTTTAATTATTATATTTACTGATCCATCCCCTACTCTTTTTACCTCAAACCTTGAATCATCATGATAGGATTCTTTATCTATATACAAATCTATGTCTCTATCTATCTTTAATCTTATTCTTTTAAATTTCTTATCTACCCATTCTTTGTCTACATCTATTTTTTCTTTTATACCCTGTTCTGCAATAAATCCTTCGTAATTTAGTTTAACATCTGAATTTTCGCCAAATATATCATTAGAAACTTCTTCTATGTCTATAGTATCTTTTTCTTTTAATAGTTTTCCTACTGTTCTTATTATTTTTTCTGATGTTGCTGCATCTTCATTCAAATTGATTTTAGACCATTTTTCCGTAGCTTGTACAAATGCTTTTGTAGAATCCCTTTCATTTTCTATTATGCTGCACCCTATATATTTATTTATAAAATAATTTGATCCATATTCCTCGCTAGTTTTATTTTTTTTCTGCTTATCTATAACCATCAAATTAAATTCTTGATCTTCTCTTATAGGTTTTATAAATGCACACTTTTCTATCTTTTGAGCACTGGCAGGTAATCCCGTAAACTCTGGCACTATATCTATACCTACTTTATCCTCTATCATATCCACTACATGAATATAATTTTTAACATAATCCATTTTTAATATGGCTAACATTGGGCCATATTCTGTTGATATAGAAACTATCATTAAATCGCAAGAAGATATATTATCATTGCCTTTCATCAATATAAAAAGTTGTTTAGCCAATTCCTTAGAAACATCTAATAAATCGTTATGGCCATTTAAATATTCTTGTGAAACTTCTTTTACTACATTTTTCTCTTCATTGAATTTTGCATACCTTAGACATTCATCTTTTAGGCATTTATCTACATGTTTTAATATATATTTATAACACTCATCATCCAATCTTAATTTATATTCATTTAATACTGGCTCCTCACTATTGTTGTCCAATATATGAACTACTGCCTCATTTATATTAACTTCTTTTATATATTCCATATTTAAGCTCCCTTCATATAATTTTGCTTGAATTATGACTTAATATTTAAACTCCCAATATTTAGGTTTGGTTAATTCATTAGCTTGTATATAATCTTTTATACGTTCTTTTATTTCTTCTAAAGTTAAAAATTCATTATATATTTTAAATTGTCCTATTTCTATGTTTGCATTATATAAAGTTACTTTTATTGCTCTGGTTGGTACTTGTACATATCTATTTTCATGTGCGCATTTAATTTCTTCTAATTTATCAATTATTACAGCTACTTCAAAAGTTATATCTTTATTATAGAAAAACATAATTATTATCCTTTCAACATTTGTATTAAAACCTAACTAAATTTCCTTTCCTAAACTTCCCCATGAACAGCCTAATGAATTATCACAATATCCTGTGAAATTGCATTTTTCAATATTATGCAAAAATTTATTATAATTTATGCTATCTTTATTTTTACATTTATCAGTTGCCCATATACAATCATAGCAACTCCATTTTTCTTTTAAAATAATAATCACTTCTTTCGTATTTTTTTTGTAATGCGAATTATTATTTACCTTTACAATATTTTTCTCCTAATAAATCAAACTCTTTTTTACTAATTTCTCTTACCTCTGCTTTGAAATAATTTTGTGCCTGTTCTAAAGTGCCATATCCTTCTTTCCAATCTAAACAAGCCACTAATCTTGATTGAGGTAAATCATAATACTTTTTCATTTGCTAACCTCCTATATTTGAATTGTGACTATTCTTCTCTATCGCTTAAACACTCTTCGCAAAACCCAAGATGCTCAAGATAACATTCCTTACAAAGTGTTCTCTCGCATATATCACAACTAAATTGGTCATATACTGCTAATGTATTATCAATTTCTTTTCCACAATCCCAACAAATCATCTTTATACCTCCAACTTTTGAATTATGAACTATAAATCATCTTCGCTAAACTCATATTCACATTCTTTACATATTAATATTTCATTTCCCATATAATCAAAATCTTCTTTGTAATGACAACTCCCACAATTAGGACATATAATTTCATCATCTGGAAACAAAGGTTTTAATTCTAATCCCATCAATTCATTTAGAGTGCCTTTTTCTATCATTACTCTTAAGTTTTTATTATAAGTTTCTTTTGGTTCATACTCTTCCAATACTCCTATTACATCTATTGGTACTGGTATGTCATATCCTTTTTCTGCATACCCCTTAATCTCTTCTTCATTAAATCTATGTGCTAATCTTATATCACTTGTATAACCACTTTTACTTTCTCTTTCACCCCACCATAAGCACCAATTATCTCCATAAATGCTGTTGTGCCTATTGCATAAAAGCAAACATTTTTTACTCATTCCACTGTCTCTCCTTCCCCTTGGTAATTTCTCTGTATTCCGTCTTATGCTCTTTCTTTAATAATTGTAGATTCATATATTTTATTACATTTATCATAATGGTTTTTTTTAAGTTTGCAACCATTTTTCCATTTATCACAAGTCACACATAAATACTCATTAGGATATTTTCCATGTGCATATTCGCTAATATCTCTAATGGCATCTTCATTATTTAGGATTAATTGCACTATCTCCTTTATGTCACTCATGTTAAAAGCACTTTGTTCCTTATTAATCAACTCTGTGATTTCATCTTTTTCTCTTTCCAATAATATTTTATTTCTAATTTCTTGAGGTAATTTAGTATTATCTACAATCCACTTTATCTCATTATCATTTAATTTCATAAAAATCATCCTTTCCATTTATTAATGAACAATAATTTCATATTCCGACTATTAAATATCTACATCAAAGTGGTCGTCTATATCATCTTCACATTCAACATCAATTATTATTGGTGTTTCATTATATAAAATATTTGCTATTAATAATTCTACCTTTGACATATTTCCAAGCTTTAATGTTTTATTTAAATTCTTTTCTCCCACGTAAACATTACTTAACCAACCTTTTTTATAGTCTTCTTCATCTTCATTATAAGCTTTTCTATGAATAGTAAACTCAATATAGTCTTCTTCATTTCTATATGAATATTTACTAGGTTTTTCTTTTGCCATTTTAAATGTTAACCACCTATATTCTTCATCTTCATTAACATCTATCCAAAAATTCTCTAATTGATATTTTTCTGCTTCATCTGTACTTTCACACATATAATCTCTGTATTCTTCAAATATTTCTGATAGTTTAATATTTTCTCTCTTTACTACTAAGAGTTCATTAAATGTCTTTTGAATTTTATCTGCGATATCATTTCTACATACATCTTCTGTAATTTGCTTAATCTTCTCAGCAATAAATCCGTTATATCCTGTAAATCCAATATCTTTAACAACCTCAGAAACTTGTTTCTCTACCTTATCTTCTATTTGGCATCTTAATCTATAACTCTCTAATGCTCCTTCAATTCCATTAGTTATAGCTTTTTCTATATTCTCTTCTAATAATTTCTCGATTTGCTTATTTTCTTCTATTTCCTTTAGTTTGTTATTAACAATAGTATTTATATCTATATTCATAATTTTTACCTCACTTTTATTTATTTTTAACCAATCCTAGTGGTACTCATTGTACACTTGAAAAAATATTCTTTTTTTAAATTTCCAACCTCTATTAACTAATTTCTTATTATGTTTATTAATTTCTTCTTCTAAATCTATATCCTTGTTTTTTACTTGTGTGTCTAACATTCCAATACACACTTGCATTATGTCCAATATTTCCTCTGTAGTGTTTTCTTTATCATTTGCTATAATTGCTTCCTTAACTTCTTTAAATTCTTCTTGTAACTTTAACAGTTCCTGTGGAAGTGTTTCATTTTTATCTAAAACCATTAAATGCATCTTGGCTCTCCTTATTTTCTTTTATGATATATCTAAACTTATTCATTCTAATTGGTAGTGTTATATAAGTTATGTCCTGACTTTTAAATGCTAAAGGTGTTACAGGACTTTCAGCATAGATTTCATAATGTTCAATATTTATATTTTTTAATAGCTCCTTATTTACAAATATAAGTTCATCATTTGCCTTAAATATTTGCATTTTATCGCTCTTTTCATATACAAAAGGTAACATTGTAGCCTTTGTTTTATTAGCCATATCAAAGTGCTTTAATGCATTTAAACTGTCCCACTTTTTTAATTCTCCATTTTTAACACAAAATCCACTTTTTAAACTTTGGAAGGTTTGCTTTTTTATTACTTTCTTGTAACTACTAAATTTATTTGATATCTTGAATCCTGTGTAACCATCTATTACTATGAAAAACTCTTTATATGGATTAAATACAAAGGTGTTCTTTAAAGCATTTTTAACCCATCTTTCAAATAGTTTTATATCTGTCATTTATTTAACCTCCTCAATCATTTTTTGACCTACATTACTTAACATTTTTCTAATTGATGATGGTAACTGTTTTTCTTCTTTCTTTCTTATTACAGTAGCCTTATAACTTCTCATAAAATTAGAACCGATTACCTTTTCTATACCATCTACAGTTTCCTGGCTCCAATTATGCAATATATTATGACTACCTATCGCCTGTTGTATCTTTTCAGGCAACTTATTAAATTCTTCTTCAGCATTATAAGCAGAATTTTTAATAGCCTTCCGTACTAGTCCCCACGCTTCAATCTCTGTCATTTCTGATTTTCCACCACTAGTTATATAATTTATAGATTCTATTACTTCAGCCACACTTGGAGGAAACTTATTAGTTGCTATAACCTTCTTAATTGCAACTTGAACTAAATTATATTCATAGTCTTGTAACATATCATTCCATAAAGTCACCATCATTTTAGCATCACTAGCTTTTAAGTCCTTGGCCCATTGTGGGTATGCCGCTTTTATAATGCTTAATATTTTTATAGTTTCTTCTAGTGTCATTTACACACCCCCATTTAACATATCTAAAAATACGTTGCTTGAATCTGCATTGCTTGAATTTTGTTTTATAAATTTACTTTCTTTTAATGGGAATACACCTTTCCAACTATTCATTATTGATTGTTCTAATATCTTAATTTTCATATCATCATCATTGGTAAGCTTGTCTAATTTATTAAGCATTAGGTTTAATGCATTATCTGTCATTTTAGATTTAATCATAGTTCTCATTTTTATAAACTCTAATATAGCGTTTTTAAGTTCCTCATTATCTGTGTAATCATTAATAATTTGGTCATAAGTTTTCTTAGTAACTTTTTTCTTTCTTCCTTTCTTTCCTTTTACCTCTATACTATCCTTACCTAACTCTATCTCTAACCTATCCTTACCTAACCTAACCTGGGTATCCATATTGGAACCATTTTGTATACAATTTGTATCCATTAGTAAATCATAGGTATTGTTATTTTCTTCAAGCATTGATTTTTCTAGCTTATAAAATGTTGAATGATATCTATCTGTTTGAATGTAATTGTGTACTCTCCAATGTTTTATTACACAAACACCACTTTCAAAAGGTATTATAAATTGTTTAGTTATCAAAACTTTCATATCATCTTCGGAAGACCCTATCATGCGTTGTATTTTCTTTGGATTTCCAATAAATCCATCATCATCAGCCCTCATGCTAAGGTGAAAATACAATGCTTGTGTGCTTAGGGGCATATCTAAAAATAAATCTGTATCTATTATTGATAAACTGAACATTCTTTTATTTGCTATTGTAATTACCTCCTCTTTAAAAGCTTTTTTTCTGTCTTTTAAACTTTACAAATCCTCCAATTTCATTTAAAATTTAAGTAACATATTTTAATTAATTATTTAGCTTCTTGCAGGAAGCTATTTTTTTATTTCAAAGCAACACATCTAACCATTTCTTCATAAGATATTTCCTTTATGTTCTTTTCAAAAGTTTCATTAGCATATCCAATATCTTTAAATTTAATTATCATTTTCACACCTTCTTTCTATGCACATTTTTTAAATATATCTGCACTTCTTATTGCAATATCCAACACATAACTTAAGCTTGTACATTTTTTAAAACTAATCCTATTAAACTTAATATCATCCGTTACTATTTCCATTACTACTCCAAACTCTGCTTTTGTTAAATTGATTCCCCTTTCTTTTAATAACTTTCTTAGCATTTTAAATCTCCTTTACTACCTCAACATTTTTAAATATCCAATTTAGGGCAAATATTTTCAAATCATTATGATCTACAATGACCTCGTCTTCTGGCAAATCAACTTCTTCGAAAAATTCATAATTCTCTCCATCGAGTATTTTAATAGTTAAGTTAAATATTTCTTGATTGTATGAGAACCTAAAAATATCTATATCCACATAAAGCATTGTTCCTGTAGAAACATTTAAGTTTAAATCTGTTGTTTTTATTTTTTTACTCATCTTTAATCCTCCTAAAAACTAACTTGATTATTTAATGTTTGAATTTCATTTGCTAATGCTCTTGGCAACTTATATTCACTTATAATTTTCTTAGCTTCTTCTAAATCTTTTCTTTTTATTGCTGCACAACTTGTTACATCAAACTCTCTCCAAACTTGTCTATATAAATCGGAGTATACTTTTCTTTTTAATTCCTTATATGCTGGAGTTCCCTTACCACCTAAAAACTTTACTACTACCCTGTTAGCCACTCTACTTAATTCCTTACTATCTATAGTGAATAAAGGGAATTCCTCAAGTTTTTCTTTATTTTCTTCTGATGCATGCTTAGCTTCTAAAGCAGTGTAATTTACTTGATTAAGTTGTTGCTTTACATCTTTCATTTGTTGTAAATTTTCTATTAAAATATCCTCTATACTCATAGGTGGCAAATTCTTTTCTTTAACTCTAAAGTAAGTTTCCTCTAAGTTGTCGAACTGCTCCCACGCCTTGTCAGTATCAAGGATTTTGCAATGGCGATTCGCTCCTCGTTCTGTCCACAGCATTAAAGAGTTTAATTTTAACGAAGTATCTTTAAGATACTCTCTTTTAAATTGTTTAAGTTCTTCACCTTGTAATTTAAAATAATGTTTACCCTCTTGAAATTTATCTTGGTTTCTAGAGAATCCCTGTCTTATTCTAACTTCTTCAACCTCGTAAACTTCTCCAAGTTGCTCTGTTGTTAAAACTCTTTGACCTTTAATTTCTACTGGTTTTATTTCCGTTATCATAGGTTGTCCATTTTCTATGTTTAAAATTACTTTTTGCATATTTTTACCTCCTATAAAATTTATAAATTCATTGTTTTAAGCAGTTCTGGCAATGCATCGTTTATGCAATTTTTTAATGTTTCATATTTGCGTTTCCATTCTTCTGATTCTTTCTCTAACCTTCTTTCTCTAGGAGTTTTAATATCATATTTATTAAATAAAACCTCCTTTTCCATTTCCTCTATTGCTAATAAAGGAAATCTATTTTTATTTGTTTTTAAATGAGGTAACTTACCAGCATTATTGTCTTCATAAATTTTTGTTAAACAAATTTGCCACCTTTCAGCTAATTGTTTAGGTGTTAATACCGTTGACTTCATTTAGCTTGTCCCCTTTCTAATTAATTTTTAAATCTTTAAATATTTCATCTATTGTACATTCATAAACCTTAGCAATTTTGCTAATTAACTTTACACTTGGGGTTGTATGCCCTTGTTCTAATTTATAGAAAGTACTTTTACTTATTCCTAGCATTTCAACAGCCTCGTTAGTATCTAAACCCATATTAATTCTTCTTATCTTTATTGGTGTAATTTTCATTTGTCACCCTCCTAATGATTAATTTGTTATTTTAAGTGATTTGTTTTTCTTTGCTATAGCTATATATTATCCTATTTTGTGATAATGTAAAACTTCTATTTTATCACAAAATAGGATAATATAAAAGATTATATTTACATTTCTTTAAAATTCTTTATTTATCTTAAATTTCCTATTGATTTTATCCTAAAATGTGATAAAATTATCCTAAGAGGTGAATTTGTTATGCTAGGTGATAAAATTAAACAATTAAGAGAGAATAGAAAATTAACTCAACACGAGTTAGCAAATAAATTAAATATAGCTCAATCTACTATTGGTATGATTGAAGGTAATAAACGACCAGCTGGTAGGAAAACATTAATAAAATTAGCTGATTTTTTTGGTGTGTCAGTTGATTATTTACTATCAGAGGATATTGCATCACAAGAAGAAATCATTAAATTAAATAAGAAAGATGAAAAAGACATAAAAAAAGCCCTTAATGAAACACTAAATCAATTAGAAAACTCACAAGATGGATTAATGTTTGATGGCGAACCCATAGATGATGAAACAAGAGAATTATTAAGAATAAGTTTAGAAAATTCTATGAGGTTAGCTAAAGAAATAGCTAAGAAAAAATATACTCCTAAAAAGTATAAGAAATAATTTTAAGGGGTGGGAATAATGAAAAACATAATACAAGAAAGTGTTAATAAACTATCAAAACAATATAAAACAAATAACCCATTCGATATTGCTAATGCTAAAAATATCATAGTTATTAAAGAACCTCTTGGTTCTATTAATGGATACTATAATAAATTTGTTAGACAAAAAATAATACATGTAAATAGTGATTTAACTTATTCTAAGCAATTATTTACATGTGCTCATGAGCTAGGGCATGCTATTCATCATCCTAACGCTAATACTCCATTTTTAAAAAATAATACATTTTACTCTGTAAATAAATTAGAACGTCAAGCTAATATGTTTGCTGCTAGTTTATTAATTCCTTCTGATATATTTATTCACTATGAAGGCTATTCCTTTGAATATATTTCAAAGGCTGAATATATACCTGTTGAACTTTTAAAACTGCGTTATGAAATATTAAGTAATTCACATTAATTATTTAATAAATTTTTTTGCGAACGAATTAGAACGTATGTTCTGGAAGGAGCGTAACTAAATGGAATATAATATAACATTCAGGAAAAAAAATAAGGGTTGGCAATTTATAATTAGTTATAAATTTAATGGCAAATGGAAACAAAGAAGTAAACAAGGATTTAAATCTCAAAAAGAAGCTAAGCCTGTAGCAGAAGCTATGCTGGAAGATTTAAAACAGGAAATTAAAAATCAAAAACATTTAAACATTGAATATAAGGGTATTACTTTAAAAAAATTCTCTGAAATATACTTAGAACATGAAACATTGTATAGAGAACAAAACACTATTGAAATGAAAGAATATTCTCTAAAAAAAATTGAGATATTAGAAGATATGTTATTAAAAGATATAAGTAATTTAGATATTCAAAAATGTGTTGATACTATGATTAAAGAGACTTTAAGTAAACAAACGATTAAAAATTACTTGAGTATGCTTAAAGCAATGTTTAATTCTGCTATAGATCAATTTAATATTATAACTTCTAATCCTGTAACTAATATTAAATTACCAGAAGATAAAGGCTTAAAAGAGAAAAAAGCCTTAACACAGGCTGAGTTCAAAGATCTATTAGATAGCATTAATGATACTAGATTAAATTTAATAACACTCCTAGCTGGTTCCTGCGGGCTTAGAATCGGTGAAATACTTGGACTAAAATGGAGTGACATTGATGAGATTAATTTAACTGTATCTATTAAAAGACAATTAAAAAAAATTAAGAAAAAGAAAAAATATGGAATTGGTAGTTTAAAAAGTAAAAACTCATACAGGACAGTTCCACTTTCAGATAATGTTTATAAGGAATTGAAAAATTTTAAAAATATTTATCCTCTAAATTTTGATAATAGATTATTCAAATTTACAAATACAGCCTCAATGGCAAGCAGATTATCTGAATTGTATTTTAAAAAAGGTTATGACATAAGTGTTCACGAATTAAGGCATACATATGCTACTACTTTGATTGCAAACGGAGTTGATTTTAAAACTGTTGCAAAATTAATGGGCCACTCTGTAGAGCAAACAATAAGAACATATAGTCATGTGACAGATGAAATGATGAAAAAAGCCACACAAACTATACGTTCTATTTTTTAATTTTTTATTTTTGACGTTTCTTTTGACGTCTACCTGTTAAGTATTGATTTTACAGACGTTAAACCTAGAATAGTGCTTATTAATATAATATGTTCTTTAATATAAAAAAGTGCATGTACACATAAATATACTTTATTTTTTCTGTATAGTTTAAATAGAGTCTTTTATTTCTTTAACTATATCATAAAATATGGGTACTGAAGTAGTTGCAGCACTTTCTCCTTTGGTTTTTATCTTAGGTATAAATACTACCATAGTATAATATTTATTATTTACTTTGAAAAAACCTGTAAACCAAGCATCTGAAAGTGGTTCCATTTTACCTTCAACATTAACTTCTTGTCTTTCATTAGTACCAGTTTTTCCTCCAATTTCTATATTAGAATCATAAGCTAAAGTGGCAGTTCCCCTTTTTACAACCTCTTTCATTTGTTCCTTTAAACTATTTGCAGAATAAGTTCCTATAATTTGTTCTTTTGTAGTATTAAATTCTTCTACTGTATTATTTTTATCATCTACAAAGGCTTCTAATACATAGGGCTTAACGTAAACACCATTATTTACCACAGTACTCACCATAGAAACTGCTTCTATAGGAGTTATTCTAATAAGCTGACCAAAGGATACTAAAGATAAAGTACCATCACTTAAATTTGGTTTTTCTCCTTTTTCCATTTGAATAGCACCCTGCTGTTCATAGTGTAAATCTAATACTTTGTTATATAGCCCATGCTTTTTAACCATATTATCAATATTCTCAAATCCTGCTTTTCTTCCTATTTGTGAAAATATATCATTACAAGAAACTATAAAAGCCTCCTTTGTGCTAAAACTTCCATGAGTTCCTTTTTTATTATTTTCAAATTCTCCAGTACATTTAAAACTATCCTTTAAGGATACTTTATTGTTTTCTAATGCGGCTTCTTCCGTTATTATTTTAAATATAGATCCCGGTGGAAACCCATTTTGTGTAGCCGCCCCTATATTTACATTAGGTAATGTTTCATCCTTTTGAACCATAGCACGTATTTTCCCTGACTCTGCTTCTGAAAGGATTACACCTACTTGGTTAAAATCCTTATATTCTTTTTTATTTAAAACCTTTCTTATACTATCTTGAACTTTAGAGTCTAATGTAAGTCTAGGGTTTATATTAGACTTAGGCTCTTCTGTCTTTTCTGATATAATTTCTCCTCCTAAATCTTTTTCATATATTATTTTAGATTTTTTATTATCTTTTACCCTATTATATATTTTCATCTCTAAAGACTCTTTGCTTTTAAAAGTTTTTTGATCATTTTTATAAGGATTTAATAGCATATTTTCTAACTTCCAGGACTCTTTTTTATCATTTATATTCTTATCTACCTCTTGTTTTTTGTATGCATAAAATCCCTTTACACCTTTTATATCTTTTAGTTTTTCATAAGTTATTTTATCTATTTCATAGTAATTTTTACCACTATTATCTATAGTTTGATTTTGGGTTATATCATATTTTTCATTATAATTTCTTAAAATATACATTATTGTTAGCAGTTTTTCTTCATCTTTTTCTTCTTTGTTATCTTTAAAAGCACTTGGCACTAAAACAGCATAATATTTCTCTTTATATTTTAGCAAATCATTACCTTTAGTATCTAGAAGCTTATATTTATTATCTTTTGTATCTTCTTCATAAGCATATTGGGATTCTGCCATAGTAGCTAATTTTTCTGCATCAAAAATCTGGAATTTAACCATTCTATATATAAGAAACAAAAATATAACCATAAATAATGTTAATAATTTATAAGCCTTTTTTTTCTCCCTGTATCTCATAATAAAAACACCTCATCTTAGCTAAATTATAACCAAAATAAGGCGTTTTATTCTAAATTATTACTATTTCATTTTAAATAATATTTTATTTTTGTAACAAATGTTTTATATTTGCTACCATCATATCTATGGCTACTCTGTTATGTCCACCCTCTGGAATTATTATATCTGCATATCTTTTTGAAGACTCTATAAATTGCATATGCATTGGCCTTACAACGGTTAAGTATTGATTTATAACTGAATCTACAGTTCTTCCTCTTTCGTTTATATCTCTTAAAAGTCTTCTTATTATTCTTACATCTGCATCTGTATCCACATATATCTTTATATCTAATAATTCTCTAAGCTTTGGATCTTGAAGCACTAATATACCTTCTACAATTATAATGTCCCTAGGTTCGACTTTTACAGTTTCTTTTTTTCTATTATGAGTTTCAAAATCATAAATAGGTTTCTCTATAACATTTAAATCTATTAAATTCTTTAAATGATCTATTAAAAGTTCATTATCAAAAGCATCTGGATGATCGTAATTTTTTTTGCATCTTTCCTCAAAAGGTATACTGCTTTGATCTTTATAATAAGAATCCTGCTCTATCATAAAAATACAAGCTTCATCAAATTTATTATATATTTCCTTAGCTACAGTACTTTTTCCTGAACCAGTTCCTCCAGTTATACCTATCAACACTGGGCGTTTCATTAGCTTTCCCCCTTATTTTCTAGTTTTTTATTAAACATTTAATTAAATCATTTTATGTATAATAAAATTTACAATTATAACAAATTAATAGTGTATTCTTGACTAATTTACTTTCTTCACATTGCTATACAAATATATTTTTTATGTATTATTTATTTTTTATAAGTATATCATTTTCTTTTAACCTTTTATCCGTGTTAACTTTAAATATCATTTGAGCTGAAGGAGCAGACTCTATTTTTTTATCATTTTTATCTCTCATATTGGCTATATTTATTTTAAATATATGACCTTCAGGTCTTAAAACTTCTAGTTCATCTCCATCTAACACCTTATTTCTTTGCTCTACTATAGCTTCCATAGTTTCTTCATTAAATTCCTTTACAATACCTACAATATCACAAGTTCTAATATATGAAGAAGATTCATGTAATTGCTTATTAGGATCATTAAAATAAAAACCTGTAAAATATGCCCTATGGCTGGCTTTTTTTAGATAATCCATCCATCTTTCTTTAAAAGTATAATTTTCTGGATCTTTAAAATAAGCATCTATAGCTTCTCTATAGGCTTTAACTACTGTAGCTACATAGAAAGAACTTTTCATTCTTCCTTCTATTTTAAAAGAATCTATACCACTTTGAACTAATTCTGGTATGTGCTCTATCATACACATATCCTTTGAATTCATTATATATGTTCCTTTATCATCTTCAACTACAGGGAAATACTCCCCTTCTCTTTTCTCTTCCATTAAATAATATTTGTATCTACAAGGTTGTGCACATGCTCCTCTGTTAGAATCTCTCCCTGTCATATAATTAGATAAGAGGCATCTGCCAGAATAAGACATACACATAGAACCGTGAACAAAAGCTTCTAATTCACAATCTTTTTCTATTTTCTCTCTTATGGTTTTTATTTCTTCTAGAGTTAGTTCTCTTGCTAATACAATTCTTTTAACACCTTGTTTATACCAAAAATCTATAGTTTTAAAATTAACTGTATTTGCTTGAGTACTTAAATGTATTTCTAAATTTGGTACAGTTTCTCTTGCAGTCATAATAATTCCCGGGTCTGAAACTATTATGGCATCTACTTTAAATTCATATAATTTTTTTAAATACTCTTCTAATCCATCAAAATCTTCGTTACGAGGGAACACATTTATTGTAACATGAACCTTTCTACCTCTATCATGAGCATATTTTATACCCTCTTGAAGTTCTTCATCTGTGAAATTGTCTGCAAAGGCTCTTAAATTTAATCTGCTACCACCTAAATAAACCGCATCCGCTCCAAAGTTTATAGCTGTCTTTAATTTTTCCAAATTTCCTGCTGGAGCTAAAAGTTCTGGTTTTCTTATATTAAGCATCCTCATTCCTCCTCTTAGTTATGGCAATTCCATCTCCCATTGGTATAATTGAGGTTATGAAATTATCCTTGTCACTTATCATATTCATATATTTTCTCATTCTTTTAACTATAGTTATCTTTCTTCTTATAACTAATTTATCATTAGCAACCATACCTCTAAAAAGTACATTATCTGCTATTACAATTCCATCTTTATTTAAAAGCTTTAAACAATAAGGCAAAAATTCATTATAATGTCCTTTTCCTGCATCCATAAAAATCATATCATATTTATCATCTAAATCTTTAAGGATTTCTAGACAATCCCCATGAATAATTTTTATTTTATCTTTAAAGCCATGTTTTTCAATATTACTTCTTGCAATTTCTATCATTTTATCATCACGTTCAATGGTAGTAATATTAGACTCCCCATTTGAACTTAAACTCATAAATATTGAAGAATATCCTATAGCTGTGCCTAACTCAAGTATTTTTTTAGGTTTTTTTACACTTATCATAAACTCTAAAAAATTAGCCACTTCTTTATGTACTATTGGAACAGCATTTTCCTTAGCATAGTCTTCTAAATCCTTTAATATTCCCTCATTTTCTGGTATAAGACCTCTTATATATTCTTCCATATAATCATAGGCTACTTTACTCATGTTTACCTCCAATTTAAAATTAATAATACATAAGGTGACCTTTTAATTTTTAAATATAATAGGTCACCTGCAGCAAAATATATTAATCTCCTTGAGTTTCCTTTTTCACCTTTAAAAAATCATTATAGTTCTTTGTAAAAAAGTGAGTTCCATTATTTTTAGAAACAAAATACAGATAATCTGTTTTTTCTGGATTTAATGCTGCCTTTATGGAATTTTTACCTGGAGAACATATAGGTCCTATAGGTAATCCCGTATTCAAATAAGTATTATAAGGAGACTTTATTTTTAGATCTTTATAATATAATTTATCTTTATGATATCCTAATGCATACAATACTGTAGCACAGGATTCCATTTTCATTTTTTTATCTATTCTATTATAAAATACAGATGCTACCTTACCTCTTTCAGCATCTTTTTCAGCTTCTTTCTCTATAACAGATGCCATGCCAATTAATTTATCCATGTCTTCATCTTTTATTTTTATATTATTTTCTTTTTCTATTTTTTTAATAACATAATTAAACCTATCTAACATTTTATCTATTATTTTATCTCCTTGCATACCTTTAAAAAACTCATAAGTATCTGGAAATAAGTATCCTTCTAAAGAGTACTTCCTATTCTTATCTTCCTTTACAAAAGAAGGAGTTTTGTATTCTTTTATACTTTTTATAAAATCTTCTTTCTTTATTATTCCCTGTTTTTCCAATTTATTTCCTATTTCATCTATATTATACCCTTCTGGAATAGTAACTTTTATAGGTCTATTATCATATATACCTTCTTTTAAATTGAGCAATAAATTATAAGCATTTAGATTAACTGAAAATACATATTCTCCTGGAACTACTTTTTGTGGTGCTTGTACTTTCTTAATATAATTTTTTAATATTTTTTTACTTTTAATCTTGCCTTCCTTATCTATTTTTTCTATAACATCATTTAAACTCTGGTCCTTGTCTACAACAATCTTAACAACTTCATTTCCATCTGCTTTTAATGGAGCTTTTAAAATTTTTCTGTCATAATACTTAATAGATACAAAACCTATAGCTAAAACTGCAACTATAGCCATTACTAAAATAATTAGCCTGTTTTTATTTTTCACAAAATCACCACCCATAGGTTAATATAGACAAACAACCAGCCCTAAGCTAGTTGTTTGTTAGAATTATAATGCCTATTTATTTTTTTCTTATTGTAGCTTTTCTTCTTAATTCTGAATCTAATATTTTCTTTCTCATTCTTATATTTTTTGGAGTAACTTCTACTAATTCATCAGATGCTACGAATTCAAGACATTGTTCTAAAGACATTTTTGTCACTGGAACTAACTTTAAAGCTTCATCAGCACCTGAAGATCTAGTATTAGATAAATGCTTTTTCTTACATACATTAACATCTATATCTCCTGTTCTAGAACATTGTCCTGCTATCATACCTGCATATACTGCGGTTCCTGGTTCTAAAAATAGTATTCCTCTTTCTTGAGCATTAAACAATCCATAAGTTATAGCTTCTCCGGATTCAAATACTACTAATGATCCTCTTGATCTTTCAGGTATTTCTCCTTTATATGCTTCATAATCTTCTAATACATGGTTCATTATACCATTCCCCTTAGTATCAGTCATAAATTCATTTCTGAATCCTATTAATCCTCTTGCTGGAACTTTAAATTCTAATCTTGTATAACCATTTATAGCTGAAGTCATATTAATCATCTCAGCTTTTCTTGGTCCTAATTTTTCCATAACTACACCCATAAATTCTTCTGGTACATCTATAGTTAATCTTTCAATAGGTTCTAATTTTTTACCATTTTCTTCTTTAAATATAACTGTTGGTTTTGAAACTTGGAATTCGTAACCTTCTCTTCTCATAGTTTCTATTAATACAGATAAATGAAGTTCTCCTCTTCCACTTACTTTAAAGCATTCTGCTCTATCTGTATCTTCTACCCTTAAGCTAACATTAGTTTCTAATTCTTTTATAAGTCTATCTCTTAAATGTCTTGATGTAACAAACTTACCATCTTGTCCTGCAAAAGGAGAATCATTAACCATAAAGTTCATGCTTAATGTAGGCTCATCTATCTCTACAAAAGGAAGAGCTTCTGGTTCATTAACATCCGCTACAGTTTCTCCTATATTAATATCTGGTATACCTGCTACCGCTACTATGTCTCCTAGTTTAGCTTCTTCTGTCTCTATTCTTGCTAATCCATCGTAAACATATAGTGAAGATATTTTTACATTTTCTACTTTTCCATCTTTTCTTATTAAAGCTACCTGTTGATTCTTCTTTATGCTTCCTCTTTCTATTTTACCAATACCTATTTTACCTACATATTCGTTATAATCTATAGTAGTTACTAACATTTGTAATGGCTTATCTATATGTCCTTCTGGTGATTTAACATTTTTAATTATAGCTTCAAATAAAGCTTCCATATTATCTGATTCATCTTCCATTTCATTTTTAGCTATACCGTCTCTAGCTGAACAATATATTACTGGGAAATCTAACTGTTCATCATTAGCTCCAAGTTCTACGAACAAGTCAAATATTTCATCTAAAACTTCTTCTGGTCTACCATCTGGTTTATCAATTTTATTTATTACTACTATTGGCTTAAGGTTAAGTTCTAATGCCTTTTTAGTAACAAACTTTGTTTGTGGCATAGCCCCTTCATAGGAATCTACTACTAATAAAACACTATCTACCATTTTTAGTACACGTTCAACTTCTCCTCCAAAATCCGCATGTCCTGGAGTATCTACTATATTTATCTTAATACCGTTATAATTTACGGCAGTATTTTTAGATAATATAGTTATTCCTCTTTCTTTTTCTATGTCATTAGAGTCCATAACTCTTTCCTCTACCTTTTCGTTGTCTCTAAAAACGTGGCTTTGTCTTAAAAGTGCATCTACAAGTGTTGTCTTACCGTGGTCAACGTGAGCGATTATGGCCACATTTCTAATGTCATTTCTAACAAATAAACTCATATTCTTTCCTCCAATTATTAAATTAAAAAACTTATATATTTTATCTCACAGATAAGTACCATTAACCTATGACTATTAAATAAATGGCACTAAGTCCCGGATAATTTCACTAATCTTTAGCAAAAGCTATTACTTCTTCTAAAGGCAAGTTCTAATAAATATTTTTTACTATTTATTTTTAAAAATTTTAAACCAAAGATTTTTAAATGAAATATCATTTACTCAAAAAAATTGGATACTTCCTAGTATCCAACTTGGTTCACCTTATTATTTTAATATTATACTCAAAAAAAGTCAACTTATGTAGTATATTAATTTATTTATCTAAACTTGCATCTGCTGATTCCTTAAACATTTTCATTATATCTTTCTTTATTACTGACTGTTTTTCATAAAAATTTAAATTGTTTAATAATCTTATATTAGACTTCATAATTATTTAATTACCCATATCAACAAAAGTATCTTATAACAAAATAATCTTAATTAAATAATGTATAGGTTTAATTAAATTAAAAAGCTATGAATTTGAAATATTATATTTCTAAAATTCATAGCTTATCTTTTTAAAATTATTAGGTATTAAAAAGCTCTTTAAAATTTTCCCTTAAAAATTATTTTTTATAAGCTATTTTAATATATTGTACTATATTTCCATTATAATTGGTAATATCATAGGTTTTCTCTTTGTTTTTTCATATAAGAATCCTCTTAAAACATCTTTTATGTTTGTTTTAATTGCAGCCCATTCTGTAATATGATTTCTTTCACATTCTTCTAGAGCTTTTTTTACTAAATCTTTAGCTTCTTCCATTAAATCCTCTGATTCTCTTACATAAACAAAGCCTCTTGATATTATATCAGGGCCTGCAATAACAGAACCTGAAACCTTTTCTATAGTAACAACTACTGTTAATATACCATCTTGAGATAAGTGTTTTCTATCTCTTAATACTATATTCCCTACGTCTCCTACACCTAGTCCATCTACAAAGACTTGACCTGACACTACAGAACCATTTTTTCTAATGCATTCCCTACTTACTTCTATAACATCACCTATATCTGAAACCATAACATGGTTTTCTGGTAATCCTAATTGACAAGCAAGTTCTCCATGTTGTTTTAAGTGCCTATATTCTCCATGAACAGGTATAAAATATTTAGGTCTTACTAATGTATGCATAAGTTTAAGTTCTTCCTGGCATGCATGACCAGATACATGGATATCTGCAAGTGTTTCATATATAACATCTGCACCCTTTTTAAATAACTGATTTATCACCCTAGATACTAATTTTTCATTACCTGGAATAGGTGTTGCAGATATAATTACCTTATCACCAGGCTTTATATTTACTTTTTTATGCTCTGAAGCTGCCATTCTAGAAAGAGCTGACATAGGTTCTCCTTGACTTCCTGTAGTTATTATAACTACTTGGTCATCTGGATATTTATTTATAGCATCTATGCTTATAAATATATTTTTTTCTGCTTTTATATATCCAAGCTTCATAGCTACTTCCATAATATTTTCCATACTCCTACCGGAAACTGCTACTTTTCTTTTGAATTTTTCAGCAGCTCTTATTATTTGCTGGATTCTATGGATATGAGATGCAAAAGTAGCAACAATTATTCTTCCTTTAACTCCTGAGAATATATTTAAAAAAGCTTCCCCTACAGTACTTTCTGACATGGTATAGCCTGGCCTTTCTACATTTGTACTATCTGCCATCATAGCAATAACTCCACGCTTACCTATTTCAGCAAATCTAGCTAAATCTGTAACATGACCATCTATAGGAGTGTAGTCTATTTTAAAGTCTCCTGTATGGAGAACAACCCCCAAAGGTGTATGTATAGCTATAGCTACTGTGTCTGCTATACTGTGGCTAGTTCTTATAAATTCCACAGAAACATTTTGAAGTCTAATTATTTCCCTTGGCTTTATGCATTTTAACTCCACAGAACTTAGTAGTCCATGTTCTTTTAACTTGGTTTCTACTATGCCTAATGTAAGCTTAGTCCCGTATACTGGTACATTTACTTCTCTCAGAACATAGGGCAATGCTCCTATGTGATCTTCATGACCATGAGTTAAAAATATACCTTTTACTTTATTGATATTCTTTTTAAGATAAGTTATATCAGGAATAACCACATCTATTCCTAACATATCGTCGTCTGGAAACTTAAGACCGCAATCTATAACTACTATATCATTTTTGTATTCTATAACAGTTAAATTTTTGCCAATTTCATTTAAGCCGCCTAAAGGAATAATCTTTACTTTATCCTTCTCCTTATCTTTTGCTCTATCTTTTACTTTATCTCTTTCTTTGTCCACTCGCAAACTTCTTCCCTCCTTTTTCTTTTATGTTTTCATCATAGTTTTATTATTTATTTTCCTTGACATTCCTTGCAGATACCGTAGAACTTTAAACTATGATTCTCTATTTTAAAATTATATTCTTCTTCAATATTCTCTTCTAAATCCTCTAAGAAATCATCCTTAACCTCTATTACCTTATTACACTTACTACATATTAAGTGATGGTGCTGATGATTTTCATCTTCATTTACCAATTCATATCTACTACATCCATCATCTAGGTCTAATTTATATATAACACCCATTTCTTCTAAAAGTTGTACTGTTCTATATACCGTTGCAAGACCTATTTCTGGGCATTCCTCTTTTACTAAATCGTATAACTCTTCTGTAGTTAAATGGCTACCCTCGTGTTTTTTTATCATATCTATAATTGCTCTTCTTTGAGGAGTTAACTTATATCCCTTAGATTTTAATTCTTCTTTTAACTTTTCAATTTCTTCTCTCTTAAAATCTGCCACTTTTCATTCCACCTTTAACTACTTTATTTTAATATAAGTTTAATACAGTATTATCTTATTGTCAATTGATAATCTTTATCTGTAATTTCAAATTATATATTTATAGATTAAATAAAAACTATTATTCTTCTGAAAATAACAATTCATAAGCCTCTGCTACCATATTAAATTCTTCATCTTCTTCTACTGGTACTAGCACTTCTTCACCCTTGTCATTATTATCTATTCTAAGAGCTATAGCCTCATCTACTTCTTCATCCTTTGGAACTACAACTACATATTCTTTATCTTCTATATCAAGCTTTGTTATTACCTCAAATTCAGTTTCTTTTCCTTCTTCATCTGTTAATGTTATTGTATCTATATTATTATCCATATCATTATCCTCCTTATTTTGATAAACTATCTAAATATCCTTGTAATATATAAGTAGCAGCTATTTTATCTACTATTTTTTTCCTCTTTGAGCGAGATAAATCCGCCTCTAGCATAGCTCTAGTAGCTGCTACAGTCGTTAATCTTTCATCCCACATTTTTATTTCAATATTCACATGTTCTTTTATTAAATCACAAAATTCTAGAACCTTTTCACTTTGCGGTCCTAATGTGCCATTCATATTTTTAGGAAGCCCTGATACTATAGTATCTACTTCATATTTATCACATATTTTTTTTATCTCTTCCAAATCATATGCTTCACTTTTTCTTCTTATAGTTGTAATTCCTTGTGCTGTAAAACCTAATGGATCGCTTATAGCTACCCCAATAGTTCTATCACCTATATCTAGCCCTAATATTCTCATAAATCTCTCCTAAGTATTGTATTTATATCAAACTCCTGTATTATCGAAGTAAGTAATCATCTTTAAATCCTAGATTTATATTAACTTTATACGAACCCCCTATTACATAGGAGTAAACAATTGACACCAAATCATAGATTTGGATTCACTAATTATATTATTTCCATATTTAAAATAAAAATGCCCTACAGGGCATTTTTATTTTTTTAATTTATCCCTAAATATGATTTTATTACTTCCTCTAGTATTTCATCTCTTTCTAGCTTTATAACCAAAGACCTAGCTCCATTATAATTAGTTATATAAGTTGGATCACCAGAGATCAAATATCCTACTAGTTGATTTACTGGATTATAACCTTTCTCTAGCAAAGAATTATAAACTTTCGTAAGTATTTCTTTTGTTAATGTTTTTTTATTTTCTACAGGATCAAATTGTATCGTTTTATCTCCACTCATTTTATCACCTTCCTATACAATCTTTAAGGATTGCAACTTTCTTTGGAGCAACCAGTATTTGAGTGTTTTTTATGTTCTTTAATTATATTATAAGACATATTTATTAAAAAGTATACTATTTAACTAAACTTTCCACTACAGTTTCTACTGTTTTTATAGCCTCTTCTAATTTATTTGGATCTTTACCTCCTGCTTGTGCCATGTCTGGTCTTCCACCACCGCCACCACCGGCTATAGTTGCAACCTCTTTAATTATCTTTCCACAATGTACTCCCTTAGCTACTGTATCTTTAGTTGCCATAGCAACAAATAAAACTTTATCTTTATAGTTACTTCCTAGAACAACTACTCCACTTTGCATATTATCTCTTATTTTATCTCCCAAATCTCTTAGGGCATTTCCATCTATATCCTTTACTGCCGCTGATGCTACTTTAACACCTTTTATTTCTTTTATGTTACTTAATATTTCATCCTCTGCACCACTTGCTAGTTTTAATTTTAAAGCTTCTACTTCCTTTTCTTTTTCTTTCATTTCTAAAACTTGATGACTTAATTTGTTTAATAATTCCTTTTCATTGCATTTTAATATTTGAGCTGCGTCTTTTAATATGTTATTTTTATGATCTACATATTCTATAGCCTTAAAAGCCGTTACTGCCTCTATTCTTCTTATACCAGCTGCAACCCCTGCCTCAGAAACTATTTTAAACATTCCAATTTCACCACTATTGTCTACATGAGTTCCACCACATAATTCTTTACTAAATTCTCCTACAGAAACTACTCTAACATCATCCTTATATTTATTGTCGAATAATGCAATGGCCCCCTGTTCTTTTGCTTCTTCTATGTTCATTACTTTAGTATTTACAACATTAGCTTTCATTATCTCTTTATTTACTATCTTCTCTACTTCTTTTAATTCAGCCTCTGATACTGCTTCAAAATGACTAAAATCAAATCTTAATCTTTCATCATCCACATAGGAACCTGATTGTTGTACATGATCTCCTACCACTTTTATCAAGGCAGCATGTAATATATGGGTTGCTGTATGATTTTTTCTTATATTATTTCTTCTTTCTTCATTTACTTTTAATATAACCTCATCCTCTAAAGACACTTTTCCTTCTAAAACTTTTACAAAATGAAGTACTTTACCTGATATGTTCTTTTTACAATCTATAACTTTTGCTTTGAAACTGCCATTATATATAGTACCTGTATCTCCTATTTGACCACCCATTTCTGCATAAAATGGAGTATTATAAGTTACTATTACCCCTTTATTTCCTTTTTCAATCTGATTTTTAAACTCTTCATTTTCTACAATTAAAGCTACTTTTGATTTAAGTTCTAATTTATCGTAACCTTCAAATTGTGTATTTATACTTAAATCTATTTTATTTAATATGGTATCTTCTGCCCCCATATAATTAGTTTCTTCTCTAGCAGATCTAGCTCTTTCTCTTTGCTCCTTCATTTCTTTATTAAAGCCTTCTTTGTCTATATTTATACCTTGCTCTTCTAAGATTTCTTCCGTTAATTCTACTGGGAATCCATAAGTATCATATAGTTTGAAAGCTTTATCTCCTGAAAGAACTTTATGATTATTATTCTTAACTTCTTTTATATAATCATTTAATATTTGTATTCCAGCATCTATAGTTTCATCAAATCTTTCTTCTTCTAGTTTTATAACTTTCTTTATATATTCTTTTTTCTCTTCTAATTCCGGATAATTTTTATAACAATTTTCTATAACTATATCTGTTAAGTTATGTAAAAATGTATTGTTTATCCCTAAAGTTTTTCCATGTCTTGCAGCTCTTCTTAAAAGTCTTCTAAGAACATATCCTCTTCCTTCATTAGAAGGTAATATACCATCGCTTATCATAAAAGTAACACTTCTTATATGATCTGTTATTATTCTTATAGATATATCTTTTACCTTATCCTCTTTATAATTAGCTCCTGAGAGTTTACACACCTGATCTAATACAGCTTTTATTGTATCAACTTCAAATATACTATCCACATTTTGCATTATAGTAGCCATTCTTTCAAGTCCCATACCTGTATCTATATTAGGATTGGCAAGTCTGTTATAATTTCCTTCTTCATCCTTATCAAACTGAGTAAATACTAAATTCCAAAATTCCACTATTTTATCTTCATCACTAGCTTTTACAAACTCCTCTGAAGTTTTAACTTCTCCTGCTCCTCTATCAAAATGAATTTCTGAACAAGGTCCACAAGGTCCTAATCCATGTTCCCAAAAGTTATCTTCTTTTCCTAATCTAAATATTCTTTTAGGATCCACATCTGTTTTATTTACCCATATATCCAAGGCTTCATCGTCCTCTTCATATATAGTCACATATAATTTCTCTTTAGGTAATTTTAAAACTTCTGTAGTAAATTCCCAAGCCCAAGGAATAACTTCTTCTTTAAAATAATCTCCAAAGGAGAAATTCCCCATCATCTCAAAGAAAGTACCATGTCTTGAAGTTTTACCTACATTTTCGATATCTCCAGTTCTTACACACTTTTGACAAGTAGTAACCCTTTTACTTGGTGGAACTTGAAGACCTGTAAAATAAGGCTTTAAAGGTGCCATTCCTGCATTTATTAGAAGTAAACTTTTATCATTTTTAGGCACTAAAGAAAAACTTGGTAGTCTAAAATGTGCTTTACTTTCAAAAAACTTTAGATATTCTTCTCTTATTTCATTTAAACCCATTCTTTCCATGGTTTATCGCTCCTTTATTCTCATATTTTTGTAATAAAAAAAACCTTCAATCCCTAAAAAGGGACGAAAGTTATATTCCGCGGTACCACCCTAATTTAAATACAAAACTGCATTTACAACTCCTGTAAAATAGTTCATAAACAGCCTTCAGTACAAACCTTAAGAAGTTTTCACCAGCCACTTCCTCTCTATATAAAGTTAATCTACTTACTCCTTTTAATCATCACTATTATATATATTCATTTAATATTATTATGCTCAAATTATAAATAAAAATTACCATTATGTCAAGATATGCAAAAATTTATCCCATAATTTATTTAAAATAAATAATAATTTAAATCCTCATATATAATTTTCATTATAACTCCTATAGGTATAGCTAAAACCATTCCTAAAAATCCATATATTTTCCCTCCTATTAAAAGAAGCAATATAACTGTTAAAGGATGCATATCTACACTATCTCCTGTGATTTTAGGAGACAATATGTCACCTTCTATTTGTTGTATAGAGTATAATAAAATTAAAGCCCACAAAGCTGTTTTAGGTGATTTTGTAAAGGCTATTAATATAGCTGGCAAGGATCCTATAACCGGTCCAAAATAAGGTATTATATTAAAAAAACCATTTATCAAAGATAATAATATAGGTAATTTTATGCCTAGACCTACTAAGACTAAGAAAGTAAGTATTGTTATTATCAAACATAATATTATTTGACTTATAATATATCTCGCTAAAATTTTATCTATATCCTCAAATACATTTTTCACCATACCTCTTATCTTAAGAGGAAAAATCACAAAAAATTTTTGTATTATTTTATCTCCTGCGGCTAAAAAATAATATACTATTATAGGAATGACTGCATAATCCAATATATTTTCTCCAAAACCTACAAATTTATTTAAAATATTTTCTCCGATTGATACTGTATAATTTTCAATTTTTCCATTTATTTTATTTAAAATTCCTCCTAAAATTTTATTATTATTTAATAAATTTATTTTATTATATATATAATCTATATATTTTTGAATATATCCTACAGAACTTGTTATATTGTACCCTTCTTTTATTATGGCAGGTATTATGGAAATAATAAAAACTCCTATGATTATTATTAATGTAACAACTAAAAGTAATGCAGAAAATTTCTCATTTATACCCTTATGTTTTAAAAATGTATGTATAGGTTTTAGTATATAATATATAACAAAGGATATAAAAAATAAGGAAAGTATATCTCTTACTATGGTATTTTTTATAAGTATAATAAAAAATACTAGGAATACTAATATAAAAAATAATAGTTTACAGTACAAATTTTTGTAATATTTTCTCATGATCTCTTACTCCTATGTATTTATTTTGTTTTTAACCATAATTTTAAAATCTAAATTTCTACTTCTATAATTAAAGTAAAGTAAATTTTTTTCTCCTAATATTATTTCATTAGGACTTATTATTTTTTTCCCTTTTATAAAATTATTTAAAAATCCCATAGATATTATAATAGCAGCTATTCTAAAATTATCTTCATTTATTATTATATCTTCAATAACTCCCATTAAAACGCCCTCTATATCTATAACCTCTAAATGCTTTATATCATTAAAACTTAAATACTTTCCTCTTCCTAATTTTTTTACTACCATATTTTTATTTATTGATATTATATCTTCTACAAGCACTATATTATTTTTATTTAATATTTTATAAGAACTTACACAAAAACCTATAATTTTTTCTTCATTAAAATCTATTAATATATCTTTTATAAAACCTGCCTTTTTACCATTACTATAGTATACATTCATATATTTAAAATATTTGCTTCTATACATATTTACCCCACTTTATATTAATATTTTAAAATTAAAAGCTTATAAAACTTATGGTTTAATTGCCGACACCTTACCTTTAGTTTTATCAAAAAAATAAAAAATACCCTCTTTAACGAGGGTATTTTTAAAATATCTTATATAAAAATAATTTATTATGTTTTGCAGCAATCTACATATCTATTAATGACCATGTACATGTTCGTGAATATGTTCAGAATGCGTCTTCATTTCCCATGGTTCTAAACCTTGAGATACTCTATATTCATTTATTGCTTTGTGTATAGCTTCTTCTGCAAGTACAGAACAATGCATTTTTACTGGTGGTAATCCTTCTAAAGCTTCTGCTACAGCTTTATTTGTAAGCTGCCATGCATCTTCTAAAGTTTTTCCCTTTATAAGTTCTGTAGCCATACTTGATGATGCTATAGCTGATGCACATCCAAAGGTCTTAAATTTTACATCTTTAATTGTGTTATCTTCAACTTTTAAATATATTTTCATTATATCGCCACATTTAGCGTTTCCTACTTCTCCTATACCATTAGCATCTTCTATTTCCCCTACATTTCTAGGATTTCTAAAATGATCCATTACCTTTTCTGTATACATATTATTTTTCCTCCTTGTTTTTCATATAATCTTCCCAAAGTGGTGACATTTCTCTTCTTTGTTTTATTATTTTAGGAAGTACTTCTAATACATAATCTATATCTTCTTCTGTATTCTTATCTCCTAAGCTTAATCTTAAAGAACCATGAGCAACTTCATGTGCCAATCCTATAGATAAAAGCACATGGGATGGGTCTAAAGATGCTGAAGCACAAGCACTTCCTGTAGATCCAAATATGCCATTCATATCTAAATCTAACAATAAAGTTTCTCCTTCAATACCTATAAAGCTAATATTAACATTATTGGGTAATCTTTTGCTCATATCTCTAGGTCCATTTAATTTTACTTCAGGTATTCTTTTTTCAACTTCTTTTATTAGCTTCTCTCTTAAATTAGCTAATTTTTTATTTTCCTCAGGCATATTTTCTATAGCTAATTCTATTGCTTTACCAAGTCCTACTATACCAGCTATATCTTCTGTACTAGCTCTCTTGCCTCTTTCTTGTCCCCCGCCATGAATTAAATTTTGTATTTTAACTCCATTTCTTATATATAGAGCACCTACTCCTTTAGGCCCATAAAATTTATGAGCAGACATAGATAATAAATCTATATTCATATCTTTTACATCTATATCCACGTGACCTATAGCTTGAACTGCATCTGTATGGAAATAAATATTTTTTTCTTTGCATAATTTACCTATTTCTTTTATTGGCTCTATAGTTCCTATTTCATTGTTAGCAAACATTATAGAAACTAAAATGGTCTCATCTGTTATAGCAGTTTTTACATCCTCTACACTTACAAAACCTTCTTCATCTACTGGAAGATAAGTTACTTTGAAACCTTCTTTTTCCAAAAATTGTGCTGTATGTAATATAGCATGATGTTCTATTTTAGTAGTTATTATATGATTTCCTTTATTTTTATTAGCATAAGCTATACCTTTTAGGGCCCAGTTATCCGCTTCCGAACCACCACTTGTAAAGAATATTTCATTTTTTTCTGCATTCAATACCTTTGCTACTCTCTCTCTTGCTAGGTTTACAGCTTTTTTAGTTTTATCTGAGAAAGAATATAAAGAAGATGGGTTTCCAAAATTTTCAGTGAAGAATGGAAGCATTTCTTCTAATACCTCTGGTTTTGTATAAGTAGTAGCTGAATAATCCATATAAACTTGTTTATTCATTATTTTCACTCCTTTTAATTGGTGGATTTATTTTTCTATAGTCCTCTACCATATCTTGTAAGGTAGTTGATTCCATTATATTATCTAAACTTTTCTTTATCTTTGCCCACAAAAGCCTAGTTGCACAACAATCCACATTACCACAACTATCCTCTCCATCTAAACAACTAGATATTTCTATGGGTCCTTCTAAAACCTCCATAATATCTGCTACAGTTATGTCCTTAGGATGCCTATTCAAAATATAGCCTCCTTGAGCTCCCCTTATGCTTTTTATAAGTTTAGCCTTTCTAAGTGGAGAAAATAGTTGTTCTAAATAATATTCAGATATATGTTGCCTTTCTGAAATATTTTTTATAGAAACTGGTTGCCCACCGTAGTTAATTGCCAAATCTACCATAGCCTTTACTCCATACCTACCCTTAGTTGACAACTTCATTTAATCACATCCTTTTAATGTTGACCACTTTACTATGATTTATTTTTATAATAGCAAACCTGAGTAAAACTGTCAACAATATTAATCAATTTTTTTGGAAAATTTTTTAATACAAAAAAGTATAGTCTTAATTTGTAACAGACTATACTAAAATATCCCTTTATTTATCTACTTTTTATATTTTCCCAATATTTTTTTAAATTTTCTTCGTATTTATTATGTTGAGCTTTATAATATATCTTATCTTTCAACTCTTTAGGTAAATACTCTTGACTAACATAATGATTATTAAAATCATGGGGATATTTATACCCCCCTACACCTAAATTTTTAGCACCATAATAATGAGAATCCTTTAGATGATCTGGCACATCTCCAAAATTAATATTTTCTAAATCTTTCATAGCATTTTTTATGGCTATGTACGCACTATTTGATTTTGGCAAAGTAGCTAAGTATATTGTAATTTCAGATAAAATAATTTGTGCCTCAGGAAATCCTACTTTTAAAGCTAACTCTATACCAGAATTCACAATAGTTAATGCATTAGGATAAGCTAATCCAATATCCTCTGCTGCCATTACTGATAACCTTCTTGTAATAGATGTCATATCTCCACTTTTTATAAGTCTTGCTAAATAATGAACTGCTGCATCAGCATTACTTCCTCTTATACTCTTTTGGAAAGCACTTAAAATGTTATAATATTCATCTCCTGTAGCATCTGCTCTAATGTTAGACTGTTCTAAGGATTCTATATAGTCCAATGTGATTTCTATATTAAATCCACAGTGAGAATTTACAGCTAATTCTAAAATATTATAAGCTTTTCTATAATCTCCCTGACATATATCACCTATATATTCTAAAGCTTCATCAGTATACTTTATATTTATACCCTTATCTATCAATTTGTTTATGGCCTTTTTTAATCCTAAAATAATCTCCTCTTTATTAAGTGGTTTAAATTGAAATATATTGCATCTACTCAAAATAGCTTTATGTATAACGAAATAAGGATTTTCAGTAGTGCTAGCTATTAATACCACTCTTCCATCCTCTATAAACTCTAATAAAGCCTGTTGTTGCTTTTTAGTAAAATGTTGCAGCTCATCTATATACAACACAACACCACTATAGTTTAACAAACTGTTTATGCTAGAAGTTATTTCTTGAATATCCTTAATAGATGCTGTAGTAGCATTTAATCTATAAAATTTCTTATCCACATAATTTGCCATAATATTAGCTAAAGTAGTTTTACCTGTACCTGGTGGTCCATAAAATATAGAATTACATATGGATTTATTTTTCATTAAATTATACAAAGGCTTATTCTCAGATAGTATATGCTTTTGCCCTACAAAATCTTCTAATTTGTTAGGTCTCATTAAATCTGCTAAAGGCCTCATGCTCTCACCTCACTAAAAAAGACTTTAACTCTCATTGTAAGTTAAAGTCCTTGTTTTATCAAGTTATAAAGTAAAGCTTCTTAACAAAACAAATTGGTTCATGAGTATATTTTTTATATTTGTGCCTTTAAAATTAAATCTATTTAATTTTAAGATACATAATCTCTAATCAATTCTATTTATCATATTCAGGTCTTCTATTTTTATAATATACAACCTTTAAATTGCAATAGTCCGCAATTTCTTTTCCAAAACTTAGTCTATTTCCTATGTCTTTAGCATTGTGAGAATCAGAACCTAAAGTAACTGTCCTTCCTCCTAGTTCATAAAATCTCTTATATATTTTAACTAAATTTGTTGCAGCTCTTTTATCATTTAATCTTCTTGTATTGATTTCCATAGATTTTTCTTTTTCTACTATAATCTTTAAAACTTCGTCTATATCCTCTTTAAAAATATCATAATTTATCTCAGGATCTTCATAATTAGCATATCTTGAAATATAATCTATATGTCCTAAACTATCTACAAAATCATACTTTGCTAAATTATAGCTCATATTTTTAAAATAAATATGAAAAGCTTCCTCTTTACTCTTATCCTTATAAAATTCATCTAAATATAAATCAATTTTATCTATTAAATGAATAGAACCTATTACATAATCAAATTCTCCACTATTAATTACTTCTTTTCCTTCTTCTATAAGATCTCTTTCCATTCCTAATTCTATACCTAAAAGAAGTTTGCCGCTTCTATATTTGTTATACTTCTCAAAATAAGAAGGTACATGAAAACAAAATTTATTTTCATCCTTTAATCCTAAATCCATATGTTCTGTTACTATTATACCTAAATTATTATCTTTAGAAGCTTTTATAGCTTCATCTATGGTCATTTTAGAATCTGTAGAAAACTCCGTATGTAAATGTGTATCAAACATTTTTCCACCTCTTTTATAATATTCAATTAAACATAGTATAAATAAAAAATAATTTTAAAATTAATATCTATATTATAACATTATAATTTAAATTTTTATCATACTAAAATACATTTTAATAAGATAAATACATTTAACTTATTAAAGCTACTACTAAAGGTATAGTTATAACAGACAAAATAGTAGTTATAAATACGCACTTAGCTGCCAAAACCACATCCCCATCATATTCTTCTGCAAGCACAGTAGCTAATACCGCTGTAGGCATAGCTTCTAATATTACGCATATTTCTAGTAAAAGCTTGTCAGCTTTTACTACAATCATTAAAATATAAACTAAAGCAGGTATTATTATAAGTCTAACAAAAGAGCCATAATAAGCCTCCGTTCCTGAAAAAATCTCCTTTATATTTATATCTGCAAGCATGGAACCCACTATTATCATAGATAAAGGAGTAGTCATAGATCCAACATATTGTAAAGCTGTATTTATAGGTATAGGAATAGAAATTGAAAATACAAGTATAAACATACCTAATACTGTAGCAATTATACCAGGATGTTTTAATATACCCTTTAAGTTTTTAACATCTCTTTCTCCTGTATATATCATGATACCTGCAGACAACATAAATATATTAAAGGGTATGCCAAAAATAGAAGCATAAAATACTCCAACCTTACCATATAAAGCTTCTATTACAGGATACCCCATAAATGCACTATTAGAAAATATAGTAGAAAATTTAAGTACCTTTCTAGCTCTTTCATTATACTTTACAAAAAACAAACCACTTATTAGTAGTAAAGCTATATGTATAATTATTGAATATATAAAAAACATCTTAGCGTTTTTTATCATATCTCCAGTAAAATCATAGTTAAAAGAAGAAACAATAAGACAAGGTAAAGTAACTTTAACTAAAAGATCTGAAAGTTTTTTATTTGCTTCTTCATTTAAAATTTTTCTTTTGCCACAAATAACTCCTATGCCCATTATTATAGAAAGAATTAAAACCTGATTAATAATATTACTCTTCAAAAGAAAACCCCCATATTTTAAATTAATATAAACATTTAATTATTTTCAAAAGAAAAATCCCCCTCTTTGCTATTATACTAAAAAGGAGGATTTTTTTATATGTTACTTATATATTATTTCCTATAAAACATAATGCAAGCATTCCATCTCCACAATGAGCTCCCATACCAATACCTAATTCATTAATTATAAAATTCTTTGTACCAAACTCTTCTATTACCATTTCTTTCAATTTTTCTGCTTCTTCTGCACAATGTCCATGAACTATACCTATTAACACATCTTCATGATTTGTACAATTTTCCTTGAATCTATCTAAAAGATATCTTATAGCTTTTTTACTTCCTCTTATGTTAGTTATATTTTTTAAAGTGCCATCTTTCTCTATGTGTATAATGGGCCTTATATTTAATAAAGTTCCTATAGTTGCAGAGGTTGCTGATACTCTTCCTCCTCTTTTTAAATGGGTCAAATTCTCCACCATAAACCAATGATTAACTTTATCCTTATTTTCATTTACCCATTTTACTATTTCCTCTTTATTCTTACCCTCTTTAGCCATTTGAGCTGCATTATATACCAATAATCCCTGTCCTATAGAGGAACATTTTGTATCTATTATAGTTATATCTGCCTTTTTATTTTGTGCTAATATCTCTTCTCTTGCCATCTTAGCACTATTTACAGTACCACTTAATCCGGATGACATAGCTATATATATTATAGGTCTCTCTTCTTTCAATAATTCTTTAAATTTTTCTTCAAACCTATATTCATTGATTTGACTGGTAGAAGGCATTTCACCCTTTTTAATACCTGTATAAAATTCTTCATAGGATAGTGTCTTTCCAAAATCATCTTCCCAGTCTTTTCCTTTAAAATTACACATAAGTCCTAAAAAAGGTATATTATTTTCATCTATAAAATTTCTTGGTAAATCACAACTAGCATCCGTAAAAATTATTGGAACCATAGTCTCACTCCTTATTTATAGTACTTTGTAGCACTGGTATACTTAATTATTAAAAACAAAAAATAAATCCATCAATTATAATTATATTCTATAAACTTCTTTTATATCCTTTATAATAAAGATATGTTTAGATAATTTTAAGAACTGCTAAAATAAAAACAACTATAAATATACCTAACATGAAAGAAAATTTCAAGATAAATTTTAAAATTTCATTATATTATAAAATAGTTTTACTATCATCTATAAGTATTATTTATAAGTCCACTGGTAAATTTGTGATATAATTAAAAATGTAAGTAAGATTTATTTTAGGAGGCTAAAAATATGACTAAAATAATTGATTGTAAAGGACTAAAATGTCCTCAACCTGTAATCAATACAAAAAAATATTTTGATTCTATAGAAGAAGGACAGGCTACTACTATAGTAGATAATGAAGTTGCTAAAAATAATATTATAAAGCTTGCTGAAAAAAATGGTTTTAAAAGCGAAGTAGAAGAAAAGGATTCTTTATATTACATAACTATGACCAAAGAACATTGTGTTGCTTGTGAAGCAATTTTATCAAACGAAAAAAAACTAGTTATGGTTATTTCTAAAAATGTTCTTGGTGGTGGAGATGATAAATTAGGAACTGCTCTAATGAAGAGTTATTTATATGCTTTATCTGAAAGTGATAAACTTCCTTCTCATTTATTATTTTTAAATGGTGGAGTTAAACTTACAATAGAAGGTTCTGAATGCCTTGAAAGTATACAATCCCTAAAAGATAAAGGTGTTACTATACTAAGTTGTGGAACTTGTCTTGATTTTTATGGTATAAAAGATAAACTTAAAGTTGGAGAAATAACAAATATGTACACTATAGTAGAAGAAATGACTTCTGCAGATAATACTATATTCATCTAAATAAAATTTGTTTGTATAACTTATAATTATGTAACCTCCATAAACCCACACTGTCATAATTATAAGTATATAATAAAAGCAGGAATTAAAAATTCCTGCTTTTTAATTTAGATTAAACTGTATGAAACTCCTATTTACATAGGAGTAAGCGACTCACGCCAAATCGTAGATTTGGGTTCTATTTATACGAAACTCCTATTTGCATAGGAGTAAGCGACTCACACCAAATCGTAGATTTGGGTTCCCTGCTTATATTTCTATTTCTTTACCTACTTTATTTTCTAGGGCTTTTTCATATATTTTATATGCTGTTACCACATCTTGAACGGCAATACCTACAGATTTAAATAAAGTTATTTCACTCTCACTTTTTCTTCCCTCTACAGTTTTTGAAATAACCTGTCCTAATTCTCCAGTAACTATATCTTCTTTTATAAACCCTTTTTCTAAAGGTATTATAAAATCTCCTGCTTCACTTAAAACAGCGTCTTTTGAATCTAAGTATATTTTATCTGCCTTAGATATAATATATTCATCAATTTCTTGCATATGTTTCATATAGGATCCTACGCCATTTATATGTGCTCCTTTTTTAACCTTTTTCCCGTCAAAAACTGGTGAGGTAGCTGTAGTTACTACTGTTATAACATCTGCATCTTCAATGGCCTCATCTGAACTAGTTACTCCTATTATTTCTGCACCATAATGACTTAATTTTTCTTTAGCCTCTTCTACAAAAGCTTTTACATTTTGGAGATTTCTACTATAAACCTTTACTATTTCTAAATTTCTAGCTGCTAATAAAGCTTCTAGCTGACATAAAGCTTGACCACCTGTACCTATTAAAGCTCCTATTTTTGAATCTTCTTTAGCCAAAATGTCTGTAGCTGCTCCAGCAGATGCTCCAGTTCTAAGCTGAGTTAAATAAGTTCCATCCATTATAGCTGAAACTTCTCCTGTTTTTCCATCTAACAGTATCATTTGAGCTGGCACTGCTGGTTTTCCTAATTTAACATTTTCGGGGAATACAGATACTATCTTAATTCCTGCTGTATCTAATTCTTCAACATAACCTGGCATAAAAAGACTTGTGCCTTTATATTTAGGTATATTTATATTTGTTCTTAATGGAACTTCAGCTTTATTAGTTGAGTAAAGCCTAAAAGCTTCTTTATCTGCCTCTATAGCATCTCTCATAGTAAATACTTTTTTAATATCTTCTCCGGTTAAAATAAGCATAAAAATACCTCCATAATATAATATTAAACTCTTATATATATAATATTACATTATGGAGTATTATTAAATAGGAATATCAATTTTTTACTATATTATATTAATTAATAAAGTTTCACTTAATTATACATTACTAGCTTTTCTATCTGCCACTGCTTGTTTTAATAAAAAGTTTTCATTATAATCTTTAAGTTCTTTTTGAACTAATTTAGCCAAAGCTATTAAAGCTATTAAGTTTGGTATAACCATTAATCCGTTAAAAGTATCTGCTAATTGCCATACTAGAGGTACATCTAAAATAGTACCCAATATTAAAGAAATTAGGTATATAGCAGTATATGGCTTCATTCCCTTTTTTCCAAATATAAATTTAACATTTAAAGCACCAAAGAAATACCATCCTATCATAGTTGAGAATGCAAAGAAGAATAAACTAATAGCCACAAAAGAATTACCAAATCCTCCAAAACCATTTACAAAAGCCTTTTGTGTTAATTCTATACCTGTAGTTTTACCATCTAAAGCTCCACTTGTAAGTATAACAAAGGCTGTACAGTTTAATATTACGAATATATCTATAAAAACTCCGAACATAGCAACTAATCCTTGTTGTACTGGATGTTTAACATTTGCAATTGCATGAGCATGAGGTGTAGATCCCATACCAGCTTCATTTGAAAATAAACCTCTAGATACACCATATCTCATAGCTTCTCTTACAGATGCACCTATAAGACCACCTGTGGCAGCTCTTGGATTAAAAGCTCCTACAAATATCATCTTAAGAGCTGGTATTATATTATTGTAATTTTTAAATATAATTATTAAACTACCTAATATAAATAATGCTCCCATTATAGGTATTAGTTTTTCTGTAACTGATGCTATACGTTGTATTCCACCTATAACTATCATAGCTGTAAGCACTACTAATACTATTCCTGTAATTAAAGTTGGAATATTATAAGCTTTGTTCATTGATATAGAAATAGAATTTGACTGAACCATATCTCCTGTTAAACAGGCTGATACCATCATAGCAAAAGCAAAAAATTTGGCTAGTTTTTTATTGCCTAATCCATCTCTTATATAATAAGCTGGTCCTCCTAATACTTCACCATCTTCATCCTTAATTTTGTATTTTTGAGCTAAAACAGCCTCTGCAAATATAGTACCCATACCAAAAAAGGAACTAATCCACATCCAAAATATAGCTCCAGGTCCCCCTGCTGCTATAGCCGTTGCAGACCCAGCTAAAATTCCTGTTCCTACCTGTGCTGCTACTGCAGTAGCTAATGCTTGGAATGAACTAATCCCATCATCATTATCACTTTTAGTAAATACTTGTTTAAACATTGCCTTAAACTTCTTAACTTGTACAAAACCTAATTTAAAAGTAAAAAATATTCCTGCACCACATAAAAAAAACATTAATATATAGGTCCATAGCACGTTGTTGATATTTTCAAAAACATTTAGTAAAAATTCCATAAACTTCTCCCCTTTTTATGTATATCTTAAAATGTATTAGGATCAAATCCTCATTGTAAATGTTATCATTATTCAAATATTAAGTAAAATTAGTATCTATATCTTTATTCTTTATTTAAAATAATTACCTTTGAATATTTTGAATTTACTGCATAATAATCTTAAAACCTTCAACCAATTTCATTTATAATAACTTTAACCAGTTATAATTGTTAAAAAATATACATTTATGAATATTTTAAAGCATATTATTTCATGTTTATTAACAATCTATTTTATCACTGTACACTTCTAAATTATAACTTTAAAAAACTTTTTTATTAAAATTATAATTTAAAATAGCATTTAATAAATAAATTTTAATTATTCATTAAAAATTTTATATTATATTGTCTTATTTTTAGCTTTAGATAATTTTTTTCACTTAATATAAATATATTTACAAATATATTTATAATTTTTTTATCCCTATTTTTTATTATCTATATATAAAGATAAAACTATTTTTATCAATATACTTTATAAAAATATAACAAAGTATTCAGAAGATTTTAAAAATATTATAATTTTAATCCTATTTTTTAATTTTTACAAATAAAAAAATATCTCTAACATAATAAATTTATATAATATTATGTTAAGAGATATTTTATTTTAGTACATATTTTTCATTGTTATCTTTCTGCTAACTCTTTAAATAATTTTTTCTAAATTTTATCCTATATAGGCCATTTTTTTACTAAAGTTTTACCTAAAGCTAATAATTATTTTATAGAGAAATTATTTTCATAATCCTTTAGTTCTCTTTTAACTAACTTAGCTAAGGCTATTAATGCTATTAAATTAGGTATTACCATAAATCCGTTGAATGTATCTGCCAATTGCCATACTAATGGTACATCTAAAACTGTTCCTACTACTAAGGCTACAAGAAATAATACTACATAAGGTTTTGTTCCTTTATCCCCAAATATAAACTTAACATTTAATAATCCAAAGAAATACCATCCGATTATTGTTGAAAAAGCAAAGAAGAATAAGCTTATTGCTACAAATATATTACCAAAATGTCCAAAACCATTTATAAAAGCCTGTTGAGTTAACTCTATACCTGTAGTCTTTCCATCTAAAGCTCCAGTTGTTAAAATTACCATAGCTGTACAAGTTAAAACAACAAAGGTATCAATAAATAATCCAAACATAGCTACAAGTCCTTGTTGAGCCGGATGTTTAACATCTGCCACAGCATGAGCATGTGGAGTAGAACCCATACCCGCTTCATTAGAAAATAGTCCTCTAGATATTCCATATCTCATAGCTTCCCTTACAGATACACCTATAAGACCTCCTGTAGCTGCTTTAGGATTAAATGCTCCTACAAATATCATTTTAAAGGCTGGTCCTATATTATCATAATTAATTCCTATTATTATTAAACTTCCTATGATAAAAAATAAAGCCATAATAGGAACTAATTTTTCTGTAACTGATGCTATTCTTTGTATTCCTCCAAGAACTATTAACGCAGTAAGTATTGCTACTATTATACCTACAACTATATTGGGAACTCCAAAGGCTTTATTTACAGATATACCAATTGAATTGGATTGTACCATATCCCCAGTTAGACAAGCTGATACCATCATTGAAAAAGCAAAGAATGCAGCTAATTTCTTACTACCAAATCCATCCCTTATATAATAAGCTGGTCCACCAAGTACTTCTCCATTATCTTTTTTTACTTTATATTTTTGGGCTAAAATTGCTTCTGAGAATATAGTTCCCATACCAAAGAAAGCACTAACCCACATCCAAAATATAGCTCCTGGACCTCCAGCAGCTATAGCTGTAGCAGCCCCTGCCAAGTTTCCCGTTCCAACCTGTGCTGCCACTGCTGTAGCCAAAGCTTGGAAAGATGTTATACCTGAATCTTTATTTTGATTTTTTGAAAAAACCTGTTTAAACATGGCTTTAAATTTTCTTACTTGTACAAAATTTAAATTAAAAGTAAAAAATATTCCTGCCCCAAATAAAAAGAACATTAAAATATAACTCCAAAGTATATTGTTAAAACCTTCAACAATTTTTAATAAGTCCATAAAAACCCTCCTTTGTTTTAATACGCTCCTAAAAATCTCTTTTATTTATTGTAAATGTTATCATCTTTTAATTTCTTGGTAAAACCTCTTTTTAGCTCAAATTAGGTTATTTACTCAAAATAAGTCTAAGTTTTTTTAATTTACTGTATATTGATTTGTTTATTTTAAAATCTTGCAGTATAAAGTTATTTTTACTATATTCTTGTTAAAACATATACATAATTGCAATTTCATATTTGTATAATTGCGCATATTTTAAATAAAATTTACCACATTTTATTTAATGAATAATTTAACAAATAAACAAAATATTATGTAACAAATTTTGAAACATATCTATATATTAATACTGTAGAAATTTTTAGTGAGGTTTTATTATGTTTGATTTGCCTTGTTTTGATGAAAACAAAGTAAAATTTAGAAAAAGTGATGAAAAATCACATGTTAGAATTCTTCACGCATCCCCCGATGCTCCTGCCGTAGATATATATATAAACGATAACTTAATATATAAAGGACTATCTTATAAAGGCTTTACTGAGTATATGCCTTTAACATCTACGATTTATAACATAAAACTATTTCCTACTGGTAAAAAGGATGTACCCCTTATAAATAAATTTTTTTTCATTCCACCAAACTCTATATATACAATAGCAGCTACAGGACTCCTTAAAGATATAGCTTTGTTTCCTATACTTGATAAAAAATTAGACAACAAAGATCCAAACAAGGCCTATGTACGTTTTGTGCATCTTTCTCCTAATGCTCCAAAGGTAGATTTTTATATGAATAGTAAAGAAATATTTAATAATATAGGCTATAAAAACATAACAGATTACTCACCTGTAGATCCTAAAAATTATACAATAACCCTAAAGCTTGCTAATACAGAAAATACAGTATTAACATCTCCAAATGCTAATTTAAAAGCTAATAAATATTATACTGTTTATGCTGTAGGATTAGCTAATGGTAAACCTTCCCTACAAGTTTTAATTCCTCTTGATGGTAACTCATATATAAAATAATTCTTAGCTTTATATAAAATTTAAATATTTTTTGAAAAGCAAACACCCTATTTAGTTATAATATTTCATTAACTAAATAGGGTGTTATTTACTTTATAAAAAACTTTTTTAGATTCTACATAATTTTTTACCGATATATTTATTTAAGTATTACTTCTCCTGTTTTATTATCTACCTCTATATTTACTTCGAATATATCTTTAATATAGCTTTGTGGCAACATTAATTCATTATTTCTAATTCTTATATTCTTATCTATTTTTCTGTTTAGATTTGTTGAACTATTTTCTATAAAAATTACTTCTTCATTAGCTTTAATATTCTTATCCATTACCTTTATAATTATACTATATTCATCATCATTATATAGCTTTATTCCCAAGGAATCTGCCACATATTTTAAAGGTAAATATACATTGTTATTTTCGTCCTTAAAAGGACTTACAGTCATTAAAAATTCTTTTTTAGAAACCTTACTTTTCTTGTATTTATTCTTGTTTATTTTAAAAACTACTTTACCATATTTGTGATGATACATGAATTTTGCAGCGTTTAAAAGGAGATCAACTAGACTAAAAGATAACAAACCTATAAAGCTGTATAAAAGAATTTTCACTATATCACCTCTTTATTATTATAAAAAATAAATTTAAATTACACATTATATAGTATTAAATTCTACTTTTATCTGATTTAATTATAATATCCTAGTTAGTATTTTGTCAATTCAAAATGTTAAGAAATTAAAATATTTTCAAAAAAATTGGTTACTTTTTACAAAATAACATATATACATAAGTTAAAAAATGTATTTCAAAATAAACCAGATTTAATTTTAAAGTCACAAAGATAAAAAATACACATAATAAACCACTTCATTTAACTAATATGTTTATTACGTGCATTTTTTATCTTTGCTATATTAAAATTAAGCCTAGTTTCAGATACCTTTTTTAAAGCTATAAATAAAATTTATTTAAAATATTTTATTCCAGCATCAAATATTTTTTGATCCTTATTGCCTGATACATTTTTTAGTGTTCCATAGCCTATTCTTTCTGAATGTGCCATTTTACCAAGAATCCTACCATCAGGACTGCAAATACCTTCTACAGCAAATACAGATCCATTGGGATTATATTTTATATCAGAAGTAACATTTCCATTAACATCTACATATTGAGTAACTATTTGGCCATTATCTATTAATTTTTTCATTACATTATCTTTAGCATAAAATTTACCTTCTCCATGGGATATAGGTATTGCATGTATATCTCCTACTTCCACATTATTAAACCAAGGTGATAAATTAGAAACCACTTTAGTATAAGCTATTTTGGATTGGTGTCTTCCTATATCATTATAAGTTAGTGTTGGACAACTTTCATCTATATCACGTATTTCCCCAAAGGGTACTAACCCTAATTTTATTAAAGCTTGGAATCCATTGCATATACCTAGCATCAATCCATCTTTAACCTTTAGAAATTCCATAACTGAATCTTTAATTTTTTCATTTCTAAATATAGTTGCTATAAACTTACCAGAACCTTCTGGTTCATCACCTGCACTAAATCCACCAGGTAACATAATTATATTAGATTGTTTTATTTTAGAACTTAAATTATCTATAGATTCCTTTATATTGTCTGAACTCATATTATTAAATACAACTAATTCTACCTCTCCACCAGCTTTTTCAAAGGCCCTTTTAGAATCATATTCGCAATTAGTACCTGGGAATACTGGAATTAAAATCTTTGGTTTAGGAACTTTTATACTTGGGGATTTTTTATTTTTATTTTTATATAATGGTATGTCTAAATCTTTCTTATATTCTTTCTCTACTTTCGATACAAATACATTCCCTAGAGTACTTTCAAATTCTTTGTAACATTGATCTAATAATATTTCCTCCTCTAAAATTTCTATAGAAGCTCTTTCAGTAGTATCACCTATCATTTTATAATCTATTTCTTTTAATAGGTTTAAATCAAAGTTTTTATTAACCTCTAATATTATTGATCCATAGTCTCTCGAAAATAATTCTTCTTTTTCTAAATTCTTTAACTTTGCCCCTATATTATTTCCAAAACACATTTTACTTATAGCTTCTGAAATTCCTCCAAATTTAATAGTAGAGGCCGCTAGAACATTACCTGTTCCTATAGCTTCATATACTTTTTCATAATTTTCCTTAAGAATATTAAAATCTGGGATTTCTTCTTTATTTCTTTTAGCTTTTATATATAAAATAACACTTCCTACTTCTTTAAATTCTGAGGATATTATTCTATTCACATTTGTAACTCCTACTGCAAAGGATACTAAAGTTGGTGGTACATTCATATCTTTAAAAGTTCCTGACATACTATCCTTTCCACCTATAGCTGCAATAGAAAATTCTCTTTGAGCCTTTAGTGCTCCTAAAAGAGCCGCTAATGGTTTTCCCCATTTTTCTTCTTTATTTTCTAGTTTTTCAAAATACTCTTGGAAAGTAAGTCTTATTTTTTTATAGTCTATCCCCATAGATACAGCTTTAGTTACAGATTCTATAACAGCATACATTGCTCCATGGAAAGGACTCCATTTAGATATTTTAGGATTAAATCCATAAGTCATAACTGTAGCTGTAGTAGTATCTCCTTCTAATACTGGAAGTTTAGCTGCCATACCCTCCTGTGGAGTTTTCTGATATTTACCTCCTAAGGGCATTATGACAGTACCCGCTCCTACTGTACTATCAAACATTTCTACTAATCCTTTTTGACTACATACATTTAAATCCTTTATATTTTCAATCCATTTATCCTTTATATTTTCTTTAGAACCTATAACTATTTTTTGAAAATAGCTTTCTTTTTCTGGGGTATTTATATAAGCCTTAGTCTTTTGCACCACCCCATTAGTATTTAAAAACTCTCTGTCCAAATCAACTATAATACTTTCTTTCCATAACATCTTAAGTCTTTTTTCTTCTCTAACTTCTGCAACTACTGTAGCCTCTAGGTTTTCTTCTTCTGAAAATTTAATAAATCTTTCTCTATCTTCCTTTGAAATTACTACTGCCATGCGTTCCTGTGATTCTGATATAGCTAATTCTGTTCCATCTAAACCTTCATATTTTTTAGGAACTTTATTTAAATCTATGTAAAGACCTTCTGTAAGTTCCCCAATAGCTACAGATACTCCGCCAGCTCCAAAATCATTACATCTTTTTATCATAGTACTTACTTCTTTATTTCTAAAAAGTCTTTGAATTTTTCTTTCTGTTGGTGCATTTCCTTTTTGTACCTCTGAACCACAATTTTCTATAGATGATTCTGTATGTTTTTTAGAAGAACCAGTAGCACCTCCTATACCATCTCTACCTGTTCTTCCTCCTAATAATATAACTATATCTGAAGGTTTAGGTTCTTTTCTAATTACATTTTCCATAGGCGCTGCACCAATAACTGCACCAATTTCCATTCTTTTAGCCATATAACCTTCATCATATATTTCTGCAACTTGACCTGTAGCTAAACCTATCTGATTTCCATAAGAACTATATCCATGAGCTGCTTCAGTAGTTATTTTCTTTTGAGTAAGTTTTCCTTCTAAGGTATCTTCTATATTTTGTCTTGGATCTGCACTACCTGTAACTCTCATAGCTTGATATACATAAACTCTTCCAGAAAGAGGATCTCTTATAGCACCTCCAACACAAGTAGCTGCTCCACCAAAAGGTTCTATTTCTGTAGGATGGTTATGAGTTTCATTTTTAAACATAACAAGCCATTTTTCTGTTTTACCATCTATTTCAGCATCTACAACTATGCTACAAGCATTAATTTCTGGGGACACATCTAAATCCTCCATTAATCCTTTTTTTCTTAACTCTTTTGCTGCTATAGTAGCTATATCCATAAGACATGTAGCTTTTTCTTTTGCATGTACAAAGCCTTTAATATTTTTATACTCTTCATAAGTTTCCTTTATTGCACTAGAATATAATCCTTCTTCTATTTTTATATCCTCTATTTCTGTCATAAAGGTTGTATGTCTACAATGATCTGACCAATAAGTATCTATAACTTTAATTTCTGTTATAGTAGGATTTCTTTTTTCTTCATTTTTAAAATATTCTCTGCAAAATTTTAAATCTTCAAAGGCCATAGCTAAATTTCTATCTTGTAAAAATTCTTTCAATTCTTTTTCACTTAAATCTATAAATCCATCTAATACTTCTACAGACTGTACTTCTAACTGTACATCTACTAAGGAATTAGGCTTTTCAAGTTGTGCTTCCCTTGAATCTACTTTATTTATGCAATATTCTTTTATTTTTTCTAGTTCTTCTTTTGTTATATTCCCCTTTATAACAAAAACTTTACTATACTTTACAATAGCTCCTTGTTTTTGAGTAAGTATTTCTATACATTGAGCCGCAGAATCTGCTCTTTGATCATATTGACCTGGTAAATATTCTACTGAAAAAATCTTATCCTCACTATCATAAGGGAATTTTTCTTCATATAACTCATCCACAGTCTTTTCTGAAAATATAGTATACTTAGCCAAATTATATTCCTCATCACTTATACCGCTTATATTATATTTATTTAAAATTCTTACATCTTTTATATTTTTCATATTTAGGCTTAACTTAAAATTATCTAATATTTTTTTACTTTCCACCCTAAATTGCGGTTTTTTTTCTACGAATAATGTTTTTATTTCATTCCCCATTTCTATCCCTCTTTCCGAATATTTTTTTAAATTTCTTTTTTATAATTCGTGTTAAATTAATTATATCATAGGCTATCTTAAAATAATAGGTTGTTTTAACTTTAAAACCTATTATTTTATGAACTATATATAAAAAAACTACTCCCATTCATATTTTCTTGGTAGTAGTTTATAATTATTTTATATTAAAGTATACTCTAACATTTTAACTCTTTTTTATACTTAGCTACTAGAGCAACTGAAATAACAAAAGTAATAAAATCTGATAAAGGTTGAACATACAATATACCCTTTATCCCTAACATCTTAGACATTATTAAAATTAAAGGTATATATATATAACCCTGCCTAGATGAAGTAATTAAAGTAGCTTCTTTGAATTTATGTGTACTTTGTAAGAACATACCCGTTATAGTAATATATCCTATAAGTGGCAAAGTGATTGATTGTATCCTTAAAACTTGTGAACCTATATTAATTATTTCATTATCATTTCTAAACAACATTACCATATTTTCGCTGTACATTAAAAATATTATAGAAATAAAAACCATAAATATTATAGCTGATCTTAATGTAAATTTTAAAGCTTTCTCTACTCGTTCATATAACTTAGCACCATAATTAAATATACACACAGGCTGAAATCCATGTCCAAGCCCTACCATAAGATAAGTTCCTGCAAGCACTAATCTATTAACTATAGTAAAAGAAGCTATATATTCTTCGCCAAAAATTTTTAATTCATTATTCAAAAGCATAAGAGATATTCCTATAAAAATTTCTCTTGTAAAATTCGGTATTCCTCCTCCATAAAGCTCAGACAATATTTTTTTATTTATAGAAAAATTTTTTAGATTAAATTTTATATTTTCTCTCATTCCACTAACTATGATTAAAATGATAAAGCTTATTATTTCTCCAATAACCGTGGCATATGCGGCTCCTTTAATTCCTAAATTAAAATAAAAAATAAAAATAGGATCCAGTATACAGTTAATTACTGCTCCAGATGCAATAGCAGCCGCCCCCAAACTTGGATTTCCTTGTAATCTAAATTGATTATTCATCGTCAAAGCTGAAATCATAAACGGGGTACCTATTAATAGTATTAAAAGATATTCTTTTGTTGAAGATAAAAGAGAATTAGTGGCTCCTAAAAAAAGTGCTAATTCATTTAAATACAGTTCCCCAAAGATCATTATAATTGTCCCTGTGAAAAATGATATAACAAGACCATCTATTGCCATTTTTGATGACTCTGTTCTATTTTTTTCACTTTCCATTCTTGACATATAATTTCCTGAACCGTGTCCATATAAAAGTCCAAAGGCCTGGGTAACACTCATAAATGAAAATGCCAGCCCTACTGATGCTGTAGATATTGTATCAATCTTGGATATAAAATAAGTATCTGCTAAACTGTATGCAATTCCTATTAACATTGCCATTGTAGACGGTATAGCCATTTTCAATATTAATTTGGGAATTGGCGTCTTAGTAAGTTTTTCAAATTTCTCCCGTTTTTCTTCTATATTCTTTGTCATATTATTTCCTCTGATAATCGCTTTACAATACCATTATTTCCGTCTACTAATATATAGTCCCCATCTGATAAATTTACTGTGGCATTTCCAACACCCAATACTGCTGGTATATTATATTCACGTGCAACAATAGCTGCATGAGATAAAGCTCCCCCTGTATCTGAAACAACTCCTTTTGCTATCTTAAAAAGAGGGGTCCACTCAGGATCAGTGTATGGACATATAAGAATATTATCTTCTTTCAGTTTATCAAATTCAGTATGATTTTTTATAATACAAACTCTACCTCTCACTAAACCTGAACTTCCACTTATTCCCTTGAAAATATTTTTCTCCTTATCGTAAAAGGCATCTAATGTCATCTGCTCCCAAAGTTCTTCAGCCTCTCTACGGTGATTTTTCCTATATGAAATCAATTCTCTACATTCATGCTCTAACTTACCAATAGCTATTACTTTTCTTAACTCTTGAAAAGACAAATAAAGCAAATCTTCTTTCTTTGTATTTAACAAAGCTTCTATTCGTTTTAAAAGCACTCTCAATAATCCAAATCCTGTTTCCCAAAGATATTGACTTTCCTCACGTCTAACATGAGCTAGTCTATAATAAGTAATATCTGCCATTGTTTTCTTAAATCTTTTTGTACCTTTACTTTCCTCCAACTCTTTCAATATACCCATGTATTTTCCAGATTTATTTTCTTTATATTCTTTATTCTCTGAAATGGTTATTTTAAGAAGTTTTATAAATCTATTTGGTTCCTCATTCCAAGAAGATGAAGAGAATGGAATACAACAATAATTAGATTTCCAACCATATTTATTAAAAAACTCTTTTATTTCTATTGAATCGTAATCATATTTTTCTTTTATAAATGCATAGCTTGCCCCTTCTATTAAATCCTTTATTAATTCTTTATTTCTTGATAAAATTTTTGATAAAATATCAATATCCTTATTCATATCTACTGTTACATAATCTAAATCTGATAAGAGATCATACTCTGTATAATTTGGATCTATAGATTTAAGTTCTTTATCAAGTTTTTCACCAATAATAACAGATGGGAAAAGAAAATATCTAAATCTTGCAAAAGAAATTCTTTTATGAATTGAAATAATATCACTCATATATTTATCTACATCACAAAGAGAAAATTTATAACTATTTTCATTTATATTTTGTTCTATTACTTTGAGTTCTTTTTTACAAGAATCTAAAATTTTTTCTCCATATTCAATATTCTTTTCATTATTTTTATATTCATTATAAACTTTAAAAAAGCGTAAAACTTTTGGATTTACTTTCCACCTAATTTTATTCATATGGATTATACCCATATTATCCATATATATAGGACTTTCTATTTTTAGTCCTACATCCTTAAAAAGTTCAAATTTCATATTTTGAAGTATCATTGCAATTTCATAATCTAGTGGATAACATGCAACTGGAAAATGTTCTATCATATTATTTAAATACTTTTTTTCTTTTTGTGAGTACTGCTTTCTGGCATTTTTATTCTGTTTTTTCTTTATAGTTGTAATTGGACGTGCCTGAAGAATATATACTTTTTTATTTTTAATTGCCCATTCTATATCCATAGGTTTTTTATATAAACCTTCTATCTTTAAAGCCATATCAAATAATTCTTTTAAATTTTCATTATGAAGACATCTTCTTTCTCTCATATCAAAAGAATTATTTACAACCACAGTTCCTTTATCCGAATATACAACTGAAATTTCCTTACTTCCAAGAGTAAAAGCTATTTCTTTACCATTTTTATCAAGAACATAATTATCTGGTGTAACTTTTCCTGACACTATGGCTTCCCCCAAATTATAAGATGCATCTATCATTATTTCTTTTTCAGCAGTTATTGGGTTAGATGTAAACATAACACCCGAAATATCCGATTCTATCATTTCTTGAATAACAACTGCTATACCAACATTCAAATGATCATATCCATTATTAGTTCTATATGAAAATGACCTAATGCTCCAAAGAGAAGAAAAGCACTTTTTTATTGATACAAATAAATCTTCCTTATTCATAATATTCAAATATGTCTCTTGTTGCCCTGCAAAACTTGCTTCCGGTAAATCTTCGGCTGTTGCCGAAGATCTTACTGCTAAGTGAATAGGTCTCTTAAATTTATTAAATCTACTCAATATATCTTCTTTTAAGTCCTTTGGAAACTCAGCTTTTAAAATTAAATTTCTTATCTCTTCAGTTTTATCCTCTATAGATAAAGTTTCTTTATCCATATTACTAATTTTTTGTTCTATTATTTCTAATATACCATTACTTTTCAAGAAATTTTTATATGCATTAGCTGTTATAATAAAGCCATCTGGAACAGGAATGCCACATGAAATCATTAGTCCTAAATTAGCCCCTTTTCCTCCTACAATATCAATTTGATTTTTCCGTGCATCTTTTATGCCAATAATATTTTTAGTATACATTTTTTCACCCCACTATATCTTTTAAATCAATTTTAGTTTTTTCAATATTCTCAACTATTTCATTCAGAGATATTGATTTATAAAGATCTACTGTAGCATCTAGTGATATACCATACTCCTCCTGTAAAATAACATATAATTGAATGATTACCATACTTGTAGCTCCCATTTCTGTTAAATCTACATCATCCATAATATCTTCAGTGTTAACATCCATTAGCTCCGATAGATATTTTTTAATTTGTTTTTTTAGTCCAATTTTTGTATTATTATCTATCATAATTATCATACTCCTTTTATATTAAATACCTCACCAATATCCCTATATTCTTTCAGAATACGGATAGGATCTCCCTTTTGAGTAAATTCAATATTTATATTTAAAAATAGTACTTTTAATATTTTCTTTGAAATAGGAAGATTCTTATTTTTTTCCCTTATTAACTCAATAATATATTCCTTTGAAATGCGTTTATGTGTATTCCTATCAATGAACATAGTAGCCCTATTTTTATATTCTGATATAAAGTATACAATCCCTTTATGCTTCATATCTTTAAAAAATTCTTCTAATTCTTCAGCATATATATTTTCTCCAGATTCATCTACAATGATATTCTTCATCCTACCTTTAAAAAAAAGTTTTCTATTTTTTAGCTCAAAGATATCCCCCGTTCTATAATACATGCCTTCAATTAGTTCAGGGCAAATTTCTTTTTTATCTTTTATAGAAGCAGTGTATATCGCATCTGATTTTACAATAATTTCTCCAGTACCTTCATTTCTTATACTTCCATCTGAAGTTAAAACTTTAATTTCATAATTATCATAAACTTTTCCCTCAGACTCACAATCATTTAAATCACTTTCACCTATAGATAAAAAACCAGTTTCTGTTAATCCATAACCAACGAAAAATTCAATTCCTGCTCTAATATAGCTATTTCTAATAGAAGCATCTGTTTTACTGCCACCACTTAAAATAATTTTAAAATTTTCCCCCAATAACTTATCTACACCTTCACGATTTTGGGAATACCTTCTCTTCAATATATTTTTTATTAATTTCCAAACCATAGGCACACCAAAGCTTCCTAAAGCATTCTCATTTCTTATTCCTTTAATAATGCCATATGGTGTTTGATCTGATAGAAAAACAACTTTTAAGTCTAAAGTAATCAAAACTAAAGGTAATAAAAATCCTAAAATATGATTCATAGGTAAAAAAGTTACTATTTTTCTGTGCGAATTATCAGTTTTATACACAATATCTGCTAACGTCTCATTTTTTAAAAATTCATATTTAACATTTTTTATTTGATTTAAAATTGCATAAGCATGATATATAATAGCTTGTGGCTTTCCTGTTGTTCCAGAAGATAAAAATGCTACTTTGCTAGACCAAATATCTTTCTCAAATTTACTATTTAAACATTGAATATCAATAGCTTTATTATTAAAATTATCTAATATATTATTATCTAAAATAACAACTAATTCCATATCTATCTCATATCTATACCTATTATTACTTTCACTTTTGTTATCAAGTAATAATATATTCCATCCTAATTTCATAGCCCCAAATACTACTGCATAATAAAGATAGTTATTATGATATTTCAAACCAATCCAATCTCCGACTTTTATATTTGGATAAAGAAGTTTTAAAAATCTACTCATTTTATTAATCAACATTTGATATTGTTTTTTATTGTACACAATCCTTTTTTCATCATTGTAGACTATTATACATTCTTTATTACTATCTTCCTCTTGAAAAATTACAGTATATATATCTCCAAAAGTAACCTTTTCTTTCATATACTCACCTACATAACTAAAGTATTACTGCGATAGTGGCAATATTAATTCCAACTCCAACACCAGACATTAAGGTCTTACTTCCAGTCTTTAATCTTCCATCCATAATAGCTTCATATGTTGCTATTGGAATATTGCTAGCTCCAACATTTCCAAATTTATCAACAACTTGAATAATTTTTTCAATTGGGAAAGATAATTCGTTAGACATACTCTTATTAATCCATTTAGCTACTTGTGTTGGTATATAACAATCTACATCCTTCTGAAAATTCCACCCAACTTCACGTTCTAAAATTGGTAATAAGTTTTTCCCTAAATTTCTTTGCTCATCTATTATAACTTTAGTGGTCCCAGGAATATACATTTTATCAGGCTCTCTCGGGAAACGAACTCCACCTCCCCAAACTACATTATTGTTCCAATATTCTGCATATGTACGGAAAATACCTTTCACAATGCCTTTATTGTTATCTTCCTCTCTTTCCATTATAAAAGCACCACCGCCATCGCCTATAGACAAAGTCACTGGAGCTCTTCTAATTATCTCCTCTTTAGATTCAAACTTAAAATTGATCCATTTTGATAAAGCTTCTCCAGAAACAACAAGAACTATATCAGCTTTTCCTGTCTTTATTAAACTATCTGCAATATCAATACCTGTTAAGAATGCATTGCAAGCATTTTTAATATCAAATCCAAATGCATTCTTTATGTTCAATAAATCCATCACTACATTTGCTGTTGCTGGTTCAGCAAAATCTTGAGATACAGAACAAAAAATAAGTGCATCAACTTCATCACTTGAAACTCCTGCCTTTTTCATGGCATCTATGGCTGCCTTCGCTGCAATATGTGAACTATATTCATTGGTATCTGAATATCTTCTTTCTTCACATCCTGTTAGCATCTTACAAAGTCCTTTTCTAACTCCCAATTTTTTAAAACCTGCAAGTTCTTCCGCTTCTTCGCTAGTTACAATTCTATTTGGTAAGTATCTTCCTACTCCCTTAATCCTTGATCTCATAATTCACCTCAAATTTTTTTTAATATAGTTTCTGCTTTTTCCTGTATCTTCTGTAATACAGTTTCATTATTATTAAATAGAATCAAATGATCTCCTTTTACCATATATAACTCAAACTTTGCACATGTATATCCCTTCCATTTCATCAATTCTAACTCACTAGCTACTTCATCATTAGTAGCTCCGAAAACAGTTAAATCAACATTGATAGGCAATAGACTTATTTCATCTTCTAAAGTTATTTTTTCATCCTCAATAAAAAGCTTTATATGTTCAAGTGCAAATTCTAATGCTTTATATTTCTTCCCTTTTATCATCTTTATATCTCCATATATCTCCTTATACATATCTTCTGCAGAAAAATCTAAAATTTTTTCTCTGTTGTTATAAACAATATTTAAAAATACAGATAATAATTCATTTAATTCCTCTTTTGTAATTAAATCATCAAGAAAATATTTTTCAAAAACACTTTTCACAAAATTCCTTCTCTTAGGATCTTCCAACATTTTTTTTCTATTTTTCAAACTATCCGGTGGCGGTTCCACAGCAATAAAAATGTGCTTAGGTTTTTTAAATTCATACGTCTCTATTAGTCTACATAGGTCTATTGCTATGATTGAACTTGCACTATTTCCTAATATCATATACTCTTCATCATTCTTTAACTTTAATTTAACATCCTCAAATAACAAATCTATAAGATTTCTACGACTTACTGCTTTTTTCTCTCTTTCTTTAATTCCTCGGCCTGGTATCTCTAATGGACTTAGTCTGATTTGCTTTCCAATGATCGGTATCCATTTATAATACATTATTGATGAAGAACCCGCCCCTGGTAATGTAAATAATCGAACTATACTCACACCATCACACCTCCTTGAAAATAGAATAACTTGGATATAATCATATTAGTATTAAATTTAGGAGTTTTTTTATACTGAATTCTTCATAAATTTTAGATATGTCCACTTCTACACCTAATTCATCTTGTATATACCATTGTAATTTCATAGCTTTAAGTGAATCTCCACCCATTTCAAAAAAACTAACATCTTCCATTATTTCATTTTTATCCATTTTAAGTATATTGGCATAAGTATCAATTAGAAACTTTTTTAGTTCTAATTTGCTATATAATAAATTACTTTTTAGATATACTTTTTCTTTTTTATTCTGAAAAATTTTCTGCAACCTCTTATAATCAATTTTCCCATTTGTAGTATATGGAACATCTTTTATGTTAATGTGACATAATGGCACCATATAAAAAGGTAAATACCTACTTAAAAATTTATTAATTAACTCTTCATCAAGTACTTCTTTTGCAACATAAAAATTAACTAATAAAGATAATTTACCTTTTTTTATTACCATAGGAATACCTAATTCTATGCAATCATATTTCTGCAAATAAAATCGTATCTCATCTAACTCTATCCTGTAACCACTTATTTTTACTTGTTTATCTTTTCTACCCTTAAAGTATAGATTATCATTCTCATTTATATATCCCAAATCTCCAGTTTTACAACATCTCAAATTACCCATTTCTTTTAACTTAATGAATTTTTTATTAGTCAACTCTGTATTATTATCATATTCTATTGCTATACCAGAACCAAAAATTGCAATTTCTCCTAAATTCCCTTTAGGTATAATTTTATCTTGATCATCTAAAATTAATATTCCTGAATTTATTATTGGATCTCCCAAAGGAATTTCTCGCTCATCTCCTTTAATCTTATAGACTGTATTAAGTATTCCTGTTTCTGTCAATCCATAAGAATTAAATAACTCGTAATTAGTAACTTTATTCTTGCAAAATTTTTCCCCTCCAAAATAAAGAACTCTTAACACATTATTATCAACTGTAATAAATTTTTCAGCTAAAACCGTAGGTAAAAACATTATTGATATCATATTATCAATACAAAATTTATTTAATTTTTCAATATCGTAAACATATTGTTTTCTCTTCTCAATGCATACTAAAGGTACTTCATTCAATAAATATGGATATATATCACAACCACATGAATCAAAAGAAAATGATGTAAATGCTACACCCCTATCCTTTTTTGTTAATCTAAAATTAACGTACAATGCATTAACTAAATTCACAACAGCTCTATGAGGTATAACAACACCTTTAGGCACTCCCGTAGATCCAGATGTATATATCATATATGCTGGATCATCAGCTTTTATATCAATAACGTTTTCTTTGTTATCTAGGCTACTAAAATCTAAATCTTCTATAATTATAAGATTTACACTTTCTGATATTTTTTCTTTTAATATATTTACATACTCTCTATTTGTAATTACAACTTTACTTTTAGAACGTTCTACTAAAGAAATTATTCTATTAATATTGTTTACTTCTGGTTCTATAGGCAAATAATATCCACCTGAAGCTAAAACACCATATACGCAAACATATCTTAAATAATTCCCATTTAAAATTAAGATAATTGGTGATGTTCTTTCAAACTCCTTTTGATTCAGCAAAAAATTTGATAGAGCATTAACTCGCTTCATGAAATATCCATAAGTTATCTTTGTTTCATTATCTATAATAGCTACTTTTTCTTTGCTTAAGTTAACAATTTTTCTTAAGCAAGAAATTATTGTAGTATCTGTTCTGCTATTATTATATCTAAAACTTAAAATATCCTGTCCAACCAATATAGAATCTTCTCTTTGTTGTTTTTCAAAATATTTACGGTCCATCCTATTTTCTCCTAATCATTTTTATATAACTCACATTTTTACTTATTATTTATAATTTCTTTAATCATTAAAATTTCATCTATTTTCTTTCTAAATAAGCCTTCAAATGTATATAGTTCTCTATACCCAGAATTTGAATATAATTTTAAAGCTATATCATTGCTACTTTTTACTAAAAGAAAAATTTTTACTTTGGGTATTTTATTTTCCTTACATACCATGTTTTCAAAAAAACTTAACAAACATCTTCCAATACCACTTTTCCGAAATTCAGGAAATACAAACAACATATTTAAATAAGGAAATTTATTAAACACTCCATCCATAGAAAACCAGATGAATCCAAGCATAGCATTGTCCAATTTTGCAACAAAGATATTATTTTTTCTGTATGCTTTTTTCAGTATTTCTAATACTGTTTTATATGTAGGATAATACGTTTTCCCAAAATCAGATTGAAAGAGTCTAAAACAGCACTCTTTTAACTCATGTTCCTTTACTACTTCAATTATAACTTTTGATCTATCATATATTTTATTATTCTGAATCATCTTTTACTCCAAACTTTTTATTCTTTCTATCAAGCAATAAATATTATTTACAGTATTAAAATCCATTATTTCAATTTCTTCTATGGGTATATTTATATTAAATTTCATTTCTAATATTGAAATAATATTGATTATATCAAATGATTCCAGATACCCCTTGGATATCAGCTCTAATTCATCATTTATTTCAACATCTGCTAGTTCAAAAATATTCTTTTTTAAAATATCTTTAATTTGATTTTTTATATTCATTTTTCCTCCTAATAATTAAGAATATCATCTATACACAATCCCAACTTTAAAAGTGGTTTTTTCAAATTTTCTTCTTCTATAGGTGTTCTTATGATTTCCAATGCACGTTGTCTTGATAACTCACCTTCTCTTACAAGATCACTTAACTCTGTTTCATGCTGAGCATAACCAAACTGTTTCATAGTTTTTAATTGAGACACATAATTAAACATACAATTTGATGATTTGTCAGGCCAACTATTTTTAGGAATTTTAAATTTCAACTCTTCTGTTATAATATTTAATATTTCATTCTCATTCCATGTCATATATTTAAATGGAGAAAGTTGCACAATATTTCCAAATTTTTCAGCCATATATTTTATTGGACTCTGAAAAATAGCTGATAATTCACTAAATTTTTTATCATTTTTAAACAATTCAACAATATTATAATCGGATTTTTCATAAATCCAAAATAATTCTGAACTTTTAATATATTGCTGTCCCTTTGTATATCCCCCCAAAATTACATTAATATTATTTTGAACACAAATACTTTTTATATAATACTCTAATAAAGTATGACATACCCTACAATAATATATATCCTTTTTAGATTCTATACATTTTTTAAAAATATCTATCATATCAGAGGTTTTAAAAATCATCATATCTACCTTCAAAATATCTGTTGCATTATTTAAATTTTCATACATCTCTGGTAAAGCAAAACCATTATCTATAAAAATAGCTAAAACATTAAGGTTCAATATCTTTTTTGCAACATATAATGTCATAATGCTATCTTTTCCTCCCGAAACACTTACTACACAATTATACTTACTATTTTTTTTATCATAAAATAAAATTTTTTGTTTAAAATAATCTAGATTGCACTCTTTTTTAGAATTATTTTCTTTGTTTATTGTACGTTTATTTCCATTGCAAATATTGCATATACCATTACTATCTAACTCTACATGTCCTGGGACTTCAGGTAAAATACAACTTTTACAACGTCTAACCTCTATATTGTAATTCATTTTTCATTACTCCTTAATTTTACTGTATTTTTCTATCTCTTTAATAGTTTCAAAATCCCATTTATCAATATTCAATCCTTTTTGTGATAGTAATGCATAAGCTAATCTCTCAATTCCAAAGGCAAAACATGCACTATAACAATAATTACCTTTTTCACCTATAATATTATATGCCTTAGAAAAATGAGTCCTATGATAATTAATTGAGCTTGCTGCAATATAATTTTTATTCCCAGGAATAAAGACTTTAAATTCTTGTTTTGATTTACCTATAGTTTGAAAGAATTTCATTTTTTTATAATTACTAGCGAAAAATGAGTCATTTGCAGTTTCATATTTACTATTAAATTTAAATATATCAACCCAAAATTTAATCAATTCTCTAGAAATTTCTATCATTTTATTAACTGCATTTTCATCACCTACAAAAACAAATTCTTTCATATAAAATTCATTTAATCTACTTAATTCAAATATATTATCTTCTTCGTTTCTAAAACATTTTCCTGATACAATAAAACTTTGCACTTCTTCTGCATCTAACATCTTATTTTCCAATAAGGAATATACAGGTACACAAGCCGCATGCCGAAGAACATTTTCAGGAACCTTTATTTCATCTAAAATACTTTTATAATCAAATTTACATTTAGAAAACTTTTCATAAACACTCATATCATTCTTTAATGTCGTCTGAAACATCATATAATGAGGAAAATTTTCAAAATAACGACCTTTTATATAATCTTCAATGGAATGCAAATCTGGATACACCATTTTTCTTATATTTTTGAATTTAGAACAAGCAAACTCATCAATTTTTCTTTCAAAATATTCATATATATCTAAAAACAATCCACTATAAGCAAAAGATCCTTTTGCTAATTCTCTCACATCACCTCTACTTACAAGCTTATTGTAAATATTAGAATGGTTAATAGTTGTATAGCTAGTATAGTCTTCTATAGTTTTAATTTCTTCAGTTTTTTCCGACAAGATATTTTTATTAATCATATTTATTAGATGATCCAGACAATTGCGTATCTGATTTTCATTATCTACATCACAATAAATAACTATATCCCCTTCTTTCATCTCATATTTTATAATGTACTGTGATAAATACGGTATCATATCTTTAAAAAAATTCTTATCTTCTTCTCTTAAATTTTTTATGGAATACTTAAACATTTAAACCCTCTCCATCCTTTAATTAGTTTTAATACATTGTAAAGCCAATCCTCCTTTATAATTAATCTCAGGCTCAAAAATATAGATTCCTTTATACACATTATTATAAGTATCAAAAATTTCAATAACATTATTTGAAATTCTTTTAACATATAAGAATTTCAACAACTTATTAAGACTATTACCACCCAGCTTAATATACGCTTCTTTTGCTACCCAGTATTTAAAAAAAATATCATCCTCCTTAGCCACTATTCCTCTATCATTTTCATTAAATAAACTCTTAATTATATTCTTATAATCAACTTCCTTATCCATATACTCTATATCTATCCCCACCAAATGTTTTGTAATGCAAATACCTATAACATTCATCGAATGGGTAATATTAAAGTTTATTTTATCAACATTATTTATAAACGGTTTGCCGTAAAGTCCTTGTCCTATAGACAGATATTCTATTCCACAATTATTCCAATTAGAATATAAATAGTTAATCAGCCCATGAGCTATTGAAAAACACTTTTTATCTTTAATTCTTAAATATTTATTCCTTTTAGCTTTCTCCTTTTCTGTTAAAAAATAAGAAACTTTATCATAATCATTAAAATTATCCACATTTATTATTAGCACTAATGAAAACCCATTCTTAATAAAATTCATATATATTTTGTAATCTATTGATTTAAAATTATCTATCTTTATATATTTAATTTTATTTGCATCAAAAACAAAATTATTTTTTACTTGTTCTAACATTATTACCTCATATTTTTTAAAAGTATTAATTCTTTATTTTCTTCTTTGCTAGTATTCAAATAAACAATTTATCTTTTAAACTATACTACTTTATCTTATAATCATAAATATACCACAATTGATAATAATTGTCAATATCGATTCCTAAAATATTACCTATTTACCAAAATTTTATATAAGTAAATAGATATAATTATTTTTATATTCAATTAATATTTATCTGCACATACTGATTGAATATATTTATTGGCAAACATCCACACTCCCTCAAAAATATATAGTATATATCATTTTAATTTATATCTATCTACTTTTATTAAAGCTTTTTTAATTTTCATACAAAAAAACACTTGAAATTCTACTTAAATTTCAAGTGTTTTAAAGTTGTTTTATTATTTTTTTATATATCAAAAATAAAAGGAAGAATGTTTCCATTCTTCCTTTCACCTTATATATTTAAAGATTATTGATCTCCTAATGTTGCAACCATAACAGCTTTTATAGTGTGCATTCTGTTTTCAGCTTCATCAAATACAATTGAGTATTTGCTTTCGAATAATTCGTGAGAAACTTCCATTTCTGATAAACCATATTTTTCTTTTATTTCTTTACCTACTGCTGTTTCTTCATCATGGAATGCTGGTAAGCAGTGCATGAATTTAGCATCAGGATTTCCAGTCATTTTTATCATGTTCATGTCAACTCTGTATGGAGTTAATAATTTTATTTTGCTTTCCCATACTGAATCTGGTTCTCCCATTGATACCCAAACGTCTGTATATAAAACGTCACAACCTTTAACACCTTCTTCGATGTTATCAGTTATTGTAACTTTAGCGCCAGTTTCAGCTGCTATTTCTTTGCATTTAGCAACTAATGCAGCATCAGTTGGTATTTCTTTTGGAGAAACTATTCTAAAGTCCATTCCCATTTTAACAGCACCTATCATAAGAGCATTTGCCATGTTATTAGCACCATCTCCAACATAAGCAAATTTGATTTCGCTTAATGGTTTATTGAAATGTTCTCTTATTGTTAAGAAGTCAGCTAATATTTGAGTTGGGTGATCTTCATCTGTTAATCCGTTCCAAACTGGTACTCCAGCATATTCAGCTAAAGTTTCAACGATTTCTTGACCAAATCCTCTGTATTCTATACCATCGTACATTCTTCCTAGAACTCTTGCAGTATCTGCAGCTGATTCTTTTTTACCAATATGGCTTCCTGTTGGTCCTAAGTAAGTTACATGAGCTCCTTGGTCTTTTGCTCCAACTTCAAATGCGCATCTTGTTCTAGTTGAAGCTTTTTCAAATATTAAAGCAATGTTTTTGCCTTTCAATCTTTGTACTTCAGTTCCTGTATATTTAGCTCTTTTTAAATCTCTAGCTAAATCTAAGAAATAGTTTATTTCCTTTGGTGTGAAATCCATTAGTGTTAAAAAGTTTCTGTTTTTTAAGTTAAACATATGTTATTCCTCCTAATAGTATAATATTTATATTATAAACTTTTATATTTTAGATTACATATGTATTATGCAATCATTTTAGCTTTTTAATTAATTATTATTTTACTATTCTTGTACCTGAAGTTCCATTAATAGCTTCTTTTGCTTTTGCAAGGGATGCTATTAATGCAGTTTTATTTTCACTAAATTGAACAAATTTTTTGCAAGCTTCAACCTTTGGAAGCATACTTCCTGGTGCAAATTGTCCTTCAGCAATATATTTATCAACTTCTTCTAAAGTCATTTTAGCTAAAGATTCTTGATTTGGTTTGTTAAAGTTTATAGCAACTTGATCTACAGCTGTAAGAACTAGTAACATATCAGCATCTATTATTTCTGCTAATTTTTCAGCCGCAAAATCTTTATCTATAACTGCTGGAACACCTTTTATAACACCATTGTCATTAACAACTGGAATTCCGCCGCCACCACAAGAAATTACTACATTTCCTGCTTCAACTAATTGTTTTATCATAGCTTTTTCTATAACATCTACAGGTTTTGGTGAAGCAACAACTCTTCTATATCCTCTTCCTGCATCTTCTTTCATTACATAGCCTTTTTCAGCTTCTAATTTTTTAGCTTCTTCTTCACTATAAAAAGAACCTATTGGTTTTGTAGGATTTTGAAAACCTTGGTCATCAGCATTTACTAATACTTGAGTAACTACTGTTCCTACAGGTTTATTAATATTTCTTTTACCTAATTCATCCTCTATAGCATTTTGAAGATGATATCCTATATAACCTTGTGAAAAGGCTCCGCAAACATCAAATGGAAATAATACATTAGAATTATTTGCTTTATATCCAGCCTCTACAGAAGCTAATATTTGACCTACTTGAGGTCCATTTCCATGAACTACTGAAACTGTATGTCCTTCCTCAATTAAATCTACTATAGATTTTGCTGTATCTTTACAAGTTTTTAATTGACTTTCTGGAGTTTTGTCTTTTGGATCTGATTGTAAGGCATTTCCTCCTAAAGCTAATACTATTTTCATAAAAGCACCTCCGAAAAATAATATGTTTAATACTTTAAATTTAATTACATACATTAGCTTATGTAAATTATGATACATTATAAATATAATAAAAATATAATTACAAGTTTAAATCTTTGTAAATATATTAATATCTTTAATATTAGGAATACGTTTGCAAAACTAATTAAAATTATAACAAATTAGTTAAAGTTATAACAAATAGTTTTATAATAAAAGGCTATTCACATATAAATAGCAACATTTTATATTTTTGGGTAATTTTTGAATTTCTTCACCCTAAGCTTAATATTCTACATAAAATTTTAAATTCCTTCTTAAAAATATAAAAATTTTATGTTTTAAGAAGAGGATTTTCTATGTATTTATTTTTTAATTAAAGTTTTCTTATTACAGATTCATTGTACATACTATTTATATTTTTGTCTACACATGATTAACCTTTAAAATTGCTATATTTTTTGAATTTATATGGTTTTTCTACAATATATCGCAAGAATATGGGCTTATGCTCCTGTTTTGGTACATAAGCCCTATCTATTATGTGTAAATTCTACATTTTTTATGCATTTTGATACAATGGGTATTTTTTACAAATTTCTTTTACTTGTTCTTTTATTTGAGATAAATTCTCTTCCCTATGCTCTATAGAATAATTCATGAAATAGGCTATTTTTTTCATTTCTTCTTCCTTAAATCCTCTTGTGGTTACTGCTGGGGTTCCTATCCTAATTCCACTAGTTACAAAGGGACTTAAAGTTTCAAAAGGGATTGTATTTTTATTCACAGTAATTCCTACTGAATCTAAAAGTTTTTCTGCATCTTTTCCAGTTATATTTTTATTAGTTAAATCTATTAGTAATAAATGGTTATCTGTTCCTCCAGATATTAATCTAAATCCATAATTATTTAACTCTTCTCCTAAAACTTTAGTATTCTTAACAACTTTCTCCATATACTCTTTGTAATCTTCTTTTAAAGCTTCCCCAAAGCAAACAGCCTTCGCTGCTATAATATGCATTAATGGTCCACCTTGAATTCCTGGGAATATAGCTTTATCTACTGCTTTTGCATATTCTTCTTTACATAAAATAGCTCCACCTCTAGGTCCTCTTAAAGTTTTATGAGTAGTTGTTGTAACAAAATCTGCATAAGGTACTGGTGATGGATGTAATCCTGTTGCTACTAAACCTGCTATATGAGCCATATCTACCATCATATAAGCATTTATTTCGTCACAAATTTCTCTTATTTTTTGAAAATCTATAATTCTAGGATATGCACTAGCTCCAGCTACTATCATTTTAGGCTTATTTTCTAAAGCTATTTTCTTTAACAATTCATAATCTATAGTTTCTGTTTCTTTATCTACACCATAGGATATAAAATTATATAACTTTCCTGAAAAATTTACTGGACTTCCATGAGTTAAATGTCCACCATGGGATAAGTCCATACCTAATATAGTATCTCCAGGCTGAAGCACAGACATATAAACTGCCATATTGGCTTGTGAACCAGAATGTGGTTGTACATTAGCATGCTCTGCGCCAAACAATTTTTTTAATCTTTCTCTTGCTAAATCCTCTACCTCATCTACAAATTCACATCCTCCATAATATCTTTTATGTGGGTAGCCTTCTGCATATTTATTCGTTAATAAAGATCCCATAGCTTCCATAACAGATAAACTAGTAAAATTTTCTGAGGCTATTAATTCAATATTATATTCTTGTCTTTCCTCTTCTTTCTTTATCATGCCTAATAATGTTAAATCTGTCTTTTTTAAATTTGTAAAGTCCATATTATCACGCTCCTAAAAATAAACATCTCTTAATTATAGATTATAGTTGTAAAATTTAAAATAATCAATAAAATTTAACTTTTATGTTTATATAAAAATTTCATTTTACAAAGATAATTTTGGTGTTATAATACTTTTGATAACATAAAAATATAACAATAAACGGTGATAATATGGATATAAATAAAATAATAAAAATAGCTGCAGAAGCTGGAAAAATAATATTACAAAGTGGTGGTGAAACTTATAGAGTAGAAGAAACTATGTCTAGAATATGTTCTGCATATAATATTAAAGATTCTGATCCTTATGTTACTCCCACTGTAATAATGATCTCCGCTACAAACGAAAATGGTCAAACTGTTTCTCTTAGTAGAAGAATTACAAGTAGAACAATAGATTTAGACAAAATAGATAAAGTAAACAATTTATCTAGAAGTATAAAAGAAAATAATTTAACCTTAGAGCAAGTTCAAGAAGAATTAAATATAATAAAAAAAGGAATTCCTTATAGTAATAAATTAGGAATACTTTTTTCTTGTTTTATTTCATCTTTCTTTACGTTATTGTTTGGGGGAAACTATTTAGATTTTATTATTGCATTTGTAATAGGCGCCGCCCTAAAGCCTGTACTTTCTTTTCTAGGTTATTTAAATGTTAATGTATTCTTTACTAATCTAGTAGGTGGTTTTACAGTATCTTTTTTAGCAGTTTTAAGTACTTTAATGGTATCAAATTTAAATGTAGATAAAATAATAATCGGCTCTGTTATGATATTGGTTCCAGGAATAGGAATAGTTAATGCTTTACGTGATACAATTGCTGGGGATTTAATTTCTGGAATTGTAAGAGGTGCAGAAGCGTTCTTAATAGCAGTAGCCATAGCAGTAGGAAGTGGTGTAGTACTTAAATTATGGATTTATTTAGGGGGAACTACTTTATGATTATGATTTCAAATTTTATATTTTCATTTTTAGCCTCTTTAGGATTTGCAGGTATATTTAACATAAAAGGAAAAAAACTTATATACGCATCCTTAGGGGGAAGTATAGCTTGGCTATCCTATCTTATATGTAAAAACAATAACTGTTCTACAGTATTTAGCTTCTTTATAGGATCTATAGCAGGAAGCATATATTCAGAAATAATGGCAAGAATAGAAAAAACTCCTGTGACCTTAATGGTAATATGTGCCATGATCCCCTTAGTTCCTGGTGGTGGTATGTACTACACTATGCAAAAGGTTATTGAAGGAGATGTAAGTGGAGCTTTAAATACAGGGTTTACCACTTTATCTGTAGCAGGGGCTATAGCTTTAGGTATGGTTATGGTATCCTCTATGACGAGACTTATATATAAATTTAGAGAAAAAATTACAATGAACAAAGTAGAAAAGGGAAAACATAACAGCGCATAATAGCGTAAATATAAAAATATAATTTCAAATAAAATAAAAAACAATTAAGGAACATGGTATCATATGATACTATGTTCCTTAATTGTTTTTTTAATATGAATTTATCTCTAAATAGTTATACTATCATCCCCTGCTAAAAAAAAAAGGAAGCTAACACAGCTTTTTAAATCATAATTTCCTTATTTCATAAACATAGTAAAAGTAGATACTAAATCTTCTATAGCTTCATCTTTTTCCTTATCTTCCCCTAAGAAGCACTGCTTGGCATAATTTTCCAATACCAAACCTCCTACTTTATTCATAGCAGCTCTTATAGCAGCTATCTGTATAAGCACATCTCTACAACAGCATTCATTTTCTACCATTTTTTCTATGCCCTTCACCTGTCCTTCAATCCTTCTAAGTCTCGTTTGTATATCTTTCTTAACATCTTTCTTTTGATTTTCCATAACTAAAACTCCTCTTTTTTTACTACGACTATAATTATACCTCTACCGGGTATTATATCATTTTCTAATTATATCTTCAATTTTATTTATAATTTCCCTTTAAAAAGTATGTATATTTATAAATAATTGTATATTTATAAATAATTTTACCTTCCATTATAAGTAGTTTTTTAATATAAAATTAATATATATTTAACTACAATATAAATTTTTCTATTACTTCTGCTATTCCATCATTATTGTTATCCATATAAGTTATGTAATCAGCATATTTCTTCAATTCTTCTCTTGTATTTCTCATAAATACTCCAAGACCTGCTTTTTTTATCATGCTTATATCATTTTCATCATTTCCTACAGCTATACATTTTTCTATAGGTATATTATAATAATCAGCTAATTTTTCCAAGGCTATTCCTTTACTAATTCCAAAGTTACATATTTCTATATTACTTATATGGGATTTAGTTACACTGACCTTTAAATTATCTTCTATTTCCTTTTGGATTCTATTTAAATATTCCAAATCATTATCAACTACTACTATTTTAGTTATCTCGCTAGACCTATGTTTAATATATTCTTTACTATCCGTAATTATCCTTATTTCTATTCTATATTTTCTTTCTATATCTTTATTAAATTCATAAAATTTTTTTGTACTATAATCAAATTTTTCCGTACACATTATATTATCATGATAAAAATGATAGTATGTATTCTTATATTTTCTTAAAATATCTATGATATCTAAAAGTATATTTTTATTAATTCCTTCATTATATATGGCTTCTTTTTTATCATTTAAAATCAAAGCACCATTTGCACAAATCATAGGTTCCTCTTTAGCTATAGTTTCTTCATAAAATTTCAATCCTCCTGGAACTCTTCCAGAGGATATAACTACCTTAGCTCCTTTTTCCTTTGCTCTTTTTATATAAGAAAGAGTTTTTTCTGTTATTTTCTTTTCATCATTTAATAAAGTTCCATCCATATCTAATGCTATTAATTGATAATTCAAATTTACCCCTCCCTGATAAATCTATTTTTTTATTATTATACCATTAATAAAGGTAATAAAACCTAAAAAGAACACATAGTTTTAATTAGTAATAAATTATGTAGGTGATTTATTTGAAAAAATTTTTAAAATTAATATTTTTAATATCTATTTCCTGTTTTCTTCTAACATCCTGCAATATAGTATTCCCCATAGATGGACTAAAGGGTAAAAAACCAAACAATTTCTACTATACTAACCTTTTAGCTAAAAATATAACCCTAGAAAAACAATATAAAGTTACTATATTAGAAACTAATTTTTATAAAGGATCTGAAATAAATAAAAAAGATAAAGAACTAATAAAACACTTTATAACTCTTTTAAAAAAAGAAAATTTTAAAACTTTAGAAAAAAAACCAGAATCAAAACCACTATATAAAATATTTTTTACATTTGAAAAAGACAAATACATAATAAATGTATATAATAAACAATATATTTCAGTGTATCCCTTTGATGGTAACTTCCCTATGGATTATATAGATATGAATAATATACCTGAAGCCTATAATTTATATAATCTATGTAATTTTTTATTCAATAAATAGTATAAATAAAAGGTCATATATTGCTAAAAATACCAAATTTGTTGAAATGCAAATAACCTTTCAGTGAATGTATGACTTTTTAATGTTGTAAAAGTTTAAATCTATAATTTTTATTCTATTATCTTAAATGAAGATTTAAATAATATTACAGTGATTATTAACTGAAATAAAGTAAAATAATAATAATATAAATTCCTTATATCCCTATAAAAAAATCCAAATAAATTATATAATCTTTATAATAGACATTATTATCGTAACAACAATTGTTATAATATATTCTCTTCTATAAATATTTAAAAGTATAAACTATATCCCATAAGAAATTTTTCTAAAAATTTCTGTGAATAAAACTATCCATAATAATACTCCCTTTTAATTTAAAAATCATTTTATAAAGGAGGCTAAAAATTATATGACTAAATTAAACTTTAAATATTTATATAATAAAATATCTAAAAGCTTAAAAAATAATAGCTGGATAAAAAAACAAGGTATAAATAAAGAATATATAAGTTTACATATTGATTCTTTAGAATTTAATAAAAAATTATCTAAAATGATAATAAATCATGATTTTTCTGCTAAAAACACCTTGCAACTATGCAAAGGTTTATTAGAAAGCATTTATCCTATAAAAAGCGAAGAAGAATGTTTAAAGGAAATATATACTTACTCTCTAAATAAAACCTTTCCTCATACTAACAAAATAAAAAATGATTCTAATATAAATATTTGTGCGGAAATATTTTTGAAAATATTTTGTATAATAAATGACTTTGAAAAAGATTGTGATTCCTCTAACTTCAAAAGCAAGTACCCCTTAAATTTTTTAAAAGATGAAGAAATAGAAGCCTTAGAAAGACCCCATGAGTATAAAAAATTTTTATCTAATTTTAAAAAGGATTATATCTATGAAATGATGAAACTAAGTGAAGAAGTTATGGGCTTTAATACTTTAGATCACATATGTGGTGTCCACTATTTATGTGTTCATATAGGTCGTCAATTAAAAAAAGTTGGTATCCCTATAGACTTAGGTAGAGTATCTGGTGCTGGTGCTGGACACGATATAGGTAAATACGGATGTACTGGTGAAGATTTAAAAAGAGTGCCTCATCTTCATTATTATTATACAGATCAGTGGTTTAAAAGATACAATATACCCTATATTGGGAATATTGCCATGAACCACTCTACCTGGGATCTAGAAGTTGAAAATTTATCTTTAGAATCTTTAATATTAATTTATTCAGATTTTAGAGTGAAAAATATGGAAACAAACTCCGGTTATAAAATGCATATTTATTCTTTAGAAGATTCCTTTTATGTAATACTTAACAAGCTAGAAAACCTAGATGAAAAAAAAGAAAAAAGATATAAAGGTGTTTATTCAAAATTAAAAGATTTTGAGGACTATCTTTTAAGCCTAGACATAAATGTAGATCCTAACAAAAATATGTTTAATAAGTATTCCTCTTTAAATAATACTGAATATTCATTAATGCAAGGTGAAGAAATAACAAATAATCTTAAAAATATATCTATATATCATAGTATTTATTTAATGCATCAACTTAGAGATGAAATTTCTCTAGAAACCATACTAGATTCCGCTCGTTCTGAAAAGGACTGGAAAAATCTTAGAGAATATATTAGGGTTCTTCAGGAATATTCTACTTACCTTACTCAAAAACAAAAAAAGCAAACTCTTAAATTTTTATTTGAAAATTTAACCCATCCTGAAGACGATATTAGAAAACATTGTGCTGAACTAATAGGTAAACTTATTTCAACCTTTGATGAAAGTTATATGAAGGAAATACCTTCTAATGTAGAACTTCCAAAGGCTGAAATAACCTCTGGAGATGTTTTAAGAGAATATTTAAAAGCTATGCTATCTCCTCCAAGCAATATGATTTATATAAATAAATTCAATCTAGGATATAATACTTCTACAATGATTGAATCTTTATTTAAATATTGTAAAGAAAGCTCCCTAGATGATTACAGAAAAATTGTACTTAATCATTTTGATTATAAAAAATATAAAAATGTAGATATTCAACTTTTTTTATTAGATACTGCAAAATATATACCTATAGATTTCTCCTCAGAGCATACTAATAATCTTTGGGATTTTATATTTAATATATTGAAAAAAAGAAATCAATCATTAAGATTAGGAGCTCTTAAAACTTTAAATTTATTGGCAAAGGAGAATTTACCCCAAGGCATAAAAAATAAAATAGAGGATTATTTAAACTCCTCTATTATAAATAAAAAATATATTACTGAGAATTTACTTAAATTAAAACTGGCTAAAAATTTAAATATGAAAAATTTATACTGTAGTCTTGAAAAGCATATTAATATAAATAAAAAATTAGCTACAGAAATATCTCTAAGTAATTTAAAATCCAACACAACTTGGATAAAAAAGCATATACAAATAGATCTTCTTTTAAAATATGCAAAAGAAAATCCCTCTTCTTTTGCCATGCATACAGTTATACACTTTTCTAATCTTTTAAAAGTAAGTAATATAGAAAGTGTTAGAAGTAAAGCTGGTAATGCTATTTTAGAACTTATGCCTTACCTAAGTTTAGCAGAAAGAAATGAAATTGCTATTGAATTACTAAGGGGACTAGAAATAGAAGGTAATAGGTTTACAGAATATATTCCAACCTATGCAGGACAGGTGCTCCTATGGCTTCAACCTATAGAATTAGATGAAATAATACAGGATTTAACTATTAAATTTAAAAAATCTAATACAAATTTAAAGTGTTTACTTTTAAAAACTATAGGAATTACTATATCAAATTATTCTACTTATAAAATTAGATTTAAAGAAGATACTAAATTTTTTAATATTAGATTGATAAATATGCTTGGAATTTTATTAAATGGTTTAGGTGATTATAACATACAAGTTAAACAATCTGCTTTTATCTCTTTAGGTAAGCATCTTTTTGGAGAAGAGAATTCATTTGAAGAAAAGGCAGAATTATTTAAACTAACGGGGAAAAAAATCCTTACTCTTATTGCAGAGGATAGAAATAAAAACTTAATGATGCTTACAAATTCTGTAGGTATGCATTATATATATAGATTTATATCCGACTACAATTTTTTTGTTGGAGATTTAAATATGATTTCTGCAGAAAAAGTAGCGTTTTTCCCTGGAACCTTTGATCCTTTTTCTGCAAGCCATAAAGAAATAGCCAAAGCTTTAAGGGACATGGGATTTGAAGTTTTTTTAGCAGTAGATGAATTTTCTTGGTCTAAAAGAACACTTCCTAGTCTTTTGAGAAGGGATATACTAAATTTATCAATTGCAGATCAGCTTAATATCTATATTTATCCTGCTAGTATACCTATAAACATAGCTAATAACAAAGACTTAAAAAAATTAAAAAGTCTATTTCCAAAGTCTGAACTATATATAGCCGTTGGTAGTGATGTAATATTAAATGCTTCCAGCTATAAAAAAGAAAATATAAATGTAGCAAATTCTATATTTAATTTTTCTCATATAATATTTCAACGGGGAAAAAACAATGAAAAATTAAGGAAGATAATCTCTTATATAAAAAGAGATGTGCTTATTTTTTCTTTGTCCTCTAAATATTCAGAGATAAGTTCTACACAAATTAGAAGCTATATAGATGAAAATAAAAATATATCTAGTTTAGTAGACCCTATAGCAGAAAAATATATATATGAAAAAGGATTTTATCAAAGAGAATCCCAGGACAAATCTATAATAAAACCTATTTCTTTAAGATTAATAATTTTAAATTTCATAGATGATTTTATAATAAATGAAATATCTTCTCTTTTAAAATATAAAGTAAAAAATATAAAAGAAATACTAGATAATATAAAAAGAAAGCCCTCTTCTGGAATAATTTTAGTAAGAGACAAAAAAAATGAACTAATAGGATTCTCTTTATTTCATTGGATAAGATCTACCGTATTATATGAAGAAATGAAAGACAATTATATTACGGAATATATAAGAAATAACAGTACTGGTAGAATGTTATCTTTAGATGGATTTTATATTAAAAATACAGAAAAAAGTAGATATATAGAACAAATTCTAGTAACTGAAACCTTAGCCTTTTGTGCCTCTACAGATTATGAATATGCTGTATTTCATCCAAAATGTGAGGAATTTCAAAATCCTTCTATAGTTGATATATTAAAACTCCAAGGTTTTATTAAAGTCCCAACTGTTAATAATTCTTTATCTATATATGCTGTAGATATGAGTAATCCTTGTATATTAAACTTAGATATTGAAAATTTTATAAAAGAACCCTATAGAAATAACAAAAAAATTAAAAACATAATTTTAGAAAGCAGAAGAAAGCTACAAAAGGCCTTAACAAATTTATATAAAGGTGAGCTTATTTTATCCTTTCATAGTAACTTCTTACATCAAGCTATGATTGATAAAATTTGTAGTGAAAATAATGTACCTAGTTATGTAGAAACACCTAGAAATCTAGGTAAAGCTATGTGTGTTCCCTATGGAGATATATTAGATAGACATATAATTCCTAATACTGTAACTAAGGCCCTTCATACAGAAAAAATATTTTATTCTAATATGAAAGGCTTTAAAATTGGAGAATTCCCTCACTATCTTGACTTAAACACTCAAGTAAGAATGTTAAAATCCTTTAATAGACCTGTCATTTTGGTAGATAATTTGCTTCATAAAGGTTATAGAATAAAAGCTTTAGATCCTATATTTAAAAAAGAAAATCTAGAAATAAAAAATATAGTAGTAGGTATTATGTCTGGACGAGGAAAGGATTTAATGGATAGGCAAAACAGATCTGTAGACAGTGTTTATTTTATACCTAGATTAAAGCTTTGGTTTAATGAAGTGTCTATGTATCCTTTTATGGGTGGTGATTTATTATGGCGTGGAAAGTACCCTAAAAGAAATTTACTTCCTTCTATAAATTTAATATTACCTTATACCTATCCTAAATTTATAGTTGGCAGTAATAAAAACGCCATATTCAATTTATCTAAAATTTGTATAGAAAACTCTATAAACATATTAGAAATCATAGAAGAAGAATATCGTAACATAACAGACAGAAATTTAAGCTTATACCTACTAGGTCATGTGTTTAATGTGCCAAGATGCCCAGACCAAGGAAAAAATATGTATTATGATTTAAACTTAAACCCTTCTCACTATTTAAAAAATGATCTAGAAAGTCTATTAAGGTTAGAAAATATTATGGAAGATTAAAAATTAATCTGATGTAAATAACTAAATAATATTTTATGTATAACTATTATAACAATAATATGTAGGATGTGAATTTATGAATAACTTAAATTTATTTTATTATATTGTAGAAAATTATATTATAATTTCAACAGAAAAAGAAAACTTAAAAGAAATAACAGAAAAAGAAGCCTCTTTTCATAAGAGATTAATGTATTTTTTAGTAAATATAGATCAAAAAAATTCTAGAAGAAGCTTTTTAATAACTAATACCTCTCTGCTTTTTATAAAAAATGAAAATTTAAATATTTTAATAGAAAGAGATTCTCCTATTAAAGTTCCACAATTTATAAAAAAAGCTATAAAAGAAAAAAGGTTAGTAGCTATTAATAAAGCTTATGAAAATTGGAAGGAAACATTAAAATTTAATCCTTGTCCAAATCAAAAATGGAAAATAAATATAGTAGGATTGGGTGATGTAGGAGGAACATTAATTACAGGATTAAGACTTTTAGGAGAAGATTGTATAGATGAAATAGGTATATATGACAAGGATATAAATAAAATAAACCGATGGGAATATGAATGTAATCAAATTCAAAGTCCTAACTTAAATCCAAATTTACCTAAAATAAAAGTATTAAATGAAGATGAAATTTTTAATTGTAATATGTTTGTATTCTGTGTTTCTGTAGGTGTCCCTAAAATAGGAAATGAAATTAAAGATGTAAGGCTAGTTCAATTTGAGGGAAACAGTAAAATAGTATCTTTTTATGCCAAACTTGCAAAGGAAAAAAACTTTAAAGGTATATTTGCCGTAGTATCCGATCCGGTAGATCTTCTATGCAAATCAGCTCTAAAAGAAGGTTTAGCTCCTGAACAAGTTAGAGGCTATGGTCTTGGAGTTATGAATGCTAGAGCTGCCTATTACGCAGGTAAAGATCCTAAATTCAAAAATTATTCTATAGAAGGAAGAGCCTTTGGTCCCCATGGAGAAGGTCTTGTAATAGCTAATAGTATAGACAATTACGATGAAAATTTATCTGACATTTTAACTAAAAAAACTAGAGAAGCAAATTTAGAAATACGTTCCTTTGGCTTTAAACCCTATATAGCTCCTGCTCTATCCTCTGGAAGTTTTTCTTTAATAGCTACTATAAAATCGGAGTGGCACTATAGTGCTACATTTTTAAATGGTGCTTTTATGGGAATTAGAAATAGATTTATAAACAATACTATAGAATTAGAAACCTATAAAAATATGCCCTCTAACTTATTAAAAAAATTAGAAGAAACCCATGCTTATTTAAAGAATTTTTAATGTTTTTGAAAAATAATATAACAATTATTCTAAATTTTTTAGCTCAAATACCAATTTTTTCTAAGAATTTTTTAAAGAAGCATTCATTACTAATATTTAAAGTAATTACTCTAAAAATTTAATTTAAATACAAATTATTTTTAAGGGAGTGTTCTTATGAAGGAATTGTTTCTTATAATGCCAAATCCTAAGCCATCTAAAGAACTAAATAATATGATAAATAAATTTTGTGACAACTTTTCTAAAGTTACTAAGATAACAAATAATGATAATTTGTTAAACTTAAAAAATAAAAAAATTTTATTTGTTATTGAAGTAGGTTTTTCTGGTATAGACTTATATATGTGGTCTTTTCTAGATAATTTAAAAACTAAAGAAAAAGATTTTTTTTATGATTCTACTGCTACTTTACTGGTGCATAGTGCTACAGAACTTTTTACAAAGGATGTATGTCAAGATTTAATATTTATAACTAATTCTTTAGGTTGTAGATTTATAGGTCACCCAATGATTGAAGCTACTGGTTCTTTTAAAAATTTTTTAACTTGGCAAAAAACCCTCTCTATGCCTTTAGAAAGGATTTGTTTGGATCTATGTCATAAACTTGGAGAAAGACTTTTAAGTTATACTCCTAAATATATAAAATCTCCTAAAATAACAGCCCTTTATTCTTCTCCTCATACTTTTTCTAATACATTAAGCCTGTGGCATATGGCTTCATGTGAATTAAAGGAGTATGATATAGATGAAATTCAAATAGAAAATGGTAAGGTACAAGATTGCAAAGGTTGTTCCTATAAAATGTGCTTACATTATGGAAAACAAAATAGTTGCTTTTATGGAGGTATTATGGTTGAAAATATATTGCCTGCTATAGAAAAATCCGATATAGTAGTTTGGCTATGCCCAAATTATAATGACGCTGTTTCCTCTAATATATCTGCTACAATAAATAGACTTACAGTACTTTATAGGAAAACAAATTTCTACGAAAAATATCTATTAGGATTAATAGTATCTGGAAATTCTGGAAGTGATTCTGTAGGGAAACAATTAATAGGAGCACTAAATATAAATAAAGGATTTTTATTACCACCCTATGCCTTATTAATGGAAACAGCAAATGATCCTAATGCTATATTTAAAATACCTAATATAAAAGAAAAAGCTGAAGAATTTGCATTAAATATAAAAAAAATTAATAGCAAATAAGCTTAAAATTTTTAAGCTTATTTGCTTATATCATATTAATATTTTATAAACCCTCTTTGCTAATAAACATCATTATTCTAGAACTAATCTATTTATAAATAAGTTAATTTATTATAGTTGTATATTTTATTTATTATAGTTTAGTATAAAATATATAGTAAACTCATTAATTTTTAAAGGAGGTAATTCTTATTTATATAAAAGGTGATTTTCATACTCATACTAATGCTTCTGATGGTAAGTATTCATCAAAGGAATTAGTTTATCTAGCTAAAGAGGAAGGACTAGATATAATATCCATAACAGATCATGATACTACAGATGGAATAGAGGAAGCATTATTTTATGGAAAAAAATTAAACATAAAGGTTATTCCTGGTATAGAATTATCCACTACATATAATAACTGCAGTATTCACGTTTTAGGATATTTTAAAGGAAATAATTATAAAAATAGCTTAATACAAAATTTTCAAAAACACAAAAAAGAATATAGAAAAAAAAGAGCCAATGAAATAGTAGATAAACTAAAAAAGTATTTTAATATAATAATAAGTTTTAATGAAATAATGGAATCTACAAAAGGAGTTATTTCAAGACCACATATTGCAAAAGCAATTGTAGAAGCGGGATATGATTATAGCTGGGATCATATATTTTCAAATTTCATTGGAGAAGGATGTAAGGCTTATGTACCTAATAAAACTATTTCCGCTGAGGAAGGTATATCTCTATTAAAAGAATCTGGTGCCATATCAGTTTTAGCTCATCCTGTATTAATAAAAAAAACTAATGTAGAAGACTTATTTAAATTGGATTTCAATGGAGTAGAAGCGATATATTATATGAATAAGCCAGAAGATACCATAAGATTTGAAAATCTGGCTAAAAAATATAACAAAATTATAACTGGTGGTTCGGATTTTCATGGATTAACCAAAACCGATGGAAGCCATCCAGATAGAATAGGAGCAACTACCTTAGATCAAGGTAATATAGAAAAACTCCTAAAATCTATAGACTCAATATAAGAAAATTACGGCTTAAAAGAAAGTTATACTACCCTTGGTTTAAAAAAGGATATGTGGTTAGAAAGGCAACTCACGATTACTCCCGTTATTTTTGAATAAAATTAAAGTCTTTTATATAAACCTAAATATTAATTTTTATAGAAAGCCTCCACCGGCGCTATCGCTTTTTTTGAAGTCATCTATATATTAAATTTAAAATGGATTCTATAATCTTTAAATTTAATAACTAACTTAGCATAAATATTATAATTAAAGATTTTGTGTAGAAAAGCGAAACAGAATCATCCTTTTGTAGTTTTTTCTTTCAGTAGGAAATTATTATAACAACCTTTAAAGATATTAAAACAAGAAATACTTTTAGAGAAAATAGATATCTAGAAAAATAATAAGAATACTTTATTTGTGAACTAATATTTAAGCGTGAAGTAAACAGGACGTTTACTTAGCTCTGTTGCCACAGGACGTGGCATTAGAGCGTTAGCTTAAATATTAGGGCACAAATATTAGTATTCTTTATTTTTATAGCTATCTATTGGCTAAAAGTATTTCTTGCTTTAATTCTCACTCTTTAAAGGTTGTTAAGTCGTAATTTCCTTATTTTATGCTTCTAATAAAAAGGCATGGTAACCTCTCATAGCTTCATAAATATCTGCTTTACTAGCTATTTCCCAAGGCGCATGCATATTATGAAGAGCAACTCCACAATCTATAACTTCCATAGCGTATTGAGCTAGTATGTAAGCTATAGTACCTCCACCACCTTGATCTACTTTTCCCAATTCTGATGTTTGCCATGATACATTATGTTGTTCCATCATAGCTCTTATTTCAGCTATATATTCTGGATTTGCATCATTTGATCCACTTTTTCCTCTAGATCCAGTATATTTATTAAATACTATACCTTTTCCAAAATAAGCTGAATTTTTCTTTTCCATAACAGATGGATAATTAGGATCAAAAGCTGCAGATACGTCAGAAGATAACATCTTTGAATTTGTAAGGCATCTTCTTAATTTTAGATCACTGTAATTATCTGATGTTAAGTTTATTATTTCCGCTACTGTATTTTCAAAAAACTTAGACTGCATACCTGTAGCCCCTACGCTACCTATTTCTTCTTTATCTACAAGTAATGTAACACAAGTTTTATCTACTTTGTCCATTTTCATCATAGCTTCGAAAGAAGTATAAGAACAAATTCTATCATCTTGGCCATAAGCCATTACCATGCTTCTATCAAAACCATAATCCCTTGCTTTTCCAGCTGGAACTACCTCTAATTCTGCTGAAACAAAATCTTCTTCTTCTATTTCATATTTTTCATTTAACAATTTTAATATATTTCTTCTTACTCTATCTTTAGCTTCTTTATCTTCTATAGGCATACTTCCTATTAGTACATTTAAATTTTCCCCTTCTACCACTTTAGAAGCCTTTTTCTCCATTTGCTCTCCTGATAAATGAATTAATAAATCAGATACACCAAATACAGGATCTGATTCTTCCTCTCCTATTACCACATTAATCTTAGTTCCATCTTTTTTTACTATTACACCATGTATAGCTAATGGTAGAGTAACCCACTGATATTTTTTTATTCCACCATAATAATGAGTTTCAAATAAAGCTAAATCTGTATCCTCATATAAAGGATTTTGTTTTAAATCTAATCTTGGTGAATCCACATGAGCTCCTAATATTTTAAGTCCTTTCTCCATAGGCTCTTTACCTACAACAAATAAAGCTAAAGTTTTATCCATATTATTTGCATATACCTTATCACCTGGTTCTAGTTTTTCATTATTCTTTATTATTTCTTCTAAACTTTTGTATCCACTTTTTTCTGCTAAAACTATAAACTCTTTTACACATTCTCTTTCTGTTTTGCATTTTGACATAAAATCTTTGTATTTTTCGGATAAATCAAAAACATTGGTTAAATCTTCTTTAGAGTACTTATCCCAAGCTAATTCATACTTTTTAGTTAAATCCTTTTCCATACTATTGCTTAAGTGAAAAATATCACCTAAGTCTTTCACCTCTCTTCCATAATATTCTATATATATTTTAACATAAATTAATATATAATAGTTTATTTTTCTTATAAATACATTTATTTGTTTTATAACCATTTTTTTCTTTTAAATAAATAAACTAAAAACAAAGATATAATAAGGGTAAATCCTAAAACATATAAGCATCCATAAGGACTTTGCATAGGAGGGAGATTGTCAAAATTCATTCCGTAAATACTAGTAATTAAACTAGCTGGTAAAAAAATAGTAGCAATTAAAGTAAAAACTTTCATTAGTTCATTAGTTTTATTTGATATTTCTGACTCAAAAGCTTCTCTAACTAAAGAAAGATCCTGTACCAAAGTTTCTAATGCTACCATTAATTTTTCTATTTTATTATTTAAAGTTATACAATATTTAACACATTCTTTTTCTATCATACCATTGTCATTACTTATAAGACTATCCCCTATATATCTTAAGGGGGTTATATATTTTCTAATTCTATAAACCTGTCTTCTTAAATATATTATTTCATCTATATGTTCATGTCTTGGTTCCTCTAATATATCTATTTCTATCTTGTCTGCTTTGGTTTCTAAAGTAGCTATAACTTCATAGTTTTTAATTATTATTCTATCTATAATATAATATAATAAAATAAAGGGTTTAGGATTTTCTTTAATCAGAAAACAATTTTTGCATTCCTTAATATCATCTAGTATTTCCTCTATTAAGTTTAATTTTTCTTTATAAACTGTTATTATATAGTCTTTACTCAAAAATATATTAATTTCATTTGTTTCCACAGCTTTATCGTATTGGAGCAAATTCAAAATAATAAATATATAATCCTTATAAAAATTTATTTGAGCTCCTTGAGTATAATTCTCACATTCTTTTATATTTTCTTCCTTTAAATTTAGTTTATCCTTTAACACATTCAAATCCTGTGAATGAACCACTATCCAATAATAGCTTCTTCCAACCTTAAAATCTCCTTTAATTTCCTCAAAATTATTCAACAAATCAAAAATTATCATATAAAATCACCTAAATACTATTTTTTATATGACTATTGTTTGGACTTAATGTGTTTATTATTCTTATATAAACTTTTTATTTCTTAATAATCAAATGTTATTTTTATATTTAAACATAAAATATTAAAAAACTAACTAAATTTTTTATATTCTATGAAAAAATTATAGTTAGCTTTATTATAAAAATACATTTATTTTAAACTTAATTTATATATACTACTAAAAAACACTTCTTTTCTAAATATTAAAAATCTATTATAATCTCTTCTACTAATATATCATGTACATCCTTTGGAACCTCTTTTAATATTTGAAAATCATAAGCTAAAGCTATTTTGGGGACTTCTCTTTTTAGTTTAGGAATAAACCTGTCATAAAAACCTCCACCATAACCCAGTCTTCCCCCTTTAATATCAAAGGCCAAACCTGGCAAAATAGCTAAATCTATTTCTTTTGGATCTACTATGTTTTGAAAATTTTTAGGCTCTAATATTTTATAATGTCCACATTCTATAAGTTCTGAAAAATCCTTTATTTCTATAGCTACCATGCCTTCCTTTGTAGATATAACCTTAGGCACACATACTCTTTTCCCATGCTTTAGACCTTCTTTTATAATATCATGGGTATTAACTTCATCCCTTAAACTTACATATATAAATATGAAATTTGAATCTTTATATGAAGAATTTTTATGGAGCTTATCTTTTATTATTGTGTCTCTTTTTATTTTTTCTTCTAAAGTTAAAGATTTTCTTACATTTATAATTTTTTCTCTTAAAATAGTTTTATTATTCATCTTCTCTTAAACCAACAGCCTCCTTACTAATTCTTTCATTTATTATATCTGCTGGGCAATTTTTTGTAACTAAATTATATCTATAATTTGCTGCTGCCGCCTCTATTATAACAGCTAAATTTCTCCCTGGTCTTATAGGTACAGTAAGCTTTCTAACTGGTGTATTTAATATATCTATATATTCTTTATCCACACCTAATCTATCATAAGTTTTTTCTGCTTTCCATTGCTCCAAATTAATCATTAAATCAATTTTTTTCTCATTTAATATAGAACTTAATCCATAAAGAGCTGCTACATCTATTATACCCATTCCTCTAACCTCCATCATGCCTGAAGTAATAGATGGAGATGTACCTTTTAATATCCCATTTATCTCTTTAATATCTACTGCATCATCTGCTACTAATCTATGCCCTCTTTTTATAAGTTCTAAGGCTGTTTCCGTTTTTCCTATGCCACTTTCTCCCGTGATAAGTATACCAATACCATATACATCTAAAAGAACGCCATGCATTCTAGTCTCCGGAGCTAATTTCTCATCTAAATAAGACATTAAGGAGCTTACAAATCTAGTAGATATTTCACCAGTTCTTAAAACCCACTGTCCTTTTTCTTTAGCACTATTCATAAATTCATCATGAGCCACTAAATTCCTTGTTATTATAATACATGGGGTTTTAAATTCAAAAAATTTATTTAATCTTTTAATCCTAAGTTCTTTTTTCATTACATCTAGAAAACTCCATTCTGTTTTTCCAACTACCTGGACTCTTTCATTAGCAAAATAATTATAAAAACCTGAAAATTGAAGACCTGGTCTATTAATATCACTAACATCTATAATGTTATTCTCTAATCCCTCTACTAATACCTCTAATTCCATATCCTTTATTAAATTCTTTACCCTAACCAAATGGTTTACACCTCCTTTGAATAAAGACTTATTAGTTTTTTCTATTAGGAGTTGGTATCTTTTCTACTCCTTCTAATTGAACCTTCACATTTCCTTTTATTATATTTATATATTCTCTTCTTAATTTTTGTTGTTCTATTTTTTCTTCTTCTGTAAGTCCTTCTTCTTTACTTTTTTTATATAAAAAATTAATTCTTTCTATAAGTTTTTTCATATCCATATTTTACAACTCCTTAATATTAATTTACATTTTATTTTACATCATATTTTGTAAAAATAAAATACATCTAAATCTATTATTTATTAAATTAAGGTTAAATAGCACCATAAAGACTAAAAATAGCATAAAATAAGAGGATGTATCAAAATGTAAACTAAACTGATATGTACCCCGTTAGGTAGCCACAGATAAAAATACTGTGTAAAGTCTACTTAATGGGGTTCATACCAAAATAATTTGCTGTTTAACACCCTCTTTAATGTTTTTATATTCTTTTAACTTTCTAAACTTTCATCATTAACTTTAGCTTTATCTTCTTTCTTTTTTTTATCCATTAAATATTTTTTCACAGCTACAGCAAATACTATTAAAGCTATTACTCCTGAAAATATCCATAATCCCATTTTTGCCATGTTACCTATGTTTTGTCCTAATATAGAATAAACTATAGTAGCTGGAAGTTGTCCAACTCCTGTGGCCCAAAAGAAAGCCCAGAACGACATTTCTGTAAGCCCAGCTGCATAACTTATAGCATCAAAAGATACAAATGGCAAAAGTCTAGCTATTAATATAGCATATTTACCATACTTATCAAAAAATTTATCTGTCATATCTAATGCTTTTTTACCAATTATCTTTTCCGCTACAGGTCTTCCATAGAATTTACTTATATAGAAACATAAAACCGCTCCCATCATAGCACCTGTCCAAGATATTAGCGCTCCAAAGGCCCATCCAAATACCCAAGCATTAGCAAAGGTTATTATAAAGGCTGGAAGTGGAGCTGCAATAGATTGAAACATCATAAGAGCCATAGATATAAGTGGAGCCCAAATACCAAAGGATTTTATATAATCTTTTACCTCTTCTATATTTAATCTAGCAAGCATTGAAGCTATTTTATTTACTCCATTTTTAAAACCAGGAATTAAAAAATACAAAAGTATTATGCCTAAAAGAAAACCTAATTTAATTATTAAACTCTTCTTTTTCTTTTGATTCATAACTATCCCCTTTCTTAATTATATCTTTCTGTAATTTATTAAAGGATAGTTTCTTTTTCATAATAAAAGAAACTAAACATAGCAAAACCAATAATACTATAGATATTACAAATTGTTTAGATTTAATATTTAAAGCTTTATCCCCAAGATTTATAAAAACTAATATACCAGGAATTATTCCTACTGTAGTAGCCAAAATAAAATCTTTAAATTTTATTTTTGAAAGTCCTGCTCCATAACTTATAATGTCAAAAGGAACTAAAGGTATTAGTCTTAATATAAATACAACTAAAAATCCATTTTTCTCTACCCCATCCTCAAACCATTTTCCTTTTCCTTTAATCAGTTTTTCCACTACATTTCTTCCTAAAACTCTAGCTATATAAAAAGATAGTGATGCTCCACAAACAGCACCTATTATAGTATATATGCTACCTTCCACCATTCCAAAGGCCATACCTCCAGCTATAGCTAATATGGAATCTGGGAACAATGTAAGGGGTACTAAAGTAAATAATATTATATAAATTATAGGAGCTATAGCACCATAACTATTTACATACTCCTTTATAGAAACTGCACTTACATCTTTAGCCAATATAGTATTTCTTAAAAAATATACTAAAAAAGCTAATAAAACAACAAATATTATGGAAACTATAATATTTTTTTTAGATTTTTTCACATAAACGCCCCCATTAAAATTTTTATTTTATCCTGCATTTCTCAATTGTAACCCTTATTTAAAGGAGGATCTGAAATATAATCAAAACTCAATAGAAATTATTAAGTTTTACTTTATCATTCTCTTTGTTTTTAGCCTATTACTCCAGGATTTTAAAGGAGAATTTATTTTTATATCCTTATGCTCGTTAACTATTTTCTCTCCAAAAATCAAGTCTAATATATGCAGTGATTTTGCTCCCCCTTTAATCATGGATTCTCTACAGCCTGCACAATAAGTAATTATATAATCTTGTCCAGTTTTTTTTGCAGCTTCCCTCATCATAGCATTAGATACCTTAGAGTTTACTACATGAATCATTCCTCCTGTACCACAACAATTAGTCCTATTTTTTGTATTATCCCCTTCTAAAATTTCATATCCTAATTCTTTCATAATCCATCTTATACTGCTTTGTATTTCTTTTTCATGTCCTGTAACACAAGAATCGTGAATAGAAAACTTAACTTTACTATTATCTCCCTTATTTACAGCATTGTTTGGCAAACCTATCTCCTCTAAAGTTGTCCAAAGGGATTTAACCTTTATATCTTTACTATAGTTTTTCATTATCATATAGCAGTTTTGACAGGCAGTTATTACTTCTACCGCTCCAGTATCCCTTATATGTTTTTCTACATTACTAAATAATTTATTAAATTTTTTCTCTTCCCCTAAGGTTTCTGTGGGTTTTCCACAACATTCTAAAAGCATAGAGGTACCTGGTAGTTCTTCTTTTAAATATTCATATATTTTTAAAACCAATTCTGGACTATAAGCAGAGAGTGTACAACCAGGGAAAAATACTCTCTCTACCTTACTAGTTTCCCTATTTTTGTCTTCTACATACTTTGTAAATAATTTTGAGAATCCTAATTTCTGATGCATATGCACAGAGTTATGCTCTTTCAAAGGAGTTTTGCCATTATTTTGCTCTACAGTTTCTACTCTAAGATCCATAAAAACTTTTGCTATATTTAAATCTTTAGGACAAACTTCTTTGCATTTCCCACAGATAGCACAGGAATAAGGAAGTATAGCTTCAAACTGCCCCTCCTCAAGTATCCTACCAAATATTTTCTTAGGATTACCTCCAAATTCTTTTAACATAGAACAATTTTTAACACATATATTACACTCTATACAATTTTCTTTTATGTTTTCTATACGTTTTTTTCTTTTTGTATCTTTTATATAAAAACATTTCTTATCCATTAAAACCACCTATTCAATAGATTACTCATAAAATCTAATTCTAAATACTCTTTTATCTTTTCATAAGTATCCATATTTTTTATGTCTCTATCTGGATTTTGATATTCTAAATAAGCATAAGCACACCAGCTTAAGGCTCTCAAATAAAGATAGGGTGTATACATATCTACTCTTTCTCTTATATTTTTCCCTTTAAAAAATTTCTCATAATTACAAAAAAACTCATTTATCTCATAGTCCTTTAATATATAATTCCCCTTCCAAAGAGTAGTGGTTGGTGCTAAAAATTGTGTTAAATCCTGACAGGGGTCGCTTATAACTGGTTTCTCCCAATCTATTAAATAAAAATTCTTAAATCCTATTATGAAATTATGCGAATTAACCTCTGTATTATTTATTACCTGTATAGGATTATCTGTAAAATATTTTTCTTTATAAGAATTTTCTGTAGCCCAATTTATAAATTTATAAAAGAATTTTTTTATATCTTCTCTTATTAATGAACTATTCCAAAAATCCTTTAAAAGATTATTAGCTTCTTTTATTCTGTCAGAAAATATATTATTTTCTACTATAAAAGAAGAAAAATCCTCTTTATTAAGTTCTATAGAATGTATTTTGCCAAATATTTCAGCAGCTTTATTTAAGTCTTTTTCATAATTTAATGGTATGCCTTCCAAAAATTCCATTATTAACACACCATACCTTATATACTCTTTACTACCATCTACATAATAAACCTTTGGAGTAACTTTACTCTTTTCTAACCTTTTTAATGCTCCATATTCATATTGTATTTGATTTTCTAATGACAATTGGCTTCCCGTATTTACCCTAAAAACATACTTATTTATTTTATCCTCTAATATAAAATTTATATTATATTCACCCTGGGCCAAAAATCTAACATTAAAATTTCTACTTAAATTTATTATTTCAAACAAATTCTTATGATAAACATATTCTCTTATTTCTTTAATCAACATATCTTTCATCATCTTCATCTCTCCACCAATTTTCTAAATACTTCTTAGTATTTTTAGGTATAATATCATACTTATATAATTTGTAATTTAATCTATAAATCAAGTTTTTAAGGTCCTCTTTTGTGTCTATATCTTCATATTTCTCTGTAAAATCTACTGTTAAATTTTCTTTATTTAATAAATCCATAGTACTATAAAATACAGATTTATCTCCCCATTTTATATCCTCTTTAAAAACTATTTTATTTAATTTTTTCATACCTACAAGATAATAGCCTCCATCAAATGTAGGTCCAAAACATAAATCTTTATATTCTAAAATATCAAAAGCCCTTAATATATCCTTGATCTGAATCTCTGGTATATCAGAACCTATTAAAACAACTTTTTCATAACCTTTTTTTAAAACCTCATCTACAGCATTTTCCATTCTTTGTCCTATATCTTTACCTTCTTGTGGAAAATATCTAGCAAAACTTGGTACCAAAGGCTCTATTATACTAAAATCCCCTTCATCACTGTAAGTTACATATATATCCATACTCTCTTTTAAGTATTTACACATATTAAATACATCCTTTAAAAAGCATTTATGTATCTCTGAACACTGCTGCCCTGTTAATATTTTCATAAGCCTAGTTTTAGTCTTACACGGTACAGGTATCCTAGTCATTATTATAAGTGCATTCATTACCTTTCCTCCCGATATATTTTATTTAATTTTTCTGTAGGTACTCCCATAAAATATAGAATTCTTAATTTATGCATTAGAATATGTGTTTTAAATTGGCCTCCCTTTTTAAACCTTCTTGCAGAGGTACCAATATAATAAGGTAAAAGCTTAAGTTTGCCTAATCTTCTTAATCTAAAAGAAAATTCTAAATCCTCCATTATATCCAATGCTGGATATCCTCTCATATTTAAAAATATATCTTTTTTAACAAATATTCCTTGATCTCCATAATATATATTAAATTTATCCGCTCTTATATTTGAAGTTTTAGATATATATTTCATAAATAAACTATTTAAATCATAAAAATATATAGGAAATCCACCTCCTATATATCCATCTTTTATAGCTTTTTCTATAGCCACTGTGCTTTCATAATGAACTGTAGAATCTGAATGTACAAACCAAAGAATACTTCCATTAGCTTCTCTAGCTCCACAATTCATTTGATTAGATCTACCCTTTTTACTTTTTATAACTTTACCATATTGAGAGGCTATATCTGTAGTAGAATCTTTGCTTCCTCCATCTATAATTAAAATTTCTTTTTCACCCTTTAATCTTTTTAAATTTATCAATAAATTTTCTATAGTTTTTTCTTCATTTAAAACTGGAACTATTATAGAAACCATATAATCTCATCAACCCTTATCTCATGTATTAATCTAATTATAATTTTTTCAAATACTTATTTGTTGTTATATAAAAAAAAATTATAGGCTATAGTCCACCTATTTGTATTTTTTATTGACTTTTATATGTATAAAATTAAATGATATACTAATTATAACATCTATTAAAAAAGGAGTGAAATAATATATGAAAATGGAAAAAAATTTCTTTAGAAGTTTTTCCTCTATTGTTCTTTGTTTTGTTTTAGGAATTACACTTTTTACTGGTTGTTCTAATTCATCTTCTAATAAAGAAGAAACAAAGGATAAAAAGCAAGAAACAACACAAAAAGAATCCTATAAAGACAGTAGTTACATAGTAGATTCTGACTGGCTATCTAAAAATTTAAATAAAGATAATGTAATAATAATAGATGCTCGCCCTGACAAAGACTATAAAAAAGGTCATATACCTGGAGCTATAAATGTTCAGTGGCCATATTTTACTAACCAGGAAGGAAAACCCGGTGAAAAAGATTGGGGAATGCTTTTACCAGAAAAAGAACTTTCTAAAAAATTGTCTTCCTTAGGTATAGATAAAAACAAAACCATCGTTGCTTATGCAGAAAATAAAAGTGGTTGGGGAGAAGATGGGAGAATAATTTGGATGCTTAGAATGCTAGGCATAGAAAATTCCGAAATGTTAAATGGTGGATTTGACTATTGGAAAAACAAAAACTTAGAAATATCAAAAGATGATGTTACTCCTAAAAAAAGTGATTTTGTAGTAGAGAATATGGACAAATCTATGTATGCAGATACAAAGTGGGTTAAAGAAAATTTAGACAAAATAAAAATATTAGATGCTAGAGAAGAAGTGGAATATAAGGGTGCAACAAAATATGGTGAGGCTAGAGGTGGACACCTACCTGGAGCTAAACTATTTACTTTTAATAAAGCATTCAATGAGGATCAAAGTTTAAAAAGCCAAAAAGAAATAGAAGATCTGTTAACAGAAGCTGGTATTAAAAAAGATGATGAAATACTTACTTACTGTACTGCTGGTATAAGATCTGCCCACTTAGCTTTAGTATTAAAAATGTGCGGATATAATAACGTTAAAAACTATGATGGGTCCTTCTATATGTGGTCAGCGGATAAGAATTTACAAATAGAAAAATAATTTGAATATATTAATTAAATTATTAAATATCACATTTTAAAATAGAACTATATTGAATTATTAGTTGATTAAATTTAAAATATTGTATAGTAATCTATAAATAAGAAATTTTATACACTACTATAAATCAAAAAAGTATGTATTAAAGAGCTAAATCTTAATACATACTTTTTTTTATATATAAAGAATTATTAAAGAACTAATTTAATTTTTAAATTATTCAACTACTATAGCGCTTTTGGCTAAATTATGGCATGCTTTAACAAATCTAATAGTACCAGTTTTAGATCTCATAACTATAGAATTTGTAATAGCCTTCTCATTTCTATTATAAACTACTCCCTTTAACAAATCACAATCTGTTATAGCTGTAGCTGCAAAATAAACATCATCACTTTTTACTAAATCATCTATATAAAGTATAGCTTTATGATCTTTTATTCCCATAGTCTTACATCTTTCTATTTCCTCTTGACTAGTTGGACAAAGTTGCGCTTGCATTTCACCGCCCATACATTTTATGGCAGCTGCTGCTATAACACCTTCTGGAGCTCCACCGGTTCCCATCATTATATCTACTCCAGTATCTTCAAATCCGCAGGCTAATACTGCCGCTACATCTCCTTCTCCAAAAAGCTTAACTCTAGCCCCTACTTCTCTTGCATCTTTTACTATATAATCATGTCTATCCCTTTCTTGAACTATAACTGTAAGTTCTGTTACATCTTTATTTAAAGCTCTAGCCACATTCAATATATTTTCTTTAGGGGATTTATTTATATCTATGGCTCCCTTAGCCCCTGATCCTACAGCTATTTTCTTCATATACATATCTGGCGCATGAAATAAACTTCCTTTAGGTCCCATAGCTACTACAGCTATAGCATTTTCTAAACCCTTCGCTATAAGTTTAGTTCCATCTACTGGATCTACAGCTATGTCCATTTCTAACATATCCTCTGCACCAATTCCAACTTCTTCACCTATATATAGCATAGGAGCCTCATCTAATTCTCCTTCTCCTATAACAACCTTACCTCTTACAGGCATTATTTGAAAAGCTTTGTGCATACCATCCACTGCTGCTTGATCTGCTGCGTTTTTATCTCCTCTACCCATAAATTTTGATGCACTTAACGCTGCTGCTTCTGTTACTCTCGCAAGTCCCATAGCAATATCTGTATTTAGCATATATTTTCCCCCTCAAATCATGGTTTATTGTATACAAATAATAATTTATATATATTTTTTACTTTTATTTCGTTAAAATCTCTCAATTAGCATATCATATTAATATATATGTAACCATTAATCTTTTTTATTATATCATATTTAATAAATATGACAAGTAGCCTAAATAAAATAGATTATTTTGTTGAAATGAAAAAACTTTTCGACATCTTGTTTTTATTTTATAGTTTTTTATTCACAGTTCTATCCCTTAAGTGCCAACAACTAGCATATTTTTCCACAATTCCTACACAATTTTTCCACAATTTATCAACATAGTAATACACATTTTATCAACAGAAATTATAGTTATTTATGTTGCAGAATGTATAACCTTGACTTACGAAATATATGATAACTTCGATATAATCTGTTAGAATAAGGATATAAAACAAAGAAGTAATTAATTATAATTAAACTTACACAATAAATGGAGTTGATGCTGTGAATAATTTACAATTAAAAACTTTAAATTTAAAAATTTATTATCTTAAACAATATTTATATACCTTAATAGATGAGCATGATTTATCTAATGCTGAAGTAATACAATGCAGTAAAGAATTGGACAAGCTTATTGTAGAATATGAAAATAAAAAATATAAAAATTTATATTAATAAAATAACCACAGATTTATCTGTGGTTTCATTTTTAATAAACAAATCCTATTATTTCATCTATATCTATATTTCTACCTTGCTCATAGAAAACTACAATAAATTCATTTACCCCATTATCTACAGTATCATCATAACATATATACTGAGCTTCTATATCTAAATCTTCTTTTAAGTCTTCAAGTATGTCCTCTATATTATCTTTTGATATATCATTTAAATAAGGCTTATATAAATCATCCACTTCTTCTCCATCTTCTATATTTTCCTTAGAAGCTTCTTCCTCTGCATAAGCTTTAGCTGCTAATATCTCTTCCTCATCAAATTCATAATAAATTTTAATTGGAAAAACATCCTCATTATATTCTATTTCTTCAATATTATATATGTCGTTGTCATTTAAATAATCTATTATTTCTTCTCTGTTCATTTTAATCCTCCTACTTATAATTTAATTATTAAAATATCATTTTTATTAATTCAACGAATTTAAAAAAAATCCTTTAATTAATCTATTTATATGTATTCGTTGTTTATAAATATGTGCTGATTTTAAAAATAAATTAACAATTACTGAGTTTCTTTAAATATCATTTTACCCAATATATGATTTTTAAATCTAATAAAGATTTAAATTTTAAAAAATCTTTATTAATTTTAAGTAATTTCTTTATTTTAGAATTTTAAAATCTTATAAAACCATCTAAAATAGAAATATTATAATTCTAATAAAAAAACTATGAATTTAGAATATTATATTTCCAAATTCATAGTTTTTTAAATTTAAAATAAAATTTGTTTTATTACTTCCCTATCTGATGTCCTTATGGTTCTTTATAAAAACAAATTGCTTTATACTATGATAAATCCACAAACCCATGCAGGAATATTATTTTTAAAGAAGTTTCATATATTCTTCTATAAATTCCTCTGCTCTTTTAAAGTCATCTTTACTTGGAACAAACTTAAATTTAAAAGGTTCTTCTACAACTTTTAATTTTAACCCCTTTAATCTATCTGTCATAAGAGAAGGGCCTTCTCCACTCCAACCATAAGATCCAAAGGCTCCTGCTGCTTTACCTCTATTACTTATAACACCTATATGACTCATTACATCCCAAACTGGCTTTACTGCATCTTGGTTTATAGTTGGAGAACCTAAAATAATTCCTGTAGAATTTTCTATTAATTCTAATACCTTTTCCATAGGCATAGAAGTTATTTCATGTCCTTCTGCTTTAATTCCTTTTTCATTAAGTTTTTGAACTAAATATTCTCCCATTTTTTCTGTATTTCCATAAGCTGAAATATACAATACTTGAATATTTTGTTCCTTTGTATCTTCTGTAGCCCACTTTCTATAAAGATCTATATATTTAGAAATATCTTCTATATGAACAGGACCATGGCTTGTAGCTACCATGTCAAAATCTAAATCTTTTATTTTGTCTAATCCCATTAATACAAACTTTTTAAATGGCCCCATAATAACATCAAAATAATATTTCATCTCTTCTAAATAATCTCCAGAACAAGTATCTGTTATACAACCTTCTGGACAGTAGTGACAACCTAGGAAATCACAGGTAAATAACACTTTTTCATTTTCAGCATAAGTAAACATAGTATCTGGCCAATGTAAATTTGGTGCAGTTATAAACTTTAATGTGGTTTTTCCTAAATTTAATTCTTTTGGTGCTGGTAAATTTTTAAATTCTTTATTTATAATATCTTTAATATAAATTAATGCAGCTCTTGATCCTATAACTGTTGCCTCTGGATAGATCTCCAATAATTTACTCAAAGATCCACTATGATCTAATTCTGTATGTTGAACAATTATATAATCGACCTTTTTATCACCTATTACTTCTCTTATATTTTCCATGTATTCATCAAAATAACCATCTTTAACACAATCTATAAGAGCTACTTTCTCATCATCTATAAGGTATGCATTATATGTGGTTCCTTTTTTAGTTTCCATTATAATATCAAAAACTCTTAATTCTGGATTTCTAACTCCAATCCAATGTATGTTTTTTTTCAATTGTACACTCGCCATATTTTTAACCTCCTGTATTTTAAGAAATATTTTCACAATATACTAACTTTATCTTTTATATTTATTTTAACATATTAAAAGAAAATATTAAATACTAATAGTTATCTATGTAGATTTAGGAAGTTTTATATAAGGTATTTTATATTTAATTCTTAAAGAAATTATAATTTACTAAAAGAAAAAAGGCTTTATTCCTAAAACATATTATATTTAAAACTACATAATAATATTATAACCTAAATAGTTTTAAATAAAGGAATTATGGCCTTTTTATATATTTTTTAAAATTTATTTTTAAATAATAGTCTAAGTATATATTTATTATTTTGATGAAACTGTAGGCACTAATTTTATGTTTAATGTTTTAGATAGTGCTTTTACTAAAGCAAAAGCAATTATACCATCTACTAAATGATGGAGTATAGATCCTATTCCTACAGCAACTAATATTTTATATAGTGTAAATCCAAAAGGAATTACTGCTATAGCTTCTAAAGCTCCATGTATTGGTGCAGTTATAGCTATTACTTTTTTAAAAGGCATACCTTTTTTTATAAGAATAGCTCCTATAAGCCCAACAAAAGTATGCATAAACGCTCTAGCTGCGACCACTAAAGGGGTAGATACTAAAAATCCCAAAGTGGAACCTAGCCCTACCATCACCGCTGAAGCTGGCCCTAAAAGCATAGCTACAAACAAAGGAACATGTGATGCTAAGGTAGCTGTAAAAGGGCCTAATTGAATTTTTAAAAATCCAAAGGCTAATGGAATTACTATGGCTAAAGCAGTTAAAACTGCAGCATAGGTCATTTTTTTTACATTTTTCATTTTTTTACCCCCTGTATATTTAAGTGTATATACAGTAGTATACACTATACTTTCCCTTTTGTAAATATACTTTTATATTGCCTATTCATAAAAAGTTATATAATTATCTTCTCTACAACTAAATCTTCATTAAACTATTATGAAAATATATATTAGAAATTTTTCTTTACTTTAAAAAACTAAATCTATTGTTAAATTATTTAAATTTATTATTAATATAAATTATACCTATTGACACTATCTATAGAATATATTAATATATAAGCATACCCCATATGGGTATGGAGGTGGATATATTATGATAAAAATAGATGAAAAAGCATTAAAAATAGCAAAAGAAAAAAATTCAAATTTTATAATTAACTTAATAACTACGACCTGTGGTGGATGAGGATCTAACGGATCCCAAATCCAAAATCTCAGTGTTGAGATTTCAAAGAAAATTCCAGTAAAAAATGCTTTTCATAGTTTTGAATATGAAGGCATAAAAGTATTTATAAATAAATCTCTAAAACTTGGAGAAGAAATATTGGTTTATCAAAAGCTTAAACTTCCTTTTATAGGGGCTATATATGGTGTTAAAGGAGTAATAGTACCCTAAATAAAATTTTAATTACAATAAACTAAAAATACAAAGCATATAAATATTTTTTTAATAAATTAATAATTAAAAAGCTATAAATTTGAAAGATTAAATTTCAAATTTATAGCTTTTAACTTTTAATATATTTTTAACATATAATATTTATATAAACTTTTCTAAATTTTTAGTGAATAAAGGTGCTTATAATAAATAAAGTCTATCTAGAACTAGTAATAATTTTATGTTAGTTTATGAATAAAATCTTTTAATTTTTCTTTATCATTTAAAACAACTACATGAAAATTATTTTCTTTTAATTTTAAATTGAGATTATTAGATATCCTTAATGTAATAATAGTATTTACGTCCTGCTTTTTTAAAAATTCTACCATATCTTCTTTAGGTTTTTTTAAAATAATATGCTTTTCTATAAACTTATCTTCTTTTAGTGTATAGAACGTAAATTTAGTAGTATCTTCCTCTAGAGCGCATATCTCATTTTCCTCTATTGGAATAACTATATTTTTCATATAAACACCTACTATCTTAAAATAATTTTATTCCAGAGTCATATCTTAAGGTAAGGACCTTTAAAATTTAAATAAGTATAGATTCTTCTCATAAATAAACTACATGTAAACTTAAGAATTAATTCTTTTATAGTTTTCCCCATTTTTCAATAAGAATACTATTAAATTTATCTAAATCTATTATCTTATTTGGCATATTTACTTTAAATCCTTTATCTTCATCTCTTAAAGTTATAATTCCAGATTTTAGTTCTTCTATATCAGGATTTATATAAACAAAATTTTCATTAAAAATCTCCTTATTTGTTATATACATAGCTGCCGCTGCATCCCAATTGCAAAATGCTTTTATATTAAAAGTTTTTTCCATAGAATTAAACCAAGGCTCTATTTCTTTATATACATATCTCAATATTTCATTTGAACTATTTTTAAGTACATCTAACTCTTTCTCTCTAAACAAAGCTTGAAGAGTAACATGTCCATCTAATATAGTTATATCTGCTCCTGAAGTTAAAACACTATAGGATGCTTCATAATCACAGGATAAATTTAATTCCCTAACCTCTACTCCTGAAATAACCAAAGGTTTTGTGATACCACCCATTAGTACAATATTTTTTACATTTTTATAGAAATTTTCATCATATAAATATGCACCATATAAGTTAGACATGGAACCTGTAGCAAGTATAGTTATTTCTCCTTTATATCTGCTAGCACTTATAGCTAAAAATTTAGCTGCTTCACTAATTCTTCCTGTGTTTAAATCTCCACCTTTAAAAATAGGCTTATATTCTTTGTCCAAAAGATTCATAATTCTAAGATTATTTTCATGAACTTCCTCTACAGTACCATTACCATGAGTTGACGTTAAACCAATTAGCTCTACATTTTCATTACCTATAAGATACATTAAAGTTAAACCATCATCCACGTCTTTATCTTTAAGCCCCATGGTGTTATCACAGTCATAAATAATCCTATGCATTAGCATTCTCCCCTTTTTTATTCTATTTGTTCCACTTTGTATACTTTTTTAGCCTTATCTATATAAACTATGCCATCTAAATGATCATACTCATGGCAAAAAGCATCTTTTAGTAAGCCTGTTGCTTCATAAGTAACTTCTTCACCTTTCTCATTTAGTCCCATTATAACAACTCTTCTAGGTCTAATAACGATCCCTTCATAACCAGGATAGCTTAAACATCCTTCTTGACTCTCTTCTTTTCCTATTCTTTTTAAAAATTTAGGATTTATAAGAATTATAGGTTCTTTCCCATTTTTTAAATCTATAATAAAAATTCTTTTTAGATAACCTATTTGAGGTGCTGCAAGGCCAATACCGGTACCTGCATATAAAGTATCCTTTAAATCTTCTATAATACCTTTAATTTCATCATCAATATATTCTACTTTTTTACTAACTCTTTTTAAAGTCTTGTCTCCAACTTGTAATATCTCTCTTACTGCCATAATAACTCTTAAAGCCAAAAGCTTTAAAACTCCCTCCTTTTTGTGATGTATATCTAAATTATACATAATATTCAAGAAAAATGCGAGATTATTATGGAAAATACAAAACTTAGAAATTTATTTAGCTATACTTATACTCTTGCTCTAAAATTAAAATACTTACTTTAATATATGTGCAAACATAGTATTTTATTAAAACTATTTTTTCCATATATAACTATTCACTGGTTTTAAAGTAAAACATATTTACTTTAGATAAAAAAAGCAGCGGTTTTCGCTGCTTTTTTTATACCATATTACTTTGCTTTTCTTCCATCATACTCTTAATTTTCATAAGTCTTGTTACTGTACTTCTTTCATTTTCATCTAACTTCATTTGTATAAATCTTATAGTTTCCTCTAGCTGAGGTATAGTCATATATTCTAGAGCATTAACTCTTCTCCTAGTTTTTTCAATTTCATCCGCCATTAGTTGGCATGCTTTTTCTACTTTAGCTAATTCTAAAAGCTTAGGTAATATACCATATAACTTTTCTATAGCACCATCTAATTCAGCAGAAGTATTGGCAAAACCGTACGGAAATATACTTCCTTTATCTCCTTCTAATTTTCTTTTGAAGTCAAACACAGGCACATTAACACTCATTATGTTTTGCTTTTTAACATCTACAGAAATGCTTTCCTTTGGATAAGCTACGGCTTCCTCCAAAAACTCTGGCGACATAACCGCACTAGCCATTAAAAAGTCTTTAAAAGACCCTTCCAATTCCTTTTCTACATCTTTTCTAAGTTCGTTATTCTTTTTTATCATATCTATGAATCTTCTCATAAGCTCATCTTGCTTATCTTTTAAGAGTTTATGTCCTCTTGTGGCTGTTGTTAACCTCTTTTTAAGTTTAGTGAGCTCCATTCTAGTAGGATTTACATTTAATTTCATAAAGATCACTCATCCCTTTTAATGGTTATTATTTGCTTTCTTCAGCTTTATTTAAATATTTATTTAAATATTTTTCTAGATATTCATCTCTTATTCTCTTAAGCTCTGATTTAGGTAAGATAGTTAACAATTTCCATCCAAGATTTAGTGTTTCTTCTATAGTTCTATTAGTTGTGAATCCTTGAGATACATATTCTCCTTCGAAAGCATCTGCAAATTTAGCATACAATTTATCTGCATCGGATAATGCAGATTCCCCAAGTATTACGGATAATTCTTTAGCTTGCTTACCCTGTGCATAAGCTGCAAATAATTGGTTCATTGTATCTGCATGATCCTCTCTAGTTTTGCCTTTACCTATACCCTTATCTTTAAGTCTTGATAATGAAGGTAATACATCTATTGGAGGCATTATACCTTTTTTGTATAATTCTCTACTTAGTATTATTTGTCCTTCTGTTATATATCCTGTTAAGTCTGGAATTGGATGTGTTTTATCATCTTCAGGCATTGTAAGTATAGGAATTTGTGTTATAGAACCTTCTTTACCTAAAATTCTTCCAGCTCTTTCATATAAAGTTGAAAGATCTGTATATAAGTATCCTGGATATCCACGTCTACCTGGAACCTCTTTTCTAGCCGCAGATACTTCACGAAGAGCTTCACAGTAGTTTGTTATATCAGTCATTATAACAAGTACATGCATTCCTTTTTCAAAGGCTAAGTATTCAGCTGCAGTAAGAGCCATTCTAGGTGTTGCAATTCTTTCTATAGCTGGATCATTAGCTAAGTTTATAAATAAAACTGCCCTATCTATAGCTCCTGTTTTTGTAAAGTCATCAATAAAATATTGAGCTTCTTCAAAAGTTGTTCCTATAGCTGCAAATACAACAGCGAATTTTGAATCTGAATTTAAAACCTTTGCCTGTCTTGCAATTTGAGCCGCAAGTTCCGCATGAGGTAAACCAGATCCTGAGAAAACAGGAAGCTTTTGTCCCCTAACTAAAGTATTAAGTCCATCTATAGCTGAAACCCCTGTTTGAATAAATTCATCTGGATAGTTTCTTGCCACTGGATTTATTGGTATACCGCTTATATCCCTTTTTTCATCAGGAATTATTTTAGGTCCTCCATCTTTAGGATTACCAAGTCCGTCAAATACTCTTCCTAACATATCTTCAGAAACACCTAGCTCTAGAGGTTTGCCCAAGAATTTAACTTTAGCTCCTTTAATGTTTATTCCAGCTGAACCTTCAAATAATTGAACCAATGCTTTATCTTTATTAATTTCAAGAACTCTTCCACGTCTTTTTTCTCCATTATGAAGTTCTATTTCAACAAGTTCATCAAAACTAACGCCTTCTACTTGATCAACCAGCATAAGTGGTCCAACTACTTCTTTAACTGTTCTATATTCCTTAAGCATTCATTATACCTCCTTTGCTGATTAATTCATCTATTACCTCTGATAATTCATTAAATATTGCATCTATATTTTTTATATTTTCCTCTGAAATATATTTTGATCTTGCTATTTTATCTCTAACTTCTAAATCTAAAAGTTCTTTTAAATATACTCCTGCATTTAATGCTCTTTCAGCTTCATCATAGAAGAATAAAACTAATTTTAACATCTTATATTGCTTTTCTAATGAAGCATAAGTATCTACTTCATGGAAGGCATTTTGTTGAAGATAATCTTCTCTTAAAGATTTTGCAACTTCAAGTTTTAATCTATCCTTTTCAGATAAAGCATCTATACCTACAAGTCTAACTATTTCCTCTAAGCTAGCTTCTTCTTGAAGAAGTGACATAGCCTTAATTCTAAGTGCTGTCCAATCAGATGCTACATTTTCATCCATCCAAGGGCTTATTTTTTCTATATACAATGAATAGGAATTTAACCAATTTATAGCTGGGAAATGTCTTCTATATGCAAGTTGTGCATCTAATCCCCAGAATACTTTAACTATTCTTAAAGTAGCCTGTGTAACGGGTTCTGATAAGTCTCCTCCTGGCGGGGATACAGCGCCTATAACTGTTAGAGCACCTTCTCTTTCCTCAGATCCTAAAGATAACACATTACCTGCTCTTTCATAGAATTCTGCTGCTCTTGAACCTAAGTATGCTGGATATCCTTCATCACCAGGCATTTCTTCAAGTCTTCCTGACATCTCACGAAGAGCCTCAGCCCAACGAGATGTAGAATCTGCCATTAGTGCAATAGAATATCCCATATCTCTAAAATATTCTCCTATAGTTATTCCAGTATATATGGAAGCTTCTCTAGCTGCAACGGGCATATTAGAAGTATTTGCTATAAGTACAGTTCTTTTCATTAATGGTTCACCAGTTTTAGGATCCTTTAGTTCTGGGAATTCATTAAGAACATCTGTCATTTCATTACCACGTTCTCCACAACCAATATAGACAACTATTTGAGCATCCGCCCATTTCGCTAATTGATGTTGTACAACAGTTTTTCCACTTCCAAATGGTCCTGGAACACAAGCTGTACCACCCTTTGTAACTGGGAAGAATGTGTCTATAACCCTTTGACCTGTTATCATAGGTTGTGCTGGATTAAGTTTTTTACCATAAGGTCTTCCTCTTCTAACAGGCCATTTTTGCATCATCATTAAGTCAGAAAGTTTATCTCCATCCTTAACTTTTGCCACAGTGTCAACTATAGTAAAATCCCCTTCTTCTATAGTTTCTATAGTTCCTTTTATACCATAAGGAACCATTATTTTATGTTCTACTATAGAAGTTTCTTGAACAATACCTATTACATCTCCTGCTTCTACGGTATCTCCTGCTTTTTTAACTGGAGTGAAATGCCATTTCTTATCTCTATCTAATGAATGAACTTCTACTCCTTTTGTTATGAAATCTCCAGCCTTTGCTTTTATAGCATTTAAAGGTCTTTGTATTCCATCAAACATGGCTTCTATTAATCCAGGTCCTAATTCAACACTCAAAGGTTCTCCAGTAGTTATTACTGGATCTCCTGGTGCTAAACCTGCAGTTTCTTCGTAAACCTGAACTGAAGCTCTATCTTCTCTCATCTCTATTATTTCACCAATAAGACGTTTTTCACCAACTTTTACAACGTCATATATATTTGCCTCTTCCATTCCTTCAGCAACAACTAAAGGTCCAGATATCTTTAAAACACGTCCTGTCTTCAAGTTCACCTACCTACCTTCCTTATAAAATATTAACACCAACTGCTTTTTCCACGTTATCATTTATTCTCTGCATACCAATATTTAGAGACCCCTGATTACTAGGAATAAGTATAACGGCAGGAATTAATTCTCTATTATATCTCTCAATAGTTTCTTCCAAATCTTTAGCTATTTGTTCTGTAACAAATATAATAGCATATTTTTCCGCGGCCATTTTATTTATAGTAATTCTTGCTTCATCTGGTTCAGTAACAGGATATACATCAATACCAAGAGCTTTAAAGGCCAATATGGAATCTTTATCTCCAACTACACCTATTTTATACATAGATATCACGCAGCCTTTCTCTTATTATTTCGCTCTTCATGTTATTGAGCTTTCCAATCATTATAATTCTTATAACTTTTATTTCATTTTCTTTAGCATATAAATAAGATATTATTGGTTCTGGGCCAAAACTTATATATTTTGCTCTTTTCATATACTCCATTATAAAATTATCACTTAATTTTTCAAAAATATTTATTGAACCAGTCTTTGAATAAGCATCTATCCCAACTCTAAGAACCTCTCCATAATCTGTATAAGAAAGTTTTGCTGGAATATTTTCAACTGAATCGTTAAGTAAAGCTATCAGTTTATCTTTATCTATAAAACCTCCACTTATAATTACACTTGTAAAAAAGTTTTTATCTTTGTTTTGCTTTTTAACTCTTAAAAGAGTTTTTATATTATTTAAGTCAATAAGACTTTTTAAATATTTATCTAAAAATTCATCTCCTATTTCCTTATTTAATGAAAGCATTTGTTCAAACATATATTTATCAAGTATAATATCAATTTTCTGTGGATCTTTATTAGTACCGAAGTCTTCAAAAGCATCTTCTATAGCTTTTCTCATTATTGGATTTAAATCTCTATAATATTCATTATCTATAAAAGTCTTAAGCTTTTCTATAGGCACATTACCCACAGGGATTATTATATCTGTAAAATCTTTATTTAAAATTTTCCCTTTTATCATAACTTTAATGTTATGATAATCGTACTTTAAACTCATCATATTAACTAAAGATTTTACAGGGGAAATTTCGTAGAGCAAATGATAAACTCTTTTAAGCTCATTACTTAAAAGTATTTCATAATCCTCAGGCCTTTTTACCTTTGACATAAATATAGAATATTCAGTTTCTTCAAGAATCTTTAAAGCTTCTAAAGGAGAGCTGCTATCTATCATCCTATCAAGTTTTGTTTTGTCAAGGAGTCTAGTTTCTAATACTCTAATTCTAGGTATTACCTGAGTAAATAGTAATGCATCCATGAATTTCCCTCCTTAGTTAAATAACACTCTTGCAACTTCATACTCCAATTCATCTTTCATAGAACTAATTAAAGCTTCAAAAGAATTATTTATTTCAATTCCATTTTTCTCTAGTATAAATCCTGCCTTAAAATCTCTTGTTTCATCACTTAAAGAAAGATTGCCTAGTTTTCCTTTTTTAACTAATTCACTATTTATTTTATTTATAAAATCTTCAGTTATAAGTAACTTGTCCTTTAGATTTATTATAATCTTTTCATCTCCGTCTATTTGAAGAGTTAAGATTCTCTCTTTAATATAAGAAAGATATTCTTCTTTTGATAAAGAGCTTAACTTTTCTAAGGACTTTTCAAGGACCTTTTCTATAACTTTTTGTTTTGATTGAAGCTTTTCATTTCTTACTTTAAGCTCTGCATTTGATAATATTCTTTCTCTTCTTATTACACTTTCTCTTTCTGCCTTTTCAATAGTATTTTTTTCTATAATTTTAGCTTCGGCAGTTTTTTTATCTAATATTTTTTTCCCATCTTCCTTAGCTTCTTTAATAAATTCTTCTTTTTTTACTTTGGCTTCTTCAAGAATTTTCCCAGTTAGATTATTTATGCTAGACATTCGCCTCACTCCAAACTATTTTATGTTTAAAACCATAAATAATGATGCAACGAAGCCAAGTAATGCGTAAGTTTCAACCATAACTGCATATATAACGCCCTTCATAACATCATTAGGCTTCTTTGCAAGTATTTGTATTCCAGCTGCTGCTGCTTTACCTTGAGCTATTGCTGACTTCCAACCTGCAAGTGCTATTGGAAGAGCTGCCATAAAGTATGCAAAACCATTAGCAAGTGTAGGTGCCTTACCACCAAGAATACCAATGTTTAATAAAATCATAAGTGTAATAACAAATCCATATAATCCTTGTGTACCTGGAAGAGCAACTAATATAAATGTTTTACCAAACTTTTCTGGTTCCTCTGTCATAAGTCCTGAAGCAGCTTCACCAACTATTCCTATCCCTTTCGCTGAACCTATTCCTGCTAAACCTGTTGCTAATGCAGCTCCTAAAAGAGCAAATATTAATCCACCATTTTCAGTTAAAAAATTCATAAATGTCATAATTAAAGTCCTCCTTTATAAATCTTATTTAGTTATTTTTAAGTATTGATCTGAAAGTTTATATGGAGTAAATTTCTTTCCTCCACCTTCATAAAATTTATTAAAAAATTCTAGGTATTGAAGTCTTGCGGTATGCACATATGATCCAAGTGCATTAACAAGTAAATTAAATAAATGGAGAGCTACAAATAAAATTGGTGATATTATATAGCTAAATGGACTTGGAATAAGATTTACTATAAGATTTAATGCATTTGCAATAAATCCTGTAGCAAGCCCTAAAGCTAAAAGCCTTGAATAAGATACTACATCTCCAAGATAACTTGTAGAACCATAGACTCCATATATGCCTCCACCGATTTTTCCTCCAAGAGTTGGAGCTGATCTTCCCTGTGTAAGAAGTAATCCTACAAACCCTATAATTAAAAGAATTTTTCCAACAGATGAAGCTACACCAACTAACATTAAAATTGCACCAATAAGTACAAAGTACCATGTTAATACATCATATATTGCATCCTTTAATTGTCCACTCCTTATAAGTATATAAGCCTTAAGACCTAAGCCTACAAATATATGAACTAATCCAAATATAACAGATAATATTAATATCTGAGTTATACCTTTTGCTGGGTCTATAAGATATGGTATCTTTATTCCTAGATAATTAGAGAACAAATCTCCAAACCATCCACCATAAATTGCACCCCATATAACCGTTGAAATTCCAGCAAATAAGAAAAGTTTAAAAGTATTTCTTTTTGCTGTATCTTTAACTTTCTTTAAAGCAATAGAAGATACTATAACCATAATTAATCCATATCCAGCATCAGATAGCATCATGCCGAAAAATAAGAAATAAAATATTGATAAAATTGGTGTTGGATCTATTTCTTTATACAAAGGAAGGCTATACATTTCAACCACACTTTCAAAAGCTGATGCAAAACCATTATTTTTTAATTTAATAGGTACTTCTTCTACATCATCTTCTTCATTAACCTCTGTAAAACTTAGATAATAATCATTTCCTATAGCTTTCTTAATGATATTTTCCAGTTCTTCATTTGTATCTAGAGTATTCCAACCACATATGGCAATAACTTTTTCAGATTTAAGGAAATTTTCTGACGCATTAAGCCTAATAATAAGATTATTGAAATATTCATAGGCAATTTGTATTTCTTCAATCTTACTTTCATAGGTTTTAATTTCAGTATTTATTTTTTCAACTTCCTTATCTATTTCTGAAATTTTAATATTAAAATTTTCTATAACTGCTTTAGGACTATCTTCATAAACTAAAGTTAAAGAACTAAATCCATAGTTTTTAAATAATTTTTTTGCCTTTTCTTCTTCCTCTTTTAAAAATAAAGCAAAGATATACAAGTCTTCATTATCTTCATTAATAAATTCTATATATTTATTCTGAAGATTATCTTGAAACTCATTTTCAAAATCTTCTTTATATTGTTTAGATATAGTACCAATGAAATATGAAGTTTGTTTAAGTTCCTTTAAATTTTTAAACTTTGCATCAAACTTTTCCCATGGGAGAAGACTGTTTATTTCTGCATCAATCTTTGTTCTTTCATTGCTTAAATAATTTAATCTGTCTTCTTTCATTTTTAAATCATCATAAGTACTTTTCCAATCAATAGTTTTAATTTTTTCATTTAATGTACTATAGGATAAAGATTTTTTATCCTGTAAAAGTGCTTTTAAACCTGATGCTTGAGTAACATATTCTTTTAAAAAATCTAAGACAAATTTTAGCTTCGATAAATTCGCTGCATATTCTGAATATTTTGAACCAACTGAGTCCTTATCAAGAAGCTTCAAACTTTCATCTTCTTCAATCAAAGCATCATTTTGAAGATTTATGAATTGAACTCCTTCAAAGCTTTGAAGTTCTTCCAAAAGCTTTTCTTTGTGTGATTCAAAGGCTAATAATGTAAATTTATTCATTTTAACTATTGCCATTAAAGTTCACTATCCTTTCAACCACAAGATTGACTGCTTTATCAAGCAAGTCATTGGAAACATTTAAGATTTCATCTGCTTTCTCTTTACCTTCTTTAAAAATAAGTGTTGCTTCCCCATTAGCCTTACTTTCAACTTCATCCATAATTCTTTTTGCTTCTAAAGAGGACTTGCTAATTATATCTTTATACTCTTTTAAAGCATTTTCTTCAGCTTTTTTAATAATTTCTCTGCTCTCAAGCTTAGCATCATTAATTATTTTATTAGCTTCTTCCTCTGCAGCTTTAATTTCTTTAATTGCATCCTTTGCCAAAATATCACCCCCTCGCAATTCAAATAATTCAATACCATATTAAATGGTATTCAATACACCTTTAAATTGTTTATATCTAAGTATAATACTAATTATACTTATTAGCAATACATATCAATACTAATTTTTAACTAAAAATTCCTTATAACTAATATCTATTCCTTATTTCCTAAAAAAACTATATTTTCTCTGTCTTTTTCGTCAAATATAACATATATTTCTCTTTTTTCTTTTATACCTGACCTTATGAACTTCTCTATATCTATGAAAAATTTCTCTACATGTATATTATCGGATATCTGAACTCCATTTTGTAGTACCTTATCCTTTAAATATCTTTTAATTTTTTTATCTATATCTCTAATTAAAAACTCTGGCAGCCATTGCTTTTTATTAAATTTTAAATAATCATATTTTATTATTTCTTTTAAAAACTCACTATTTTTATTTAGAAATTCTTCGTTAAATTCTAAGAAAACTTTATAGTATTGAGGTCCAGATATATTTCTGTCAAAATATCCCTTATCATTACAAAACATAGCTAAACTATAATAAAAATCAAAGTTTTTTTTAAATTCTCCCATAAAATATTTCAATATATTATTAAATTTTCCTGAGTTATAATATTTATCTACTACCCCTTCTACTTTTTTTAGTATAAGCAATTCCTCATAACTTATGTCCTTTGTACTTAATATTTCATAAGGGGGATAAGGAGAATATACCATGCCCCATTTTTCTGCTTCTAACCTCATAGGAGATCCCTTTAAAAGCTTTAAAAATCCTAATTGTATTTCTTCTGGCTCTATGCTGTAAACATCATTAAAGGAATTTTTAAAAGAGTTATAATCTTCTCCTGGCAGCCCTGCAATAAGATCTAAATGTTGTTTTATATTTTTAAGTTTTTTAAGTTCCTCTACCTTTTCTTTAATAGTTTCAAAATTTACATGTCTATTTATATTTTTTAAAACTTCATTATTAGTAGTTTGAACTCCCACTTCAAATTGAATTCTTCCTTCTTTTGATTTGCTTAAAATATCCAATTCTTCCTTTGCAAGCAAGTCTGCGGATATTTCAAAATGAAAAGTAGCATCTGTATCTAAATTTATAATATATTCCCATACTTCCATTGCAAATTTGTGATTACAATTAAAAGTTCTATCTACAAATTTAATAAGCTTAACATTTTTATCTACTAAAAATTTAATTTCTTTTTTTACTCTTTCTATATCATGAAATCTTACTCCATGCAATGTGGAGGACAAACAATATTTACACTTAAATGGACACCCTCTTGAAGCTTCATAATAAACTATTTTATTTTTTAAATCTTCTTCTTTTTTATAAGGAAATACCACTGAATTCATAGAAATATTATGTCTTTCTCCAGTGTACTCTATCCCATTTAATGTTTTAATATATAATCCTTTTACCTTATCTAAACTTTTATTTTCTATTTTGCATTTAATAAATTCTCTAAAGGTTTCTTCACCTTCTCCTTTTATAATATATTCTCCAGGAACTCTTCTTAAAAAGCTTTCACTTTCATAGGAAACCTCTGGCCCTCCAAAAATTATTTCTGTAGAAGGCTTTACTAATTTAATTAAATTTGCTAGTTCCTCTACATATTCTAAATTCCATATATAGCAAGAAAAAGCCACTAAATCAGCTTTTTCCATAATTATTTTTTCTAATATATTTTCTTTCCTATCATTTATAGTAAACTCTTTTAACATACACTCATAATTTAAATCCTCTGTATTAGCCCTTAAATATCTAAGAGCCAGATTGCTATGAATATATTTAGAGTTAATGGCTACTAATAGTGCTTTCATTAATTTCTTCCTTCCTCTTTTCGTCCTCTTTGGTATTAGTATTTATTTTTTTCTTTCCTTTTATGTAGTACACTCCATCGGAAGACTTTAAATCCTTTATTTCAAAATAAGGATCTAATAATTTTATAGTAGTATCTATAGAACTATCTTTTAGTAAATTTAAATCCTTTATAGATATATTTTTAACTTTTTCTCCTGGCAATAAAATTTTTATTTTTCCATTAAAGGTTTCCTTTAATTTTTTATCAATATCCCAGATATAAACATTTCCCCCTTCCTTTAAATACCTATATATATCCCGTATAAGACTCATCCTATTTTTTTTGAAAAATATATTGCTAAAGGAAAACAATAAAATACAGTTATCATAATAACCTTCTTTTATGTTTTCCTTTTCCTCTGCTCCATTTATATATTCTAAGTTTGAATCCTCATTATATTGTTTATATATGTTGTATATTATTCCATAATTATCCGTGCCTACATCTAATAAGTTGCCCCTAAAAATTTCATTTTCCATATTAATAACAATTTCGTTTATAATACTCACCCTCTTTATATATCCCTCAAGTCCACTTTACCATTTTTCTATAATCAAAATAATTATTTTAATTTCAAATTGTAGCAAAAGGGAACATTTTTTTATTTATATTAAGTATAGTCACTATATATAAATAATTCTTAATTGTATACTATTCTACAATAAAAAAAAAAATCCTCCTATTAAAGGAGAATCTTATTTTTTACCTTCATTTCTTCATAAAATAATAATAAAAACCCTGCAGTGGTCTTTTGAGCTTCATGTATTATAGTAGTAGCTATTTTAGCATATCTTTTGTCTGTGTTTTTTACATTTATGCTCCTTAAATAGGTATCGTTAGCCATTATAGCATTATTTACTATAAAATCTTGTAGTTCATCATATTTAATTATTCCTTCTTCTGCATCAAAAGAATAATCTGTCATAAGCTTACTTATTATCCAAAGCTCAAATTTTCTATGGCTTTTTAAAAGTTTGTTATTTACATGTTGAGGCACTGTAGCATCCTGTATTAAATGACAGGCAGCACCTAAATAAAATAAACTTTTTTCTATATTACCTTTATTAAAACTTTCTTTTGCATTTTTATAATATTTTCTGCATTCTGTTAATGCATCAGAAAAGCCATATAATCCTTTTCCTTTGCTTACATGATAAAAATGATTAGAACTTTTAAAATCCTGATCTGCCCAAGAAACACCGTTATTTATGTGCTTTATATATTTTTTAAAAAACTCATACTCTTTTTCATAATCCTCTATTTTAAGTAAATCCACTGCTTTAATATTTATATATTTATGCACAGTACAGTTAGTTTTAAGCATTTTCTTTTTTAAAGGATTTACCGCAAAAAATACTCCTTTTAAAGCACTCCCATAAGTTTTTTCAAGTTTTTTTATCATTAGGAACCTTCTTTCTCTTAATTTAATTTCCCTTATTTATAATATATAAATATCCTCTATTGTTGTCTAGTATAATTAATTTTTTATTAATTACTTTTATACTTTCTATATTTGCTTTTTCAAATTCTGCTTCTTTTTTTATTATACCTAAATCATCTAAAGAATATAAGGCTTTTTCATTCTTTTCGTAAAATATTATAGAATCCTTTGAAAATATATCCCCGGTATAATCTATTGCAATAGTTCCTATGGAATTTAGTGTTTTATGTTGATATAATGGTGCTGGTGGATTAGTGTAGGGATGTTTATCCAAAACAAAACTTACAGGTTTATTGTCTTTCCCCTTAAATCTAGGAGAATTTATAGGATCTCCTCCTGAATAATCAGGCCACCCATACCAAGTACCCTTATTTATTTCATAAATATAATCTCTATCTCCCTTTATTGGTCTATCTCCCCTAAATTCCATTCCCCCTACAGAAACTAAAAGCTTTCCTTTACTATTAAAATCTATACCCTTGAAATTTCTTATACCCCATGCATATGTCTCCATTTGTCCTTTTTTTAAATTATATATTATAATGCTAGAATTACCTGGAAAATGTTCTGCTACCCTTTGACCTCTTACTGACTTAGTTCCATAAGTACTAAAAGCTCCTGTACCTTTAGGTCCAAAATTTTTACCGTTTAATGTAAGGGAATAAGGAGATACATCTGAAAAGAAAGGAGAACTACTAAGCCATTTATTGTCCTTACCTACTACTGCTGAATTAGTAGCAGCTCCAATAGTCAAATACAAATGATCTTTCTTTATTATAATAAGACTTTTATTATAATCCCCCATATTTGGCAAATTATTTATTAAAACCTTTTCCTTATTTTTTTCTATATCATAAGAGTAAAGTTCATTATTAGAAGTAAAATATAAATGTTTATCTCTATAGGCTAAACTAGTTATGTTTAAGTTTTCCTTCTTTAATATGTCATAACTTTTACCTTTCACATCTATAAACTGTATCTTATCTTTAAAAGCTATATAATAATTACCTTCCCTATCTAAAACAAAATCTTTAGCTTCTTTTAATCCCTTATATTTCAAAACACAATTAAGTTTATCATTATAAAGCTTAACTTTATTATTTTCATAATAATGCTTAGTTATAATAAAGCTGAAAATCCCTATTAAACATATAATCATAAGGGATTTAATAATTTTTTTCATAGTACCTCCAAAATCATTGATATCCCTATTTTTTTATAATTATTTTTTTATATATAAATAAAGACTATTTATAAATGCAATGGTTCCAGAGAAGAAAATTACTATAAGCCATTGAGCTAAATTAAGAGCAACTGTATGGAATACATTCTGCATAAAAGGTATATATAAAATACTTATAAGCATAGCTACAGATATTGCTACCGCTCCCACTAAATATATATTAGTAAAAAATTTAATTTCAAATATAGAATGTCTTTCAGATCTACATTCGAAAACATGTATAAGTTGTGACATTACAAGTGTACTTAAAGCTAATGTTCTACAAGTCTCTAAGGTAAATCCATAATAGGAACCTGCCATAAAAGAAAGTACAGTACAAACCCCAATTAAAGAACCTCTTATAATTATTTTTTCTCTTAACCCCCTTGCAAATATACTCTCATTTTTAGGTCTAGGCTTTTCACTCATTATATCTGTACCTGGTGGATCTACACCTAAAGCTATTGCTGGTAGTCCGTCTGTAGCTAAATTGACAAATAATATTTGTATTGGAAGTAACGGTGTTGGCAAATACAAAAGTGAAGCTATAAACATAGTTAAAACTTCTCCTAAGTTACAGGAAAGTAAATATCTTATAAACTTTCTTATATTATCATATATAACTCTTCCTTCTTCTACTGAAGCTACAATAGTTGCAAAATTATCATCTAATAAAATCATAGAAGATGCCTCTTTTGTTACATCAGTGCCAGTTATACCCATAGATATACCTATATCTGCCTCCTTAACTGCTGGAGCATCATTTACCCCATCTCCTGTCATGGCCACGATTCTATTTTTATTTTTAAATTCTTTTACTATTCTCAATTTATGATTAGGACTAACTCTTGCAAATACTGTAATAGTGTCCAATTTTTTATTTAACTCTTTATCATTTAATTTATCTATTTCCTCTCCCTGTAAAACCTCTTTTTCACTTTTACAAATAGCTAGTTCTTTCCCTATAGCATAGGCAGTATTTTTATGATCTCCAGTTATCATTATAGGTTTTATACCTGCCATTTTACATTTTAATACTGCATCCTTAACTTCTCTTCTTGGAGGATCTATTATACCTGCTACTCCTACAAATATTAAATCCTTTTCCAAAGATGCACTTCTTGTAAGTCCCTCTCTTTTATAAGCTCCTGCTATGCAACGTAATGCTTCATAGGACATTTTCTCTATAGCCCTCTCTACCTCATGTCTATGTTTATCTGTTAATTCCTCTATTTCTCCATTAATTAAAATATATTTGCATTTTTTTATAACTCTTTCTGGAGCACCTTTTACGTAGCAGGTTTCACCACTTCCATCTTGTACTATAACAGACATCATCTTTCTATCAGAATCAAAGGGATTATCATAAATTCTTCTACCTTTGTCTGTAAAACTTTTTATTTCATTTTTACCCCTAAAAAAAGCTTTAACAAGAGCAGTTTCTGTAGGATCTCCTAGCACACTCTTATTTATATCTTTTTCCTTCATATCCAAATTAAAGTCATTACAATAAGTAAAAGTTTTCTTTAGTATTAAATTCTCTGGGAAATTTTTATTGTCTAAATTATAAATCTTATTATCATAATACATCTTTTTAACAGTCATATTATTTTCTGTTAAAGTACCGGTCTTATCTGAACATATAATAGATGTACATCCTAAAGTTTCTACAGCAGGTAACTTTCTAACTAAAGCATTCCTTTTAAGCATTCTAGATACTCCTAGAGCTAAAGCTACCGTTACTATAGCAGGAAGTCCTTCAGGAATAGCTGCTACTGCTAAGCTTACTCCTAAAAGGAACATTTCATATTTATCTTGTCCTCTCCATATACCCGTTAAAGTTACAATAACACATATTATAATGCATAGAACTACAAGAACTTTTCCCAAGGAAGATAGTTTCTCTTTTAATGGAGATTTTTCCACCTGTATATCATCCAGCATTTCTGCTATTTTTCCCATTTCTGTGCCCATACCTGTTTCAACAACCTTTGCCTTTGCCCTTCCTTTTAAAACAACGGTACCCATATAAATACTACTATTTTTAGAATTACTATTTTTCTCCACTCCTAAAGATTCCCCTGTTAAAAGAGATTCATCCACCATAAAACTACTCTGTTCTACTAATATACAATCTGCTGGTATTCTATCTCCACTTTCTAAAATAACCAAATCACCTATAACCAGTTCTTCTGCATTTATAACCTTTACACTAGAATCCCTTATAACCTTAGCTGTAGGAGAAGATAATTCATTTAATGCCTCTAGGGATTTTTCTGTCTTAAATTCCTGTACAAATCCTAATATAGCATTCATTATAACTATAATAAGTATAGTTATAGCATCTGCTTTTTCTCCCATAAATCCTGATATTAAAGTAGCCGCTATTAAAACCCATATAATAAAATCATTAAACTGTTCTAAAAATATTTTGAAAGGAGATACTTTTTTCTTCTTCTTTAAAACATTGGGTCCATATTTTTTAATGCGCCTTTGTGCTTCTCTTGTGGTAAGTCCCCTATATAAATCTATTTTAGACTCATTCATTACTTTAATTCCTCCTTAACCTATTTTCTTATATTATGTATAATTAATATTGATGCACTTTATGAATATTTTTTAACTTAAATAAATGAATTTTATTAAATCTTTACTAAAAATTGTAGATATCCTATATAATATACATATTAAATACTCTCTTTATCCGATGACTCTCCGCTCTAATACTCCCATCTTCTTCAAAGTGGGAGTAAAGAGCGGCTATGTCCCTGGATAACGATTTCTAAGCTTTAGTGGGAGTAAAAACTCCCTCTGAAGCCAAGAACTCTGTTTATAAAGATATTAATTATTTATATTACATATTGAAGTACAACTGTATATTTTTATATAATAATATATGATACATAATCTGAAGCTATGAAAAAAAACAATATTTTTAAATATTAATAAAATTTTGAAAAATGAACTTAATGTTCATTTTTGTGATAAAATAGTTAATACTGAAATTTATTATATAAAATATCATTAGGAGGAATTTTAAATGAAAGACCTTATTTATATAACAGGACATAGAAATCCTGATTCTGACTCCATCTGTGCCTCTTTAGGCTATGCAGATTTAAAAAAACAATTAGGTTATAAAAACATAGTATCCGGAAGACTTGGAGAGTTAAACAACGAAACAAAATTCGTTTTAGATTATTTTAACGTTGAAGCTCCAACTCTTATAGATACAGTAAAAACTCAAGTTTCTGATTTAGATATAGATAAAGTTACTCCTATATCTAAGGATTTATCTTTAAAAAAAGCTTGGACTATAATGGAAGAAAATAATGTTAAAACCTTACCTGTACAGGATGAAGAAGGTAAATTAATTGGTCTAGCTTCCTTATCTAATATAAGCTCTACTTATATGGGAGTATGGCAAAAGGACATATTAGCTAAAAGTAATGCTAATATAGAAGATATTATAGATACTTTAAATACTAAAGTTTATTATAAGAAAGAAGAAAAACAAAAATTTATAGGTAATTTAGTAGTAGCTGCTATGGAAGCTAAGGATATTAAAAATTATGTTAAAGAAGGAGATATAGTTATCCTGGGAAACAGAGAGGATGCTCAAGAAACTGCTTTAGATTGCAAAGCTCATCTATTAGTTGTTACAGGTTCCCATAAAGTATCAGATAAAATATTAAATAAAGCAAAAGATTTAGGATGCTCCATATTAGTATCAGAGGAAGATACCTTTACAACATCAGTACTTATAACTCAAAGCATACCTGTTAGCTATATTATGACTTCTTCTGATATAATAAGTTTCAAACTTTCTAATTTTGTAGAAGATATTAAAGAAGTTATGTTAAAAACAAGATTTAGAAGCTATCCTGTAGTAGACCAAAACAATAAAATAGTAGGAACTATCTCAAGATATCATTTAATATCCCCTAAAAAGAAAAAGGTTATATTAGTAGACCATAATGAAATGGGTCAATCTGTACCAGGCTTAGAAGAAGCTGAAATAATGGAAATAATAGATCATCATAGAATAGGTGGAGTTAATACTGCATCCCCTATATTCTTTAGAAATCAACCGGTGGGAAGTACATCTACTATAATTGCAAATATGTTCTTTGAAAATAATATTACACCATCAAAAGAAATAGCCGGTGTATTATCCTCTGCAATTATATCTGATACATTATTATTTAAATCACCAACTTCCACAGAATTAGATAAAACAATATTAGGTAAATTAGCTAAAATAGCAGAAATAGATCCTAAAAACTATTCTGTAGAAATGTTTAAAGCAGGTACATCCTTAAAAGGGAAAACTGTAGAAGGGTTATTCCATGAAGACTTTAAGAATTTTACTATAGGTGGAGGAAAAATAGGCGTATCTCAAGTATCTACTATGGATCCTTCAAGTTTTGATCCACTAAAAGAAGATATGTTAGCTTTAATGAAAGAAAAAATAGAAAAGGAAGGCTATGAAGGTTTAGTTTTAGTATTAACTGACCTATTAAAGGAAGGTTCTTATATATATGTTGTAGGACCTAAAAAAGAAACTATAGCTTCAGCCTTTGGAAAATCATTAGGCAAAGATAATTCTTTATATGCTGAGGGAGTATTATCAAGAAAAAAACAAGTAATACCACCAATTACCAATGCAATAGAAAATAAATAATTAACCTGTTCATCTAAAAGAGGTGATATCAAAACAAATTTAATTTTAGTTTGACATCTCCTCTTTTAAAAACTTATCATATCAAATTAAAACCTTTCAATGTGCAAAAAGACCCCTCTAATCTGTTATTTCTTTTAAAGGTACCTTTCTCATATTTATTTTTACTGACCTATATGATTCTTTTTCTTTTGATTCATCTATTTCTTTTCCTTTATTAACTTCCTCTAACTGTATATCTTTTTTTTCTGTAAAAGTAGATTTTAAATCTGAATTAAAAGTATTCTGTTGTGCCTTGGCTAATTTTTCTTCTTTTTCACTATGTTCATTTTTGTCCTTTTCATTAAATATTACTATATCATCTAAAGAATCTTCTTCGTAATATATTTTTTTCTTTTCTTCTTCATATTGATTTGCATATATATCTTCCTTTGTAAAATTATAATTATTTTCATCATAAACTCTAGTAGCTTCACATTGAGCTCTATCATTACAGGAACACATATTTCCATAATATGAAGGAGTCATATATGCATTCATATAAGGATCCATATATGGAGTCATAAAAGGGTTAACCATATAAGATGTGTATGGGTTCATATACATATATGGATAAAACCACATGTTGTTTATAGGACAATAATAGGGTCTATTCTTATATGAGTGCTTTTTTCTGTCATATATATTACTATTCATTATAAATCCCCCTATAAATTATTATTAACCTTATACTTTAAATATAATTCCTTACAACACATTATATGATTAATTTTTTATTTGTTTACAGAAAAAATTTTTAATTCTAGCAAATTAAGAACTACTAAATCTTATTCATATGTTTATTTTTTGTATTTTTTATATTTGCTATATTAAGATTAAATCTATTTTAAACTAGACCATTTCATATTTATTCTAAAATAAGAAATAAAAAACTATGAAATAGAATAATTAAATCTATATTTCATAGCTTTTTTTGTTTAATATTAAATTTTTATCCTATACTTCACAATTTTAAAGTTCCTAAATTAGCTCAACTAAAATTAAGATATGGTAAAAACTCAAAGCAAATTAAATTTTACTTTATTTTCTCAGATTATTTACTATACCCCACATCTCATCTGCTGTTTTAATACCTCTTGAGCTTAGTTCAAAGGCTCTTTGAGTTATTATCATTTCTGTCATTTCCTTACCTGCATCCACATTAGAATTTTCTAAAAATCCTTGAAGCATACTTACATCATTATTAACAAAAACATTAACCCCTTCTTGAGGAATATACAAATTTCTTCCTATAGATACAAAAGCATCAGAACCTACTGCATTATATATATTAATTTTACCTATCATTTTATTTATTCCATCTACATCTTTTGCAGAAATAGATCCATCTTCAGCTATATTTATATTATTTTTGTTAAATCCACCTATTCTATTTAAAATTTGACTACCTGCTGGTTGTTGCAACTGTATTTCTAACCTATTACCATTTTCATCTACTAACATTCCATTTCTATCTATGACAAAATTACCTGATCTTTCATAGGCATAATTGCCATCTGGCATTATTACTCTGAAGAAACCTTGTCCATCTATAGCCAAATCTGTTTTATTTCCCGTGTTTAAAAGTATTCCTTGTTGATGGGTATCTCTTATCCAATTAGTAGCCTTAACTCCTGTTCCTGTTTGAATTTCTGGTCTATCTGAGGTTGGATACCCCTTTCTTTTTAAAGTTTCCTGAACTAATTCTTGAAAGGATACATCTTCTCTTTTATATCCTACAGTATTTACATTAGCTAAATTATTAGATATAGAATCTAATTTATTTTGTTGTGCTATTAATCCTGATTTACTGTTCCATAAAGCTCTTAACAAAATCATCACCCTTTAAACATTTTATAATTAATCATCTTAATTTATTTTATCTTGCTGCTCCAACTTCATTAACTGTTTTTCCTAAAGTTTCATCTATTGCTTGTACCATTTTTTGATTTGTTTCAAAACTTCTCATTGTTGTTAGCATATTTACCATTTCATTAGTTACATTTACATTAGATTTTTCCAATGAATTTTGTCTTACTATCCCATTTATGTTTTGAGGATTATTTCCTTCAAATAAGTTGTCCCCTATCTTTTTTAATGAATTATAATCATTAAAATCTGCTACTTGAAAACTATAGGAAGGTACTCCATTTAAACTTATATTTCCACTAGCATCTGTACCAATTGTTTTATTCCCTACAAATATAGCCTCTCTTGCTCCTGTGTTTCTATTTATTCCCATTACATTATATCCTGAATCATTTACTAAATATCCTCTAGTATCTACATGAAAATGCCCATCTCTTGTATAATAATTTCTTCCGTTATTTTCTATAGTAAAAAAACCTCTTCCTTCTAATGCAAAATCTGTAGGCTTTCCTGTATCTTGAATAATGCCTTGAGTAAATAAGTTATTTACTTCATCTATTTTATTTCCCATACTCAAGCCACCAATAACATTCTTTATATTCTTATTTCCTAGTTTTTTATCATAATTTTCCATTAACACATCTTCAAACTTTTTAAAAGCTAAATTGGTTGATTTATAACCTACTGTAGAAGCATTAGATAAATTAGAGCTTATAGTATCTTGCTTTGCTTCTAAAGATATCATACCAGAAACCGCCGTATATAAACTTCTTATCATACTATCACTACCTCATTTACTTTCCTTTATAAATTTATATTTAAAATTAAATATATAAAAATAATTTATTTTTTTGTTTTGTCTATAACCTTCATTTCTTGGGGATATTCCATACCTAAATCTCTAGCTTTGCTCTCTATTTGACTTTTGCTTAAATTATAATTTATCTTAACTCCAATCATAACAGTTGTACCTAAAATTATACCTATACCTATACCTATTAAAATTTTTCTATCGGAAAGAAAATTAATAATTTCTTTTATTTTAAATATAATTCTTTTATTAATATTACTTCCCCCTTACCCATATTAAGAATCTCACATATTTCCTCTACAGCATGTCCTTCTTCAAGGAGCTTACTTACTTCATTAACTTTTATGCTATTATCATCCTCAGAACTATTTTTATTATTATCATTTGTTAAAATATCTTTTTGAATATTTTTTTTATTTATTTCCGTGGAAATATTTTCAGCATTCTTGTTATCTATGTATTTAGGTTGTAATAAATTGGCCTCACTTTCCTTAGGGTAATTTGTACTATGATTTTTCTTATAGAAATTTTCTGTTTCTATACTATTTTCGTATGTATACTTTAAAACATTTAGCTCTTTTTTTAAATATTCCATTTCTTTTTGAACATCTATTAAGGTTTCTGCAAATTCTTTTCTTATTAGTCCTATTTCTTCCTTATATTCATCTATATTTTCAATACTGCCTTTAAGAGTTTCACTAAAAGAACCCTTTTCCTTTTTTATAGCTTTAAAATTTATAAATATAAGTATTGATCCTATAACAATTAATAAAAAAGCTACCATTTCTTATTCTCCCTATTAATATGGTTTTTAGTTATATTTTAATTTAGTCATAGCCTTCTTTAGATGGATTATAGCTCTACTATGAAGCTGGCACACTCTAGATTCAGATACACTTAATATTTTTCCTATTTCTTTTAAAGTTAGCTCTTCATAATAATATAAGGTCACTACTAATCTATCCTTTTCATTGAGAAGTTCTATGGCTTTAGCTAAATAATCTAATTGTTCATTTTCTTCTACATGTTTTTCTGGACTTGGGCTTTTTTCATCCTTTATGGTTCCTATAAGTGGCACCTCATCCTCTGACGAGAATATTAAATCCTCTAAGGAAATTACTGATATATAATTTATATAATTTTCAATTTCGCTTACTTCCTTTAAAGATATGTTTAGCTCATCTGCTATTTGTATTAAGTTTGGTTCTTTGTTTAATTTCTTTTGAAGCCTTTCTATAGCTTCATTATATCTGTTTAATTTGTCCATAGCCCCTTTGGATATGGGGCTATTTCTTCTTAATTCATCTATCATAGAACCTTTTATTCTTATGGATGCATAAGTAGAAAATTTCATGCCTTTAGATTCATCAAACTTATTTAAAGCATCCATCAATCCGATCATACCATAGCTAACTAAGTCCTCATATTCTATATATTTAGTTTTACCGATTATCACCCTAGAAGCTATATATTTAACCAAAGGGATATATTTTTTTACTATTTCTTCTTTAACATATAAATTATTATCAGCTATTGCCATGACCTATCCTCCTCTATAGCCTATGCACTTGTTTTCTCATTTTAGAAAAAATAAATTTTATTATTTTTTCTCTCGTTAATACATCTATATCTAAAAATTTAACTCCATAAATATATTTTTCTATTTCCTTTTGCTTTCTAATTATTTTACCCTTTACAGCTACATTTTCCTTTTCAAAAGGAATATTTACTATAATTTCTTCGTCAAATTCTATTTCCTTTTTGGTAGAAAGTTTTAATCCACCACCACTAATATCTACAATATCAGCATCGAAAAAATCAAATTCAGTATTACATTTATTGCTATAATAAATTTCTTTTAAGTCTCTTTTAGTATCTATTAATGCGGCATAAGTTTTTAAAATCAAACTTATTCTTACAAAATTTCTTCTTTGGATTCTGTTCATTTTCTCTGGTCTTTTCAAGGCTATAAGCAATATTTTATCCACTTTTCTTCCTGTTACTATAGTTTTAAACTTAAATATTTTTTCACCATCAAAATAAAAAACAGTTATTTTATCATTATAGTTTAGTGGCAAATATTTACCTTCATTAGCAGGTATGGTTATATAAATAGTATCTTCATTCACATCCTGTATAATGCTCTTATAATAGCCATCATCCCACTCTATTTCTACCTTATTATTAATCTTAAATTCATATTTATTATTCAAGAATAGTCATCCCCCTAAGAAAATATACTGAATAATTTTTTAAAAAATCCTTCTATGCTCACATTATCATTATAATCCTTAACATTGCCTAATATATTTTGGGCAATATTAACTATATCCCTAGATGCATCACAATTTGGATATGCCAATACAAAAGGTATTTGTCTTCTAACTGCCTGTATTGCTTTTCTATCTTCTTGTATAGATCCTAAATATTCTAAATCTATACGTAAAAATCTATTTACAGCATTTTTAAATTTATTATAGGTAATTTTTCCATCTTCTTGATCTATAGTTTTATTTACAACTAATTTTGCCTTTTGTTTTATATTAAAATGGGATACTGCTTTTAATAAACTATAGGCATCTGTTATAGCTGTAGGCTCTGGTGTAGTTAGAATTATAAGCTCCTCTGAACAAGCAATAAATCCTAATACACTCCTATTTACTCCTGCACCTGTATCCATTATTATATAGTCTAATTCTTCTAAAGTGGATAAATTTTTAATAAATCTTTCTATTTGACCTTCAGTTATACCTTCTAAATTTGTTATGGCAGTGCCAGCGGGAAGTAATTTAACACCGAAGGGTCCCTTTATTAAAACCTCTTCTATAATTTTATTGTTAAATATAATATCATATATACTATATCTAGGCATAACTCCCATTAATATATCATCATTTCCCATACCTATATCTGCATCTAATATTAATACTTTTTTTCCCATTTTCTGAAGAGTTATGGCTAAATTAACTACAAAATTACTTTTCCCAACTCCTCCTTTACCAGATGTCACTGTAATTATTTTAGGAGAATTTACACTTCTGTCCTTATTATTTACTAATTTCCTAAGTTTTTCTGCCTGGTCTAGCATAATTTATTCTCTCCTAATACAATCTTTGCTATTTCTTCTTTGTTTCCTTCCTTTATATCATCTGGTACATCTTGACCTGTAGTTATAAAGCTAATAGGTTTTTTACCTTTATCTAATATAGTTAAAATTGAACCATAGGTACTAGTTTCATCTAGCTTTGTTATTATTATATTTTCATATTCTAAAATAGTATAGCCTTTTATTATAGTTTCTATATCCTTGTTTTTAGTAGAAGCACTTATTACCAAATGCACGGATTTTTCTTTTATTTTTTCTATAAAAGCCCTTAACTCTGATATTTGCATCATATTTTTACTACTTCTACCTGTAGTATCTACTAATATAACATCACAATAGTCTAAATCTATAATAGATTTTTCCATATCCTTTATAGAAAACACTACTTTAAATGGAATATTCATAATATCTGCATAAGTTTTTAGCTGTTCTACTGCACCTATTCTATAGGTATCTATAGTTATGAGCCCTACTTTCTTTTTGTCTATCAAAGAAAGTTTACCTGCTAGCTTTGCAATTGTTGTAGTCTTACCTACACCAGTAGGCCCTACCAAAACAGTAACCTTATCTACAGAATTTGATCTGATATCTATAGTATTTTCTATTACTCTTTTTATTTTCTCTCTTTCCTCTAAATTATCCTCTAAATCACCTACCTTTTTTATTATTTTTTCAATAAATTCTTCTTCTAAGTCCAGATCCTTAAAAAAATTCACTAATGAGGAATTTTCATCTTCATAGGATTTTTCATTTTTTCCTATATCTTTAACTATTTTCTTTAAATCTCTTATTTCATCCATTAAATCTTTTGTTTCTGTGAACTCTTTCCCTTTAAAACGCTTATTTTGGAAGCTTTCACTTTTAGATTCCAGAATTTCCTTATAGCTATCTAATATATTAGTATCATGCTTTATATTGTTGTCATATTTAATATTATCATTTCTTTCTTCTATCATCCTTTTGATAACTTCTATATTATTTCTCTTATTAATTTTATCCTCAGTATTAGAATTGTGTTTTTTTTCTTTTGAATAATTATCTATAGCTGCAGTAACTTCTAAGGATTTTTTAGAAAAGAGGCCTAAAAAGCCTCCCTTTCTTACTTTTCTTTGACTTATTATTATAGCATCTGTTCCAAGTTCATAACGAATTCTAGTCATAGCTTCATTCATATCATTAACTACATATTTTTTTATTTTCATTGTAGTGTAACCACTCCTTCAGTTCTTATTTCCACATCGTTAGGTACTTCATTTAAAGAAAGTACGTTCACTGCTGGAAATACCATCTCTATAAGCCTTCTAAAAGCTGGTCTTATATTTGGTGACACCAAAACTACTGCTTGATTATTGTAAAAATATACTTCATCTAATTTTTGCTTTAATCCATTTAGTATACTGCTAGTAGTATCTGGATCTAAAGCAGGAAAAGAACCCTGCATAGATTTTTGTATATTATTGTTTATAGTTTGCTCAATACTTGGATCTAAAGTTATTACGCTTAAGGCTCCATTTTCGTCTATTAGTGGGTTGCATATACTTCTAGCTAAAGAAAATCTCACATACTCTGTTAGAACTTCTATATCTTTTGTATTTCTAGAATTATCCGCCAAAGATTCTAATATAGTAACCATATCCTTTATGGATACTCTTTCTTTCAATAGATTTTGAAGAACCTTTTGAATTTCTCCTATAGTCATAAGATCTGGTATAAGTTCCTCTGTAACCGCACTGTATTTTTCCTTCATAGAATCTAATATTAATTTTACTTCCTGTCTTCCTAAAAGTTCATAGGAATGGTTCTTTATTATTTCAGTTAAATGAGTAACCATAACTGTAGTAGGATCTACCACCGTTAAGCCTTTAAGTTCTGCCTCTTCTCTTTGATCTTTATTAATCCATACGGCTGGAAGTCCAAAGGCTGGTTCTATTCCCTTTATTCCTGGTATTTCTACTTCTCCTGTAGGATCCATACAAAGAAGCATATTCGGCATAAGTTCTCCCTTTGTTATAGTTGTCCCTCTAATTTTTATTATATATTCATTAGTTTTAAGCTGCAAGTTATCCCTTATCCTTATAGGTTGGACTACTACTCCCATCTCAATAGCACATTGTCTTCTTACAGAAGTTATTCTTTGAAGAAGATCCCCTCCTGCGGATTCATCTGCCAAAGGTATAAGCCCATATCCTATTTCTACTTCCATAGGTTCTACAGATACTAGATTCATAACGTTTTCTGGTTCTTTACTTTCTATTTCTGTAATTTCCATTTGCTGAGCTTCTTCCTGTATAATAACCTGCTCTTTTGCTTCTTTAAATAAAAGATAAGCGGCCACTGCATTAGCTATAGCTAATATTAAAAAAGCTAAATGAGGAAGCCCTGGAATCATAGCTAAGAATAAAAGTACTACAGATGCTATGGCTAAAACCTTTGGGAATCCTGTTAATTGTTTACTAAGAACCGTTCCCAAATTTTCGTCACTTCCAGATCTAGTAACCAATATACCGGATGCTGTAGATATTAAAAGGGCAGGTATTTGTCCTACAAGTCCATCCCCTATAGTAAGTCTTACGTAAGTTTGAGCTGCTGTGCCTATATCCATTTTCAGCATAACAACTCCTATTATTATACCTGCAATTATATTTATAAAAGTTATTATAAGTCCTGCTACCGCATCTCCCTTTACAAACTTAGAAGCACCATCCATGGATCCATAAAAATCTGCTTCTTTTTGAAGATTTTGCCTTTTTTCTTTTGCTCCTTGTTCATCTATAAGTCCTGCATTTAAATCTGCATCTATACTCATTTGTTTTCCTGGCATAGCATCTAAAGTAAATCTAGCGGAAACCTCTGATACCCTTGATGCACCACTGGTTATAACTACAAATTGTATTATAACTATAATAAGAAATATTATTATACCTATAACATAGTTTCCTCCTGTAACAAGACTTCCAAAGGTTTCTATTATTTTTCCTGCATAGGCATCCCTTAGTATAAGTCTAGTAGAGGAAATATTGAGTCCTAATCTAAAAAGAGTAGTTATTAATAGTAATGTGGGAAAAGATGAAAACTGAAGAACTTCTGTGGTAAACATAGTAATCAAAATTATAACCACAGAAAGAGTTATATTAAGAGCTAAAAGTACATCTAAAAGTCCAGAAGGAAGAGGTATTATTATCATTAATACAATCCCTACAACTCCAAAAGCTGCAATAATATCTATATTATTTTTTATTTTAAATCTATTATTAGTACCTTCCACTAAATCACCTCATTTTGTATACCTAGTTTATTTTTTCTTTTCTAAAGTATAAACTATAGCTAATATTTCCGCTACTGCTTCATACATGTCCTGTGGTACTTCTGAATCAATTTCTACCTTTTCATATATTAGCCTTGCTAAAGGCTTATTTTCTATTACAGGGACTTCATTATTTTTAGCTATATCTTTTATTTTTATAGCTACGTAATCTGCTCCTTTAGCTACAACTTTAGGTGCAGAATCTCCTTTTTCATACCTTAATGCTACAGCTATGTGGGTAGGATTTGTAACTACTACTGTAGCTTTAGGAACTTCCTGCATCATTCTTTGCATAGCCATTTCTCTTTGTTTTTGTTTTATTTTTGATTTAATTTGAGGATCTCCTTCATCTTGTTTATATTCTTCTTTAACCTCTTGCTTTGTCATTTTTAAGTCCTTATTATATTGGTATTTTTGATACACATAATCTGCCACAGATATAAAAAGCATAATCAAAGTTATCTTAAAAAATATAGATATTGCAAGTGATAAAAGTCCTGTTATCATATACCAAGGTCTTAAGGTTCCTAAATTTAATATTTTTAAATAATTATCCTTTAAAAATTTATAACCCACAATCCCAACAACAGTTATTATAGTCAAATCTTTTAAAAGTTCCATTACAGTTCTTAGTGAAAACATTCTTTTAAAACCATTTATAGGATTTAATTTTTTAAAATCTGGCTTTAAGGGTTCTTTCGTAAATAAAAATCCTGTTTGCAAATAATTAGCAGCTATACCAAAGCACATAATTGGTAAAGCCACAGGTAAAACTATTTTACCTACACGTAAAACCGTTAATATAGCTAAAGAATTCAAATTATTGTAGTTTAATTCCATGTTAAGATAATTATTTAAAAATCCTGCCATAGTTTCTTTAAGTTCATTAGCTCCATATTCCCCCAGTGCTACTAGCACTAGAGTACAAGCTAATAAAGTAAATGCAAGGGCTAATTCTTTACTTTTAGCTACTTGCCCTTTTTTTCTTGCATCCATTTTTTTACGAGGGGTTGCTTCCTCTGTCTTTTCTTCTGATGCAAAAATAATTAAAACAGGTATAGTTTTATAAAAACCTCTTATAGCATCTGGTAGCATCCCAAAAGCAGAGTTTAAAACTTTCAAAAACAAAGGTAATGCAAATACAAAAGCAGTAAGGCCCACTAATATTTTAATAGGAAGTCCTAAAATCATTATATTTAATTGAGGCACTGTTCTAGCTACTAACCCTAAAGTTAAATCCGTTATAAGTATAATAAATACAATAGGTACTGCTATTTTAATACTTATGTAAAAATATTGTATAAAAACATTTATAACATGCTTTATACCCTCTTGATTTAGGAAAAATGCTCCTAATTTTATAACATTAAAGCTTTCTACTAAAGCCCTTATAAGCATATGATGACCATCTATTAAAAAAAATACAATGGTACTAAACCAATATAATATTCTCTCTAAAAAGGTTACATTACTATTAGTGCTAGGATCAAACATAGTCATCATAGAGAATCCTACCTGAAGATCCATCATGTTACCAGCATATCTTGCACAGACAAAAGCAGCATTAGTTATATATCCTAAAATGGCTCCTGCTAAAATCTCATTAACGATATTAAATATTAATGCAGTGGAATTATTTATAGTATTTATGCTACTAATATCTATAGAACCAACTAGCATATAAGCTATAATCAAAGCTAACGCAACTTTCCCTATTACAGGGGTTCCCTTTGGAAAAAATATAGGTACCATACTAAAAAAAATAAAAAGCCTAAAAGAAATTAAAATTATGGCTGTAGCATAGGCTGCACTTATCAAAGAAATCCTCTCCTAGCATATTTTCTACTTTCCTTACTTTATAATCTGAGTTATCATTGCAAAAATTCTTTCTGTAAAAGCTAATAATTGATGTAACATCCAGCTACCTGTTAAAAGACCTACTACAGCTACAGCTATAAGCTTCGGAACAAAAGTTAATGTTTGTTCCTGGATCTGTGTTGTAGCTTGAAATATACTTATTATAAGACCTACCAATATAGATATTGTCAAAATAGGAGCAGATACTAAAAGACCTGTTTGAATAGCATCTTTTATAATACCCATAACCATATTTTCGCTCATTTAAGTCACCCCTAACCAAAACTCATTACTAAGGATTTCACCAGAAGATACCATCCATCTACCATTACAAACAACAAAAGTTTAAAGGGTAGCGATATCATAACCGGTGGTAGCATAAACATACCCATAGACATAAGTACACTAGCCACTACCAAATCTATAATTAAAAATGGAATAAATAATAAAAATCCTATTTGAAAAGCTGTTTTAAGCTCACTTATTATAAATGCCGGTACCACTATATATAAAGGTGCGTTATCCTTTGTTACTTTAAAATTAGGCTTTCCTAAATCCACAAATAATTTTAAATCCTTTTGCCTTGTTTGCTTCAACATAAATTGTCTAAGAGGCTTGGCTCCTATTTCCACTGCCTGCTCTTGAGTAATTTTATTTTTCATATAGGGTTGTATAGCTTTGGTATTTATTTCACTATATACAGGCTGCATTATAAATAAGGTTAAAAAAAGTGCAAGACCGATCATTACCTGATTAGGTGGAGATTGTTGTGTTCCCATAGCATTTCTCAAAAATCCAAATACCACAATTGTTCTTACAAAGCTTGTCATCATTACTATAAAAGATGGCAATAATGTTAATACAGTTAGCATTATTAATAACTTTATATTATCTACATACTCCGTTGGATTATTAGCATTATCTACAGAAATATTTATTTTGGGTATAGGCATAGTATTTTGTGGGGCTGCATAGGCTTTCATAGAATAAAAAAACACTATACCTAAAGCTAGTAAAACCATAAACATTATTCTGTTATTTCTTTTCTTCATATTTATCTTCCTTTTTTAGCTTATTTAACTTAAGTTTATCATAGATTTTATTTAACTCTTTTTTTTCTAAGAATTCTTTTAAACCATTATACTGTGGTATAGATTGAATTTTTAAATTCTCTATTTTCTCTGTGTCATCTTTAGATAATTCTGTTATTTTTTCTATACTATGAGGAGTTGAAGTCATAATATAGGCCTTTTCACCTATTTTAACCACACATACAAAATTTTCCTTTGATAGTGGAACCCTTTCTAAAACTTTTATATATTTTCCATTCTGAAATTTTTGAAGTTTTTCTCCTCCAAGCTTTAATGATAAATACAAAAGTAAAAGCACTAAAGCCAAGGCAAAAATAGTTTTAAAAATCATTCCAATAAATTCTATATCCATAACTATGTCCCTTCAACATTTAAACTCACTTTTATCAAAAGCTTTTAAAATTTATATCATTTTTACATTTTCTATTGTACTATTAAATCATCAAAATAGATACTGTTAATTCTCCCTTTTTCGAGCATAGGACTAATCTTATTTATAATTTCCATTTTTATTTTATCAATATTTTTAGGATTTATGTCGGCAGCTTTTTTAGTTCTTAACACTCCTATAACAGCATCTCTTAAGATAGGTTTCTTTTTTTCTAATTCTTTAGCTAATTTTTTTTCTTCATAACCTATAAAAATCTTTGCTTTTACAAATCTTTTTCCATCTTCATCTGCTAAATTAACTAAAAATTCATCTAAAGAGTAAGTTTTAGATGAAACTACTACTTGTTGTGGATACATTCCATTATTAGTTTGCTGAGAATTTATAACATTAGTATTGTTTACAGGCATTTGATTAGCACTATTAGCACCTTTCTTATTCTTTGCAAAAAGCATGTATCCTCCAAAAGCTCCTGCGCCTATTATAGCTAAAACAACAACTATTATTATTATTTTTTTTAAACTGCTATCTTTTTTTTCTACATTTTTTTCGCTCATTTTTTGCTACTCTCCTTTTCTTTTGAAACTATAACTATATTTACCCTTCTATTCTTTGCCTTATTTACATCAGAATTATTTTGTGCTATTGGTCTATATTCTCCATATCCTGCTGCGGTAAATCTTACTGGATTTTGTTTTTTAGTTTCAACAAAATATCTTAAAACATTAACGGCCCTAGCTGTAGACAACTCCCAATTTGAACCATATACTTCATTTTTAATAGGTACATTGTCTGTATGTCCCTCTACAATTATCTCATTTGGTAGTGTTGCTATTAGACCATTTATTTTGTCCATTATTTGTTTACTTTCTTGCTTAATATCAGCTCTACCTATTTCAAAAAGTACATTGTCTCTAAGTTGTATTATAACTCCCCTACCATCTTCTTTTACTTCCACAGAAGATTTAAGATTATTTTTATCTACAAATTTATTTACTTCATTATATACTTCCTTTGAATCAGATTTTGCATCAGAACCTGTTTCTCTTCCAAGTTTAGTTGTTTCTCCTACTAAAGGTACATCTCCATTTTTTAAATTATAATCTACAATAGTATTTCCAGATTGACCTGTCATGGCTACCTGCATAGCAGAGGCCACTTGTTGAAACTTTTGAGCGTCTACGCTGGAAAAAGAATAAAGTAATATAAAGAAAGTTAACAATAAGGTTATGGTGTCGGAAAAGGTTGCAAGCCATTCGTCACCTCTTATTTCGTCTCCTCCACCACCTTTTTTATTTCTCCTAGCCATTTTGAGCTACTCCTTCCCCAGATACTTGTACTTTACTATAAGCTTGTCTTTCTGGTGGTGAAAGATAACTAACTAGCTTTTCTTCCATTATTCTTGGGTTAACTCCTGATTGAATTGCTAAAACTCCTTCTAATATCATTTCCCTTGTGGTAGCTTCTACTCCACTTTTAAACATTAAATTTGCTCCCATAGGATTAAATACCATATTTGCCATTACAGAACCATAGAATGTAGTTATAAGAGCTTTTCCCATACCTGAAGCTATAGTACTAGAGTCTGTAAGATTCGCAAGCATTTGTATAAGGCCTATTAATGTACCTATCATACCAAAGGCTGGTGAATATCCTCCCCAGGTTTTAAGCATGTCTGCTCCTGATTTATGTCTTTTTTCCATTTCATCTACTTCAAGCTCCATAATTTCCCTTATAGTTTCTGGTTCTATACCATCTACTACCATTCTTAAGCCCTTTTTCATATAATCATCAGTTAAATTATTTATAGCATCTTCTAGAGAAAGAAGACCTTCTCTTCTAGCCTTTCTAGATAAATCTACAAAGTTTTGAATAACATCTATATTAGACATTCCATTATCTTTGAATGTCTGTTTTATAACTACAAAAAGTCTCTTAAATTCATCTATAGGATAGGTAATTAACATAGCTGTTAGAGATCCACCTATGGTTATAAATACAGATGCTAAATCCCAAAACACTTTAAGATTAGATCCACCTGTAGCCATTCCCCATATAACTAATCCAAAACAAAGAACAAGTCCTATAGGTGTTAATATATCTCTCTTCTTCATTTCCTAAACTCCCCCTGTATGCCTAAAGTGATTATGTCACTTTTGTACTTTTTAACTTTTTTTATTATTTCATCTGGTGTTTCTATAACTATATACTTTTTCCCATTTACTAAAGTAATCAAACTTTCTGGTACCTGTTCAATTTTTTCAATATGTTCTGCATTTAAAGTAAAACTTTCTCGGTTCATACCTGTAAGCTGAATCATTACAAACACCCCTTTGTTAGTTAAAGTTTTAAAAATTTTTGTTTTTTATGTTTAATGTAATAGTTAATAGTTTTACCTATTAACTATTACATTATTTTTTATTTCTGTTAAGTTAAGCTTTATCTATTAACTATTATCTCTTTAAGTTAACTAGCTCTTGAAGTATTTCATCCCCTGTGGTTATCATCTTGCCACAAGCCTGGAAGGCTCTATTAGCCACTATCATTTCTGTAAATTCTTCTGCCAAATCTACATTAGACATTTCAATCATACCATTAAGCATATCTCCATATCCTTTACTATTATCATTAGCAGTATCTCCGTTCTTAGATCTTATTATAGGATCGCCTGAGTTACCTGATGATTTATAAAGATTTTTACCCATTTTTTCAAGTCCACCATCATTCTTAAATGAAGCCATAGCTATTTGCCCTATAGCTACTGATTTCTCATTTACTAATAATGCTGTAATAACCCCATCTTTACCTATAGTAAAAGACCTTACTCTTACAGCCTCGTCACCTTCTCCTATTTCATCTGGTATAGTAAGAGGCTTTAGAACATCTCCAAAAGTAGGTGCTGCATCAAAATCCGTAGGCTTTTCAATAACATTTTGTTTTTTATTATCTGCTACAGAATATTTTATTTGGGCATTGGTATTTTCATATCCAAATATTCTTAATCCATCGGCTGTTAAAAGATTCCCTTTTGGATCTAATGAAAAAGATCCATCTCTTGTAAACATTATTTCCATATTTTTACCATCTTTTATTTCATGCTTAGTATTATCTAATGTAATATAATCATCAGTGTGCCCCTCTTGCAGTGGACCTCTTCCTACCACAAAAAAACCTGATCCATCTATAGCCGCGTCTAAATTTCTACCTGTGGTTTGCATATTTCCTGTAGTAAACTTAGTGAATATACCGGCTACTTGTACACCTAATCCTACCTGCCTTGGATTCGTACCTCCTAAATTAGCACTTGGTGATGTTGCACTAGACATATTTTGACTTAACATATCTTCAAATCTAATACTTTGAGATTTAAAAGCTGTAGTACTAGCATTAGCTATATTATTACCTACTATATCTAATTTTGTTTGTTGTGCTTTAAGTCCACTTATACCTGAATACATTGATCTTAACATATAAAATTCCTCCAATTTTTAAGGGGTAATAACTTTGTATCCTTCATTCTACAAAGTAAAGCTTCCTAAAAAGGTCCAGCTTATATTATTACCGCACTATCTATATTTGTAAAAACATTGTCCTTACTTTCTTCCTTTGTCATAGCTGTTATTATTGTTCTATTTTTTATAGAGGTTATTAAAGCTGCATCCTTGCATAATATTAAGCACTCCCTGCTTCCCTTCTTATCAGCTATATTTATAGCTTTATTTATGCTATTCATATCTTCTTCTGATAGGTTTATATTTCTAGATTTTAACCTATCAAAGGCATGCTTTGATATTATAAAACTTTCTTCCTTATTTTTTTTATTGATTTTATCATTGTCATTTAGTTTCTTGTTTAATAATTCTTCAAAGCTTCCTACCTTATGTTCATTTTTAATATTTTTATTTTTTAAGGATGCATAATTATAATCTTCTACTAAATGTAACTTACCATTTATAATTTTAAATGACATATTTTTTCACATCCTTATTTCTTTTCTTCTACCTCAGGTTTATTTTCTTCCCCTCCTTCAGAAGGTTTTTCGTCTGGATTTTCAATATCACCAAAGTCCCCATCTTCTTGAACATTTGTTACATATTCAAATGGTACATATATATCTTGTTCTTTACCATCTTTTGTTATGGTAACTTTAATACTTACTCCTAGACCATTTCTAACTACACCTTTTACCACACCAGATAATTTTTCTTTTCCATCATCCATTAGTACATTTTTTCCTATTAAACTTACTGCATTTAATAGATCATTATTATACTTAGAATTTTCGTTTATATCATCTGTAATATTTAGAACATCTTCCATAAGGAATTCTCCAACTTTTCCTGGCTCATACTCTATACTTAATTTAACTTCATCACCATTTTTTATTACATTTCTTACTATTCCTGCATATTGATTACCCTGTTCATCAAACCTTCTAAGTAGAACCACTTTACCTATAAAGCTAGAAGCTCCTGTCAATTTCATCATGCTATTTAAATTAGCCATTTGCTCTAAAGATGAAAATTGTGCCAATTGAGATACATATTCTGTTCCATCCTTTGCATTTGTAGGATCTTGATTTGCAAGTTCCGCAGCCAAAATCTTAAAAAAAGCATTTTTATCAAGGTCTTGTCCTTTTTTTACAATCCTAGTACCTCTCTCTGTTTTAGTTTCAGTGGCCTCATTGGATCTTTCTATTATTCCTTTTTCGTCTTCTTTCTTATCATCGGTTTTGGTTTTCCCAGCATAAGGGGAATAATTTGAATTAATTGCTGTTGGCATATATCCACCTCCATTCCATTCTTTTAAAATATTAAGCTAAGATATTTACATTACCATCTATAGTGCTTATATTTTCTTCTTCTGGCATTTCATCCATTGATGATAAATCTGCTTTATCGTTTGACTTTGACGGATTACTATTTTTTCCTTTTTCATTGCCCTGTTTAAAAAAGGTTGTATCTTCGTTGTATATGTTTAGTGAGAGTTCTTGTACTTTTATGCCAGAATTCTGAAGCTTGTCTTCTATTAATTGCATATTGGAATTCAATAAATTATAGGCTTCCTTTGTAGTTGCTCCTATATTAGCTTTCATAATGCCACCTTCCATAGTTAGTTTTATAAATACTTCTCCTAGCTCTTTTGGCATTATTTTTACTGTTAAATCTTTTACATTATTTAATTCCATATACTTTATAGATTTGATTATGTCAGCATTCATAGTGTTCTTATTGATTACTAAATTACCTAAAGTTTCCTTTGAGGATAATTCATTTATGTCTGTAGAATTTTTAAGATGAGACATAAAATTAACAGTTTTATTTATTTTTTCTCCTGCTCCTTGTTCTTTACCTTCTGAAAGTCCCTTTAAAAGTTTATCTTCTTTAGAAGTATTTTCTTTTAAATTAGAAGAATCAGCTTCTTCTTCTAACACTAATGGTTCACCCACATTTATTTTAGGCTCTAGAGATAATTTATTATTAGATTCTTCCTTCAAAATATTTTCCATTTCATTTTTAATATTTTTTAAAAGGCTTACTTTTTCTTCATTAGGTTCTTTTTCAATTTGTGTCTGAAGCTTATTTGAAAAAGTTTCTAACAAATCTTTATCTAATGAATTTTTATCTGTAAGATTTAGCTTATTAAATTCTTCACCCAAAATATCTTTTATCTCCATTAGTAATTGTTCTTTATTTCCATTGTCTTTAGGTAAATTATTCAGTAAAACTTTTAATTTATCTAAATTTTGTTCTAATTCTTTGCCTAATTTTACATTTTCTCCAGAATATAAACACTGTAATATAGAATTAACCAAAACTACAAAGCTATCTAAATCCCCAGCATCTTTAATCTTTTCTACTAAATTCTTTAAATCTTCTAAAGATTTTATAGAATCTAATTCCTCTTTAGAAAAACCTTGTTCTTCTAATTTATCCTTTATATTTTGTATATCCTCTTTGTTCAATTTTGACATTATACTATTATCTTTACTATTTATATTTTCATCTTTAATTAAATAGTTTTTATTATCTTGTTGAACATCCTGTTTTGTACTAACATTTTTATTTTTATTAGAAGATATATTGTTTAACACTTCGTTAAAGGAATAAGATTTTTCACTTTGGTTAGTTACCTTTTTAGTAGCCGAATTATTTTCTATTTTAGTAAATCCACTTATTTTTAATTCCACATTTCTCACCTCCTTTCAGTATTTCTTATAAAGGCATAGAGAGCAAATTCATCATTATTTCTTTGCTCTATCATATTTTGTTCTTTTTCAAAGGCTAATTTATCCTTTTCTTTTAAAATTTCTACGGTTTTTCTTTCTACCTGTTTTATTTTTAATTCTTCTCTTCTTTCCTCTACCACTCTAAGTTTTTGCTGTAATTCATTTGCCGTTTCATTTATACAAAAATTTAAAGAGTTTAAATAACTATGCCTTATTTTTTTTTCTAGTATAGAATCATTTAAATTTATGTTATTGTATTTATTATAATTATTTTTTAAATTGAACAGTTTTTCTTCTGTATGATTTTTTTCCATTTGAGCCTGTTTGAACTTCATTTTACTTTCCTCTTCTTTTTTTTCTCTTATATCTAAAAGTTTTTGAAGTCTAAAGGAATATCCCTCCATTAAATTACCTACCTTCTTTTAAAAATTAAAAAATATATTATTAAATTAAATATATATTAATTTTATTTATAGTTTTTTATATTGTTAAATTAATAAAAGATATTTTTAATTTTTAAACATATTTTGAAGAATAGATGTACTTTCCTCAAAGGAATATTGCTCACCAATACCCTGTTTTAAGAAAGATAGTATTGATTCATGATAATGTATGGCCATATCAACTTTAGGATTACTGCCCTTAGCATAGGCTCCTATATTTATAAGGTCCTCTGAATTTTTATAAGTGGCCAAAAGATCCCTTGCCATACCCGCTGCATCCTTATGTCCCTTTAAAGCAATTTCTGACATAAGTCTGCTTACACTACTTAAAACATCTATAGCTGGATAATGATTTTTAGCGGCTAAGCTTCTGGATAAAACTATATGTCCATCTAATATACCTCTTACAGCATCCGCAATAGGTTCATTAAAATCATCCCCATCAACCAACACTGTATAAAAGGCTGTTATAGATCCCTTGTCAGACATACCTGATCTTTCCATAAGCCTTGGGAGCTTTGCAAATACTGAAGGTGTATATCCTTTGGTTGCTGGTGGCTCTCCTATAGCTAGTCCTATTTCCCTTTGTGCCATGGCAAATCTAGTTACAGAATCCATCATAAGAATTACCTTTTTCCCTTGATCTCTAAAATATTCCGCTATAGCTGTAGCTGTGAAAGCGCCCTTTAATCTAACTAATGCCGGTTTGTCAGAGGTAGCACAAACTATAACAGATTTTTTAAGTCCTTCTTCTCCTAAATCTTTTTCTATAAAATCCCTTACTTCCCTACCTCTTTCTCCTATTAGAGCTATAACATTTATGTCTGCTTCTGCATATTTTGCAATCATACCTAAAGTAGTACTCTTGCCTACACCACTACCTGCAAATATACCTATTCTCTGTCCTTCTCCTACAGTCAGAAATCCATCTATGGCCTTTATTCCCGTAGGTATAACATCCTTTATCCTTCTTCTTTTCATAGGGTCTGGAGGATCACTGTCCAAAGCATATGGACTCCCCTCCATTAATTCCTCTCCCTCTAGTGGCTTACCAAGGCCATCTAAGACTTTTCCTAATATATTCTCTGAGCATATAACACTAAGAGGTTTGCCTTGAGGTATTACCCTACATCCTGGAGCTATACCTATAAGTTCTCCCAAAGGCATCAATATAACATTTTCTTCTTTAAAGCCAACTACTTCACAAGGAATTGTTTGATTTTTTTCGTTATATATAATACAAACCTCTCCTACAAAAGCCTTTATTCCTTCAACTTCTACAGTTAATCCTATAACTTTTCTAACGGTACCTTCCATGTAGTTAAAATTAGTTTCTTTAATTCTTTTTTCTATTTTCTGAAAATCTATATCTAACATGGACATTAAATTCACACCTTATCCTTTAAAGTAATTGTATAACTTTTATTTTTCATTTATTAATAGCTCTTTAATTTTATCTAAAGCAGTATCTAAAGAGGCTATAACTTTTCCTTGTTCTGTTTCTATAATAACCTCTCCCTCTTTTAGTGAAATATCCTCTATTACAAATATTTCTCCCCTATAAGGAAGTTGAGTTTTCCAAAACTCTGATTTAGCTTTTATTTCTTCATAATAATGAGCATTACTTTTAACTATAAAGGTGGCAGATTTTTTTGATTCCTCTAACTTTTCATATATAATTTCGTTCATAGAGGACTTATCCTTAACCTCATGTTTTAATACTTCTTCTACTATAGTTAAAACTAAATTTCTAACTTCCTCTTCTTTTTCTTTTAAATAGCTATTATATTGAGATTCCGTATCTAAAAATAATTTGTTAGATTTTTGAACCATTTCTTCATAGACATTTTTCCCTTTTTCTATATAAGCTTCGTAAGCTTCTTCATAACCGGATTTTTTTCCTTCTTCCAAGCCTTTATGAAAGCCTTCTTCATGACCTTTTTTAAAGGCTTCCTCTTCAACGATTTCAGCTTCATCGTAAGCCTTTGATAAGAACTCTTCAGATTTTCTCCTAGCATTTTCTAATATATTTCTAGCTAAATTCTCATAACTATCTATAAAATTTTTAGAATTTTCTTCTTCTATTTCTTTTTCTATTTCTTTTTCTAAGCTTACTGGTTTTTTATAGTTAGTTTTTATTTTTTCTTCACCCTGTTTTACTACGCTGCTTTTTTTAATGACTTTATACAATGATTGCATCTTCGCCACCTCTTGATATTACTATCTCTCCAGCTTCGTCTAAACGTCTTATTATACTTACTATACCCTGTTGCGCCTTTTCTACATCCATTATTCTTACAGGACCTAAGAACTCTATGTCCTCTTTTAAAGAAGATGCGGCTCTCTTAGATTGATTTCTAAATATAACATTGGCAACTTCCTCTGAAGATCCCTTTAAAGCTAAAGCTAAATCCTTTGTTTCTACTTCTCTTAGAACCCTTTGAATTGCTACATCGTCTAAAGTTATTATATCTTCGAATACAAACATAGATTCCTTTATCTTTTCTGCTAATTCTGCATCCTCTCTTTGTAGTCCTTCTGTAATGTTCTTTTCTGTAGTTCTGTCTACTTGGTTTAATACCTCTACAATAGTTTGAACTCCTCCTATTGTTGTAGCATCAGATCTAACTACTGAAGATAGCTTACTATCTAATACTTTTTCTATTTCTTTAACCACCATAGGTGAAGTAGCACTCATCGTAGCAATTCTATAAGCAACCTCTGATTGCAAATCTTCAGGAAGGGAGGACAATATTTGCCCTGCCTTATCTGATTGCATATAACATAAAACTAAAGCTATAGTTTGAGGGTGCTCATTAGATATAGTATTCAAAAGCTGTGATGGATCTGCTTTTCTAGCTATTGCAAAAGGTCTAAATTGTTGTGTAGCCTCTGTAACCTTATCCAATATTTCCATAGCCTTTTGGCTGCCTAAAGCTTTTCCCAAGAGATTTTTTGCATAATCAAATCCGCCTTCTAATATATAGTCCTTCGCTTTATTTATTTGTATAAATTCTTCTAATATGTCCTGTTTTAGCTCTGATTTTACAGAAGTTATATTAGCAATTTCATAGGTTATTTTTTGTATTTCTGAATCTGGTAATTTTTTTATTATACCAGCAGAGGCCTCAGGACCTAAAGTAATAAATAGTATTGCCGCTTTCTGAACTCCTGTTAATTTATCATCTTTAGCCATATATTATCACCTCTCATCCTCTGCTAGCCATGATTTAATTATTTCCGCCACTTGATCAGGTTTGTCCTTAGCATATTTTCTTATTTCATTTTCAACATGAGTCTTTTCATCCTGTGCCTCTAAATCTATAGGTTTAAACTTAGGAATTTGTTTAGTTTCGCTACCGCTATCATCTATTAGAATATCAAGGCCCTCTTCATCCTCTTCATACTCTTCATCGTTCTTTCTTTTCTTAATAACAAAGAATATTATTGCTCCTAGTAACAGTAATACACCCAAGCCTATAGCAGTAAACAACTTTATTCTTTCTTTTGTTTTTTCAGCTTTTTGCATATCTTCTAAATCTTTTTTCACTTTATCCTTAGCCGCTGTATCAAATGGAAGACCCTCTATGCTTATAGCATCTCCCCTTTTTTCATCATAACCTATAGCTGATACAGCTAAATTTCTAACAGCAGTTCTAGTTTCTTCATCTATATTTCCATCTAACACAATAGATGCTGTTAACCTTTTTACAGAACCTGGAGCCTTTATACTATCCTGTTGAGTTTTTGATATTTCATAATTTTTAGTAGTTTCGTCTCTAGAAGAGGTTTCACTACCATTATTATTTTGTGTAGTTCTATTTACCATATTATTATCTACTACACTACCATTTGTATTATTTCCACCTGCATTATTCTGATTTTTCTCTTTAATGCTGTGTTCACTAACTACTACATTTTTAGGATCATAGGTTACAGAATTAGTTTTAACTGCATCAAAATCTAAATCCGTGTTAATATTAACTTTAACCTTGTCCTTGCCATATACAGCTTCTAACATACTGACCAATCTATTTTGAAGATCTTTTTCATAATTTTTTTGAAGTTGTTGTTGCTTTTCTGCTGAAGTTGTGGCCTCTTCTAAACTTCCTGAAGCATCAAATAGATTCTTTGTAAGAAGATTCATGTTATTATCAATTACTTCTACATTTTCTTTTGGAATATTTTTTACACTTCCACTTACTAAAGCTACTATAGATTTAACTTGCTCTTTGCTAATTGTTTGTCCTTGTTTTAAGTTTAAAGTAACAGAGGCTCTCCCTGGCTGTGTTTCCTTTACAAAGGCAGTCTCTTCAGGAAGAACTAAATGAACTCTACTATTATCCACCTGTGGAAAACCCTTTATAGTTCGTTCTAATTCTCCTTGAAGGGCCCTTTGATAATTTATTTTCATTTCTTGATCTGTTTCTCCAAACTGACTTTTATCTAATATTTCAAATCCTTGGCTACCATTAGTTAATGGAACCTCAGATAACATTTGCATCCTTAGTTCATCAACCTGATCCTTAGGTACTAGTATATTATTACCCTCTACCTTAGCTTCAACTTTCTTATCTTTTAATTTTTGAAGTACCGCACCAGAATCATTAGAATCCATATTGGAAAATAAAACTGCATACTTAGTTTTACCAAAATAAAGAGATAATGCAATAATAGATGTTATAATTCCTAAAAAAATTATAGAAAAAGCTATTTTCTTTACTTTACTAAACCCTGTCCACTTTTCTTTTAACCCTTTAAAAAACTCCTTTAGCTTATTCATCGAAAGCTCCCCTTACTATAATTGCATTCTACTTAATTCTTGATAAGCTTCTACTAGCTTGTTTCTAACTTGAACTGCTAACTCCATGGACATTTTAGCTTCTTCCGCATTGAGCATTACATTATGTATATCTATCTCTTCTCCTTTTATAAAGGACTGTGTACTATTATCTGCTTTAACTTGTTTTGCATTTACTCCATCTAATTTATCTTTTAGCACCTCACTAAAACTAACTTTTTCCGTATTTTCTGTTTTTTCATTTCCATTAACAAAGTTTTTTCCAAAGTTATCAAAAACCTTAATATTAGGTACAAATTCATTTACTCTCATAATCAACTCTCCTATTTACCAATTTCCAACGCTTTTCCAAACATTGATTTTTCTGCATTCATAACTGTTACACTTGCTTCATAGGTACGTACTGAAGCCATCATATCTGCCATTTCATTTAATACATTTACGTTAGGCATAGATACATAGCCCTCCTCATCTGCATCTGGATGGGATGGATCATACATTTTTCTTACAGGAGAAGAATCTTCCACTATACCTGTAGCTTTAACTCCATAAAGTTTTTTTTCATTTGCTCCATTCTTTTTATTCAATTCATTATTAAGATTTTCTTCAAAAACAGCTATTTTTCTTTTATAAGGACCACCATTTTCCGTCCTTGTAGTCGTAGCATTAGCAATATTAGAAGCTATAGTATCCATTCTTAATCTTTCAGCGGATAATCCACTAGCACTAATTCTCATAGTATCAAATGCTTTAATCATATTGTTTCCCCCTTTTTCATCCCATATATAAATTTCTAGACAGATTTTTTCTAAGCTTGATCTAGAGTAGTCTCTACTAAATTTCAAAATTTCTTCAAAATTATCTTACATCAATAACACATGTTATGTTCTGCTAATAACATATGTTATCTTCCATTAATAACATATCTTGTAGTAGCTAATCTATTATTAGCTTGAGTAACTAATGCATTATACATAAGAGCATTAGCTGAATTATTTACCATTTCGTTATCAATATCCACATTATTTCCATCTGTTCTCATACTAGTGGAATTATCCACATCTTCTTTAACTTGTCCAAATTCTGCCCCATTATTCATATGTTTTTCCGCAGTAACCTTCATATTTATATTATTCAAATTATCCTTTAAAGTTTCTTCAAAAGTAACATAATGCCTTTTATAACCAGGAGTATTATAATTAGCTATGTTGTTTGAAATAGCTCTACCTCTATAAGATGATGCATCCATAGATTTTTTTAAAAGATTATTAACCAATTGACTACTAGACATATCTTCTACTCTCATGCTCTACACTCCCATATTTACTTAATTAAATATAACAATATATATTTCTACAAAATTTATATACAAATTATTTTAAGATAAACTATTTATATACAAATTCCTTCAATTTTATTTTACATTAAGAAAAGGATTTTGTACATACATTTTCTTCATGTTAAATGATTTTTTTAAACAAATTTAACTTTGTATTATAATCCTCTTTAAATTCTATGTATTTTTTTATTTTTATAATATAATTAGCCTTGTTTTCCAACAATAACCTTAACGATGGAAATATTTATATTAAAAAATTACATATCATAAACATTTTCCTACAAGTATTATATAATAACAAAATATGTTTTACTACCTAATTCTGTCCACTTTAAATATAAATAACTATTTCTATTTAAACTATTTATTAAAATTTAATAATATCATATGTATCCCATTTAACACGTAGGTATATTCAAGTGTGTTTACATATTTACATACCAGATATTCCACTATTTCAACTTTGATAAATAAAAAAATTGATAAAACAAACTCAAATAAAGCATCTTTAATTTATCTTCATTAAAGATGCATTTTTGTTACTTAGATTTTACATTTTCTAATATTTTTAGTACATCCATAGGGAAATTATTAGTTTGTCGCATTATGGCAAGGGAAGATTGATATAATATATCTGATTTAGCATAATTCATCATTTCTTCCGCTACATCTGCATCAACTAGATTGCTATTAGCACCTTCCATTTTAAGAGATATTTCTCCTATATTATTTATACACTCCTCAAATCTATTTTCTAAAGATCCATATTCACTTCTTACAGAAAGCACAGTCTCTATAGCATTATTTACCGCATCAAGACTTTCTCCTAATTTACTTGTATCTGTAACATTTATTTTTCCTTTTATATCTAATCCTTCTATTGTTAGGTTGTAAAAAGGAATATCTTCTAAATCTCCCACGTTAGCTCCTATAGGTACAGATTTTGTCATAACATTAGTTTCACTAAATTTATTTCCCTGTGAAAGAAGCTTAACTCCATTAAACTCTGTGCCCTTTGCTGTAGTTTCTATACCAGCCATAAGTTCATTTATTTCATTCTGAATCACTTCTTTATCATCTAAATTATTTGTTCCATTAGAGGCCTGAAGGGTAAGTTCTTTTATTCGAACAAGCATATTTCCTATACTTTCCAAACCGCCTTCTGCAGTTTGAAGCATACTAACTCCATCTTGAGCATTTCTTGAAGCCATTTGAAGACCTCTTATCTGTATTTTAGTCTTTTCACTTTGTGCCATTACATTAGGATCATCTTTAGAGCGTCTAACCTTGTATCCTGAAGTTATTTTATCTAAAGCTGTACTTTGCTCCGTTAAAACTTTGGAATAGTTTCTAAAGGCATTTAAGGATGCCAAATTATGGCTTAATCTCATAGCTATTACCTCCAAAATAAAATATTAAAATATCTATTTTCAAACCAAAATGGTTAAATCTATATATACACATATTTTTTCTATCGTAAGTAATTTATATTACTTTAACATTTATAAGATTTTTAATATTTATTTTAGAAATTAACAATAAGTATACCTCTTCAATTTACTATCTAAATGTTTTTTCCATATTTCATACTTGAGGGAAAGATCATCCTCTATAAAACTAATAGCCTCATCCATATCTCCATTATCCAAAGTATCTTTAAGAAGATTTAAGCTATTTTCAAAGTCTTTTATTATTTTCTCATACTCATTATCCTTTATCTCTAAAAAAACTGGTTTTAAAGCTTTCTCTACATATTCTACTGAATCTACAAGCCCCTCTAAAAGACTGTCTAATTCTCCATACTCTCTAAAAACTATAGTTTCCTTTATATAATCTATTCCTTCTTTCAAAACATTAGATAATTCTATAGACTTTTTTATCACCTCTATGTAATCATTCATACAAATTCTCCCTTAATATTATTTCTTTTTATCTAACCACAGATATTCTAGCTATTCATAGATTTATAAAACTTTAATTAAAATTAAAGCCAAACCTCTTGCTAAAACAAGAATCCTGTTTATATAAAACTTATTTTAACACAATATATTAAATAAGAAAATTATGAATTTAAAAGAGCTATACTACCCTTAATTTTAAAAAGTGATAGGAAATTACTATAATAATTTTAAAGGTATTAAAAGAAGAAATACTTTTAGAGAAAATAGATATCTAGAAAAATAATTAGAATACTTTATTTGCGAACTAATATTTAAGCGTAAAGTAAATAGGACGTTTACTTATCCCTAGCTCCACAGGACGTGACATTAGGGAGTTAGCTTAAATATTAGAGCACAAATGTTAGTATTCTTTATTCTTATAGCTCTATATTGACTAAAAGTATTTCTTGTTTTAATTTTCAACCTTTAAAGTCTATAAAATTATAATTTCCTTAAAAGTATCCCATTTCTTTTTTTATTCCCTTATTTATAGAATTCTTATAATCTATGAATTCATAAATATCTTCACAAAATAAATCTGAGAATTGTTTTAAATCTTCTAAGGATAAATCTTCTATAGCTAAATTTTTATCTTCACAGTATATCACTGTTTCACCTATAACCTTGTGAGCATCTCTAAAGGCCATGCCTTTGTTCACCAAATAATCTGCCGCTTCTGTAGCATTTAAAAAGCCTTTTTTCACAGATTTCATTAAATTTTCTTTATTTACTTTTAGCGTAGATATTATACCTTCCATTACTTTTAAACAGCTTATTACAGTATCTTTCGCATCAAAGAAAGGTTCTTTATCCTCTTGCATATCTTTATTATAAGCTAGTGGTAAAGACTTCATAACAGTTAATATACTTATTAAATCTCCATATACCCTTCCAGTTTTCCCACGTATAAGTTCTGCCCCATCTGGGTTTTTCTTTTGAGGCATTATGCTACTGCCTGTGGAATAAGCATCTCCTATTTGTATAAACTTAAATTCACTACTGCTCCAAAGTATAAGTTCCTCAGACAATCTACTTAAATGCATCATTATTATAGAAAATTTACTTATAAGTTCTATTATATAATCCCTATCACTAACTCCGTCCAAAAAATTATCTACTGGTTTTTTAAAACCCAATAGCTCCGCAGTATATTCTCTATCTATGTTATAAGTACTTCCCGCTAATGCTCCTGAGCCTAAAGGACTTTCATTTAAAATCTGTAAGGCATTTTTTAATCTTTTCTCATCCCTTTTAAACATTTCAAAATAAGCTAATAAATGATATCTAAAAGTCACTACCTGAGCTCTTTGAAGATGAGTATACCCTGGCATAATATAATTATTTTCATTTCCAACTTTAATTAAAGAATCCATCAATTCCTTTAAACATTCTATTATTTCTTCTGTGGATTTTTTAGCATATAATTTCATATCTAAGGCTACTTGATCATTTCTACTTCTTCCTGTATGAAGCTTTTTTCCCACATTTCCTATTTTCCTTATTAAATTTATTTCCACAAAGCTATGAATATCCTCATAATCCCCACCTATTTTTAAAACGCCATCATCTATTTCCTTTAACATTTCTTCTAATCCCAGTAATATTTTCTCTTTTTCTTCTTCATTTATTATATTTTGATTTGCAAGCATTTTAACATGAGCTATACTTCCCTTTATATCTTCATAATAAAGTTTTTTATCAAAACTTAGAGAACTATTAAAGTCCTCCATAAGTTTGCTTTCTTCATCCTTAAAACGTCCTCCCCAAAGTTTCATAATATGTCCCTCCAATTAGTCTAGAAATTTTTTAATGCTTTTATTTTGCATGGCAATCCAAATAAATTTATAAAGCCTTCTGCATCCTTATGACTATAAAGTTCACTATCGCCAAAGGATGATATACCTTCATCATACAATGCATATTCTGTATCCACTGAGCAAGGTTTTATATTTCCTTTATATAATTTTAATTTTACTGTACCCGTTACATTTTCTTGAGTTTTATCTACAAAAGCATCTATAGCCTCTCTTACAGCTGTAAACCACAAACCATTATATACAAGTTCCCCATATTGAGCTGAAACTAATTTCTTGTATTGATAAGTATACTTATCTAAGGTTACTGATTCTAGCTTTTTATGAGCTGCATATAATAATGTACCTGCTGGTGTTTCATATATACCTCTTGACTTCATACCAACTAAACGATTTTCTACTATATCCGCTATACCTATACCGTTCTCTCCACCTATTTTATTTAATGTATCTATTATATCTACAGCATTTAAAATCTCTCCATTTATTTTTACAGGTGTACCCTTTTCAAAATAAATTTCTAAATAAGTTGGCTCATCTTTCGCCTTCTCTGGTGGAGTAACCATAAAATACATATCTTCTTTATGTTCATTTTTTAAATCTTCTAAGTCCCCACCTTCATGACTTACATGCCATAAGTTTTTATCCACGGAATATATCTTTTTCTTGGTTACAGGAACTTCAACTCCAACTTTTTTAGCATAATCTATAGCATCTTCTCTAGACTTTATATCCCAGATTCTCCAAGGTGCTATTATTTTTATAGTAGGATCCTGAGCCTTTACTCCCACTTCAAAACGCACTTGATCATTTCCTTTTCCTGTACAACCGTGACATATATATTTAGCCTGCTCTTTATGGGCTATTTCTACTAATTTTTTAGCCATTAAAGGTCTTGCAAAGGACGTCCCTAGCATATAGTCCTGTTCATATAATGCTTCAGATTTTATTGCTTTATACAAATAATCCACTACAAATTCCTCTTTTACATCTTCCACATATATTTTTGATGCACCAGAATTTATTGCTTTTGTCTTTACATAATCCATATCATCCCCCTGACCTACATCTACACATACAGCTATAACATCCAAGTCATAATTTTCTTTTAGCCACGGAATTATTATTGATGTATCTAATCCTCCTGAGTATGCAAGTACAACTTTTTCTTTCATAAAATACTCCCCCTTAAATATTATAATTTTATTAATATCTGGATTTAATCCAGTCTCATTTTTATAGGAATCAGTTTTCCCAGAAAATTCATTCCCTATTTGTTTTATAATTATACATATAAAATAATAAATATGCAATACCTTTTTGAAAGTTTTTGTTTGTTTTTTATTATTTTGCAGAAAATAAGCCATTTATCACAACTGATAAATGGCAAATATAGTAATATCAAATTTTAATTTATTTATAATTATGCACAAAATAAGCCCTGTTACACAAATTGTAACAGAGCTTATTTACCAAACTATTCTTTCAAAGTTTTCCATAACTATATATGTCTCATATATTTCTCTAGCTTCCTCTTCTTTTATCTTATTACTCACATATTTTCTATATAATATATATAGCTTACTGCTTAAATCCGGGTTAGTATTTTTTGTTTCTTTCATCTTATCATATATAAGTTCTTTTAAAGAAGGTTCTATCTTAGATGCTATTTCTTCATTAGCTACATAGATTATACCTTCTACTCTTTTTTTTAATTCTTTGTCCGTGCAAAGTATTTTTATTTCATTTAAACTAGATAAAATCTTTTTTACAGACTCTTTACTGATTTCTAAACACTTGTCTTCCATTAAAGATACCACCTTTATATTATTAATATATTAATTTATCATAAGCTTGACTTTTAATATATACATCATATAAAATTCTTGCATCTTCTTCAGTTATTTTTCCATCAGAAAGCTTTCTATATAGTATATATAATTTAGAATTTAATTCTGGATTATCAAGTCTTACTTCCTTCATTTTCTTATAAATTGTATCTTCAAAGGGTTCATCATTTTTATACTTCACTATATTTTCCATATATTTCATAAGTAAATCTATCTTTTGTTGAAGCAATCTTTCTGAGCTAAGGGTTTGAATATCTTTTAGTTCTGAAAGCATTTTTCTTATTAATGTTTCTTCCACCATTATATTATTGCTATTGTTCTTCACCTATCACACCACCTAATAAGCCATTAATATAATTATATCACTTAAAAACTTATATTCTTTAATAATTAACAATTTGTTTAATAATATTTAATACATTATTTAAATCATAAAATGTTTTACATTATATTAATATCGTAATATAAAATTTACTCTTTAGTATCAATCCCCTTTAAGCACTCTATAGCAAGGCAGAAAAAATTCTAGCAATACCTTCTAACATTCTTCCCCTTAAAGATCTATTTTTAAAATCCTCTTTATAAATTCTTCTGCTACGATTTAAATCTTCAAAAAAAATGTTTTCTAAGTTTTCTGTGGTTTCCTCATCATATATAACTGCATTTATTTCATAGTTTAATTCAAAACTTCTTATATCCATATTAGCAGTACCTACAGTACAAATTTCACTATCTACCATAATAGTCTTCGCATGAATAAAGGATTTTTCATCATAAAAATAAATTTTAACTCCATATTTTATAAGTTCTTCTAAATAAGTTCTAGAGGCATAATATACTATTAGATGATCATATCTACCAGGAAATAATATTCTTACATCTACCCCACTTAAGGATGCTACTTTTATAGCATTCATTATGCTATCATTAGGCACAAAATATGGTGTGGTAATATATATATGATCCTTAGCTAAAGTTATCATCTTAAATACTGTTTGCATTATAGATTGAAACTGCGAATCTGGTCCACTTTTTACAAGTTGCATAACTTTTCCACCATACTCATGCATTTTAGGGAAATAGACCTTAAAATTGTCACCATAAGTAAACATCTCATCATTTACGGCCTTTATAGTAGCAAAGTCATCCATAAACACCGCCTGAAGCCCCATAACAAAATCACCCTTTACCATAAGATGAGTATCTCTCCAATAGCCTAATTTACCTTTACCTAAGTATTCATCACCTATATTTATACCACCTATAAATCCAGTTTTACCATCTATAACTACTATTTTTCTATGATTTCTATAGTTTATTTGAGTATTTATATGCCTTAAAAAGGGAGCTAAAAAATAGGAATATTGAACCACATCTATGCCATTCTCCTTAAGCTCTTTTATGTAAGATCTTTTTATACCTATAGATCCTACCCTATCCATTATAAACCTTATTTCTACGCCTTCCCTTGCTTTTTTTATAAGTATATCTTTTATTTCAGTACCTATATTATCGCTTTTTACTATATAGTATTCTAAATGTATATGATGTTTAGCTTTTAAAAGCTCTTTTTTTAGATATTCAAATTTTTCATTACCATCTTTAAATATCTTTATACTATTATCTCTGAATAAAGGAGATTCGCTATTTTTCGACAATAGTTCTATTAAAGAATGATATTCCTGATTTTTTACTTTTCCCATAGCTTCAAGTACTAATTGCTCTATTTCTATATTAGTAGTATCATGTAATTTATGTTTTTTCCAATTTCGACCTAAAAAAATATATAAAAATAATCCCAAAGGAGGAAATATAAAAAATATAAGTAGCCACGCTATAGTCTTTTCTGGCTTCTTTCTCTCTATTACTATTAATATTATAGATATAATTATATTTATAATAAAAAATAAAGAGAATATGTTCTTAAAGGACACTAAAATCCCCCCTTTAAATCGCATTTACATAAAACTTTTCATATAATAGATATATTATACTATAATAAAATTAAAATTACTATGAATTAAATAAGCATATATTGACATAGATATACTTTATCTATTAATAAGCATTGTTTTATATTGAGTAATTTTTGTTCTTTTTGTATAATTATTTTAAAGAAGAATACTTTATATATTAAGTAGTTTAATTTATACAATAAGATTTAATAAAGCACTCTAATTTTAGAAAATTATTTTTATTTATATAACTTTCCTAAAAACTAAAGTGAAATTTATAAATTATACAAAGTGAGGTAGACTATGAAATCCATAGGTATGCGAAATATTAAAACTGCCCTAGCAGTTACTCTTTCTATATTAATATCGGAATTTTTTAAACTAGATTCTCCTTTTTATGCAGCCATTGCCGCAGTTATTTCTATGCAAAATTCTGTTACAGGTTCCTATAGGGTTGGAAAAAACAGAATGCTAGGTACTGTAACCGGTGCACTTATTGGTCTCACCTTTTCTACTATTTCACCAAACAACCCTTTTTTATGTGGACTAGGTATTGTAATTATAATTTATATATGCAATTTATTAAAATGGGATAAATCTATAAGCATTGCCTGTATAGTCTTTATAGGCATAATGATAAACCTTACAAATAAAACTCCTTTGTATTATAGTATCCATAGAACTTTAGATACTTTTATAGGTATTATAGTAGCGGTACTTATAAATATGTTTATAAAGCCCCCAGCCTATGAAAAACAAATAATAGTTGGATGTAAAACTATAGTAAAACATTTTTCAAAAATACCCACAGAAAAAATCTATTTTCATCATAAAGTAGATATAAAAAAGCTTAAAAATCAAATAAATAATTTAGAAAATAATTTTAATGCTTATAAAAAAGAAATATTAAAGACTAAAAATTTAGATGAAGATTATATAGGTGTTTTAATAAAAATATTTAATCAAACATATACTCATTTATCCTTTATTGATGCTATAAATAATAAATGTGAATTAAATAATAAAAATTATGAAAGATTTAAAAATTTATATCATTTACCAGAAGAACCTCATAAATATGATGAAAATGATTTAAATGTGGTATATAACTATCATGTGTCTAAAATAATATACAATTTAGAGAGCTTAAAGAAAGAATACAAAGAAAGCAAGTTAAAACTAAGTAAATAGGATATAGTTTTTATTCTATAAATAGCTAAAATAATGGAAAGCACTAAGTTTTATGAGAAAAATATAAGCTAACGCCGCTGATACCACGTCCTACGGTAAGCAGCTAAGGACGCGTCCTGTTTGTTCCCTTTACGCTCATATTTTTCCCATAAAACAAGTGCTTTTTCCCATTATTTTAGATACTTATTTCTATAAAATCTATACCCTATTTATCAAGTATTTACTTTCTTTTATAATTAATTTTGTATTTGTGTACTAATATCTAAGCTAACGTACTGATGCCACGTATTGTGGTGCAGTACTAAATAAACGTCCTGTATATTTCGCGCTTATATATTAGTACACGAACAAAGTTTTCTAATTATTTTCCTAGATATTTATTTCCCTTAAAAGTGCTTATTTATTTTAATAGATTTTAAAGTTGTTATATTGAACTCTTTACTTTTTATCTGTCTTTTCTCTCTGTACTTTGTATTCTATTATCTGTACTCTGCAGAAGTTACCTCGCAACTTCTGCCTAGGTTTGGTCTAAGCTTGTTAGTACTTTATCATAGAGGTTCTTTATACAGACTCCATTTTCCAAGTTTTTGCAATTTGTGCAACTTTTACTGTTTTCCGCACCTATTACAGATACAAAACCTGTATCTATACTATCATATCCATCACATACATTTGCTACATGCATCATTTGTAGTTCATTCATTTATATTTTCCTCCTATATTATAATTGTAATATTTCATAACAAATATCTTTTCTAAGAAATATTACTAATCTAATCCTTAGCATTATTCTTTATTTTATCAGTAATCCTATTTATATACTTAACTTTTTATACGATGATGTTAATTAGGGTTTTAATAATTTTATTTTTCCCTTTGTTTTAATTACTATACAGTTTAATTATTTTGTTGCCTTAGAGCTTCATTTCTATATTATTTAATAAATTCTAATGAAAACTTCACCAGTAAAAATATGAATAATTTAAGCTCACTTTTATATTAATAAAAGAAGTTTTTATATGATAACTACTAAAACTATTCTGAAAATACCTGTATAGAAGATGTTTTTCTTAATACAGTAAAGAGAACCGCTACTTCTAACGATTCTCTTTATATTTCATTATTTTTATTCCTTTTTCCTATGTTTTCTTATAACTTGAAATATATAAATTATAAATAGTCCTATAAATACGCCTATAGAATCTATAAGCACATCTCTTACCTTTCCTTCTCTTCCTGGAATAAATAATTGATGAAATTCATCAGTACAGGCATATAAAATAGTTATAATAGATGCTTTTATTTTAGGATTTTTATAAAAAGCCTTTTTAAAAGCCAAATATAAAAGCATAAACAGTATAAAATATTCTGTTATGTGGGCTGCTTTTCTTATTAAAAAATTCAAAAAATTGTAGTCTATATGTTTAAACAAAGTTATTTTTCCTTTTCTTAGCACATTTGCTATAAAAAAATTATTTTTATTTGATGATTCTGCCTGTTGATTTGAAAAAAGAAAGATGGTAACCATCCAGATGAAAGATGGTATAAAGTATATTAGTTTTTTAGATTTTTTCATAATTAACTCCTATAAATTATTTAATAATTTACCATATCCATTAGAATAAAGTTTAGTATTTATATTTACTCTAAATTCTTTATTGCAACTATCTTTAATATAAAGCTTATCTTCAAATATAATAAATTCTCTAATCATTTCTATATCCCTATAGTTTAAATATATTTTTATGCTATGATTGTTATAACTTAATATATCACATTTAGCTTCATTTTTCATAGAAAAAGCATTTATAAAAGTATTTTGTTCTTCTTCATTTGCTATTGGTACATTATGTGCTTGAATACTTCTAAATTGGTCTCTTCTCTTTGGTAGTGGTGTATACAAATATGTACCTGGGTCTACAAATAAATTTTTCCCTCTTATATTTAATTCAAAAGAAAGTTTATCATTATGAGCATGTCCCCCATTACCATTCTGCCCATTATGTCCTGCCATTATGGTTAAATGTATTTCTTTTGATTTAAAAATATATATTCCAAAATCAGGATAAGCTAATATCTTTATATCCTCTATTTTTATATTACTTAAACCATATTCTTTAAAATTAATTTCTGTAACTTTAATAATTGACAAATCTTTTTCTGCACTAAATTTTAGTTTTATATTTTTATAATCTTTATCACCTTTTAACTTAATTCCTCTTGATAAGCTTTCTATAAAAAATTTTTCTAAAAAATATTCATTAGAAAATTCACTTAAATCCTTATGATTAAATAATCCATCTACTAGAGCAATATAAGTCTTATGATTTAATAAATCTTCATCCCAATAACTTTCACTACTGTTTACTTTTTCAATATGATTTTTTAAATTATAGTACTTCTTACATATTTCTTTCCATGTAGTAAAATCTCCTGTTGGGGAGAGTTTTATAAATCTACCATTATCATTATCACCTATTTGTGATATTCTACCATTAGATTTAGTTAAATCTTTTACAAAACAAGCTGATTTAAACAATTTATTTATATACCACTTAGGGAAAAATTGTTCATCAGTAATATTATATTCCTGTTCCCTGAACATTTTCAATCTTTTAATTAATTTACTATTATATTTTTTAAAAACTTCTCTTTTGTCAGTACTTAATATACCATAAATTAATGCCGTAGAATATACCATTAGCTCCCCACTTAATCTATGATAACTGGTGGATGCTTCAAAATTACTGCCATCTTCATGAAATTGATTTTTAACACAACTAATAATTTCTTGTACAGAAAAAGTAAGCCATGCATCTACCTCTTCTGTTCTATTAAGATAAGATGATACAAATAAAAGTCCTACTATATCTGAAAAATAATGATTACCTATAACACCATTTTTAGACCATTCTAAATTATTAATTATAAATTTACCATGTTCATATGTAGCATTAGATAATATATTTTGAAAATCATAGTCTAAAATATTATTTTCATCTAGTTGTTTTAATATATCATAAGCTAATAATATATTAGAAATTCTTATGGCCACATCCATAGTGCATGTCCAATTACAACCTATATTAGGAGGATTAGTAGATAAAAAATCTAATACTATATTCTTGAACTCTATCAGTATTTTTTCTCTATAATCTTTTAATATTATTGCTGGAATGGCCATTTGAGGCAAATATTGCATTCTAGCTAATTCCCAGGGCACCTTTATGTCTACCCCTAATTGTTCTCCTATTGGTTGATTTTTATACCATGCTTTAGAATCGTATCTATATCCACTTTTAAAGTCCAAATTCCAGTCAATAGGAATATAATCATCATCAACTTTTCTCCATATGTTTTTTGAAAACTCTATATAAGCTTCTGGAAGTATATTTTTAATCCAATTCCCTTCTTTATCAAAGCTATTAATATTTAAGCTGGATTTATATAAGTTTTTTTCTAATCCTAATGGTTTAGAGTTATAATTTACATTTACCCATCCACTTCCTAATAAGTCAAATTCATGTTGTAGATATTTATCTATTAAATATCTATATTCTGCTATACTTAATTTATCCATTTGGCAATTATCTAAATTCATGTATTTATAACTTATTTTTAATCTTTCATTTATATGTCTACTATCATTATTAATATCTTTATGTCTTTCTATCATATCGTCTATTATGGCAAAAGCTTTTTTATTAACTTTTATTATTAATTCTCTTAGAGTTAGTCCTCTACACTTATTAACATAGTTTTTTATATTCATACAATCACCTATCTAAAGTAAATAATTATATCCATAGATATATCTAAAATCTCGTGTGCTAAAGGCCTATATTTTTCTACTTATATATATTTATTATCTATTGCTTTATAAAATATTTTTTTACTTACTATGCTTCCAACAAAAAATCCTAAAACCGTTCCATATGCAGCTCCACTTGCTCCAAATTTTAATATAAACACATAATTAAATACTATATTAAAACAAGCAGTAATTAAAGAAACATAGAAATTGTATTTAACTTGACCTATCCCCAATAAAATTATACCTCTAGTGGCACTTATAGTCCAAAAGAACAATCCAACTAGCAATATTCTAAAATAACTTATCGAATTTACATATTTACTTCCAAAAATTATTGGAATAAAAATAGGGATTATAAAAAAACTAATAAAAATAACAGCAAACATTAAACTTATCATTTTTTTATAATATCCATTATAAATTTCAATCACTTTACTTTTTGATTTACAATTTCCAGAAACATATGGAACAATAATCTGATTAAAAGTTGTTGGAATTATCATTAATCCAGTAATTATTAGTTGTGCTGTTCCAAAAAAACCTATTGCAGAATTATCTTTTATTAAATAATTCATAAATAAAACATCAACAAAAGCTAATATTTGACCTATAGAATTTGTAGCAAATGCGTATTTACCAATATTATATATATTTTTAATATATTTTTTAGTAATTGGAATCTTTAAAAATTCTTTTAATTCATCTTTGAATAAGAATAAGAAAATAATAAAACTTATAATTCCTGTTAGTACATACGCAAATATAAATCCATTTAAAGAAAATAAAATTGAAAATAAAATAATAAATAAAACAGATATAACCTTAGTAATAATTTGAACTCTGGACATATCTTTTATTTTCTTTTGTGACTGTAAATAAACTATCCCTAGATCATTTAAAACATTAAATGGAATAATAATAGAATAATATCTTAATGCCACATTAATTATATTATCTGAAGAATAAATTTTGGTAAATGAACATATTATACAAATAGTTAAAACTATCATAGAAGTAATAAAATTAAATTTTATACCATTTATAAAAAGTTTCTTTTTTTGGTTATTATCTATATCCTCAGAACATAACTTTAATATTGCTGTATTTACCCCTAAACCTGCAATAATTGTAGCAATGCCAATGAATGACTGCATTACCTTTATTCTACCTATATCATCCACAGATAAAATTCTAGTTAAAAATATCTGAATACCAAAACCAACTATTTGTAATATTAGATTAGCTGAAAACAAATGAAAAAATCCTATTTTAGAAACCGTATTTAATGTACTTTTTATCTTATTCTTTATACTTAATTGCATTATGTGTTTCCTTTCAAATGGTAGATTAAATATTGAAATCCTTAATTTTTACTACAGGGCTTCCTGCATATACTCCACTTGTACAAATATCCTTATTAACTACACTTCCAGCTCCAATAACACAATTATCTGCAATTGAAACCCCCGGTAATATAGTCACATTTGAACCAATAAAAACATTGCTTCCAATTTTTATATCACCGCTTATAACCGTATGAATATCAAGACAAGTTTTTGTTTCTTTATAATAATTACTATAAGCGATTAAACAACACTGCGGTCCAATTGCTACATCGTTCCCAATGATAATATTAGAATTGTTACAATTAACATATCCTCCTGGAGCTATATGAGAATTATTACCAAAGCTTATTTTTCCGTTTTCATTCATTATAAAATTATTATAATATATGCTTACAAAATCCCCTAAATATAAACCCTTATAAAAAAACACTTTTACACTTTTATCTATGTAGGAATTTTTCCCAAAGGCACTGCACCTTATTTTATTTAAGTAATATCTAAATTTATTATCAATCTTACTTATTACTTTCATTTTTTCTCCTTCTTTATTACCATACTATATGATTTTAATAAGTCTAATAATAATTATCAATCTTTAAAAAATTAACTAAATTTGTCGCAGCATACTGAGCATTTTTATTTGATCCAAAATAGTAGCAAAACCAATTACCAACTAGATAACCATTTTCATAAATAATGTTACTTTTATATGTCTTATCTTTAATAATAGGAATCCTTATTAATGATGGTCTACTATTTTTTTTAATATATATTTCTTCATCATATTCATTACTAAATTCATAATAATGTTTTAATCTTAGATTAATATTATCTTCTAATTTAGCTAATTGCACATTGGCAATTTTGGCCAATGTATTTGGATACTTTTTTATATAAATGCCATTATTTTCTAGTGGATGTGCTTGCAAATCACAAATTTTATTATTATTTTCTTCAGAAGGATGTAATGAACTAACAAAATCATTTTTATGTTTTTTTAAAAATATTGGCAAAGTATATTTATTTTTAATCTTTTTTAAATATTGATAATAATAAGCTTTTAAAATATACTGTAAATCTTCATTAGAAGGATAACTTAATAAATCATAACTATCTTTAAACTCATATTGTTTATTATTAATTATTAACATTCCTCCAGTATATGTATTTATAGATTTTGAAGCTTGCATACTAAATATACAAAAGTCTTCCTCACTTCCAATAGACTTATTATTATAAAAAGTTCCAAGTGACTGTGCAGCATCTGACATTGTTAATATATTCTTACTTTTACATATTTCTAATAATTGATCATAATCCCGTGAGGCAAGTCCAAATAAATGTTGAATTATTACTAATAATATATTTTTACTATCTTTATCTAAAATATTTTTTAAACTGTCAATACTAACTCCATATGTATCCAATTCTATATCTACAAAAATTGGTTTTAATTCAGCTGCTGTTATTGCATTAACTACTACAGAACATGTAAATGCTGGGACTATTACATACTTTTTATTAGGATGAATACTCTTTAATTGACATAATAAAAAATATATTCCTGAATGTGCAGTATAAAACATAAAAATTTTATTCATATCTGCTCCTATATATTTACTAATGCCTCTTTTAAAAATATTAATATCATATTCGACATCCTTTAACATATACTTATTGTTGATATAATCATACGCGACTTGCGCTTCATTTTCTCCTATAAAAATGTTATCATAACTATACTTCAATGTTTGTCGTACTTGCTCATCACTTTTGAAATAATATTTTATTATTTTTGAATTAAATATATGCATGTTTCCTCCCATCCTAATTTTTTGCAACCTTTTTATATGCCGCTAATAGCTTTTCATCATTATGTTCTACCTTAATATACTTAGATTTTTCCTTATATGCTTCATAATTTTGTATCAATTCCATAGTTTTTTTAATTAAATCATGCATATCTCTTGTTTTAAAAATAACTACACCTTCGGGTCTAGGACATGCATTACTAGTTATACATGGTATTTTCAAATCCATTGCTTCCATTACTGAAACAGAATTTCCATCTGTATTAGTAGGTCTTATAAACAATTGACTCTTTTTTAATATAGGATAAAATTCTTTATTTTTAGATTCAAATATAAATATATTATTTTCAATACCCAATTCTTTTATCTTGTTTTTTAATTTGCAATAATATTTTTTTTCTTCTATACTTTGAATTTCTGCACCTAATAAAGCAAACATTAAACTAGCTTGTATATTTCTTTTACTTAGCTCATATACTAAGTCAATAAGCATGTCCACTCCATATAAATCTTCATCATTATAAAACCTAATCCATCCATTAGCAGCGATTAAAAAATTAGAATTATTAATAAATTCCCATACATTCTGAGGGATACTTTCAAAATCTTCTTTTGTCTCAAAAGGCTTTATATACTCGGGAATGACTTCTATCTTATTTTCATTTACACCAAAAAATACCAAATACTCTTTAATTTTATTATTGGAACACGTTATATAATCTATCTTTTTTAAGCTATTATTTAATAATTTCTTTTCTAAATAATTAGACGTTTTAATTTGGTCATGCATACTTTCTCCATGTAATGATAAAATAATCTTTTTATTGAATATTTTATAAAAACCTAATAAAATTCTAATCCTTTTATCTATGGAATGAAAATGTAAAATATCTTCTTTTAAAAAAATCACCTTAAAAATAAACTTTTTATAAGAACCTATAGATATTACTTTTTGTGATATATTATTATATTCTTTAGCATCATTATAAACAGTAACATCTATATTTTTATTTTCTAGATATAATTTCATTCTTTTAATGTGAACGGATATACCACCATATGGTGGGGGGTATGCCCCTATGATCGCTATTTTCATTAAATCCCCTTCTTAATCTAATTTTTTAATTTATATTTTGTATTAAAAATCTATACTTCCCAGATTTAGTTTTCTCAATGTTATCTACATAATTAACTTTTAACTTTACATCATCACTAAGTTTCTTAGATAATTCCTTAACTATATTCTTTTCATCTTTATCAGAATAGTTATCTTTTTTCACAATATTTATTGTACAAATTCCAGGCGTATCTTGATAAAATTGAAATTTAAATACATTGTCAAAAATATCTGAATGCATATTTATAGCTGTTATAGATATCTTGTTGCCCTTGGCTGTAACTATCATCTCTTGAAGCCATCGACCTTGCACTGAATCTAAAAGTTTATAATTTCTCCTACAATTACACTGCTGTTCCTTTGAGTACATTCCATAATCAGCTGTCCTGTATCTTATAAATGGCATAACATAATTATTGAAACCAGTTCCTACTAGTTCGCCTATCTTTTGACTTTCCGAAATTATATTATTATTTTCATCTATTAATTCTGTATATCCATACTCTGTAAATATATGATATTTATTAGATTTTTCACATTCACCAGCCAATATACACATTTCACTATGTCCATACCAACTATACATTCTGGTTTTTAATGTGTCTTCGATTAATTCTCTCTGTCCGCTATATATATTTTCTGAACTTGCTAATACTCCTTTTAAACTATAATTAATTCCGTATCCTGTTCTTTTAATAAACTCACATATTATTGTTATAGCTGAAGGATAAGTATGAATATAAGGTATTTTTACTTCATTTATCTTATCTATTATTTTTTTAATATTTTCATCTGTTAAATGGTAGGTATCTAATATTAATGCATTTTGCAATTTATCCCAAATCCAAAGTTTATCCTTAGGTAAAACTTGATTTCTTAATATAATTCTTTTAGATTTTCCATATTCAAAGCCAATTCTTTCCCATTGTTTCATCATAAATGCCCATTCTATACCTGACGAAAAATGTTTTTGCATATAAAATTTCATTTGTTTACCTGTGGTTCCACCTGTAGATGCATATATAAAATCTTTATTTTTAAAATTTTGTGCTTTTAAACTCTCTATATTTTCCATTACCAAATCTTTTGTAAGAAAGGGAATCTTCTGCATATCATCTAAATATTTAAATTTATCAACATCAAATCCACATTGATTAAACAAATTCTTATAATAAGGTACATTATTATAAGAGTGTTTTAACAGCTTTTTCAATTTACATACTTGATATTGTTCATGCTGCTCTTTAGTCCAATATTCTGATCTATCCAAAAAGTTATACGTGTCATTAAATGCTCTACCTAGTCTTTTTTCATATGGAATTATTCCATATAAGTTTCTTAAATGTTTTTGAATAAAGTATGGTGATTTTTTAAGCAAATCCTTCATAATTATTTATTCAACTCCATTTCAACCAGATAGCTGATTTTACTAGCTTGTTCTAATTGCCAAACAGGTATACTATAGTTTTCTCCACTTTTAATTACTTTAGAAAACTCCAAAATTTCTTCATATTGTCCCTTATCGGAATTACTGCTTTGTATATTCTCTACCTTTACCCCATATCCATTAATTTTCTTATAGTCATCTATTATAATTATTTTCCCATCACAATAAACTTCGCAAAACTCTTTAGAATAACTATTATTTCCTAATGAAGTGTAAGTTAAAGTACATATTGAACCATCTTTATATTTTAGAGTTATAACTACATTATCTCTGTGCGATATATTATCTGTTTCTGCTGATATAGAATCCACTGACACAGTTGCCACTTCTGAATCCGTAAAATAGTTAAACAAATCAAATATATGACATCCTTCTCCTATTATTCTTCCTCCACCTTCTTTTGTATGAACCCAAAAATCTAGCGGAATATATCCAGCATTCATTTGATAATTTACAATTATCGGGTTTAGTCTATCTTTAATATGTTTCTTAACTTCTACTGCATATTTTGAAAATCTTCTATTAAATCCAACCGTATAAGGAACCTTTGTTTCCTCTATTGTTTTTAAAACTTTTTCTAATTCATACTCATTTAATGCCATAGGCTTTTCAACAAATACTGCTTTACCTTTTTTCATAGCTTCTATAGCCATTTCAGCATGTAAATTATGTCTTGTACATATCATTATCATATCTACATTTGGATCATTTATTATATCATTGTAATCTGTTGTAGCATATGATGCCTCATACTGAGCTGCTATAGCTTTTGCATTGGTCCCAGTTCTACTCATTACAGAATATATATTATAAGTATCTTTTAATTTTTGTAAATTAGGAAGGTGCATTTCTTTCGCAAAGCCACCTGCTCCAACTATGGCAACATTTATTTTACAATCTTTTTTCTGTACTTTCTCATTTACATACACAGTTCTTTCAATTTTATCTGGCATCTCTTCACTGTATTTTAATAAAATCATTAATGGTTTATTTTCACCATTTTTCAGTTCTTCATATGCCTTATCAGCCTTATCTATTTCATAAACTTTTTCTATCAAAGTGTCTAACTCAATTTTATTATTACTTACTAATCTTAAATATTCTTCCATATTCCTATTTTCAGTCCATCTAACATAAGCATATGGATAATCAATGCCTTCTTCTTCATACATAGGATCATATCTTCCTGGACCATAAGATGTGGATATTATGAAATCTAATTCTTTTTTATACATATCCTCTCTATTGTACTCATTGCCCACAACTCCTACTAAAACAACTTTCCCTTTTCTTCTGCACATACCAAAAGCTTGAGATAAAATCTCATTTGAGCTAGTTGCAGCTGTTATTAATACTACATCTACCCCATATCCTTCTGTTATTTTTTCTATTTCTTTTACAACATCTGTATTTTTAGAATTTAATATGCAGTCACATCCATTTTCTTTGGCAATATTAAGTCTTCTATCATCTATGTCTACACCTATTACTCTACACCCAGAGGCTTTTAGCATTTGAATTTGTAACTGTCCTAGTATTCCCATACCTACTACAGCGACTATTTCACCAAGTCTAACATCTGCTCTCCTAACGCCTTGAAGCGCTATACCTCCTAATGTAACAGTACAAGCCAAATCAAAACTTACTCCTTCTGGTATTCTCATAACTAAATTTCTAGGTACATCTATATATTCTGCATGATTAGCGATACCTGCTCCTGCACAGGCAACTCTATCACCTATTTTTAAGTCCTTAATGTTTTTTCCAATACCTATAATTACTCCTGCTGCACTGTATCCTGTAGGCTTTCCACTTCCCATATCTTTTACTTTTCCTAATACAGCATTTAAACCTCCGCTTTTAAACATATTAAATGCCTTTTTTACTTTTTCTGGTTGTTCCATAGCTTTCTTTACAAGAGATTTTCCTGATTCATTTATTCCCATCATTTCTGTTCCTGCACTTATGCAAGAATACATAACCTTGACTAAAACACCATTATCTGAGACTACAGGTGCTGGAATATTATCTGTAATTGCTTGTCCTTGTTTTACTAAGACCTGTTTCATAATATCATACTCCCTTATTTATTATGTTATTTTCACATCATAATATGGTGTAACCCTAAAAGTTATACACTATTAATTACTAATCCATTTTATAAATTGACTAATAAATTTTATCCAATGCAAATAAATATGTAGTAAAATATTTATATTAGACTTTATTAACTTTTAATAATCTCTAAAAAATATATTCTAATTAATTAACTATATATAATAATATAATTACTACATAAAATATATATTGAACTAGTAATAAACTTCTCACTCTAGAACTCATTTCCATAATATTTTTTAATAAACAGCAAAATATTATTATATTTGCCCAAATCCAACATATATATAGTCTTGGTACAATACCTGTAAAAATAAAAAAAACTATTCCCCCACTCAATATAGAAAAAATAAAACTAAATAATATAAAGTGATTTGTTTTCTTGTCATTTTTCTTTGTAAATATAACAAGAAATGTAGGTAGTATAAATATAGAAATAAATATAGGTGTCATTAAATTCAAAACATTACCTATGTATGTATGGAAACTACCAATAAGTTTTCCACCAAAAAATATATAATAAATACTCCAAAATATGAACTTAATAGGAGATGACATTTTTTCTGGATTCCATCTTTCTAAACTATCAGCATTTAAAATTAAGTCTTTTCCCAAAAAACCATATCCTAATTTATATGTAACTCCCCCAACAACCAATATAGATAATATAAGTATAAAACTTACTGCAATCAATCTTTTTAAGTTTAATTTTCCCATAATATAATAAATTAACAAAGAAATAGCTAACATTATTCCTATATATACTCTCATATAAGTTATTATTGCTATACTAATTAAAATTTTAAACCAAATTAGCCAATTCTTTTTATCTGTATTTTTATTAATAATAACCAAGTATGAAACATATACTATAAATAGATATACTAAGTTATCTCTCATCAAACTGATATTTACCAATAAAAATCCTGGAAAAAAGTTCATTAGAATTACCGCTAGTCTACTATATTTGCTTGTTAAAAATTCATTTGATATTTTATACAAAAGATATATAGCTACTATAGAAAATTGATATTTTATTACTATTAATAGAATTAAGTTATCTCCAAATAAAATTCTTAAAGCTGCATTCCATATAACAAAAAAGTTGTAATATCCATAAAAAGCTTCGCCTTTTAACACATTACCTTTTATCCAATCCATAAATTGCCCATTCATCCATAAATCGGCTAAATGCTTAGATTCATAATAATAATTCCAAGTATCAAGATATTTAGAATTACCTACAACTCCATAAACTAATCCGTCTGAAAACCCTAACCTTATAGATGTATAATAATTAAAATATATCAGTGCTATATTAATTATTACAATAACACTACTTACTAACTTAAATTTGGAATCTTTTATTTTAAATTTTATATTTAGAATAATTAGTAATATAAAACTAGATAAAATGATTAAAATATTTTGGATCAGATTGATTCTAACTAAACTACATAATATTAAAATAAATATATATAGCATATATATTACTTTGTTCATTATTAAACTCCTCAATAATTATATAAATTCCTTTATTTTTTCGAATCTTTTATTCCAAGTATTTTCCTTTGAAAATCTAATATTTCTTTGTCTATCTTTATCTTTGTTTTTGATAGCCTGTTTAATATAATTAACAAACTTTTCATAGCTATCAGCAATATATGCAGGGCTATTTATATACTTAACTTCTTTTAAATTAGTTGATACTACATTAAGTCCTAAACTCATATATTCATATAGTTTTATTGGTGAAACAGAATTAGTTAATTCATTTACCTCAAAAGGTATCAACGCTACATCACTATAATATATATAGTTAGGTATTTCCTTGTAATTTTTTTTACCAAGTATATGTACATTTTTACTATCATTTAGCATACTTAAGTCTTTATTTATCGGTCCTATTAAATAAAAATCTATCTCTTTTAATTTATCAGAACAGTATTTTATTAACTCTACATCAAACCAATGCCCTATGGCCCCAACATATATACATCTAAAGTTATCCTTATTAAATAATTTAGGTTTATTGTATGTGCTTCTTATGAAATTATCTAGTTCTACACCATTGGGTAAATATTTAATATTGGATCTAACATTATTTTTTTTATCTATTAAATTTTTAGATATTGCAAATACTTCATCTGACTTATTCAGCAGTTCTTTTTCAATAATATTTATAGATTCAGGAAATCCCCCTATTTTGCAATAGTCATCTGGTAACCTAGTAATCATTTTTTTGTATTCTACTACATTCGATAACCAATATTGTTTAGGATTTGATACCCACAAAATATCCACTTTATCAAATCCTATTTTTAATAAAGATTTTTTTATATTTGGAGTAATATATTTTTCAAAATTCAAGACTGTATTAGCATTTTTACAAAACAAATGATTCCCATATAATTTCCAAGCATGTGGTGCAAATCCATATATATTTTTATCTAATTTATGTATAATTGGCTTTGATAAAGCTTTTCTTTTTAAATAAACTTCTTTATTTTTTATATACATAAGAATATTCCATGGACAAGATATCCATAACACTTCATATCCATTTTGTGAAAATAATTTAGCATAATGATAATTACCTAATTTATTACTTTGATCATCATACTCCATGAAATCCGCAAATATTATTTTCTTCATATAAAATCACCTTTGTTTTCTTAGTTTTATAATTAGTATTCTTCTTAAATATTTTATCAATGAAAAAGTTACTATAACAAAATATAATATAATATTAATTTTTTTATTATATTTATAATTTTCTGATCGCAGTTCTTTAAAGTTTTTCAGTTCGCACTTTTCTGTTTCTATTAAATTTCTAGATAACCCACCTTGTCCAAATTCATTTTTATATAGGTTAACTAAGGGCAATTGAATTTTACCACCCTTATACTTTCTAAGAATTTTCAAATATAACAATGTATCTTCTGCATATTTTTGATCTTCATTAAATCCGCCAATTTCTAACAATGCACTTTTTTTTATAATTACGCTAGGGGTAGAAAAATAGTTTTTAAATAATCTAAGGTAAAAATTAACTTCTCTAAATTTGTATAAATTTTTACTCTTTATTATAATCCCACTATCTTCAACTATTTTATGATCACAACCTAATATAAATATATCTTGTCTGCTTTCTATAAAATCCATTTGTATTTTCAGCTTATTTTTATCCCATGAATCATCAGAATCTAAAAAGGCTATATATTTCCCTATTGATTGTTTAATTCCTAGATTTCTTGCTTTACTAGGTCCAGAGTTATTTTGATATAAATTCTTTATTTGATATTGTGAATTATTTTTTATAAAATCCTCTACAACACTATAAGAGTTATCATTTGATCCATCATCTATTAATATTATTTCAAAATTCTTATATACTTGATTTATAACTGAGTTCAATGCTCTTACAATGGTTCTTTCACTATTATAATAAGGAATAATAACGCTAACGCTTGCTTTATTCATATAAAATTAACTCCTAATAAATATTCATATCTTAATTCCAAAATTTATCGTATATATCTATAGTATTGCTACATATAAAACTCCAACTATATTTAACTTCTACAAATTCTCTTGCTTTTTCACATATTTTTATATTGTTATATACACCGCTAGAAACATCTTTAATAATCTGGGCTAATTTTTCTTCATCTTCTGGTTCAACTAAAAAACCATTTTCAGTATTTTTTATTATTTGTGGGAAACCGCCCACATTAGTTCCTATTATTATTTTTCCACATGCCATACCTTCTAATGCAGATAAACTTATAGCTTCCATTAAAGAAGGAATAGCTACTATATCAGACATTTTTATTAGCTCATTCATTATTTTATAATCTATATTTCCTTGTAAATAAACATACTCTCTTAAATATTTATTTTTAATTATATTTAAAATTTCATCTCTATATTCGGGATAATCCAAATAGTCATTTCCAGCGAATACAAATGAAATATTATCAATATTATATCTGTTAATTAAAATGTCTATAGCTTTAACTAAGTAAATAACACCCTTAGTAGGAGCCCATCTTCTAGGACATATTACCACTACTTTATTTTTAGGAATATTATATTTATCCCTTAAGTTATTTTTTTCTATTTGTGTAACAGTTGAAAATTTTTCAACATCAACACCATTACTTAAAAAAGAATACGTGTTTTCCTTCCTAATCCCTTTAAAATCAGCTAGTTCATTACTTGGTGCAATTATAAATTTAAAATGATTTGTTAACTTCTTTATAATTAAATTAGAAAAAGGTAATTTTTTCAGAAATAAGAATTCTCCTGTATGATTAGTAAATATAATATTATATTTTTTTGATAATTTTTTTGATAATTTGATACTGGATATAAAGTCGTGCTGATGCAATATAAACTTATCAGGCCTCTCTAATTCAATATCTTTTAAAATATATTCATATACATCATTAGAAAATTTATTATAATAACACTTCCTCTTATATCCATTAAAAAATCCAAATAAATTTTGTTTTGATTTACTCTTATATTTTAAATATTTTTGTTCATCCTCATCATTACCAACGGTTATCTTATGGACTTCTATCCCCTCTAAATCATAAATATCATTCTTTCCTAAGTTAATTACTGGATTTATAATTTTAACTATTATATCCTTTTTAACTAACTCCTTTGAAAGATTATATACATGATTTTCAACTCCACCAATTGATGGATAAAATAAAGTAGTTATCATATATACTATTTTTTTCAATTTATTTCACCACTATTCTATAAACTATATTTTCCATAGTGTAATACCATACTTTTTAGCCTGAATCTCATGTATAACATTTTTCGTATCAATACATATAGGCCTTTCCTTCATTATTTTTGCTATATGCTCACAATCAGTAAAATCAATCTCATGCTGCTTTGTAAGTACTATTACCGCATCTGCATCCTTTAAGGATTTATCCTGAGTTTCAACCTTAAAATCATAATGTGTTGGTACTACTGGATCAAAAGCTGCAACCTCTGCACATTTTTTTACTAATATATTACATATATCTATAGGTGGACTTATCCTATCATCATTAGAGTAATCCTTCATAGCTAGTCCTAAAACTGCTATCTTACATTCTCTTATATTTTTTCCTTGTTTAGATAATAATTCTTCAACTTTATTTGCTATAAACTCAGGTAATACAGAATTTTTTTCTCTAGCAAGTTTCAAAAGAGGCATATCTACACACATCTTTTCTGCTTTAGGTGCTATGTAATGATAAGCATTAGGTATACAATATCCTCCTACACCTGGACCTGGAGTTAAAAGATTAACTCTTCTATGAGTATTTGCTAAACTTATAACTTCAAATATATCTATACCAAATGTTTCTGTAAACCTTGCAAATTCTTGAGACATAGCTATATTTACATCCCTCTGAACATTTTCAAATACCTTTGAAGTTTCTACTACCTTTATACAACTTGCTGGTATTACATCAGCTTTACATACTATACTCAATACATCAATAGCTCTTTTTAAACTTTTCTTATTTACAGCTCCAACTAGGGTAGGCATATTTGCAAATTCATCAAAAGCTTTTCCTTCTGCTATTCTTTCTGAAGCATAAGCTAAATAAAAATCTTCTCCTGCTTTCATTCCTGATTCTTTTTCTAATATTGGCATACAAAATTCTTCTGTAGTTCCTGGAATAACAGTACTTCTTATAATAACTAAATCATCTTTTTTTAAATTTCTTCCTATAGTTTTGCAAACACTACCTAAATGATCCATTATATAATCTCCATTTTTTATGGGAATTCCTACTGTTACTATTATATTATTACACTGTCTAACAGCCATATCTGCATCTATAGTGATTTTATATCTTTTATCTTCAAGCTGCATTTGTAGAACTTCTTCTATAGTAACTTCATAAAATTTTTCTGTATGATGTGTTTTACCACAATTGATTTCATGAACTAGACTTTCTTCTACATCTACTCCTATGGTATTACATCCTCTAAATGCAAAACTTAATGCTAATGGTAATCCTACAAACCCTTGTCCAAATACACATATATTTTTATTCATGGAATCCTCTGGTATATTTTCATTAAATTGTTCCATAAATTCCTCTTTACTCTCTATCTCCTTTGGCTTTATTAATAATTCCATACCTTTACTTATCCTCCTTTGTACCTTGAATTCCTGTAGCATATCCTTTTTTAAATTCTAACTAGCATTATCATCTCCGAATAATACTCCAACGGTTTTAAAAATAAGTTTTATATCTTCCCAGGTATTTCTCTTTCTTATGTACTTAATATCTAGTTCTATCCAATCTTCAAAATCTATATTGTTCCGCCCCATAACTTGCCAATAACAGGTAAGACCAGGCTTTGCCAAGAATTTATTTTTTTGATAATCTGTAAATTTTATAACCTCTCTTGGAAGATTAGGCCTTGGTCCTACTAATGACATTTCTCCCTTTAATACATTAAATAATTGTGGTAATTCATCTATGCTTGTCTTCCTTATAAATCTACCTATCTTAGTAATTCTAGGATCATCCTTCATTTTAAACATAGGACCTGACATTTCATTTTTATCCTTTAACTTATATAACTTTTCTTCTGCATCTATCACCATAGATCTAAACTTATACATGTTAAAGGATTGTTCATTTTTCCCTACTCTTTCTTGAATAAAAAATACAGGCCCCTTAGAATCTAACTTTATTGCTATTGCAGTTATTATTAATATAGGACTTAACAGTATTAATCCAATTATAGAACCTAATAAATCTATAATCTTTTTTATAACAAAATACATTATAGTTTTAGAATATTCATTTTTATATTCTGTTTGGACTTCTTCTAAATTTTTGTGTATTTCACCCATTTCTTCACCGCCTATTTAAAATTTATCCAAAATTATTTAAAATAAAGCAGTAATACATTCATAATTACTACAAAGTGCTATTGAGCATATATCTAAGCTCATACAAATATATCTTTACTACTATTGTTATTTTTTATTTCTTTTCTTCTTCTCTCCATCTTCTTCATAATAATAATTATAATACCTATATCCATTCCCAAATTCTGTGTCCACTTTATTTAATACTACCCCTATTATTTTTGCATTAACTTTTTCTAAAAGTTGCTTTGCTCTTATGGCTAATTCTCTTTCAACCTGCCCAGATGCTGTAACTAATATCCCTCCGTCAGAATATTGGGATACTAATTGAGCATCTGTTACTACTCCTACCGGCGGAGTATCTAATATTATATAATCATAGTGTTTTTTACTGGTTTCTATGAAATTATTCATTTTTCTAGAAGATAATAGTTCTGAGGGATTAGGTGGTTTTACCCCTGAAGTCAAAATATGTAAATTTTCCACGCTACTTTGTTGTATAACCCCATCTATTGAATTGTCTTCTATTAGTAAATTAGATAGTCCCCTTATATTAGATAGCTTAAATAATTTATGTACATTAGGTTTTCTAAGGTCACAATCTACCAAAATAGTTTTAGCTCCATTTTGTGCCATGGTTATAGCTAAATTTGCTGATGTTGTAGATTTTCCCTCTCCAGGAGTAGAACTAGTTACAAAAATTACACTTATTTTTTCATCAAAGGATGAAAATTGTATATTAGTCCTTAAAATTCTATAGGATTCTGATATTGGTGACTTTGGATCTTTTATAGTTATCAACTCTAAATTTCTATTCAACTTGTAATCACTCCAATGTTAAATTATATTTTTAAGAAAACTAAAAATATTTTTTTTCTTCTGCATTTTTCTACAATCTGTAACTACATATTTATTTTCAAGAAGATTATTTGAATTTATAATTATTTCATTATATAAGGACTTATCCATAGTTTCTATAATTTTAACTCCCTTATTAATATTTGAATTTCTCACATTTAAGCTATGAGCATCTGAACCTATAAAATTACATATTCTATTTTTTATAAGTTCCTTTGATATTTTTTCAGATTCTTTTCCAAATACGCCCAATAAACTCCCTGCATTTATTTGAAATAAATAACCTTCTTCTATAAGTTTATTTATATTAGAAATATCTTCATGAATAAATTTATATCTTTCTGGATGAGCTATTATAGGATTTATGCCTCTTATTTTTAATTCATAAAGTACATCCATATAATAATCTTCCCAAGTAGTCATAGGAAATTCCACTAGCATATAAGATGTATTATTTATAGTGCCTATATATCCTTTTTCATAAAGCTCTACAGTTTTTCTATGTATAAGAACCTCTTGCCCTGAAAATATTTCTATATTTATATTGTTTTCTTTAGCTATTTTATTTAAATAATCCACCTTTTTCTTTACGCTAGAATATTTTTCCTCATATTTTCCCACATAATAGTGAGGCGTAGCTATTATTTTTTTCGTTCCACTTTCTTCTGCGACTTTAAGCATCTTTAAAGAATAATCTAAATCTTTCGCACCATCGTCTATGGATGCTATTATATGACTATGAATGTCTATCATATAACCTCTCCTTATTTCATTTTAGGTATTACAGCTATTACTGGAAGCCCCAGATATTTATCTATATCATTTTCTGTTTTTATAGTTTTATCCATATATTCTTGTATAAAAGCCATTCCCGCAGATATTAAGAATCCCATAAATAAAGCTATAGCTATATTAAATAATTTTTTTGGTTTTATAGGCTTTTCTGGTATTACTGGCTTGTCTAATAATTCTATAGTGTTGCTAGGGTATATTTTTTTACTTTGAGCTATAAACTCATCACAAACTATAGTAAGCGCTTTATATGCAAATTCTGCATCTTTATCTTGTATTTTCAAGTCTAGAATTTGAGTATCCTGTTGAGGCATTACATTTAGTTTGCTTTGCAATCCCTCTGGCTTTAATCTGCCTGTTTTAGCTACTACATTTTCTGCTAAAGTTCTTGAATTGGCTATTTGAGCATAGGTTTTAACTAATTTTTGATACATCATAACATCATTATAATTATTTTTATTTTCAGCTTTTTCTTCTGCAGCTTTCCCTATAACTACACTGGCCCTTACCTCATAAGTAGGTGAAATAATAAAAAAATTAAAAATAGCGACCACTATTCCGCATAATAGTGTTATTATTACAATTAGTTTTCTTTTCCTTTTTAATACATTAAAAATCTCCTGTATATCTAAGGTTACTTCTTCATTCATTTTAATGCTTTCCTCCATATCTAAATATAATAATTAGTTAGGTTTTATATCTTCAAATATATATTTATGTATTTGATTTATAGTTTTTTCTTCATTAAATAATAAATAGTAAACACCATCTATAAGCTTCCCTTGGCAATAATCATCTAATGGAAATCTTTGTTGTTCTATGTTATCTATACCTAAAGCAAAAGCTGAGGTTCCCATTTTCATTATTTCTGTAGAAGAAAAACTGCTTTCCACATTTGGAAGTAGGGCACTTACTACTTTAGGAAACTCTGTAGGTCCTAATTTTTTCACCTTATTCATAATAGCTGTTAAAACTATTCTTTGTCTTTCTGTTCTTTCATAATCTCCACCACTAGTGTACCTTATTCTGGCATAAGCCACTGCTTGCATACCATTTAAATTTTGAAGCCCTGGCTTTTGCACTTCTTGTACACTCTTACCTTGAATTCTTGCAGTTTCTTGCATATAAATATTTATATATTTTATTTCATCAGATCTTACAGGTATTTCTACCCCACCAACAGTATCTATTATTTTTTCTAATTCATAAAAATCCACTGCTACAAAATTTCTAATATTTAGTTTAAAGGTAGAATTTATAGTCTTTATAGCTAGCTCTGGACCCCCATAAGCATAAGCATGATTTAATTTTGTCTTCCCATGACCATCTATATCCACATATGAATCTCTCATTATAGATGATACTTTAACTTTTTTATGCTTCTTATCTAAAGAAATTATCATTATAGCATCAGATCTTGAAGGTTCATCTTTTTTTCTTCTATCTAAGCCGAAAAATGCTATATTTATTACATCATCCCCATATTGATCTGCTTTTTTATCTATCTTTAACTGTTGGTCATTTTTCGATATAGATACTTTTTTAACTGCTGCTAACTGACTATAAACATATAATGTTACTATTACTGTTGTAAGTACAATTACTGTTACTATAGACAATATCCATTTCTTTTTTTTATTTTCCATACAATATCTCCCTTCAAAATATGGTTATACAAAATAATGATATTTGTATAAAAATTAATTTTTAGAAAATAGCAAAATGCTACAGAGCCTTTTATAGAAATTTCAACAGATTAAATTAAGTTTAGTACAATCCATTTATCGACAAAATTATCATAATCATTACAATTTACCGACAAATATTTTATGTATATTTTATTTATCGACAAATTATTCTTATATTTTATATAATAATTAATATTACATTAAAATACCTGGTTTTGCAATTATTTTATTTTTTGGTACTTCACATGCTTCCCAATGTAATTTATGCTTTTTTTCCTATTTTTTAAAGGATTTTGAAAATAATTTGATATATATACCATAATTTTTTTTCTTGATTCGGTAATAAATTTAATATTAAACAAAAAAATCTAAGCTTTATTTGAAGTAAATAACTCCTAAAAAGCTTAGAATTTTTTATGTTACCTTTATATAGTTGATATATATATACTTATTTTTAACAAAATACGTTAAAGGTGTTGATGAATGAATTAATGTTATGTTTTTACTTTAAAATAAATAACCCTTAATATTAATACTCAAATTAATATTAAGGGTTATTTAAAATGTATATTAAATTAGAACTCTCTATCCTCTCAAATCTATATTTTGTCCTATATTGGGATTCACTGATTCTTTTATCATTTCTGTCATTTGAACAGCATTTTCTTTTGACGTATTCATAGTGATTTTCATTAAAGATAATGAAACCGCCTGTGCAAGTTTACCTTGATTTAATGACATGGATAATCCTCCTATATCCACATACTCACCCCTTTAATTATATTTTATATATAAATCTTTTAAATTCATATATAATGGCAATTATATCATATTTTATACTGTTATACTTTATAATATCGTGGATCTTCATTGAAAATATAGTATTAAATTTAATCTTCTTTTCCAAATTTCATATATTCTAAAATAAGCTCATCCATTTCTCTACTAACATTAAGTATCTTTTCTTCATCTCTTTCTTCATCCTCTAAAGTTATGCTAATTTCATATAGAGCTTGTCTTACCATATCCATTTGTTCACATAAAGATTCTTTACTATATTTCAAAATCATCTCCCCATTCTTTTTAATATATTATAAAAAACAATTTATTTACTGTATTCTTATTATACCTATTTTTTCAATATAGTATTTTAAATTTTTATTAAAACAATGAATCTAATATTTATTTATACTCACATTTCATATATTGTACTATTAATTCATCCATCTCCCTACTTAAATTTAATATTTTTTCCTCATCCCTATCCTTTTCTTCTAATGTAACACTTATTTTATATAAGTCCTGTCTTAATTGACTCATTTGTTTAAACAAATGTTCTTTAGTTTTCAATTGTCCCCCACTCTCCCATATATTGAAAATAAAATAAAAATTAACTAATATTATAAATATCGTTAGTATAATAAAAACTTTTATATATAAGTTATAAATTTTTGTTAAATTATAAATAAAAATGTAAATATTATATATAATTACTTTGTTTTGTATAGTTTCATAAATTTTAATTTTAAATTTACTTTATTTTCCATCACGGTAGTTGATATTATTTTTTAGGAAACTACAACAAATATTTTTTAAAATTCACATTTTATATTAATAAATTTTATATTTTATTTCAAATAAAAAAGCAATAAAATAGTCCCCAACTGTTATTAAGTGGGGACTTTATTATAATCTTTTATTTATATTTTTCTACAAATTCTTGTAAGTTTTTAATAGTTTCATTAAGGGTTTCTATTCTAGATAAAATCTCCTCTGTGGAAGCTGCTTGTTCTTCACTAATAGCTCCTACACTTCCTATGGTATTATTAATTTCATTTACGCTATTATTCATTTCATCTAATATTTTTTCGATATTTTTAACAGCTTCTTGAGATTGATCTGATAATTTTCTAACCTGTCCTGCAACTACTGCAAACCCACGACCGGATTCCCCTGCTCTTGCAGCTTCTATAGCTGCATTAAGTCCTAATAAATTAGTTTGGGTCGCAATACCTTTTATAAATTCTAGAATTTCAGAAGTATCATTTTTCTTATTATTTAATTCTTCTACCATAGAAATAGCATTTTGACCTGATTTTGCTAAACTTTCTGCTGCCTCTGATACCTGCGCAGTATTTTCAGTTACCTGTTTAACATTCTCCACTAATTTTTGAACATTTTCTACTAATTGATTATTATTATCAAAATCTATTCCTGAACTAAGGGTACCTATAACTTCATTGTTTACGCCATAAATAGGAGTGAATATTGTTTTTATAGCTCTACCATACACTTCCTTTGGAATATTATCATAGGTTTCTTTTTTATATTTAATACATTCCTCTATGGTTTTTATACCCTTTATAGGCTTTCCTTCTGGTAAATCTAGTTCAAATTCTTTAGCTCTATGATAACCAACATATTTTTCTAAATCCGTAAGACCTACCACCATATCCTCATGAATAATTTTATTTATGTAAGGTAGTACTAGTTTAAAAGCTGCTAATATTTCTTCATTACTTTGAAATCTCCTATTTTCACCCATTTCTATTCTCCCCTTTTTTAATTTTCTTTATTTTTTGTGCCTTATAAAAGCCATTTATTTATTACAGTATTTACCCCTTCGTTACTTTGTCTTGCTGATACTAACATGGATTTATTGTAATTTATAAGCACGTCATCTTTAACAGATTTCATAATGGCTGTTGCCATATCTATATCTTCAATTCTAGACAAAGAAGAAGTTAAATTGCTACCAGAATTATTTACATTATTAAAAGCATGTTGAAGATTATTTAGATGATTACCTAGCTCCGCTCTATTTTTTATAACTGTATTTAATGCATCTTTAATCTTTCCAATAGATTCATTAGAGTTAGATGCAGTATTTATATTTATGCTATCTATGCCTAAAGCTTGTAAAGAATTATTAGTTAGAGTTAAATCATAAGTAAGGTAAGGATTTTCTCTTGTTTGAATAACTAGCGTTTTGTCTTCATTTAAAAGTTTTATTCCATTAAATTCTGTACCCTTTGCTATGCTATCTATATTTTCTTTTAGCTCATTAAATTCTTCTCCTATAGCTTGTCTGTCATCATCCGTTAAAGTTCCATTAGAAGCTTGCACCGATAATTCCTTCATTCTATGAAGGGTTTTAGTTATTTCATCCATAGCACCATCTGATACTTGAACCATAGAAATTCCATCTTGTATATTTTTTTCTGCTCTGTTTAACCCTCTTACTTGAGCCTTTAAACTTTCACTTATAGATAAACCACCCGCATCATCCGCCGCTTTATTTATTCTTTTCCCCGAGGATAATTTTTCTGTTAACTGGTTTTTAGATGTTTTATTCTTTGTTAATTTTGCAAAGGAATTTAAAAGAGATCCATTACTACTAACAAACATCTCTCCACCTCCCTGTTATTTTTTCTAGGCTTCCCTGCCCTCTATATATCATCTCTATTATCGTATAAAATTTATTAAAACTTAATCCAAATTTAAAAAGGATTTTTGTAAAATCAAAAATCCTTTTCTTTTTTAGCTTTTATATAATTTTGTTCTATGCTTTTTTAAATTCTCGCTTTAGACTGATTACATTCTTACAATACTTCTCTTGAGTTAATAAACTCAGTTCCCATATACCTAGTATGATATCAAGCTACTAAAAAATCTATCATTATATCTTTTTTACTCTATTAGTAGCTGGTATATACTCTCCACACAAATTGTAATAATTTAAAGCTTCTTCTTTAAATCCTAGGCATTCAAAAATAACACCAATATTATATAGTGGTAAATATGAAGTAATCCCTTCTATTTTACCTTCTTTAAATTCAGTACATCTCAAAAATGTTTCTGCAGATTTTTGAAAACAATTATTGTTCATATAAATAAGCCCTATAATAAATAAGAAATCTGGAGAATTACTATAATATTTTTCATATTTAATTAACTCTAAAGCCTCTTTAAATAAATTTAAATGTATTAATGCATATCCATAGCTTTCTACTAAATCTTCAGCATACTCATAATTAAAATCATCTACTAAATATATTGCTTTTTTAAAAGATATATAAGCATTATCATAATCTTTTCCCATAAAGTAACTTTTACCTAATTGATAATGCAAATATGGATCTTTAAAATTCTTTTGCAAAGCCTTCTTTAAAAGTTCTATATTCCTCTGTATTTTATTGGTTCTATTTAAAACTTCTTTAGAATAACCTATATGATCTATTACAAGATTTATATCTTTGGTAATATATTTTCCTTTGTTTCTTGAAACAATCTGCTCATGGATAATACCTTCATATGTAAAAAAATTTTTATTAAAAACTCTGTTTACTCTTTCTATATATTTTTTATTACCTTCTTCATCCTCATATTCATTTATTCTTTTCAATCTTCCCACAATTCTTTTATTTCCTTCACTGCAAAAAGATTGTATATCTTGAATGTCAAAATCTGTAACAACCTCATCTGCATCTAAAACTAAAATCCAGTCATTTGAGGCTTTGGATATAGAAAAATTTCTAGCTTTAGAGAAATCATTGCACCAAGTAAAATCATATACTTTATCTGTAAAATTTAAGGCTATTTCTTTAGTTCTATCTATGGACCCTGTATCTACTACAATTATTTCCTGTGCAATATTTTTAACACTATCTAAGGATTTATGTAAGGTTTTCTCTTCATTTTTTACTATAAGGCATAAGCTAATCACGATTTACAGCTCCTTCTTATTTTCACAAATTAAGGCTATCTTACTAATATAGCTAAATAAGCCAAACTATCATACTCTTCTTTTTTTATATCTATACATAAATCATCTATAAACTTATCATTATGTTCCATAACTCTACTAAACGAGTATAATACATCTATTATGTCTTTTTTATTTAGCCTTTCACCTTGTTTATTCCATTTTGCTAATAACAAAATCTTAATTATTGAATATTTCAATATAAGCATTAATATTTCTTTATTTAAATCCCTAGTCCTTAAGACCTGCATATAATAATTATATAAATTGTAAACAATATAGTTTTCAAAAATGTTTTCATACTCTTTAAAGTATTCATTAAATCTATTTTCCTTAATATCTAATATTTCTAAAATATCAGTTTCATTTTTATCTCCAAATAAACAATTAAAATCATCCATTATTTCCAAAAACTTATTATTAGTTTTACCACAGTTAGCTCTTCTTTGAAGTATCGTATGTATAAACTGAATTTTTATCCTATTAACTTTATTTATATTATCTAATGATTTTATTACATCATAATTAGTTATGGTATTAGTTAAATTTACAATAGTATTATTCAATTCATTATATTTTGATTCATCTATTAAAATTTGAAGTTTTTCTTCAATTATCTTTAAAAATATAAGCCTTTTCCAAATAGGAATTTCTTTAAATTGTGCTACTTCAATAGATAAATCTCTACCTTCCCAAAGTAAATTATATAATTCTTTATTATATTCCCCTTTTACAATATATTTCTGCTCTACTTCATTTAAATTTTCATTTTCCATATTGAAACTAATATCTTTATTAGTTTCAACAAGTATTCTTGCAACTTCAGGGCAGGATAAACTTATGGTCTTTTCATATATATCTCCACACTTTCTTATTAGACGTGGATATATTTTACAGGTATTACATAGATATTCTTCTCCCAAATTTATATATATACCACAAAGTTTTTTTTCATTAAGAAGGGGGCACTTATCTTCTTTTAATTTTATTTCTGCATAAAATAATTCTGTTCCATTTTTCCTGTTCCTTACAACAGAATCATTTAATTTTTTACTAAATTCTCCTTTAGTTTTTCTATACTTTAGGTAACTTTTTTTATCTATTTGTATTTGCCAACCCTTGCAACAAGTATCTATGCATTCACTACCAATACATTTAAACTCATCGTAATAAACTGGTTTTAAAATTTTCATGGTTTATCCTCCACACCTTTTAAATATTTAAGGCTTTCATGATTTTGTTATTCATCTCTATTTTTTATTTTTTCTATTTCCATAACTAATTTTTCCACACCATTTTCATTAATATTTTTTTGTTCCCTAATCATTATTTGTCTATTATCTAATCTAGCTATTTTTTTAATATCATCTATAATTATATATTTTGCTAAATCCTCATACCATCCTAAGTTATATATTAATCCTCTTTCATCCATTTTATATGCTATTTTCTCTTGATTGTCAGCAATGATTAATCCTAGAGTTGGAACGTGGGAAACTGCAAGCTCATATAACATGCTTCCACTGGCTGATATAGCTATGTCACATTTATTCATTATTTCAATCATATTAGCATTAAAATATAAATTTATATTATCTTTTAATTTTTTTAGCCTTAAAAGTTTTTTAATGTTTTCTTCTTTAAAAGACGGTCCTATAATAATAGGAAATTTAAGTTCTAAGTCTTTTACATAATCACATATTGTATTAGTAATTCCATTAGGATCTGATCCACCTACAGTTATCATAACATTTTATACTTCTTTTTTAATATTTTTGTTAGGATTTTTTCTAAATTTTTCTCTTAACATAGTATAATTAGTTCCTAAAAACAATTTTGTATCTTTATTAACCTTATAAAAATACTCCTCCGCTCCAATGTTTTGATTTATTATAAAATCTACATCAAAATAATATAAGTTCATGTCATCTATATGCCTAGTAACTTTAAACATACCTTTTATTAAATTAAAATATTCTTCATTTACATCATAACTATCTGTTATTAAACAATCTGCTGATATATTTTTCAAATCATTTATAATATCATTTCCATTAATTGTTACTATATTAAAACCTCTAGCTTTAACTTTATCTACACCTGTTTTATAATAAATTAAATTTCATATTAATAAATAATATTTAACTTTACTCAATGACTATATATGATTGTAATGGATTTAGAGGGCTCCTTTTAATAGCATAATTATCTAATCCAAAAACTTCTTTAAAAGCTAAAGTTTCACCTGGAAATCTCTCATAATTTAACTCATCAAAACCTATAACACTACCTTTAGTCAAATGATTTTTTATAGCAATTAAGCATTCTTTAGTAGGTTTATATATATCAAAATCAAAATATGCAAAAGCAATTATTGTTTGAGGATTCTTCTCTAAATACTCATGAATAGTTTTTATTGCATCTCCTTTTACTAATTCATATTTTTTTATATGTGATATTGGACTTTCACCTTCATGATAATCTAAAACTTTTTCTAAATAATCTTCATAATTTTTAGGTACATTAAATGAATTTTCTTTTATAATCTCATCTTTACCGTCTTTTTTATCAACACATTTAAATCCTTCAAAAGTATCAAATCCAATAATTTTTCTATTATAATTAAAAGGCTCATACATTCCTCTGAAAGATTCAAATAATGCTAAATTTTGTCCATATCTAACTCCAAATTCTATAACGACTCCATGAACATTTATTATTTTTTTATATAGTTCATTCATAAATAATATTCTAGATAAATTTTGTCTACTTATAAACAATCCTAAATTATTTAATATTTCATCATCTGGTATAGGTGAGTTATTAAAATACTCTACAAACTCTTCTCTCATATTCTTTTCTTTACAATTTGAGTTCCCAATTATATTTTTATTCATATAAATCTCTCCATTCATTATTAGTATTGTATTATTTATTTGAAATAAATTTCCAATTCATAGGTGTACCTTTCTTTATATTTTTATTTGCTTTCTTCCCTAATATATCTTTTATATATTTAGTTTCTAATCCAAATCCTGGTCTTATACTTCTTACATTTTCACTTGTGAAAATTTCACCTTCTTTAACATCCTTTATTATAAATAAACTTCTTGAATGTTCTCTTGAATTTACTTGTTTCTCAGTTAAATCATAAGTTACTTTTCCAAGAGCTTTTTCCATATTTCGTATTTCATCTACCATTATTTTAAATTCCTCTGGTTCCATAGAAAATTTAGAATCCGCTCCACCATCTGCTCTTCTTAGTGTTAAATGCTTTTCGACTATTTTAGCACCTAGAGCAACGCCACCAAGTGCAACAGTATGACCCATTGTATGATCAGAAAGTCCTACTATAGTTTTAAATGTTTCTTTCATATTAGGAATAGTTTTTAAATTTATATCTTCTAATGGTGATGGATAAGCACTTGTACATTTTAAAAGTGCTATATCATTGTTTCCAACTCTTTTACATGCATCTATAGCATCTTGAATATCTCCCATTCTAGCTATTCCTGTAGATATTATAACTGGTTTTCCCTTAGATGCTATATACTCTATAAAAGGGATATCATTAATTTCAAAAGATGCAACTTTATATGCTGGTACATCTATTTCTTCTAAAAAATCTACTGCACTATTATCAAAAGGTGATGAAAAAAATATTAATCCTTCATCCTCTGCTATCTTCTTTAGTTCCTTTTGCCATTCCCATGGTGTATATGCTGTCTTATAAACTTTGTAAAGTGTAGTACCATCCCAAATTGTTCCTTGATTAATTTGAAAATACTTATTATTACAATCAATAGTTATTGTATCAGGAGTATACGTTTGAACTTTAATAGCATCTGCACCTGCCCATTTAGCTCTTTTAATTATCTCTACTGCTCTATTAAAATCATGATTATGATTTCCTGACATTTCTGCAATAATAAATGTTTTTTCACCTGCTTTTATTTTTCTACCATCTATAATCATAGCTTTCACTTTTCTCCATGATATTTTAAATTTTGTATGTATTTATTCTCTAAAATAATTCTTTTGACATACATTATTATTAATATTTAGCATACTTTTATCTGTATCCAAAAAGTTCATAACTTTATTAAGTTCTACATAATCATTTTCGTAAAACTTTTCATATATAGCCTTTATAAGATTAAAATCTTCTATTGTATCTAATGTTAACCTATATGGTCTATATAAATATTTTAGTTCATCTTCTAATAGATATTTATTGTGTTTAAATTCATTTTTATTATCATAATAATAACCTACAACATGTTCTTTTTGTTTATTTTCACTAGCTCTATTTTTCATTCTCTCTAATGCATTATAACTAAATATATCTAAACCAAATCCTATAAATAATTCTTTTTCTTCTTCCACAAAATCAATATTATCTTTTACTGCATTTTTAATCCAATAATCAATTAGCTTAGGTTCAAGTAATGGGCAATCTGATGTAACCCTCACTATATAATCAGGATTATATCTTTTAGCACATTCATAATATCTATCTAATACATCACTTTCTGAACCTCTAAAACATTCTATATTATGTTTTTTACAAAATTTTTCAATTTGATCATCTTTAGTATTTTTGCTGGTCGCTATTATAATTTTGTTGACCTCCTTAGCCTTAACACATCTTTCATAAACATGTAATAAAACTTCTTTTCCACAAATATTTTTCATTATCTTTCCTGGAAGTCTTGTAGAGCCAATATGAGCTTGTATTATAAGCAAGTTCATCTTAAAAACCTTCTTTCTAAAACATCTACAATTCTTTCTATACCCTTACCATCAATTAATTTTTGTCCATTAGAACTCATTAATTTTCTCTTATCATAACTTAAATTTATTAAATCATTCCTTAAATTTTCTATCTTGCTATATTTTATAATATCTAATTTTTCCATAGTCTTTGCTGCTAAAACTTGATTATCTACAACTACAATCCCCAATGTAGGTATGCCCACAGAAGCCAATTCATAAAGAGTACTTCCACAAGATGCTATTGCTACATCACAAAGTTTCATATAATATTTGATATCTACATTAAAACATAGATGCACTTTTCCATTTTCATATTTTTTTAATTTATCCGCATACTTAAAACCTGGTCCAACTATTATAAACAATTCTTTATTTAAAACTAATAACTCTTTTATAATTGCTTCAGTAATATTATTATTATCGCTTCCACCTACAGTTATCATTATCTTAGACATTTCTTCATTTATAACTCTAATATCATTTTTCAAAAATTTATCTCTCAATATAATGTACTTAGTTCCTAATAATAGTTCTGTATTATCATTGACTTTATAATTTATATCTTTTCCGTATGGATTTTGATTTATTAAAAAATCCACATTAAAGTATTCACAGCACTTCTCATCATCTAAACATCCACTTATATTAAATCTCTCTTTTAACACATTATAATAATTCTCATCAGCCTCATAGCTATCTGTTATAATTAAGTCTGCATCTATATTAACTATTTCATCAATAAGCTTTTCTTCTTCTATCTCAATAACATTAAACCCATTTTCCTTTACAAGGTTAATTCCTGGTAAATATTTCATAGGATTGTTTTTGCTAAGTCTACAAACATAAAAAACTTCATGATTTTTTCTTAATTCTTTACTAAGTGCCAAAGTTCTTATTATATGACCTAATCCTATAAAACATCCACCATCTGTTCTTATACAAATTTTCATATTATCACCTAAGACTGTAATTTTTTATTCAATTCACTAAATTTATAATTATTTAAATCATCTAAAACTTTACGAGTTTCTAAATGTCCAATATTAAATAACATATCCAATATAGATAAGTAAGGAATAAAATCTCTAAAACATTGTTTATATTCTTTTCCTATAAAATTTAAATATTTGTGATTTAAATTGACTTTTGTAAATTCTTCAGTTTCAACGTAATTCTCACTACCTTTATTAGATAAATATGTATCGCAATCTAACTTTTTGCACATATCAATTAACAATTTTGTTTTATTTCCATCAAATTCAAAATCCTTATCATAGTAAATTTCAGTTTTAACTCCCAACTCATTCAACATCCAATTCGTTATATAAATATCCAATTCATGCAGATAATTCCATTCCTTTTTATAAAGTTCATCAAAAAATCCTATATATTCATTATAATATTTACTTTTCTTATAGTTTAAATGTATAGCTGAAAAGTGTTTTTTTCGCCAAGGCAATTCGTTATTTATCTTTACATCGCATATATTTTGCTTAAATTTACCCTTTGAAAAAACTGGAACTGTAAGGAGTATCTCTCCATTACAACCTTTAATTCTATTTCTATTTTGCCAACTTTTCTTTTCAAATTGAACTTTAGTTACATATATAAACTTATTAGAAAACATAATCTTTCCTATAAGACCTGGATAAGGTAAATAGTTAGGTTGATGTCCACTTAAAATCATAATATTCCCTCGCTTTTAATATACTTTACATATTCTCAGTTTTATTCACAATATTAACCTTATTTACTTAATCTTATTATGTAATCACTATCTTTATACGAATTATTTTCATGAGTTTCTGATAATATGTCAATTTCCACTTTTGAAAATTCAGAAAATAAACTTCTAATTTCTTCCTCTGTAAAGAAATGCATAATCATAGCACTTTCATTATATGCACACTTATTACTATCATTTTCATCTATTATAAATGTGTTTTTTTCTATCTCTTTTCCTAATCCAAATCTATAGTCTTCAGTATTTCTTACAACTATTAATGCTTTTCCATCTTCCTTAAGTACTCTATAAATTTCTTCTACAGATTTTTCTATTTGCTCTTTCTTTGAATAATATAATACTCCATAACATATTATTCCGTCAAAATAATCATTTTCAAATTTAAGATCAGTAAAATCTCCAACAATTATATTCTTAGTAAAGCTATTAAACTCATATCTTTTTAATAACTCTCGAGTATATTTCACACCTTCTTCTGATATATCAATACCATATGGAATTATATTTTCCTTTGCTAGAAAGAATATATGTCTTCCTGCACCACATCCTAAATCTAAAACTTTTGTATTTCCATCCCTTTTAAAATTTCTAAATACATACTGAACTACTGATTCTGAAGGATATTTAGGTCTAAATCTAAGCTCTGTATGTAGTTTTTCCCATATTTCTTTATTTGTCATAACTACTCTCCTTTAATACTTCATTTATTACACAAACATCTCTATGAATTTTATCTAAACTATGGCTTTCATCAATCCACAAATTAACTATATGTTTTTCTATATAATCAGCATTCTTCAAAACTTGATTTTTATATATTTTACTTAATGAAGGATACCAACTGCTAATATCAATTTTATTTTCTCTAACTTTTTCTAATATTTGTTTTCTATTTCTTTCTACTAAAAATGTATATCTCCACAATGGTGTAAAATTATATTCTACTTTTGGATTTTTTATATACATTTTGTTTAAGGATTTACAATATATTTTTGCCTTAGCTATTCTATTTTTTTCTATAGTATCTTTATTTTCTAAAGCTAGTAATATCTCTTCATTATAATTCATATCATATATAAAAAATTTCTTTGAATCTAATTGTAATTCTAACAATTGGTCATTTTTTTCTTTTTCTGTCATATTTGACTTTAATATTGAATAATATTTTTCTCTATACTCATCAAATAATTCTTTTGAATTATCTGGCTTTTTAGTTAAAGTGCTTTTTATTTTTTTAATTTTTTCATATAATACTTTATCATTTAAAAATATAGCACCACCACCAAGTGCTGTCTGAAATATTTTAGTATGACCAAAACTTACAATTGATGCATCACTTTCTCCTATATCTACTGTTTGTGCTGCATCCTCCATAAGAAATACACCATATTTATCACAAATTTTTTTTACTTTCTTTCTATCGTATTTATGGCCATATATATGGGTAGGTACCACTATTCCAAATTGTCCTGTTCTTAATTTATCCTCCATACTTTTAATATCTATAGTATAATCATCTAAATTCACATCACAAAACTCTGGAGTATACCCCGCATATATGCAAGAATTAACAGGATTTGTGCAACTTATAGCTGGATACAACACCTTTTTATTTTGTTTTTCTAATGCCATAAATAATAAATACATTACTGTAGTTCCATTGCCTGAAAAACAGCAAAATTTACTTTTATATATCTTATGTAGTTCTTTTTCAAATTTATTCATAAGTATCACACTCTTTTAACTTAAATTAAATCTTCTTTGTTTATATATTGTGAGGAGTAACTACCTATTTTACATTCATTAAATTTTATAACTTAAATTTTAAAAACAAAAAGTTCTTCTCCTAAAAATTTCACAAAACTTTATCATAAGTTTAACAGATTCACTTAAAGTCATCTTGAATATATTCATCTCAAGATCAGTAATAGTAATTTTTATATTATCTAAAATTTACATTTGCTAACTGTTACTTCTTTATTAATTCATCATGATTAAAACTTAAAATCCTAATTTAAATAACTGTTCTTTTAAATCTTGCACTTCTAACCATTGACTATTCGTCCCTGAATTATATTCAAATCCTTCTTCTATAGAACTTCCACCTGGAGTTAAATACTTTCCTGAACTCCACCAATCCAAATGAGGATATACTATATAATGTTGAGGATATTCATATGTATATCTTGAATCATCCTTTGTTATCATTACTTCATGAAGCTTTTCGCCTTCTCTTATACCTACTTCTTTTAGTTTCGCATCTACTAACATAGCCTTTGCTAAATCCGTTATTTTAAAGGAAGGTATTTTTGATATATAGGTTTCTCCTCCTTTAGATTCTTTTAGGGCTTTAAGTACTAAATCTACTCCTTGTTCTAGAGTAATCCAAAATCTAGTCATTCTAAAATCTGTTATTGGAAGTTCTTTTTCTCCCTTATCTATCAAATCTTTTAAAAAAGGTATAACTGAACCTCTACTTGCCGCTACATTTCCATAACGTACTACAGAAAAAACAGTTCCATTTTCACCTGAATAAGAATTAGCAGCAATAAAAAGTTTATCAGATACTAATTTTGTACCACCATACAAATTAATAGGATTAACAGCCTTATCTGTAGATAAGGCTACAACTTTTTTTATGCCTCTATCTAGTGCTGCATCTATTATATTTTGTGCTCCATGGATATTTGTTTTTATAGCTTCAAAGGGATTATATTCACAAGCTGGAACTTGTTTCATAGCTGCAGCATGTATAACATAATCTACTCCATTAAAAGCTCTATATAATCTATCCTTATCCCTTACGTCTCCTATAAAAAATCTTAATTTATCAACTTTATCAAGGTATTTTAATGAAAATTCTTTTCTCATTAAATCTTGTTTAAATTCATCTCTTGAATAAATAATTACTTTTTTAGGATTATATTTATTTAAAATCATTTCAGTAAACTTTTTACCAAAAGATCCTGTTCCTCCTGTTATTAAAATTACTTTATCTTCTAGCATAGTACATCTCCTTACATTCCATTCATTGATAATAACATTAAATTCAATTGAAACTATTATCATATATTGGGAGGTATAATATAAATTTATTTTTATCTTTCTCTTGAACATAAAATTTATTTTTAACTTTTTAACATTAATGATTCTATCATCCTTTATTAATAATTTGAATTTATGTTTGAATACTTTTCAAATAAAAGTATAGGATATCCATTGTTATCTTCAAAGTTTTTTATTTTTTTCAAAATTAATATAGAAAAAATCAATCTTTGCTTTAATTAATATATACACATAGAATTTACTACTTAATAATGCCCTCTAATTTAACCAATTCATCTTTTGTAATAAAAGAACTGTGTATAATTTCTTTATAACTTTCCATCAATTGATTTTTTATATAAATATACTGTTCGTAACAATTTTTGCAATTATATTTTTTTATTTTATCACACATAGAAATCATATATGACCATTCTGAATATCTTGCCCGTGGTGTGATTTCTGGTACCTTTTCTGATAAATATATAGTACGTTTTTTATACATAGATAAGTATTCTTTTAATAATTCTGGTGTAAGATTGTTTGATTGAATAAAATTTGTCATATTACTTTCATGCTTTCTAAAATAATATAATGGTGTCCCTTTTGCAACCACAACATCTGCCTTAGCAAAAACTTTATATATTACATGAATATCATCTACTAAAACTCCTTCTGGAAATCTTATTCCTTCAAATAAACTTTTTCTTAAAAGCTTAGTAGGTGGTGCCACATTATATTTTTCTCTTTTTAGTAATTCATCTAAACCTTTTACTTTATCTAGCACTAACAAATCATCAAATATAAAGTATGGTTCTAATCTATTACCAAAATCATTGTAACTTCCACACATTGAAATATCTGCATTATATTCATCTGCTAAATTAATAAGATGCTCTAACATTCCATTTTGGCAATAGTCATCATCATCTACTATAGTTATATATTCTGAGGATGCTGCATCAACTCCCATATTTCTACCTCTCGATGCACCCTTATTTTCTTTAATATTAATAATTTTTATTCTAGAATCTTTCTCAGTATATTTTCTACATAATTCACCTGTTCCATCAGTAGATCCATTATTAACTAAAATAAGCTCAAAATTTGAAAACGATTGGGAAAGGATGCTTTCTAAGGATCTTACTAAATATTTTTTTCTATTATAAGTAACTATAATAACACTTATCTTAAATTGCTTTTTTCTCATATTTTTGCATTCCTTTAATTAATAAATTTATTTTCTGTTTTATAAATCCCTATAGGATCTCCACTTTCAAATATATTCAAAATATCTTTAATATTTTTACTTTTCAATAAATTTTCAAATGATTCACATACCCAGGAATTCATATTAATATCAGTAAATTTTGTTTGAATAGAAGTAAGCATCATTAATCCATAGCTTAGCTTGGCTTGATTTAACGATTCATTGCATATTTTTTTTACATTCCCATTTAAAGTATTTTTAATCAATAAAAAGTACTCTTCTTTTGATTTAGCCTTTTTTACAAAACTCATATTTGAATAATAAGCAGAAGTTGCCATTATTACAGGCTTATTTAATAAAGCTGATTCTATACCTATCGTAGACGTATGTGGCAATACTAATTTAGCACTTCTTATCAAATTATATGTATTAATCTCATCATCACTAGATATATAAGTAAATCTAGGATTATTAGAAAAATTATTTTCTAATTGTTTTTTTATATCTTCTCCAGTAGCCAAGAATCTTTCTGCAGGATGTTGCCTAACTGCAATTTTAGCACTAGTATTTTCTAAAATATATTTAATTGTTTCAATCAACCAATCTCCTATTGAATCAAAAATACTATCAAATCCTAATGCTGCACCATCATAACATATGTTTAATGGTATAATAATGTCATATTCATAATTATTATTTTTTTCATTATAACTAATTTTTTGATATACATAAGAATCCATGTCATTATCACTCAATAATCTCTTATTAAAATTCTCTTCTGTAAAATTTATAAATTTTTTTGACAAAATATCATCTAATTTATTTTCCATTACAATCTTCTCTATATGCTTATAATGTGTAGCTATTCCTTCTGTAGTAAGAATCATATTTGAAGTTGAAGCATCATATGAAAAAACTTGTATATTATACTCTTTTGCACCCCATGTATATAATCCTGTTTTTTTATGAATTCCTGTGAAACTAATTATTTTTTCTATCTTATATTTCTTAAATAAATTTTTAACCTTTTTCAAACTATATTCTAAAATTTCAAAACATTTTTTTTCATATTCTTCACATTCCTTATCCAAAAAAACTTTTCTGCATTTTGATATGGTATTTGCCTTTGAAAGTTTTTTTAGTTCTCTAATATCATTATCATCCAAATCCTCTAAATCGCTTTCACTAACTTTAATTATGTGTATATTAAACCTTTCATTTATATAGTTCAGTATTTTGCCAATAACTTGATTTTGTGTACTAGTCATATTATCATGATTATAATAAAGTTCATCAAGTCCTTCTAAATCATCCCATATGATTTCCACATTAGTTCCCCTTACCTTCAGCATAACAGCTATAGTCATAAGATAGAATGGAGATGATGAAAAACTAAAATTGCTAATCAATATAGATATTTTTTCTTTGCTAAAAGTACTATTTATAATCGTATTATATGGAACTGTTTGAAAAAACTTTATTAAATCCTCTCCTCTATTAGAAAAAGAAATTTTATTTAACGTATGTGCAAATATATTATAAATATTGTAAATATGTATATTTTTCCCTAAATTAAATTTAAATAATTGATTTATCATTTCATCATAAAAATATCCAACTACTAAAACATGTACCTCTTCAGTTTCGTATTTTAATACTTCTGGATTTTTAATAGCAATATTATTTATTATTTTGCCTACCTTCTCATTGTCATTATCTATAAAGTATGATATTTCACATTCTAATAAATCCAATAAATCTCTTGCATTACTACCTGCTCCGAATATAACAACTTTTTTATCCTTTATTTTATTTAAAATTTTATTCCATTTACCCATATCACATAATTCATAATCAATATTACTATTTCTCAATAATATCACCTAGTTTCTTTAAACTTTTCTACTTTAATTTACTATTTATAATAACACTTAATCAAAGAAATTTTTATCACCTCATAGAAAATATCTACAATCAATAATTTTTTTATTAGGATATTCCTTTTTAATGTTCTTAAATTCATCCCAAGCAGTAGCTAAAACTAATATATCTGAATCATTACATACGCTATCTATATCATTGCAATAATTAATTTCATTAAACTTATACTTTTCTCTAAAAGCTATGTTAGCTATGGGATCATAAGCTAATATGTTTTTATATCCTTTATCTATCAATATTCTAATTATCTTAGCTGAGGAACTATCTCTAACATCATCTGAACCTGGCTTAAAGGATAGTCCTAATATTCCTATTTTATCCTCCTTACTTATAACTTTCATAATTTTGTCTGCCATAAAATCAGGCATACTATTATTTATGCTTATAACATTTTTTAATATCATAGGTTCATAGCCCTTTAATGTTGACTTTTGATACATGGCTTCTGTATCTTTAGGTAAACAATATCCACCATAACCACATCCTGGATAAACATAAGATGACATATTTTCAGTTTTCCAACGTTTATCCATATGAAGAATTTTAAAAGCTTCTTTTATTTGAATATCCCCAATAACATCTGCAACCTTTGACATTTCATTAGAATAACTTATCATCGTAGCTAAAAGAGTATTAGATAAATATTTTATAAACTCACCAGTATTAAGTGATACTGCAAAAAAAGGGGTATTAAAATTTTCATATAGCAACGAAAGCATTTCTTGTCCTTTTTTATCACTAACACCACAAACTATTCTATCAGAATTCATCATATCATCCCAGCAATATCCTTCTCTCAAAAATTCAGGATTATTAGCTACTGAAAATTTTTCAGAAACTTTTAGTCCTTTTTCTTCTAAATAAGACATTACTCTTTCTGATGTAGTAGATGGAGGTACTGTAGATTTTATAACTACTACTTTATATTTACCATCATTTAAATATGATGAAATCATATCTATTACAGAATATATATATTTTAAATCCGCTTCTCCATTTTCTTTGCATGGCGTTCCAACACATAAAAATATAAAATCGCTTTCTTTTACTGCTATTTCTATATTATTTACCACAGTAAAGTTTTTATTTATATGTTTAGTTAAGGCACTATCTAATCCTGGTTCCACAAAAGGTAACTTTCCATTTTCTATAAGTTTTGACCTTTCACTATTTATATCATAACCATATACTTTATTACCTTTTTCAGCAAAGGCTAAAGCTGTAGTAAGACCTACAAATCCAAGTCCAAATACAGTTATTGTATACTCCATTAATAATCATTCCCCTCCTTTAATCTATTTTGCTTTTATTTCAAGATCATTTTTTATTTTATCTAAGCATTTATATATTTTTTCTTTATTTTTTTCATCTATAGTATTAGCAAAATCATGCCAATACTTTAAATCAGGATTTTCTATAATATCAAAATCATTATTGAGGACTATTTGTTTGTTTTTATCCCATAATTTAATAAATTCTAAGTTAGTTTCGCATTCACTAATTCCATCAAAACCTTTATACTTTAAAGCATATGCTCCTCTATTAAATAAGCATAGTTTGTTTAATAATTCTAAAATATTAAAACTATATATACATCCTGGATTTAATACCACTTTTTTAATTCTACTAGAAAAATCTTCTGGTAATTTTGATTCTACATTTAATATACACATCCAGTCATTATCTTCGATACAATTTATAGATTTATTTAATGTTCTACCCCATTTGCCAAGTACAGAATTTATTATTTTTACATTGGAGTACTTATTTTGTACATTGTCTAATAAACTATTTATATTATCATCCATTACTGCTACTAAAATAGAATCAAAAACTTTTGTAAATGTATCTATATTTTTTTCTAATGAATCTAAATCTGCTTTAGAATAACAAAAAACTACAGCATCTATATTTTTAGGTGTTAATACATTGTTATCTTTAGAAATTCTCTCCTTATAATCAGTAAGATAACGATTAATGGTATCCGGCATCTTTTTTCCTATAATTTTAGGATTCGATATATCCATAACTTTAACTTTTCCTTTTTTTAATTTAGGACTTTGTACATTTTTAAGTTTTTCATATAACATAGGTGAAACATCATCTATTTCTTCACTCGAAAGTCTCCCTTCATTAAAAATAGCTGCACCACAAATTTCACACCATTTTAATTGATAACCAAAATCCTTTGGTTCACGCTTCCACCAACCTGATTCAATTGGCCATCCTCCTGGGCCATCAAAAAGCATATCCAAAGCTCCAGCTACTTCACAAAAAAAAGCTCCTTTAGGTGTTATAGTAGCACTCCAAGTATTTTGAATCCAACATTTATCTCTAAGTTCTATCCACTTTTCATCTGAAATTCCGAGTTCTTTTCTACTTGCTAGTAGTGGTTGATGTATGCAAGGATTATTATGATCATTAATGGTCTGATAACTAAACACATCTTGAATTGATTCATAATGCTCATAATAACTTTTACTTAAAGATGTCCATAATCCTGGACCTTTTCTATTATTTAATGTTTCATCTAAATAAAAATTTCTATCTCTAATATATTCAATAAAATTCCCTTTTTTTATTGGTTTTGTTGCAGCGGCAAGGCTATTTTTTGAAGGATACTTTTCAGCAATATATTTAGCAAATCGCTCAAATTGTGGATGTAGTGTAGGTTCTCCTCCCATTATGCCAATGGTTTTTCCAAAATATTCTAAAGAATCCACTGCCCTTTTAAATGTCTCCCAATCCATAAAGAATGGTTTTTTATGATGCCCACAAAATCTTGTACAATTTGAACAACTATGTACACAAGCATTAGTAATATCTATTTGTATTATTCTCATATCTTTAGGCGATCTCATAATTAATATCCTCTTTTCTTTTTTATTCAACTACTGCATAAAGTACAGTTTCACTATGAAAATTACTATAATGTCTTAAGTATAAATTATACCTAGGCCCAATTTTTTTTATATATAATGATATTTCAATAATATCCTTAGGTTTATGATATATACATATTGCTAATTTAGGTAAAAATCTCTGTATAGTATTTTTAGCTCCTTGTAATGCTTCTAGTTCAGCACCTTCTATATCCATTTTTATAAAAGTTACCCTTTCTCCATTTAAAAGTTCATCTATTGATATTACTGGTATTTCTATATCACCTATATCGCTTATGCAGCTAGCTCCACTATCTTCTAAATTAAAATGAAGAATATTTTTTCTACTCCATAAACCATATGGTACAAGTTCTATGTTTTTAAAGTTTGAAAATTTATTTATAAATTCTTTATGTTTAGATTTCTCAGGTTCAAAAGAATATACTTTATTAAATTTTCTATTTGTTTGCTTTAAAAACTCTTTTACAGTATCTCCTGTATATCCTCCTCCATCTATAAATATTTCATCTTCTGTTAAAGAGATAATTTTATGTTCAAAGTACTGTTGTTCCTTACTTTTTAGAGGAATTAAATACTTAGGATTTCCAGTTATACAATAGTTTAATCTATTAATAAAAAGTTTTTTAGAATAGTCATCAGAAAGCAAATTATAAATTTCACTAAATTTACTTTCATTTTCTTTTATTAGATTATAGTAATCTCTATATTCATAATTTACCAGCAAATTATCAAAAGCATCTATCAAATTTTTCTCTAATCCAAATTTTTCAAGTTGTTCTAATATTTCATCATAATATGATATAGATGTAATTATGATATAACTACTTTTATAATTAGTAATAAGCTCATTAAAATTTATTACCGTAATCCCCTCTATAGTTGTGCCTTGCTTTTTAGGACTGTTATCACAAAAAACAACTCTAGCTTTAGATAATTTTTTTATAATTCTTAAATTTTCAATACCTACCGTTCCTGCTCCAAATAAAATAATTGTATTTTTTTCTTTGAAAATTTTATCAAGCTTTTTTTTGCATTTTATTAACTGATCCTCTAGTCCCGTTTTTTCTAACATATCTATATGAAATTCATTTACCATTCAAATTCCTCTCTTTCACACTGTTTTAAATAAAGCAGATATCTTCTTATACCTTCTTCTATATGAATTTGAGGCTCATAATTTATTAATTTTATTGCTTTGGTTATATCTGGACAACGTCTATTAGGATTATCTGTTAAATATTCCTTATCCCAATGATTTTTATAAACTATCTCTCCATTATATCCAAATAATTCATTACCTACTTTTTTGTATAATTCTGCTAACCTTGATATAGATATTTCATCTCTATCGGAACCTATATTAAACACTTCAAATTTCCCATATAATGCACATTTTATATATCCTATAGTAGCATCTGGTATATAGTCAAAAGTACGCGTTGGTTTTCCATTTGAATATATTACTATGTCTTCATTATCAATTATTGCTTTTGCAAAATCGGCTACAACTCTTTGATCATTAATTCTCATACCTGGTCCATAATTATTAAATGGCCTAACTATAGTAATTGGTATATTATATTCTCTCGAAAAATTATAGCATAAAGTTTCTCCAAATCGCTTTGACTCATCATAGCAAGCTCTTGGTCCACAGGTATTAACATTTCCAAAGTAAGTTTCCTTTGTTGGAATTTCTTTTGGATTAGGATCTCCATAGACTTCACTACTAGAGTAAAATAAAAACCCTTTTATAGGTTTTTCTCTATAAAAGTCAAGCAATCTTCTAAGACCTGTTACATCTGCATCTATAGTTTCTATAGGATACTGTCTATAATACACTGGTGAAGCTAATGATGCCATATGGAAAATTATATCTGCATCTTCTGCAAATTCTAAATCACAATTTATTATATCTAATTCTCTTAAATCAAATAGAGGATTCTTTAAGATTTTTTTTACCCATAATGGATTTCCAAACATAAAGTTATCTATACCATATATTTTTTTAATTTTAAGTTTTTCTCCATATAATGCAAAAAAATGAAGTAGAGAATAACCTAATGACCCAGCAAATCCTGTAACAAGTACTTTTTTATCTTTTAAATTTTCTTTATCTATGTTAGATAATCCATTGTATATCAATTCCATATCTATCTTAGTTACTTTAGATATTTCAGTCATAATATCACCCTAACTCCTATACTAATTTTATTTCCATTTCTTCCATGGAGCCTTATCTTCTATCCATAATTTTTCTAAAAGCCCCTTATCCCTTTGTGTATCCATACACTGCCAGAATCCATTATATTTATAAGCCATAAGATTTCCTTCTGTGGCTAATTTTTCAAGAGGTTCTTTTTCAAAGACTGTACTATCCTCTTCTATGTAGTTAAATACCTCTGGTTCTACAACCATAAAACCTGCATTTATCCATCCACCATCTTCTTTAGATTTCTCTACAAACTCTTCAATATTATTTGTTTCATCATTAATATCAAGTACTCCAAATCTTCCTCCAGGCTGAATAGCAGTCATAGTTAAGTATTTACCTGAATTATTATGATATACTTCAATCTCATTTATATTAACATCTGATACTCCATCTCCATAAGTTAACATAAATCTTTCGTTACCAATATATTTTTGCACTCTTTTTATTCTACCACCAGTCATAGTATTAAGCCCTGTATCTACAAGAGTAACCTTCCAAGGTTCTGATACATTATTATGTATAGTCATTTTATTATTATTTGCAAAATCAAAGGTTACATCTGAGGTATGCAAATAATAATCTGCAAAAAATTCTTTAATAGCATACCCTTTATAACCAAGGCATATAATAAAATCATTATATCCATAATAACTGTAACTTTTCATTATATGCCACAATATAGGCTTGTCTCCTATTTCTATCATAGGTTTTGGTTTCAAATGACTTTCTTCACTTATCCTTGTACCAAACCCACCAGCTAATATTACAACTTTCATATTCTAAATCACATCCTTCTGTTTTTATGATTCCTATATAGTTTTTGTATTTTTCTCTGCTATTATGTTTAAAGTATTTATACCTTCATCTATCAAATTAATTAATATACCTCTATCATTAAGAATTTTTCTAAGTTTTGTATCTGATAAAATAGCTGTAATTACTTCAATTCTATCTTTTAAAGGTGCCTTTAAAGTTTTAGCTGCTATATCTATACAATCTTTCATGGAACAATACAAAACCTCTGTAATAAAGTTTAAATTTGTATCATTTAATTTGTTCCAGCTGTCTAAAAGTTTCTTACTCTCTTTATATATTATTAAATAATCTAAATATCTATTTTTATTTACTTGAGATTGGTAAAGAGAGTTTTCCCTTATTCTATAATAATGTAGCACTTTATTTAATGAAACCACAGAATTAGAATATTTTAGAAATGTAAGACACATATATGTATCTCCACCATTAAATATTTTTATATTGTTATGACTCATAAATTCCACAGCTCTATTATATGTAGATGTTTTTATCAATTTTCCTCACAAAGACCTAAAAGAGCCATAAAAATTTGAAAATCCATTTCCTAGTTCGGTTGTATTATTAGTATGAAATGTAGGTGGACATCTATTAGCACGAAGACTCGGATTTTCATCATTAAACATTTGGGTACCAGCTGCAGAAATATCTGCATTATATTTTTTAGCCGCTATATATAAATCCTTTAAAAAGTCTTTATGCAAGTAATCATCACTATCTAGCCAACATAAATATTCTGATTGTAGATTATAAAAATAATCAATAAAATCCTTATTTTCTGGTATACCATATATAATATTATTCATTTCATTTTTGAAGAGTTTAATTCTATTATCTTTTTCAGCATATCTTTCCAAAATTTCACTAGTTCCATCTGTGCACCCATTATCTAATACAATCCATTCAAAATCCTTGAAAGTTTGATTTAAAACACTTTCAGCGCATTCATGAATGTATTCTTTTACATTATAAACTTTTGTAAATATTTTTATAGTTGGTGGCTTAGGTGCGCTTTTCACTGTTTCTTCTTTATATTCTCTAACTTCTTTAATTTCTTTTAAACTCCTAATCTTGTCTAATATTTGTTCTTTAATGTCAGGATTACAATATTGTAAAGATTCCCTATAATATCCATACGCTTCTACATATTTTTTTTCACATTCATATAAATAAGCAAGATTATAGTTTAAATCAAAATTATCTTTAATTATAGAAATTCCCTCTTTCAAAATTTTTTCACTTTCATCCATATTTCCTTCCATCATACCTATGACCCCTTTGATGGAGTAAACATCTATATCATATGGAACTAGTTCTTCATATTCCTTTATTAAATTCTTAGCTTCGGCTAAATTATTTTCATTTATTAACGCCTCTATATTCCCTTTTACAATCTTTTTATATTGCTCAATATCTTGCATTTTCTCACCTCAAAATTCTAAAACCTTAAACTGATTATTGTAAACTTTTTAAAAAAAATTTATACTATGCCACATAAAACTAACATTCTATATGGCTGTCCTGGATCATCATTAGAAACTTTCTCTATTAATTGTATATTTTTATAATATTTTTTAAGCTCTTCTATTTGTTCGGCTTGTTGCTTTTCCGTACCATTTGTTTCAAAAAGCAAGTTATCTGATATTGTTGAAATAAATTTAATAACTTCTTTCCAATTTTTAATCCACATACATATGGATAATAAGAAGCATATGTCTACTTTTTCTCTATTTGATAATACATAATTATTTATTAAATTTAAATCTTCATTTTCTAAATCAAACATGTAAAAAGATAAATTATTTGAAGAATTTAGAGTTTTAATAGCATTAGCAGCATTAATTAATCTATAGTCATAATCAAGTCCTATACCTATTCCTATTTTATCGGATAAACTATGAAGCATACCTCCAACATTGCATCCTATATCTAATATTACTTTGTCTTTAAAATCATAAGGAATTTTTTTCAACCTTAATTTACATTCTCTTTGCCCCCTAAAATAATATCCTTTTAATTCTAATGAATGATATGCACTATTATAAAAAGATCCATTATAGCTTTTACCAGAGGTTTTAGCATAATTTAATAATCCTAAGACTCTATCTACCTCAACATCATTTTCTTGATACTTTTGGTAGGCAATTTTTGCTATTTCCATTAAGTCATATCCTGTATACTTAATCCATAATTCATCATACCACTTATGTAAATTTTGTCCTGTATAATTAGGTTTATCCCCGTTAAAATCTTTAGGATAACCAAGAATATCATAGGATTCAAATAATGAGCTAGGTTTCTCTTCGTATTTTTGTAAGTATTCAAAATCAATAGCAATTATACCTTCTTTTTCAGTGTATAAAAACTGACCTGGATGTACATCTGGATTATAATACCCTAAATCATATAGTTGCTTAAAATACGTTGCTACATCAATAATATGTGAAGTTAAGATTATTTTTTTATTTTGTTCACTTTTATTTAATACATCATTATAATAGGGAATAATGACATAGTTATCTCCACTTTCTAATAATTTAGGGATATATTTAATTGTTTTACTTAACTCACTATAAGCAAACTTTTCTCTTTTAAAAAATTTTTCATTATCAGGTTTCCAAGTTTTTTTAACTGCTAAACCATCTCTATAATTAATAAGTTCTGTCTTCGCTTTATGCTTAAATCCTTCAAAAGCCTTTATTACTTCATATTCAGTTAAATACTCTTTTTCTATTTTTCTTATTTCTTTAGATAAATCTTCAAGGGTTTCTTTAGATAAATTATTAAGTATTTCTTTTGCCTCATTTTCATTTTTAGTTAAATATATATAATTTTTAATATTTTTTAAATTTAATTCTATCTGAGCTTGTTTATTTATATCTTTTATAAGCAAAAGCCTTCCATTGTCCATATATGGATATTTTATTTTGTCTTCACTATTTACTTCAATTGGATCTAAGTCATATAAAACAATTAATTTTCTTATATCCTTCTTAAATTTGCCAATACTTGGTTCATCTATAACTCTTAATATAGTAAATCCAAATTCATGGAAAGAATTAATTATATAATTATCAAATTTAGGATTTAATCTATCTTCTATTTGTAATAAGCTTATATTTCCGTATAATTCATAGTTAGAATCAATACTTTTTATATAATTTAGTTTTTCTTTGATTTCTAATCTAATTTGTTCATCTTTTGAAATATCTAAACATCTCTTGTAATATTTATATGCTATTTTATAATTTTCCATCATTTCTTCTATATATGCCTTATTATATAAAAGGTCAAAATTATTAGAATCCATTAATATTCCTTTTTCTAGAATTTCTAATGCATAATGTAATTTATTTTCCATTATTGAAATTACTGATTTAAAAGAGTATATTTCTATATCATTATTTATTATATTTTCATATTCTTTTATTAAATTTTTAGCCTCTTGCAAATTATTTGATTCAATTAATGAACTTATATTTTCTTTGAATTTTTTCTGATATTGAAGCAAGTTATTATCCACTATTATTTCACTCCATAAATCAAATTTGAACCTCATCTAATATTTGAATTTTATTAATTTAATATAGATTTTTTTACATTGTCCTGCCAAAGACTTAGTATAGACAATATTTCATCTCTTAATATATGAAAAATTCTATCATATTCTTTTTTATCTATACAATTAGATATTTCCTCCAACTTTTCTTTCATCATTTCTTCATCCATATTTGTCTTTTGAATATCTTTTGTTAATCTAGCTACTTCATTAATCCATTCTATACCTTCAACTATATATGAAAGTAGATCCAATGCTTCATCTTGTTTACCATCTTTTACACTATCCGTATACATATTGATGCCATTGATTAGTTTGGGTATATATTCATTTGTTGTTTCTAAGGCTTCTATTTGTTGTTCTTCTAATGATTTTTCCATTATAATCCTCCATTTTTTACATTTTTGTATAACAGTTTATTTCTTCTATAATATCCTCTGATAATTTTTCTTTATAATTTAAAAGCTTCAAGTAATATTTTTGAGCCTCTTGTCTATTAGATAAAGCTAAATATATTCTAGCAAGCATAAGTTCAGCAAGGAAAGTACCCCTTCCTGTAAAGGTTGGAAATTTAGTTTTTTCCCCAAACTTTATGCATTCATTAAACATTTTTTCAGCATTTTCATAATCTTTAATCTCATAAAGGCAACTTCCAAGTATATAATAAAGGTCAGTAAAACCTTTAAGATTTTCATCTTTTAAAATTCCTGTTAAAAAATCTATACATAGTCTATAATCTTTTAATAAATAAATACATTGACTCATTCTTTTTAAAAGTTCGTAATAATAGCCTCCGAATCCTTTAGTTAAACCTATTTGGTAGCTTTTCACAAAATAATTTAAAGCATTTTTATAATCCCCGGAAGAAGCATATGTTGCTCCAAGATGATAACATATGAAAGGATCTTCTGAGTTTTTATTATATTCATTTGCTAGAATCCTTAAATTTCTATTCATTTTATCTCTTTTTATAAAGTTTTCCTTTGAGTATCCATAATGTATTATTTTAGATATTTTTTCATCTAAAACTCCTGCTTTATTTTCATCTATATTAAGTTGCTCATGTATCGCTCTATAATACTTGTAACCTTTATTTTTAAAAAGTCTATTGTAAAAGAAAGAATTCAATCCGCCTTCTTCATCTATTTTATTTATCCCTTTGATGTTAAAGGACTCCTTTTTAGTATTAATAATTTGTTTTAATATTGGTTCTTTATATCCTAAAATTTCCTCATCTGCATCAAGAACAAGTATCCAATCTCCCTTTGCATTTTCTATACTTACATTTCTAGCTTCCGAAAAATCATCTTTCCATTCATGCTCAATTAATTTTACCTTTTCTCCAAACTTTTTTATTATATCTTTTGTACTATCCATTGAGCCAGTATCCACTATAACAGCATTATCCACTATATGAAATGCACTGGTAATACATTTTTCAATGTTTTCTTCCTCATTCTTTACTATCATACATAAAGTTATCTCCATTAATAGTACCTCTTATTTTTAATCATATATTTTTTATTAATTTACTAACCTTTTCTCTATCTCCATAAAGAATTATATCCCTTAAACACTTTAGTGCTTCTTCTTCATAATTAAATTTTAACATCAAATTATATTTTAATAGCACCAACTCAAAATCAAATTTCACTAAGGATAAACCTTCTTCAATGGTATTATAAGCTTCTTGATATTTCTCGTTGTTTATAAGTAATTGTATGCTACTTATAAGTTCTGGAATAAGGGTTTTAAGTTCATTGTTTAATACGAAATCACAATCCTCTTCTATTAAAATTTTTACATAATCAATATAAATTCTCTCTTCATTTATAATATCTTTCATATATTGGATATATTTTAGAGAATCCTTATATTTATAACTTACCCCTTCTTTTAGCTTTATTATAAACCTTTCTTCTGAAGGGAGTATCCAACAATATCTTTCAATAGAACTTTCATTATATAGTTTTAATATTGCAAGATATTTATCTGCTATATAATTTAAAAATATATTTTTTCTTTCATTTGTAGGTAAATTAGAAGCTACAATTAGAGATTTCTCCATTACTGTCCTTATTAATATATTTGATATGTTGTTTGGTCTAATTTTTTTCAACCCTTGTAATATCACTCCATTAAAATCAAAATAAGTAATACATAAGTTAATTAAAATATTTTCAATTTTATCTTTACCAAAATTAATCAAATTTTTAATTTCATATATATCATATTTCAAAATATAATATACATAAATTGAATACGGTGTTTGCGATTTATCAATTATCTTTCTTATATCTTCTGCAATCTTTTCATCTATATTATTATTTTCTTTAAAGTATTTTACTAAAGAGAATATTTCATATAAGCTTTCATGTAATTTTATATTGTTAAGCTCTTTTAAATTCTCTATAGAAATCTCTTTATAAACAAAGAATAGTAAATTTTCATAATTATATTTATCAATATATTTTTCTACTATATTAATTTCATTATATAAATTTCCTTCAACAATAATTTTTATTAAAAAAACTATCTTTTCTCTTATAAGATTGCTATCTTCAATTTTTTTCATAGTATCTAATGATTCTCTAAAACATTTATTTTTATAATAACTTAATGCTAAGTTATAAATTATATTTTCTTTATATTTTCTTGTTATTACTGCTAAAGTATTATTTGGCATAACTAAAGTATCATTAAATTCTTCGTGAATTTTTAAATATTTACTATATATTTCTATTGCACTAGGGTATTGCTTTAAATTAAAGTATGCTTCTCCTAAATAAAAATAAAAATCTAAAAAATCATTACAATATTTTATTCCTTCAATTGCTTTGTCTATTAGTGCCTTATAATTGCCCATATTGTATAAAATAAAGCAATATTTATCTATTACATAAAGGTATTTGTTAATATCCTTTTTCCCTTTTTCATATGCTATTTCAATATATTCCAACGCCTCTTTTAATTGATTATGCATTGTATAAGACACTGCTATTTGAAAGTTAATATATATGCTATCAGGATCGTCCTTTAGTTCTCCTAAAAGTAAATTTAAATTTCTCTTGAATTTATACTCCATAACTTCATAATCATTATTGTCATAACCATAATGTATAAATCTAATACTACTTTCCATAACTGGATAGTTAAATTTAGGTTGTTCATGAATAGTTCCTTCATAATAAATAGTGTTTTTCTTAAATAACCTAAGTATGGGTGATATATACCCATTAGAAACTGAATATTCTACACTTTTCAAAAATTCAATTCTTTTTAGTAAAACAGCATTAAAATCATTTAAGCTGTTATTATTTAATAGATTTACTAATTCATCTATATCATAAAGAACTTCATCCGCATCCAGTATTAATATCCAATCTCCAGTACAATAATTAATTGATATATTTCTCATAGCTGCAAAGTTATTATTCCAATGATGAAAATAAACTTTATTAGTATATCTTTTAGCAATTTCTACGGTGTCATCTGTAGAACCAGTATCTACTATTACTATTTCTGTATCTATATAATCCTGTAATTTTTTTAAAGGTATTAATGTTCTTTCTAAATTTCTTTCTTCATTTTTAACTATCATAGCGATGCTAAGTTTCATTATTTTTCGCTCCTAAATATAAAATTTACCTATTTTATTTATCGAACTTTGTAAAAATTACTTAAGAATATTTTCTTTATATAATGAACAACTTTCCTATATACAATGCTTTTTATAAAAAAAAGAAGTCAGAATGATTTCTGACCTCTTTTAAAATCAAGTTACAATTATCTTAATAATTGAAGAACACCTTGTGGAGCTTGATTAGCTTGAGCAAGCATAGCTTGTGCAGCTTGTTGTAGTATGTTATTTTTGCTAAAGTTCATCATTTCTTTAGCCATATCTACATCTCTAACTCTTGATTCTGCTGCTTGTAAGTTTTCAGAAGCATTATCTAAGTTAGCTATAGTGTGCTCTAATCTGTTTTGGTATGCACCAAGACCTGATCTTTGAGTTGATACTTCTTTTATCGCGTTATTAATATTAGTTATAGAAGCTGTAGCATCTGCATTAGTTCCAACTTTAACGTTAGTAGCTGTAATTGTTAATGCTGTTGAATCCATCTTAGCTATTTTTACTTCTAAAGTTAATGCAGTATCAGCATTAGCTCCTATTTGAAGTTTAGCTCCAGTTGTTCCTAAATCTCCGTTTAAAAGATTCTTTTCATTGAATTGAGTTGTAGTAGCTATTCTATCAATTTCAGATGTTAATGAAGTTAATTCCTTTTGTATAGCATCTCTATCAACTGTAACGTTAGTATCATTAGCAGCTTGTACTGATAATTCTCTCATTCTTTGAAGAATTGAGTGAGTTTCGTTTAAAGCACCTTCTGCTGTTTGAATTAATGAAATACCATCTTGAGAGTTTCTTGAAGCTTGGTTTAATCCTCTTATTTGTCCTCTCATTTTTTCAGAAATTGCTAGTCCTGCTGCGTCATCTCCAGCTCTGTTTATTCTTAAACCTGAGCTTAATTTTTCCATAGCCTTTCCAGAATTTCCAGTGTTGATTCCCATATTTCTATGAGCGTTCATAGCGTTTAAATTGTGATTAATTATCATTTTAAATTCCTCCCTGTTTTTTACATGCACTTCCTTGTGCAATTTTTTTATTTATAGATAAACCATTTAGGTTTACTAGCATTTTTTGAATTACTTTTCTTTATGCATTATATCTCGTATATATTTTTATAAACTTTATATATTTTTATTTATTTTTTATAACTTATTTCTTTTTATTTATCTTACATTAACTATATCGAATTTCTTTTTTCGTACTTTATAGTTTTTTATATTTATTTTTATATTTTTGTATTTAATATACTTTGTGTATTAAATTGTTTTGTACTATAATTTTTATTTGCTTCTTTGTTCTCTGAAGCTTTTTTTAGTTTTAATTTTATCTTTACTTTTTTTTCTATCATAAGATTTTGTAGCTTTTTTTCTATTACTAATAGTTCTAGCTCTTCATCTACTTTTTTAAACTCTTCCTTTTGATAATCTAAATCATTTATTTCTTTTATTATATTTTCCCTTGCTTCTAATAACCTTTCCGGAGAATCATAGTCTTCCTTTTCTAAAGAATTTATTATATTTAGTGTTATTTCTCTAAAATTTATTAATTTATTTCTCAATTCATCCATTTTTATTTCTATTTTCCTCCACCTAATTGTTGAGCAAGCCATGAAGATTGAGAATTCATTTGATTCATATATTTTTCTAATTGGGCAAATTGATAATAATATCTATTTTCGCGTTCTACAAGTCTATCTTCCATTTCTTTTATAGTTTTTTCTCTCTTTTCTAATTCTTTATAAAGATTATTATTTATTTCAGATGTGGTTCCTTTTATACCTGCTTTCTCTACAAATATCCCCATCTTACCATTGACATTTTTTTGGGTTCTTGTATAGTCTTTAAATATATCATTTATCCTTTGAAGTATTCCTTCTTCTTTATACCTTTGATTTCTTTCAGTTGAAGTTAGATCTGGACTATAACTTGGATAGCTATCAGATTGTTTTGAAAATATTTTAAATACTCTATCTGGATCTTCTTTAAGAAGTTTTTTAAGCCTTTCTTCTCCACTGTTACCATCCTTATCTATAATAGGGTCAAATATTATTTTCCCACCTTGTGTATAATCACTAGATGTGGTTAATCCTACTTCCCTTAAAGAAAGACCTGCCCCCTCTACAGAATCAAAGAAAGCTCTTCTTAAGCTGGAAAGCATATTTTGTATATCCGAGTCATTTCTTAATATACCAGACTGGGCCTTTTCTTCCCAAAGCTTTATATCATTTTCTTTCATGTCTTTCTTCTGTTCTTCCGTTAATGGTTCAAATTTTCTATATTTTTTCTCTATAACTTTTTTCTGTAATTCATCTACTAATTTATTGTAATCATCTATAAATCCTTTTATCTTATCAAAGGACTCCGCTGTATCACCATTTAATGAAAAACTTATTTCTTCATCTTTTTTAGCTCCAGATATATTATAACTTACACCATCTATAGCAAAATTATTTGTAGGTTTAGTTATTGTAGATGTTCCATTTGGTGTTGTAAGATTAAATTCTGAATCCCTACCCTTTTCACTTATTGAGCTATTTCCAAATAAATTTTGTAAAAAATCTCCTGAAGTATCACTAGCAACTATTTTTTCACTTGAGCCTTCAGCTTTAGACCTTATAGTGAACTTTTTATTAATTTCACTATAGCTTATATCTACTTTAGCTTTGTCTGATATATCTGCTAATATTTGAGATATAGTTTTATTTTTAGCTCCATTTGGTGCTGTAGTTGAATCATAATCTTTTGTAAAGTCATAATCAAAGTCTATACCGTTTATAGTAAATTTAACTGGTCCATCTATTATATTAGACATTTTTTCATAAGTACTCATGGACATTTCATATCTATCTGGTAATCCTAATAAAGAAGTAGCACTTTTCCCTGTTTCTCCTGTAATTATTACTTGTTTATCTGAATTAGATGATAAAACTATTTTTTCCTCTTTTACTGTTGCAGTTAAAGTACTATTTAGTCCTGCATTAGCAAAGGCATTATTAAGTTTTGTTTCTAAATCTGCTAATGTATTTATAGTTCCTGCTGCTAGTTTTACTGTTTTTGAAGCATCAGTACCTATTTGTACATTAAATGTATCATTAAAACCTTCTATTATTTCCTTTGCATAAGTTATAGAATTACCAGCCACTGTTACATCTGTACCTGTAATTCCACTTCCTTCTGTTGTCCCAGTTAAATCAACGCCCAGCACAGAATAATTAGGTTGTGATGTTGTTCCTGTAAATTCTATGCTCTTTCCATCCGCTGATAAAGATGCCTTAACTCCCTTATCCTCTGGCAATATATTTCCATCAGTATCTTTAGCAACTTTTAATTTACTATTTATAGAATTTGTTAATTCTTCTAAAGTAAAGTTTCCTGTTGCTAATTCTGCAGTATACTCTTTTCCATCTACTGTTACTTTTAATCCTTTATTTCCGTCATCTATTTTAAATAAATTTTCTATCTTTATACTTCCATCTTTTTTAGCTACTGCTTTAACTATATCTTTTAAACCAGATCCATCTTCATTTATTTTACTATTTATTTCAGCTGCTATATCTAACACATTATTATATCTGCTTTTACTTAATGTTATTTCCTTGCCTTCTATAACTACTTTATTATTAGAAGCATCTATCTTTATGCCATACTCTCCTTCACTTAATGTTTTTATATTTACAGCATTAGTTCCTATAGCTTCAGCCTTAGATGCTAATTCTGTAACCTTTAAAGAATAATTTCCTGATATAGCGCCACTGCCTGCATTTATTTTAATATTTGAAGTATCTGGTATTCCTGATGGTTTTAAACTAGAAAAATTCTTTGAAGATAACATATAGTTGTCCCCATTTAATAAATCAAAATATTTTTTTGTTATATTTGATACCCCATCCATTACGTTTCTATAGGCATCCTGTTGCCATAATAATATTTGTGACTTTTGTTTCATTTGATCTACACGCATAGTATAGGGTTTCATCATATTTTTTATCATAGTGTCTGTATCCATTCCTGTAGCAAGTCCAGGTAATCTCATAGGCATAATTATTCCCCCTTATCTCTTTTATCATTTAAGAATTAATATATATTTAATTCTTTATCTTTTAACTCTTACCTATTAATTTTTGTTTTATTTCATTTGCTTTGATAACTTTTCAGCTTCATACCATGTATCTCTTATATCTTCTATTAATGGTATAACTTCATCCATTATTTTAACATCCTTTTTTATATTAGCCTCTCCAAGTTTTCTTACTATAAACTCATAGATTGACATAAGTTGATGTCCCCAAGTTCCAGCTTGATTAGCATCCAAAGTCGCCATTAATTCATAGAATATATCTTGAGTTTTTACTAAATTTTCATGGGCTTTCACTATATCTTTATCTAAAATAGCTTGTCTTGCTATTTTAGAAAATTTTACGGCCCCATCAACTAGCATTAGAAGCAGTTGATCCTTTGAAGCAAAATTAACACTGTTATTTTTATAAGTATTGTATGCATTAGCTGTATACATTAAATACACCTTCCTCTTATATTGGAAAATTTAAAATTATTTTTTAGTATCTATTATAGTTCCTACTATAGCAGCTTTTCCTTCTATTTCTTCTTTTGTAGCTTCTATGTCTAAATTTTCACCTTTGACATATTTTACTGCCTTTACTTTTATATTTTTATTCTTATTTTTCTGTTGCTTTTTTAGTTGTTCATAGAAACCTCTATCCTTTGAATTATTATCTCTGTCCTGTTTATTTATGGTTATATTTTGCTTAGAATGAACCTTTCCTTCTTTGGTTTGTTCTTTTATTTTATCTCTTACCTCTAAATCTATTTTATTTAATCTAAATTCCATAACCACACCACCTTATAAAATTTAAAATGGTTGAAATGTTCTCATTCCCAAATACTATGCCTTTTCATCTACTAGTACTCCTGCCATTTCACATAGTTTGGCTACCATATCTATTATCTTTCTAGGTGGTATCTCTTTTATTACTTCCTTTGTTTTTGTATTTATTAATCTTATAGTTAAATCTCTAAACTTACCATAAATTTCGTATTCTAAACGTATATCCTGTCCTTCTAGTAATTTATTTAATTTATCTACAGAATCTTTAACTTCTCTTGTACTTTCTCTATCTAAAGTAGTATGTTTTTCATTTAATTTAATTTTTTCAATATTTTTATCTAAATCCATACCACCATTTACAACTTCAGAATTATACGCTTGATGTCTTCCTTGACTCATAGCTTTTACTTCCATGTATTACACTTCCTTTTATTTAGTTTTTATATTTTTCAAAATAGAAGGATTGAAATTAGTAGCTTTTTTATTTTCTTCCCGAACCTCATTATAAAGTTCTTTTCTTAGTATAGTTAATTTTTTTGGGGCATCTATGGCTAATTTTACAGAACCATCATCTAATTTAACTACAGTTATCTCTATATCATCTCCTATTAAAAAAGACTCTCCTTTTTTTCTAGTTATAACTAGCATTAAGCTTCCTCCTTAAATAGTGGATGTTTTACTTTATATTTATCACTATTTATTATTATTTGTTCCCCTATTTTTTCTTTTATATTTATAACAATGGGAGCTCTTAAATTTGCTGTTATTTTATTCATATCTGAACTTAAGGTAACTGTATTTAGGACCAATGTATCTTTTTCATCCTGTAATTTAAGATTTTTTATTTGTTCTTCCTCTAATTGTATTTCATAATCCTTTTCTATACTAAAAGGAGAAGTGACTATAATGCCCATATCTTCTTTTTCTATAGAATGAAAAACTGAAAACACATCATTATCTTCCACAGGAAATATTATAAATTTATTTAATTCTTCAAATCCTGGTATACCCTTTTCAAAATAAATTACATCCTTTTCTTCATACTCTATACATCCATGATATTTCGTATTTAAATTCATACTTACCCCACTCTCTATACTAAAATCAATTATTCTATATTAATTGTTGTCTATACGACCTTAATCATACTCTACTATCTATACTCTTTTCTCTGTAATCTGTTAGTTGTTCTCTATCTTAAGTAGTCCATCAATGTTGGTTGTAGAACTTTTGCACTGGTTTGAAGGGATGATATATATACAGATTGAAGTATAGCATATTCCATATTTTTTTCTACTACATCCACATCCTCTGTATGAGATAAAATTTCTTTCATATTAAAGTTTGTTTCTTTATTCATTTCCTGCGCTGCTTCCATTCTGTTTTGTTTTGCTCCTACTTCTGACCTTATTCTAAGTACATTATCTAAAACCTTATCTATATTTCCTAAATCCTCACCATATAGTTTACTTATTTCTTTTGGATCATCACTTTCTAAATGTTTTACTATGTCTTTTAGTAACTGCCTTAGATCTCCTCCACCTTCTAAAACCTCTGTAGCAGTTACATTATATTCCATTACTACCCCTTCAGATATTTCTGCCTTTAATTTGGCACTCATTTGATTATATTCTCCTAGATGTTTTAAATCATCATCTGATAAATTTTTTAACGCATCTATTTCTTCACTACTTAACTTATTTACCTTATCTTTTTCTTCCGGTGTTAGAGCACTTGGATCTTTACTTACTAAACTTTTTAAATCTAATAATTCTGAATCCTTTATTTCATTTATACTCTTCCCTGATAATTTTTCTGCCGCACTTACAGCCTTTAAAGTCTCATCTAATAATAATGTACTCTGATCATTTTTTAGATAAACAAGGTCATTGTTTTTACCGTTTTTTTCTACCCCTGTTGGTTTTGAAGTAACCCTTGTACCCGAAAATATATATTTACCATCGAAGGTAGTATTTAGAGTTTGGGACATACTTCCTATAATCCCATTTATCTCATCCCTTAAAGCCTTTCTTTCTGTTTCACCAAATACTGGATCCCCTGCAGCCTCTAATTTATCCCTTATATTCCCTAACTGCTTTCCTATTTGGTCCAAAGCTGTATCTGTAACATCTAGCCAATTTATTACATTATTTATATTTTTGTTATATTGTTTATTGGCATCTATGCCTGTATAAAGTTGCATACTTCTTATAACTCCAGCTGGATCATGGGATGGCTTAGAGAAGTTTTTACCAGAAGTTAGTTGTTGTCTAATTCTATCTAAATTTTCCAAATTATTATTCATATCTGTCATAAATGAATCTGCCATCATTTTATTTGTTATTCTCAAAATCCTCACCTCTTATTTTTTATAATTTAAAATTGAAAATAAAAATTTATTGATATCTTTTCTCAACTTTTCCCAAAAGTTTTTAATTTTTTAAACTATCCTTTATCCTTATTAAAGCGACTTTCCTAAATTATCAATTCTCCAAACTCTATACTCTTTACTCTGTTAACCCATTATCTCTTAAGCCCATTTATTACCACATCTAATAATTGGTCCACAGTACTTATTATTTTTGCATTGGCTTGATAACAATGATTAAACTGTATTAAGTTTGAAAATTCTTCATCTAATGATACCCCTGATACAGAATCTCTAGCTTGTTGAAACCCCGCTAATGAAGTAGCTTGGTTTTTAACCATTCTTATAGCCTCTCCCTCATCTACTCCAAGGCCACCTATAATATCATTAAAAAAAGTGTTCATAGTCATACCATTAGTATCTTTTTGTATAGTATTCAATTTGGTACCATTAAATTCGAATTCATCATTTGGCTTAAAGAATTCTTTTAAAAATGTTTCTCTGTCTGTATTTTTATCTATGCCCTGTATACTCATAAATACATCCTTTATTTGAGATATGGCTAAAGCTCTCTTTCCATCTCCTTCACCAGAGTTTGACGTTATTCCAGCCATTATTTTCATAGGATTCTTTTTTATATCTGGATTTATTGCTATATTTTCTGCTGTTATTTCTTCTTCATTGTCTGGATCTTTGCCGTTAATAAAGAAGTTTAGCGCTCCATCTTTAGGATTTGCAGGATCCAAGCTTTGTGTATGAACAGCATTTACAGAAAAAGCTAAGGCTTTAGCTAATTTATTTAACTGTTCTTCGTATTTATCTATATCCTGCTGTACAGACATTTGTCCCCTTAACTCTCCTGAAGGTGGTTCAAATAATTTTAAATTCTTAAAATCTGATTTATCATTATCTTTTAGAACTCCAATGGCATTATTATCATCTTTTCCTTCACCACTATTATCTTTAATCTGTACTGCATTCCCATCCTTATCTGTCCAAAGCACTCTACATTCATCTAATCTTTTAAAATCTTCTTCGGATTCTATCTTAATGGTCAATGTTCTTTTGTTATCTTCAGTTTTTGTGTCTCCTCCTACATAATAGGTTACTGTATATTCACCAGGCTCTCCCGGTTTAGTAGCATCTTCCTTAGGTTTTATATCTTTGATATATGAAAATCTGTATACTTCTCCTGGTTCTGTCCTTTGCACTAAATTTGCATCCTGATATTTACCGTCTTTATCCTTTATTTGAGGTGGTTCTCCTCCAAAGGGTGATGTTTTCTTTTCGTAATCCTTTGAATGATTAGATGTAGTTAACTTTATTCCCTCAAAATTTTCTTTATCAATTTCTATACCAAACTTTGCACTTAGCTTGTCTAATAACAAGTCTCTTCTATCCATTAAATCATTTGGCTGCTGTCCTGCTACCTTTACCTGTATAATTTCTTGATTTAATTGATTTATTTGATCTAGTATACTATTTACTTCAAATACTGTTTGTTGTATTTCCATTTGAGTATTTTCTTTTAATTTTGAAAGTTCATTAAAGGTGTGCCTTAATTCATCAGCTAAAGCTGATGCTTGTTGCATTACTACTGATTTAGCATTTGAGGTTTGTGGATTTAAAGATAAATCCTCCCAAGCATCAAAGAACTTTCCAAACAATTTTGATATACCTACATCTGTAGGCTCATTTAATATATTTTCTATTTGTGATAAAAATTTATGTCTACTGGAAAAATGACCTTGCACTCCTAATTCTACTCTTGTTTGATAATCTAGAAAACTATCTCTTACTCTATTTATAGCTGCTATTTGAACTCCTGTACCTACTTGTCCTGGTCCCACAGTACTGTTCATACTTGGCATGCAGTAAGGTCTTGTGGTTTGAAGTTCTACTCTTTGTCTTGAATATCCCTCGGTATTTGCATTAGCTATGTTATGGGATGTGGTATTTATAGCTCCCTGTTGTGCGAACATACCACTTTTACCTATATTCAAAGTTCCGAATAATCCGGACATCACTCTCATCTCCCTGTCTATTTGTTTATATGTTTATTTTCGTAGTCACACTATAAAAGCTTTAATAATATAGTTTGCTTATAATTAATTAATGTCTTGTATACTGGTAGGATTAAGTATAATTGTCAATTATCATTGTTAAATGCTCAATACTTAATGAATGATCAATTGTTGATTTATAATTGATTATTGTTAATTGATATTTAATCATTTCAACTAATATTTTGTATAAAAATAGGCAAAGACTATGCAAGGCTGTATAGCCTTTTGTCTTGCCTGTTTTATCGCCTTCCATGGGGTCCATAGGTTTTAGGTGTCCTATCTGGATTTAATATGTTGAGCATATTTGTAGTTAATGATATCACCTGTTTTATTAACATATCATTACTATCCTTTTGAAGTTTTATTTCTTCTAGTAAATTTGTAGCTTCTTTATATACAGACTTAAGTTCTTCATCCTTTGCGTTAGCTATGAATTCTTTCATAGAAGTATCTCCTATTAGATTACGTCTAGACATTTCTTTTTGAGCTAACTCTTTACATTTTTCTTCTATGTCTATGGCTATTTTATCTAACTCAAAGGTTTTTTTAAAGGAAATAAACTCATGTTGATCATCTAGAAGGCTTAAAAGTTCTTTTAGTACTTTTATTTCTTCTTTTAATGATTGTTTTATTTTTTCTTCCATTAAAAATTCTCCTTAATATTATTTAATAGCTTTTCTGCTACTAATTTTGAATCAACTTTATAAGTACCCTTTTCTATTTTATCTCTTATATCGTTTACTCTATCTAATCTTTCTTTTTCATTTAAAAACTTATCATCTAAAGAATAAGTAGTTAAGCTTTTACCTAAATGAGATATTTCTATTTTGTCCTTTAAGCTTTTTACTTCTTCTTTTTCTGTTATTTTTTTGTTAGCATTGTAAGCATTTATACTATTTGTTATACCTACTCCATTTATCTTCATATATATACACTCCCAAATATATTTTTAACCTACAATTAACTGTGGTTTTGCGCTGTTGTACTACTATTATCGAAAAGCTTATATTAAGGTTTATACCCTTTAGTAGTGATAAAATAGCTTTTTATCTTTCAATGTCCCTCTATTTTTCTGCTTTAATTGTAAAGTTAATTATATTAAATTTCTTATAATATAGTTGCAATATAGCTCATTTAATATCTATTTATATTATTACCATTATTTATAAATTTATTTTTATTAAAATATCCATAGAGGCCTAGTTTATTATATTATATTTTTAGTAATAAAGTATATATTAATTTATAAAAAAACCTAAAATTTAATAAAATATACATTTTCTTTTTAAATTTAAAAGCTATGAATTTAAAATATTATACTTTTAAATTCATAGCTTTTACTTTCAACTATTAAATAAGGATGTCTCAAAATAAATTTGATTTTAATATAGCAAATATAAAAATATATGTAATAAATTTATTAGTTAATTAAATTAGTTTGTAAATGTATTTTTTATCTTTGCAGTGTTAAAATTAAATTTAGTTTATTCTGAGGCAACCTCATTATTATATACCTATTTTTACTTTCCTAAGGATTTTATTCTTTCTTGACTGCTAACTATATTAGTTATCCTTACTCCAAAGTTTTCATCTACTACAACCACTTCTCCATATGCTACTTTTTTGCCATTTACTTGTATTTCTACTGGTTCTTCTGCTAATTTATCTAATTCTATTAAAGAACCATTTCCTAAATTTAATATATCTTTTACGTTCATTTTTGTTCTTCCTAATACTACGGATATTTGAAGCGGTACATCTAATATTAGATCTATATTATTAGGCATAGTAGTTGCAGATTCCCTTACAGATAATGGTTCAAATGAAGCTTGCTTTACTTCTACCTTTGGAGTTTCTCTTTCTATTGGTTTTTCATATACCATTTCTTGTTTTGGTGCTTCTACTGCTTTAGCAGACTTTTTCTCCTCTACAATTGGTGCTGGAGTTAAATTATTTTCTGCTGATGGTTCATCCATGCTTTCCTCTCCCATCATAATCGCAACTATTTTTTTAGCAGTCTTCATAGGTAAAAGTTGCATTATACTACTATCTACTAACTCACCTATATTTAAAGAAAAGGATACTAGAACCACTGGTTCATCATCACTTATTCCCTCAGCTAGTGGTGCTGTTAAATCTGACCAAATCTTTGATAGTGGTGGTGATATATTTACTTCTCTTGCAAACATAGTGGCCATAGATGTAGCTGCTGAACCTATCATTTGATTCATAGCTTCTGATACGGCACTTATTTCTATTTCTGATAATTCTTTTATTTCTCCTTCAACAATTCCATTTCCACCCATCATTAGGTTTGATATTACAGCAGCATCATCAATTTTCATAACTAATAGGTTTTCTCCTACTATACCGCTAGTATATTTTACCTCTAAAGCTATATTAGGAATTTCAAAAGAATCTTTTAATCTTTCTAAAGTTGTAACACTTACCACAGGCGTTGTTATATTAACCTGCTGATTTATTATAGTTGAAAGCGCTGTGGAGGCTGAACCCATAGATATATTTCCTACTTCTCCTAAAAGATCTTTTTCAAGATCTGTAAGATCAGGCAATTCTGGTAATTCAGTATCTGTTGCTTCTTTTTTTTCTTCCTCCTCTTGGCTTCCCTCTCCATTTAGAAGAGCATTTATTTCTTCCTGTGAAAGAAACCCGTTACTCATAACTTTCCACATCCTTATCTATTTGATCTAGTATCTGTAACCCTATATTCTTGCCTATAACTCCTGGTTTAGCATAATAACCTGGTTCTTTTTCTATTAATAAATGGACAGGTTCCTCAGTCTTAGTATCTAAGGCTACCACATCCCCTACAGCCAATCTTAAAAATTCTTCTACTGTAACTGAAGTTCTTCCTAATTCAGCAGTTAGTTCCATGCTAACTATATTTATTCTTTCCTTTATCTTAGATGAAGATTCTTCTATGGATTCCTCATCATTTTCTCTAAACCAGTATTGAACTACTAGTTTTTCTAAAACTTTTTCTATGCTCAAATATGGTATACAAATATTTATAAAAGTATTACTTTTTCCCATTTCTACCGAGAAAGTTATTAAAGCTACAGGTTCTGTTGGAGCTAGGGTTTGATTTAAAGCTGGATTAGTTTCTAAGCTTTCTATTTCAACATCCACTTCCATTACATCTTCCCATGCTAATTTTAAATTTGTTATAAGTCCTGTGTTTATTTGTTTCATTATATTTTTATCTATATCTGTAAACTCTCTCATTTTGTAGTTTCCATTGCCATTACCACCCAAAAGTACATCTATCATTTGAAATACAAATTGAGGATTTGTTTCAAATAATACGGAACCGTTTAAAGGTGGCATTTTAAATATAGTTAAAATTGTTGGATTTGGCACAGAGTGAATAAATTCTTCATAAGTTATCTGCTGAACTGATTCTATCTTAACTTTCACATTACTTCTAACTTGAGCTGTTAAATAATTTGATATTATTCTTGCATAATTATCGTGTATAAGCTCTAAGGTTCTTATGTGATCCTTTGAGAACTTTTGAGGTCTTTTAAAATCATAGGGTTTTACTTTTTGCTTTTCCTCTTCTTTGGGAACCTCGTCTGGTGTTATTTCTCCTGAAGATAGAGCAGATAAAAGGGCATCTATTTCACCCTGGGATAATATTTCTGCCATATATTTCCCTCATTTCCTTTTTGAGAATTATAATAATTTATCTATGTCTATTAATGTTACTATTCTATCTTGAAAATTAATTATTCCTTCTATATATTCTTTTCTTCTTTCATCTGAGGATCTTTCTATTAATTTTTCTTCTACATCTAAAACTTCATATACATCATCTACAGCTATTCCTACTAGTTCATCTTCCATTTCTAATATTATTATATTATTTTGGCTTTTATCTCCCTTTGGTATGTCTAATAAAAGATTTATATCTAAAAGTGAGATAATATTTCCTCTTAAATTTATAAGTCCTTTTATGTGAGTTGGTGCCTTTGGAACCTTAGTTATTTCCATAGCATCGTTTATACTTTGTATTTTATCAGTTTGAACTGCAAACTGTTCATTATTTAATTTAAATATTACAACTTGCAAAGGAAAGCCTCCTCTCAAAATAAACCATTAGTGCATTAAGAAATTTACCTAATGCACCTATAAGTTTTAAACTTTAAGAAATTAAATTTCTTTTATACTTTATCCTATAACCTTTTTGATAGCTTCTAAAACTCTATCTGCTTGGAATGGTTTTACGATAAAATCTTTTGCTCCTGCCTTTATAGCATCCATAACCATAGTTTGTTGTCCCATAGCACTACACATTATTATTTTTGCAGCAGCATCAAATTCTCTTATGGCTTTTACCGCTTCTATTCCATCCATATCTGGCATAGTTATATCCATAGTTACTACATCTGGTTGCTCCTTTTTATATAGTTCTACAGCTTTTAATCCATTATTAGCTTCTCCTACAACTTCAAATCCATTTTTTTCTAATATATCTTTTATCATCATTCTCATAAATGCAGCGTCATCAACGATTAATACTTTTGCCATTTTTCTTTCCCTCCAAATTAATACAAATTAACTTACTCCTAATGTATTTAATATTTTTTCTAATGAACCAGGCATTGGTATGTAATAAAAATGCCCACTTATTTCTGATCCATCCTCTTTGAATACAGTTTCAATATCCAAAACATGTTCATTATATTGTCCTGCTTCTATAAAGGTAGTAGACAATATTGCCCCTAACATATCATAGGATACTGCTGGAACGGATGGTGTTATGGTTAAATTAGTGAATCTGGCTATAGCATTCATATATGAAGCGGATATTATATTTCCTATTTCACACATTACTGAATTTCCCATCTCACTTAATTCTTCCTCTTGCATGCCAGTTAATCTATGAACCAAATCTAATGCTGTACTTTTTTCAAATACAAACAATATATTCCCCGGAGTATCTCCTAGTACCCTTACTAATACTCCTACAGCTACTTTTTCCTCTCCTATTTCTGCCATTACCTCTTCAAAAGGAACTATGTTTATATCCGGTACATTCATATCTATTTTTCTACCTAAAAGTTGTGATAATGCTGTAGCCGCATTTCCTGTCCCTATGTTAGATACTTCTTTAAGTGCATCTAACTGAAGAGGCGTCATATTATTGTAATCCATATATATAAGCCCTCCTATGATTTTATCATACTAAAGCTGCCACGTCTAAGATTAATGTTACAAGTCCATCTCCTAATATGGTTGCTCCTATATATTCTTTTAGTCCTTGTAGTGTTTTACCAAATGGTTTTATAACTATCTCCTTTTGACCTAAAAGACCATCTACTAAAAGTCCTACAGTTTTTTCACCTGATTTAACTATTACTATATATTTTTTATCATTTTCTGATTCTTTAAGTCCTAGTTTTTCATTTACTCTAACAAATGGTATTACATTACCTCTATATATTATAACTTCTTTATTATTAGTTTTCTTTACTATATCTTTTTCATAATCTATTACTCTATCTATATAGCCTAAGGATATAGCCATAGTTTCACTTCCAACTTCAACTAAAAGAGCTTGTATTATTTGTAGCGTCAACGGAAGTCTTATTATAAAAGAGGAGCCCTTTCCTTCTTCGCTTATAAGATCTACAATACCACCTAATGCAGTGATTTTAGTCTTTACTACATCCATACCTACCCCTCTACCAGATATGTCCGTTACTTTTTCATTAGTACTAAATCCTTGAGCAAATATTAAATTTCTTATATCATTGTCTGACATTCCCTCGGTATTTATACCTATTCTTTCTGCTTTAGCTTTTACTTTGTCAACAGGTACACCGCCACCATCGTCTTCTACTTTTATAACAGCTTTTGTTCCTTCTTGATAAGCTATTAATCTTATCTTACCTATAGGATCTTTGCCTTTTTTTACTCTTTCCTCCCTTGGTTCTATACCATGGTCTGCTGCATTTCTTATTAAATGGATTAGAGGTTCTCCAATTTCGTCTATTACTGTCCTATCTAATTCTGTGTCTGCCCCTTGTACTATAAGTTCCATTTCTTTATCTAATTCTACGGAAAGGTCCCTAACCATTCTTGGGAATCTATTAAATACTATATCTAAAGGAAGCATTCTTATTTTCATAACCAAATCTTGTAAGTCAGAGGTAGTTCTTGCTACTTGTTCCAAAGTTTCATTTAAATCTGTCAGCTTGTGATTAGTACTTATTTGTTCTAATCTAGTTCTATGAATTACAAGCTCTGAAACCATATTCATAAATTTATCTAGCCTTTCTAAATCTACTCTTACGGATTGGTGAGCTTTTTTATGATTATTTTCCTTTGGTTTTCCTACCCTTTTATTAGCCTTTGGTTTAGTTTCTTTATCTGTATTTTCTTCCTCTGGTTTTTTTGTATCTATATTATTTATTTGCTCTTTTACTTTTTCTTTTACTTCTTTACTTTCTATTTTTTCTTCCCTTTTTAACTGTACATCTACATTATCGACCATAACATTATCTACTTCAGATATATTTGCCAAAATATCATAAATTTCCTCTTTACCTTTAGTAGTTAAATATATTAAGTCTATTTCGAAATCAAAATTTTCATTTTCTATATCTTCTGCTATAGGTAAAGATTTTATTATTTCACCATACTCTTCTAAGTTTTTAAATATTAAAAAAGCTCTTGCAGATTTTAATAGAGTATTTTCACTTAATATTATTTTTATTTCATAAGCATTAAACCCTTTATCTTCCGCTTGTTTTATAACATTTAAATCATACTCATTTAGTGGTATAGTAGAATTTCCTTCACTTTTATTTTCCTCTATAGTTTCTATAGCCTCTTCCTTTTGGTCCTCTGAACTTATATCTCCCTTTGCTGCCTTTTCTAGTTCTTCTATTATATGGTCTATTGGAACTTTTTCGTCCACTTCTTCTGATATATTATTTACCATTTGTTCTAGAGTATCTAGACATTTAAAAAGTACAGTAACCACATTTTGTGTTACTTTTAAATCTCCTTCTCTAAAATTAGAAAGTACGTCTTCCATTTTATGAGTTAGCTCTGCCATCTCATTAAAGCCCATAGTAGCCGCCATTCCTTTTATGGTGTGAGCAACTCTGAATATTTCATTTAGTTTATCTATATCATCTGGCTCTTGTTCTAATTGAAGTAAGGAGTCATTTAATGTTTGTAAATTGTCCATAGATTCTTCTAGGAACATTGACATGTATTGTGATGTATCCATTTTATTTCCCCCTTATATTTTTCTATATATAAATGTAGACACCTTTTCAAAACCATAATCTTTATAATTATAAATGCTTTCTGTAGCTCCTACAAAAAGTAAGCCCCCTTTTTTTAGTGACTCTGAAAATTTCTTATATATATTGTCCTTTATATCCTGATTAAAGTATATAACCACATTTCTGCAAACTATAAGATCAAAATCTTTTTCATAATTATCTAATATTAAATCATGTTTTTTAAATGTAACTACATTTTTAATAGATGATTTTATTTTATATTTTTCTCCCTCTTTTGTGAAGTATTTTTCTAATCTTTCTTTTTTTACATTTTTAATTTCTGCCTGTGCATATATACCTTCTTTAGCCCTTTGTAATATAGTCATATCCAAATCTGTAGCTATTATTTTATGTTTTTTATTAGGTGATATTTCATCCATTATTATAGATAAAGAATAGGGTTCTGCCCCTATTGAACAGGCTGCACTCCAAATTTTTAGAGACCCTGATGTATTATTTGAAAGCTCTATTTTTATTTTTTTCTCCAATTCATCGAATATTTCTGGATTTCTAAAAAACTCAGATACATTTATAGTAATAAAATCTAGAAATTTTATCCTTTGATCCTTATCTTTCTTTAATAAGTTAATATATTCTTCTACTGAATTTACGCCAACCCTTGACATCAAACTTAATATTCTTCTTTGAAGCTGATTTTGTTTATAGGCTTTTAAATTTATTCCAAAATCCTTTAATACCCACTCCTCGAAATATTCTAAATCCATGATTACCTCCAAAATTAAATATTTTTCAGTATTGTATCTGTAACATTATAAAGTGGTATTACAAAATCCACCTTTCCTGTTTCGTAAGTTGCTTTTGGCATACCATATATAGTACAGGTAGATTCATCCTCTGATATGGTTATGCCACCTCTATCTTTTATATAAGCTGTGCCATCTGCTCCATCTCTTCCCATACCAGTTAATACAACACTTATTAAGTTGCTGCCATAAACTTCAGATGCTGATTTAAATAACTTATCTACAGCTGGTCTTACTCCCCACAGGGTTGGTTCTATGTTTAGATGTATTTTCCTGTCCTCTCCTACCTCCATATGGAATCCTCCTGGAGCTACATAGACAGTATCCTTCTCTATAGTTTGTCCATCTTGCCCTTCTACAACTTTTAATTTACTATTAGCATTTAATCTTTCTGAAAAAGCTTTTGTAAATCCCTTTGGCATATGTTGAACTACAAATACTGGCACACCTATTCTTTCTGGGAAAGCTGTTATTACAGAGTATAATGCTTTAGGACCTCCTGTTGAAGCTCCTATGACCACAGCTTCTATTTTTTTTGAAGAAATAGTATTTTTTATAGGGTATTTTTTTTCTTCCACTTTTTTAACATTAATTTTTTCGTTTGTTTTTAAAATATCTGAAGTGTAATTATTTTTTATAGCATTGCTAGCTGCTCTTATTTTTTCTACTAACTCTTCTTTTACTTTATTTATATCTAAAGATATAGCCCCTGACGGCTTAGGTACAAAATCAAAGGCCCCCTTTTGAAGACAATCCATGGTTAATCCTGCACCTTTTTTAGATAAACTACTAAGCATAATAACTGGTATATCCCTATAAAGCCTTTTAATATTTATTAAAGCTTCTATTCCATCCATTTTAGGCATCTCTACATCTAATGTTATTACATCTGGCTTTATCTTTTTTAATTTTTCTAAGAGATCTTCCCCATTTCTAGCTGTATCTATTACTTCTAAATCATTTTCTTCATTTATCATATCTGATACTATTTTTCTCATTAAAGCCGAGTCATCTACTACTAAAACTTTAATTTTATTCAAATGAATCACTCCAATAACTTATCTATATTTCTTTAGTTCCTAATCCTACAGTTTTTATATATACTTTTCCTGTGGAGGTATCAAATATCATAGTTCTTCCTTTGTTTCCACCTATATCTTCTGCAAGCAATGGTATAGATAGTTCCTTTAATTTTTCCTTTACTGCTTTTCCATTTCTATTTCCTATGTCCATTACCATACTTTTATCTGAAAAATTAAACATAGATGCTCCGCCACATATTTTAGCCTTTAACCCATTTTTTCTTGCTCCCAATTTCTCCATTTTTTCTACTAATATAGGTATAGCTAAATCTGCAAACTTCATAGGGTTTGTAACTTTACTAAATTGAGTGCTATCTGGTAGCATTATATGCGAAAGCCCTCCTACACATTTTATTCCATCATATAATGCTATTCCTATACATGAGCCTAGTCCTACTGTTATTATCTTATCAGGATTTTTACCTACATTTAAATCTGCAATACCCACTTTTATCTCTTTTATATCCATACAATTACTCCCTCAACTATATCATTGATTTTTCTTCTTCTGTTAGTATAGTTGATAAATTTAAAAATATTATTATTTTATTTTCTATTTTTATTAATCCTTTTATATATCTTTTGGATATACCTGCTACAATTTCTGGTGGCTGTTCTATATTATCTAATTTTACGTCTTTAACCTCTGAAACCACATCAACTATTATACCTAATTTATTTTCTTCTTCTTTAACTACTATTATTTTAGCTTCATTTTTAATTTCTTCTTCTTTTAAATTAAATTTTCTAGAAAGAGAAACTACAGGTAATATTTTATCCTGATAGTTTATAACTCCCTGAACAAAACTTGGTGCATCCGGTAAATTTGTAGGTTCTTCATAACCTAGTATTCTTTCTATTTCCATGATATCTGCGGCATAGTATTCTCCATTTATTTTAAATATTAATACTTTAGCTTCACTTATATCCATTACTAAATTAACCCCCTATAATACAAACTTTTCTACGGTAATCTCTCCTTTTTTGTCTAAATAAGCATGTATATCTTTACTTGGTGTTTCTAATAAATATTCTCTATCACCTATAATAAATATTGTATTTTGATAGGCTACATCTACATATATATCTCCCTTTTGTAAAATTTGTAGTTTAGTAATAACTCCTGCTTCACTTCCTACCTCTTTACACCTTATTTCATTTTTAGCTGTTATGTGCCCACCTCTTGCTACACTACCATCTTTAGTAAAGTAAACATTATTATTGCTTGTTAATTTTGATATATATTCACCTTTACCCGTTATATAAATGTCTCCTGTACTTTGTATTTTAGAATCTTGACAATAACTAATATTAACATTAACGGGTAGTGATAATCCATCCTTACACATTTTCATTTTTTCTTCTATAAGATTTACTATTTGCTCTAATTCTCTGTAATTTTTTATATGAACAGGACCTAATCCTATTAATTTTTTCCTTATAATTCCTACTAATTCATCTTCTTCATCATCACTTCTACACATATTTATATTAGCCATTATAGCTATACATATTTTGGTCAAACTTTTAAATTTATTCTCTATTAAAATCTTTATTATTTCTCCGTCTTTTTTACCTTCTCCAAGTAGATTAAATCTCTTTATTTCTTCCACAGCAGAAATTAGTTCTATAAGAATATCCTTTAATTTTTCTAATTTATTTAACACCATTACCTTTAAAGTATCTTCTCCACCACCGTATATATCAGAATTTATTATATTGCCATCTATATTCAAATTACTTTTTGAAATTATTTCTGATCTCTCTACGTGTTTTTTTATTTCTACAGAGTTTCCTGCTTCTACCTTCATACCTTCCTTTACAGAACCTTGTACTACTACATCCCCTACAAAGGTTATATTCCCTGTACTTATATCCACATCACCTTTAACTTCATGGACTTGATATACATAAAATATATTGGATTTTACGCAGGGCTTTCCTTCCATAGCAGCCTCTATGGTATCTTCATCTCTTAAAGCTGTTCCTTGACCTGGTTTTAATATAATTTTCTTTCCTTGTTTATGTTTTTTTACTATACCTTTTATATCGATTCCATCTTGTCCCTCTTTACCTTTTTTTCTTACAGCTAATACTTCTCCTGGCTTCACGGATTCTATGGAACCTATACTTTTAAAGTCTACATTTCCTGTTTTATCCTCTGTTAATTTTAATTCTTGATTATCTGTTGTAAATTTAATCTCTATACTTTCATCCTCTTCGTTAATAGTTTCTTTTCCTTTAGCTATTAACAATTCTATACAATTATTTTTTGTACATTGCTCTAAGTTTTCTTTCACTATTCCATAAACTATGCCCATCTTTTTTAAAGCTTCTATAATTTCTTCTTCAGTATAATAAGGAGGATCTTTTTCTTCTATTTTACAAGAATTTAGTATTAAATAATTTTTATCTTCTACATCTTTCAATCCATACTTTATTTCTGGCTTATATATTACTGAAATATAAGCTTCCATATTATTTTGATCCGTTTTAACATTTAACTCTCTATGAGCCTTAACTTCTTCAAAAATAACTTCTATTTTATTTTCTTCAAAGACTTCTTTTCTAGATTTTATTCTGTCTCCATCTACTAATATTGTTACATTATCTCCTGAAGTTATAGCTGCTGGTTTTCCACCCTCTTTAGGATTTGTAACTATTACTTGATTTTTTACTATTCTTACTTTTCCATCATTAGCTGCTATACTTTCTTTAGCTATTGACTCCTTTTCTATTTCTATTTTTTCCTCATTATGTTCTATATTTTCTTCTACACTATCTTCTATACTAACTTTATCTTCTTTCATGTTCATTAATTTTTCTTCTGCATTAACTAATATTGTAGTCTTTTTCATGAAAAAGCCTTGTTTCTCTTCTATAATTTCATAATTTAATTCCTCTTCTTTTACTCCTAATTCTTTACAAGCCTTATTTATACATTTATCTAATGTAGAGCAACTATAAATTGTCTTTTTCATATTAATCCCCCTTAAATTATATTATCCCGCCCCCTATTTTGAGGAATATATAAATTCTAAATATAGATATATATAGATATATATATCTATATTTTATATCATATAATAATTTATTACAATTTATTTCAATTATTTACAAAGGAAATATTATACTTGATAAATTAAACATACTCTTTTATTATTTTCGTAATTCTTAATAAATAATGTAGAGACTAATTATAAAATAATTATTATAATCATTATAATTTTAACAATTTTCATATTAATTCTTAATATAGGCTACTATTTCTTTTTCTTTTTTATAACCATATTCTATTTTTATTCCTGAATCTTCTTTTAAGTTTGTTATTACTATAGGTGATATTAAGCTTCTAACTTTTCCCTCTAAAAATTCTTTATCATAACTTACTAAAAGTTGGCCATTTTTAACCTTTTCTTTTTCTTTTATATAGACTTTAAATCCTTCCCCATTAAGGTTTACAGTATCTATACCTATATGTATTAAAACCTCTAAACCTTCTTTAGTTTCTATAACTAAGGCATGATTACTAGGAAATAAAAATTTTATAGTTCCGTCAAAGGGGGAATACACCTTATTTCTATAAGGTTTTATGGCAAATCCATCTCCTAATACTTTTTCTGAAAAAACCTCATCTGGTACCTGTTCTAATGAAACTATTTCTCCTTCCATAGGATTCATTAATTTTAATGATCTTTCATATTCTATTATTTCCTTTGGATTCATTCCTTTTTTAATTATTTGTTCTATACTATATTTTATATTTTCTGCTTCTGTACCTAATATTATCTGTACTACCTTTCCTGTCTGTACTATACCTAACAAATTTATTTTTTCTAAATAGGCCCTATCTAATTTTTTTTCGTCCTTTAACGCTACCCTAAGCCTGGTTATACAACAATCTAAATTTATTATATTTTTTTCTCCTCCTAGAGCTTCTAATATTAAAGCTGCTTTTTCATTACTTTTTATTTCTTTATTCTCCTTCAGTACTGTACCTTCTCTGCCTAAAGTTTTTATATCTTTTTTTATTATTAAATAGTAAAAAACTATAAAATATAATAAAAAATAAAAAATACCTATGGGAAATATTAACAACCCATTACCTGAAAACTTATATCCTAAAATATAATCTATAAAGGAGGCTGAAAAAGTATAACCAAGTCTTATATTAAAAATACTAGTTACTATACCTGATGTAAAAGCTGCTAAAACATGAAAAATAAAAAGTATAGGAGCTACAAATATAAAGGCAAATTCTATAGGTTCTGTAATCCCTGTAAAAAAAGACACTAAAGCTGCAGACAGCATTATGCTAAGAACTTTCTTTCTATTGTCTTTTTCTGCAGCACAAATCATAGCTATAGCTGCTCCTGGAAGGCCAAACATTAATATAGGAAACTCTGAAGCCATAAAAATTCCTGCTGTAGGATCTCCATGAAAATACCTTGAGAAATCCCCAAAATATTTAATTCCACTAGGATCTACATAACTACCAAATTGATATAAAAAAGGTGGATAGTATATATGGTGAAGTCCTAGTGGAATTAAAAGTCTTTTTCCTGCTGCATAAAAACCTGGTCCTAAAGGAGAATGGCTCACAAATCTAGCAAAAGTATCAATATTTTTTTGTACTTCTGGCCATATTGCCACATTAATCATTCCAAACATAAAGGAAATTATAGCTGTAAGAATAAGCACAAAGCGTTTTCCTCCAAAAAAACCTATGGTACTTGGTAACTTTATGTTTTTATACTTATTGTATATAATTGCAGCTATAATTCCTATTATTATTCCACCAAAAACACCTAAATCTATATTGGTACTTCTTAATATATCATCATAAAATTTACTATTCATAAAACTTTCTAATGTCATATTTCTTTGGGCAGCTATTTTTATAGCCGCTTCTTTAGCAGCCTTTGAACTTCCAACATCCAATATGCCTTGCAATATTAATTGCCCTACTATAGCAGCCAAAGCTGCTATTCCTTCCCCCTCCGAAAGGCCTATAGCCACTCCTATAGCAAATATTAATGGAAGATTACTAAATATAGCATCTCCCGCTTTTAACATATATATATTATTTAAAAGATCTGGATACCCTAATCTTAAAAGTAGAGCTGCTGCAGGTAATACGGATACAGGTAACATTAAAGATTTTCCTACCCTCTGAAGAACAGTTAAAATATTTTTCAATTTTGCACACCACCTTTAAGCTAGCTTATACTTTAAAAACCTTGCAAAAGCAAGGTTCTTTAGTTTATATATTTAATATACCTTAATATTGCCCTATCCTTTTTAAATGTAATGCGATATATCCTATTTCGTCCTCTGGTATTTTTATTTCAAATAATTTTTCTATAAGCATGGCTACTTTAATGGCAATACCAAACTCACTTTTCATTTCTTCTTTTATACTATCTAATAGCTCATTTTTTATAGTTTTATTTTCTTTAACTCTTTCTATCATAAAATTTAAATGAGTCAAAGTTCTTACATAAGAAAGAGAATTTTTATCTAAAGGCTTTCCTTTTAATTTAGATATAAGTTCCATTACTCTGCTTATCTTTTTAGTATAGGCTAGGGATTCTGAAACCTGCTGCTTTGTAATACCTGCTCTTATATGAAGACATATAAATCCTGCTTCATCCTTTGGAAGGTTAACCTTTAATCTATCATTTATCATATTAAGAGCCTTCATAGCTATTTCATATTCCTTTGGATAAATTATGCCTAGTTCTTCTAAAAAAGGGTTTTCTATATTTATCCCCTTTTCTATTCTTCTTAATGCAAAATTTATATGGTCTGGCAAAGAAATATGAACTCCTTCATTTAATTTTGTATTTAAAGCCTTTTCTGAAAAATTTATTATTTCTTCGGAAATACCTACTATTCTATTATCTATATTATCTAAAACTTTATTATAGTTTTCTGACATTTTTGAGGTGGTCTTTATATATACTTTTTCTATTTTATCCTTAGAAAGAGTTTCTCCCTTTTTAGAATTAAATCCTATACCTTTACCGACTAGTATTGCATCCTCTTCTTGCCAATTAGCTATTATTACATTATTATTAAGAACCTTTTTTACTATATAGTTCTCCAAATCTTAACACTCCAAACCTTTTTCTTTCCAAACTTATATTTAACATAATATTAAATCTTCTACTCCTACCTCTATGTTATAATTATAAAATTTATTAATTTTTCTATTTAAAAGTTTTTAGAAATAATTTTTATATCATAATATAAAATTATATTTTTTATCCAATATTTTGTCAATGTATCAATAAATTTGCTGTGCTATCTGCCTTATAAAATTACACCGCCATATCCATTTGATTTTTAAAATGATTATTCTTTACTTTTATAACCTTTTATATCTTCCTCTATTGCTTTATTATAACCCTCCATAATACTTAGTATTAATTTATTCTTTGAAGATTTGAATTCTATTTCATCTACAGATTTTATTGGTAAGACCTTTGGTGATGTACCTGATATAAATAGCCCATCTAATTTGTCTATATCTTTATAATGTACTTTTTCTTCTTCAACCTGCAAATTTAGATTTTTACATACATCTATTATATTTTGTCTTGTTATTCCTGGTAATACCTTTTCTATAGGCGCTGTTATTACTTTACCATCTTTTATCATAAATATATTAGATTTACTACCCTCTGTTATGTATCCATTTCTATCTACTAGTATTGCTTCATAAGCTTTCTCTTCCTTTATCTTTTCTCCTACAATTTTTCTAAAATCCATATTTATAACCTTTGCATTTGGATTCTCTCTCTCTCCATGATAAAGTATAGTTTTTACTCCCCTTTTATACTCTATGTCCTCTGGATAATTATGTTTTAAAAAATAGCATAAAAAGTTATTATTCTTTCCCTTATTAAAATTAAATACTAGTTTTATATTGCCTATAGATACTTTATTTATTTCTATAAGTCTATTTATCTTTTCTTTTATTTCTTCTTCATCTAACCATAAATTTAGTCCTTCTAATTTTGCAGAGTTATAAAATCTTTCTAAATGGCTTTTTAAAAACAAAGGTGCTCCACCTATTATCCTTATAACTTCATATAGAGATTTTCCCTCTTTAAGGAAACTTTCCTCAAATGAATCTCTTTCTTTTATTTTCTCATTTTCTATAAAAAATTCGTTAAAACATTCCATTAACATACATCCCCCATTTACTGTAAACATCACAATTCTTATATTGTGTATTAATATTGTAAAGCACTTAAATTAGCTTCAATTAAAACTCACAGTTAGTAAATTCATTTACTCTACTTCCAATTAAGTACTTCTATATTATTGTACTTCTTTTTTGCATTTATAAGATAAGGCTTTCCTACTAATTTAAATAAAGGTAAATCCGCTAGAGAATCTGAAAACATATAGGATTCCTTAAAATCTACTTCTATATTTTCTTCTTTTAAAACTTCCATAAGCCTTCTTACCTTTTGTTCTCCTTTACAGTTTTCTCCTATTATTTTTCTCTTATATGACCCTTCTTTTAATGTAAATATAGTTCCTATTACTTTATCTACTTCTTTTATATTATAAAGTTCTTTTAAATAAAATTCTGCAGAAGCAGATATAAGATATACTTTATACCCTTCATTTTTTAATTTTCTCATAGTATCTATAGCATCTTTGTATAATATTTTGCTTAATTTTTTATCATAGAATTCTTTTACATAGCTTTGCATTTCATCCTCTGTTATACCATCTATAAATCCTATAAATATTTCTTTAGCTTTTCCTGCTTGAAATATTTTTAAAGCATACAAAAGGCCAGATATAACTATTTTAGGGGCATGAAATATAAGAGAGGGTTTCTTTTTAAGCATAAATTTATAAAATTGTATAAGTGTTTCTTGTTTGGTAAGTGTATAATCTACATCAAATATTGCCAATTTTTCCAAAATACCACCCCTTCCATAAGTTGTATTCTTATATTATACTATATATTTTGTGATTTTTTATAATATATTCACTTTTTTATTTATACTAGACTTTTTAATCCCAATATTTCCCATTAAACTAAAAGAGCCCCTGGCAAATCAGAGACTCTCTTTATAATACTATTGTAAATTTTCGTAGTAAGCAGTTACTTCTTCAAATTCTTTTTCATCTGGGTTAACAAGTTCAACTTCGTCTCCTTGACCTTCTTCTCTAAATAAGTATACTGAATTATTTTCTGGATTTTGTACTAATGCATATACACTATCTTTATATTCAAATTCTTCTATTACTTCACAAGTAACAGCATTTCCGTTTTCATCTTGTAAATCCACAAGAATTGTTTCACCGCATTCTTCATCTTCGCAGCCACAACCGCAATGTTCATGATTATGATCTTCATGATGGTTATCACCACAACCACAACCGCAGTTTTCTTCTACTTCACCGCAACCGCAAGTATCTTTTTCTATTTCTTCTTCGCAGCCACAACCGCAACCGCAACTATTTATTTTTTCATCTTTCATAAAATCTCCTGATAATATTACCAGGATCTTCACCTCCTTTTTTCCTATGTTCTAATTGTACCCTTAAACAGAGTTTTTTAAAAGGGTTTTTTTGTTTTTTCATAAAATTATTTAATAATCATTATCAATCTCTTTATATATTTATAAATTCAAAAAATATTTTATGATAAAAATATACCAAGTAAATAATTGATATTAACTATTTACTCGGTAATGAAATATTTTTATTTACTTTTTGTAGTATTTAATTTTTTATTTATTTTTTGTTCATTTCTTTAGCAATTTTTTTAAAACCCTTTTCTACGTTATCTAACATGTTGTTTACTGTTTTTTCTACTCTTCTTTTTTTCATTTTTCTTGCCATAACTTTCATCTCCCTTCAGAAGAAGTTATAGCTTTATTTTATGTATTTTCTTTTTTTATATGCTATTTGAACTTTATAAATATTTGCCTGTTTTCTATTAATTTTACATAAATAATTATAGCTAAAATCATTAATACTATATTAAATAGGAAATTTAAAAAACTTATTGTTTGTATTGAACTTATACTCATGCTAGTCTTTTGTAATATAGCTATAAATTTTAAAGTAATATCGCTCTTTATATTTAATAAAAAAGAGCCTTGCGGCTCTTTTTATTATTGTTCAGCTAATTTTTTGTAGTTTTCTAATCTTTCTTTAGCATCTTGTTCTGTTTTTGCAAATAATGCTTCAGCATCTTCTGGGAATTGTTTAGCAAGTGATGCATATCTTACTTCTCCCATTAAGAAGTCTTTGAAGTTTGCTGTTGGTTCTTTTGAATCTAATGAGAATGGATTCTTTCCTGCTTCTTTTAATTCTGGATTGAATCTGTATAATCCCCAATATCCACAATCAACAGCTTTCTTTTCTTCTAATTGGCTGCAGCCCATTCCTGCTTTTAATCCATGGTTTATGCATGGAGCATAAGCTATTATTAATGATGGACCTGGATATGCTTCAGCTTCAGCTATTGCTTTTAATGTTTGGTTCTTGTCTGCTCCCATAGCGATTTGTGCTACGTAAACATAACCATAAGTCATAGCCATTGCACCTAAGTCTTTTTTCTTAGTCTTTTTACCAGATGCTGCAAACTTAGCTATAGCTGCAGTTGGTGTTGCTTTTGAAGATTGGCCACCTGTGTTTGAGTAAACTTCTGTATCAAATACAAGGATATTTACGTCTTCTCCTGAAGCAAGTACGTGGTCTACTCCACCATATCCGATGTCGTAAGCCCAACCGTCTCCACCGAATATCCAGTGTGATCTCTTAACTAAGAAATCTTTGTTTTCATAGATTTCATTTAGGAATTTGTCGCTTCCTTTTTCTTTTCCTACTAATTCTATAACTTTGTCTGCTCTTTCTCTAGTATCTTCTCCTAGATCTTTACTGTTTAACCAATCTTCTAGAGCAGCTCTTAATTCTCCTGATATAACTGTTCCTGTCATATCTTTTTCTGAACAATCTTCTGTTCCTATTGCACAGCTTTGAAGTTCTTCTGCTGATTTAAATCCTAATACAGCTTTTACATCTTCTGTAACTTTATCTCTTATTTGTTTTACTCCAAGATACATACCCATTCCAAATTCAGCATTATCTTCGAATAATGAGTTAGCCCAAGCTGGACCGTATCCTTTATGGTTTGTAGTGTATGGAGTTGATGGTGCTGATGCTCCCCAAATTGATGAACAACCTGTAGCATTAGCTATCATCATTCTATCTCCGAATAATTGAGTTACAAGTTTAGCATATGGAGTTTCTCCACAACCTGCACAGGCACCTGAGAACTCTAATAATGGTTGTTCAAATTGGCTACCTTTAACTGAATTTTTCTTCATTGGGTTAGATTTTGGAGATACTTTCATTGCATATTCCCAATTCTTATCTTGTTCAATTTGAGTATCAAATGGTTTCATTATTAATGCTTTTTCTTTAGCTGGACATACGTCTGCACAGTTTCCGCATCCTGTACAATCATATGGACTTATAGCCATTGTGAAGTTTAATCCTTTTGCTCCTACAGCTGGTTTTGATTTGAATCCTTCTGGAGCATTTTTAACTTCTTCATCAGATAAAAGTACTGGTCTTATAACCGCATGTGGACAAACGTATGAACATTGGTTACATTGAATACATTTATCTAATTGCCATTCTGGAACATTTATAGCAATTCCTCTTTTTTCATAAGCAGCTGTTCCTGATGGGAATGTACCATCTTCCATTCCTTTGAATGCACTTACAGGAAGTTTATCTCCTTCTTGTCTGTTCATTGGCTCAACAATATTTTTGATGAATTCTGGATTTTCTTTAACTTCACATGCACCTTCGCATTTAGCATCTTTCCATGAAGCTGGAACTTCTATTTTAACTATAGCATTAACACCTTTGTCTATAGCAGCGTTATTCATATCAATGATTTTTTGACCTTTTTTACCGTAGTTAGTTACAACGGCATCTTTTAAGTATTTAACTGCATCTTCTACTGATATAATGTTTGCAATCTTGAAGAAAGCAGCTTGACAAATCATGTTGATTCTTCCGCCTAATCCTATTTCTTGTGCTATTTTAACAGCGTTTAATGTATAGAATTCTATATCATTTTCAGCAATGTATTTTTTCATTGAAGCTGGTAAATGTGTTTCTACTTCTTCTGGAGTCCAGATAGTATTTAATAAGAATCTACCACCTTTTTTCAATCCTTCTAATACATTGTATTTATATACATAAGATTGATTGTGACAAGCTACAAAGTCAGCTTGGTTTATTAGGTATGGTGATTGTATAGGTGATTTACCAAATCTTAAGTGAGAAATTGTTATACCACCAGATTTTTTAGAATCATATGCAAAGTATCCTTGTGCATACATATCTGTATGGTCACCTATGATTTTTATAGCACTCTTGTTAGCTCCAACAGTACCATCTGAACCTAATCCCCAGAACTTACATGCTGTAGTTCCAGCTGGAGTTGTGTTTATAGCCTCTGATTCTTCTAATGATGTGTTTGTAACGTCATCAACTATACCAATAGTAAATCCATCTTTTGGTTCATCTTTCTTTAAGTTTTCATATACACTTAATATGTGTGATGGATAAACTTCTTTTGAACCTAATCCGTATCTTCCTCCAACTATTGTTGGTTGCCATTCTTTTTTGTAGAACGCATTTTTAACATCTAAGTATAATGGTTCTGCTAAAGAGCCTGGTTCTTTAGTTCTATCTAAAACAGCAATGTTCTTAACTGTCTTTGGTATATATTTAAAGAAGTGTTCTAATGAGAATGGTCTATATAAATGTACTGTTAATAAACCAACTTTTTCTCCTTTAGCCATTAAGTAATCAACAACTTCTTCTATAGTATCACATGCTGATCCCATAGCTATTATTAATCTTTCTGCATCTTCTGCACCATAGTAATTAAATAAGTGGTATTCTCTTCCTGTTAATTTTGAGATTTCTCCCATGTATTTTTCAACTATTTCAGGAAGTCTTTCGTAATAGTTGTTAGATACTTCTCTTTCTTGGAAATAAATATCAGGGTTTTGAGCTGTACCTCTTATAACTGGGTGATCTGGATTTAAAGCTCTTCTTCTGAAAGCTTTTACTCCATCCATATCAACTAGATTTTCTAATTCATCATATTCTAAAACTTCTACTTTTTGGATTTCATGAGATGTTCTAAATCCATCAAAGAAGTTTATGAAAGGAACTCTTCCTTCTATAGCTGATAAATGTGCAACTGCTGATAAATCCATAACTTGTTGTACACTGCTTTCAGCTAATAGAGCTAGTCCTGTTTGTCTAGCTGCCATAACGTCTTGATGATCTCCAAATATGTTTAGAGAATTAGCTGCTAATGCTCTAGCACTTACGTGGAATACTGCTGGTAAAAGTTCTCCAGCGATTTTGTACATATTAGGGATCATAAGTAATAAACCTTGAGATGCTGTATAAGTTGTTGTTAATGCACCTGCTTGTAGAGAACCGTGAACAGCACCTGCTGCACCAGCTTCAGATTGCATTTCCATAACTTTTACTGGTTGTCCAAATATATTTTTCTTTCCTTGAGCTACCCATTCATCAACGTGTTCTGCCATTGGTGATGAAGGTGTTATTGGATAAATAGCTGCTACATCTGTAAATGCATATGATATATATGCTGCAGCAGTATTACCATCCATAGTTTTCATTCTTCTCATAGAAAATTCCCTTCTTTCCCTTTAATTTATATAAAATTTACGGAATAAATCCGCAAAATAATTAACATTTGTAAAATTTGACCTTTTTCTTCAAAGCCCATTATTAATATACACCAAAAATTTTTATCTGTAAAATCCTTTTCAGTGTTTATGCATAAAATAACACTTTAAAGCATAAAAATCATTTTAAATTGCGAAAAATTCATGGCTTTCCTACAAAGCACATTATAGCACTAATACATTTTTATTCCAGCATATACAGAATTAAAAACATATAAATTTTACTATAAAATTGTATATATTTTGTCTTACTACGTTCTTACTAGTACTGGTAAGACCATAAAGCGCATAACTAAGAAACAAATTTTTAAAGACTTATTTATAAGGTTCTTTATAAACTTCAAAAATTTGTTGCTTATTTTTATTATAATACTTAAATAAATAAATTCAATGGTATATTTTTAAAGATTCTCGCATTTAACATTAAAATAAAAAAATAATATATATACATTAACATTTAATAATTTTATAGAATTATTATTCTATATTTAACTTAATATATATATTTTTTTGAATTTATTAAACTATGCAGGATTAATTTAATTTAACTTTAATTTTAATATCATATGTTTATTTTGTATATTTTTTTATCAATTCTGTTATATTTTTAACGCCATTATCCATTTTACTTTTGGACATATTATTTATATATACATTTCTGTTTTCATGCAAGTAATTTAACTTTTCCATTAAAATTTTATCTGATAGCTCCTCCTCCTTTAAAACTAAACTATATCCACTTTTTTCGAAGGAAGCTGCATTTAAAATTTGGTCTCCTCTACTAGATTTTTTAGATAAGGGTATTAAAAGATTTGGCTTTTTAAGCGCTAACAGTTCATATATTACATTTGCTCCAGCTCTTGATATTCCCAAGTCTGACGCTTTCATTAAATCAGGTAATTCTTCATTTACATACTCAAATTGCGCATATCCCTTTCTATTTTCTAAATTTTCATCTAAGTTAGACTTTCCACAAATGTGTATTATATTGAATTTTAAAAGTATATCATCCAAATTTTTTCTGACTATTTCGTTTATAATTTTTGAACCTAAACTTCCTCCAATTATTAAAAGAATAGGTTTATCATCTTTAAATCCACATAATTTTATACCTTTAGCTTTGCTTCCTTCTAACAATTCTTTTCTTATAGGTGTACCTGTTAATACAGCTTTGTCTCCTTTTATATGTTTTATTGACTCCGGGAAAGTAACGCATACTTTTGTACAATAAGGAGTAGCTAATTTATTTGCAAGACCAGGAGTTATATCTGACTCATGAGCTATAACTGGTATTTTATTTAAATGAGCTGCTATAACTACTGGCACAGTTACAAATCCTCCCTTAGAAAAAATTATATCTGGTTTTTCTCTTCTAATTATTTTTTTTGCTTGAAATACACCCTTTAACACTTTAAATGGATCAGAAAAATTTTTAAAGTCAAAATATCTTCTTAATTTCCCACTAGAGATAGGGAAATATTCTATACCCTCTTTTTTTATAATTTTTCTTTCTATTCCTTCTATGCTCCCTATATACTTAATTTCATATCCTAATTTTTTCAATTCTGGAACTAAAGCTAAATTTGGTGTAACATGGCCTGCTGTTCCTCCACCTGTCATTATAATCTTTTTCAAAATTATATCCCCTTTCTTTAATTCATTATGTATATAATCTAGTTTCTATTTTTTTGTAAAGTTATTGTTAGTTTTAATAAAGTTTATTCAAAAGAAAAAATATGCACTTAATCCAAAACTTCTAAGGTTTTTCATCATATTTATTATATACATATAAAGTTCATTATTAATAATACTATAAATATTATTTTTTTAAATACTTTTTCATTCTATGCATAATTTATATTTTTTACCTTTAATATTATAATATATATAAATTGTTATTGGTTAATATATTATTAATTCTATATATTTAAATATTCTATATTATATTAGGAGGTGCTAATAATGACAAAAAATTTAGTGCCAGAAGTAAAAGAAGCTTTAAATAGATTTAAAATAGAAAGCTCAAAAGACATAGAAATAGGTTCTACAAATTTTAATAATCCTAAAAATTTTTCTAATAAAGTAAAACTTAATTCATATGAATCTTTTAATCCATATAAATTTTAAACAAATAATGATATAAAATTCACAATATTTCTTTAAAACTCTATTATGCATTAATAATAAAAGCCCTATTTAATTGTAAATTTTATTTACCTAAATAGGGCTTTATATATTTTCTAGTTTATATCTGAAAACTCTATATGTATTTTTTTAGATATATCATTGTGTATAACAGTTTTCTCTATCTTTTCATAACATTTATCCATATTTTTATTTATTTTAACAGTAAATGTAGTTCCCTTTCCTAGAGTACTATTTACTTTTATCTCTCCACCCATAAGATCCACAATTTTCTTAACTAATGAAAGTCCTATACCTGTTCCTTCTGCATTTCTTGATAATGAACTATTCACTTGAGCAAATCTATTAAAAATGCAATCTATTTTTTCTTTAGGTATTCCTGCCCCTTCATCCTTTACTATTAATTTAAAATTATTTTTATATATTTTAAGAGTAACATATATAGATTTGTTTTCTGGTGTAAATTTTACAGCATTAGATAATAAATTTAATAATATTCTTTCATATTTATCTTTATCAATCCAAACCTTTTCTTCTTCTTTTGTAGTATCAAATATTAAATTTATATTTTTAGAATTAGCATAATTTGTTATTGAATTAACTATATTTTCTGTTTCCCATACTACATCAAAATATTCATTATTTAAAGTTAAAAATCCCGCTTCTGCTTTTGATATATCTAGTATATTATTTATAAGTTTTAAAAGTCTAGCTGTATTTTGATTTATTCTTTTTAAAATCTTATCGATACTTGGATTTATATCCTTTGAATAAATATCATAAGCTAATTGTAGGGAAGAATATATTATAGTCAACGGAGTTCTTAATTCATGAGATATTATAGTAAAAAACTCATCTTTAAGCTTATTTACCTTTTCTAGTTCCAAATTATTTTTAAATTCTTCTGTTACATCAGAACCATGTATATGAACTCTTTTTTTATTTTTAGTTTCATGATAAATATATTTCACTTTAAAGAATCTTTCTTCTCCTGACTGTAGAACAAATTTTTCAGGTGAAAATGTATACTCTTTAATAGTTCCCTCTTTCATTTTCTGTAATACTTCCAACTGCTCTTTAAATTCTTCTTTTCTAAAAACATCTTCCACTGTATTTCCAAGTAAATTACCCTTTATTTTTTTAGTATATAATCGTTCTACTAATTCCTCATATCTTTCGTTAACTAATTTATATGTTAAATCAGGATAATCTAATACTGCTAATGGTAGCTCTATACAATCTACTACATATTTTATAAATTCTGCTCTTTCTTCACATATTATTTGACTTTCTATTAAATCTGTAACATTCTTTACACTTGAGATAGTATATACTATCTCATTATTTTCATCTATAATAGGATTACTATTATACTCTATATATTTAATTTTATTAGTATCTTTTTTCACTAATTTCAATAATAAGTCTTTTACACTACTATTATAATCTGGATTTATTTTTTTAATTTTATATTTCATATTTTTATGGTCATCTAGTATATATATATCATACTCATTAATTATTTCTTTAATGTCCAATATTTTTTTAATTTTAATTCCACCTATTTGTTCAATAGCTTTATTCCATAAAATTAATTTTGAATGCTTATCAAAAACCAATATTCCTTCAGATATATTATTAATTACATTATTAAGATATTTTATGTAATCTAATTCTTTTTTTCTTAATATGTCTATAATTTCACTCTTATTTTTTATTTGTTCTGAAATATTTAAAATTTCCTCCTTATCTTTTTCTATGGTTTCTTTATAGGTATGCTCTTGAGTAATATTCATTAAATTTACTAAAGCTCCCTTCTTGGTTCCTTCTAAATTTATAGGTATTACAGTTAAACTAAAACATACCTTTTCATAATTGTTTTTTGTAAATATCAATGAAACTTCTTTTATCTTCTTTTGTTCTTTAAGAGCTATAAAAACAGGAAAGTTTTTTTCTGTAACAGGTTCACCATCGATAAAATTTATTTCGTATTCATCTAAACAATCCATCAATGTTTTTTCTTCTCCAGGCCGTAGCTTAGAACTAGATTTTCTTTTTAGTTCTTTGCTTAACTTTAGAGCTATACTATTTACATAAAGCAATTCATATTTATCGTTTACAATATAACATGAATAAGGAATGCTATCCATTATACTTTTTATTGTATTTTTATCTTCCAAAAAAACACTTCCTATTGGTCCCATATTTCCCCCCTATTATTATATATCACTTTATATAGTTTACTCTTTTTCTACGCCCTTAGTCAACTTCTAAGGAAATTGCAACTTAACAGCTTTTAACGTTTGAGAATTAAAATAAGAAATACTTTTGGTCGATAGATAGTTATAAGTTTAAAAATTATAAAATTAAATCTAAATTCAATATTATAGATGGCTGAAAAAAAAGCGATAGTGCAGTCGTAGACTTTCTATAATAATTAGTATTAAGTTTTATAATAAGAATTTTACATAGTGTAAGATAAAAAAATTATACTTCATTACAAAATTTCAACATCCTTCTTTTGTACCTCTTGTTGCATAGGAAATTATCTTTAGAGAGTTATGCTAGCTTCAGCCTATTAAAAAGAGGGATATGTGGCATAAAAGACATGCGAAAAAGCTTAGAGATTCTTAGTTGTTTTTTAAAAATATATTAGGTAAAAACTGATTGTTTGAGTGTTCAGCGAGTTTCAGTTTTTATCAATATATTTTATGAAAAAACAAATTAGAATCTCTTAGTGAATTGAGTTGTCTTTCTAGACACATATACCTTTTTAATAGGCTGTAGGTAAACTTACTTTTAAGTCACAATTTCCTTATTTTATCCATTTATTCTGTAGTCTATTATTCTTAATTGGGTGTATACATTTCCGTTGTATTCATTAATCATTGGATAGTATATTAAATCTAATCTTAAACCTGCCATAAGTGGGTTAGTTATAATATTTTCTACACTTTCATCTCCATATATATTTTCTAAATCTCTTTTAAATTCATCCACTTTTCCAAAGGCTATTGCATCTATTCTTCTATTTGTATCTTCTATTCTACAAGTTAATTTTAATGTATTTTGATCTTTGCCTAATATTCTTATTCCTTCTATTTTTATATTTTTTTCTGCTAGTATTGGTGAACTATTTCCTTTACCGAATGGTTCTAAACACTGTAAGCTATCTATTAACTCTAAGTTTACTTCTTTTAAAGGCAGTCTTTTATCTATTCTTATTTTAGGCATAAAATCTTCATCTTTTAAATTGCAATTTTTATTTAATTCTTCTCTTAGTTTATCTATATTTTTTTCTTCTATAGTAAGGCCTGCGGCCATTGGATGGCCTCCAAATTTATATATGTATTCTTTGCATTTCATAAGTTCTTCAAAAAGATTGTATCCATCTATAGATCTTCCGGATCCTTTAGGCATTTCTTTTCCTTTAGTTAACACTATTGTTGGGCGATTATATGCATCCTTTATTCTTCCTGATACTATACCTGCTATACTTTCGTGTATATCTTCTTTGTAAATAACTAATACTTTATCATTTTTTAATGATGAATTTTCTATGGTATATGTTATTTCCTCTACACCTTCCATAGTTATTTCTTGTCTCTCGGCATTTAAATTTCTTAACTCCTTTGCTAACTCCTCTGCTTTTTTTATATCTTTGGTCAAAAACAACTCTACGGAAAGAGCCGCTGTATCTAATCTTCCTGTAGCGTTTATACAAGGCCCTATTATAAATCCTACATTATAAGAAGTTATATTTTTCCCATTTAATGAAGTCTCTTTTATAAGTGCTCTTAGCCCTAGGTTGTCTGTATTATTTATGTTTTTTAATCCCAATTTAGCTATTATTCTATTTTCATCCTTCAAATCTACTACGTCACATATGGTTCCTATGGCTGCAAATTCCAATAAATCTTTATATTTATTAGGATTCATATTTAGTTTTTCATATAAAAGTTTTGAAAATTTAAAAGCTATACCTGCTCCACAAAGCATTTTAAATGGATAATAACAATCCTTTTGCTTTGGATTTATGATAGCATCTGCTTTTGGTACTACATATTCTCTTTCTCCATTTTCATTTTCTATAAAAGGTAATTCATGATGGTCTGTAATTACCACCGTCATACCTAATTCTTTTGCTCGTTCCACTTGTTCTAATGCAGCTATGCCATTATCACAGGTAATTATAACCTCTACGCCCTCTTCTTTTAATTTTTCAACTCTGTCTGTACACATGCCGTATCCTTCTGTTTCTCTATCTGGTATGTAATAAGTCACATTAGCTTCGCATTCCTTTAAAGCAGTATATAATATTACCGTACTAGTAACACCATCTGCATCATAATCTCCATAAATGGCTATTTTCTTTTTATCTATTATTGCCCTTTTTATTATTTCTGTACCTTTGTCCATATCTTTCATTAATAAAGGATTATATAGTTTTTCTAAAGAAGGATTCAAAAAACTCTCTATATCTTCTAAATTATATATTTCTCTATTAACTAATATAGTACATAAAGTTTCACTTATACCTGACTTATGGACTATATCTTTTATATTCAATTTACTTCTTCTTAACATCCACTTTTTCTTCAAACCACACACCTCTTCCTTGCTAATTATACCATTAAGGTTAATATTTTTGTATTCATTTTATTTATCTCAATTTTAATTCTCATTTTACATACTCTTATAAATATTATATAATAATCATTATCAAATTAGTTTTAAATTATATTTTTCATAATAATATGTATATTAAATTAAAACAATGGAGGTTTTATTTATGGACAGATTACTTTTTGGAATATCCGGCCTACCCATAGGTGATGGAACTACTAAATTTAATTATAAATCTGGTATAACATATTTAAGCAATATAGGCTTAGATGCCATGGAATTACCCTTTGTAAGATCTGTTAATGTTACAGATAAAAACAAAGAAGGCATATTAGAGGAAAAAAATAATAATAATTTCTATTTATCTGCCCATGGTTCCTATTTTATAAATCTAAACGCAGATGAAATAGAAAAGCAAGAAAAATCTTTGGAAAGAATAATAAAAGGTGCTGAAGGCTTAAAAAAAGTTCAGGGAAGAAGTTTAATATTTCATCCTGGATTTTATCTTAAGGACTCCAAAGAAGAAACTTTTAAAACTATTTTAGAAAATTTAAAAAGATTACCGGATTTAGGAGTAGATTATAGATTGGAAACCACTGGAAAAGGAACTCAATTTGGTTCTTTAGAAGAAAATGTAGCCCTATGTAAAGAAGTTGCCACTTGCAAATTATGTATAGACTTTTCTCATATACATGCTAGGTCTAATGGTAGTTTAAAAAGCTATAAGGATTTTTATAATATATTAAGTTATGTAGAAAAAAATCTAGGAAGATCTGCTTTAGATGATATGCATATCCATCTTTCTGGAATACATTATAGTGAAAAAGGTGAAAGAAACCATCTTCCTTTTGAGGAAAGCGACTTTAACTATATTGCTTGCCTTAAAGCTTTTAAAGATTTTAATATCAATGGTTGTATAATATGTGAAAGTCCAATACTTGAAAAGGATGCCCTTCTTCTTAAAAATTCCTATTACGAACTTTAAGGAAAGTGCTATGCACTTTCCTTATTTCATGTTTATTTTTTCAATTTTCCCATTATTTGTATTACATATATATATACTATCTTCATATATAGCTATTCCATTTGGCTCATTTAATCCTTTTTTTATTATTTCTACTTTTTCATTTAAAATATCTGCTTTTATTATTCTATTATTATATGTGTCTGCTATATATAATGCATTGTCTTTATATTTTAAATCTAAAGGATGTTGAAGCATGGTATTTTCAAAACTTCCTACTTTGTTTCCAAAATAAAACAATCCTTTTCCTATAAGTGTATGAACTTTATGTTCTTCTAAATCTGCATATCTTATAGAACTGGTTTCTGAATCTACAAAGTATAGTCTTTTTTTCCCATCGTAACATAAGGCTGATGTCTGCGCTAATAAACATTTATCAAAGCTTCCATCTCTTATGTTTTCTCCTCCTGTACCTATATGACTTTCTATACTTTTATCTTTCATATTATATTTCCATATTTGATGATTTCCTGCCATAGCTATATATATACAGTCTTCTAATATTTCTAAATCCCAAGGAGAATTTAAACTTACATTTAAAGCATCTCCCTTTGCCATAGGACTATATTCCTTTTGTCCATTACCTGCTATAGTTTTAACCATTTGATTTTCTAAATCACATTCTCTTATGGAATGGTTTTCAGTGTCTGCAACATAGATCTTATTTTCTATAAATCTTAGCCCTTCTGGAGCTTTAAATTGAGCTTCTTTAAATTCTCCATCCTTTAATCCATATTCACTACTACCTATTGTTTTTATTTTTTCTAAGTTTTGATCTAATATTACTATTCTATTTTTACCTTTTTCTGAAAAGGCTATTAATCCATTTTCATTTATAGATATTTTTGATGGATATATATATTCTTCTTTTTCACATTTCTTTTCCAAAACTATGTTTTCTTCTGACCAATGTATATTATCAAAGTATTCTATTGTGTCACCTATTATTTGGTCCAATAATTCTCTATTACCTTCTCCTGATACCATAGCAAAGGCATATCCTTCTGGATCTATTAATACAAATGTTGGCCATGCATTTACTGTATAGCTATCCCATATACTTTTATTTTTATCATTCACTACCGGATGACTTATTCCGTATTTTTTCATAGCATTTAATATAGCTTTACTGTTTTTTTCATATTTAAATTTAGGAGAATGTACTCCTATAACCTGTAACTTATTCTTATATTTTTCTTCTAAATATTTTAGATCTTCTATTACATGTATGCAATTTATACAACAAAAAGTCCAAAAATCTAAAACTATAACTCTATTTTTTAGTTTATCCAAATTTGTCTTTTTGGCACCTATCCATTCAATAGTCATTGGGAAATTAGGGGCATGAACTCTAGCATTTTTATACTTTTCATACAAATTACTCATATATTTATAAGGATAATTGTATCCTTATTCCCTCCTCTCAAATTTCCTCATTTTATTATATAGTATACTATTATATATATATAAATTTATTTTTATATTCTTTAAATTTTATATATTAATAAAACTATATTCTTATTTATGTTTATTTTAGTTGTGAAAAAATTATTATAATTAAAAATTATCCACATACTTTTTAATTATAATAATTTTCCGACTTTTTTACAAGGATAGTAACAAGAAATTTTATTATAAGCATTAAATATACGCAAATTTTTACATTTTTACATATTATAATATTATATTCTCAAAATATATAAATTTAATTTTAATTTTTTTATACAGTATGTTTAGTATATACTATGTATAAATATATTATATTGTTAGGTTATAATTCATCTTATTTAAGCTTGGCATTATAATATATAAAGCTGTCTTCTCCTAATGTATTTTTATATGAACCATCTCCATTTATTTTTAAAATTACTTATATAAAAAGAAGATTAAAAATGAATAAAAATTTTAATGAATTAGAAGAAATACTAAAACAGGTTAGATGCACTTGGATGAAAGAAGAGAGAAATATGAAAATTCATTATTCTAATCAAAATCCTTACAAAAATCCCGGTGCTCACTCCCAATTTATATCTTTAGATGACTTCTTAAAATACTATAATCTTTTAAAAGAGTTTGATGCGGATAGTATGCTAGAGATTAGAGACAAATAAATATCTGCTATGAAATGCATAAATTCATTAAAAGATAATTATAAAAAAACTTTATTTATAATGAATGGGCTAAATATAAATATTCTGTTATGGAAAAAACTACACTCTTTATAAAGAGTGTAGTAACTTAGTTAATTCTAATATAGAGAACAAAGCTATAAAATTTTATAAATTTATAGCTAAAAACTTACTTAATGTTTTTGATAAAAAAATTATAAAAATATCCTTCTCCATATTTATGGCTATATAAAAGATAAAGTTACTGAAAAAGAAAAAGCTAACTTTTATTCTCTATAATAAAGACTTCGAAAAAGATTCTAACATAGAATTAGGTGAAAAAATCAAAAAACTTTTACATAGATTATGTAAAAAATATAATGTAATCTATATTCTTAATTCCTATTATTTTATTTACTAAAATTAGAATATTAAGATTATAGAATTTTTAGCAGATTACAAGTTTTAATAAATCCTTCTAAAATAATAAAAAGCTATTTCAAGCTAAAAAAAGCTTTAACTGAATCTTAGAAGAACTTTACTTTAACATAAATTTATATTAATAATTATTGTAATATCTGTATAACTTTATTTTTAAAAATCTTTTTCAATACTTTTTTTATATTTTCTTCTTTTATTAAATATAAATCTTCTATAGAATCATTTATATTTAAACTATCTTTATACATAAGTTCAGAAGTGGTAATATCTAAAGCTAATCTTATAGATATTTCATGACGTATAGCTTTTTTAAGTTTTATACTTTTTAAGGCTCTACGTATATTTTCTTTTGTAAAATATTCTTCGTTATCTATTATTTCTTCTAAAGTTTTGTCCATTATATTAATAGCTTTACTTACTTTTTCTTTGGATGTACCTATATAAAAATCAAATAACTTTATACCTCTTTCATTTTTGAAACTGCTTCCCACATCATAGGCTAAGGAATTTTTAGTCCTAATATTATGGAACAAAATGCTACTTGTACCTTCCGCGAATATCTCATTAAATATCTTAAGAGCTATTATTTCTTCTTTATTTAGACTATGAATATCATAGCTATATATTATTTTAGCTCCTTCCATACCCTCTTTATAATTAATATAAATATTTTCTTTTCTATTTTCATATCTTACTTTTTCTATTTTTCTGTAGGGTTTATTAAAGTTTTCAAAAAATTTCTTTACACTTTTTATAGTTTCCTCTTTATCCATTGGTGTTACTATGGTAATCACACAATTTTTAGGGGTATAGTAGGTATTATAAAAATCTTTTAGATGATTTAAAGTAATATTTCTAATACTTTTCTCATTACCTATAATCAATTCTTTTATTCTTCTTTCTCTAAAAGAATTTTTTAGCATTTGATCCTCACAAAATTGATAAGGATCCTCTCTCCATTCTTTTAATTCCTCTAATATAATAGATTTTTCTTCCTGAAAAGCTTTTTCTTCAAACTTTGGATTTAATAATATATCACTATAAAAATCTAAGGCTTTTTTTAAATCCTCCTTCAAAAAACTTCCATAATATACTGCATAAGGATAATTAGTCATAGCATTTTCAAACCCAAAGATACTATCTGCTAAAATATTTATTTCTTTCTCTGTTCTATTAAAAGTTCCCTTAGACACCATGTGCTCTACAGCATGGGCTGTACCAAAAGGAAACTCATCTTTTTCTTCTAAAGCCCCTGCATTAAAACCTATAGATATAGAGCTTATATTACTTAAAGTTTTTTCATAAACTACCTTTATTCCATTTTCTAATTTTAATTTTTCCATAATTTATATTTTAATCAAAAATTAAAATATTATCACCTCTCTTAATTTAATTAGGTACAGTTCATTTTTATCAAATTTATATTCTAAAATCATTCTCTTTAAATGAATATTTTAAATTTACATATTATAGCTTGTATGCTATAAATACAAATAATATATTCTATTATACTAAAAAATAGAAAATTTTAAATTAATTTTTACTTTTTTCACTCACCTTTTAATCAACAAAATTTTCCTTCTTTGATTTATAAGATTTTAAGTTTTATATATTTTGTATGAACTGTCCCTTTTAAATTTATTATTTTGTATAAAACTCCCTTATTCACTTGAAATATTATACTTTAAAGTATAATATTATGATATAATTCATTTTAAAATATTAATTATTTTTATATAGAATAGAAGGGGTTTTATGTTTAAAAATAAAGGCTTTATAGAATTTATAAAATATGCCTCTATAGGAGCTTTAAATGTACTTATAGATTTTTTAGTATTAAATTTGTTATGGTTTTTTACTGGTATGTATAGTGGAAATATTAATTATTTATTTAAACTTATTTCTTTTTCAATTTACTCTATAAACGGATATTTTTTAAATAGAAAGTTTACATTTAAAACAAAAGATAGTTCCTATATTCAATATGCCTCTGTAATTGGTATAGCTGCCATACTAAATGGTATAATACTATCTAATCTATCTTCTTACAATTTATTAAATGTATCTCAAGTTATTTGGTCCAATATATCAGCGCTTATAGCCTCAATGGGTACAGGTATTTTATCATTTCTAATAAATAAATTTTTTATATTCAAAAAAAATTAATACTATTGTTTTAATAAATTGTATGAAATTAGTATAGTAGCTTAATAAGATTAAAGGAGGAACATTTATGACGAAGATTTTAGTATTTATAGCAGAGGGCTTTGAAGAAATTGAAGCTCTAACTGTAGTAGATGTATTAAGAAGAGCTAATATTCAATGTGATATGTGCAGTATTACTTCTAATAAAGAAATAAAGGGAGCTCATAATATCTTAGTTAACGTAGATAAAACTTTAGAAGAAATCAAAAGTAATGAATATAATGCCTTAGTTATTCCTGGTGGTATGCCTGGTGCTACTAATTTAAGAGATAATAATAAATTAATAGATTTAGTAAAAGAATTTAATAGAGATAAAAAATTAATAGCCGCTATCTGTGCAGGTCCAATAGTTTTAAGTAAGGCAAATATAATAAAAGGAAAAGAGGTTACTTCCTATCCTGGTTTTGAAGAGGATTTAAAAGAAGGCCTTTACAATAAAGACTTAGTTGTTCAAGATGGAAATATAATAACCAGTAGAGGACCTTCTGCAGCAATGTATTTTGCCTTTAAAATACTAGAAAATTTAAAAAAAGATTCTGTAAAAGAAATAAAAGAGGATATGCTTTTACACCTTCTTTAAAATTATTTTTATCTTATATATGATAAAAAAGTATAATAATTAAATAAAATATTTTCATACTATCTTTACTTTTGATGAAATATGGAAAAACATATGTGGCTATACTAACAAATTTAACTACCTTTTATACCACATATGTTTTTTTATATCTTTCTAATTATAATGTTTTATTTAAATTATGAAATTCTATATATGTTTTATTCTATAAATAAATCTACTATATTATCCACTAAATTAAATGGATCGACCTATCTTATTACTATATTTCATATAACTTATATATTTAAAGATCCCAAAGCTCCCAAGAGGTGGTAGATATAGCTACTGCTCCTGCAGATAAAGATTCTATTACGTCCTTTTTTTCTTTTATTAATCCTCCTGCTATTATAGGAATATTTTTTACTTTAGTCTCTAATTTATTTATTATTTTGCTAGCAATTCCAGGCATAACTTCTACCGCTGTAGGTCTATGTTCTAATATATTTTTTATTCCTGTTTTTAAGGATAATGAGTCTATTATAAAAATTCTTTGTATTGCATATAATCCTACTTGTGTAGCATGTTTTATATTAGAAGTTTTTGTGCTTATTATTCCATCTAATTCTACACATTCCTTTAAATACTCTATCCCAGCTGAGTCTCCTTTTAGTCCATCTATCATATCCACATGAACGAAAATTTTCTTTTCTTTTTCTTTTAGTTTATGACAATTACTTTTTATATTTATAATGTTTCCAAAAAGTACAAATACTATATTAGCCTTACTTTCCAATGCTTTTTCTAGATCTTTTTCGTCTCTTACTGCTGCTATTACAGGATTTTCAATGAAGACTTCTGTTAAATTCATACATAATGCTCCTTCTTATATTAATTTTTTAATAATTACTTTATAATATTATTTTTTTAATTCTACTACCTCCACAAAATCATTTAACAAAAGAGGCATCAAGCTGTTTCCTATACCAGCTCTATTTTGAACTTTTATTTTATTTATTTCTACAGTTCCTTTATCCTTTGACTTTGTTTTTATTTTTATTTTTCCTGTATCATTTTCATCTACTATTAAGGCTAATATTACTTTATCTAAATCTTTTAAACTTATACCTGTAACTCCTGATGCCATTTTTCCCATAGGATTTACAGCCTCACTTTTAAATCTTATAACCATTGCTTTTTCTGTTATTATTATTATATTTTTTTCTTCCCCATGTTCCTTTATAAGTATACTTACTAATTCATCCCCTTTATCTTTAAATTTATAGACTTGAGTTGAATTCCCCTCTATCTTCAGTTCACTTAATACTGTTCTTTTTATTAATCCTTTTTCCGATACAAAATAGATACTAATATCTTCTTCAAATCTAAAAGTGGATATTGCATTTAGTAGGTTTATTTTATCCCCAGTAAAGGCTGAAATATTTATACCCTCTTCCTTTATGTTTTGAAGCATAAAGGCTGGTATATAATATGCTTTACCCTCACCATCAAATAAAACTATAGTTTTAGAAGAATCTGTAAATAAACTTACATGTGATTTATTTTCTTTCAAATCTGATATAGTTATTAATCCATCTTTAGATATATTTACATAAAAGCTCTTATATTCATAGTTATCACAAAAATCCACCTGTTTTATACTATCATTAGGTAAAATATCAAACAATTTATATCCTACTATATTTCTATCCACTGCCTCTAAGCTAGGTTCCTCTATATTAAAGCTTAGTCCTTTTTGAGTTTTTATATTAAAGAATTTCTCTTCTCTAGTTCGGTCTACCAAATCGGCTTTAACAAGGGATTCTTCCTTTTTAAGCTTTAAAGCCATTATTTTAGTATAATTTGTATTAAATTTATCTAATGTAGTTTTCTTAATATATCCACTATCTGTTATAAATAACATATCCTTTTGAGCAGTAAAATCATCTATTGAAAAAGCTTCTATTATAGTTTCAGATAAATCTATAGTTTTAATTATTTCATCTAGTTTAACACCTTTTTCTTTCCACTTAAATTCTGGTATATTTATAACTTTTATTTGATACATATTACCCTCTTTAGTTACTAAACACAATGTATCCTTTGTATTACACTGAATTAAGAACCTATTAAAGTCCCCCTCCCTATACTCTATATCTTCTACATTAGCACTAGATCTATTATAGGATTTAAGAGATATTCTCTTTGCAAATCCTTCATTAGATAAAGTTACTACCACATCTTCTTCCACTATTATTTCTTCTATATCTATTTTTGCTTTTTCATCATCTTCTATTATAGATGTTCTTCTCTTATCATTATAGGTTTCTTTAACTTCAATTAATTCTTTTTTTATAACTTTTAAAAGTTCTTTTTCGCTGCTTAATATTTTTTTAAGCTTATTTATTAGCTTTTCTAATTCTTTATATTCTTTTTCAAAGGCTACTATTTCAAGACCTGTAAGCTTATACAGCATAAGTTCTAATATAGCCTCTGCCTGAATATCTGTAAAAGAGAACTTTTCCATTAAATTTTCCCTTGCATTTTTTTTAGATTTTGATTCTCTTATGGTTTTTATGATTTCATCCATTATTCCTATAGCTTTTATAAATCCTTCTACTATATGAAATCTTTTTTCTGCTATTTCTAATTCTCTTTTAGTTTTTCTTGTAACTACTTCCTTTTGATGTTCTACATAATATTTTAACATAGCTTTTAAACCTAAAGTTTTAGGTTTTCCATCTGCTAAGGCTACCATGTTAAAGGATATGTTACTCTGTAGATCTGTCTTTTTATATAAATATTTTAAAGTTTTTTCTACCACATCCTCAGTAACTATTTTTTTGAATTCTATTACAGCTCTTGTTCCATTTCTATCAGATTCATCCCTTATATCTGTAATATTTTCTAAAGCTTTAGAGTGTTTTTTATCTGCTGTCATTTCTGATATAAATTGAAGAAGTTTTGCTTTGTTTTTTCTAAAAGGGAATTCTGTAATTACAATAGCTAGTCTTCCATTTTCTAATTTTTCTATAGTGGTTTTAGCTCTTAATGTTACTCTTCCCTCTCCTGTTTCATAGGCTGATAACATGGAATTTTTACCTATTATTACTCCTCCTGTTGGAAGATCCGGGCCCTTTATGTAATTTAATAACTCCTTAGTAGTTATTTCATTTTTATCTATGTAAGCTAAAGTTCCATCTATAACTTCTCCTAAATTATGAGGTGGTATATTAGTTGCTAGCCCTACAGCTATTCCAAAGGCCCCATTTACAAGTATATTTGGAAATTTTGCTGGTAATACTTCTGGTTCTTTTTCTGAATTTGAATAGTTATCTACCATATTTACTACATCTTTATCTATATCTCTTATCATTTCCATAGCAATAGGGGTAAGCCTTGCTTCTGTATAACGCATGGCTGCTGCACTATCCCCATCTTGACTTCCCCAATTTCCGTGCCCATCTATAATTGGCATTCTTGTGGTAAAATTTTGCGCTAATATTACCATAGCATCATAAACAGAAGAATCTCCATGAGGATGATATTTACCCAAAATATCCCCTACTATTCTGGCAGATTTATAATAAGGTTTATCTGGAAAAGCTTTTAACATATATGAGCCATACACTATTCTTCTTTGTACTGGTTTTAATCCGTCTCTAACATCTGGTAATGCTCTTTCCTTGGCTACTTCTACTGCATAAGGCAAATAATTCTCTGGCATAGCCTCTTCTAATGGAAATGCTACTATATTGTTGTCTTTAGGTATTACTATTTTTTTAGCCATACAAAAGTCCTCCCTGTGCTTTTATATTTATTTACATGACAAAGGCTAAATATATAAATTATTTAGCCCTTTTATCTAAAATTCTGCGTATTTATATAAGTAATTCTTTCGTGGTTCTACTACGTCTCCCATAAGTAAAGATACCATCTTTTCAGCCTTTGCTGCATCTTCTATGGTTATTCTTTGAAGAGTTCTTGTTTCAGGATTTAATGTAGTTTCCCATAATTGTTCTGGATTCATCTCTCCTAAGCCTTTATACCTTTGAATTAAGTATCCTTTTCCAATTTGCTTTTTAGCCTTTTCTAATTCTTCATCATTATAACAGTAAATTGATTTTTCACTTTTTTTATCTTTTTTGTAAATTTTGTACAAAGGTGGCATAGCTATATAAAGATGTCCATTAGCCACTAAAGATTTCATATATCTATATATATAAGTCATCCATAGAGTCCTAATATGATATCCATCTACATCCGCATCACTTAATATTATTATTTTATCATATTTTAAATCTTGCTCTTTATAATTATCTAGCACTCCTGTACCTATAGCTGTATTAAATATTTTCAATTCTTCGCTACCTAATACATTTTCTATTTTTTGTTTTTCTGTGTTCATTATTTTACCCTTAGAAGGCATTATGCTCTGAAATCTTCTATCTCTTGCTTGTTTTGCAGAACCTCCCGCAGAATCTCCTTCTACTACTATAAATTCTGTAACATTGGAATCTCTTAAAGTACAAACAGCTATTTTACCTGCTAATGGCGCTAGTCCTTTACCTATCTTTTTCTTTTCTGCTTCGTTTATTTTTTTTATTTTTTCTCTTCTAGCTGCAGCAGCTAAGGCATTATTTATAATCAATGTAGAGGTTTCTTTATTATCTTCTATCCATTCTAAAAATTTAGTATAAGCTAAATCATTCATCATGGTATAAGCTTCGTTATTGCCAAGCTTAGTTTTTGTTTGACCTTCAAATACAGGATTACTTATTTTTATTCTAACTATAGCTGTAATTCCTTCTCTAAGATCATCACCATCAAATTCTTTATCCTTTTCTTTTATAAGATTTAATTTTTTTGCTCCTTCTTTAAAAGCTCTAGTCATACCTGTTTTAAAACCTGTTTCATGGGTTCCCGCCTCTGTGGTTGGAATATTATTTACATAACTTGCTATATTTTCTGTTGAAGAATCTGTAAATTGGAAGCATATTTCTCCTTCCATTTTTAAATTATTTATTTCTTTCTCGCCCTCAAATAATACTGCTGGATTATGTATTGGGGTCTTACTTTCATTTAAATAATCTATAAAATCTAAAAGTCCTCTTTCAGAATGATATTCTTTTATTTCAGGCTCTTCTTTTCTATTGTCTATAAGTTTTAACGTTATTCCTTTGTTTTGAAAAGCTAACTCTTGTAGTCTTTCATCTATAACATCAAATTTAAAATCTATAGTTGAGAACACTTCTTTATCTGGTTTAAAAGTAACTTTTGTACCAGTTTTATCTGTATCTTGTATAACTTTAAGTTTTGTTACAGGAGTTCCTGGCATTTTTTTATTTAACTTTTTATCTATAGCATATTCAAATCTTTGTTTGTATATTTTACCATTTTGATAAACTTCAACCTCTGTCCACTCAGATAAAGCATTAACTACTGATGCTCCAACACCATGAAGTCCTCCAGAAGTTTTATATATTGAATTATTAAACTTTCCTCCTGTATGAAGTTCTGTAAAAACCATCTCCACACCAGATTTCTTTTTTATAGGGTGTATACCTGTAGGAATTCCTCTTCCATTATCTACAACTGTAACACTTTTGTCTTTATTTAATATAACCTCTGCAGTATTTCCATATCCATTTGAAATTTCATCGATAGCATTGTCTAATATCTCCCAAATACAGTGATGAAGCCCCTTGGTTCCTGTGGATCCTATATACATTCCAGGTCTTACCCTTACAGGTTCTAATTTTTCCAAAGAGGTTAACTTGGTAACATCATAATCTTTTGTGTTATCTATTTTTTCCTCCATTTTTATCCTCCAAATCTATACTTAATGTTTATCTTATTACTTACAGTTTCTATTTAAATGAGAAATAACCACTATTATCTGTCTAAATAAAAATATCTGTAAACCTCAGCTTAATAAATGTATTCCTCATAAACAGAGTTCTTGGCTTCAGAGGGAGCTTTTACTCCATCTGAAGTTTAGAAATCGTTATCCAGGGACGTACCCGCTCTTTACTTCCACTTTAAAGAAGATGGGAGTATTAGAGCTGGTAGTCATCGGATAAACAAACTGATACTAAGTCTAAACATGGTTTTATATTAATCATAAATAGTTATTAACTTATTTTTACATTTTATTCCATGTAATTCTTTACTGTTTATTATACCTTAAAAAACCTACTTATTGTAGTTTTAATAATATATGAGCAAAATATTAACTTATAAATTTATCTTGCTAATATTATATTGATTATAACAAACAATGATTTTGAAAACAAACGTTCTTATTTTCAAACCTAAAAAATAATATGCTGATATATAAATATCTGCATATTAAAATAGTATACATATTTACCCTAGTTATTATATATTAAAAAACAATAATTTTAAATATTTCATCTATAATTATATAAAATTATTTATATAATTCATTCATTAAAGCACAATTTATTCTTATTAGATATCTTAAAGTATCCTCATTTATTTTTCCTTTAAATTTATATTCTTTTAGTAGCTCCTCTACCTTTTCTAAAGCTTTATTTTCTTTTATATTGTTAGGTTCCTTTTTAAAATTCTTTTCTACATAATAGACAGAAGAAGATATAGCTCTTAATATAATTTTTATATTTTCCCTACTTTTTTCTTCTTCATAATCTGTATTTATTATTATATCAGAAAGTCCATAATAATTTTCTAAATAATCATCACTTCTATTTTTAATTAAATATAAAAAATAACCTATGGCTATTATTAATATAATTATTAATATATATTGTGCTACTATATATCTCAAAATACCCACGCTCCTTTAATAATCCTTTTACTATCTTTATATGCTGCATATTTTTTTTGGATATGGGCTCTTTATAAATTTGATATATTCTATTCATTTGTTGTATACTTAATATGAAAATAAAAATTTTAAAATTTTTATATAAATTTTAAAATTAATAGATTTTATTTTAGGGAGGAATATTCAATGAATCCATTTATAGGAGTTGGTATTGCTCTTATTGTTGGTGTACTTTTTGGAAAGATAATGAATCGATTCAAAATTCCGGCAGTAGCGGGTTATATCATTGCTGGATTAGTACTTGGAGTGTCGGGTTTTAATCTAGAAAATAATATAATGATTGAAAAATTATCTTTTATAGGAGATTTTGCTTTAGGAATTATAGCCTTTAATATAGGTAGTGAATTAGAAGTATCTGTAATAAAAAAATTGGGCAAGCCTATTTTTATAATTGCATTTTTCGAAGCTACTTTAGCCTTTGCTGCAGTTACTATAATTACACTAATATTAGGTGAAAAAATATATACTGCACTAATATTAGGAGCGGTAGCCTCTGCAACAGCTCCAGCAGCTACAGTAATGGTACTTAAAGAACTGAAAGCTAAAGGGCCTTTAACTACTACTTTACTTGGAGTAGTAGCAGTAGATGATGCTATATGCCTTATGATATATTCAGTAGCCTCTTCTTTGGCAAAGGTTTTTATTGCAAATAAACCTATTAATGCCTACTCTATAATAGTTCCACCCCTTGTAGAAATATTCTTTTCTCTTTTAGCGGGTTTTGTTTTAGGCATAATCTTAATTTATATACTTAATAAATGTTCCAGAGATTCAGAAATTCAAACTTTAACATTAGGTGCTATTATAATACTTACAGGACTATGTATAAAATTTAATTTATCTTCTCTTTTGGCTTCTATGTGTTTAGGTATAACTGTGGCAAACTTATCTACCCATAGTGATGACGTCTTTGCTACTATAGAAAATTTTGCTTCACCTGTTATAACAGCATTTTTTGTTTTAGCTGGTGCTAGATTAGATATAAGAATGATACCTAAAATAGGTATATTAGGCATATGTTATCTTATATTTAGGATGATAGGAAAAGTATCTGGTGCTTCTTTAGGTGCTGCAATTTCTAAAGCTCCTAAACCTGTACAAAAATACATAGGCTATGGTCTATTTTCACAAATAGGTGTAGCTGTAGGCTTAGCCATTATAGTGAGTAGAGAATTTAAAGGAACTGGTCTTGATACGAAAGTTTTAACTATACTTTTAGCAACTACGATTATTACAGAAATAATAGGACCACTATCCACAAAAACTGCTATAATAAAAGCTAAAGAAGCAAATGTATAAAGGAGGCTTTTTATGTACGCTCTTGTTTTAATACTTAATGACGTAAAAAAACTACACGAAGTAAACGAAATATTTTATGAAGAAAATTGTGGAGCCACTAATATAAACAGTAGAGGTCTTGGAAAAATTCTATTAGAAAACAATTTAGATGTACCTATTTTTGCTGGTCTAAGAAAGCTTATAGAAGGTGATGTTCCTTATAACAAAACCATAATAAGTGTGATAAACTCTGAAGAAAAGAAAAATATAATAACTAAAAGAATAAGAAAGATTTTAGATATAGATAATAAACCTGGTATAGGTTTTATGTTTATACTTCCCGTGATTGAATGCTTTGGTGCTAAAACTGATCATTATAAATAATACACTAAAGTATCTAACATTAAGTATTTCCTAAAAAGTAGCTCTATCTTAAAGAAATAATTACTTAATATATCATATATAAAAGAGAGTATATCAAAATATATTTAATTTTGATATATCCTCTTTTATTTTTTTACATTGTTACTTTATTGTTACAAATGTCAAAATTTTATATGTATAATATAAAATATAAGGAATAAAGGAATATATTGTTGTAAAAAACAATTAATTTATAAAAATTTTGTTGAAAGGAAGAGATAGCCTTGAGAGAAAAGTCTCAATCTAAACTAATTTTATTACTAACTGTTACGGTTATTTTATTTATATTTTCTTTTATTAATATAAACAGAGTAAATACCTATAAAAATAAAAATGAAAGTTTAAATAATAACTTAAAAATCTTACAAACAGAAAACCAAAAATTAAGTTCGGAAAAAGAACAGTTAGATAAAAAACATAAAGAAATAAAAAATAAAGTTTCTACTTTAAAAGGAGTTTAATAAAAACGAGGGGTTGACTATGAGAAATTCTAGAAAAAATATTTACAGTAAAAAAAGACATCATGATTTAAGAAATACAGTAACTATATGTTTATTATTCTTTTCAATCATAAGCACTTTTATAACCGGTGGAAGGCTTTTAAAAGTTAAAGTTCAAAATAACATGTTAGCAAAAAAAATTACTAATATGTCTTCAGAAAATAAAAATATAAAAAATGAAAATATAAAACTTATGTCTGATATAGATAAAGAAAATGAAACATATAAAGAAAAAATGAAGCATATAAAAATAGCATATTTAACCTTTGACGATGGTCCATCTAAAAATACTAGGGAAATATTAAAAATATTAAAAGAGAATAATGTTAGAGCTACATTTTTTGTTAATGGACATCCAGGTTTAGAAGACTTATATAAAGCTATAGCAAAAGATGGCCATGTTATAGCTAATCATACCTATAGTCATGACTATAAAAAAGTTTATATGTCTCCTGAAAACTTTGAAAAAGACATAAAAAAATTAGATAAATATATTGAAGAAACTGTTGGTCAAAAGCCAAGTCATATTATTAGATATCCTGGAGGTTCTAATAATACAGTAAGCCATAACTATGGTGGACCTGGTGTAATGAAACAAATAATACCTCATATGAATAAATTAGGTTACATGCATTTTGATTGGAATGTAGATTCAACTGATGCTTCAGCTTTTCGTCAAAGAGAAGATAAAATTATAAATTCTGTTTTAACTGAAAGTCGTGGTCAACATAAGGCTGTAATATTAATGCATGATACTGATCCTAAGACTACAACTGTCCAGGCCTTACCAGAAGTAATAAAAGGCTTAAAAGAACAAGGCTTTATATTTGATGTAATAACTAAAGATACACCACAAATAAGCTTCACAAAATAAGGAAAGTGCTATGCACTTTCCTTAAACTGTTACATTTCTTATCCATTTATTTGATTTTAATCTCTTTAACCCTATTACAAATTTACTTAACTCTTCTGCGGTGGATAGTGCCACTACCCAGTATACTGGTAATTTTAAAACAAAGGATCCTAATAAGGCTTCTGTAAAAATTTTAAACAACTTTTTTCACACAACACACATATTATATTATTATAAAACTTCCTGCTTTTTGTTAACATATAAATTTATTCTATGTAGTTTCATACTTAATTCCTCTAAATTAAGTTTGTAATAATAAATCCAATTCCCTACTATATCTAAGCCTAAAGCATTATCCTTTGTTACAGTACACAGCTCCCCTCCTTCTTTTCTTATTTTATATATTCCTTCCTTACTATTTCCTGAAAAATATATGTTATCTCTTGTAAATACTATAGATCTTGAACAATCTTCTTCACATATTTTCTTTCTTTCTAATCCATCTATATTTATTCTATATAAATAAGTTTTATTATTATCTATATCCTTTCCATAATAAATACACCTATTGTCCATCATAGCATTTATACAACTATCATCATTTAATTTTTCTTCGTAATTTCCATCTAAAGTTATTCTATATAAATTATTCCCTAGCTCTTCGTTAATATAATATATCCATCCATCCTTTATTTTCATAAAATTTCTACTAGAATAATTATTTATTTTCTTCATATCTAATCCGTCTACTCTTATTCTGTATATAGAATAGTTATCCTCTATATTTAAATAATATAAAAAAGGCCCTTGTATTATAAGATTTGTGCCCCTTACATTACTTAAAGCTATCTTATTAGATCCATCCTTTTTTATTCTATATATTTTATAATTATCCTTACTAGATGAACTTATATATTCTGAATAAAAAATATAGTTATCTGAAAAGACTAAAGAATCTATAGTAGTATTTGTTAATCTTTCTCTTGAACTTCCATCCTTTTTTATTCTATAAAGACAATTTTCTTCATTGCCTCCTTTATGATTTACGTAATACAGCCACTGCCCATTTATCCAAATATTACTTGCAAAGTCATCACAAAGTTTTATATTTAAAGACCCATCAAGATTAACTTTTCTTATTTCTCCATGAGGATTATAATCCATGTAAGTATAAATTTTTTCATTGCCACTATAATAGATCCAATTATCTTCTTTTACTACCCTTGTACCATTATTTTCGATTTTACCTTTATTCAAACAAAATTTTATATTATCTAATTCTTTAAAAGCATTTCCATTTTTTGAATATATGCAATCTTTAAATTCCAACATATATTCATTATCAATATACTCTTCATCTGCTTTTATCTTTATATTAAGTATATTCTTTTGTTCCACTTTTATATGAGATGTTACTATATTTCCCCTAGTGTCTTTTACAACTAAAATATTTGAATGTATGGATTTTTTATCTATTTCTTCATTAAACTTTAAATTCAAATCTACAAATTTATCTTCCATAATTTCAAACTACACTCCCTTATATTTCTTTAATATTTTAATATCCATTCGGATGGGATCTGTGCCAATTCCAAGCACTATCAATTATGCTTTCTAAAGAAGCTTTCTTAGGCTTCCAACCTAGTTCTTTTATTATTTTTTCAGATGATGCTATAAGTATAGCTGGATCTCCTGATCTTCTTGCAGCTATTTCTGATGGTATAATATGTCCTGTAACTTTCCTACATATCTCTATAACTTCTTTAACACTAAATCCCTCTCCATTACCTAAATTATATGTAGCACTAGTATTATCTCTTCTTAATTTTTCTAGTGCTAGAATATGAGCTTCTACTAAATCCATTACATGAATATAATCTCTTACACAACTTCCATCTTTAGTATTATAATCATCTCCATATATCATTATTTTTTCTCTTCGTCCTAATGCTACTTGAAGTATTATAGGTATCAGATGACTTTCTACTTTATGAGCTTCCCCTATATTACCGCTTTCGTGAGCTCCTGCTACATTAAAATATCTTAATACAACATATTTTATATTATAAGCCATTTCTGCCCATTTAAGCATTTTTTCTACTGCAAGTTTAGTTTCACCATAAGCATTAGTAGGTCCTGTACGATCTTCTTCTAATATGGGTATATTTTCTGGTTCTCCATAAGTTGCTGCTGTAGATGAAAATACTATTTTCTGTACATTATGTTCTTTCATTGTTTCTAATAGGCTTAATGTTCCACATACATTATTATTATAATATTTAAAAGGTTCCTCCATACTTTCTCCAACCAAAGAAAAGGCTGCAAAATGAATAACTGCATCTATTTTATTTTGGACAAAAACCTTATTTAAAAATTCTTTATCTCTTAAATCACCTTTATAAAATTTACCACCACATATGGCTTGTTCATGACCTGTAACTAAATTATCTACAATAACTACTTCTTCATTTTTTTCAATTAAAGCTGCCACAGCATGGCTTCCTATATATCCTGCTCCTCCACATACTAATACAGCCACCTAATATCCCTCCAATCTAAATTTAACAATAAAATATATATTATTAATTATACACATTATTTTAATATTACTCTATTAAATAAAAGTAACTTATTAGTTAAAAATTATTGACAAAAAATAAAAATCAGTGCATTTTTAATATTTATATAGGGGTTATTTTGATAACTATTTTCAACTATACAACACTCTGTCTGGAGGACAGTTATCCTATATAAAATATTAAAATATGCACTGTTTTAAACTTTATGTGTAATTTAATTATGAACTATTAACTTATTTTAACTATATGTTATATGTGTTAGTTTTAACAACTAATTAAAAACTATTTATATAATAATATTAACTTTACCTATTGTGTATTGTTATACTAACTTTTGTGCAAAAGCTTTGCATTCTTCCATTGTTGAATCATCTGGTTCCCCTTGATGTATTAAACTTTCAGCTTTTATTTCTGCACCGTAGCTTTCCATTCTTTCTTCCCAATCTCTCATCCATTGACCATCTCCCCAGCCATAGGATCCAAATAAAGCTACTTTTTTACCTTTAACTATATTGCTTATAGAATCTACAAAAGGCTCCATTTCTCCTTCTTCTAATACCTCGTCTCCCATAGATGGGCAACCTAAAACTACTACTTCTGCTTCTTCTACATCCTTAGTAGTTGCATCAGATACAGATAATAATTTTACTTCTGCTGATGCTAGTCCTTCTTTGATAGCTTCAGCCATTTTTTCTGTGTTACCAGTACCGCTCCAATAAATTATATTTACCTTTGCCATTATATCACTCCCTCATTCAACGAAAACGATTTTCATTTACAATTAATATTATATATCATTTTCATTTTTTGTCAACAGATAATTTTAAAAAACAAAAAGTATTTTTAAATAAGATAAATAGTTATAAAAATATTTAAAATACTTTGTTTTTATAACTATCTATTTAATAAAAATACTTTTTGTTTTAATTAATTATTAAATTTTTTACTCCTATTGTTACTATATATTTTACCTAAACTGTTTCATCTTCTTTACTATTATAGACTTTAAAGACCACCTACTTTTACGGATCTTCCTTTGAATGCTTTCTCTTTTCTTTCTTTTTCATATTCTTGAGCTTCTATAGCCTTATCTTTTTCTCTTAACGCTACTCTTACATATATTACTCCTGTAATAGCTGATATTAAATCTGAAATTGGATAAGCTATCCAAGCTCCCATAATATTAAATTTGCCAACTAATATAAATAATAATGGTATAAATATTATCATTTGTCTATATACAGATAGTATAAGTGAAGTTCTTGCTTTCCCCATAGATTGATAATAATATATGGATACATAATATATTCCTATAGTCGGAAATAGGGATATTATTATTCTAAAAGCTTTTACAGTTTCACCTAAAAGACTTGTATCCTTTAAAAATAATCCTATTATAGGGTTTGCAAATATAAGCATCACTGCCCATAATATTAAAGTTGCTCCTGTTACAGCTACTATAGTCTTTACAACTACTTCTTTTACACGAACTAAATCTTTTGCACCATAGTTAAATGCCGCTATAGGTTGCATTGCCGAACTTATACCTATAACTGTTATGAACAAGAACATTGATATTTTAGTAGTTACCCCTACTATAATCAAAGCCTTATCTCCTCCATAAATAGAAAGTATATTATTTAATATTACTGCCACCACTGCATCAGATATTTCTATAATAAAGGTTGAAAATCCTACTGCTAAAATTGGCTTTAATATATCTAATTTAAGTTGAAAATTTAATTTTAAATTTAATCCTATTTTCTTTTTAACCTTATCAAACTTATATATAGCATATACTAATGCCACTGTTTGTGAAACCACAGTTGCTATAGCTGCTCCTGCTACTCCAAAGTTTAAATGCATAACTAAGAAATAGTCAATTATGACATTTAATATAGCTCCTACTGAAGTAGCTTTTAATGTTATATTTGTATAACCTAAGGATGTCATTATATAACAAATAACTAAGGTTAATGCTTGAAATAGTCCACCAAGTACTACTATAGAAATGTATTTTTCCGCATAAGGATAAATAGATTGACTAGCACCTAATAGGCCTGTAATCATGTCTTTCTTAAAAATTGAAATTATAAAAGTTAAAGTTACCATTATAACTATGGTAATATTTATAGCATTTAATATTACTGATTTTAAATTATCATAATCTTTTTTGCCTAAACTCCTAGCTACAGCAGTAGATGCACCCACTGCTATCATCATACCCAGCGAAGACATAAGTCTTTGTACTGGAAAGGCTATAGTTAATGCGCCTATGGCTTTCGGCCCTATAGCTAAGCCTACGAAAAATGTATCTACCATATTATATAATTCCATAACTAATAAAGAAATCATAGCTGGAACTGCAAATTTTAATAAAGCCTTTTCTACCTTTTCCTTTGAAAATAACTTATAGTCAATTCCCATGTTAAGCACCCCGTTCTAATAGATTTTGTATTTTTAGGTAACATTTTTGCACTCATTTTGTTATCCACTCCTTTTTAAAATTATAATCTTATATAAATTAACCATATTATTTACACATATTAAAAACTATTTTATTTATTTAAATATCTATCTTCTAATATTTAATAAAAAAATACATTAAATTTAATATAAAAATCCTTTAAATTAAGAAGAACCTACTATGTTTTATATTTTTTAAATATATTATTGGTCATAATTTTAAATGTACTTTTATTTCCTTTATATTAATATTATATTCTTTTAAATATATATTTTCATTCACTATGCTAAGGACTATAAGGTATATAATTAAGGACTATAGTTTTTTCCATTTATTATCAATAAACAAAAAAACACCTTATTTAAGGTGCTTTTGTACTTTTTGTACATATTTTTTTATACTTAATTTGAATTTTGAAATAAATAAACTGAAAAAAGTACTTTTTTACTTTTGGTATTTATACTCTTTGCAATATAAATAAAAATGCTCCATATCCTTCTATCTTTGAAACTATATTATATATAGGAGATTTTTTAGCAAAACCTAATTTTATATTGGGCACAGAACTTTTTATTAATAAATCTCTCTCATATTCATCAATCCTCTTTGGCTTACCCATAGATATCCAATTGTTATAAGAAGATCCTTTTCCTTCATCTATTTTATAAGTAACTATTTTATAATTATAAGGTAGTGCTGCTATATTTATAGAAAATTTCTTTTCTGCAGTCTCTTTTAAACCTCTTCTTTTATACAAATCCTCTAAAGAAATCAAGGACTCTAATTCTTCACTATGGGAATAAACAAGAATTTGAATATCATCATCTTCTTTAGTAATTATGTATCCATCTCCCTTCTCTATTACCTCATTACCCAATTTAGATAAAAGATAATAAGCATAGTAAGAAGGCTTTTTTATTCCTTGGCGATTTATTATTCCAGAACCACCATAAAACAATTCATTATTTATATACTCTCCTCCATATATTTCATCAAAAGTAGTTAAAAAAATTACATTTGATTTTTTATTTAAGTATTGGTTTAATATGTAGGGAACCATGTAGGCAGTATCATAAATATTATTTACTTCCTTATAATCTAAATCCCAATTTATAAATTCTATATCCTCATATTCTTTTAAGAAACTTTCTAAACTCTTCTTATTTTCATCTAAGGAATTTTTTAAATAAAATCTCCATTTCTTAATCTCTTTATCTCCAAAAAAATCTGTGAAATAATCAATAAAATCCTTAAAAAGCGTCAAGAAAAATTCTACTTCATACTTATGAAAATCTATTAGTATAGCGGGTTTTAAATCTAAATCATATATAAATTCAAATACTTGTCTTATCTCATACCAATTAAAGAATCTATCCTTTTCTGTTGAAAAAACATTCATATCCTTTGAAAATATATTCTGTATAATTGCATATTCACATTCTACATATTTTTGAAATTCTTTTATAAGCTTTACATGATTACCTTTTAATATTTCCTTAGCACTGCCTAAATTAATAATGTCATGCCAATTCTCATCTAACTCTTCTGTATCCTTAGATAAATCTACATGAATTTTTATAATTTTACCTTCATAATTGAATCGTGGATAATCCTCTAAATAATGCATTAAATACTCATATGCATCCTTTAATTTTAATTTTTCATAAAGTTTTAGTTTTTCATAAGTTTCTTCATCTACTTTATATTTTTTTCTATATTGCATTGGAGTACATTTATAATGTTTCTTAAAATGTTTATTAAAGTACCTGGTGTGTGAAAAGCCTAGTTCTTCGGATATTTCAGATATGGTTTTATCTGTATCTAAAAGTAATTTTATAGCTTCTTCTACTCTAGTTAAATTTACAAAATCGTTAAAACTATATCCTACCTTATTTTTCATTTCATTAGATAAATAATGAGAGCTTAAGAATTCTAATCTAGCTATATCTTGAATACTTATTTTATTATTATAATTAGAATATATATATTTTATTATTCTATCATATCTTTCAAACTGTACCTCATTTTCTTTTAATTCCTCTTCATCATATATTAAATAGTGAAAATTATTTATAAGATGATATAAAAGATCTACTAAAATTTCCTCTACTACATCTTCATAATTATCACCCTTTTGAGCTATTTCACAAAGCATTGTAGAAAGATATTTTCTTAATATATCATACTTTTCATGCTTTTGAGCCTCTGGCGCAGAAAAATCCGTATAAAAAAACATATTCTCTATATCATAATATTTATTAAAAAAACTAGTATCTATTTGAAATATAAGGACTTTATTGTTATTAGTTATACTTTTTATACTGTGAGCTTCCTCTGGATTTATTATTCCTATTTCCTGCTTATTTACTCTATGACTTTCTGTTTCTATAGTTATTTTTATGCTACCTTCTAAAACATATATAACTTCCATAGCATTGTGCCAATGAATAGGGCTTTTTTTTATATTTTGCATAGAAACTTTTATAGGTAAATCATTTGTATACTCTACAAATTCTCTTGGCATAAACTTCCTCCTATCAGTTTTTAACTGTGTCTATTATATCATAATTTAAATAAAGTTATTTATGTTCCTGTTTTAATCTTACAACAATATTATATCAAAATAATATTATGTTGAAATTATCATAGCCACAATGTATAATATTTACAATTAAATTATTGTTTATACTCAGTTACAACTTTAATTATTATTTTTAACCTACCAAATTCACACTAACTTTTTATTAAAAATTTTTATTAAACTAAATGATTTATCTAATAACCACTAACTCTGATACTTCAATTTTCTTAAAGTTAATATTAAAGAGCAAGTATGTATCTATATAATCATTCACTAAACTTTAATAAGAATAAAAACTTTATCTAAGTCCAAAAAATTTATTTATATTTGTGAGGTGGAGTAAATGCTAAAATTAGCAAAACCAAAAAGATTAAAACCTGGGGATAAAATAGCTACAGTAAGTCTTTCATGGGGCGGTGCTGGTGATGCAGACTTACTTTGGAGATATAAATTAGGAAAAAAGAGATTACAAGAACAATTTGGTCTAGAAGTTGTAGAAATGCCAAACACTTTAAAAGGATCAGATTATTTATATCATCATCCAGAAAAACGTGCAGAAGACTTAATGTCAGCTTTTTCTGATACATCTATAAAAGGAATTTTTTCTTGTATCGGCGGTGAAGAAAGTATAAGAATGTTACCTTATATTGATTTCAATATTATAAGAAATAATCCTAAAATATTTATAGGATATTCTGATACCACTGTATCACATTTTATATGTCTTAAAGGAAATCTCTCTAGTTTCTATGGCGCATCCGTTCTTGCGGAACTGGCTGAAAACATTAAAATATTTGATTATACTACCCATTGGCTAAAAAAAGTTCTTTTTGAAACTTCTCCAATTGGATTAATACCAGCAGCCAATGAATGGACTGGAGAAAGAATAGAATGGATTGAAAGTAACTCATCTATTGCAAAAAACATGGTGAAAAATCAAGGATATGAATTTTTGCAAGGCAATGGAATAATTCAAGGACAATTAATAGGTGGCTGCATGGAAGTACTAGAAATGATAAAAGGTACTACATTATGGCCATCAAATGATGTATTTAAAGATACTATTTTATTCTTTGAAACCTCAGAAAATATGCCACCCCCTACTTATGTAGAATACTGGCTTAGAAATTATGGTAGTCAAGGTATATTACAAAACTCAAAGGCAATAATTTTGGGCAAACCATACCAAGAAAAATATTATAAAGAATATAAGAACGTAATTATGAAAATAATATCTGAATTAGAACTTTACCATATACCTATCATCTATAATATGTCCTTTGGGCATAATGAACCAATGATGTGTATCCCATATGGTGCAATGACACAAATTGATTGTAATAAAAAAAGCTTTTCCATACTTGAAGCAGGAGTCATTTAATTTAGAGTAGAGAGTAAAGATGAGGAAGATTTTATAGCTTTTAAACTTAGTAGGACTGTTAAAATTAAAGATTTTGTGTAAAGAAGTGAAACAAAATTATCCTTTAGTAAGCTTTCTCTCACATCAGAAGCTATGATAACATATTTTAAAGGTATTAAAACAAAAAATACTTTTAGAGAAAATAGATATATAGAAAAATAATTAGAATACTTTATTTGTGAACTAATATTTAAGCGTGAAGTAAACAGGACGTTTACTTAGCTCTGTTGCCACAGGACGTGGCATTAGAGCGTTAGCTTAAATATTAGGACACAAATATTAGTATTCTTTATTTTTATAGTTATCTATTGACTAAAAGTATTTCTTATTTTAATTTCCAACCTTTAAAGGCTGTTAAGTCGTAATTTCCTTATATTATTCTTTTTCTTCCCAATCCATTGCTTTTGTTACTGCTTTGTGCCATCCTTTTATAAGTTTTTCTTTCTTTTCTTTTTCCATTGCTGGATCAAAGCTTTTTGAGATTGCCCAATTTTGTGATACTTCATTTCTATCCTTCCAGTATCCTACTGCAAGCCCTGCAAGATAAGCTGCTCCTAATGCTGTAGTTTCTACTACTTCTGGCCTATCTACTTGTACATCCAGTATATCTGATTGGAATTGCATTAAGAAATTATTTTGACAGGCTCCTCCATCTACTTTTAATGCTTTTAATTCTATGCCTGAATCCTCTTCCATAGCTTTTAAAACATCATGAGTTTGGTATGCCATAGATTCTAATGCAGCTCTTATTATATGTTCTTTTTTAGCTCCTCTTGTAAGACCTAATATAGTTCCTCTTGCATAAGAATCCCAGTATGGTGCACCTATTCCAACAAAAGCTGGTACAAGATAAACTCCATTATTATCTTCTACTGCTGTAGCATATTTTTCTGTTTCTTGAGCAGTTTTTACCATTCTAAGTTCATCTCTTAACCATTGAATTACTGCTCCTCCTATGAATACACTTCCTTCTAAAGCATATTCAACTTTTCCATCTATACCTACAGCTATAGTAGTCAACAGTCCATTCTTAGAATCTACTGCTTTTTCTCCTGTATTCATTAATAGGAAACAACCTGTACCATAAGTATTTTTAGCCATGCCCGCATTAAAGCAAGTTTGTCCAAATAAGGCTGCTTGTTGATCTCCTGCATCTCCTGATATTGGGATTGATACTCCAAATAATATTTCATCTGTTTCACCATAAACACAGCTAGATGGTTTTACTTCTGGTAACATAGATTTTGGTATATCAAATATTTCCAATAATTCTTCATCCCATTTTAATTCATGTATGTTAAATAACATAGTTCTTGAAGCATTAGTATAATCCGTTACATGAACCTTACCTTTAGTCATATTCCATATTAGCCAAGTATCTATATTTCCGAATAATAAATCACCTTTTTCTGCTAATTCCCTAGCTCCTTCTACATTATCTAATATCCATTTTATTTTTGTCGCAGAGAAGTAAGCATCTAACATTAACCCTGTTTTTTCTTTTATAGTCTTATCTATGCTTTTTTCCCTTAGCTCATCACAATAACCAGCAGTTCTTCTACATTGCCATACTATAGCATTATATACTGGCATTCCTGTTCTTTTATTCCAAACTACTGTAGTTTCTCTTTGATTAGTTATACCTATACCTGCTATTTGTTCTGGAGAAATTCTAGCTATATTTAATGCTTCTCCTGCTACACCTGCTTGCTTTCCCCATATTTCTAGTGGATCATGTTCTACCCATCCTGCTTTAGGATATATTTGTGTAAATTCCTTTTGAGCAACACTTACTACTTCACCTTTTTTATTGAATATTATACATCTTGAACTAGTAGTTCCTTGATCTAAAGACATTATATATTTTTCCATTACAAACTCCACCTTCCCCTTTTAAAGCATGTATACTGTTTAAAATTGCTTTTTAATAATATAAATTTCTTTTTAATAATATAAATTTCTTTTGAAAATATTAAGATAAAAAACTAGTAAAATAATTCTTTTAAAACATAACTTTCTTATATTTAAACTTTCAACTGTAAAAATAATTATAAATAATATGCAACCTTATTAACAACAAAGTTTTTTAAATATTCTTCTATTATATATAACTTATTAATATTATTTTTGTTTTATTATATCATGATAAAATAATTTGATTAAATGCCTTCATAAAGTTTTGATTAAAAAACTAGCATAAATAATAATGCTCCTGCTATTCCTCCTAATATTGGGCCTAATACTGGTATCCATGCATATTTCCAATCAGAATCTCCTTTACCATGTATTGGCAAAATTGCATGAGCTATTCTTGGTGCTAAATCTCTGGCTGGATTTATAGCATATCCTGTTGGTCCACCCAAAGAAAGTCCTAAAACAAATATAAATGCACCTGCAGTTAATGGACCAAAACCATCTACCATTTTAGCCTGGCCAAAACCCATTAAACCAAATACTAAAAATGCAGTTGCTAAAAATTCAGTTATAAAGTTAGCCTTTGTATCTCTTATTGCTGGAGCTGTACAAAATACACCTAACTTGGTAGCTTTATCTTCTGTAGCTTTCCAATGTGGAAGGTAAGTAAGCCAAACTAAAACTGCCCCTGCAAATCCCCCTAACATTTGAGCTGTAATATAACCTGCTACATTTGCCCAAGGAAAATTTCCTGCTATTGCATTACCAATAGTAACTGCTGGATTCATATGAGCTCCACTTATACCTCCAAAAATATATGCAGGTATAGCAACAGCTAATCCCCAGGCTGCAGTTACAACAATCCAACCACCATCTTTTCCCTTACTTTTATTAAGAGCTACACTGGCTACAACACCGTCTCCTAACCAAATTAACATCATAGTACCCAAAAACTCCGCCATATAAATTGACATAATTTTTACTCCCCCTGTTAAAATTATTTAATTTTGGAAAAGACAAAAATAGAGCCAATTCACCTATTGAAATGTAATGAATTGGCTCTCTTATCTCCGCCTTAAAATATTAAATTTATTTTATTTTATCATCTTTTGTTTACGTTTTCAATATATATTTTTTCTTTTTTTTAAAATTAATTATACAAAAAATATAAAATTCGAAAACATTGTAATTATTTTACTCTTAATTTACTACATACTAGTTTAAATACAATCAAATGTTAATTCACTATAGTATTTTTCACCAAAATTTATAATATGTGCTCTTCTATAAAAAATAACTAAGAATTTCCCTCCCCCCCTTTAAACTTATTCAATTAAATTTATATATTAAAAAATTAATATTGACTTTGAATTATCTTTAATATACTTTACACTTTTAGTATATGCTGGCTAATTTTAAACTAATATCACTTTAAGAAATTTTTAATATTAATTTTAAAGGATTTACATAAACTATATAGAATTGTTTCTATAATAATTTTTAGGAGGTTTTAATTATGCTAATTACTACTACTAATAACATAGAAGGTAAGCAAATAAAACAATATAAAGGAATAGTCTGTGGTGAAGTTATTACAGGAGTTAATTTTTTAAAAGATTTCATGGCTGGAATAAGAGACTTAGTAGGTGGAAGATCTCAAGGTTATGAAGAAGAGTTAATTCGCGCAAGAAATGAAGCTATAGATGAAATGATGGATAGAGCTGCTTCATTAGGTTGTAACGCAATAGTAGGAGTAGATATAGATTATGAGGTTTTAGGTCAGGGTGGAGGAATGCTTATGGTAACAGCTTCTGGTACTGGAGTTATAACTGAATAGCAATTAACTTAATTTTTAATATTAAAATAATGCTAGTAATATTAACTTAGTTCTTAATTACTAGCATTTTTTATATTTATTAACGATAATAGATTATAACAAGTGAAAACAATTTATCTTACAAATAAAATAGCTCTGTCATAAAAACCAAATGCCACAATAACTAAATAGGGGATTATTACACAAGCAAATGGTAATATGCTCCATAATGATTTTTCCATATCATCTTGCAAAGTAAATTTTTTAGTAAATTCAGGAAATAGCTTGCAAAGAATAACAAATGCTAAGTATCCAAGCATTGTGCCTATAGTATTTAATATTAAATCATCAATATCTGTTCCACGTGCTAAAAATAACTGAGAAAACTCAATTGTAAAAGAAACTACAAAACCAAATAAAACAGTCTTTGAAAATTTTCTAAAACATTTCCATAGTAAAGGTAATAATAACCCCAGTGGTCCAAACATTAAAATGTTTCCAAGTATATTTGCACCAAGAAATAACATAGCCTGATTTCTTGGTATGTTTTCAACACTTGCTGTATTAAACACATCTTTAACCATTTCCAAAGTACTGACAACTGGAATATATGAGATTTCATTAATGCGAATATCTGTATGGAATCCACTAATAGGCGAAACACCTGTTAATGAAAAAATTACAGTCATTATAAATGTAAAAAATAATACTCCAATTATATGACCTGTCTTATTCTGTTGTTTTTTATTTATCTTTGAAAATATAAGTATAATAATTCCGTTAATAATAATAGGTATTACCATATCCCTCACTAAACCTTGCATATTTTATCATCTCCTCGCAAAACAAGTATCATTCAGCTAAATAATATTTAATCTAAATATTATTTAGTATACTTTTTTATAATTTATATTTGAAATTTATTATTTAAGGAAAGTGCATCACACTTTCCTTATATTCTATATATTCTATTTACTACAAAATTTCACAACTAATTTTGATATAAAGTATCCTATTATTGTACCTATTAATAAGGTTATATATATTAGTGGCATATTAGCAATTTCTTCTGGTCCCTTTGGATATCCAAATATTTGTGAAAAAATCATACCTACACATAATCCTACTCCTAATTTAAATACTGTTTCAACAGGTTTGAATATTATTAATTGATTGATTCTCTCTAGTTTTACCCTGCTATATATAATTATTGATAAAATAGCAAACACAACTATTAAAATTATAAGTATCATTATCTTAATATCAAAATTTTCATATATAAATTTATATATATTCCTTACTTGTTCTTCATCTACCCCCTTTTCAACTCTCTCCAATGCTTTAGTATTTACTACATCATATATGTTTAAGTTTCTAGCAAATTCACTTAATGTCATCAATGTAGAACTTTCGTATCTTAATCCTTTGCTTAATCTTATTAAATCAACTATATAAGTTACCAACACAAATGGTACAAATAAAGTTATTGGTGCAATTATAGCTGCTGCAAAATATTGTCCCACTATACTTTGCATAAACACCAAAAATATAAAGAAAAATAAACAAAATAATAAATTTATAGAATAAAACTTAGGTATATCCAAATAGGAACTTGCTATATAGGATTTATTGTTAAAATAAAAGAATGTCATTATTATGAAATTAATTAAAAATGGTATAGCTATGGTTAAAATCCCCACTTTAATTTTAGATACTATAATATCCTTTCTTGTAAAAGGCATAGAATGTAATAAATCACAGGTAGAATCCTGTTTTTCTCCTTTAAATAATAATATACAAAGTAGCGTTATTACTCCTAATATAAGTATATTCTTCCCACTATTCCAACCTAATAAAGACTGATTAAACCACATTTTATCTAATACAAAATTTTTATCTATAAGCATTTCATATTTTTGACGACTCAAATCACCAAAAACACTATTAGGCTTATCCCAAAATAAAATTAATGTCATAAGTAAACAAATCCATTTACTATTTTTCCATTCTTTATAAAATAAAGGGGCATTAAATAAGCTTCTCATCTTCTTTTCCTCCTTCCATGGAGTATATAAACATATCTTCTAAACTTAAATCTATTTCTTCTACAAACTCCGCTCCTGATTTTATTAATTTTTCTTGCAGTTCATCTGAATAATTATTTGTTATTAAATAATTTATTCTCCCTACATTTTCTACTGTCATTATTTCATCCCAAGCTTTTATTTCTTCTATTTTATTTTCATCTTTAAATAAAACTTGAAGTTTCTTTATATATTTCTTCATATCCTCTATATTATTTGCGTATTTTATTTGTCCCTTTTCTATAATAGCTACAGAATCACATATTCTTTCTAAATCATCTAAATGATGACTTGCTATAAATATAGTAGTATTTTTTTCTGAAACCTCTTCTAATAATATGTTAATTAATTTTCTTTTTATTATAGGATCTAGTCCGGAAGTAGGTTCATCTAATATTAATATTTCTGGATATATACTTAAATTTAACATTAAAGAAACCCTCATTTTCATGCCTTTTGAAAGTTCTCTTATTCTCTTGTTTTCTGGTATTTTAAATATCTTATTAAGCTCTTTAAAACGTTCATAAGAAAAAGTGCTATAGGTTAAAGTATAGAATTTTACAAGTTCCTTTACTTTAAAAGATGAATAATATTGAATTTCTGCTGCTACATAACCTATTTTCCCTTTTACTAAAGCATTTTCAAAAACAGGTTCTCCATCTATCTTGATTTCACCTTCATCCTGTTTATATATTCCTAACATACATTTTATAAGAGTAGTTTTACCTGCTCCATTTTCTCCTATAACACCAAATATACTTCCTTTCTCTATATTTAAGTTAATATTATTTAAAGCTTTTTTATCTCCTAACATTTTTGATACATTGCTTATACTTATCAACTTAATCACCTCTTTCCATCTAAATCTTCATAAATCTCTTCTATCAACTTTAAAAATTCCTTTTTATCAATTCCCATATATTGTGCCTCTATCAAAAGTTGCTTTAATTCTTTTCTTAAAAAACTCATTTTTTCTTCATCCTCCCTAGGATTAAAATCTGATATATAAGTTCCCTTTCCCCTTAAAACCTCTATAATTTTTTCTCTTTCTAATTCTTTATAAGCTTTACTAACTGTATTTGGATTTGTAGTTATCATTACAGCTAGTTCTCTTACAGAAGGTAATTTATCTCCTGGTTTCAATATTCCCCTTATAACATTTTCTTTTATACCGTCTATTATTTGTTCATATATAGGTTTGCTACTTCTACTGTCTATATTAATCATTTCTTCACCACCTTATTTTATTGTTATTAATAATACATTTATTTTTTAGGCTCTATTTTAAACTATTAATAATATTTAAAATTAAAAGATAAGTTAGATTTTTCCTTTTTCCTATCTAGCTTATTTAATATTAAAATTGCTCAATAAATTTACTACATATTATGTTTATAATCTAATTGTATATAAATAGTGCTATTAATATAATTCCAACTGGTATCATAATTACAATACTACAAATAGTAATAAAATTTTTCACTTTAGTATTCTCTTTAAAAATCTTCTTAATTACCATGTATATACCTATACCAATAATTCCCCCAATAGTATTAGTAATAATATCCGTTATATCACTGGCACCTATGCCAAATATATATTGACTAGCTTCAAAGATTAAACTTATTGAGAAAATTTCAAAAATATTTTTATATATAGCGTTGTTTTTATTGATTATATTCATATAAATTCCTAATGGAATAAATAAAATTACATTTCCCCAAATATCTAAACCGTTATAATTTCCATTGAAGCTATCATAAAAAGGAATCAAATTAAGTGTTCTAGAAAAATATCTATTAGTACTAAATACTTCTATTGGAGATACATATTTAAAAGGAATATTCCACAGTAAAAATGAAATATAAAATACAAATCCTACAGTAAATAAAATGTTAATTATTTTTTTCTTCATTCTGAAATCACCTCATTTTTTTAAGAGTTTAAACAATTATTAATTTTCTTTTATATCTACCATTTGTAAAAAATAAAGTGTATACAAAGTATTAAGTGTACTACTACAGCTAATACACTTATAATATACTAAAACTTTTAACTATTGTCAACAAAATTACTATATATTGCTTTATAAAATTTTTAACCTTTAATTAAAAAGCTATTATTAAACAAGCTTCAACTAACATTAAGGACTACTTCATATTGTTTTTTCCAAATTATATAGCAAAATAACAAATAATCTCTAATAAAATTTTTAGAAATTGTTTTACTTGTAACATAGGTTACAGAATTAATCATATTTTTTTTATACAATTAATTCAGAGTTAAGCGATATACTTACTCTACTAAATTAGTAACTAAAAATAATTTTAAATATATGGAGGTATTAATAATGAGTATGTTTTGTTATCAATGTCAAGAAGCTGCTGGCGGCCGTGGTTGCACTGTAAAAGGTGTATGTGGTAAAACTGAGGATATAGCTAAAACTCAAGATTTAATTATATACGTTGTAAAAGGAATAGCAATATATAGTTCTCAAGCTAGAGAAATAGGTCTAAATACTGGTGAAGCTGATAAATTTATAGTTGAAAGTCTTTTCTCTACTATAACTAATGCTAACTTTGATTGTAAAGCTCTAAATGCTAGAGTTCAAAAAGGTCTAAAAATAAGACAAAATTTAAAGGATGCTATTATAAAAGCTGGTGGTTCTTATAATTCTAAGGAAAATAAAAGTTGGACTTCTAAATTCTTAAGTGTTTTAGGAATAAAAAATGATAAAGATGAAAAAGAAATTCACGATGCTGCAGTTTGGGCTGCAAATAATCCTGAAGACTTTAAAAAGAAAGCTGAAACAGTAGGAGTATTAGCTACTGAAAATGAAGATATAAGATCTTTAAGAGAACTTTTAACTTATGGATTAAAAGGAATGGCAGCTTATTTAGAACATGCTAACAATTTAGGTTATGACGAAGATAGTATCCATGCCTTTATGGCAAAAGCTTTAGTAGCTACTTTAGATGATACTCTTTCTGCAGATGAATTAACTGCTTTAGTTTTAGAATGTGGAAAATATGGTGTAGATGTTATGGCTCTATTAGATAAAGCTAATACATCAACTTATGGAAATCCTGAAATAACAAAGGTTAATATAGGTGTTAGAAATAATCCTGGTATATTAATAAGCGGACATGACTTAAAGGATATGGAAGAACTTTTAAAACAAACAGAGGGTACTGGAGTAGATGTATATACTCACAGTGAAATGCTTCCTGCAAATTACTATCCTGCATTCAAAAAATATAAACATTTTGTTGGTAACTACGGTAATGCTTGGTGGAAACAAAACGAAGAATTTGAAGCCTTCAACGGACCGATTTTAATGACTACAAACTGTATTGTTACACCTAAAGCTTCTTACAAAGATAGGATGTACACTACTGGTGTAACTGGTTTTGAAGGAGTTAAACATATTACTGCTTCAAAAGATTGTAAAAAAGATTTTTCAGAAATAATTGAACATGCAAAAAGATGTTCTTCCCCTAAAGAAATAGAAAAAGGTGAAATTATAGGTGGATTTGCTCATAACCAAGTTTTAGCTTTAGCTCCTCAAGTAGTTGATGCAGTAAAAACTGGAGCCATAAAAAGATTCTTTGTAATGGCAGGTTGTGATGGAAGAATGAAGAGTAGAAATTACTATACTGATTTCGCTAAAGCGCTTCCAAATGATACAGTTATATTAACTGCAGGTTGTGCAAAATATAAATATAATAAACTAGATTTAGGAGATATAAATGGAATACCTAGAGTATTAGATGCAGGTCAATGTAATGATTCTTATTCATTAGCTGTAATAGCTCTTAAATTAAAAGAAGTATTCGAACTTGAAGACATTAACGAATTACCAATTTCCTATAATATAGCATGGTATGAACAAAAAGCTGTAATAGTATTACTTGCATTACTTCACTTAGGTGTTAAAAATATTCACTTAGGACCAACTTTACCAGCCTTCTTATCACCAAATGTGGCTAAAATATTAGTAGAAAACTTTGGTATAGGAACTATATCCTCAGTAGATGAAGATATAAAAATGTTCATGAACTAAATAAGGAAATTACGATTTAACAGCCTTTAAATGTTCAAAATTAAAACAAGAAGTACTTTTAGTCAATAGATAGCTATAAAAATAAGATATCTATTTTCTCTAAAAGTATTTCTTGTTTTAATACCTTTAAAGGTTGTCATAATAATTTCCTACTGAAAGAAAAACCTACAAGTCGTAATTTCTTTATACAGTGAATTTAGATACTAATTCTTGTAAAATCTCTGCCCTATGTTCTGATTCTTCTGATTTTTCCTTTACCTCGTTAGCCTTCTCTACTACTATAGAAGATTTATTAGCTATATTAGTAGCGCCCTCTGCACCTTCATTGGCAGCTAGGGCTACAGTATTTATAACTTCCACTATATTTTTTATAGAAGCTAAAAGCTCTTCTGAAGTAGCGCTTATCCCTTGAGAGACATCATTATAGTAATTAGCATCTTCACTATACATATCCCCCGTTTGGACAAACTTCTCATAATCTTTTATTACTTGTCCATTTATAAATTCTAGTAATTTCTTAGCACTACCAGAAAGATTTCCTACTGAATCTATAACTAAAGCTATTACCTCTTTTATTTGTGAAGCTGTGTTACTAGATTCTTCTGCTAATTTTCTTACCTCATCTGCAACTACTGCAAATCCTTTTCCTGCTTCTCCTGCTCTAGCAGCTTCAATAGCGGCATTTAATGCTAATAAATTTGTCTGATCTGTTATTTCAAGTATAGCTTCAGATAATTCATTTATCTTTTCTACAGATTTAGATTGTTCTATGGCAGAATATAATTCTTTTGCATTATTTCGATACATATGTATAGCATTATTTTTTGAATTTTCTCCACTTACTTTTAACTCTTCTGCTTTCTTACTTATATCTGTAGATCTATTAGCAACTTCCTCTGCTTTTCTTGCTACTCCTTCTATTGCTCTTTCTATCTCAATAGATGTAGCATTTATTTCCTCTGCAGAAGCAGCTGTCTCTTCCATTCCAGCAGATAATTCTTCTGTAGTTGAGGAAACTTCTTCTATATTCATATTTAATTCATTTATTAAACCTACAGCAATTTCACTAAACTCTAGTGATTTTTCAGATTCATTTTTTACACTATTAACCATTCCCCTCATTGATTCTTGCATATTAACAAGAGATTTAGCTAAATAACCTACTTCATCCTTTCTATTAAGTCTTTCTTTAGGAATTTCTTCACTGAAATCGCCTTCTGAAAAATCATTTAAATATTTCACCATTCTTCCTATAGGATCTACTATAGACTTAGATATAATAAATGTTAATATTATTGCTATTACTATTACTAATAAAAAAATAGTTAAAAAAATTATTTTTATTTTACCATAATCTTTATCATTATTTGTATTTGTTTCTTCAGCTTCCTTTGAATTTTGCTCTGATAAAGTTCTTAAATCATTATGGAATTGTTCTAAAGATTTACTGGTGCTTATATAAGCTTCATTAGCTTCTTTAAGTTTATTATTATTTATTAATGAAATTATATTAGCTATATTTTTTTCATATTCTGAAAATCCTATTTCTACCTTTTGAAATATACTTTTTTCTTCCTCCTCCATCTCCTGTTTTTTCAAATAATTCATATTTTCTTCAAATACTTTTTTCCTATTATCAATACTCTTAATTTTTTCATTTAGAACAGATTTATCATTATTTTTAATTATCATATATAATAAATCATTTTCAATCCCTCTAGTTTGATTTCTATTGTCATTAATTAATTTTACAGACATTAACTGATCAGTATACATCTTACTCATTTCTTTGTTACCAGATTTTATATAATAAAATCCTGTAGAAGCTATAATTACTGAAACTAAAATCATTATTAATGCAAGAATTATAATTTTACCTCTAATTTTTATGTCTTTTAACATTATGTCTCACCTCATTATTTAATTTTATCCGCTAATTTCACAATTCTAATTCTATATATACTAAGTGTCCTTCATCTAAAATTAAAATAAAGTAAAAAATCACTTTGAATTAAGTTTAGCTTTACGCCTTTAATTTATAAATCCTCTTTAAATTTTAAATATATAAAATACATTCATAATATTTATAAAATATTTTCCTAATAATAATAAAATATTAATAACCATATAATATTATAAATTAGATAAAACAGAATGAAAGGTTAGGTGATATTTTGAACATTAATTATAAAATAAAAACATTAACCTACAATGTATGTAAATATGTTATAAGAATTCTTATTTTTATTAATGTAATAAATAATTTTATAAAAAAAGATTACTATTTCACACTAATTGGAATTGCTGCTTTCATATTAACTTTTATACCCTCTTTAATTTTTAAAATAATGAAAATTAAACCTGATAAAAGCTTATACTTGTCTATTATATTTTTTATATTTATTTCTCTTTATTTAGGCACTCTAAATAATTTTTATAGATATGAATGGTGGGATACTATGCTTCATGTTGTATCTGGTATAATAATAGGATTTTTTGCTATTATTATATTAAAAAAGCATAATCCTCATAACTCCATGAACAGTTATAATCCAATTTTTATATTTATTTTTGTCTTATCCTTTGCAGCCTTATGTGGTGTTATATGGGAAATTTATGAATTTACCATTGACACTTTATTTAATTTAGATATGCAAGGAGTAGAATGTTGTGGTGTTACGGATACTATGGTAGATTTAATAGCAGATCTTATAGGATCTATAATTTCTTACATCTTTTATTGTTTTAATTACAAAAAACAATAAAAAACTTATCAATAATATTATCGTCTTAAAACTTATTATAATTTAGATAAATTTATATTTTTTATAATAAAATAATTATTAGGTTTAAAAATTGATTTAAAATATTTTTATATTGAATATTTTTTATTTAAAGTTTGCTTAACAAAACTTATATTTTAAATTTATTAACTAACTCCATTAAAAGTTCAGCTCTTTCTTTGGATTGCTCTGACTCTTCCTTAACCAATTCTGTATTTTCTACTATTATATTAATTTTTTCAGCTATAGACGTTGCTCCCACTGCTCCTTCCTCTGCTGATAAAATTACTCCATTTATTACTTCTGTAATATTATTTATAGATACTAAAATGTTTTTGCAATTATCACTTAAATCTAAAGATACTTTATTATAATATTTAGCATCATTGCTATAACTATCTCCTGTCCATACAAAATCGTCATAATCTTTAACTATATTTACATTCATAAAATCTAATAGCTGTTGTGAGTTATTAGCAAGTTCTTTTACAGAACTTACTACAGTTTCTGTTATTTTCTGTATTTGTCCCGCTGTATTACTGGATTCTTCTGCTAATTTTCTTACTTCTTCTGCTACTACGGCAAAACCTTTCCCAGCTTCCCCTGCCCTTGCTGCTTCAATAGCTACATTTAGTGCTAATAAATTTGTTTGATCTGTTATATCAAGTATAGCTTCTAATAATTTGTTTATTTCATTCACAGATTTAGTGTCTTCTATGGCCTTTGATAATTTTCCTTTATTCATTTCATATACATTTAAAGTATTTTTTCTTGAATTCTCAGCTCCAATTTTAAGATCTTGAGCTCTTTTATTTATAGTAACAGACTTATCTGACACTTCTTTTGCTTGCTCTGTAACAGATTCTATAACTCTTTCTATTTGATTTGATGTAGAATTCATTTCTTCTGATGAAGCTGCAGTTTCTTCCATTCCAGCAGACAACCGCTCTGTAGTGGATGATACTTCTTCAATAATTTTATTTAATTCATTAAACAAAATTGATATAACAGCATTAAACTCCATAGATTTTTCAACTTCATCCTTTACTTTAAATATCATTTCTTTTATATTGCTATGCATTTTTTAAGTGAAGTAAAAACTATACCAATTTCATCACTTCTATTTAAATATTTATCTGTTATATCCTCAGTAAAATCCCCTTCAGATAGTAAATTCAAATTATCTGCTAAGTTCTTCATAGGTTTTGCTATATTTAGTGTAACAGTTAGTCCTATCAATATAGTTAAAATAGTTATGGGTGAAAATAATATTATTGCCATTTTATATTGTTTATTATTTTCACTATTTATACTTTCTGCTTTCTTTTCATTATAATTAGCTAGATCTCTTAATCTGTTATGAAAAGATTCTATAGTCCTATTTAAACTATAAAATTCCTCATAAGCTTCTTTATATTTTCCTGCTAAAGCCATCTTAACTACAATATTTCTCCTTATAGAATACTCATTTAAATGCCTAGACATTTGATCCATGAATTTTATTTTCTGTTCATCCAGTTTAGTAGATTGTAATGTTTTAAAATTATCATTAAACTTTTTTTCCCTTATTTTTATATCTTCTATTCTTTTACTTTGTTCCTCTTTGTTATTTTGATTAAGTATTATGTATAATATATCTGCTTCTAAAACCCTAGATTGATTTCTATTATCATTAAGAACTTTTACAGATATTAAGTTTTTTCATATAAAGAATTTATATCTCTATTATTCTTCCATATATTAAATACATCTAAAACTCTAACAATTAATATGGATATTAACATTATTATTGTTGATATTAACATTTTTCCTTTAATTTTCACTTTATCTAACATATTGTTCCCCCTATTAATTATATTATTGATAAATTTTGTATATATATCATATATTATACACTATTTTTCATTTAATATTATATTTTGTTAAATATTTTCACTTAATTTCATTATTTATCACATTTTCTCATCTATTTACAAAAGTTTTATATGTTTTTTATATAATATAATTATAGTTATGATTTAACTTATATTTTATAGATATATATTCTTAATTAATCTACAAATATTATTGACTTATATGTTTATTGGTATAAACTAATAATAAAAGAAATATGTGCTAACCCAAAGTATATATTGTAAGGAGAGTGTTTTTATGAATGATTTTAAAAAGCTTTTAGAAAAATATGCCGATATAGCTGTTAAAATAGGTATAAATATAGAACCTAACCAAACACTTGTTATAAATTCACCTATAGAGTGCGCAGAGTTCGTAAGAATTATAGCTAATAAAGCTTATGATGCTGGTGCAAAAAATGTACACGTAAAGTGGAATGATGAAGAACTATCCCTTATAAAATATATGAAAGCTCCTTTTGAAGCTTTCGAAGAATTCCCTGCTTGGGAAGTAGATGAATTAGAAAGTTTGGCAAAAGAAAATGCGGCCTTTTTATCTATATCTGCTTCAAATCCTGAATTATTAAAAAATGTTGATCCCCAAAAAATTGCTACTTCTAATAAAACTAGGGGGAAAGCATTAAAAAAATACTATGAATATATAATGAATAGTTTTGTATCTTGGTGTGTTTTATCCGTTCCTACAAAAGCTTGGGCAAAAAAAGTATTCCCAGATTTAAAAGAAGATATGGCTGTAGAGAAACTTTGGGAGAACATATTCAATATAGTTAGAATAGATAAAGAGGATCCCGTTAAAGCTTGGGAAGAACATTTAAATAATTTAACTGATAAGGTTAATTTTTTAAATGATCAAAGATTAACTAAACTACATTATAAATCAAAAGATACAGATCTAACTATAGAATTACCTAAAGGACATATATGGTGCGGTGGTGGAGAATATAATAAAAACAAAAGGTATTTTGTAGCTAATATGCCTACGGAAGAAGTATTTACTCTCCCTTTAAAAACTGGTGTAAATGGCATAGTAAAAAGCACAAAGCCTTTAAATTATAGTGGAAACCTCATAAATAATTTCACTTTAAAATTTGAAAACGGGAGGATAATAGATTTTTCCGCTGAGGAAGGTTATGAAACTCTAAAAAAATTAATAGAAACAGATGAGGGATCTTGCTATTTAGGCGAGGTAGCTTTAGTACCTTTTCATTCCCCTATTTCAGATTCAAATATAATTTTTTATAATACACTATTTGATGAAAATGCTTCTTGCCATTTAGCCCTTGGAGAAGCTTATCCTACTTGTATTGAAAACGGAGATAATATGACAAAAGAAGAATTAGAAAAGGCTGGAGCCAACAATTCTTTAACCCACGTAGATTTTATGATAGGATCTTCTGATTTAGATATTATAGGTGAAAATAAAAAGGGTGAAGAAATTGAAATTTTCAAAAAAGGTGATTGGGCATTTTAAATAAAAAATATAATGAAAAAGATATGAATTTGTAATATTATATCCCAGATTCATATCTTTTCCGTTTTTAATTATTAAATGTTTTATAGAAATTTAATATATTTAATTGAAAGTTTATTTTTTAAATTAACCTTTTTATTAGATATATTAATTTAAACTAACTAAATAATATTTAGCTTTATCATTGAAGCTAATTAATTAAAAAGTTCCTCTAGCCCCACGAATTAATCTCATATTTATGTCTAATTCTATTTCTGAATTACTTACCACCTCATCCCAATTCACTCCAGTGTTTCTACCATATTTAGCCGCTGCCACACTACCTAGGTTTAAAGCATCTACCTTGTATTCATTTTGCATTTTATTAATAAATTTATAAGACTCTTTATATATTTTTTCTTCAAACTTTTTTACTACACCATCTTTTCCTTCTTGATTGCACAATTCATCTTTACAAGACTTACAGTTAATCATATCTCCTTTTATATCTAGTTTTATTACAAATCTATATTTCCCCTTTTCTTTATAACATTCTACCTTTCTTTTTATATAACAGTCCATTTCTGCAAAGTTTTTATAATTTTTTTCAATACTAATAATTCCTTTAGTTTTGTCTTCTCTTAGCCTATTTAGCACTTGCATTTCATTTACATCTATTTTTCTTTCCATTTTATCTCCCTTAAAAAGTGCCATTCCTGTAATTTCTATCCCATCCTTTGTTGCTTCTATATAAGGAAGTACTAAATTTTTTCCCTCTGTTTTTAACTGGTAATAATTTGCATTTGTAGTATAGGCTTTCACAGGGAAAAAATTATATTGTGGTGAATTTTGAATCAATCCATATATGTAATCTGCAGAATTAGGATATCCCTGTATTTTATAATTTAACATATCTTTTGGGTTTCCAGCACAAACTAATGAAACTGCCTGAGAATTAGCTAAAGGATTAAAAAACAGAAGATTAGTAATTTCATTTATTCCATCATAAGCGGATTTTTCGCTAATTAAATAAACTTTTTCATTACCCAATAAGAATTTTCTATTAGATTTTCTTTGTCTATATTGGCGAGTTTTTAAAAGAGTTTCCCCTTTTCCTTCGTGTACAGTACTTGTAGTAGTACCATTTGGATTAAAAATATATGTACTTATAGGTATTTTATAATATCTTATATCATCTATTTTGGTTTGAAAATCATAACCTATTCCAGCGGGTATATCTAATTCCTCTGCATATTTTATATTGGGATTATAAAAATATATATTTAAAGTAATTATTATAATAATTATTATATTAATTCTATTCTTCTCTAAACTTTTCATTAGTTTTTGTACTAGTTGTTTCATTTTTTCCTCCATTCTTTATAATTTTTATAATAGTTATCATAGTTATAAAAATTAAATTGAATACTAAATAAAATATACTAACACCTTCATTAATTTTTTTAAGGAATATAAAACTATCTAACCTACTAACAATTATAGTAGCAAACAAAAATACTATCATATACAAAATAGTGGAATTTATTTTTTTAAATATACTAGAAAGTGAATAATAAAAAAAATAATTCTGATTAGCTATAGTTTTAAAAATTATACTGCTCCATAAAAACATAAATACAAATTTAAAATTACTTATGCCTGGTATAGAAATTGTTTCTGCAATAGATAACGTAGGCCAATATAAATTTTTTGCTACATCTGCTCCTAAATAATATATAGACACAAAACTTAACCATATATACAAAAAAACTATAATTGCAGTGGCTTCTAAAAATGAGCTTTTTATCTTAGTTTTATCCTTCATTAAGGGAACTATTAAAAAAATAATCTCTATGCCTACAAAAGAATATATAGGTTCTATACTAGCTTTTAAAATAGTGGAAATAGGAGTCCCCAATATAGGTTTAATATTTAATATATTTCCTTGTTTTAATGCCAATACAGTTAATAATATTAGTGGAATGGATGCATAAAAAATAACCTCATTTATTCTTCCTAAGGCTCTTATTCCCTTAGAAGCAGTGTATACTGAAATTAATAGTATTGGAATTGCTAATTTATATTGCTCTAAAAATAAAACTAAATAAACTCTTAACATATTGCTTATATTACCAGCGGTAATGATTATATAAGCTAAAAATTGAGTAGTGAATATAAGTCCTAACAAGTTTCCAAAAAACTTTCCAAAATATATTTTACTTATTTCTACTATATTAGTATTTTGGTAAGAATTATCTTTAAATATTATAAGGGCACAAAGCACCATATAAAAGGGATATAAGCTTCCTATAATTACTCCAATCCAACCATCATTGTGAGCTACCTTAGTTAAATTAGCCGGAAGTGATAATATGCCTATTCCTATCATAGATCCCGCTATCATAAGCGTGGTTTGGCTTGTGCTTAACACATCATTTCTATTATTTCCCATTATGGTTCCCCCTAAATTTTTTTCTAAAATCCTTTTGACGTACAGGATTTTTATTTGGTATAGCCTTTGGTCTTTTATTCATTTTCCATAAAGGTGCTCTCATAAATGTATCCTTCATATCAGATTTCTTAAACTGAAGATATGGAACTCCCATACTATCTAAAGAACATAATTCAACCAATATAAAAAACCAGCCTATGGAAACTCCTATTATCCCTAAAGCATTAGTAAGAAATAATATAGGAAATTTTAATATCCTAATGGCCAACGACATTTCAAAATTTGGAATAAGAAAGGTAGCCACCGTAGAAATACCTACCATTAAAAGGGTGGTAGAACTTACAAAATGAGATTTTATAGCCGCATCTCCAATTATAATACCACCAACTACGCTTAAAGTTTGCCCTATCTTTGAAGGTAATCTTAATCCTCCTTCTCTTAAAAATTCTACTATAAGTTCCATTGAAACTATCTCCATTACTGGACTGAAAGCAATCCCAACCCTAGATTGAACAATAGGTTGCAATAATTTATCTGGCAGTAATTCCACATTGAATTTTACAAGAGTTAAATATATAGAGGTTAAACTTAATACTAAAACTACAGCTATTACTCTAAAAAATCTTATAACTGTGGATAACATGAATTTTTGGTTATAATCTTCTACAGTTTGAAAAAATTCTATAAAAATAGCTGGTAAAGTTATCCCTTGCTGAGATCCTTCCATTAATATGCCTATTTTCCCCTCCATGATATTAACTGCCATTACATCTGGTCTTTCTGTAGTAAAAGACTGGGGAAATACAGTATAGGAATTATTTTCTATATACTCCTCTATATACCCTGCGTTTTTTATATGATCTACTTTTATTAAATTTACTCTTTCCCTTATCTTATTTACTAATTTCTCATCTGCTATATCCTCTATATATATAATTGCTACTTCTGTTTGTGATCTTTCTCCAACTATAAACCTTTCAATTCTTAAATTTTTGTCTTTTATTCTTCTATTAATTACAGATAAATTACTTTCTATACTTTCTGTAAAGGCCTCCTTAGGCCCTCTTATAGAAGTTTCTATTTCTGGTGGAAGTATAGGTTTATAATCTTTTTTAACAGTGTTAATAATTATAGTATTTTCACTATTAGGAACAAAGACTGCTGTAGATCCCTTCTTTATAAGATCTGTTATTTCTTCATTATCTGTTTTTAAAATAGTATCATCTACACATATATACTTTTCCATTAAAATTTCTGTAATATTTTCTTTACCTGTAAAGCTTTCCTCTATATGAAGCATTAACGGTTTTAATATGTAATCACTTATTATATTTCTATCTATTAAATCTTTATCATAAACTAATGCTACTTTTATATTGTTTCCTTTACCTAAGTTTATTTTTTTTACATTAAATTTATCTGGAGCATTAAGTTTATCTAAAATAGGCTTTATTTTATCATCTAATTTATCTCTCATTTTTTATCCTTTCTTATATGATTTATATATACTTATCATATATTATGTGCAGAATCACCAAATTTAATTATATTATTCATAAAATACCTATTTATTTAAATAAATTTCTACTAAAAAACACTATGAAAATTTATTTAAATAATAAATTTTCATAGTGTTTTTATACTTTATAAATTCTAGTAAACTTAATGTAAAGCAATCTATTATATCTAAAATTAGAAATTCTTTAATATTTTTATTTTAACATGTTCTTTTATTATATAGCTTGTTTACCTAAAAAATATATAGAGTTATTATTTAACCAGTATTTCCCTGAACCTTCCATTTCACAAATTAAATTATCTTTAATATAAAATTCGCAAAGCATATTATTTAAATTATAAATATAAATATCTTCTATAAAATACATTCTATCTCCGTATTCATTATAAACGTATCCATTTTGTATAAATCCCCTGTCTAGCATAATGCACACCCTCCATTTGAATAAAATTCCAAATCATATTTATATTATACATCTTTTGGTAATTTTTTTCAATTATTTATAATCAATTATGCATTTTATAATAATTTTATTGAAATTGTTATGGAATTTTCCAAGTAAGAAACTCTTTTTAAGTTGCATATTTAATATACACACTTAAAAAGAGTTTTTTATATTTAGATAAGTTTATTTTATATAATTATATTTATTTAAAATACATACTAATAAATATAAAAAATACTTTATTTATTTTTTATAAATTTATCTATAAAATATTTATGAAATCTTGTATCCTCTGTAAGTTCTGGATGAAAAGATGTTACTAAAACATTTTTCTCTTTTGCCGCAACTATATTTTTTCTTACCCTTTTTAATATAGTTACATTAGAACCAACGGTTGTTATATAAGGTGCTCTTATAAACACCAATTCTATAGGTTCTTTATCTATATCTTCTAACATTTCTTCTATAGAAAAACTATTTAATTGACTACCATAGGCATTTCTCTTCACTTTTATATCAATAACTTTAAAATATGACTCTTCTTGTCCTTGTATATCTTTTGCTAATAATATCATACCTGTACAGGTTCCCCAAACTGGCAAGCCATTTTCTATCTTTTCTTTTAGTGTATCATATATATGAAAATCTTTTAAAAGTTTACCTAATGTTGTACTTTCTCCCCCTGGTAATATTATTCCTTGAATATTATCTAAATCCTCTTTATATTTCACTCTAACAGGCTCTACATTATCTATCTTTTCTAATATCTTCATATGCTCCACCACAGAACCCTGTAAGTCTAATACTCCTACTCTTATCATTTTACCAGCCTCTTTCAGCAAATTCTGTTTCTAGCTTACTAATTTCTAAACCTGACATTGCTCCTCCTAAATTCTCTGAAACCTTAGCTAAAACCTCTGGATCTTTAAAATAAGTTGTTGCTTTAACTATAGCTTTTGCTCTTTTTTCTGGATTATCTGATTTAAATATTCCATCACACCCTAACTGCATCATTAAAGCTGCATCTGCTGATGTTAAAACTTCACTTTCATCTATATAATCTACTCCTATAGCTTCTAATATTTGAGCTTCTACAAAATGACCTATTCTAACCTTTGCCATAACCGGTATTGAAACTGCATTTATTATTTCTTTTATCATCTTAGGATCGGAAGTTCTAGCTACTCCCCCCTGTTTTCTAATGTCTGATGGAACCCTTTCTAATGCCATAACAGCTACAGCCCCAGCTTCTTCTGCAATTTTTGCTTGCTCTGGGTTCACAACATCCATTATAACTCCACCCTTAAGCATTCGAGCTAAATTTTTGTTTAATTCATATCTCTTTTCCATAAATATATCCCCCTTTTATGTATTTACAAATTAATCAATATCATTATTTCATAAGATTATCAGCACCTCAATTGTATCCATACATTTAAAATGCAACTTATTTCATCCACTTGGAACTAAACCCATTTTTAACATCACTCTTATAGATCCTTCACTACTAAGCTCAAAGTGGAATTTCGCCTCCAATTTTCTACTCCTGCTAGATATACATAAACAGAGTTCTTGGCTTCAGAGGGAGTTTTTACTTCCACTGAAGCTTAGAAATCGTTATCCAGGGACGTACACCCGCTCTTTACTCCCACTTTGAAAAAGATGGAGTATTAGAGCGGGTAGTCATCGGATAAAAAATACTTTTAGAAATTATATCAATTTCTAAAAGTATTTTTAAACAATTATTTAAAATCTATAATAAATTTATTTTTTAATACCTTAGGTATATATTTATGTTAACTTCAAAAATAAAATATGGATAAAACTAAAGTTATTACTAATCATTTTTATTTTTTATAAGGAAATACGAATTCTGGGGTATTCTTATCAATAATTTTAAATTCATAACCTTTATCTTTATAAAACTTAATTATATCTGGTAAAACTCTACAGGTATTTTTATTTAAATGATCACAATGCATGAGTAATATAACTTTGGATAATGGTTTTTTTCTCTTCGTTCCCTCTTTATAAAATTTACTTACAGGTGATCTAGGATTTATACCATCTGTTAATGCCATATTCCAATCATATATTTTAAAACCTTCCTCTTCTAATTCCTTTTTAAATTTTTTATCCAATCTTTTTACACTTCCACCAGGGAATCTAATTATATTAGTTTTAACTCCTGTAGCCCTATAAATTTCATTTTGACATTTTAACATTTCATCTATAAAAACTTTGTTATTTTGATAGATAGTTTTATAATTATGACTATATGTGTGTAAACCTAAACTATGCCCTTCTTTAACTATCCTTTTAAGAATATCCTCTTTTCCTTCAATATACTTTCCTATTATAAAAAAAGTAGCTTTTACGTCATTTTCTTTTAGCACATCAAGTATATCTTCTGTGGTTTTATCACTAGGACCATCATCAAAGGTTAGATAAATTTCTTTATTATTACTTATGTCTCCTTTCTCATCAGCCTTAACTTTATAGTTAAATGCAATGACTCCACTAAAAATTAAAGTTAAAAATAAAAGTAAATAAATTGATTTTTTAAACTTAGTATTCATTTAAACATATACCTCCTAAATTTTCGTTATATTATTATTTAGGATTACTCTATTTTTTTAGTATTAGTATTATTACTTAAATTATTCTACTTTAATTTTTCATTATAAATAAAAAACTTATATATTATGTAAAATGTTATTTGAATAAACTTAACAATTCTTAATTTATTTTATTCAAAGATTCTTTAATAAAACCTCATGTTTGAGCTATAGTAAATTCGGAATTTTTAGGATATTTCAATAAAATGAGTTTAGATTTGTTAGTAAAGTAGATTAGGATTTCTAGCAATATATGACTTTATTATATCAAAAAATAACAAAAGCTAAGAAACAAATAAAATTCACCTCTTAGCTTCTAAATTCCTTAGTAATTCCCCTTTAAACAACTAAAATTAAAACAATCTATTTTTTACTTTTAGCTATCTCGATATTAACTTTTCTTCTATTTAATTTTTTACCTGAGCATTTATTTATTATTTTTTCTGCAGTGTTTGATGATACATCCATAAAAGTAAATTTATCTAATATGTCTATATCCCCAATTTCATGATTTCTTACAGAAGCTTCATCTTGAATAAATGTTAATAAGCTTTTTACATTTATACTATCTTTTCTTCCTACACTTAAGAATAATCTTACTGGCACTTCTGCCTCTAATTTATCATTTGTATAGTCAAAGCTCATTTCTTTACTAAATAACATTTCCATTAAAGCTGCTGACACTTCAGATAAATCAAAGTTTTGTTCTAAAGTTTTTACCATTGGCATAAATTTTTCATATTTGTTTTCTTCTATTTTAGAAGTTATATCATTTAATAAATTATCGTATTTCTTTTCTAATATATCCTCTAAAGTAGGTAATTCTTTTTTGGTGATTTTGCTCTTAATTATTCTTTCTATTTGTCTAATAGAAGATACTTCTCTAGGGGTAACTAAAGAATAGGCTGTTCCTTCTTTATCAGCTCTTCCTGTTCTTCCTATTCTGTGAACATAGGATTCCGCATCTTGAGGTATATCATAATTTATAACATGAGATATATTTTCTACGTCTATACCTCTAGCCGCTACATCTGTTGCAACTAAAAAGTTTAAGGTAGCTTTTTTAAATTTTTTCAAAGTATTTATTCTTTGATTTTGGCTCATGTCTCCATGCATACCTTCTACATTGTATCCCTTTGATTGCATAGCTTCAACTAATTCATCAACGCCTCTTTTTGTTCTACAAAATATTATAGCACTTTCTGGTTCTTCTGAATCTATTATTCTACATATAGCTTCTAGTTTATCCTTATTTTTTACTGCAAAATAATGTTGTGCTATTTTATCTACTGTTAGAGATTTTTTTAATATAGCTATATGCTCTACATCTTTTTTCATGTAGTTTAAAGCTAATTTTTTAATAGGTGCTGGCATTGTAGCTGAAAAAAGCATAGTTTGTTTTTCTTCAGGAGTACTTGCCATTATAGTTTCTATATCTTCTATAAATCCCATATTAAGCATTTCATCTGCTTCGTCTAAAACTAGGAAATCAATACCCCCAAGTTTTAAAGTTCTTCTATTAATGTGGTCTAATACTCTTCCTGGAGTCCCAACCACTATATCTACTCCACTTTTAATATCTTTTATTTGTCTTTCTATAGACTCTCCTCCATAAACAGGAAGTACTTTTGTTTTACTATATTTAGATAATCTCTTTAACTCATCCTTTATTTGAAGGGCTAATTCTCTTGTAGGCGTTAATACTAGAGCTTTTACGCCTTTTTTCTTTCCCTCATCACACAAAGTGCTTATTACAGGAGCTCCAAAAGCTAAAGTTTTACCTGTTCCTGTTTGAGCTTGAGCTATAACATCCGCTCCTTCTAATACTACTGGAATTGATTTTTCTTGTATTGCAGATGGAGTTTCAAATCCCATATGTTGTATAGCTTTTAGTACATCTTCATTCAAGTTTAAATTTTCAAAGTTTTTATTTTCCATATAATGTTCCTTTCTGGTTGTTAATTAAAAATGGCTGTTGACATATAATCAACAGCCAATAAAAAATCTTTTCTAATTATCTAAAAGATCTGTTGTTGTTTCTAGCTTGCTTTCTAGCTCTTCTACAATCTGGGCATCTTTGTGGTTCGTTTTCGAATCCCTTTTCTTTGTAGAATTCTTGTTCTCCTTCTGTGAAAACAAATTCTTTTCCGCAATCTTTACATGTGATATTCTTATCTGCCATTTGTATATCTCTCCTTTTTTAAGAAAAATTATTTTAATTTAATAAACAAAAATCTATACTTCTTAAAAAAGAAGAACCTAGTTTTTATCTTATTAAATCACCTTCTATAGAATATCATAAATAAATTTTATATGCAATATATTTTAAAATTATTTATTTTAAAGCTGTTTTTTAAATATGTTTTTTATGGTATAATAATAAACAATTATTATCCATTAGTATATATTCATTTTTTTTTAATTATCTGTATTTTATTTTTTACTTAATTATTAATATTATACACCTCTTTCAATAATTTTTAATTCTTAATATTTTGCCCCCTACACAAAGAATTTCTGTTCTAATTGTTATAATTGTATTATAAAAGTATTTATTTTAAAAACATACATAATATAAATATACAATTATATAAATTTTTCAATTTATATATTTTTAAGGAGGTTACATTATGAAAAGAAATAAGAATACTATAGGTAAAATTCTAGGTGCTACAATAGCTGTAGCAAGTTCTGTATTTATAGCTAAAAAACTTAACAACAAACGTAAAACAAATAATTTTGAAAAAATGGAGTATAACAAAGCTTTTAAAAACAAAATTCATAACATAAAAAATGAAGGGGATAACCTCAAAAATAAAATAAGAGATAAAGGAAAGAATATTAAAGAAAATTTAAAGGATAAATCTGAAAAAACAGAAGAAAAACTAAATATAACTGGCGAAGATATAAATAACATATATGAAGAAGGTAAAAATGAATTCCAAGAAACTATGGAAGATTCTAGAGATTTTTATGAAGATTTAAAGGAATGCCCAAAGGATATTTATGATGATGTTAAAGAAGAATCTAAGGATTTTTATGAAAACATAAAAGAAAAAACTAAAAATAAATATGAAGAAACTAAATAATTTATTAATTTTAAAATTTAACCATTAAAAAGCTATATATTTGTAACCACATATTACAAAATACATAGCTTTTTAATTTTTATATTTTAAATTTAGAAATTGAGTTTATTAATTTTTCAGAATTAGACATAGATTCTTCTGATTTACATTTAACATTGTTGCTTTCTTCCAATATATCATTTGCACTTTTAGCTATATTACTTGTACCATCTGCTGCTTCATTAGCGGCTATAGTTACACTATCTATAGATTCTATAACGTTTTTCATAGAGGTTAAGACTTCTTCTGTAGTGGAACTTATATTTTCAGATACAGCCTTATAGTATTCTGCATCACTACTATACATTTCACCTATTGTAACTAAATTCTCATAGTCTTTTACTACTTTTCCATCTATAAATGTCAATATCTTATTAGAATTATTTGCTAAATTTTCTACTGCGCTAACTACAATTTTTGTAATCTCTTGAATTTCATTAGCTGTATTATTAGATTCTTCTGCCAGTTTTCTTATTTCCTCTGCTACTACTGAAAATCCTTTTCCTGCTTCCCCTGCTCTAGCAGCTTCAATAGCAGCATTTAAAGCTAAAAGATTAGTCTGCTCTGTTATTTTAAGTATTGCTTCTGACAATACATTAATTTTTTCTACTGATTTTGATTTTTCTATAGCTTCACTTAATTCTTTTTCATTAGTTTTATACAAATTAAAGGCTTCCTTCCTAGAGTTTTCAGCATCTTTTTTTAATTTATTTGCTTTATTGCTTATATCCTCAGATTTTTTATAGGTTTCTTCTATTTTATTAGCTATTACTTCTATAGACTTTTCTATTTCATTAGCTGTAGCGTTTATTTCCTCTGCTGAAGCTGCGGTCTCCTCCATTGCTGCGGATATTTCTTCTGTAGTTGATGTAACTTGCTCTACATTTGATGATAATTGGTCTATAAGTATAAATACATCCTCATTAGACTTTATAGAATCTTTTGAATCACTAATTACTTCCTTTAATATATCCTTTATGGCTATTTGCATATATTCTAAATTATTAAACATTTGCCCTAATTCATCTTTTAGTTTTAAATATTTAATATTTAATTCCTTATTAAAATCTCCCTGAGACATATTTTTAAGATATTCATTAAAGGAATATATATTTTTAACTATGTTATTACCTATAAAATTAAATAATATTATTCCTATAATTAATACAATTAATATAATGAAAAGAATGTAACTTAATATTTTCCAAACTTCTTTTTTAATAGTTTCTTTTTCTACCCCTATAAACCACATACCTATAATTTTAGAATTAGAATCTTTTATAGGTTTATAGTAGGTTAAAACATCCTTGCCAGCTACCTTTGCAGTCCCCTGGAACTCCTCACCTTTATCTAAAACCTTTTCTAATACCTCTTTTGAAGCCTTAGTTCCTACAGCTCTTTTTCCATCACTACTAATTACATTTGTAGATACTCTAGTGTCCTTCATAAATATAGTTACTAAGCTTCTTGTTTGTTCTTTTATGTTATCCACCACATAAAAATTATTATTAATTAATTCTTCTCCTTTATAAAGTTTATCTCCTTTTATATTCCATTTACCAGGATACTTTGAATCTAGATAAGAGTATCCTAAATTAGCATTATCTTTTATATTTTTCAAAAAATTTTTATTTGCCATGTTATTAACTGTAATATAAACCGTTGAAAACATAATTATAGAAAACAAAAAAAGTATTATTGAAAAAGACAGTACAAGTTTTTTTCTGAGTTTCATATCCCACCTCCTAATTATATATAAATTATTTTCCTAGTAATTTATACATATAATATCGAATTAATTATCATATTTTTAATATATAGGTTTTAATTTAAGATTTTGTTTTAAATAAAAAAACATTATGAAATTAGTTTAAAACTAATTTCATAATGTTTTTATTTTAATAGTTTAAAAAATAAGAGCTTAATTTATTTTAAACAATAATTACTGGCACTTCAGAAGTTTTAACTACTTTGGTAGTTACAGAACCTTTCATTTTTTCTAAGCCTTTTCTATTAGATTTAGCCATAACTATCATATCAAAATTATCTTTTTCTGCTTTTTCTACTATTTTATCCGCTGGTATCCCAAAACATGAATACATTTCATATTCATATCCAATATTTTTGATCTTTTGCTTTGCTTCCTCCATAACCTTTTCACTTTTACTTTTAAGTTTTTTAATTTGTTGTTGAATTAAAAAAATATTATTTACCTGAACTTCTTTAACATTTATTAAAGTAACTTCCACCTGTTTTTTATCAAACATATTTTTTAATAAATTTAAAGAATAATTGCTTCTTTCAGATGAATCCACTGGAACTAAAACTTTTAATTTTTCCATCTTATATACACCTCTTTATATAATAATATTAAAACTTAGATGAAAGCTATTTGTTATATTATTAACAATGTCCTTGTTATTATATTAACATACTATAAGTATCATTTCAACATATTATCTAAATAATATTACATTAATTATTTTTAGCATATTATTTAAAATAATTTATAATAAAATATGATTAAAATAATAAAAAAGCAATCCTCTTATTCCTCATCTATATATCAACAGTCTACTCTTGTTTAAAAAAACTTATTATTTATTAAAAAGTTATATATCATATGAAATTTTAATATGTTATAGGAAAAGTTTATTATTTAACTTGTATTATTTATTGTTTATATTTTATATTAAATTATTAAAATTCAACAATATAATCAATAAATTATGTTATTTTTTTATTTATTAATTATCTAAAAATTATACTACTCTCTATTAATCAAAGAAACCGAATCTTAAGTAGCAAACCAATTTAAATAATAACTAGAGTTATATAATTTCCTTACTCACCGAAGCAAAAGATATCATTTCCTTTAAATAGAGAACCAAACTCTATGATTCTTACACAGAGTTAAAACTTGATGTGAATTCCTTAAAAAGTACTGATTTAATATGAAATCCTACTCAGCTGAAAAATAAAACTAAGTTTAAGCTTATATTTTGTTATATTTAAACTGTTTTTCTAATATATTCTATTGACATAGTTTTTGTAATATATTAAAATCTTCACATACCCCACATGGGTATATCATTATTTTTTACGAGGTGATTAAATGAATTTTTCTTTTTCTAGTTTTTTGAAAAAATATAGTTATATTATTCTTATATTTTTTATAATAGCAGGTATGTTTAATCCTACAATAGCTTTAACAGCTATTATTTGTATGCTAGGTCCTATTTTCTTAGCCATTTTAGGTAAAGGAAGGTTTTGGTGCGGAAATATCTGTCCGAGAGGTAGTTTCTTTGACAATGTTCTAATTAATTTTAGTAGAAAAAATAGAGTTCCTAAATTTCTTAAATCTAAACTTTTCAGAATATTTGTTATTATATTTATGTTTTACATGTTTGGAAGTGGAATATATAAAAACTGGGGAAATGCTATAGGTATAGGTATGGTTTTCTACAGAATGATTGTAGTTACAACCTTTGTAGGCATTATATTAAGTTTTTTCTATAATAATAGAACTTGGTGTAATTTTTGTCCTATGGGAAGTATTGCATCTCTGATATCTTATTCTAAGGAGGATAGAAAAAAATTAACTGTATCTTCAAGTTGCATTTCTTGTAAACTTTGCAAAACAATTTGCCCTATGGGTATAGTTCCTTATGATTATAAAGGATATCCAATCGAGCATCCTGATTGTATCCAATGTGGGAAATGTATAAATATTTGTCCTAAAAATGCCATAGGATAATGAATTTTAAAATATTGTATAAGAATCTATAAATGAGAAATTTTATAAATTTCTACATAGTAAGATTAAAGGGATTTATCACTAAATAAATCTATATTTAATGATAAACCCCTTATTTTTTATATACTCTTTCTAGATCCTTTATATATTTTTCTTCCATTTTTATAATATCCGTTAATATTTCATATTCATAACTATCTCCATCTCCATTTTTTTGTATCATTCTACCTCTTATATCTATAAATAGTGCTCTTATATCCTTATTCATATTTAATACACATTCTATAAATTCTTTTATGGTTTTATCTTTATAACAATTTGTTGAGATTTTATTATTAAACTGAGCAATTAAAGAAGATATCTTATCATATATATATAAATCTATTCCTTTTATTTTTTCTTTATTTAACCTCATTTTTAATGAATGATAATAATCTATCTTTTCCTCTTCGTACTTCATAAATATCTTAGAAAATATTTTGAAAGAATTAATGTCATCATATTCTTTATTCATATCAATATATATTTCAATAACTTTATTTCCTGTATCTATAGCTCTATCTATTAAATCTATGATATTGTATGCCATTTATTGCCTCCTAAATAAGATTTTAAAATCCCCTTACTTTATTGCAATAATCTTTAAGCCTAATAAATATTTTACTATTATTTTAAATTTAAATATTCTCATATTTTAAAAAATGCTTAAATCTAATTGCTTTGAAAGCTCTTCTAATATCTTAATTCCAGCTATACTATTACCTTTTTCATCTAAAGCTGTACCTAGAACTCCTATACCCATTCTTCTTGGAGCACAGGCAAGTATGCCTCCTCCAACTCCACTTTTAGCAGGTATTCCAATATGTACAGCAAAATTTCCTGATGCATCGTACATACCACAGGTCACCATTATAGTTTTTACAATTCTAGCCACATACCTTGGAACTATTCTATCACCAGTATAAGGAGATACACCATCATTGGCCAACATAATTCCTATTCTAGCTAAATCTTTACAAGTAATTTCTATGGAACATTGTTTAAAATATACATCTAAAACTTCTTCTACATTCCCCTCAAGGGCTCCTGTACTTTTCATAAAGTACGCAAGTGCTCTGTTTCTGTGTCCTGTTTCTTTTTCAGACTCATATACATTTAGATTTATATCAATGTTATTGTTACCGCTTATTTTTCTAGTAAACTTTAAAATTCTTTCAACCTTTTCATCAGAATCTTTTCCAGCTACCATAGAAGCTACAACTATGGCACCAGCATTTATCATTGGATTTATAGGTTTCTGAGATTCTTTTGCTTCTAAATTTACTATAGAATTAAAAGCTGTTTCTGTAGGTTCCATTCCTACCTTTGAAAAAACATAATCCTCTCCATTGTCTATTATAGCTAACATTAAAGTTACTATTTTTGATATACTTTGAATTGTAAATTTGACTTCAGCATCTCCTTCCCAATATTCCTCTCCCCCTAAGGTACATACAGAAATGCCTAGTAAATTTTTATCCATTTTAGAAAGTTCGGGAATATATGAAGCAACCTTTCCTTCCCCTATCCACTTTCTATTATTTTCTATAATCGTCCTAAGTAGTCTGTTCATATATGTTTCTCCCTAATCTTTATAATATTATGTTATATAATAATTATACATGTTTTATATAATTTTTTTAAGCTAATTTTTGTTTTATAAAAATTATATTTGTATATTTTTAGGGTCATTAAACTTATTTTAATATAATCTTATACTCCAAATAACTTTTAATACTTAAAACATTTTATAAATTCATATAAAATATACCCTATAAAATAGATTCCTTTTTACTCATCTATTCTATAGGGTATATTATTATAAAGTTAAATATTTTCATATTAAAATTCAATTTTTAAACAATATTATTCTACATAAATTAATTACCACTATTTATTACTACATATAAAATAATTTTTATTTGTTTCTAAAATAAATACTTACTATCCTATTATATAAACTTTTACAGTTCTTCTTCCCCAACTATTACATTCAGCCTCTGAGTTCATAAACAAATCTATTCTATTACCTTTAATGGCACCACCAGTATCATGGGCAATAGCATATCCATAACCTTCTACATACACTCTAGTTCCTATGCGTATTACTCTAGGATCTACAGCTATGGTACTATATCCATTAGGATTTCTACTTGTTCCGTTTCCTGAAGCAGTTATGCCATCTCCTGCATATGCAGTTGCTTCCATTACCATTACTTTTGAATAGGCCGTAGAGTTTGATTCTCCTCGAGATAAAGTTTCCCCATTTGAACTGTTGCTATTATTAGATGCAACCTCTTTAGCTTGCTTACTATTCTCTTCAGCTTCTTTAGCCTTTGCGGCTTCACTAGCTACTATTTGATTTTCTTTTTCTTTTACGTTACTAAGAGCTTTCTTTTCTTCTTCTACACTCTTATTAAGTCTCAATAAAGTAACTTCATTGCTCTTCTTTAAGGATACTAATTTATTTTTCTCTTCATCTAAGTTTTCTTTTTCCTTTACTATAGCTTCTTTTTCTTCCTTTAACTTAATAACAACATTTTTATCAAATTTCATTATTTTTGAAACTGTATCTATCCTTGACATAAAATCACTTAAACTTTCTGAGGCTAAAAGTATATCTAAATAGCTATCTCCACCACTTATATACATAGCCCGTACTCTTTTACCAAACAAATCTTCTTTGGCTTTTACATTACTTTTTACCTGATTTAATTTATTTTCTGTATCTTTAACATCTTTATTAACCTTATTCATAAGTTGCTTATTTTTATCAATTTCATTTATTACACTATCAATTTCGCTGTCCATTTTTTCAACTCTTTGCTGTATTTGCTTCTTTTGCTCTCTAGTTCCTTTTAAATCCCCTGACTCTTTAGTATCTGGTGCGGCCAATACACTGCTAGTACTTGTACTTAAAATTAGGGTTAACATTATAATAAAAGATAAAACTTTTTTATTCAATTTATCACTCTCCTATAATTTATCTGCAAATCTAAAATTCACTATATTTGCTATACACTTTACAATTCTAATACTTTCTATTTTATAATATAAAAGCAATATTTGTAAAGTCATTAATTTGCTTTAGTTAAATTTCCAATAAATAAAAGCTTATTCTAAACTAAGCTTCACTTTATTATTTATTAAAATTATGTTTATATTATACCATAATAATTAATTTTTCAATGTTTTATTATTATATCATGTTTACTAGCTAGATAGAAATTATATATTTATATAAATATTAATTAACTACACTAACAAATATATGAATCTTAAACTTAATAAGTGTTAAAATACATAAAGTTTATAGAAGTAATTCCCTTTGTTGGTGATTTTTAAATATAAAAAAACTCTCCACAAAAAAATTTTATAAAGTAAAAAAGCAGTGTCCATTAAGACACTACTTTAACCCTATTTGTTTTATTGACGCAACTTTGTTATCCTCTAATACTACTTTAATCATATTACCTTCTTCATTATCCCATTCATAAGTACTAATAGAATGCTTGAAGTTTTTATGATTTTCATTACCTTTTTTTTTTTACCTTCTCCCAGAATTTTCTTAACTTCATTATAATTCATTCCATATTGTAGCTTGTTATAATTTTTCATATTTACTGCACTTTTAGTTCCACAGCCTACCAACACTAGTACAGTTAGACATAACGGTAAAATAATTTTTTTCATTTACTCACCTTTTATGTATTATTTTACCATATTTATTATTTTTTCACATTACGTATTGTATGAAAATAGGCTGAACAATATTTATTTTAAATATCATTCAGCCTATATAATACTCAATTTAGAAGTATTTAATATTTAAATCTAGAAATACTCACCTGCATATCCTCTGCTAACTTAGCTAAAGACTCACTTGCATTAGCTAGTTCTGAAATAGAAGCAGTTTGTTCTTCTACTGCAGCCACTGTCTCTTCTGTCCCCGCAGCATTTTCCTGGGAAATAGCAGATAAATTATCAATTACTGCAATTATCTCATTCTTCTTGCTTTCCATATCCTTTCCTGATTCATTTAATGTTTGTACTACTTTCTGCATTTCATCAATAGCTATAGAAATACCTTCAAATTTTTTATTTGTGTTTTCTACACTCTTAGTTTGTTCTTTGGTATTGTCACTAACTATTTCCATACTCTCAACTGCTTTTTCTGTCTGAACTGCTAATTCATTAATTACCAAAGCAATTTCATCGGTGAAAGCATTAGATTGTTCTGCTAATTTTCTTATTTCATCTGCTACCACAGCAAAACCTTTACCTGATTCTCCCGCTCTAGCGGCCTCAATAGCTGCATTTAAAGCTAAAAGATTAGTTTGAGATGCTATACTTTTTATCATTTCACTAGCATTTTCAATTTTTTCTGCACTCTTATTGCTATCAATAATTACTTTATATACTTCCTTCGATATCTTTTCGCTATCCATAGTCTTTTCTACTAATTCTTTTAAAGTAGTTACCCCTTCATTTTTCAAAATATCTACTTTTTCTATAGCCTCATTTAAGCTCCCCATCATCTGTTGATTTTTTGAAATTGTCTCTCCAAGGACATTTACATTCATAGCGCCACTTTCTGTTTGCCTTGCTTGATCCTCTGCAGAGTTCGCCATTTCCTCTATAGTTTTAGTAATTTCATTTGCTGCTTCTGCGGTTTGTTGACTAGTAGAAGTAAGCTCCTCTGAGGAAGCTGCTACCTGCTCTGCACTTTCTAAAGTTTTTCTAGCAAAATCTCTTAAATTTACAGAAACATTTTCAAAAGCCTTTGCTAATAGCCCAATTTCATCTTCCTTTTCCACTAGTTCCTTTGATATATCCTCTGTAAAATCTAAGTTCGCCATTTTCTGTCCATATCCTTCAAGACTTTTAATAGGTTTTACTACAGCTTTTCCTACTAGGAAAATTAGCGCTGCAATAATAATTCCTCCTAGTGCATAGGAGATAATAAGTAATTTTCTTACCATAGAAACTTTTTCATTAAATTCACTTTGGTCTATTACCGCTGCAACAGACCATCCATTAGATGATATAGGATAATACCCTACATATTTATGGTTATTTTTATAAGAGTACATTCCTGTACCTTGCTTTTGTGCAACCATATTTCTTCCTATGTCTCCCATTTCTCCTTTTTCTTTTGTCATATTATTTTTTAAAATCATTTCTTTTACAGGATGATAAACTAGTTCCCCTTTTTTACTTATTAAAAATACAAATCCACTTTTACCAATCTTATACTTTTCCATAATACTAGGCAATTCATCAAGTAGTACATCTATAGCCACTACACCTAAACTAGTTCCTTTTTCATCATATACTACCTGTATAACACTAATTACCATCTTTCCTGTTACAGAATCTACATAAGGTTCTGTGTAAAGCACTTCCCCAGGTTTTAATTTTAAGGCTTCTTTATACCAAGGTTTTTCCTTAATAATCCAATTTGTTGGAGAGTCCCACTGATCTTGGGTAACTAAATAACTAGCATCTTGTAGACCAATCCATACTGTAGCAAGATTTTTATCCATTTTTTTTATTTGCTGTAGAGAGTTTATTACATCTTTATAATCTGGATGGCTTCGAACTTTGTCCCTAGTCTTTACACCCTTCATTAGTTTTATAATATCCTGATTTGTAGCCATTTGTCTTACTAAAACTTCATTTTTTTTAAAAAATTCATTGTTTTGATTAGAAGCTGCTTTTGCTTCAGTCAGAAGATGCTCATAATTCATCTTAGTCACAATCTCTTTAGTCTTTAGTTCTAAAAAAATACCAGAAGCTAAAAACACAGCCAATACTGCTGTAAGAATATAGAACATCATTTTGGCGAAGATACTCTTTCGGACAATATTTTTAACCTTCATTTATTTTCCCCCTCTATATTGGTATAAATCTTGTTTTCTCCCCTTTTCCACTGGATTTTATACCATTATTTTTTGTTATTTTCATTATATATCAGAAAATACAAAATTTAAATATTTTTTTCAATTTTTCGTCTATTTTTTAACAAAAATATAGCAATAAATTCTTTTAACCCACATTTTATGCTTATTTTTTATGCAAATCTAAAATTAAATTATATAAAAAGTTAAATATATACTTCTAAAAATAATAAGTTTTTCAAATACACTTTTAAACATACTTAATGTTAAAATCTATATTCCTTTAAAGCACTATCTTTGTTTGTAAATTTAAAAATATTATAAAGTCCCCCCACAAATCAGAAATTTTATAAATTACTATATAGTAAATAAAAGCTATGAAATTAAGTTATTAACCTTAATTTCATAGCTTTTCTCTTTTAAAATAAAGAATATTATAATTAGTTTTTAAATTAATTCAATTAAAATTCATACAAAATATCTATGTGAATTAAATTTTATTTTGTTTATTTTTTCATCATATACACAGAAATTATATAAAATATATAGATATGTGCTGGATAAAAAACATAGAATAAATATTTAGCGCCTTTGCCCTTTTTGCCATTGTATAAATAGAATAAAGGTGCTGCAAATATCATCATCCATTGATAATTTTTAAATAAAAGTCCTTGTATAGTAATATCTCCACCTGCTAACATAATAATAATACTTAGAATTGAATATACTATCACAAGTATTTTCTTTTTCTCTCTAAATAGATATATTATTATTCCAAGCAATATAAATATAGGTCCTCCTTCTACAAATAATGGAGTAGGAATTAAAAATACGATATACATCATGCCTGGTGCTGTAATATTCATAATAATTATAAATCCTATAGCTATAGGCAATATGAACAATCCTATCCCTTTAACAATTCCTAAAGTATTTTTTTCTTTTATAGCTTTTCCTAAATACTCTATAATAGATAAGTATATAACAATTACAAAAAGTGTAGTAAATATATTATTCATTAATCCAAAACTATCTGTTCTTTGAAAGTATTTTGGTATAAAGAAATTTCCCAAATTCATAAGGACTGATCCTATATAAAGTCTTGTTGCATATTTTTTTCTATTTCTTGTATGAATAAATCCTTGTACTGTCATAAATATAAATATAGGCGCTACTATTCTTCCTACCCAATTAAATGCCACAGGTATGTTGTTTATGAATCCAAACATTTCATGAATATGATCAAATATCATTAAAAATAATCCTATTAGCTTTAACTGAAATCCTGTAAGTCCTTTTTCTTTCATAATTATCCTCCTAAATCATTAATATGAGACAATTATATAAAGCTAATCTTAACTTATTATCACTTGAACCTTAATTAAACCTTAAAATATTTATCTAATTACTACTAGACTTATTAGTGTCACTTATTGTATAAAAGGTAATTTTACAAAACCATATAAAAATAGTCTAACAAAATGTATCTTAACACTTCGATAGACTATTTTTACAACTTTATTTATTAAGCTTTATTAATCAAGATCATCAAAATCAAAGGCTGCTGCTTTTGTATAGTTTGTAACCTTTGCTTCAAAAAAGTCAGTCTTTGTACTATTTAATTTTGAAAAACTGTCAATCCACTTCATGGGATGTTTATTGATTTCTGGATATAGAGGCTTCAAACCTATAGCTGTTAATCTTAGATTAGAAAGATATTTAATATATTTATCTATTAATTCATCATTAAGACCTAATATTTCATTATTAGTAACATACTGTCCCCATTTTATTTCATGCTCTACACCCATTCTCATCATTTCTCTAAACTCTTCTTCTAATTCTTCTGTAAAAATATTTGAATTTTCACTTTTTAGTTCTTTAATAATATTTTGAAAAAGCACAAGGTGAGTAACTTCATCTCTATTTATATATTTAAAAATTGTACTAGTGGCAGTCATTTTCCCTTGTCTTGCTAAGGTGTAAAAGAAACTAAAACCAGAATAAAAGTATATTCCCTCCAATATATAGTTTGCCATTATTACTCTTAAAAAATTATAAATTTCAGGTTCTTTATTAAACTTTTCATAAATGCCTGCTATAAATTTATTTCTTTCTAAAAGATATTCATCTTCTCTCCATTGATCATATATTTTATCTCTAGTAATTGGATTTGTAACTGTATCAAGTATGTATGAATAACTTTGTGCATGGATTTCTTCTTGAAAGGTTTGAATATTTAAAAGGGACGAAACTTCTGCAGCAGTTATATATCTTGATATATTAGGAAGATTTTCACTTTGCACGGAATCAAGGAAATTTAAAAAAGAAATAATCTTATCAAAGGCATTTCTCTCTCCGTCTGTTAAGTATGGAAATTGTTTTACATCCTCATTTAAAGAAATTTCCTCTGGTATCCAAAAATTATTAAGCATTGTTCTATAAAAATCGCTGGCCCAACTATATTTTATTCTATTCCATTCTCTTAAGTTAGTAGTGTTTCCATTTATCATTGATTCCGTTCCCCGTTGACCCTTTTCGTTAAATATCATTTTTTTAAGCATTAAATATAGCGCTCCTTTCCTTACTATATATTTTGTAAGTATGGTTATTATTTTAAAAGTATATTTAACAATTTTCTAACTAATACATCATTCTACATACGTGTATAGTTATCATATTAAATATATACTTCAATACTATGACCTTATCTACTACAAGATTATAATATTTTTATATTTATAATCTTAGGTATTCAGCTAACTTGAGCAACTTGTACATTCATCCATTTCTAAAGATTTATTTCTTACATAATATATGGTTTTAACTCCTTGTTTCCAAGATTCCATATACATATTAAGAATTTCTTTAGCTTTTATTTCTGGAGTTATATATAAATTAAAGGATTGAGCCTGATCTATATGTTTTTGTCTCGCAGCACAAGCCTTAATACTCCATTGCTGGTCTATAGTATGAGCTTCTTGGTAATACCAAAAATTTTCTTCATTTAAATCTGGTGCTGTTTTTGGTGTAAAGCTACCCTTCTTTTCTTCCATAAAAAACTTCTTAAATACAGGATCTATTCCTGCAGTTGTATTAGCTATATTAGAAGTACTACCTGTAGGAGCAACAGCTGTAATATAGCCATTTCTCATACCATATTTTTTGATATCACTTTGAAGTTGTTGCCATCTTTCAGAATTATAACCTCTTCTTTCGAAATACTTTCCTGTTTCCCACTCTGAGCCTTTAAAGGCTGGATAACTGCCCTTCTCCTTAGCTAATTCCATAGAAGCCTTTATAGCCGTATAGGCTATTTCTTCATAGATTTCATCTGCTACTTTAATATGCTCATCACTTTCCCATCTTATCTTGTTATTTGCAAGGAAGTGATGATATCCACTTGTTCCTAAACCAATAGCTCTATACTTGTCACTGGTAACTCTTGTCTCTTTAACAGGAAGCTTATTAAGAGATATAACATTATCTAGCATCCTTATTTGAAGAGGGATACACTTACTAAAATCTTCTTTTTCTACTTTGCTAAGGTTTATTGAGTTAAGGTTGCAGGTTACCATATCTCCAGCCTTAATTCTTTGAACAACCTCTGAATAACCATTTTCATCAATTATTTCTTCTTCTACAAGTTCACTTTCACCCATATTTTGAGCTATTTCATGACAAAGATTGGATGAATATATCATACCTTTGTGCTTATTAGGATTCGCTATATTTACAGTATCCCTAAAGAAAATAAAAGGAGTTCCTGTTTCTACTGCACTTTTCATTAATTTTTTCATAATGTCAAGGGTTGGTACTGTGTCCCTTGGGATATTAATGTTTTTTTCACATTCTAAATACCTTTTTGTAAATTCTTTACAATCCACATCATCAAAGTAATCCTCAAGCTTATAATCCATTATCTTCTCTACCATATAAGGATCAAATAAGGACCACTGTTCTCTTTTTTCTAATCTTTCCATAAATAAATCTGGGATACTTACAGAAGGGAAAATATCATGAGCCTTTCTTCTATCATCTCCATTATTAGTTTTGAGGTCTAAAAAATCAAATATATCTTTATGCCATATATCTAAAGTTATAGATGCTCCTCCTTTTCTCTTGCCAAGCTGATCTACAGCTACAGCTGTATCATTATAAAGCCTTATCCAAGGCACAACTCCACCAGATGCATTTTTGTGTCCTCTTATTTCACTATTTAAAGCTCTTATTTTTCCCATATAAATGCCTAGTGCTCCACCATGTTTTGAAACCTGTGCAAACTTTTGATTAACATCATAAATTGACCATAAATTATCTCCTACAGTGGAAATAAAACAGCTACTTAACTGATAAAAAGGAGTACCTGCATTTCCTAATGTAGGAGTTGCCACTGTAACTTTTAGCTCACTTAAAAGATCATAAAACTTTTTTGCATAAAAAACCTTTTTATCTCCTTCAGGAATAGCTAAATGCATAGCTATAGTCATAAAACGTTCTTGAGGTAGCTCTAATACTTCTCCATTATGTCCTTTAATTAAATATCTATCATTTAATAGTTTTAATCCTTCATAATTAAATAGTTCATCTCTTTCTGGCACTATGTACTTTGATAATTCCTTGATATCTTCATCAGAATAATTTTCAATTAAATATTCTCCATAAAGTTTCATTTTAACTATCTTTTTTACTAATTCATAATAATCACCATAACCAAAGCTATTATAGTGTCGGCTGATTTTAGCTTCCTTGTATAAATCAAAGCATAAAAGCCTTGCAGCAACATACTGCCAATTAGCATTAGTTTTTTTTATATTATTTCCATTGTTATCTTTACTATTTTGAATAACCTTTTCGATAGCAGTTTGTATCAAAGTTCTTTGAATTTCCTTAGTAGTCATACCATCTCTAAATTGAATTCTAGAATCCAATTCTAATTCAAGAGGATCACAGCCTTCTATGCCCTCGCAGGCTAACTTAACCATTTTCTTCGTTTTTTCTACTTGTAGTGGTTCATATTGTCCATTTCTCTTTTTTATTTTAATATTCATTGTTCAAACCTTACTTTCTAAAAATTCATTTAATCGATAGAGTGTATTATAAAATAACTATTGTTAAATAAATTATATAAGTAATTATCTTCAAAATCAATATCATAGAACCATTGTTTAATAAGATAAACTCTACATATTGTATAAAGATCTTATTTTTTCACTATATATTGTATATTTTTTATTATAGAGTTTTCCACAAATTATAAATTTTATAATTTCTTTTTAGCTTTTTATAAATTCTTTATAAATAAAAAATTAAATTATAAAAATTGTTCTTTAAAGGATTTAGATGAATTAGCCGATATATAATTTATTAATTACCTAAGTTTTGCAACTATAAAAACTTAATATTTTCAACAATCTAAAAGAAAGAGTTTTTCTTAAAATTATTAACAAAGTGCAATGCTTTGTTAATAACTTTAAAGACCTAATAAAGAAATTTACTATATATTATCTTAAATCAATATAAAGGAGAATTTAGATATGAAAGAGAATAGAAAAATCAAGTGGAAATCTAATGATGACTGTTGTGAAAAATCTAAAATTTTCATAGAAATACTTTCAAATATTTCATCTAAACTTGTAAATATTAACTTGCGTAAAGAATATTTAATTGAGGAATGTTTAGAAGAACTGGGTAAAAAAACTAATTCCTGTAGAGCTTATATATTTTTATTCAGAAATAACTTAGCGTACATGGATAATATTTATGAATGGTGCGCTAAAGGAATTAGCTCTGAAAAAAATAATCTTCAAGATTTAAAAACTTCATTATTTCCTTGGTGGATGAATGAATTAAAAAATAATAAAATTATTATTATTGAAAATGTAGAAAAGATGACTGCAGAGATAGAAAAAGAAATTCTTTCAGAACAAGGAATAAAATCTCTTATTGTTTTACCTATATGCTACAAAGATAATTTAGTAGGATATGTAGGATTAGACAATAACTTTGAAAATAAAAGTTGGAATAAAGATACTCAATTTTTATTAAAACTAATTTCAGAAATGCTTTCTGGGGCTTTGGCAAGATTAGACCATGAAAAAGAACTTGAATATGCTGCTAAAAAGCTAATAAAAAATGAAAAAAATATTCACAGTTTAAAAGCTCAACTTATTCAGCAAGAAGAAATGTTTAAACTTAGTCAAAGCAAAGAACTATCAAAGCCAATAGGTTTAAGTAAAGAAGATTTTAATGAAATAATAAATTATGTACTAGATATATTAAGTTTTGATATAATGATTTTTGATGAAATCCATTTAAATCTTTCAGAAAACTTACCTTCTATACTATGTAATAAAATAGAAATTAGTCAAGTTATTATGAATATACTTAAAAATGCTATCTATGAAATGAATAAAAAAGTAGAATTTTTAGGTAAAAATAAAGAAACTAATACTAATATCTTAAAAATAGAAACCTATAGTGAAGATAATTTTTTAGTTTGTGAAATATCCGATAATGGTATGGGATTTTCTGATGAAATTACACCAAAACTATTTGAACCTTTTTTTACAACAAAGCCCTTTGGACTGGGAACCGGTCTAGGATTATCCTTAGCCTATGATATTATTACCCATAAACACAATGGTCAAATAATAGCTAGTGAAAGTGAATGGAAAGGTGCTAAGTTTACTATAAAGTTATGTTATAAATAATAATTGTATCTTTCCTATTCTTAAGTATAAACACTAAATTACACAAGCTAAACCATATATTTACTAAATAAAATGCTACCTCAAAATGTATTTAATTTTCAGATAGCATTTTTTGTATTTTATTTTTTATAAATTTTGAAATTAATCCTCTTTTTATATAATTATGAAAAATTAGAGTGTTTATTTTAATAGATTCTGAACCATAATATTATAGACTTAAATTATAAAATAAACTTAGAAAATGCTTTATAATGCCAGATAAAGGAGATAAAGATTATGGGATTTTTTCAAAGAAATAAAACTAACAAAACTTTAGTTAAGTTTATCTTAGTAATAATTTTATCAATTTCTTTTATAGTACTATTTCAATGGAAAAATGTTTTAGTTTATAAAGCTAATGATAGCACCGATAATACTAAAATTGCTAAATTAATAGATGATATTTTTGAAAATAGAAATAAAGCATTATTAAAAGGCGACTTAGAGTTTATTGAATCTATTTATGATACTGATACTAAATATGGTGTATGGGCTTATGAACATGAGGAAAAAAAAATAAAATATCTTCATAACTGGGAAAAAAAGCAAGGGGTTAAATTTATTGATATAAAACCTAAAGTTGTTATTAAAAATATAAAAGAAAATAAGGATAAATATTCAATTAATTTATTATGTTCTACTGAGTATAAATATATTTATGAAAATGATCCTGAAAAAGTAAATACCTCTACTATAGGTACAAATCATTTAGTTAATCTTGCTAAACAAGATGATAAATGGGTAATTACAAAGGAATGGTATAAAGATCCCTTTGCTGATTCTCTTAATATAAATAATCTAAAAAAACCAGATGATATAAGGGAATATATATTAAGTAATAATTCCAAAGACTTTTCTGATTTAAATGAAAGAAGATTAAATTCTATAGAATATGCATATAAATATTGTGGAACTGCTAGTAATGGAAAATATGAATATAAATACAATAAAAAATATAGAAATTATAACTCTCAAGGAGGAGATTGTGCAAATTTTGCATCTCAAATTTTATTTGAGGGAGGAAAATTCAGAAAAAACCCTGCTTGGAACTACGATTCTAAAGGAGCTACTAGAGCTTGGGTAAATGCAGATGGATTTAAAGATTATATGATTTATAGTGGTAGGGCCTCTGTAATTGCTCATGGAGATTATGAAAAAGTATATAAAGCTTCTTACAATCTTTTACCTGGAGATTTTGTAGCCTATGAAAAAAAAGGAGATATAACCCATATATCTGTAGTAACTGGAGCAGACTCAAAAGGTTACTCTTTAGTAAGTTGCCATAATACAGATAGAAATAAAGTTCCTTGGGATTTAGGTTGGAATGATAAGGGAATAAAGTTTTGGTTAGTTAGAGTACATTTTTAAAAAGAGGTGATTTGAAATAAAAAATTTATTAAAAAAATTCATTTTTTTTAATATATTATTTTTTATTTTTTGTAGTAATACTTATGTAGTTAAAGCTTCAAATATAAAAAGTAATAATAAAGATGAAGAATCATATAATGTAACTATGAAGCAGGATATATTATGTTTAATGATTGCTTATGGTGAATATATAAAGGATATTGAGTGTAAAAATGATAAAGTGTATATAGTAATGGAATCTGGTAAAAAGATTCTTTATGATGATAAAAAAGAAAAAAATTTTGAAGAAAAAATATATAATTCAGATATTCAGGATATGATGGAACAAATTTATCCTTTGAATATAACAGGTAAAGTAATGGATAAAGATTTTGATCCCGGTAGATTTAGAGTATACCCTTTGTTAGAAGATATTTATGGAAATAATTCTAGCAAAATTCAAAAGAACTTAAAAACTATTAATACAGCTTATGGAACAGTTCAATTTAATAATAACAGTAAAGGTGCAGAAAGCTTAAAAAATACTTTAGACGAACTTAATAGTATTTCAAAAAGTAATAACAAATTAAATTCTTATATCTCCCCTCTTAATGGAACCTTTAACTATAGACATATTGCAGGGACAAATCTTTTAAGTCCTCATGCTTTTGGAATTGCCATTGATTTAGTAAGAGATAATAGAGATTATTGGAAATGGGCTACTGAAAGTGAAGGAGAAAAAAGAATAGCTTCCTATCCAAAAGAAATCATAGAGACCTTTGAAAAAAATAATTTTATATGGGGCGGAAAATGGAACCATTTTGATACACTACATTTTGAATACAGACCTGAAATTATAATGAAAGCTAAATATTTTAACAATAAAGATAAAATAGAGACTCCTTGGTACAAAGAAGCTCCATTAGAAGAGAAACAAGTTAAACATTATGTTGATAAAATTAATAAGGCTTTAAAATAATTTTATACTCTGTGGCTGGTTACTTCATATCCTATCCATAGAGTATAAAACTATTTATCTTTATAATATATTTTGTATTATTTATAAATCATTTATAGTTTCGTATAAATTTAAAATTAATATTTATTTTTAATCATATTTAAGGAACTTTATTTAACTTAATAAATATTAAATGTTAGTTGTTTAATTTTATTTTCTCCTAGATTTGATACAGTAAGACCTATAAGTCTTATAGGTTCTTTAAGATTTATATTATCTAATATATCACAGGCTATACTATAAATTTCATCTTTATCCCTTGTATAATCATTTACTGTTTTACTCCTTGTATGAGTTTTAAAATTAGAAGTTTTTATTTTTACGGTAACAGTTTTTCCGGCACTATTTCTTTTATATAGATTAGTAGATATTTTATTTGAAAAGTCCAAAAGATATTTTTTCATTTCCTCTTTATTTATTATATCCTTTTTAAGGGTTATCTCCTTACCTATAGATTTTCTTTCTCTACTAACTTTTACTTCTCTATAATCTATCCCTCTTATTCTATCATATATTTCCACTCCAAATTTTCCAAAATACTCCATACAAAAATCCTTAGATAACTTATGCATATCTGCCACAGTAAAAACACCTATATTGTGTAATTTTTCTACTGATTTTTTACCTATTCCATGAATCTTATTTATAGAAAGTGGCATAAGTATGCTTGGAACTATATCTTTATTTATTATTTTTATACCATCTGGTTTATTCCAATCAGAAGCAAGTTTGGCTAAAAATTTATTATATGAAATTCCTACAGATAGAGTCAATCCTATTTCATTTTTAACTCTATTTTTTATATATTTTGCTACTTTAATAGGTTCTTCTTTAATATGGCTAATATCTAAATATGCCTCATCTATAGATACAGGTTCAATAATAGGAGTAATTTGGAATAATATTTTAAATATATTATTTGAAACTTCCTTATATCTATCATGTCTTCCAGGTACATATATGCCAAATGGACATCTCTTTTTCGCTATAAAAACAGGCATAGCAGAATGTACCCCATATTTTCTTGCCTCATAGGATGCAGTGGAAACTACCCCTCTTTCTCCTGTTCCTCCTACTATTACAGGTTTACCCTTAAGTTTTTTATTATCCATTTGCTCTACGGAGGCAAAAAATGCATCCATATCAACGTGCATAATAACTCTATCCATAAGTATGAATTCCTCTCTAAAATATAACTTATATTTTAATACATCTTATATATAATTATATCAAAATCTCCAAAGTTAAATACAAGTATTTTATTGAATTTTCATATCATATTGATATTTAATGCCGTTTACTACAATTAAAATTTCCTTAATGTTTAATTAAATAATTTTCTAACTAATTACTATATATTCTTTTCTAGTTGCTTAAAGATTTATTTTTTCCTTGTACTTCTTTTCCTATTAATTTATGAAGCCAAATCCCCCCTATTTCAGAAGTATAACCTAAAATTGCTTCACAAAGCAAAGCTATAATTACTCCTTGCCAATTTCCATTATCACCAAAGGTTGAACAACTTCCACAAAAGATCCCAGGTATAAAAGATAACAATTCAAATCTTGCCTGTGCACACATTACAAAGGAAAATATTCCTGTCATTATAGCTCCTGCTAATGAAAAACCTAAATAATTAGATGTTATAATATTTTATGTTCCTATGTTTTTTACATTTGTGTATTTCATTTATATTAAAGTATTACCTCTCTAGCTATTTCATCCTTTTTAAACTCTACTTCTCCTTTTGATATACACTGTACTGGGCACACATTAGCACATAAATGACATCCTACACAGTTTTCTTTTTCTAATATAGGTTTTCTATTTTCCACATCCCACTTGATTGCTTGATGTCCACCATCATAGCAAGATATATAGCATCTTCCACATCCTACACAGTTTTCTTCACTAAATTTCGGGTACACAATGTACCCTCTATCTAAATCCTCTGCTGGAATTATGTTTTTATTTGCTAATCCCACCATATCTTCTAATTTTTCAAATCCCTTTTCTTCCATATAATATGAAAGACCTTCTATCATATCTTCTACTATTCTATATCCATATTGCATTATAGCAGTAGTTACTTGTAAGTTTCTTGAACCTAATAATATAAATTCTGTAGCATCTTCCCAAGTTTCTATTCCACCGATGCCGCTTATTGGAATATCTTTAAGTCTTTCATCTGTAACAAGTTGTTGTATAAATCTTAAAGCTATTGGTTTTACTGCTTTTCCTGAATATCCTGAAATTGATGACTTTCCATTTACAATAGGATATCCTATGAATTTATCCAAATCTACTCCTGTAATACATTTAATTGTATTTATTGTAGCTATACCTGTTGCTCCACCTTCTATAGAAGCTATTGCTGGAACACTCATATCTCCTATATTTGGAGTCATTTTAGCCAGTATTGGAATATCAGTTCCTCTTCTTACTGCTTCACAATATTTTTTAACTAACTGTGGATTTTGTCCCACATCTGATCCCATAGCGCTACTAGTCATTTGTGGACATGAAAAATTACATTCTATTATATCTGCTCCCACTTCTGTAACAAGCCTTGCAAGTTCCTCCCATTCTTTTTCATTTTGTCCCATGATTGAAGCTACTAAAACTTTATTGGGATAATTTTGTTTTAGTTTTTTCATAGCTTCTAAATTTTCTTCTAGTGAGTGTTCTGCTATTTGCTCCATATTTTTAAATCCTAAAAATGGAGTTCCTTCTTTTTCTAAATTCGTAAAACGTGGAGAAACTTCCTTTGCAATAAAGAAACCTATAGTTTTAAATACTATACCTCCCCAACCAGTTTCTAAAGCTTTAGCACACATTTCATAACAGTTTCCTACTGGTGATGATGATAAGAAAAATGGATTTTCACACTTTACTCCACAAAATTCTATGGAAAGATCTCTTCTTTTCATTATCTTACACCTTCTTTCTTAGCTAATAAATATTTTACTATAGCCTTTGCCGCTTCTTTTCCTTCTTTTACAGCATTTACAACAGTTTTATCCCCTTCAATTATATCTCCTGAAGCAAAAATTCCTTCTATATTTGTACTATAATCTACAGTTTCAATTGTTCCCTTTTCATTAAATTCTACTGTTGTTACTTCCTTTGTTGCAGCTGCTTCTTTTACTGCTTCTTTTAATTCTTTTATTTCTTCTGCTTCTTGTCCAATAGCAAATATAATCCTATCTACTGGAAGATTTAATTCTGAATCATCAAACATTCCTGTAGCTTTAAATCTAACCACTTTTCCAGCTTGTCCAATTATTTCAGCTGGCTTTAATCCTGTAAATATTGGTATATTTAAATCTTGAGTATAAGCTATTTCTTTTCTATCAGCTGGCATTTTTTCTATAGTTCTTCTATAAACTATTTTCACATCCTCTGCTCCTAACAATTTAGCAGTTACAGCACAATCCATAGCTACATCTCCACCGCCTATAACTATAACTTTACTGCCAACTTTAACTTTTCCCTTAGAAGTTTTAACTTCTGCTAAAAAATCTGTTCCAGCAATAACTCCTTTTAAATCATTGCCTTTTATTTCTATATCTTTACTCTTTTGCATCCCTACTGCTACTAAAAATGCTTGAAAACCTTCTTTTATAAGATCATCTATATTAACATCTTTTCCAACTTTACAGTTAGTTCTAAAATGGACACCTAAATTTTTTATATATCCGATTTCATTTTCAACAACTGATTGTGGAAGCCTATCTTCTGGTATTCCATAAGTTAACCATCCACCTAATTGATTTCTAGCTTCAAATACAGTAATCTTATACCCTTCTAAAGCTAATTCAGCAGCTGCTGCAAGTCCACTTGGACCCGAACCTATAATAGCTACTTTTTCTTTTGTAGCCTTTATAGCCTCTAAAGCTTCTATCCCTATTGATTGTTCATAATCTGTTAAATAACGTTGAAGTTTTCCTATTTGAATAGGTTTATCTATACCACACCTACTACAGGCTCCTTCACAATATTTATCTGTAGGACAGACTCTTGCACAGACCCCTCCTAGTATATTATTTTCACGAATTGTAGCTACAGCACCCTTAAAATTTCTAAAACGTAATGAACGTATGAATTTGCCAGGGTCTGTACCTGCTGGACACGCCTTTGTACAGGGTGCATCATGACATAATAAACATCTTGATGCTTCTTCAATAGCTAGAAGAGGTGTAAAAACTTCTTCTCTTTCTTTCATATAAATTAATTTATTTTCCAATCTTCTTCCTCCTTTATATTCAATATTTAAAGATTAATTGCAGTTATAACAATAGTTTAACAAAAAAAATAGACCATTTCTAACTTAGAAATGGTCTATTTCTATTATTTAAGACAAATTTAACCTCTGTGCCGGAATGTGGTAAATTTAACCATAATTTTACCCAAGATTTCGTCATTTTTTTAACAATCCCTATATATTTCTAAGAACTCCAAAATCTTCATTATAAAAATAGCACAGTTTAATTTTCTTTATTTTATTATTTAACTCATTCTATTATTTATTAACATTTCTCTTAATTTAAATATTATATTGTAATTTTTAATGATATAAATATAATAATTCTTAATCAAACTTCAATTTTAAGTTGAAAATAACTTTATAAAAACCCTGTACAAAATTTATATATAATAATATAAAAATTTTCTGCAATTAACCTTTAATATTATCTATACAAAGGATGTACAAGGATTTTAACTGAATCATTAGCATCTATTTCATTAAGTTCTACTAAAATAGCTTCACTTAATGAAGTAGGTATATTTTTACCAACATAATCTGGTCTTATTGGAAGTTCCCTATGACCCCTATCTACTAAGACAGCTAATTGAATTTTACCTGGTCTTCCATTATCAAATATTGCTTGTATAGCTGCTCTTACAGTTCTTCCAGTATAAATTACATCATCTACTAATATTATTTTTTTATCTTTAATATCTATATCTAATTTATTATTTTTAACTATTGGATCCTGTGATAACTCAGATAAATCATCTCTATATAGGGATATATCTAAAATCCCTACAGGAATATCTATACCTTCAAAGTTCTTTATATTCTCTGCAATTCTTTTAGCTATTGGTACTCCTCTTCTTTTTATTCCTACCAATACTATATCTTGTCCACCTTTATTTTTCTCTATTATTTCATGAGAGATTCTGGTGATAGATCTTTTTATTTTTACTTCATCCATTATTACAGCCTTTAAATTCACCCTAATTCCATCTTTCATCTATATCTAAACAAAAAATGTCTCGACCCTTAGCCAAGACATTTGTATAGACTTATTACTTATATGCCTTACAATCTCTCAGGATCATTTAAAGGGCTTTATAATATTTAATTTTTAAAATTATACTATCACAAAACCTAATATATTTCAATACTTTTTTGTAAAAACTTGGTGTTATATTTTTCTTTACAGTTTATTTTTATCGCAGTAAATTTTTATTACACCTGTATCCTAATAAAAAAATCACACTGCCAAAATAGTTAATTTGACAGTATGATTATAATATCTAAAAAAATTTAATTATTATAAGAAAGGTCTAACAAAATAAAAATCTATAATAGTCATTAATATACTAAATAAAAATGCTAAACTTATAATAATTATATTGATTTTTTTGTAAATATACATAACTCCTATATATTCACGAATAAGTGCATTAAGTGAGAAATATAGTTTAGTTTTAGAACCTGCACCATCACATTCTAATCCTACTATTCTAGCCCATATTAAAGAACGAAATAGATGAAAATTATTAGTTACTACAATGCATCTATATTGTTTTTCTCTTGTGCCATAATCCTCTTCTAAAAGTTTCTTTGAATTAGATAGATTCTCATAGGTATTTACTGCCTGATCCTCAATTATCATATCCTCAGCTAGAATCCCCTTATCTTTTGCATATTTCCACATTGCAAGACCTTCTGAAACTTTCTCATCAGCACCCTTAGCTCCTGTAAATATAATTTTGGATGGATGACCTTTTTCAAGCTGCTTTTTGTATATTTCAATCCCCTTATTTATTCGACTAGCCAATAGAGGGGGAACCCTATCACCAATTAAACCACTACCTAAAACAATAATGTAATCATATTTCTTTCTTTTTGGCATATAAGTATTAATTGCTGCCGATATTGCAAAAATAAACATCATCATAAAAAAATAGGTAATTAAAAAAGTTATAAATGCTATAATTCCCTTAATTATAGGATTAGTAGCTCCTTTTACAATGTTGGGTGTAAACCAAATCCATAATATAATAAATATTCCTAAGGATAAAGATAAAAAATTGGTTACACGGACACCTTCTTTTTTTATAAGTTTATACCCACTTTTAATAAGTATAAATATAAAGGATAGCAAGTATAAAGGAAATCCTGCCATAATAATTATAATAATAATTATTATAGAAGTTAGCAGCATTTTTATTTCATAAGTCTCACCTAAAATACCCAAAAATGCAAATACAGATCCCACCCATAAAAGAAATACTATACCAATCCATAATGTCCTTGGCTCCCTATGAAGCATAGCAAAAAATCCCACCGTAAGGGCAATAAAAATAAATAATAAAAAATACATAAATGCACCTCTTCTTTAGTTTTGTATATATATTATAAAGCTTATAATGTTTAATTCCATATATAATTCTAAAACCTATTTATATAATTAACTACAATATAAATTATATAATTATTTTTCTTTATTATTATATATTATTAACATTATTATATTCTATAGAGTATTTCTTAACTCGTGTATAAAATCCAAAAAAATATTAGTATTTATTTATCGAACAGTATTATAAATAATTAATTTAATTAAACAACAATTGGAATAAAAATGTTTTATTCTAATTACTTTTTAAATCTTTGTAATATATTTAAAAATCAAATGAATAAATTAAACTATAAATAAATTAAACAAAATATTTTGTAGTTAAATAAAAAAAATAAGAACAATATATAATAACCTAATATTACACATTCTTCTTATTATAGCTTATACTAAATACACATCAATATATTGTGACCTTTTAATTATATTAAAAATATAATATTTTCTGAGCATTATAAAATATAGTTTATATAAATATGTTTTTAAAGGCTTAAGTGTATCTTATTTCCACTGAATCTCGAAATATCTCTAAGCATATTCATTACCTTTTTATTCTTTAATAAATTTGAAACTTTACTATTACTTTCATCACTAACACTAAATTTATCTTTATCAAAATCTATTTCAACTTTTTTATTTTCTTTTCTTTGACTAGGTAGCTTCTCTTTTGCTTTTTCATATTCTTCTAAAACATCCATCAAAGTAAGAGACGCTCTTTTAAATGCTTCTTTTTCTTCTTCACTCAATGGACATTCAAATCTTTGGCCATTAACGACTACCCATCTTTTTTCACCATCAATTCCCAATTCGCTCCATGGACATTCTTCATTATTTGCTGTATAACTAACGATTTGTCTAAAAGTAGCATAGTTCACATAAACTGTAGTGTTCGCTGCTGTTCCTTTATCAAGCATTATTCCCATATTAGGTCTTCTAGAATGGGATATATCTAATGTATCCTTTTGTAAATTTTGAGAATTTTGTATTTTATCTGAATGCCTTAAATCTTTAGTATACTTATTGCTATTATTTATTATACTATAATCTATACTACTTTTTAAGTTATTTATATTCATTTTAAACCTCCTGCATTATGATTTTAAATTGAATTTTCTATTCTATTTAATCGTAATACTAGAGTAAGTCTTTACTGTTTTAAGCCAAAACCTCCTTATTTATGCATAATTTATAAATTTATTAGCGTTAGCATTAAACATATTTTCTTATGATAAAATCTATTTGTATTTTAGCATTACTCTTCTTTATATGAATCTGTGATTTTTTTACATAGTGTAGAGAAAATTCTTAATTCATCTTGGCTAAGTGTTTTTTCTATTAAATTCATTATTTCTTCACCAAATTTTTCTGATCTTGCGAGAAAATTTTTCCCTTCAGATGTAATGAAAATATTATAAGAGCGACGATCAGTTTCTTGTCGTTCTTGTTTTATGTATCCTTTCTCTAAAAGTCTCTTATTTAATTTTGATATACCCGGTTGTGTTATTCCCCTTATTTCAGCTAATTCTTTAGTGGTTTTTGAACCTTGTTTATCTAATATATCTAATATATAATATTGAGCAGTTGATATCCCTTCCAAATTGAATCGATTAATGCTGCTAATAATCATACATTGGAAAGGCATATAATTTTCTTCTAATTCTTGTCTAAGCATTATCTTCACCCTTTCTTTTAAAGAATGTATCTTTTTAAATATTTCCCGGTAATTGAATTCTCATTATTAATTATATCTTTTGGTTCCCCTTCAAACATAATTCTTCCACCATTTTCTCCAGCCTCTGGGCCAAGATCAATTATCCAATCAGCTTGAGTCATTACATCTAGATTATGCTCTATTACAATTAAAGTACTACCTTGATTAACTAATCTATTCATAATAGCCACTAACTTTGTTATATCAGATATGTGAAGTCCTGTTGTAGGCTCATCCAATACATAAATATTACCTTTACTATCTAATTGAGCAGCTAATTTTAATCTCTGTAATTCTCCTCCTGATAAAGTATTTAATGGTTGTCCTAAAGTTATATAATCAATTCCTACATCAGCTAACCTTTTCAACACTAAATATATTTCATCTTCTTTAAAAAGGTCAATTGCCTCAGCAACAGTCATTTTTAAAACTTGGCTTATATTTTTCCCCCTAAATTTAAAATCTAATACTTTATCTGTAAATCTGTTTCCTTCACAAACTTCACAGGTACTTATAACAGTATCCATAAAAGCTAAATCAGTATAAGTAACACCTAACCCTTTGCATTCTGGACATGCTCCTTCTGAGTTAAAACTAAAAAGAGAGGATTTAACATTATTTTCTTTGGCAAATAAATTTCTTATAAAATCAAATATACCTGTATAGGTGGCAATATTGGAACGTATTGAAGCATGTATTGCTCCTTGATCTATAAAAATTGTTTCTGGATAAATTTTTGGCAATAGTCCATTAATAAGAGTACTCTTACCTGAGCCAGCTACACCTGTTACTACAGTCATAACACCTTTAGGAATATCTACATTAATATTTTTTAGATTATGTAAATTTGCATTTTTAATTGATAACCATTCCTTTGCTTTCCTAGTATGAAGTTTTATTTGTGGTTTATACTGCAAAGCCTTACCTGTTAGAGTATTGGATTGTAATAATCCTTCTGGAGTTCCTTTATAAACAATGTTACCACCTTTTGTACCAGCTTTTGGTCCCATATCAATAATATAGTCTGCAATCTTTATTATATCAGGATCATGCTCAACAATGATAACAGTGTTTCCTTTATCCCTTAGCATCTTTAATAATTTATTTATTCTACCAATATCATGTGGATGTAATCCAATACTAGGTTCATCAAAAATATAAGTAAGTCCTGTTAAACTACTTCCTAATTGTTTAACCATTTTAATTCTCTGTGATTCACCACCAGAAAGTGATGAAGTTTCACGGTCTAAACTTAAATATCCCAATCCTATGTACTCTAAATGCTCTAGTCGACTAATTAAGGCTCTTAATACAGTTTGAACAGATTGTTCTTTAATTTCTTTCATAAATATTATTAAATCATTTATTTGCATCTTTGTACAATCTGCAATATTTTTCCCATTAATTTTGCAAGATAATATTTTTTCATTTAATCTTGCACCTTTACACACAGGGCATATCTCTTTAGTAACAATTTTATTAATTTCTTTTTTATATTTCTCCCTTTCTCCACCTTCTTTTTTTAAAAAGCTTCTTTCAATTCTTGGTATAAGACCTTCGTATAAAGATGTCTTGGGCCACTCTGGATCATCTGTTTCAATTTTTATATCAGTTTTATTTAAAAGTAAATCTAATTCTTTTTCATTATAATCTTTTATTTTTTTATCATTATCAAATAATCCTGAATGTATATATCTCTTTAATCTCCATCCACCAGGCTTAAAGGTAGGAAACAAAATAGCGCCTTCGTCAAGAGATTTATTTTTGTCTAATAATTTATCAATATTAATGCTATCAACTTTTCCTAACCCATCACAATGCATACACATTCCAGTAGGATTATTAAAAGAGAAAGAATCAGAATATCCAACAAAGGGTTTTCCTATACGTGAAAAAAGAAGCCTCAATAATGGGGCTATATCTGTAATAGTCCCCACGGTTGACCTTGAATTTCCACCAATTCTTTTTTGATTTATTATAATAGCAACAGATAAATTTTTAATTGAATCTACATCTGGTTGTCCATAATGTGGTAGCCGATGCCTAATAAAGCTAGAATAAGTTTCATTTAGCTGCCTTTGTGATTCTGCAGCGATAGTATCAAAAACTAAAGATGATTTACCTGAACCAGAAACCCCAGTAAATACAGTGATTTTCTTCTTGGGTATTTCAATATCAATATTTTTTAGATTTTTTTCTCTAGCTCCTAATACATGAATGCTTTCTTTTCTATCCATAAAGTATTCACCTCCAAATAATTCATACTTTCAATTAGTATATAACTAAGTTATTATATAACTAAGTTAAGTATATTCTACTACTTACCTATTTTACTATCAACTATTTAAATTAAATATTTCAAAAAACTTTGTATTATCTTTTTAAATATCAATTTTTGTTTGAGCTTTAATAAAAAAGCTTTCTGTACAATATAGGCCTCTAAAAAACAATAATATATCCGTTTAACTAATAAATAATTATAAAAAATATATGTCTATTTAACTTCATATTTGTTTGTCAAAATTGTTTTTGTATAATTTATAAACAAATTATGTATAATTTTTTAACAAAATAGAGGAATTCATATAAATTATGTATAATATATTATATAGTTGACAAATTATACATATTTATAGGAGGCTTACAGAATATGAAAATTTTAATGAAACATGATAGTGGAGTAACTAAGGAAGTTAAATGTGGTTTTTCATGGACAACATTTTTTTTTGGATTTATAGTTCCACTTGTTAGAGGAGATCTTAAATGGGCGCTAATTATGGTTGCAATTAGTATTGCAGTAGGAATTCCAACTTTAGGAATTGGGGGATGTATTTCTGGCATTATTTTTTCATTTGTATATAATAAAATTTATATAAAAGAACTTCTTGTTAAAGGATACAAGCCAGCAAATGAAACAGCTAAAAACATATTAGCTGAAAAAAGTATAATTTCTGCATAAAATTAATATACCATATATGGCATACTAAATTTTTTCTATGTATTAATTATAAAAATCAGAGCTATATCTTCTTATATAGCTCTAATTTTTAATAATTTATTTATACTATTAAAATTTGCTCTTCTAATGGTTCGTAAACTAATTGATTATTAACTCTCCTACTTTCCATAAGAGCTATTGAAGCTATTGGAATCTTTATAGGAGAAAAAATATTTTTCTCTATAGGACCTTTTGTTACTATTTCTCTACCAATTGTAATATGAGGCTTATATTTTCTATTCTCAATTTTAAATCCATTATTAATTAATAAATTTCTTAAATTCCTTTGTAATGTTATAAGTTCTTTATTTTCTTCAATTCCAAGCCAAATTATATCTTTATCTCTCCTTTTAAATGAACCAATATAGGAAGTAATAAGTTCCTTAGGTGGATTCTGCAACTTATATAATATATTAGTTAGTAAAGACAGCTCTTTTTCATAAACTTCACCTATAAACTCTAGGGTTAAATGGAAATTATTTTTATTTGTGAATCTACCTTTAACTGAATTATTAGAAACTAAATTTTTATATTCTATCAATTTTTCTTTTGTTTCTTCCTGAAATGTAACCGCATAAAATACTCTCATTTTTTCACCTACATTTAAAATAATTTTTTGTTAATATAAGCTTAGTTTATACAAACTAAGCTTATATTATATATATTTAATTTTAATAAATACTTCTTCATTTATATCTTCATTAAATTATTCAATTGGCAAAGCCAATTACAATAAGATTAATATATGATAATAAATAAAACATTCTATTTACATTAAATTATTTAACGTTACTTTCTGTTACAGTTATATGATAGTCTTTATTATTATTGTTATCCCATGTTGTTCCCTCATTATAAAACTCTTGTTTAAAGCAATAATCTACTTTTGAACCTTTTTCTACATAAATAGTTGTATAAAAGCTTTCAAATGTTCTTCCCATATAATAATCTACTACGCTTCTGTTTAATTGAACATCTTTAACATCTTTCCATCCATTTACACCATAATGTAATGTTGCTTTCTTTATTTGGGATGTATCTACTTTACTATAATTAACAGGCATATAAATTTTATACGCTACCATTTCATGATTTTCTGCTGCTAAAACTTGCTTTGGTGCTATGAACATGCCCAATGCTAATGCTGTTGCCATAATAAAAGTTATTATTTTTTTCATTTTATTTCCCCCTAATTCTAAGTATGTTTTATATATTTTAATACTCATTGATTATATTTACAACTTATCAATTAGGGCCCCTTTTGATTACATGTTTTATTATAGCACTCTTCCCTAAATGTTAAAAATTGTATTTCAATTCAATTTAAAGCATGTAATCATTTAAATCAATGTATTATTATACTTTATTGGAATATACTTGAATATATTAATATGTTTTTCTTAACACTATTAACTTACACTAACTAAATCAATACTATATATGTTTTATTTTAAATAAATACTCCTTAGTCTAAATATTATAAATCCCTAATTTTACGCATAAAGACTATGAGGTTATTAATTAAAATTCCTCATAGCCTTTTTATTATAGTTCGAATATTTTTAAACTTATATTTTAAACTTATGCACCATTTCATTTAAATTTTGAGCAAGTTCTGCTTGACTTTGAGCGGTTTCTGCTACTTGTTCTATAGCTTTAGTTGTTTCATTCATACTATCTTTTATTATATCTGCTTCCTCATTAGACCTTTGAGCAGATATTGCCATATTCTGCACTGCTCCACTTACTTGTCCTAATGTTGCTGTAACTTCTTCAGACATAGCTGCAATTTCCTCGGACATTTTACTTACAAAATCAGAATCCTCATAATATTGACTACCTGTCTCTCCATAAGCATCAAATTGTTCCATTACTTGTGTGTTTATGAATTCCAATATGTCACTACCTGTATCAATACTACTCTTAAATGCCCCTTGTACTTTAACTATAGTTTCTTGAATGCTTAGTACGGCATCTTTTGATTGTTCAGCAAGATTTCTTACTTCTTCAGCAACTACTGCAAAACCTTTTCCCTGTTCTCCTGCTCGTGCTGCTTCTATTGCTGCATTTAGCGCAAGTAAATTAGTCTGCTCTGAAATACTTGCTATAGTGTCTGCCATAACCTTGATACTATCAACGACTCTACCTTCCTCAACAGCCCTTTCCATATTACTTTTCTTTTCTAAGTGTATTTTTCGAGATTCTTCTATAGCTTTTTGGCTATTCTTTTTAACTTCTGTAGCTCTTTCTTTAAATTTATTTGAATTATCACTTCCTTCCATAGCCTTTTGTGATAGTTCATTAGAACTTGAATCTACTTCTTCAACGGATGCACTAATTTCTTCCGATGCAGCACTAGCTTCCTGCATACTTCCTGCAATATTATTTATTGCAGTATCTATAGTTTCCACTTTTGATGATAATTCCTCTACGGTAGCTGAAAGCTCTTCAGAAGAGGCACTTATGTCCTGTGAATTTTCCATAATTATCTTAACTAATCCATTTACATTTTCCTGTGCAGTATTTAGAGCTACAGCTGTTTGTCCAAACTCATCTCCTCTTGTAACTGTAATTGAAGTTGAAAAATCGTAATTTGCCAACCTCTCTGCTAAATTTTTTATTTTATTAAGAGGCTTTGCTATATTTCTTGCAATAAATAATCCTATGAAAATTGCCATTAAAAGACCAGCTATACTTAAAATAACAATAATCATATTAGATTTAGTATATATTGAATTAATATCATTATTTGCTGATTCAGCTGAGTTTAAATTTATTTCAGTTATTTTACTTATACTCTCAAACATAGCATCTCTAACCTTCGGTATTTCTTTATATTGCTTTTCTGCTTGAGCATAATTATTATCTTCTACTAATTTTATAACATCTTCTCTTAATGTTCTATATTGATTTAATTGACCTTTAAAAACTTGAAATGTTTTATTTTCTTCATCAGTCTTTGGTAATTTTTCATACTCAGAAAGATATTTGCTATTTTCATCTTTATTCTTCTGAATATTATTTATCAATTCAGATTTCTTAGATTTATCTTTTTCATATATTAACTGTAACATATCGCTCTTGATTTCTGTCAAGTTTTGGTTCATATCAGTAATCATATAAACAGATTGAAGATTGGTACTATACATTTTTTCACCATATCTAGCTACATTTTTAAGAGCTACTCCACCTACTGCTCCTACTATAACAATAAGTACAGCTACTATTAAAAAAGCACAAATTAGTTGTGTTTTTACTTTCCTTTTTATATTCCTTAACATAGTTTACCTTCTCCTCATCAAATTATTATAAATTTAAGTTTGTAAGACATCAATCTTCTTTTCATTTTTAAATTTTTGTATAATTTCCTTAGTTTTTTTATCATTTAATTGATTTTATTATAAAGCACATATTAAGTTTTCATGCAAATTATCTCCTTTATTTTTAATAAATTCTATTGTATTTATTTATCGAATAATATTATAAATCTTTAATTTAATTAAGCAAAAATTTAAATTAGGTAGATAGTATATTCTAATAGGAACTATAAATAATTTAAATAAAGTATTTTGAAGTTATTTGCTAAAAAATAATGAAAATTTAAAACAATGCAATTTAGCCATTAATGATGAAGTTAAATTATTTGGTTATTGTCCATGGTCCTTTATGATTTATTAAGTATAACTAGTGCTTTTCGTAAACGCTATGGATTTGTCTATGTAAATAGAAATGATACTAATTTAATGGATTTAAGAAGAATAAAAAAAGATAGTCTTTATTGCTATAAAGAATGTTATTAGTTCAAAAGGACAAAATCTATGATTGAAATATAAAATCTAGTGAAGATGTTATTCTAAATAATAAATCTTCACTAGATTTTCTCTTTTTACAATTATAAAAAATCATAAAATTTGTAAAAAAACTTCATCTAAGTTCAAGTTAGCTTTATATTTTTTAACTTTAAGACCTATACACAAAAATACTTTTGCATATTCTATCTAATATACGGTCCCTCATTAGACAATGCATCCTTTAGCCAATTAGGATGCATTTTTACTATATCCATAGGTAATTTATCTATAGAAAAAAACTTTAAATCTAAAGTTTCGGAAGACTCACAGGAAATCTCTCCGCCTATTATTTTTGCTTCAAAACAACAAGTTACAAAATGAGTTATTCTCCCATCTGGGTACTCAAAAATTTGAGACTTGGGGTCGGAATATACTCCAATAAAACGCGCTACTTTTACATGTAATCCTGTCTCTTCAAACACCTCTCTTATTGCAGCATTGGTTACTGTTTCTCCTGGCTCTACATGACCTGAAGGTATACCCCAAAGACACACATCTGATCTTTTTTGTAACAAAACCTGTTTTTTATCGTTAAAAATTACAACAGCTACTCCCGGACAAATTTCTTTAGCTTGTCCCATAACATCTCCTCCTTTATTTTAAAATATAAAAAACCCAAGAAGATAAGAATTCAGCGCATAAAAAATACGCTGAACCTTCCCCCTCGGGTATTTTATTCCAATAGGTGCCTCTTGCAAAACAAGAGCTATAGCGCTCGGTCACAAACCCTTAAGATCTTAAGGCGGAACCCTAGCTATCTAGTCCCAGTTCAATAAAAAACTATATTATATTAATATTCATGTTATACCCAAATATTAAGCCTGTCAATAAATAAATTCATAATTAAAAACTTCTTTTTTAATACACCTTTATCTATTTATCTCTTCACTTAAGGTAAATAGTCTTAACCATTCTACAATCTCTCTATAACATAAATTATCCTTTTTTCGTTATTTTAAATCCTTATATGAGTAGATAGTATATACTAATTTTTTATATAATCGATACAGATAATCATTATTAAATATTTTATAAATCTATCTATTCATATTGAATCATTATTAATAGATAATACACAGATTTATATCCAGTTATTTATTACTTAACATTAACCTTTAAGGAGAATTTATATGTCAAAAGAATTAGATTTTTATAAACATATTTTTAACTCTAATAATATCAGGCTTACAACTAGACGAATTATGATTTTAAAAATTTTCTTAAATCATAAAAATGACCATTTGACAGTAAATGAAATTTATTATTTAGCTAAAGAAATTTCTCCATCAATTGGTCTAGCTACTGTTTACAGAACTATTGAGATATTACTAAAACTAGATTTATTAGATCATCTATCACTTGAAGATGGAGTTAACCATTATAAATTATTTGTAAATAAGGATGCAAACTTTAAAGCTTATAACAAACATCATCCTCATCTTATTTGCCTTGATTGTAAAAAAATTATAGATTGCCACTATAATTTTATAAATACTATTAAAACTGAAATAAATAAAAATTGTTTATTTAAAGTTACTGACTTTCAAATGAAGTTTTATGGCTATTGCGAGAAATGTTATATTAAAAAGATTAAGTAATTATTAAATGTAACATTTATTGAATTTATATATTTTTAGTTATTGAATGATATTTTTTATATTTTTGTTATATATTGATAATTATATAATAAACATTTACTATATAAATAACATATAAGGAGGTGTACACTTTTGAATAAAAAATTTAAAACTATTAATAGGGCAAACGCTTTAGCTCTTTCAGCAGCTATATTATTAGGTGTATCTACACCTGTTTGTGCTCTAGAAAAAAATAAAGAAGAAAGAAATATTAATAAAGTGCACTTAAAATCTAATAATAGTTCTTATGTATTGAACAATTCAAAAACAAATCCAAAAGTTCTAGATACGCCAATTAGTGTTCCATCTGATTTCCAACTTTCTAAAGACAACTGGGATGGTTCTCCAAATTACACAATTTCAATGGATATGTGGTATGGCACCAATGGTGATGCATGGAAACTTTATGAAAATGGTAAATTAGTTCATGAAGTTAAACTTGTAAACAATTCACCCAATGTTCAACATGCAGAAGTAAAATTCACTAACAAAAGTAATGGAACCTATACGTACACTGCTGAACTTATAAATGCAGCTGGTGTTACAAAATCTAAAAATACTATAGTTCATGAAGTAACTAAAAATGATACTCCTATAGATGTTCCCCTGCCTGAATCTGCTAGTGGATATCCTGCTGTAGGATATACTATTTTAAATGAAGATGATACTAACTTTGAATGGGCAGTGTTTATTTCAAATCCTAATAAAAATTATATATGGCAAGGTAGTAGTTTTTCTTTATGGGGTATGTCTTTTGAAACTGATAATGAAATAACTTCTGTTTCTAATGCAGATTCTTTTAAGCAGAATGGTAAAAATGTAATAATCAATGTAAAACAAGACGAAAGACTTTTACCTTACAATACTACTAGAATATTTGTAGTCAAAGGTAAAAAACATTCTTCAAAAGCACCTACAAATTTTAAATCAAACTTAATTAGAGGAGATATTAGTTATCCTACTTTTGCTTCTCTTCCTTCTAGCTTTACTAAAAATAAGCCAGATTTAAATGAAAAAGATTTAATTGCTAATAAAATTGATTACTATAGTCCTAAAATTAAGGTGAATACTGGTAATAAACTTATGTATAATAATCCTGCATCAAGTACTCAACTTATAATACCTATGCCAAAAAAAATGCCCGTTCCTATAAATGGTGTAAATGGTTTAAGAATTTGGATACCTTCTAAATACTTAGCTATGGGAATTGGAACAGGTACTGAATACTTTGGATTAAATCCGAATTTTATGATTGGTTTATCAATAAAAGAGAACTTTACTTGCGGTCTAGCACCTTTAGAATCTGGGTACACAGAAAATATTGTTACTGTGGATGGTGAAAAATGGTCATGGCCAATCCAAAAAAAGCATCCTGATGGCCCTTTCCAACAAGAAAAAGGCAACTTTAACGAAATAAAAAAACAATATCCTGATTATTTTGCAGATTCAGCAGAACATGAAAATTATGTAACTTTAAAAACTGGAGAACCAGATGATCCCTCTTATATTCATGCTGCTATGTCTTCTTACATGAGCCTTACTATGACAAGAGAGTTTTTATATGCTATTCCAAATAATGATTTTAGCGGCGCATTAAAAAAAGCTAAAGATCCTTGGGCAGAATTTGTGCTAGTGGACAATGCTTATAATAGGGGTGTTTATGGCTTACTTCAAAGAAAATTATTTACGGAACATAGAGATAAACTTATTAATTCCCCTGATATAAATAAGGAATTTAATCTTTCCGGGTTTGCTAATCATATTGAAAATATCCAAAATGTTATTAAAGCTATGGATTCAGAAGCAGAAAACTTCTATGATGCTGATATAACTTGGGATGACATGGCAAACTACTTTAAAGAATTAAGACTATATTATGGTAGAAATGTCCCAACTGATGCTGATTGGAATGTTATGAAAGCTGATGTTAAAAAAGCATATGATGTACTTTCTAAGCATTGGGGGGGAGACCACGTATCTTTAAGATATGATTTCTTAACACTTTTAAGAGTTTTCGAAAAGCATCTTCCTGAAAATAAACAACCTGCTCCATCTGGTGCTTCTTGGATAGAACAAGTAAACTCAGCTAATAATATTCACTAATTTAGTTACTAAGTAACGCCTTTTACTTTTAACACTTTTAATATTTTAAATAAAAAATGTCAAGCTAAATTTACTTTAACTTGACATTTTTTTATATTATTTATTACTTTCTGTTACATTTACAACTAGATCATCACTTCTAGTTACACCAGCTTCATTTATAAGTTCTGCATAATAGGTGTACTTACCATTTTTTCTTCCATTTATTTTTAGGCTATAAGTTTGAGCTTGAGGAGTATTGGATGTTAAATTTGCTTCCTTAATTAAAACACCATTTTCATATATTTTTACCTTATCACCATTAACGCCCCACCACATACTCATAGTAATAGTATAGTCTCCATCTTGAGGCCACCAGTTATCATGAGTCAATGCAGGTTTACCTGGTTTTTCTTTAACTGATGAGTCCTTGTCTTTTACAGTTACTTTTAAATCATTACTTTCTATCTTATCATCTTTTCTTACTATTTCAGCTTTATAAGTGTACTCGCCTACTTTGTTATCTTTAAATTCTTTAATAAAAGTTTTACTAGTTGATCCATCAATCTTTTCTGTTAAAATTTCTACTCCATTTTCATATAGTTTTAGTTCATTTCCATTATTATCTTTTAAAACTTCCATAGATATTTTATAATCTCCTGTGTTAATTTGTTTATCCACAGAAATTATAGGAGCTTTTAATTTATTAGGATCTGTTGCTTTAACTACTATGGTATTACCTTTAGAGGAACCATATTTATTCACAAGCTCTGCTGTATAAGTGTATGACCCTTCTTTCTTTCCTTTAAAATTTTTTATTATATTGTTTGAAGGTAATTTGTTTATATCTTCTTCTAAAATCACTTCATTATCTTCATATAACTTAATCTTATCTCCTCTACTATCTGTTGGTATAGATATATTGATATCATAGTTTCCATAATTATCATCATTTTTCAAAGATACTTCTGGTGACTTAGGCAGCTTATCATCTGAAGGTATACCTCCATCTCCAAAGAATCCTTTATAAATAACATCTGTTAAACTACTTCCTTTTAGAGGTGCATCTCCTGCTAATTCCCAGAAAATTACCCCACCATAGTTATTATCTTTTACATATTTAACTTTTTCACCTAAAGAAGTCTCATCTTCATAGGTATACATTTCTCCTTTAGATTCACTATATAAATAAGGAACCCTTGAATAAGGATCTCTATATTTTTTAAAGGATGAATCTTTCTCTAAAGTACCCTTTATATAATGGTAAGGATTGCATCCTGCTGCACGTCCCCCATCCCATGTTCCCTTTGCTCCTCCAGTTGCTGTGGCAAATAATCCTGGCAGTTCCTTTATAGGTCCATCATTTTTTACACCTTTCCATCCACGAGAATAATATGGTGATCCAACTACAAGCTTATCCTTTGGTATATTATAAGCTTCAAATAACTTCATAGCTGTGTCTACATTATAATAATTCTTTACTGTATCATCATGATTGTCATAAGGATTTTTGTATAAAGGTGATTGATGTCCTGTTACATTTTCCCAAGCACCATTCATATCATATGTCATAATGTTTATAAAATCTAAATACTGTGAGTATTTTTCTGGCTCAGTCTTCTCTATTTTATCTTTTCCAGATCCAACTGCAGCGGTAAGTTCATAATATTTATTATCTTCTTTACCAGCTTTATTTAATGTTTCTCTTAAATCCTTTAAAAGAAGTGTAAAGGTTTCTTTTTCACTTTCGTCTGCCAAAGGTGTTCCTTGATCATTAGGATTATCTACAGTATCTCCTTCTCTTTTAAAAGTAGGATATTCCCAATCTATATCAGCACCATCTAAATTCCAATCACGAATAAACTCTACAACACTGTCAGCAAATATCTTTCTGTTTTCTGGAGTCTTTGCTACATTATGAAATCCAGCTGATTGACTCCATCCACCTATAGATATAAGAACTTTTACATTTGGATACTTCTTTTTATATTTTTTTATTTGTCCTAGATTTCCTTTATAAGGCGAATCCCATCCATCACCAAAATCTATACCTGTAGCAGCCCATTCATCAAATAAAGCAATTTTGTTATTTTTTATAGTTGCAAATGCATAATTTATATGAGTAACTTTATCCCAAGGTACATCAGATATCTTGTAATTATTATGACCTCCGTAAACACTCCATTCCGTAAAATAAGCCACAATTTTTTTTCTGGATTCATTAGAATCAGCTGCCTTAGCTGTCTTTCCTTTTAAAGGAATAATACTAAATAACATAAATAAAGATAGAATACATCCTATATATGCTCTAATCCTCTTTTTTTTATGATTCTTCATAAAATTTCCCCCTTTATAATTATTTATCACTTTTTACTTTATTCGTATATTTTTACATAAAACTTAATATTATTGAAAATATTAGTTAATATCAATATATTTTACAAAGAGGTTTGTGTTAACATTTTTTTGTATTTTTTACATATTAATGAATAAAAAAGTGTTAGGTAATTCATCCCTATAACCTAAGGGCATGAATTCCTAACACTTATATTTTAAGCTACCTTTACTTCAAATTTAAATTGCTAGCAGCTTCCTTATCTATAATAACAACAACATCTCTGTGTAATTGAAGAATAGATGCAGGTATATTAGGGGTAATTTTACCATTTATAGCTTTAAAAACAGCATCAGACTTTGCACTACCACAAGCTAACAAAATTATCTTTTTTGAATGTAATATAGTTTTAATTCCCATGCTAATAGCTTTTGTTGGCACCTGATCTTTTGAGCTAAAAAATCTTGAATTAGACTCTATAGTTTTTTCATCTAAATTAACTAGATGAGTTTCTGATTCAAAACTTGCATCTGGTTCATTAAATCCAATATGTCCATTAACACCAATACCAAGAATTTGTAAATCAATGCCATCTTCCTTATCTATTTTTCTTTCATACTCCTTACACTCTGCTTCTATGTTATCAGCCATTCCATTAGGAATATTAATATTATTGTCATCAATATTCACATGATTAAACAGATTATTCATCATATAATAATAATAACTTTGAGGATTTTCTCTATTTAAACCATAGTATTCATCTAAATTAAAAGTTTTAACTTTAGAGAAATCCATCTTTTGATTTTTGTAAATATTTATGATTTCTTTATACATTCCTGTAGGAGTATCTCCAGTTGCCAATCCAAGGACACTATCTGGTTTTAAAATAACTTGGCTAGCCACCATAGCTGCTGCTTTTTTACTCATTTCTTCATAATTATCTACTACTATAATTCTCATAAAAACACACCTCATTAAAATTAAATTTTCTCTTTTAATAAATTAATAACTAATTATGTCTAATAATCTAAGTCAAAATGTTTTATTTTTGATAAACAATATTGCCCTCAACAATTGTCATACTAATATTAATGTCTTTGTCAAAAATAGCAATATCAGCATCTTTTCCTTTTTTAATACTTCCTTTTTTATCATATATATTTATATCTTTAGCGGGATTAATTGTTACCATAGATATAATTTCACATAAAGAAGCATCTATATTATTTTTCATATTCTTGATTGCATTATCTAATGTCAAGATACTTCCAGCTAGGGTATCATCCTCCAGTCTAGCAGAACCCTTTTTTACAATAACTTTCTGTCCTCCTAGTTCCCATATACCATTGTTCATGCATCCAGCTCTCATTGAATCTGTAATTAAAATAATCTTGTCTTTACCTTTAATTTTAGTAAGAACATTAACAGCTCCCTTATGAACATGAATATTATCTGCTATAAGCTCGCAAGATATATCTGTATTCATAATAGCTCCTATTATTCCTGGCTTCCTATGATTTAAAGGAGTCATAGCATTAAAGGTATGAGTAGCACGACTTATTCCATTATCTATAGCTGCCATAGCTTGTTCATAAGTTGCATCTGAATGACCTATAGATAAAACTATATCTGTATTTTCTTTAATATATTTTAAGAACTTAAAATTTTCATCTTTCTCTGGTGCCAGCGTAATTATTTTTATTACATTCTCATAACCTTTAATAAAATCAAAGCTTGGATTTTTTATAAAATCTACCTTTTGAGCTCCCTTATATTTTGGGTTAATAAAAGGTCCTTCTAAATGTGCTCCTAAAACCTTAGCACCACCTAAATCCATATTCATAGCTTCTTCTATAACATCCAAAGCTTTATATATATGTTCTTTAGCCATAGTCATGGTAGTTGGTAAAAATGAGGTCACACCTCTTTTAGCTATAGTATTACTTATAACCTTTATAGATTCTATTTCCCCATCCATAGCATCTTTTCCACCTGAACCATGTATATGAACATCTATAAACCCTGGAGAAATATATAACCCCTTAGCATCAATAATATGATCATTTTTACTTAAACAAACATTCTCTCTATCTGATATGCCGATTATTTTTTTTTCAAATAATAATACTTTATTCTCTAATATTTCATTCCCTACTATAATCTTTCCATTGACTATAGCCTTCATATTAATCACTCTCCATATCTACATAGCTTTTTAAAGCATAATAAACTTTACCTCCATGCTGTTGTAACTTTTCTTGTGCTTTTTCAACTGAAATTCCTGTTTTAATCATAACTATAGCAACTTTGGGATCATAATTACATTCCTTAAGATATTTTTCAACTACCTCTAACTCTTTATCTGTTGCCAACATAACTATTTCTTTAACTCTGTCTTTTAGCTTGTTATTTATAGGCTTAACATTAACCATAAGATTAGAATAAGTTTTTCCAAGATTAATCATGGCAGTAGTACTTAACATATTAACAATCATTTTTTGTGCAGTGCCAGCTTTCATTCTTGTTGATCCCATTATAACCTCTGGCCCCAAATCTACAGCTATAGTTAAGTCACATATATTTTTAAGCTTCCCATTTTTACTACACATAATGCCTATAGTTTTACATCCTAGCTGTCTTCCATATTTCATAGCACTATTTACATAAGGAGTATTGCCACTAGCAGTTATTCCAATTAAAATATCCCTATTATTTACTCCTATTTTTTCTAGATCTTCTATGGCTAACTCCTCATTATCCTCAGTATGTTCAAGCCAACCACTTATAGCTGCTTCTCCACCTGATATAATGCCTTGTACCAAGAAATCATCAATTCCAAAAGTTGCAGGACAATCGGAAGCATCCAAAACTCCAATTTTTCCACTGGTTCCACTACCAATGTAGAGCATTCTGCCTTCTTCCTTTAGAGCTTTAACAATAATATCCACTGCATAAGCTATATTTTTTTCTTCTTTTTTTATAGCTTTTGCTACTTTTTCATCTTCTTCATTTATTTTTCTTATTATTTCCAAAGTACTTAAACTATCTAAATTAACAGTATTTATATTTCTTTCACTCATAAGTTCGCCTCTTTTCTCAAGATTAATATAGTTAATCTTTAATAAATATTAATCTATTACTGGAAAACCAACTCATACTTATATATGTCACTTCTATAAATTGCTTTTGTATATTCTATTGGAACTTCACCTTTTATATAAGTAGTTCTTCTAAACATTAAGGCTAAAGCATTTTCATTTTGGTTTAAAAGCTTACATTCGTCCTCATTTAAAATTATAGGCTCTATAGTTTGTTTTGCCTTATCAGGAAAATAATTGTATTTATTTTTAAAAGTTTCATACAAAGATTTTCCCTCTATAGTTTGTCTATCCATATCACTACATAAATTATGTGGTATCCACACAGTTTCTATAGCTACTGGTTCACCTTCACTCATTCTTAATCTACTAATTTCAAAAACTTTATTATTATCATCTGATAAGTTTAAAACAGACTTTATTCTCTTTGTAGCTTCCTTTACTTGAAAAAATAAAATTCTAGTTTCTGTTTTTAATCCCTTATCCTGCATTACCTCACTAAAACTTTTTAGACCAGCTATTTCTTTATTTTCTTTAGGTTTAGCAACAAAAGTACCCTTCCCCTGTTCTCTATATAATAATCCTTCATTAACTAAAGACATTATAGCCTTATTCACTGTCATTCTACTAACACCTTGAATTTCACAAAGTTCTCTTTCTGTAGGTACAGCATCTCCAGGCTTTAATTCTTCATTTTCTATCATCTCTTGCAATATCTCTTTAATTTGAAAATGGAGAGGTACTGGATTTTTTTTAGAAACAATTTTCATCATATCACTAATCCCTTCTTTGTTTATCTAAACCTTTATTATACTAATCCTTATATTTCTTAATACTAGAATTTATGGTTTATTTTTATAAAACTTAATAATAAATTTAATATTCAATTCCTATTCTTTATGTTATTATATCATCATATTGTTATGTTGTATATACCAATTTCCCTTGAAAAATATTTTGTTTGATTTTATACTATATTATAAAGAGAGTATTTGTAATCTTATAAATATATAAAAGTTAATTTAATTTTCATATAAAATTTATCTATATTTCGGAGGAATTGTAATGAATGGTTTACAAGACAATTGCTATCAGGTTATAAAAGTATTTAATAATAATGTTTTACTGGTACATGAAAGTAAAGAAGAAAAAATTCTTTTTAGCAAAGGTATTGGTTTTGGAAAACATCCTGGAGATAGTATCCCTTTTGATATAAAAATTGATAAGATATTCACTATGCAAAATAAAAATAATTTTAATAACTTTAAATTTTTAATGTCAAATGTAGACAGTGATATTATAGGTTTATGTGAAGAAGTAATTTCAATGATTTCTGATGAACTAAATGAACCTTTAAATGAAAAAATACATGTATCTTTAACTGACCATATATCTTACACTATAAAACGACTTATAGAAAATAATTCTATAGAAAATCCATTTTTAGTAGAAACAGAAACTCTATATAAAAAAGAATTTGCTATAGCAAAAAAGGCAGTGAGGATGTTAGAAGATAGGCTGAATTTAGTTATTCCTGATGAAGAAGCAGGTTTTATCACTTTACACATTCACTCTGCAAGGAACGAAGGGAAACTATCTAATACCATAAAATACGCTTTTCTTTCTAACACTATCATAGAGTTCCTTGAAGACGAACTTAACATAGAAATAAATAAAAGTTCCTTAGACTACGCCCGATTTTTAACTCACATAAGATTTGCAATAGAAAGAATTTTAAATAATACACCAATAAAAAATGAACTTTTAACTGCTATAAAAAGTCAATATAAAATTTCATATAAATTGGCTAAAAAAGTAAGTAAAATAATAGAAGATGAGCTTTCCGTAAATGTATCCAAAGAAGAAATAGCCTACATTGCTATTCACATAGAAAAATTCAGAAGTTCTTCTACTAAAAATTAAGTATCTAATTAATGGATTACTGCAAAACTTAATTTTTAAGATATTCTTCATTTCATATAATTTGAAAAACCTTTAATACAGAAACAGTAATAAAATTATTCTTGCACTAAAAGGCGTGATACTAATATCCATAAATTATACTAGTATTACGCCTTAATATATATAAATTTAGTTTTACCATTATAAACAAGTTTGTAAATTATAGCTTTACTAAATTACTTAGGAGTATAAGTAAGCAAAATATCCTGTGCACTTTTAGCATTAAAACCTGTTTTATATTCAATGTTTTTAACATTATCAGGATTTGTTATTAAAACAGGAGTAATCAAAGAATATCCTTTAGATTTAATAAATTCACTATCTATTTTAATAATAGGGTCTCCTACTTTAACCTTATCGCCTTCTTGTAATAATCTTTCAAAACCCCTGCCTTCTAATTTAACAGTATCAATACCAATATGAACCAAAAGCTCTGTTCCATCCTCTGAAGTAATACCAAAAGCATGATTAGTTTTAAATATTAAAGAAATTACTCCATTTGCTGGAGCCACAATAGTATTATCTTCACATTCAATAGCAACACCATCTCCTGCTAGTTTACTTGCAAATACTTCATCTGGTACTTCTGATAATTCTAATACTCTCCCTACAACTGGAGCAAAGATCTTTTTTTCCTTCTTAAAAAAACCAAACATTTTTAAAACCTCCTAAATATAGATAATGCAAATATCACTTACATTTTTATAAAAATTCAAATAAAAAAAGGCACAAGTTATCTCTAACTTATGCCTGATTCAACAGTTACACGTTTAATACTTATATCAGTATATAATCTAAATCCGTTGATGTCAATAATTAATATTATAAAAAATTAATTAAGTATAATCTATTGACATTTTTATTTTAATAGATTATACTCAACTTATCGGCGTGCAACCAACGTTGGGCAAGAGCTGAAAAGGTTATCTATACCTTTTCGGCTTTTTTTGTTGCAATTTTTAACTAAATCCATATTTATCTGATGACTACCCGCTCTTTACTCCCATCTTCTTAAAAATGGGAGTAAAGAGCGGCTATGTCCCCGGATAACGATTTCCCCTAAAGGATAGCGACTTCTAAGGAGTAAAACTCATAAGAAGTCTGTTAATAAGCTTTAGTAGGAGTAAAAACTCCCTCTGAAGCCGTGAATTCTGTTTATAAGTATATTTATTCTAAGGAATGCATCTATAATATTAATTTCAAGAATTTTCTTTCATATTTTATTATTTTGCAATACTTTAACTTAATAATAAATAAATTCTTAAGTTAATTAAAGATGCATTCTACTAAAAATATCTATACAAGTTAAATGGAAATATATTATTAAACATATATTAGGAGGTATAAACATGGCAAAAAACAGTAAAATTTTATCAAAAGTTCAAAAATTAGGTAAATCCCTTATGACTCCTATAGCTGTATTGCCAGCAGCTGCCCTACTTCTTAGATTAGGACAGCCTGATATTTGGAGTTGGGTTGGTTCTTTACCAAGTGGTATTCCTTGGATGTCTACAGCTGGAGCTGCTATTTTTGATAACTTATCTCTTATTTTTGCTATAGGTATAGCTGTAGGATTGGCAGAGGAAAACAATGGGGTGGCTGCAATTTCCGCTACTGTTGGCTTTCTTGTTCTAACAAAGGTTTCTTTAAAATTTGATGATACCATTAATATGGGAGTCTTATCCGGTATAATTGTAGGTATATTATCTGCATCACTTTATAATAAGTATAAAAATATTAAACTTCCAGATTATCTAGGTTTCTTTGGAGGAAAACGTTTTGTTCCAATTATAACTTCTTTATACTCTTTAATTTTAGGTATTGTATCAGGATTTGTATGGCCTCCAATTCAAAATGTTATAAATAACTTTGGTAATGCAGTTGCAGGAGCTGGTGCTATTGGAGCATTCTTCTTTGGATTATTTAATAGATTGTTGATTCCAACCGGATTACATCATATTCTAAACACAATATTTTGGTTCCAATTTGGTACATTTAAAAGTCCGTCAGGTACCATTGCTAATGGTGACTTAAAAAGATTCTTCGCTGGAGATCCTACTGCAGGAACTTATATGACTGGATTCTTTGTAATAATGATGTTTGCTCTTCCTGCAGCCTGTTTTGCTATGGTCAAAGCTGCTAGGGAAGAAAATAAAAAAGCAGTTTCAGGTATGCTTTTAGGTTTAGCATTTACTGCATTCCTTACAGGAGTTACTGAACCAATAGAATTTACATTTATGTTTATTTCTCCTGTTCTTTATGCAATACATGCTTTGTTAACTGGTATAGCCCTAGCCCTTACATCAGCCTTAGGAATAAAATGTGGATTTGGATTTTCTGCAAGTCTTATAGATTATGGTCTTAATTTTGGTATATCAACTAAACCACTATTTATAATTCCCATAGGTTTAATATTTGCAGCAATATACTACTTTTTATTCTTATTCTTTATAAAAAAATTCAATTTACCTACACCAGGAAGAGAATTAGATTCAGAAGTTAATACAAATATCAATGTTGATATGCCTAAAAAAAGTGGACATTCTAAATTAGAAGACAAAGCTAAAGGAATACTAAACGCTATCGGTAATTCTGAAAATATTGATTCTATAGATGCTTGTGTAACTAGAATAAGACTTGTTGTTTTTGATGGAAGCAAAATAAATGAAGCTAAACTTAAAGAATTAGGCGCTAATGGAATTATGAAGCTTGATGATAAAAATTTCCAAATAGTGGTTGGTACTATAGCTGATCCTTTAGTATCTCAAATGAAACTATTAATGAAAAAATAAATTACTTTATAACTTAAACTATATTCCTTATATAACTTAAAAGCCTACAAATATATAAATATTTATATTTGTAGGCTTTTATTTATAATAAATACATATCAATCTATAAATTCAAACAAATCTTCAACCTGCATCTTAAAAATCTTAGCAATATCCATAGCAAGTTTCAAGGAAAGATTATATTTACCATTTTCAAAACGCGTAATAGTTTTACGTCTAACGCCCACTAAATCAGTCAATTCACTTTACTTCATATTTCCCTTTTCTCTAAATTCTTTTAAATTGGTTTTTAAATGAGCCATTTTATAAAAATGTATCTTCTCCAACTTCTCCTATTTAATTCAAAATTAGTCTTTTTATAATAGAGCAGTATAAATTGAAATAATCCTTTTTTCGTTATTTTAAATCCTCATATGAGTAGATAATATATACTAATTTTTTATACAATCGATACAGACAATCATTATTAAAAACCTTAGAGGATATATTCATTGATATTAAGGGAGGTAGATAAAAATATAATCAATCACAAAATTAGTAATACTCACTATCATAAAAAATAATTTTTAAAAAGGAAGGATATATATGAATAAAAATCGTGAAGAATTAATCAATGGTAATATGCTTACATTGCTTTTAAAACTTTCTATTCCAGGCATTATAGGAATGCTAGTCATAGGATTATATAATTTATGTGATGCTATTTTTGTCGGAAAACTAGTAGGAGAAACTGCCTTGGCTGCTGTAAGCATATCCTCTCCATTTACTTTTATAAACAATTGTATTGCTGTACTCGTAGGTGTTGGTTCATCCTCAATTTTATCTCGAGCTATTGGATCAAAAGATGATAAAGTTATTAATGAAATTTTAGGAAATTTAATACTGTCCGTATTAGTATTATCATTGGCTGTAACTATATTAGGATGCTTATTTTCAGAAAATTTACTTAGATTTTCAGGAGCTACAGGAGAAATATTAAAATCAGGCATAAACTATTTAAGAATAGTTTATATTGGATCATTCTTTGTTAATTTTTCACAAAGTGCTAATATGCTCATAAGAGGAGAGGGAAAGATGAAAGAAGCTATGAGTATTATGGCATTAGGTGCGATATTAAATATCATTTTAGATCCAATATTTATAAAGACTTTAAATTTCGGCGTTGAAGGTGCAGCTATAGCTACAATAATTGCACAAATAATCCAGGCTCTAGTTACATTTATATACTTTAAACGTAACAAATCAATTCTATCAGTAAATAAATTAAAGTTTGCTTTCGATTTAATGCCAGAGATATTATCCGTAGGAGGTTCAGCTGCAATGATGCAACTTATGTATCTAGTACAACAAACTGCTTTGTATAAGCTCACCTCAATATATGGTGGTGATGAACAATTGGTATTAATGGGTGTAGCTCTTAGAATTTTAATGTTTACATTTATACCTATCTGGGGAATCGGACAAGGACTTCAACCTATAGTAGGAATGAATTTTGGAGCTAAAAAATATGATCGTGTTAAAGATGCTGTTAAAATCTTTAGTATAGCTTCTACTATCTTTATTGGAATATTATGGGGTTTTTATATGCTTAAACCTAGAGTTGTTTTAAGTTGGTTTATTAATGATAAGACTATAATCGAAAATGGATACGAATTTTTTAGACTTATGTTTTTAACCTTCCCAGTATCAGGACTTATAGTTATGTCTATGACATTTTTCCAATCAATAGGTAAAGGCGGGAAATCTGCACTAATAACTATTTTAAAACAAGTAATACTCTTTATGCCTATAGCTATAATTCTTACTAAAATTATAGGAATAAAAGGAACATGGTTATCTTCTTCAGTTACTGATGCAATGATATTTGTACTTTCTCTTGTTCTTTTAGCCATAGAATTTAAAAAATTAAATAATATAAATTCTTCAGAAAATCAAAATATAACTTACATTAAATAAAATGGATGAAGAATATATATTTAGATAAAAGGTGACATTTATGTTATGTCACCCTTTATTCATTTTTAGTCAATATCTTTTTTCATGCATTAATATTCTGTAAAAAACATAATCTCACTCATTATATCCTATAATTACTTTAAAAATCCATTAATAATCTGTTCTTCTGCTTCTGTTTCGGTAAGCCCTAAGGTCATTAGCTTAATAAGCTGTTCACCACAAATCTTCCCAATAGCTGCTTCATGAATCAAACTTGCATCAATACAATTAGCTGCAATTTCAGGAATTGCTCTTACACTTGCATTATCCATGATAATTGCATCACATTCTGTATGCCCTGCACATTTATTATTTCCATTAATTTTGGATAAAAATAATTGATGTGAATTATCTTTTGCTACAGATCTTGATATTACATTGGTACTAGAGTTCACACCATCTAAATCCACTTCAAATTCTGTCTCAGCAGTTTGATTTCCATGAGTCATTATTTTCTCTTGAATAACCAATGTAGAACTATCTTTCAAAGTAGCCTTTGTTACACGCTTTGTGGAATTAACCCCCTCAATCTGTACAGTATCCATTTCCATATAACCACCATTATCAATTTCTATAATTGTTGTAGGATTCATAATACGTTTTCCACTACCATCACCAGTTCCATAGTGTTTTTCTACATATTTTACTTTCGCATTTTTACCAATAAAAAAACTATGTATGCCATTATGTTCAGATTCTTCACTACCATCATTGTGAATTCCACAACCGGCAATAATAGTTACATCGGAATTTTCTCCAACATAAAAATCATTATATATCATTTCTCTAAAACCACTCTCACTTAATAAAACAGGTATATGTACACTCTCATTCTTTGTATTAGGTTTAATAATGATATCAATTCCCGGTTTATCTGTTTTGATAACAATATCTATATTCTCAGTTGTATTTCTTCCAACTGCTTTTCCATTTGTTCTAATATTATAAGCCCCTATGGGAATCTCGTGAAATCCTATTACTTCTTTTAATAAATTTCTATGTATTGCATTCATCATCTCATTCTCCTTTGTAAAATTTACAACTTTTAGAACTATTTAATAGTCCTTTAAGTATTTCATCTTTCTTGCCAACTTGTTTTACTTCACCACCATCAATTACGACAATCTGATCTGCAATATTCAAAATTCTTTCTTGATGGGAAATAATAATAATTGAGCCGTGAATTTTGTGATACATTTTTTCAAATACCTGAATCAGATTATTAAAACTCCATAAGTCAATTCCAGCCTCTGGTTCATCGAATACAGAAAGCTTTGTACCCCTTGCAATGATCATAGCTATTTCGATTCTTTTTAATTCTCCACCAGAAAGACTAGCATTTACCTCACGATAAATGTAATCTCTTGCACAAAGCCCTACTTCTGATAAATATTTGCAGGCATTTGCTGTACTCAGATTTTCTCCTGATGCCAATGTAATTAAATCTTTAACGGTAATTCCCTTAAAGCGAATGGGCTGTTGAAATGCAAAGCTGATACCCATATTTGCTCTGTCTGTAATACTCAAATCTGTAATATCCTGTCCATCAAACATAATCTGTCCACTAGTTGGCTTTTCAATTCCAGCAATTAATTTTGCAAGAGTAGATTTACCACTTCCATTTGGTCCTGTAATAACAACAAACTGCTCTCCAATCTTCAAATTAATATTTTTTAATATATCTTTTTGCAAATTATCTTCTTTCACCCCAAAAGAAACATTCTTCAATTCTAACATATATATCCTCCATTCTTTATCCAACATAACATTATACATACTCCATAATAAAAACCATACTATCTAGTTTTATCTCTATAATACTCCCTTTGCAAATCACAATTATCAAGCAAAAATTTTCCATGTGCTAAATCTCTACTATCAGATACAAGTTGTGCAATTTCTCTGGCCGAACATTTGGGTGCACACTCAAACCACCATTTAATAATTACTAAAAAAGAACACGAAAATATTCTGATAAATAGTTCATCTTTTTTATCTAATTGCTCTGTATCTGTATTTAATTTAATCCAAATTCCAATCTTTTCTTCTAAAATTTCCTGCATTTTCGATAAAACACAATCTTCCATATTTTCATCCCACAACGACATAATCATTTCTTCTTTTATTTGAAAATATAACATTAATTTTTCCAATTCATCTATATTCAAGTTAATACTGTTATGTGTAGATTTGATATAATCTAGACTGAATTCCTTTTCGTAATCTTTTAAAAAATCATTAATTATTTTTTCTTTTAAATCATATTTATCTAGATAATATTTATAAAAAGTTGATCGATTTATTCGTGCCCTCTCAGTTAAATCTTTTACGGTAATTTTAGTAAAACTTTTTTCTTTTATTAATTGTAAAAAACTATTTTTTATATTATCTAATGTTTTTACAACTCTTAAATCTTGTGCTTCAAACAATATAATCACTCCTAATATGAATCAATTTTCTGATAAATTATATAAACATTAACGTACTTCTCTTATTAAAATATAATGGATTTATCACAAAATCATTATCTACAAAATTGATGAAGATATCAATATTAAAATCTAATAAAATTAATTTTTCTTTTTAAATTTGTAATAATTTGATAATAATGCTTGAAATAATTCGATTTAACATTAACATTAGATATTAATTTCTTATTTTAATTTAAATAAATACTATAATTTTTTATTAACAATAACATAAATTCACTAATATTTCTCTCTAACAACCTTATATACTTACCTAATAAGTAATTGATATTAATTATCATCTACATGTATATTCTATTTTAACTTTTAACCTTTTTCAATCATCAATATATAATTATAATGTTGTATAAACAACTTTATGATATAAATTGATGCTTATCCAATTTTTAAAAATTATTTAATGATTTTATCTAAATAAATACAATAATATAATGTCTTTATATCCAAATTTTATGCTTATTACTTAACATTAAAGTTTAAGGAGAATCTATATGTCAAAGGAATTAGAATTTTATAAACATATTTTTCACTCTAATAATATCAAACTTACAACTAAACGAATTATGATTTTAAAAATTTTCTTTGATCATAAAAATGATCATTTAACAGCAAATGAAATTTACTATTTAGTAAAAAAAATTTGTCCATCAATCGGCTTAGCTACTGTTTATAGAACCATTCAAACATTATTAAAACTAGATTTGTTAGAACATTTATTATTGGAAGGTAGAGTTAATTGTTATAAACTATTTTTTAATGAAGATACAAATTTTGAAGTTCATAATAAACATCATCCTCATCTTATTTGCCTTGGTTGTAAAAAAATTATAGATTGTCGATATGACTTTAGTCAATATAACTTTATTAATACTGTTAAAAAGCAAATAAATAAAGACTTTTTGTTCAAAATTACTGATTTCGAAATGAATTTCTATGGATATTGTGAGAAATGTTCTGGTAAAAAAAGCAAATAATAGATTTCGTGCACATAAATATTATTTTTATTAATGCTATTTATATTAAAAGAATTTACTTAACCCATCTAAATATGTATATAATAGTGTTTTAAATTTTTATATAATTTTAAAAATTGTATAATATAAAACTCTAGGGAAATAAAAATATCACTTACATTAGGTTCATTAAATAAAAAAATAAGCGAAAATAAAAGGCGACACATATACTATGCCACCTTTTATTTTCGCTTATTTTTATTTGTATTAATGAATAAGACTTTTGAGAAACACTAACTAACATATATTTGTAAGTATTTTTTCAACCTATATATACTTTCAATCTGGTCTTTAAAAGGATGAAACTTTCTTTTTTGAATCTAAGCTAGGTTCTTCAACCATTTCCTTTTTTAGATTCTTATTTAACCAAATTGCCATTATAAAAGTCTCTATAAAGGCCAAGCCATCCGCTGCAGTTTGACAGAATATTACTCCTTCTAATCCTATAAATTTAGGTAATATAAATATTAAAGGTATATAAAATATCCCCTGTCTAGAAATAGACAATATGAAGGATCCTAAAGCCTTTCCTAAAGCTTGATATAACACTGCATAAGTATTTACATATCCAAAGAGTGGGAACAATAAACTTGCTGCTCTAAAGGCTTTTATTCCTATATTTATAACTTCTCTATCCCTTGTAAATATAAGCATACATCCTTCTGCAAAAACTATAAATAAAATAGATATAACAATACCAGATATAATACTCCATTTAATAGATAACTTTACAGCTTCTTTTAATCTAGTAAAGTTTTTAGCCCCATAATTATATCCTGCAACTGGTTGGAATCCTTGGCCAATTCCAAACACTATATAAAATCCTATAGACATAACTCTAAATACTATACCCATGGCAGCTACAGCTGCATCTCCATAAGGTTTTGCTCCTAAATTCATGAAACCTAAAGCAAAACTGGCCAATACTTGAGTTACAAAAATAGGAATACCTATCTTAAGTATTTCAAAAAACATATTAAAAGTTGGTTTAAAAAACTTGATTCCTAATTTTATATAGCTTTTCTTAGAATAATAATATCTTAAAAGAAAAACAAAAGATACTATCTGTGATATAACTGTAGCAACTGCAGCACCTTTTATACCCATACCAAATTTAAACATGAATATAGGATCTAATATTATATTTATAACTCCTCCTATACAGGTAGCAATCATACTATATTTTGAATTTCCCTCTGCTCTAATAGTATTACTCATTATTCCTGTCCCAATAGTAAAAACCGCTCCTAATACTATTGTATATCCATATTCTCTGGCATATGGCATTATTGTTTCTGTTGCTCCATACATTAACAAAAATTTGTCTAAAAATATTATGGAAATCACAGTAAAAATTAAGCTGAATATACATCCAATTATTATAGTAGATGTTAGCGTCTTATCAGCTTCCTCTTTTTTCTTTTCTCCCAACAACCTTGATAGATAGGAAGCACCTCCTGCACCAAACATAACCCCTATAGCTCCAATAAACATAAATAGTGGATATACTATAGATACGGCAGCAATAGCACTAGTGTTATTTAACATTCCCACAAACATAGTATCCACTATGTTGTAAATAGCATTAATTAACATAGCTATTATTGCAGGTACTGATAATTTTAAGAGCACCTTTGATATACTCTCTTTCTCCATCATTTCTGCTGTAGATATTTTGTTTTTCATATTCTTTCTTGCCTAATAAAAGCCTAGAAAAGCTTAGACATGCCTCCCTTCATAGTTTAAATTTTAATTTTTAAAATTTTATTATAGCGCTAGGCTTTGGATTAAATTTTACAGGTTCTAAAATTTAGAACCACTTGATAATATAACACTTTCTTTTGTTTTTGACAAATATTTAAAAAGGACCAACTCATCAAAATTGTCCATGAATTGGTCCTAGATTTATATTTTTATAAAATTATTTCATTGACTGAATAATACTATCAGCAACGTCATCAATTGAATCTTCATCCTGTTCTTTCACACTGGAATTCACTGATATATCATTATCTAAAATAGTCACTTCTTTCATATCACTTAAATGTTTACGCATTAGTTTTCCTGATTGAGGAGCCCAAGAACCATTTTCTATAAGAGCAAAAGTACGTTTTTGAAGATTTAATGCCTTCATATCCATTATATATCCTAACATTGGTGGATAAATCTTTAAGTTATAAGTTACACAAGCAAGAACTACATGACTATATTTGAATGTCTCAGAAATCAAATAGGAAACATGAGTTTTTGAAACATCATACATAGCCACATTAGTTATTCCTTTCTTCACTAACTTTGTTGCTAAATCATTGGCAGCAGCTTCTGTATTACCATACATTGTTCCATAAACAATCATTACACCCTTTTCCTCAGGCTCATATCGACTCCATTTATCATACTTATCTAAGAAATACCCTAAATCACTACGCCATACTGGTCCATGTAATGGGGAGATGATCTTAATATCAAGGTTTTTAGCTTTCTTCAAAAGAGCTTGAACTTGAACACCGTACTTACCTACAATGTTTGTATAATATCTTCTAGCTTCATCAATCCAGTCTCTATCAAAGTTTACCTCATCATTAAACATCTTACCATCCAATGCACCAAAAGCACCAAAAGCGTCAGCAGAGAATAATACACCATTAGTAGTATCATATGTTACCATAACTTCTGGCCAATGTACCATTGGAGCAAACATAAATGCAACCTTATGTCTTCCAAAGGACATAGTATCTCCTTCCTTAACCTTTATTACTCGGTCTTGAACATTAAAATCAAATTGATGCATAAACATGAAAGCTTTTTCAGTACACACGATCTTTACATCTGGATAACGAAGAATAATTTCTTCAATGCAAGCTGCATGATCTGGTTCCATATGATTTATTACCATGTAATCTAAAGTTCTATCTTTTAAAACCCCTTTGATATTTTCGAGGAATTGTCGGCAAATTGACCAGTCAACTGTATCAAATAATACTGTCTTCTCATCTAAAAGTAGATAAGAATTATAGGAAACACCTTTCTCAATGGGATGAATATTTTCAAATAAAGCAAGTCTATGCTCATTACCACCAACCCAATAAAGATCTTCAGTTATATTTCTAACACAATACATAGATTTAATCCTCCTTTGCACTAAAAGCACATTATTATGTCTATTTATCTATAGAAATTAAGCTTCTATAAACATATCTTTTTCTTCTCCACAAGCAGGGCAAGTCCAATCATCAGGTATATTCTCAAAAAGTGTACCTGGAATTATGTCACCTTCGGGGTCTCCCAAGCTAGAATCATATTCATAACCGCATCCATTACATACATAATATTTCAAAGTTGGACGAACTTTTTCTGGAACAGCTCTTTTCATCTTTTTCATTGGTGGAGCTGCCTTTTTTGGTTCTCCATTATCTAAAGCATCAATGAGCAATGGTAATATTTCCATCAAATCTCCAACAATTCCATAGTCTGAGTTCTTGAAAATCTTGGCATTAGCATCATTATTTATAGCAACAATTGTAGAAGCTTCCTTTATGCCTTTTAAATGTTGAATTGCACCTGAAATACCACAAGCAATGTATAAATTTCCTGTGAATTTTTGACCGGACATACCAACGTATCTATTCAATGGTACATATTTAAGTGTTTCAGCTACTGGACGAGAAGATCCTATAGCTGCACCCGCTTGAACTGCTAATTCTTCTATGAGTTTCATATTTTCTTTTTTCCCTATACCTAGCCCTACGCTAACTACTCTTTCAGCTTTATTGATAGGAGTATCTATAGGAATTCCAACTGTAAAATCATAACCATCTGCTTTAAGAGCTTCCACAAGAGCATCCACTCTTTCTTTAGAAGTTCCTTTCTTGAAAATCACCTTTTTACGATAGCCTGTAGCAGATTTATTTTTATAAGTTTCACCCGTATTCTTAGTTTTTGGCATCTTACCTATTATATTGGCAGCGATAACAACACGTTGAATCTCATTAGTTCCTTCATATATTGTGCAAATCTTAGCATCTCTATAGGCACGTTCAACTTCCATACCTTTCATATAGCCACTTCCTCCAAATATTTGAAGAGCATCATTGACAATCTCAAGACAAACATCAGAAGCATATTGTTTTGCCATAGCGGCTTCCATACTATAACGTTCATGATTTTCTTTCATATCTGCTGCACTATACACAAGTAATCTAGCTGCTCTAAGTTTTGTAGCCATATCTGCTAATTTAAAAGCAATAATCTGTTGGTGACAAATAGGTTTTCCAAATTGAATTCTTTCTTTTGAATATTCAAGCGCATTTTCGTATGCTCCCTGAGCAATCCCTAAAGCTTGAGCTGCAATACCTATACGACCACCATCCAAAGTGGACATAGCAATTTTAAAACCATCACCCTCTTTCCCCAATAGATTTTCCTTAGGAACTTTAACGTCATTTAAAATTAACTCTGCAGTAGCAGAAGAACGAATGCCCATCTTATCATAATGTTTTCCAAAACTAAATCCTTCAAAACTTTTCTCAACAATGAAGGCACTAATGCCATGAGTACCTATATTAGGTGTAGTAACTGCAAAAATAACATAAATATCTGCCTCACCTGCATTGGTTATAAAAATCTTTTCTCCATTTAGAATATAATGATCGCCTTCTAAAACGGCAGTAGTCTCTGTACCTCCAGCGTCACTACCTGCATTTTCCTCCGTAAGACCAAAGGCTCCGATCTTCTCTCCTTTTGCCAATGGGACTAGATATTTTTGCCTTTGCTCCTCTGTTCCGTAAGCAAAAATTGGATATGAACCTAAAGATGTATGAGCGGAAAGAACTACACCTGTGCCACCATCTACCCTTGATAATTCCTCAACAGCTATTGCATAGCTTATTACATCTAAACCTGCTCCACCGTATTTTTTTGGATATGGTATCCCCATCATATCCATATCAGCTAACTTATGAATTGATTCTAAAGGGAATTTATTTTCTTGATCCAGCATAAATGCAATAGGCTTAACTTCTTCTTCAGCAAACTCTCTGATTTTTATCCTCAACTTTTCATGTTGCTCCATAGTCTTAAATAACATAAATATACCTCCCTTTTAATTAAAATAATCTATAAATATGTTTATGCAATAAGTTGCTGTAACTAGAACCTCTTAATCTTAAGCATATTCTACAAATCTCTTTTACTTATATGAAAGTAATATGATAAATATTATTTGGATGTTTTAATGAAAAATTAGTATTATCCTCTAGAAATTTAAAAAATGCATAATTTTTATCTATATTACAAAAAACTATTATTAGCAGTTGGATATGAACTATTAGGAGGATTTTATGGGAAAAGAAACACTTTCACAGTATTATATTTTTTTAATATTAATACCAGTATTATGTGGAACTATAGCAAGATATGTTACTCTTATTATTGACTATAGACAATATCCTAGTTATCCAAATGGGTATTTAATTCATTTGATAACTGGATTTATAGCTTCAGGAATAGGGGCTATTGCAATTCCTGCATTCCTTGAAAAAAACTTCGAAGCTGTTACATTTCTTTTCCTTGCTACTGAACAATTTAGGGAAGTAAGAAGAATAGAAAAAGAAAGTCTTCAAGACCTTGATGATGTTGAACATGTTTTTAGAGGTGAGGCATATATTGATGGCATAGCGAAAACCTTTGAAGCAAGAAATTATTTTTCTCTATAAATTATGTGGATAAACATAGTATGTGGAATAATAGTATGTGGAATAATAGCAGGAGTACTTACACTTTATATACTAAAAAATTTTTCAAAAGGCAAAACTGTTGGAGACATTGCTGATATAAAACTAGCTAAAATAACCGTAAAAAATTCCGAACTATATGTAGATGATATTTTTATAACAAATCATTTTGGAACAGATACATCGAGACAATTGATAAAACAAAGTGGTATAGCGGCAATACTTTATCCTAAGGAACGACATTTCAATAGAATACTTGATCATAACGGTCAAAGACAAGCTATAATATTTGAAGCCTGTAGAGTGTTAGGACTTAAAAGATATCACTACACTAAACGTCACTATGAAACTGGTAGAATAGCGGTTGTAATGGTTCCAATTATTCATGATGAAGCAACATTTATTGAAACTATAAAAAAGACACCTCTTCTAGAAAGCATAAAAAAGAATTACAAAATAATGAAAACTAATTTTAATAAATAGAAAGGATTGATATCATGGGAGCAGACTTATACAATACAGGTTATGAGATAATAGCATATATAACTTTAAGTAAGGATAGAGCACAAAATGGGAATCCTTTAATTTTAGTTGCCTCCGACTTAGAAGAACAAAAACAATTAACTGAAGATATTTCAAAAGCTGTAAAAGCAGAAGTAGTTCAACTTACTTGCGGAGATTATATGCTTATTAGTAAAATTTAGCCCTATTTAGTATATCAATATAATCTTCATCAGTATCTATATCTAATAGTATTCCTTGATCTTCTATACATAAAGTAGAAAAACCATGCTTATTTATAAATTCTCTCAAGCTAACGTATTCTTCTGATAAAATATTATTGATAATACGTCTCTTTATAAGTACTGGATGCCCTTTTATGTTTTTATAGGTTGGTATAACTATATCACTATTAGTAGAAAGCATTTTTATGTATGTATCTTTTTTTATTAGTGGATAATCTGCTGGAGTTAAAAAAAATTTATCTCCTTTTACTTGATATAATCCTTTTTTTACAGAGCTAAACATACCTTCAAGATAATTTTCATTTAAAATCATTTTTACTTTAGAATATGGTTTTAATATATCCTGAAGTAAATTATAATTATATCCACCAACGACTATTACATTAGAACAAATATCATACATTGATTCTATACATCTCTCTACAACTGTTTTTCCTTGCATATCTAGTGTTAGTTTATATCTTCCTACCCTTGAAGACAATCCTGCTGCTAATACTATTCCATCTATATTCACAATATCACGCCCTCCTACATCCACTTATACACTTATACACTTATACATATTTTTCCCATTTTATGAAAAAATATAACTAATATATTTAAGAAGGTGAAAAAATGGACTTAAAGAGAAAAGCACTTAGAGTAGGAATTGCAGCTTCTTTGTGCATGCTAGTATCAAACTTATTAAAACTAAAATTTCCTTTTTTTGTTTTACTACCTGCTGTTATGCCAATCTGGACATTTTTTGGGGAAACAATTAAATTTGGAATAAAATATATTACTCTTAATAAATTAGTTATTTGATATAACTGATTTAATTGCATCTTTTATCTCTTCATAACCAGTACAGCGACAAATATTTGATTGCAACCATTGTTCTATTACACGATCATCTGCATCAGGATGTATATTAGCTAAGGCATGACAAACCATCAAAAACCCTGAAGTACAGTATCCGCATTGAAATCCCCAGTTATCTACAAAAGCTTTTTGTATTGGTGCATTTTTCAAGCCTTCAACAGTGACTATTTTTTTCCCTATGGCTTCAACTGTTAGCATTAGACAAGATTTTATAGGCCATCCATCTACAAGGATAGTACATGCACCACAATCTCCATTTTCACAAGATGGCTTAGCCCCCGTAAGTCCTAGTTCATTTCGAAGGGTGTGCAGTAAAATATCTGAGGGTTTTGCGACAACTTCTTTATATTCTCCATTAATATTTAAGGTTATTATTGTTTTACCCAATACCTCTATCATTCACTTATCCCTCCAGTTTTTCTAAAACTTCTGTAAGCATTTTTTGTAACATAAATTTTCTAAAATCAGCAGATCCAGCTAAATCATTTAATATTACATCTGGTATACCATTTATTGCATTGTTAATTCTTATATTATTAACCAAGCTGGCATCATTTAAATAATCTTCAATTAAATAAGATCTAAATGGATAATCGCAAACTCCACTAAAGGATATATTTATTCTATTATTATCTTTCAGTGCCGCAAGGGTAATTAGTGGATAGTCTATTTTATCATTTTTAGTTCTTTTTACATGTAAAGATGGTAGTGAAAGAAAGCGGCTATCTACTGCTACATTTACTATAAATTCTCCATTATTAAGTTGTATTCTTTTATCAAATATATCTTTTAGTAAAACTTGTTTTTGTCCGCTTGAACCTGCTATAAGAACTTCACTATTAGATATTAAAAGGGGTAATACAGCTTCCCTATATATAATTGTCCCTGCTATATTTCCTCCAAGTGTAATTTTATCTTGTATAGTATGGTCTGCAATTCTTTGTACTGTTAATCCAAGTAAAGGAAATAAGTTTGCTTCAGCAATTTGCGTAAGTGTAACAGCAGAACCAATAATCAATTTGTTATTTCTAAATTCCTGAACATTACATTCAGAAATACCTTTTACATCAATTACTGCCTCAGTATATACATTATGAGCTCTTGCCATACTTATAATCTCAGTTCCGCCCCCGTAATATAAAGGCTTTTTTCCTCTATAATTTAATTCATTATATAGCTGAATAGCCTCTTCAACAGTTTCAGGTTTATAATATTCAAAATCAAAGGGTATCATATTTTCCTCCAGTCTTAGTCTTCCAAATTATTTCAGGTGTTATAGGTAGTTTATCAAATTCATGCCCAGCTGCATGTGATATAGCATTTGCGAATGCAGCTGGAATTGCTATTATTCCATGTTCTGCAAACCCACGAGCTCCGAAAGGTGCATCAATTTGGGGAGTTTCAATAAAATTAACCACGTATTCTGGATTTTCGCCGAATCTCATTAACTTATAAGTTCTCAATGTAGTGGTCTGTAGCCTAGCGTTCCTATCATATGTAAAAGCTTCTCTAGTAGCTATACCAAGGCCCATATTCATACCTCCCATTATTAATCCTTTTGAGGTTTTAGGATTAATAACTTTACCTGCATCTAGAACAGTGATTGCTTTTAAAAGTCTATATGTGAACTTATTAGGATCATATTCAATCTCAACTGCTTGAGCACCTACAGTCCACGCTGGCCCAGGTTTACCTTTTCCTGTTTCTTTATCCATATTAGTAATATGACTCATTATAAAGGTTCCACGTGCAATTATTTGTCCGTCAATTGCAAGACCATTAGGCGCTTTATGACCTCTAGCTAAATCCTTGAATGAAACATATATTTCTGGATCTTGCCTTAAATATACCTTTTCTTCTGCAACTTCTAAATCTTCTGGCGGAGATTTCATAACAGTAGCTGCTAAACTTTTCAGCTGCCTTATAAGATCTTCAGCAGCTCTAAGAACTGCCCTACCTGCCATAAAAGTTGTCATACTTGCAACTGTTTTCCAATGTTCTGGTGAAACTTGAGTATCCACTCCCATCTTTACGTGAATTCTACTTACATCCATTTTCAATTTCTCAGCAAGTATTTGGGCTAAAGTAGTCTTTGTAGACGGTCCAATTTCAACTGCACCGGTATTAAGATTTATACTCCCATCTGTATTGAAAGTAAGAAAAGCTCCAGAAACAGCATCCGCAGGCGAATCAGATGTTTTCCAAAAGCAGCCCATTCCCTTTGCCTTTAGCATACCGTCTCCTGTTTTTATTACCTGTCCTTCATCCCATTTAGCTAGCTCCTTTAATTTTGTCAAACAATCTTCCAATTTGCCTATATTGCTTAAAGTTGTTTTTACTTGTGTGGGTGTGTATTGTCCAGGTTTTATAGCATTCTTAATCCTTAATTCTAGGGGATCCATACCAAGCTTTGTTGCCAATTTATCCATCATTCTCTCCATGCAAAATGTATACTCTGAATGACCAAATCCACGATAGGAAGTAACATAGGTATGATTGGTATAAACACATATCGAATCACACCATATATTTTCAATATTATATGGGCCAGAACAATCTATTGCCATGGCCTTAGCCATACGTGGACCAGTATCTGCATAAGCTCCACTATCAACCGCATAGTTAGCTTCAAGGACTTTAATAATTCCATCTTTTGTTGCACCTATTTTTAAATTTCCCTCAACTCCAATTTTACAGGGTGAAGTTTTAATATCCTCTTCTCTTGAATTGGTTATAGTAACTAATCTACCATTAACAGCCTTGGAAGCTAGGTATGCAATAAATTCCAATTGAACAGCTGCCTTGCCGCCAAATCCTCCACCTACAAATGGTACTTTAACAACTATATTTCCTTCTGGTATATTATAAATCTTACTTAAACGCCTCTTAACAGCATAAGGCCCTTGTGAAGAAGTATAAATTATTATTTTTCCGTCTGGCATAATCTGAGCTTTCGCACTTCTAGTTTCCATTGCAAGATGGTCTGATTGTGGAAGCGAAAAATTTCCTTCTACTATAACTTCACTTTCTGCCCATCCCCTTGCCATATCACCTTTTCTTATTTTTATTCGATCTAAAATATTAGTATTTAACTCAGGATATACATCCTTCACCGCACGATTATACTGATCCAAATTTTTATGTATAAGAGTAGCACCTGGCTTCAAAGCATTACTTATTGAGTTAACAACAGGTAATGGTTCATATTCTATCTTTATTAGCTTTACAGCTTTCATTGCTTCTTGCTCACTATTTGCAATTACTACTGCAACAGGCTCTCCAAAGTAGCGTACTCTATCTCTTGCTATTGGAGGTCTATCCTCTATTACTGATCCAGAAAGTATAGGGAAATAATCACCTGTTATTACTGCTTGAACACCTAATGCTCTCTTAGCTTCAGATATATCTATTGATTTAATCTTTGCATGCGCATAACGACTTGTGAGCATTTTAGCATGTAGAGTTCCAGGAAGAAGTGTATCATCAGTATATTTTGCTACCCCTGTAACTTTATCAAAAGCTTCTTTTCTTGGTATACTTACCCCAATTGTATTACTCAAATGCTCTTACCTCCTTCTAAAAACAGGACTAAAAAATTAATTTATGTAATTTTTAAATTAGTTTTATTTTTACCTGCTTTTCGGTAATTTATTCAATATGTACTAAATCTTACATATAACTATCCATCCAATAAAATAAAGTTATATTGGTTTATTTACTTGAATTCAAAATTCTACAATTTAACTCACAATAATTGAATTTATTACAAAATATATATTGCACATATAATAAATCTATGTTATTATGTATATAAGTAAACAATTACATATGTTTTAACACATTTTTGTTAAGGCATGTTACTGGTAATGCAGGCAAGACCAAAATAAAGATGGATTTCTTTTATGGGAAATACATTTTATTTTGGTCTTTTTTTATTTTTTAATTTTAATATAGGAGGAAAAATTATGGATTATAAAAAAGTTGGTCTTCAAGTATTAGAACTTGTAGGTGGAACTAAAAATGTAAACAAACTTACTCATTGCGCAACACGACTTAGATTTGAACTAAATGATAAATCAAAGGTTCAAATGAAAAAACTTAAAAATTTACCTGGAGTTATAAGCGTGGTTGATAAAGGTGGACAATTCCAAGTCATTATTGGGAATGATGTTCAAACATCTTACAGAGCCATAATTAATGAGACATCGGGCCTCATTAACTCGCCAAATAAGCAACATAATAAAAATGTAGAAAAAGAAAATATAGTTTCACGTTTCATAAGCGTTATATCAACAACATTTACACCTATGATACCAGCAATTACAGGTGCTGGTATGATTAAAGCTGTATTATCTATTTTAAGTTTAGCAGGTCTTTTATCTGCTGATAGTCAAACTTATTATCTATTAGACACTATTGCAGATGCAGCATTCTTCTTTATGCCAATACTATTAGCATATGGTGCAGCAATTAAATTTGAATGTAATCCCATATTAGCAATAACTATTGCTGGAGCATTGTTACATCCTAATTTAGCATCTCTTATGACATCTGGGAAAACAGTATATTTTATAGGTATACCTGTAAGATTAACCAATTATGCAGGCTCTGTATTACCAATAATTATTACTGTCTGGGCAATGTCTTATATAGAAAAATTTGCAGAAAAAATATCCCCATCAATTATTAAATTCTTTACTAAACCATTGATAATTTTATTACTTACAGCTCCACTTGCTTTAATTGTTATAGGTCCTTTTGGCACATATTTAAATGATTTAGTTGCTGCTGGAGCAGAATTTATTAACGGAAAAGCTAGCTGGCTGATACCTTTACTTATGGGAGCATTTCAACCTTTCCTTGTTGTAACTGGTACAGCATGGGCTATGACTCCTATTGCTACAATGCAATTAACTAACAATGGTTCAGAAATGATAAATGGACCTGGTATGTTAGCCTCAAATATAGCTCAAGGTGCAGCTACTTTATGTGTTGCAGTAAAAAGTAAAAATAAAAATTTTAAACAACTTGCAGCCTCAGCTGGTACAACAGCATTATTAGGTATAACAGAACCATCACTTTATGGAGTTACTTTAAAACTAAAAAAACCATTAATAGCGGCTATGATTGGTGGTGGATGTGCAGGAATATATGCGGGACTTTCTGGTCTTGTTCGTTATGCATTTGTTTCACCGGGATTAGCAGCTCTTCCAGCCTTTATTGGTAAAAATCCAATGAATATAATCCATGCTTTAATTACTTGTTTAATTGCTTTTGTAGTTACATTTGTATTAACTTGGGCTTTAGGTTTTGAAGATCCAATAGATGAGGAATCTATAAAAACTTCTATTGCCAATAAAAACGAAACTACTATATCCGATACTAATATAATTGAAATTGCTAGTCCACTTTCTGGAGAATTAATTCCATTGAGCCAAGTTAATGATGATGTATTTTCAGGTGAACTTTTAGGAAAAGGTATTGCCATACTACCTAATAATGGCAATGTACTATCTCCAATTGAAGGAATAATCTCAACTGTGCTAGAATCAAAACATGCTGTTGCACTACAAGGAGATAATGGAGTTGAAATTTTAATTCATATAGGGCTCGATACAGTAAATCTTGAAGGAAAGTATTTTAAGTCTTTTGTAAAAAGCGGAGATAAAGTTAAAATTGGAGATAAATTAATAGAATTCGATATAAATGAAATTAAAAAATTAGGTTATGATACTGTTACTCCAGTAATTATTTGTAATTCAGATAAATACGAAACAATAGTAGGTGAAAAAGAAAATGAAGTTACATTTGGTAATAACATTATAAAAATTAAATAATAAATATTATAAAAATTTTATTTCTAGGCTTAACTTATTGAAAGGAGAAATCATAAATGCTATATAAAAATATTAAAGAATTTCCAAGAAACTTTTTGTGGGGAGGTTCTACCTCTGCTTATCAAGTAGAAGGAGCTTGGAATGAAGATGGTAAAGGATTATCAGTAATAGATATGTGTGAACATCCTGAAGGTACAGCAGATTTTAAAGTTGCTAGTGATCACTACCATAGATTTAAGGAAGATATAAGACTTTTTGCAGAACTTGGATTAAAAGCATACCGCTTTTCTATAGCATGGACTAGAATTATTCCTAATGGAATTGGTGAAATTAATCAAGATGGAATTAAATTCTATAGTGATCTAATAGATGAATTACTAAAATATAAGATAGAGCCAGTAGTCACAATGTTTCATTTTGATTTACCATATTCATTAGAAGAAAATGGAGGCTGGAATAACCGTGATACAATTAATGCCTTTGTGGAATACTCAAAAATATTATTTAAATCTTTTGGATCAAAGGTAAAATACTGGCTAACAATAAATGAACAAAATACTATGATACTTCATCCAGGTGCTATAGGAGTACCTAAAGGAAAATCTTTACCTTCAAAAAAAGAATTGTATCAACAAAATCATCATATGCTTTTAGCTCAAGCAAAAGTAATAAATCTGTGTCATAAAATGTATCCAAATGCTAAGATAGGTCCAGCTATTAATACAACAGCAATGTATGCTGAAACCTGTAATCCTTCCGATGCTATTGCAGCTCATAATTGGGAAACTATTCGTTGCTGGAGTTTTCTTGATATAGCCGTATGGGGAAGATATAATAAACTAGCTTGGAGTTATTTAGTAGATAGAAATTTACAACCTACTATATTAGATGAGGATATGAAAATCCTAAGCAATGCTAAACCTGATTTTATAGCTATTAACTACTACTCAACAGCTACAATTTCAGAAAGTAAAGGTGATTCTTCTGATATATCTGCTAGAGCTGGAGATCAACAAATAATGTTAGGTGAACAGGGTGTATATCGCCCAGCAGAAAATCCTTATGTTTCTAAAACAAAGTATGGATGGGTTATTGATCCTATAGGTCTTAGATTAACATTAAGAAAAGTATGTGAAAGATACAATTTACCCATTCTAATCACTGAAAATGGAATTGGTGCACCTGATGTACTAGAAGAAAATGAAATCATAAATGATGATTATAGAATTGATTATATTAAAAAGCATTTAGAACAACTTAAACTAGCAATTAATGATGGTGTAGATGTTATTGGATATTGTCCCTGGTCTGTAATTGATGTTGTGAGTACACATCAAGGATATAGTAAGCGTTATGGTTTTATATATGTTAATAGAGATGACTCTAATTTAAAAGACTTGAAAAGAATAAAAAAGAAAAGTTTTAATTGGTATAAGAATGTTATAAATACTAATGGAAGCAATTTATAAAACTTCTATACAAATAAAAATTATTTAAGGTGAATAAGATGAAAATAGTTAAAGTGATGAATAATAGTCTTATTTTAGCGAGAGATGAAAATGATAAAGAAATTCTTGTAATGGGAAAAGGTCTTGGTTTTAGACGTAAGTCCGGAGAAGAACTAGATGTAGATAAAATAGAAAAAATATTTGTATTAAAAAATGAAACTGACACAAAAGAATATGTAAAACTTATTGAAGAAACTCCTAATGAATATATTGAAATTACTAATAACCTTATACAGTATGCCAATAATAAATTAGGTGGAAAACTAAATGACCAAATTTTTATTACACTAATAGATCACATATCTTATGCTCTTACAAGATATAAAAAAAATATAACATTACAAAATCGTTTGCTATGGGAATTAAAGAAATTTTACCCAGAGGAATTTAAAATAGGAAAATATGCAGTTGAATATATTAATGATAAACTTAATGTAAATTTACCAGAAGAAGAAGCAGGCAATATTGCATTTCATTTTGTTAATGCACAAACAGATGAATTCGCAATGCAAAATACAATGCTCACAATAAAAATGTTAAAAGATATTTTTAATATAATTCAATATAAATTTAATATAACAATTGATAAGGATTCACTTAACTATTCGAGATTTTTAACTCATTTACAGTTCTTTGTTCAGCGTTTACTGGATGATACCTTGATTGAATCTAAAGAGACATTTATTTTTGAACAAATTGCAAAAGAATATCCTGAAGAAGTTAAGTGTGCTAAATTAATTGGAGAATACGTAAAAAAAATATTAAATAAAAAAATTTCTAATGATGAACTGCTATATCTAACTATACATTTAGTTCGCATAGTGGAAAAATAATTATTTCTATATATAATATATATACATTTAAATATGATTAATTAAGTATTATAGCATTGTCAAAAATATTTAAAAGTCTTATTCAAATAAACTTCTGAAATATAAGTTTAATTTAAATAAATAGAAAACAGTAAGTGGTTTAAATTAAACCTCTTGCTGCATTCTATTTAACTTATTTTTTTATCTAAAGGACTTTTTTGATTGTTGATTGTTTGTTTCATTTATTCTAGTAAGCAAACTTCTTTACTATTTTAAATTGCTGAGAATGCTTTGAAAAAAAGCTGTCTGGATCATCATAAATTCCAAAATCCTAATTAATTCCATCCTTTGGATATAAGTATCGTTTATATTCCACTCAATAACCGGATTCTTAAAATCAGATACCGCCACTCCATATCCACAGAAACTTCCCTCACACATGGAGGTACAATAATGATGCCATAAGTATATAGCATTCTCTTGGTGCCAGACTACTATTTTTTTGTAATATTTTATATTTTCATACATATCTCTTCCTATTTCACTCGAGATGACCTCCTTTGTTGACGTTAGAGATATTATCTCATATAAATTGATGAATTAAAATTCAGGTTGGATTTTACGCTTACCCAACTAATTATTAAAAATAGACTGCATATTTTTTCCTACTGTTTTTAGCAATTCTTTTGGTAGTTTTTCTACTTGTTCACCAATCATTACTCCGTGTGGTTGTTTGTATCCTTCATTCCATACGAAGTTAAAGATTTTTTCATTTGTTTCGCTATTTTTTCCTATTTGAAATGCATAGACTTCAACATTTTTAGATAATAATTCTTGTACAGCTTCTTTTGTTGATCCTGGAAAACTTGATGCACCGTCTGTAATTTCAAAGACTATCTTTATTTGTTTTCCTTTTTTGAGCTCACTTTCCTGTATGGACGTAATTCTATTGGATATTTCTCTAAAGCAACTTGCATCATCAGTTGCTCCATCTGTTGCATCTAACTTTATTATTGAGCGAATTATATCACTTTTTTCTTTTTCCTTCACGTTTTTATCGTTAAATTCTTTAACATTATAATACTTACTTCCAAAAAACCAGGTTTCGCTTAAAACTTCTACTTTTTGATTCAATTGTTCTGCATTGTTTTTTAAATATCGATTAAAATCATCTATGGACAGTAAAGTCACTGCCAAAGCTTTCCTTGCCGCCTCAATTTTTGACGCATTCATTGATCCTGAATTATCTATAACAAAAGAAATCTCTATTCTTTCAGGCAATATATCTGCCTGAGTCTCTAGTAAGTATCTATTAAAAATTGGAAGTTTTTTGTAATTTCCTTTTTTTTCAGCTTCTACAAAATCCGGATAAAAATTAATAAAGCTATCTACATCTAGTTTTCCCTTTACTTGACCATCTTTTTTTACACTCACTTCTTTCCTTGCGTCCCCTATCAACTTTTTCCAAAATTGACGCATTTGCTCCCTTTCCAATTTCATTTTATTTGAATAAAATTGAAACAATTGTTGATCTGATTGGCTAATCCCATAAGCCTCTAAATCTACTTTGCCTTGCATGGCATTTTGTATGCTGGTACTTATTTGCTCTTGTTGATCTAGCATTTCTTCTAAAATCTTTTCTACTTCTTCCTGAGTAGATTCTAATGAATCTGGCATCTCATCTGTTTTTGACTGTTCAAAAGGATTTTCACTTCCTTTAACTTGCTCTTCTTTCTGTCCTTTTGATTTATAAAGCATCATTTCATCAATTTCCTGTTTCCACAATTGCTGAAAAGTTGGAAAGATGAAAGAACGAATGAATGGATCTCTCTCTATAATTCCTTCATCGCTATTTATCTGTTTAACTAATTGATAATTAATAAAATCAAAAAAAGGCTGATTGAAAATTTTTCTATCAAATGGATTTTCAGCACACTCTTGAATTTTAGGCTCTATTTTATATAATTCAATAATAAAAAAGCTATTTGCAAAAGCTCTATGTCTAGGCATTTGAGAAATTGACTCAATAGTCTTACCTATTTTTTTCATATATGAAACAATTTTCACAAAATTCTCTTTATCCCTATATATAGGACACATCTGCAAAACTCTTAGAAATGATGCTTGTTTATCCAATAGATGTAACAAATCAAAAATTTCTTTTCTTACATAATTAGAAATAACTTTAGGTTGATATGCAAGGTCATTTTCCAGTCCTTCTTTTTTTATCCTAGTCATAATATAGCTTGTCATGTGATCAATTTCTTTCTGCCAATCTTTTCTTCTATTTAAATATTTTTTAGTTTGCTTTTTCCAATCAGGATATAAGGCTAGTTCATAATAGATATGCCACATGATTTGATTATCATCTAATTTTCTATCTAGAAAACTTTCCAAGGGTAGGTACAAAACTCCTCTGGAAGAGTCTAATATAAATCTTTGTAGTTTTAAATCAGGAATATACATCAAACTAGAATCTCCTGTAAACGTGGCTAATGAGCGTTGTTCTTTTTGTAGAAATTCTTCGCAATGTTTTTTAGATTCTTCAATTAGTGTTTGTTCATCAAAGTCAAACATACTCATCCCCTCCTATTAATACAGTGGCAGATTCCACAAGTCTTTTGGTGTATCAATTCGATCAATGTATAACAGATTCAATTTACCTTCTATATCCATAAGTAGATATTTTGAAACATCTAATTTAAGGACATTAGTAAAAAAGATGTCTTTAATCGTTGCATCTTCATTTAGATACCAATTCCCAAAATTCTCTTCAAGTAAGTATATAATTCCATCTTCACTTAAAACTATAGCTGTGCCTTTTTGGGATTGAATATCAAACAAATTACCTTTTAAATCATTCAATTCTATTTTTATATTTTTTGAATCTTCATATAAAGAAAATATCTTAAGATGCCCTTTATTTCCTGTCACTATAAGTGATTTCTTGTTACTATTCTCATCTTCTAAACATCTAATTTGCCTTATTTCATCATCTGAAAAATCAATTTTTTCTGTAATAGTAAACTGTCTGTTTTCATATTTAATAAAATATAGTTTTCCAATCTTTGTTCCAACCACAAAATAATCGTCATTTATTTTTTCTAGTGTAGTCCAATTTGGAATAGTAACATATATATCTTTATGAAAAGCCAAACCATATTTATCATTTTCTTTTATTATTTCAAATAAATTTAACTTTTCATCTCCATTTTCCACTACAAATAAACCATCACTAATTGCTAAACATCTTCCAAATCCATTAAAATCATGATTTATTTGAATCTTTTTAACTTTAATCTCTTCATTAACATTAGGCAGCTTATCAAAATTATCGCTTGAAATAAGATAGCATCCCCCTCTGACTCCTAAAAGCAAAATTTCTTTGTCATTCAATTTATCTATAAAGGAAATCGTCTCTTTTATTTCTTTAATAGGAGGACTCCACTCTACTTCAATTTGTTTATGATCAGAAAAATCATCTACAATATCTATATAAAAAAATTGAACTTTTCTATCTATACTACTTGTAATAAAAATGTTTTTATTAATTCTCAATGTAGTTTGTAAAAAACTATCAAAACTAAAAGCTCCCAATTGTTTTATTGGATTTATCCTCATTGAAGTCTTTTTGATATCATTTGCATAAACTCGATAATAGGGAATTAAATCAGCCAATAACTCTTCTTCTATTTTTAAAAGTTTATTTAATTGTTCTTTAAAGCTATCATCTAAAATTCCATCCCTTTGGCATTCATTCAATTTTTCTCTTAGATCTTTAACTTGACTCTTAAAATCCTTGACCTCTACTGATAAATTTATTTTCATTTTTCTTCTCCATTATCTTCTAAGTATTCAAGTAGATCTTTTGAATGCTCTAAATGAGATAATTGTTGGTCTAGTTTTTGATAATCTGTCGCATCAATTTGTAATGAATCATCAATAGCAGCTTCAAAAGTTTCTTTTAGTCCTTTTGGCAAAGTTTTTCTTGTCGTTCCTTTTCCAAATATAAGATGAACTACATCTAAATAACTTAAAGTTTCTGTTAATGGGCGAACATAGTGATATGGACGAGTTCGAATTTCATCATATGTTGTGGTTGCTTCTCCTATGCCTTTTGTCTCAACCTTCCATCCCTCTCCCATAGGGAAAAATCCAAAACGTACTGCTTGTGAAAGAATATAGTTTTGATCGTCAGGATAAGTGATTGAACTAATAAAGCCATCCCACAAAGCTTTACTCAAGTCTTCTTCTTCTCCTTTATTCCAATTATCTAAAACGTGTAAAATATTACGAATTGATAATACAGACTCCCTCAACTCTAGTTCATCTATTCCGCAACCTTCTTGGGCTTCGTCATCTTTCCATTTACCCATAAAAACATTCTGAGTAACCCTGCACAATTGAGAAAATCTAAACAATTCTTCTAATGTTCTTTTGGAATTAGGAAGATGGATATTTCCATTTTTGTCAGCTAATCGCGCTATTATTATTCTAAAAAGTTCATTTTTTTCTGGGAATTCTTGATCTTCTAAAGAACCAATTGTCTTTTGAGGTACATAATTATATTCAATGGTTACGAAACGTGATTTAAATGCTGGATTTAACTCATTGGTTCCTTCATAATTGACCATTTGACTTGACAGGTTTCCTGTACCAATAAATCCAAATCCAGGCTTAATCAAAACAGGACCAACTCCTGTGATATAAGCTGTATTTCCTGCATGACGTTGCAGTATATCATTTAAAGCAATTAAGTTTTGCATAGCAATTGTATTTAATTCGTCTACAATTACAGGGCGACCTTCTTTTACTGCAATCAAAATTTCTCTTTCTATTTTTTTGATTTCGGTACCAAAAGCGCTATTACTTGCTACCAATAAATCAGAAAAGCTCTTCCATATTTGAATCTTAAGTTGTAACTGTTCTTCATCAGTCATCTTCTCTAGTCTAGTTTTGTGCTCATCCATCCACTCATAAAAATCTCCTATAATCATATTCAGATAATCCGAATAAGATCCTTTAGAAAAACTGCGTTTGAGAGTCAAAGTTTTCTCTACAAACATATCTTCATAAGTTAAATTATGGGATCCAGATATAAACAACGGCTGTAAAGATTCTATTTCATCTTTACTTCCATTAGTTAATATATTTTTATAGTAAAGCTTTCTTTCTTCATTAAATTCTCCAAATTTTTCAATAGCATCTTTTTCTGTGGCATTTGGATTTCTAGAAAACCAATCTTCCATTTTATCCTCTAATTCTCTTTGTATTCTATTTTGAATAGTAAAATCTAGGGCTGCTTCAGTTGCTAATTGTGTTTTTCCACTTCCCAAGTGTCCTACAATATATACAGGAACACCTAAATTTAACGAATCTATTACTTTTTGTTTTGCTTTAACTACATAAGGTACAGTTACCAAACGCTGCTGATGTTGAGTTTCTATATCACTTATCAATTGACGTTTATAATAAAATTCCCATGCTTCTGGAGAATTTTCTAAAATTGTCTCTAAGTCTTTTTTTAATTTTTTTATGCAATCAACCCGATATCTTGTAGCTGAATTACTACCATAATGGCTATAATTATTACTCTCGCTATTGCCCCTTCTTTCTAAGCGAAGGAAAAACTTTTCATATTCAATTGAATTTTCAATTTCTTGTATATTTTTGCCCTTATTTTCTGTTTCTTCTTCTACATAAGATCTATATTTTTCGTAGTAAACATTATTTTTGTTAGAATTAGGAAGAATTTTTTCATACCCTTCTTCAAATTTTCGAAAAGCTTTAAAAAATGCCCCTTGTCCTTCTATTTTTTTATTATTCTCATATTCCAATGATTTTAAGGCTTCTTTTCGCAAATCGTCTTCATACTGATTTTGCATTTCTTCTATAGTAGGAATATAACCTTGCTTGATCTCTGTTTTTTCTTTCACAAAAGTTTCCTCCTTCGTATGATATTCTATTATATTATTAATATACCAAGTATCAATATGAATAATAACTATATATAAATTAAAATCCCGATTTTTTTAAAATTCGGGATTTTAATCAAATTATCTAACTGCAAATGGCATTAAATAATTCCATATTCTTTTAATAACTTTTCAATGTCTGTTCCTGCTACTTGTTTTAAAACTTTACGTTTAGCCATTGGTGGTAAATCAAGTTTTGGTTTTTCTCCATCTAATAAACATACACCTGCATTTAATAAATAGCGGATATCATATCTTGAAGAAAATACCTCAGGAACTCCTTTTTCAACTCCAGTTAAAACATATGCTGCTTCCATAGCTGTACGTCCTGAATATTCTATAGTAAATACAGTATCACGGCCTGGATCATCCAATGTTTCAGCAAATTGTCCAAGGAAAGCAAAGTTTACTGCATTCTTTGGTACAACATATGGACGATCTCCAGCTGCACGAGGCATAAATTGAGATGTGATAAATGGCATCATAACAGGAACTGCGCTACATGATCCTGCTAATTCTTCAATTTTATCTGTAGGAACACCTATATGATATAACCATTCTTTTGTGATTTCCTTACCAGTACAATCTCTCATGGGTTTTTTAATATAATCTCCAGGAACATCAGAGAATAAACCATATACCCAAACAAGAACATCTTTTTCTGGTTGTCCATAATATTGTTCTTGACGGTTTATTGTCCAACTCATCAACCATGAAGAGTCAAGAGCTGTAACTATTCCTCCTGTTACAGTTCGTCCGCCGTATGGTGAACGTTTTGTGATCTTTTCAATGTACTCAGGAACACGTTCATCATGACAAGTTACTGTACAAGACTCCCAATTAGATTTTTCTGTATCTGTACAGAACTTATCTGGTCTTCCAAATTCATCTGATTGAGCCGCTATATTTCTCCATAACTTCCAGCATCCTTCTGGCTCCCTATTAAATGGTGCAGGAGTGTTATCATCACCATATCCTGAACCTTCTGTCATAGAACCATTAGTGATAAACACTAAGTCGTTTTCTGTTAAATCGATAGAGATATCTTTTCCAGTTTTATCTGTTGCATCTATTCTCTTTGCAACCTTTTTATCATCTGAAATTGAGAACTCAACGTTATTAACAGTAACTCCATATTCAAATTTAGCACCATGATCTTCTAAATATTTCACCATAGGTTTTACAAATGAAGTGAATTGATCATGTCTTGAAAATTGTAAAGCAGAAAGATTTGGAAGTCCCCCAACATGGTGGATAAAACGATTCATATATAATTTCATTTCTAAAGCACTATGCCAATTTTCAAAAGCAAACATTGTTCTCCAGTATGTCCAGAAATCAGTGTTTAAAAGTTCTTCAGAAAGAAAATCTTCAATAGATTTATCTTCAAGTTCTTCATCTGTCATATTTACAAAAGCAGCTAATTCTTTTGCCAAGTCTTGACCCAAATTGAATTTGCCATTATCATAACGTTCACCTTTATTTTTAGTAATACGACAATTACTAAAGTTTGGATCATCGTAGTTTGTATAATAAAAATGATCTAAAACAGTCATATTAGGGTCTTCTGTAGATGGTAATGAACTAAATAAGCTCCATAAAACCTCAAAATGGTGACCCATTTCACGTCCACCACGTGCCACATAATCCATATTTTGACGAACCTCTCCGTCCAAAGATCCACCAGGAATGTCTAATTGTTCTAAGAAGGTAATCTTGCTGCCATCCATATGAGCATCACGAATTAAAAAACAACCAGCAGCCAAAGCCCCAATTCCAGTACCAATTAAATAAGCTTTTTTATCCTCAATTCCCTTAGGCTTTCTTGCATTTACTAGAGCATGATAACTTCCATTTGTAAGGGTAAGTCTATCATCATGTGTCTTTAATTTCATTATTATCCCCCTCTTTCTTAATTTTTTAATAGTTTTGCAAATGCTACCATTATATTTAGAGTTCTTATATATTCACTCTACTAATATGACTATATGTTGCCATACGTTGTAATAAATAATAAGTCCTCCTTTAAATTTGTGGATCCTTATTATCTGTAAGATCTCTATAAATCTATAATATAGTTTTTTTGTGTCTTTTTCATTAGATAAATAAACTGCGGTGTTCGAAATTCGAACACCGCAGTTTATTTATCTAATTTTTAGGCATCTATGTCAAAATGTCTAATAAAAATGATTTTCCTTATTGATTCCCTCTATGCATTATTCAAATCAGCACTTCTTTTAAGGGATAACTCAATGTTTCCATCAAAAAGCTGCCCGATTCGTCTGATGATAGTATCAGGGTCCTCTTTCATTCCCATAGCAATCCACTGTACTACCATTTCAGTAAGGGCACACTGATAAAATGAAGCAATCAACTTTATATCTTCCAAAGAAGCTGATATACCATCGCTCACTCTTTCAATATACCGAATCATCACATTTCCTGATACATTGTATATATAGTTCACTAGTTCTTCTCGCTGCATGGAATTATATACATGATAAACGGCTGTTTTGTTTTCTAAAGCAAATTTAGCAGCTACAATAAAACTCTCCTCCCAGGAAAGTGTATCATTATATTCATCAATTACTGTCTGAAGTTCTGTTTGGAATATCTCTGACAAAAGTGCATATATGTCTGTGTAGTAATAATAAAAAGTATTTCTATTTATCTCACATGCTGTAGCAATATCCTTAACTGTGATCTTGTTAAGTGGACGCTCATTCAGCATCTTTATAAATACCTCACGAATCATTTTTTTGGTATATTGCTGTGCCAAGTCGCCACCTCCTTGACGCTTTATCTGTATTCAAAATTATAAAACATGGTAAGTTATTTTCAAATAATTCATCATCATATGATTTATTATAATTCTCAATCCTTAAAAAAATAGCTGTCGTCTAATCTGTCAACATAACCACAGTTAAAGCAATGATATGTTTCCTCAGACAGAACATAAAAGTTTAAAAGGGTATCATCTACCAACTAACATCTGGCAAAATAGATGAAATGCTCAGAAATCCTTATTTACTAACTTTTTTACTCTACTTATTTTACTTTTTCGCTATCCTTACTACAGTTTCCACATGTGGTGTGTGTGGGAACATGTCCATGCCCTTAACCTTTTCTAGTTTATATCCATTATCTATAAGATATTTTAAATCATCTACCAAAGTTTTTGGGTTACAGGATACATATATTATTTCCTTTGGTTCAAATTTAACCACATATTCTAATGCTACTGGGTGTACACCTGGTCTTGGTGGATCCAATATAATTATGTCTGGCCTCTGTTTTAGATCTTTTATAACCTTTGCTACATCTCCAGCTATAAATTCACAGTTATCTAATCCATTTAATTTTGCATTTTCATTAGCTGACTTAACTGCTTCCTCTATTAATTCCACACCTATAACTTTTTTAGCCTCTGGAGCAACTATTTGCCCTATAGTTCCTGTACCACAATAAAGATCAAAAACTACCTTTGAACTAGCATCACCTAAAAAGTCTTTTACTATGCTATATAGTTTTTCTGCTCCCTTTGAATTTGTTTGGAAAAAGGCTTCTGGAGCTATTTTAAATTTTAGTCCTAATAACTCTTCTATTATATAATCTCTTCCATATAATATTTCTAATTTATCTACCTGAACTACGTCAGATAACGTGTCATTTATAGTATGAAGAATGCCTTTTATTTCTCCTTTATACTCTCCCTTTAATAATATATCTACTATTTCTTTAAAATCAAATTCCATTTGAGATGTAGTTACTATGTTTACTAATATCTCTCCTGTATTTTTAGCTTTTCTTATAACTAAATTTCTTAAAAAACCTTCGTGACTCATTATCCTATATTTGGGTAATCCTTTTTTATTAAAATAATTAACCACGGTTGTTAATATATTCCTAAAATCTTTATCCACAATTTCACAGTTATCCACTGTTACAATAGAAAAACTTCTATTTTTAGCATGCATACCTAGAGTAAGATTTCCACCTTTTTCCATGTCCCCAAAGGTAAACTCCATCTTATTTCTATATTCATATTCTTCTGGACTTTTTTCTACTCCTAAAAATTCAAAATCTTCTATGTCCTTATTTTTAAGCAATTTTAATAATTGCTCTTCTTTTATTTCTAATTGTTTTTCATAAGGTATGTATTGTGTTGAACATCCCCCACATTGACCAAAATGAGGACATTTATTCTTTATAGCATAATCCACATTTTCTATTATTTCTAAAAGTTTAGCCTGAGCATATTCTCTTCTTTTTTTAGTTATTTTTGCTAAAACCTTTTGTCCTGGCAATGTTCCTTTTATATAAACTGGTAGACCATCCTTTTTTGCTATACCTGTTCCTGGGAATTCTGTTTCTTCTATAAGAAATTCATACTCCTTACCTTTTCTCATATATTTGTTTTCATCCTTTCAAAGTAAATTTATTTTAAGCACTTTATTTATTACAAATCAAAACTTAATTCATATGGAATTCTTATTCCAACTAAATTTTAATTAAATCAATTTAGGCGCTTTATAATTCTTATGTACATTATAAGAGTTATAAGCAATGGAATAAAATTTTCTATATTAAAAACAATAATTAAGAGCCTCCTAAGATACTCTTAATTATTTATCCATTTTATTTATTTTTTCTATAAAATTTAGCTTTTATGTATGGATAGAATAAAGATACTACTAAATATACTATAAATAGCATACCCCAAGCATCCACTACATATAATCCTATTATATATCTTAAGATTAACCCTATTACTGCTAAAACCCCTATGGATACTCCAAAGATTCCTAAGGTGTTTTTTATTCCTTCTTTAAAGTATTGTAAAAAACCAACTTTATTCTTTAGATCATTATGAGCTTCGTCTTCTTTAGTTTTTTCTTCTTTGTCTTGTTTTGAAGACTTATCAATTTCTTCTTCTACAACCTCATTAATTTTATCTGTTTCATCTTCTGATACTTCTTCCTCATTAACTTCTTTTACTTTTTCTTCTTCCTTTTCTTTTTCTATATTTTCTACTACTTCTTCAGAAGCTTTTACTTCTTCTTTATCTAACATATATTATTCCTCCTCACATTTTACATCCAAGTCAAATTATATTATGCTATAGTATTAGTTTTATGTAAATATATTATATCCTTATGAATTATATGTTTTTAATAAATTATTATTTTTGTAATAAAAAATCCACACTTTCTTTAACACTTACAACAATTATCATTTTTTCAATCAATCTTTATTACAATTATCCTATTTATAGTTTATACTATATAAAGAGGATTTTAAATTTTCTTTATAAAACATTAAATTTTTTATATAATTTATATTTTAAATACATATATATTTAAACTTAAACACAATTGATATTATAACATATAAAGGAAAGGTGAACATGAAAAAATATAAAACATATTTATATAACTATTGGGATATTATTTTATTTTTTATTCTTATGCTCACAAAACTTTTAACTTATGGTAGTAAACTTCAATTGAAACACTTTAAATATAGTAGAATATTGTATCCTTCTATTGCATCTATTCTTTTAGTAATAGCTTTAAGCCTTATTTTCAAAAGAAAGGGCAGATTTATTTTTCTTCTTTTGTTTAATATTTTAATTTCTATTATTATTATAGGAGATTTAAATTATTTTAGATATTTCAAAGATTTATTTTCTCTGCCTGTACTTATAAATAGTTTCCAACTAGGGGCAGTGGGTTCCAGCGTATTGGAGCTTTTTAACTTTTGGGATTTAGTTTATATATTAGACATATTAATTTTGATTCCTTTATTTTTAGCACTTAAAAAGAAAGAAATGTTTTCTCAAAATAATTATAAATTTCATTATAAATTAATAATTATACCTTTAATTATTGCCATACCTACAGAGTTTATAAGTTTTTATAAATTATCTCAAGAACAACCAAAGCTTATTTCAACTATGTATAATAAAGTTTATATTGCCGAAAAATTAGGAGTTTTAAACTATCATTATATTGATTTTTATTGTTCTAGTACAAACTTTATAAAAAGAAAAATGCCTGTAAGTTCTAATAAAAAAGAAGACATAAAAAATGTTCTGGCACAAAAGAATACCTCTTATAATTCTTCTAAATATAAAGATATCTATGAGGGTAAAAATGTAATACTTATACAGGTAGAAGCTTTGCAAAACTTTGTTATAAATAAAAAAATAAACAATAAAGAAATAACTCCAAATTTAAATAAGTTTTTAAATAAATCTTTATACTTTAACAACTATTTTTATCAAATAGCTTCTGGAAGTACTTCTGATGCAGAATTTATAACTAATAACTCTTTATATCCAGCGGCTTCTGGTGCTGCTTGCTTTTTATATGCAGGTAACCATTTTAATTCCCTCCCTTCAGAACTTAAAGAAAAGGGATATAATACAGCTGCCTTCCATGGATATAAAGAAAATTTTTGGAACAGAAACTTAATGTATAAAAATATGAATATTGATCGATTTTATAGTGAAAAAGATTATAAAAAAGATGAAAAAATAGGTTTAGGACTTAGTGATAAATGCTTTCTAAATGAAACTATAGGAAAAATGAAAAAGCTTAAAGAACCTTATTTTTCTTTTGTTGTAACCTTAACAAGTCATTTCCCATATGAAGCTACAGATAAATATGGAGAATTTGATGTAGGAGAATATGAAGGAACTCTTTTAGGAAACTATATGAAATCTATACATTATACGGATGAACAATTAGGTGTTTTCTTAGATAACTTAGAAAAAGAAAATATTTTAGCTAATTCTATAATAGCTATCTATGGGGATCACTATGCTATACCAAGAGAAAATGAAAAAGATTTGTCTAATTTCCTGGGAAAAGATATAGATGAATTAAACTGGATAGAACTTCAAAAGGTCCCTTTAATAATCCACACTCCTGATGAAAAATTAAAGGGAATAAACAATGAATATTGTGGTCAAATAGACTTATACCCTACATTAGCAAATTTATTAAATATAAAAAATAATACTATGCTTGGAAGGGATCTTTTAAACAACAAAGATGAATCTGTAATTTTTAGAAATGGTTCCTTTACTGATGGGAAAGTATTTTATATATCCCCGATAAATACTTATTACGATATAAAAACTCATAAAAAAATAAGTGAAACTGAAGAATTAAAAGCTAAAAAATATAATGCTATAAGTGAATTAAATTCTTCTGATAATATACTTAAACATGATCTTTTAAAAAATAATAAATTAAATTAATTTTATAGATTGGAGATGTGTCTTTTTGTTTACTATTTTACTTCTATGTTTTGCAGGTTTTTTAGCTGCAATCATAGATGCCATAGCTGGTGGTGGAGGACTAATTACTATACCTGCATATTTAATGGCTGGAGTTCCACCCCATATGGCTTTAGGCACAAACAAGCTTTGTGCTACCTGTTCTTCATTAACAAGCTGTTTTAATTTTGCTCAATCTGGAAAGATTAATTTAAAGCTATTTAAAATATTAGCTCCTTTTTCATTAATAGGTGCTATATTAGGTGTTAACGCAGTAATGGGTATTGATGCTAATTGCCTAAACATCATAGTTCTTATTTTATTAGTTATAGTAGCTTTATTCAGTTTATTTTCTAAGAATGTAGGCTTAAAGAATAATTTTCATGGATTAAATAAAAAAAATACCCTACTAGGAATATTTCTATCTTTTTCTGTAGGCTTTTATACAGGTTTTTTTGGTCCTGGTACAGGAGCTTTTATGATGATAGGATTAATTGGGATTTTTAAGTTTGATTTTATAGGGGCTAGTGGAAATTCAAAATCATTAACTACTATAAGCAATATGGCCTCTTTAATATTATTTGCTTTTCATAGACAAATAAACTATAAGCTAGCCATCCCCGTATCCTTAGCAATGATAATTGGTGCTAAGCTTGGAACAAAAATAGCTTTAAATAAAGGTTCTAAAGTAATAAAACCAGTTTTTACTACTATATCTCTTTTAATAGCTATAAAAGTATTATACCAAACCATTGCATAATACATTTTTCCAAATAGTTATAGGACAACTAGGATTTATTTATAAATAACAAATCTTTTCCTTGAGCTTTATATAACCCTTAATTTAAATATTTAAAACAATTACTTAATGAAGATTAAAACATTTAAGCAGATACAAGTTAAAATGTAATAAATTTTAACTTATATCTGCTCTTTTATTTCTATATGATTTTATAGAGATTCTTATTTTTGATTATCTTTATAATAGTAGAATATTTAGGCTACTTAATAAAATAAGCTTAAAGCCCTTAATAAGATGAATTAGCATTTGTATCAATATATAGCTTTTAGACTTTAATAAAGTTTAAAATTCTAATCTAAAATTTTTATTAAATTTGACATTTCTATAGCTGACATAGCTGCATCATAACCTTTATTCCCTGCCTTTGTACCTGCTCTCTCTATAGCTTGCTCTATGGTATCTGTAGTTAATACTCCAAATATTACTGGCACTTCTTTATCCAATGATACATGAGCCACTCCCTTTGAAACTTCACTAGATACATAATCAAAATGAGGTGTTGCCCCCCTTATTACTGCTCCTAAACAAATTACTGCATCATATTTACCCTTTGATGCCATTTTTTTTGCTATTACAGGTATTTCAAAAGCGCCGGGTACCCAACATATTTCTATATTATCTTCTTTAGCTCCATGTCTTTTTAAGCAATCTATAGACCCTGCTAATAATTTTGATGTTATAAACTCATTAAATCTTGAAACTATTATTCCTACCTTTAACCCTTCTGCTGTTAATTTCCCTTCATATATTTTCATTTTATTTCCCCCTAATCTTCTATTAATTTAACTACATTATGTCAATTAAATGTCCCATTTTATCCTTTTTAGTTTTTAAATAATTAATATTTTCTTTTTTGCATCCCATATCTATAGGAACTCTATCTACTATTTTTATACCATAACCTGAAAGTCCTGATATTTTTTTAGGATTGTTAGTCATAAGTTTTATATTTTTAACACCTAAATCCCTTAATATTTGAGCTCCTATACCATAATCTCTTAAGTCTTCAGGAAATCCTAAAGCTAAATTTGCTTCTATAGTATCCATACCTTCATCTTGAAGAGCATAGGCTTTTAGTTTATTTAATAAACCTATACCTCTTCCTTCTTGTCTCATATATACTAAAACTCCTTTTCCTTCTTCTTCTATTTTCATGAGAGCTTTAGCTATTTGCTCACCACAATCGCATCTTAAAGACCCGAATACATCTCCTGTTAAACATTCTGAATGTACTCTAACTAGTACTGGTTCCTCTCCTTTTACATCTCCTTTTACTAAAGCTACATGTTCTTCTCCAGTTATTAAATTTTCATACCCTATAGCAGTAAAATTTCCATATTTAGAAGGAAGCTTTACTGGTTTTAGTGCCTTTATTAATTTTTCTTCTTTACTTCTGTATTCAATTAAATCTGCTATAGTTATTATTTTTAAATTATGTTTTTTTACAAATTCCATAAGCTGTGGCACCCTTGCCATAGTCCCATCCTCATTCATTATTTCACATATAACTCCTGCTTCAGAAAAACCTGCTAGTCTTGCCATATCTACTGCTGCTTCTGTATGTCCTGCTCTAACTAAAACTCCTCCATCTTTGGCTGCTAAAGGAAACACATGACCTGGCTTTAAAAAATCCTCTGGTTTGGAATTTGGATCTACTATTTTTGATACGGTAAAGGCTCTATCCAATGCAGATATTCCTGTGGATGTGCCTACTGCATCCACTGATACGGTAAAGGCCGTACCAAAATTGTCTTTATTTTTATGTACCATTTGATATATTTCTAATGCTTCCAGTCTAGATTTTTTTACGGGAGCACAAATAAGTCCTCTTCCCTCTTTAGCCATAAAATTTATAGTCTCTGAAGTAACTTTTTCTGCTGCCATCAAAAGATCCCCTTCATTTTCCCTATCTTCATCATCTACAACTACAATAATTTTCCCATTTTTTATATCCTCTATAGCTTCTTCTATAGTATTAAATTTATAACTCATGAAAATTCCCCCTAAACATATTATTGAATTTTTATAAAATTTTTACATAATATAGCAATATATATTGTTCTATTTGTCACTTACTTTATCCACGTCTCTTAACTTTTTATCCTATTTTCAGTAACTTGTTGTCATAATTTTTTATTAGTTATACATAATAAAGCTGTTAATAGTTATTTAATATAATATAGATTTTATTATTACATAAAGTTTAAAATAATAATTTTTTCTTTATACTTTAAACATAGTATAAACTGCACATTAAGCTAATATTCATTAATAAATTAATCTTAATTTTAAATTATAAAAATCCTGTCTTACTTAAAAAATCTAAGCTTATATTATTTTTTGGAGTTTCTTTTTCTTTTTTTAAATTTATAAATTTATATATATATTTTCCTAAGATATCGCATTCTATATTCACTATGCTGCCTATATTTTTCTTCATTAATATAGTTTCTTCTTTTGTATGAGGTATTAGAGATACTGTAAAGCTTTTTTCTTTTATATCCACTAAAGTTAAGCTTACTCCATCTAATGCTACAGAACCCTTAGGTACCATATATTTTAGTAAATCTTTTTTTGTTTTTGCTTCTAATATAGTAGCAATTCCTTCTTTTTTTATATTTATTATTTCCCCTGTTCCATCTATATGCCCTGAAACTATATGTCCTCCTAAAGGCTTATTTAAAGTTACAGCCCTTTCTAGATTTACTAAACTTCCTTTAGATAATGTTTTCAGGCTACTTTTTTTTAATGTTTCTGCCATAACGTCTGCAGTAAAGCTATTACTATTAAAACTGGTTACCGTAAGACATACTCCATTTACAGATACACTATCTCCCAAACTTAATGGATTTAAAACCTTATTCCCCTCTATGGTTATTTGAAGAAAATCTTTGCCAGGTTCTATTTTTAATATTTTCCCCACTTCCTCAACTATACCTGTAAACAAATTAACACCTTCTTTATATTTTCTACTTAATAATTATTTAAAACGTTTAAAATAATTATCTAATCATATACATATCCTTCAACAAGTATATCTTGCTCTACTTTTTCAAATTCTAAGTTTTCTAATTTAAATATATCTTTTAAACTTTCTACCCCATTTCCACCTATCATATTTTTTGAATCCTGTCCTCCCATTATTTTGGGTGCTATAAAACACATAACTTTATCCACTATCCCCTCTTTTAGTGCTGAAAAATTTAATGTGCTGCCTCCTTCTAAAAGAATACTATCTACTCCTTCTGTCCCTAAATATTTCATTAATTTTTTTAATGGAACTTTTCCCTCTTCATTTTCCTCAAACTCTAAAACTTTAACCCCTAAATTTTCCAAATCATTCTTTTTTGATAAATCCTTACGTTTCTTAGTTGTAGCTATATAAATACTTCTTTCATTAATTGTTTCTAGGATTTTAGATTTTAAAGAAATTCTAAGATTAGAATCTACTATTATTGCTTTTGGACTTCTTCCTTCTTCTATTCTTGTAGTTAAAAGAGGATTATCTTTTATAATTGTCCCTATCCCTACCATTATCCCTGATAAATCATTTCTTATTTGGTGTACTCTATATCTTGATTCTTCTCCTGTTATCCATTTTGATTCTCCTTTTTTTGTAGCAATCTTACCATCTAAAGTAGAAGCAGTTTTTAAAACTACAAAAGGTTCTTTTTTAGTTATGTATTTTATAAATACTTCATTTAATTTTTTACTTTCTTTTTCCATAATACCAGTTACAACTTCTATTCCATTTTGTTTTAAAATATCTATTCCCATACCTTGAACTAGTGAATTGGGATCTTTCATAGCTATAACAGCCTTAGCTATTCCTGCCTTTACTATAGCCTTTGCACAGGGAGGAGTTTTACCATAATGGGAACAGGGCTCTAATGTAACATATATAGTAGCTCCCTTAGCTTTTTCTCCAGCTTCCCTAAGAGCGTAAATTTCTGCATGTGGACCTCCAAAATATTTGTGATAACCTTCTCCAATTATCTTATTATCTTTAATAACTATAGCTCCTACTTTAGGATTAGGATTAACCTTTCCCTCACCTTTTTTAGCTAATTTTAAGGCTTTTTCCATATAAAAATTATAATCTTCCATTTTAAATACACCGCCTTATATAACTATTATTTAACTTTAAGTAGTATAATTTCCTAAATATATTTTTATATTTAATACTTATTTCAATATATATTTTTAAAGCATAATAAAGTTTTATATCTTTTAAACTTTATTTAGTGTTCCCTTAAATATAAAAAAATCTCTAGAGTTTCCTCCAGAGATTTATATACGAAATAAAATAACAATATAAAAATTATTATTTATAATCCTATCTTTCATCCAGACTTTAACTGTCGGTTTCGGAGTTTCACCGAATCATGCTACAAGTAGCTCGCGGACTTTACCGCCGGTGGGGAATTACGCCCCGCCCTGAAGGATTCATTTTATTAAATTTTACAATTTTAATATAACTCTTTTTCTTATCTATGTCAATAATTAATTTTTATTTTATGTTCTTTAATAGTTCCACTAAGAATTTCCATATTCTTTCTACTGAAGATATACTTAAGTGTTCATTTGGCGTATGAACATCATATAAATTTGGTCCTAAACTTATCATATCAGTATCTTTCATAGTACCCTTAAACAATCCACATTCCAATCCTGCATGTATAGCTGATACTTCTGGTTTTTCATATAATTTAGTGTATATCTCAACACATAAATCTTTTATTTTAGATTCTGGATCAAATTGCCATGCTGGATACTCATCTTCCCTAACACATTTTGCACCTATTAATGAACATAGAGCCTCTATTCTATTTACGACTTCTAGTTGTAAAGTACTTACTGAACTTCTAACAGCTATTGTAACTTTAATTTCCTCTTCCTTATTTTCAACTATGCCAATATTTAAACTACTTTCAACTAAACCCTCTATATCTTTACTCATAGTTTGAACTCCATAAGGAACTAATACCAAGAAATTTATTATATTTTCTGTTACCTTTTTAGTTAACTGTTTTTCTCTACTATCTACCTTTTCAACTATAATTTTTATGTTAGGATCCTCTACTCTAAATTCATTTTGGAAAGCTTGCTCAACTTTATTGCAAACTTCTTTAACTTCATTAAATTTATTTTCATCTATTGTTAATACTGAATTAGCATGTAAAGCAATAGCATTATGTTTTGATCCACCATTTATCTCAACAAGATTAAAATCTACTTTATTCTTTAGGTCATATAAAACTCTTCCCATTAACTTATTAGCATTTGCTCTTTGTTTTATAATTTCCATACCTGAATGTCCACCATTCAATCCTTTTATTTCAATTTGTACAAACTGACCTGTAGCTTTTTCATGTTCTTTTGGTATAGAAACTATAGGATTTACTCCACCAGAACAACTAACTAGAAATATTCCTTCCTCTTCTGAGTCAATATTCAACAAAACTTTTCCATTTAATTTAGAAGTATCTAGCCCCATAGCACCATACATACCTGTTTCTTCTGAAGTTGTAGCAACAAATTCTATACTGGGATGCGCTATATCCTTTGAATCTAACACAGCTAGCCCATAAGCAACAGCAATCCCATCATCTCCCCCTAGTGTTGTACCTGTAGCATATAAATAATCTCCATCTATTCTTAATTTTAAAGGATCTTTTTCAAAATCATGATCACTTTCCTTAACCTTTTCACAAACCATATCCATATGGCCTTGAATAATTACAGTGGGAGCATTTTCGTAGCCTTTTGTAGCTGGTTTTCTTATTATTACATTTAAAGATTTATCTTGAATAACTTTTAAATTTCTTTCTTTTGCAAAATTAACTAAATAATCACTTATTCTTCTTTCATCCCCTGATCCATGTGGTATTTTAGTTAATTCCTCAAAAAAATGAAATACTGATTTTGGTTGTAAATTTTCTAACATTGCACTATATCCCCCTTTTAAAAATTAAATTTCAAAATTACCCCAATACTTAATTTTATATATAATTTAGTATCAGCACGACATTATCCTAATTCTACTAAATATATACTTAGATTACAACTTATTTGCCCTGAATTTGGGTGTTTTTCATTATTCTATAATAATTTTTATTATATTATTATATTTTTAAAATTCGTAAGGTTTACTTATAAAAATTTATTATGTTATTATTATTTTAAAAGTAGTCTCTTTTCTGTTAAAATTTATAGTGTCTTAAAATTATATATAAACAGATTTCTAAGTTTTGGGTAAAGTTTTTACTCCATCTAAAACCTAGAACTCCTTATTAACACTATTATGCACAACATAAGAATTTTAAATGGTTCTCTTAAAATTCTAACATGGCCACTTCTTAGAAGTGGTAGTGCTACAGCCGATAGTCATGGGATAAATTAAACTTTTTTAGATTCCTATATATTATACTAGGAAATCTATCTAATAATATATATTAAAAATTATCTATATTAATAACAATTATTTTATCAAGGAAGTGATTTCGTGGAACTTACTAAAATTAAAGGAAATTCTTATTATATAAATTTTCCTACAAACATTGGAGTATATATTTTTAAAAATAAAAATTGTTTATTGATCGATACAGGGAAAAATAAATATGATGGAAAAAAAATAGAAGAGGTTTTATTAGAAAATGGGCTTCATCCAAAATACATAGTAAACACTCATAGTCATTTAGACCATTGTGGTGGTAACCTCTTATTTAAAGAAAATTATCCTGGATGTTTAACTTATACATCCTTTAAAGAAAAACTATTTATGGAAAATCATGACTTAAATGCAGCTATGCTGTTTTCTGCTTCACCAATAAAACTTATATATAAAAGCAATAAAAATATAAGTGTAGATTACATATTAGATTATGGAATAAACAAAATTAATGATGAAAAATTTGAAGTTATAAGTCTTAAGGGCCATTCACCAGAGCAGATAGGATTTATCACACCTGAAAAGGTATGTTTTTTAGGGGACAGTATTTTTAGTGATGAAACAATAAAAAAATATTCTCTTCCTTACTACTATGATTTAGAAGAATCTATAAAGAGTTTAGAAATTATAAAAAATATAGAAGCTGATTATTTTGTTATAAGTCACTGTGATAGAGTATTAGAAAAAGATGAGATAATAAATTTAGTGGATAAAAACATGAAAAATATAGAAAAGCATGTAAATATAATTTTAGAACTTTTAGATCAACCTTTAACTAAAGAAGATATATTAGAAAACCTTGTAATATTAGAAGATTTAAACCTAAACTTTAATCAATATCACTTGTATACCGGGGCTCTAAGTGCCTTTATAACTTACCTTTTCCATAAAAATCTTATTGATTATTCTATAGAAGATGGTAAACTTTATTATTTTAAAAAATTATAAAAACTTAAATTTTAGTCAAATAAAATTTAATAGTTTTTATTTAATAATTTTGAAAATACATACCAAATAATAGCAACCTTTTTTAATTTTATCTCTAATTAAAAAAGACTGCTATTATTTATTTTTTATTTACACTTTTATATCATTAACTTCTAAAATTATTAATAATTTTTTACTCTACTAAAAAGTATATATTAACAAAATTCTAATATGAAACTATTTATTTTATATTATAAATTATAACCAGCTATTAAACTTTTTAATATATAGTCTTTTTATAGATTGTGTTAGCACACAATAAGCTAATAAAATTCCTATAAGCCATGAAAAATATAAAAGTGGTAATGGTTGTAATCCAATAGAGGCTCCAAAGGATGTAAAAGGTATACAAATACCTGCTGTCATTATAATTCCTGTTAATAAAAGCACAGGAGCTGTAGCTCTACTTTGAACAAAAGGTATCTTTTTAGTTCTTATCATGTGTACAATAAGAGTCTGAGATAAAAGTCCTTCTATAAACCAACCTGATTGGAATAATGATTGCATTGCTGGAGTATTAGCTTTAAATACAAACCACATTACTAAATAAGTTATTATATCAAATATAGAACTTACTGGTCCAATAAAAATCATAAATCTTCCAATATCACTAGCATTCCATTTTCTAGGCTTTCTTAAATACTCTTTATCCATTGTATCCCATGGAATAGAGATCTGAGATATATCATAAAATAAATTCTGTATTAAAAGATGAATTGGTAACATAGGCAAAAATGGTAGAAACATACTAGCAACCAATACACTAAATACATTACCAAAATTAGAGCTAGCAGTCATCTTTATATACTTTATAATGTTTCCGAAAACCTTTCTTCCTTCTATAACGCCTTCTTCTAGCACCATAAGATTTTTTTCTAATAAAATTATATCTGCAGATTCTTTTGCAATATCTACTGCAGTATCAACAGAAATACCAACATCTGCTTGACGTAGCGCAGCAGCATCATTTATACCATCGCCCATAAAACCTACTGTATGCCCTTTATTTTGAAGTATTTTTATTATTCTTGATTTTTGAAGTGGAGAAAGTTTGGCAAAAACATTAGTATTTTCAACAATCTCAGCTAACTTATCATCACCCATCTTTTCTACTTCATTTCCTAAAAGTACATTAGTAATTTTTAATCCTACTTCTTTACATATTTTTAAGGTTACTGCATCATTATCACCAGTTAATATTTTTACAGCTACACCATTTTCATTGAGTGCTTTTATTGCATCTTTTGCAGAATCCTTTGGTGGATCCAAGAATCCTACATATCCCATAAGAACCATATTACTTTCGTCTTTTACACTAAAGTTATTCTCATCTGCAATATTATTTTTTTGTGCTATTGCAATAACTCTCATGCCCTCATTATTTAATCTTGTAACCATACGAAGCACTTTATTTTTTATATCTTCAGTAAGTTCTACAACTTCTCCTTTATATTCTGCTAAAGTACAAATTGAAAGCATTTCTTCCACAGCGCCTTTTGTTATAAGCTGTCTCTTACCTTCATTATTTTTCAATACAACAGACATTCTTCTTCTTACAAAATCAAAGGGAATTTCATCTACCTTCAAATAATTTTTTTCGAGTTCCTTAAAACCTTTTTCGTTTCCATGTTCTAATATAGCTATATCCATTAAATTACGAAGCCCTGTCTGATAAAAACTATTTAAATAGGCATGCCTCAAAACTCTCTGATCTTGTTCCCCATGTATATTTAGGTATCTTTCAACAACAATTTTATCCAAGGTCAAAGTTCCTGTTTTATCAGTACAAAGAACATCCATTGCTCCAAAATTTTGTATAGCATCAAGCTTTTTAACCACAGTTTTGCGTTTTGCCATAACCACAGCACCTTTAGCAAGATTAGTTGTAACAATCATTGGAAGCATTTCTGGTGTTAATCCAACAGCTATGGATATTGCAAAAAGCAAAGCTTCTAGCCAATTTCCTTTTGTAATACCATTTATAAAAAATACTATGGGAACCATAACAAACATAAATTTTATAAGAAGCATACTCACACTATTTATGCCTTTTTCAAAACTCGTCAAGTTTTTAGTTTCTGTAAGTGTTGACGCCATAGTTCCAAGATATGTGTCATTTCCTGTTGATATAACTACTGCAGTAGCACTTCCACTTATAATATTAGTACCTAATAAACATATATTATCAAGTTCGCTTACACTTAAATCTTCATTTGCATTCTTTAAAACTGAATACTTTTCGACAGGCTCAGATTCTCCTGTTAAAGAGGATTGACTTACAAATAAATCTTTGCTTGTTATTATTCTTACATCAGCAGGTATCATATCTCCTGCTGCAAGATACACTATATCTCCAGGTACAATTTCAGACATATCTATCTCTTTAATATCTGATTCTTTTCTATATACAGCAGCAGTTGTTCTTACTAATTGCTTTAGTTTTTCAGCAGCCTTATTTGATTTAAACTCTTCAGAAAATTTTAAAAGACCGCTTATTGTTACCATTACACCAACCACAATTACGGTTGTGAAACTTCTATCTTCTGGTGCTACTAAAATAACATCAGTTATTAAAGATACACCGGCAAGAACTAATAAGACTAATACAAAAGGATTAATAAAGGCTTTAAACAACTGTACATACCATGGTATTGGTTTCTCATGTTCCACTTGGTTTAATCCGTATTGTTCAATTCTGTTTTCTACCTCGTTGATTGTTAGCCCTTTTATATCAGTATTCAGTTCTTTATATACTTTTTGTAAGTCCATTTTACTAAAGTTAAAAAGTTTTTTTGTATTTTCTTGTTCTACACTTTGCACATTCACTTTTCTTTTATTTATCATGATTTATACCTCCAACTTCTAAAAAAGACAATGGTAAACTAAAGGTTAATTAAATATAGTTTAACCTTTTAAAATAATAAAATTAACTTTGCGGTTAAATAATAAAGTGAATTATTTTAGTAAAGAACAAGTGAAGATAAAAAGATATTATTAAAGACTTGCATATATGAATAGAACCCTTACAGAAATTGTATATTGGACTCTAGTGAAAAAGAATAGAGTTCAATAATTGTGTATAAGGTTTTCCCTAGATATATGGTTTCACCTCCACTGTCCATACTACTACCGCTAACTTCCATTCCCTTTCACCTCCTAAAAATTCAAAATAAAAAACCTTCGTCAAACTTAAACATGACGAAGGTATATTAACAACACTTTCTCGTTCAAGTTTTGGCTCTGCAAGGCAATGAAGTTGTGTTAGATTATGCCTTCTTTGTTCGGCAAAACCTGCTAACCAGTTAAGAATGTTTCCATTCTTTTACGGCAACAACCCGTATCCTTGTAGTAACCTCACCTACCGAGGTTTATTTAATTTATAGTAATATATTATTCTTTATATATCATTTTGTCAAGAAAATTCATATAAATTTTTTAAAATTTATTTTTTATCCGATGGCTACCCGCCCTAATACTTCCATCCTCTTCAAAGTGGGAGTAAAAACTCCCTCTGAAGCCAAGTACTCTGTCTATATTACACCTAAAGCTATAAACTCTTGGGATTCAAATAAATTATATTCACTATAATGTTTTTGCCCCATAAGTTTATATATTACATCTTTAGATTTATATCCTTCTTTATATATTTTTAAACCTTGCACTATTTTTTTGCCTTTATTTTTATTAATGTCTAATATAGCTTGGATACTCTCTAAGGAATAATACTCTTTTACAAATAAGTTTTCCAGTTTATTTTGTAATTCTAATTTATAACTTATATCTATATTATTGTCTTTATGTGGGCTATGTCTCCCCCTATGATGTCTTCCACATAAATACTTATAATTTATTTCTAAATCCATTCCGCCTTCACATTTATGAATTATATGGTGTATTTCAGCACCTTCTCTGCCACATACTTCACATCTTGGCAAAAGCTCTTCACCCCTTATAAATAGAATATCTATAATATTATTATACCATAAATAATATTATAAATAATTTGTAAATAATTGTATTTTTTCCATTTCACTTTATTACCTTAACTTCTTTAGTAATTTTATTTGGCATACTAGTAACCTATCGTGTGCTTAATTGTGTGATACTTTTTATATAACATGGAAATGAGGCAATACACATATTTATTTTGGGTGGCATTATCAATTTAGCCTTTCATTTTCCAGAACTAAAGTTATAAAAAAATAATAGCAAATACATATAGTTATTTCTATTAAATATGTATTTGCTATTTATTATTAATATTATTTTCCTATATCTTTTCTATAATATATGCCCTCAAAATCTATTTTTTTCATCTTGTCATAGGCCTTTTCTATAGATTCTCCTAAGGTTTCTCCTATGGCTTGAGTACACAACACTCTTCCACCATTAGTTAAAAGCTTATTATTTTCTAATTTAACTCCTGCTCCAAATATGCCACCTAAATTTTCTATTCCATTTATTAAAAATCCTTTTTCATAACTTTCAGGATATCCTTTAGATGCTGCTATAACACAAGTAGAATAAGCTTTTTTCCACTTTATGTTTGCATTTTTTAGTTCTTTATTTATTGACATTAATATTAAATTCAATAAATCACTATCCATTAAAGGAAGAACAGCTTCTGTTTCTGGGTCTCCCATTCTTAAGTTATATTCAAGAAGATATGGTCCTTTTTTAGTTATCATTATTCCAAAGAAAATTATTCCTGAAAATTTTAGATTTTCTTTCTGTAGCCCTTTTAATGTTGGCTTTAATATATCTTCATTAAAACCCTCTAATACCTCTTTTGTACAGTAAGGATTTGGGGCTATAACTCCCATCCCCCCTGTGTTTGGTCCTAATCCACCATCATATATTTGTTTATGATCCTTCGAAGAGATAAAAGGTATTATAGTTTCCCCATCAGTTATAGATAGTATAGAAGCCTCTGGACCTTCTAAAAATTCTTCTATAACAACTTTTTTACCTGCACCTTTAAATTTATCTTTAGCCATAAATTCTTCTAAAGTACTTTTACTTTCCCCAAAAGAATTGCTTATAACAACACCCTTACCTGCTGCTAATCCATCTGCTTTTATTACCACTGGATGCTCACTATTCTCTAAATATTCTAAAGCCTTTTCCTCTTCTTCAAAAATTTCATAAGCTGCAGTTTTAATATTATATTTTTTCATAAAGTCCTTTGCAAAGGCCTTACTTCCCTCTAATAAAGCGGCTTTTTTATCTGGTCCAAATATATTAAGTCCCTTATCCTTAAATAAATCTACTATGCCCTCCATTAAAGGTACTTCTGGACCTACAATAGTTAAATCCATATTATTTTTCAAAGCAAATTCTAATAGTTCTTCATCGGATGAAACATTTATATTTTCACACTTATTCTCTAGTGCAGTACATCCATTTCCTGGAGCACAAAATATTTTTTCTACTAAAGGATTTTTACCTATCTTCCAAGCTATAGCATGTTCTCTTCCACCAGAACCAATTATCAATATTTTCATGTTTTTTACCCCTTTAATATATTTAATTCTCATACATTAATCAATTCTAATATTGAGATGAGGTTTCTTTATAAAAAATATCTCTTTTCATCTCAGTATTAGAATATCTTATCGAAGCTTTTATCTTTTAACTAAAATATATTTGTATAAAAATATTTAAATCTAGTGTTTAAAATGTCTTATTCCTGTAAATACCATAGAAATCCCTTTTTCATTACATACCTTTATAGATTCTTCATCTCTTATAGAACCGCCTGGTTGAATTATAGCTTTTATTCCCCATTTTGCAGCTTCTTCTGCTACATCTCCAAATGGGAAAAAAGCATCTGAAGCTAAAACTACGCCATCTCCAGCTCTATCTAATGCTTCCTTTGCTGCCCATATTCTATTTACTTGGCCTCCCCCAATACCTTTTGCCATACCATCTTTAACTACTACAATAGCGTTGGATTTCACATATTTAACTACTTTCATACCAAATATAAGATCTTTCATTTCTTGCTCTGTTGGGGATTTTTCTGTAACTACTTTTCTATCTTCTAATAATTTATTATCACTCTTTTGTACTAATATTCCTCCATCTACCTTTGCCATATCTTTTGACTCTGTAGATTTTTCTTCACATTTTATAACCCTTAAATTTTTCTTGTTTTTTAAGACTTCTAAAGCATCTTCATCAAAATCTGGTGCTACAACTATTTCTAAAAATATTTTTGCAAGATTTTCTGCTGTTTCCTTATCTACTTTTCTATTAAAAGCAACTATGCCACCAAATATAGATATAGGATCACATTCATAGGCCTTAGTATAAACTTCCTGTACAGTATCCCCTATAGCCACACCACAAGGTGTATTATGTTTTAATGCACAACAAGCCACCTCTTCAAATTCACAAACGGTTTTCCACGCTATATCCATATCCTTTATATTGTTGTAGGATAATTCTTTTCCATTTAACTTTTCAAAATTTTTCATAGGATATTTTCCAACAGTAGATGTGTAATAAGCTGCTGTTTGATGAGGGTTTTCTCCATATCTTAAATCCATGTTCTTTTTATAGGATAGAGTTAAGTATTCTGGATATTCCTCTTCTAATAAGAAATTACTTATAGCTGCATCATAGGCTGACATTAGATTAAAAACTTTTCCTGCTAATTTTTTTCTAGTTTTTATATTAACCTGATCATTTTCTTTTATTTCATCTATGACATTTTCATAATCCTTAGTATCTGTTAATACTACTACATCTTTAAAATTTTTAGCTGCTGCTCTTATCATAGTAGGTCCACCGATGTCTATAAATTCTACTTTTTCATCAAAACTTAAATCCTCTTCTACTTTATTAAAGAAAGGATATAAATTCACTACTACCATATCTACAGGGTTTATTCCCTTTTCTTCTATTACCTTCATATGCTCTTCATTATCTCTTATAGCTAATATGCCTCCATGAATTAAAGGATTTAATGTTTTTACTCTTCCATCTAACATTTCTGGGAAACCTGTTACCTCTTCTATATCTATTACTTTTACTTCATTTTCTTTTAAATGTTTATAAGTTCCACCTGTAGATATTATTTCTACATCTCTACTTTCTAAAAACTTTGCCAAATCCAAAATTCCTGTTTTATCAAATACACTTATTAATGCTCTTTTTATCACTTAAATTCCCCCAGTTTCAATATTTTTTATTATCTTATTTATCTGTCATAAGTAACTGCCACCAATACACCTTCTTTCAAAGAAAACATATAAGTGGCACTATTTCAATTTGCAAACTACAATTTTTTATATTTCAATAAATTTAATCTACTCTAAACACATTTTTCTATTAGTTTCATTTATATTAATAGTAATTTTTTCATTATTATAAATTTAGTATGTTTTAATAAAAACTTTTCTTCCTTGTAATTTTACTTTTTCTTCACTTATAAGTTTTATGGCTTCTGGTAATGCCTCATGTTCTTTTTCTAGAACTCTTTTTTGCAATATTTCTGCTGTATCTTCTGCAAAAACTGGTACAGATTTTTGTATTATTATAGGTCCACTGTCCGTGCCCTCATCTACAAAATGCACAGTACACCCAGATACTTTTACTCCGTATTCTAATGCTCTCTGGTGTACTTTTATACCATACATTCCATCTCCACAAAAGCTTGGTATTAATGAAGGATGTATGTTTATTATCTTATTTTCAAATTTATTTACCAAATCCCCATTTAATATAGAAAGCCATCCTGCTAAAACTATTAAATCTACGTTTCCATATAAACACTCACATATTTTGTTAGACAGGTTGCTTTTATATATTTTTCTATCTAGAGTTAAAGTTTTAATTCCCTTTTTTTCTGCTCTTTCTATACCATAAATATTAGATCTATCCCCTATAACTATTTCTATCTTGCAATTTTTTATATAGCCCTCTTCTATTTTATCTATTATAGATTGAAGATTGCTTCCTCCCCCTGAAACAAGTACTGCAATTTTAAACATCTTATTCTCCTTTAATTTAAAGAAAATTTTTCATATATACTCTATAAATAATTAATTCCCCAATCAATTATTTTAAAGATCTAACCTATGAACTAATTTTTATTATAAATTTATTTAATACCCTTTTTTAAATTAGTTCAACAGACTTATCTCCTTTTTTAATACATCCTATTTTATAACCCTTTTCTCCCATTTCTATCAGGTCTTTTATTATATTTTCCCCATCTTTTTCATTTACACATAATACAAAACCAATCCCCATATTAAAAGTATTGTACATATGATCTTCTTCTATCCCTAAACTTATTAAATGGCTAAATATATTTGGTAATGGATAAGATTTTTTATTTATAACTGCTGTAAAATCCTCTTTAAACATTCTAGGAATATTTTCATAAAAACCTCCTCCAGTTACATGAGCCATACCTTTTATATTATATTTTTCTAAAAGTTTCATTACAGGTTTTACATATATTTTTGTAGGAGTTAAAAGAGTATTTCCTATTTTATCCCCTTCAAAATCTTTATGTAAATCTTCTACTAATTTTCTTATAAGAGAATATCCGTTGCTATGAGGTCCTGAAGATGCTATACCTATTAATATATCCCCATCCTCTATTTTACTTCCATCTATTATTTCATCTTTTTCTGCTATACCTACAGCAAAACCAGCTATATCATATTCCCCATCTCTATAAAAGCCTGGCATTTCTGCTGTTTCTCCACCTATTAGAGCACATTCACTCTGGATACAGCCATTGCTAACCCCTTCTACAAGCTGAGCTGCAATCTCTGATTCCAATTTCCCGCAAGCTATATAATCTAAGAAAAATAACGGCTTAGCACCATGACATAATATATCATTTACACACATAGCTACACAATCTATTCCCACTGTATTATATTTTTTCATTCTAAAGGCTATATCTAATTTAGTTCCAACTCCGTCAGTTCCTGATACTAATACAGGATTTTTATATTTAGGAAGTTCAAACATTCCTGCAAAACTTCCTAAATTATTTAATACTCCCTCTGTAAATGTCTTTGAAGCATGTTTTTTTATAAGATCTACAGATTTGTAACCTTCCTCTATGTTAACCCCAGCTTCCTTGTAAGATACCATGAATAACATTCCCTTCTTTAAATTATTAGTTATTCTACCAATAAAAAAACTATATTAAGTTATTTTAACTTCAGGATCATGAAAAAATAATCGATTAAATATGAATCGTATATTTAGTGTCAGACAAAGAAATAAATTTTTTCTACCTAAAGCTAGAACAACTTAAACCCTCTATTCCAAACTATCTTTAGGCATTTCTATAGGTGCTGATATAGGATATATGCCATTAAAACATCCCAAGCAAAAACCCTTATCTTTATACAGTGTTTCTACTAAGCCTTCCATACTTATATAAGCTAGACTATCTGCTCCTATTTTTTCTCTTATTTCTTCTACTTCTGAGTGAGCACCTATTAAATCTTTTCTATAAGGAGTATCTATTCCAAAATAGCAAGGATATTTAACCACTGGAGATGATACTCTAAAATGAACTTCCTTAGCTCCAGCTTTTCTTAATATTTGTACTAATCTTTTACTAGTAGTTCCTCTTACTATGGAATCATCTATTATTACTACTCTTTTTCCTTCTACATTTATTTTAAGTGGATTTAGTTTCACAGATACAGCTTTTTCTCTTAATTCTTGAGAAGGTGCTATAAAAGTTCTTCCTACATATTTATTCTTTATAAATCCTATACCATAAGGTATTTCTGAAGCTTCAGCATAGCCTACTGCAGCTGGTATACCTGAATCTGGAACTCCTATAACTATATCTGCCTCTACTGGATATTCTTCATAAAGTTTTCTTCCTGCTCTAACCCTTGATTCATAAACATTTATACCATCCATAGTGCTATCTGGCCTTGCAAAATATATATACTCAAAAGCACAGGTATGACATTTTGTTTTTTCTGCAAACTTAATCGAATTTATTCCACTTTCATCTATAATAACTATTTCCCCAGGCTCTATATCTCTTATAAACTCTCCACCTACACAATCAAAAGCGCAACTTTCTGAGCTTAGTAAATAATCATCCCCAATTTTCCCCAGACACATAGGTCTTATACCATGAGGATCACGTGCTCCTATTAACTTATCTTCTGTAAGTATAACAATAGCATAGGAACCTTTAATTACTTGTATTGCATCTACTACTGCTTTATCTATGCCTTTTTTAGCACTTCTTGCTATTAAATTTAATAATACCTCTGTATCTATAGAAGTTTGAAAAATACATCCACCATCTTCTAAAAGTTCTCTTATAACTGCCGCATTAACTAAATTACCATTATGGGCTATAGCAATAGAGCCTAACTTATAAGTACCTACTATAGGTTGTGCATTATCTGATTTACTAGCTCCTGTAGTGGAATATCTAACATGCCCTATAGCAGAATTTCCTCTTAATCCTTCTATAGTTTCCTTACTAAAAACATCCGATACGAGACCCATACCCTTATGATATTTAAACTTTTCCCCATCAGATACTACTATTCCTGCACTTTCTTGTCCCCTATGTTGAAGAGCATATAATCCGTAATAAGTTATTTCTGCTGATTTTGATTCATTATCTTTAGAAAATACTCCAAATACCCCACATTCTTCTTTAAACTTATCTCCTTCTAAATCAAAGGGCATATTTTCATTTAAATCATCTAACATATAGCACATACTCATTTTTACTCCCCACTTATTTTCTATTTTTAAGTTTAATCTTTTTTAAATTATTTCCAGCTGCTGCAAAAATAATTTTAAACTATACCAATCTATTTATTGACTCTCTTTAATATTTCCATATAAGCTTCTTTTACATTTCCCATGTCTCTTCTAAATCTATCTTTATCTAACTTTTCCCCTGTGCTCTTATCCCATAATCTACAAGTATCTGGGGATATTTCATCTGCTAAAAGGAGCTCACCATTAAATCTTCCTATTTCTATTTTAAAATCAACTAAATTTATTCCTTGCTCATCAAAGAATTCTTTTAATGTATTATTTACTTTTTCTGCTATAGAATACATTTCTTTTAGTTCCGCAAAGGTTGTAAGTCCTATAGCCACTGCATGATAGTCATTTATAAGAGGGTCATTTAAATCATCATTTTTATAACTTATTTCAAATACAGTAGTATCTAATTTTCTTCCTTCTGAAAGACCTAATCTTTTTGCCATACTTCCTGCTGCTATATTTCTAACTATAACTTCTAGTGGAACTATTTCTACTTTTTTGCAAAGCTGCTCTCTTTCATTTATCTTTTCTATGAAATGTGTTTTTACGCCCTTTTTTTCTAAAAGCTCAAATAACATTGCTGTTATAGAGTTATTCATAACTCCCTTATCTTCAATAGTCCCTTTCTTTTCCCCATTAAAAGCTGTGGCATCATCTTTATAATACACAACAACTGTATCCTTATCATCCGTTCTGAATATTTTTTTAGCCTTTCCTTCATATAACATATCCTTCTTTTCCATTATAACTCCACTCCCTCTTTGTTATCATTTATAAATTTTTCTTTCATATCTTTTCTATATTCTATAAGTTTTTCTTTTAATTCATCATACTTTAAAGATAATATTTGTACCGCAAGCATTCCTGCATTATAACTATTATTTATACCTACTGTAGCTACAGGTATAGATTTAGGCATTTGAACTATAGATAAAAGTGAATCCATTCCTCCAACTGCGGCTTCTATAGGCACTCCTATAACCGGAACAACCGTATGAGAAGCTATAACCCCAGGTAAATGTGCTGCAAGACCTGCCCCAGCAATTATACATTCATAACCTTCCTTTTCTAAATCTTCAATTGTTTCCATCAACTTTTCTGGTACTCTGTGCGCTGAAAGTATGTAAGCTTTATATTCTATACTAAACTCCTTTAAAGCTTTAGCCGCTCCCTTCATTTTATCAGTGTCAGATTTACTTCCAAAAATAATAGCTACTTTCATGTACTAGACCTCCTTATATTTAAATATATAAAAAATTCCGCTAAGATTTCTATGGAGAATCCTAAAGCGGAACTTAAGCGCACTGCAAAAGCATAGCTAAGATTCATCCATAGACAGGGAATTTATGGTTCCCTCGTAGAGACTCTCAAACCTTATTATTGAGATTATATGGATGATATATTCATTTGTTTTATGTACTCATGGTAACATATAATTCTTAATAAATCAACACACTTTTGTAAAAACATTCGTATTTTATTGGTATTTTATTTATTTTTCTGTAATATCATTCGTAATGGAACGAACAATTAATTAGGTGAGAAATTCACTCAAATATATATTATATTGTAATAGAAATAATTTATAATAGAAATTTATTTCTGAAAATAAAATAGATTTAATTTTCAGATATCAAGCAAAATAATATATGGTCATAAACATATGAATAAGCTTTAACATTTTCTAATCTTTTTAAATCGGAAGCTTTTGTTATTAATCAAAGATTGAAGGTAAAAAACCGATGGCCAAGCCACGCATGACTTTTCCACCGGGTAAAAAATTTTAATGAAAAAAATTTGAGATTTCTTAGTCAAATAATTGATCTATCTATACGTGTATTTTTTATATTTGCATGGTTAAAATTAAATCTATTTTAAAATAGTGCTATCTAAGATAATTATTTTTTTCTTCTATAAGCAGTATCTTTGAGAGGAAGTTTTTTTCTAAATTCTCCATCAAATTTATAATACGCTCCTTGAGAGGCTGGCGCTGTTGGTATTGTTGTAATTTCTCCTATTCCTTTTGCACCATAAGCTAGATCATTAGTATTCTTTTCAATTATTGTTGTTTCGATTTCTGGTATGTCAGTAGCTCTAAACAAACCTAATGTACCAAATTTAGCTGTTGGAATAGATTTATTTAAAGGATAATCTTCTGTGAATGCATATCCAAGTCCCATAACTATTCCTCCCTCAATTTGCCCTTCCACATTAGTTAAATTTATAGCTTTTCCCACATCATGAGCTGCAACCACTTTTTCTACTTTTCCCTCATCATCAAGAATAACCACTTGTGTTGCATAGCCATAAGCCACGTGACTTACTGGATTCTTTTTATCAGAATTAATAGGATCTGTAATACCTTGGTATTCCCCATAAAATTCTTCACCTTCACACTCTTCTAATGATGTAGTTAATAATTTTTCCTTAAGCTTCAATGATGCCATTCTTGTGGCTTCTCCAGTAAATACTGTTTGTCTTGATGCTGTAGTTGTCCCTGAATCTGGTGCAAATTTTGTATCTGGTAAATCTAAAATTATCTGTTCTGGTAATAAACCTATTGTTTCACATATTATTTGTGTAAGAATTGTTCCAAGTCCTTGACCTATGCAAGCTGCACTAGTTCTTATATGAACCTTTCCATCTATTACTACCAAGTTACACCTTCCAATATCCGGTATTCCAACACCAACTCCTGAATTTTTCATACAACAGGCTATTCCTGCATATTTACTCTTTTCATATACATCTTTCACAGCTAATATAGTCTCTTTAATTGCAGTTCCTTTATCAGCAATTTGTCCATTAGGCAGTGCATCTCCAGATTCTACTGCGTTTTTAAATCTTATTTCCCAAGGAGATATACCAACTTTTTCAGCTAAAAGATTTAAGTTGCACTCTGATCCAAAAACTGATTGTGTTACTCCAAATCCCCTAAAAGCTCCTCCTGGGGGATTGTTAGTATATACAGCCGTACCTTTTATTTTCACATTAGGGCACTTATATGGGCCAGCTGCATGAGTACAGGCTCTTTGAAGTACAGGTCCTCCTAATGATGCATAGGCACCAGTATCTGATATAATATCTGCTTTAAAAGCAGTTAAATTTCCTTTTTCATCACATGCAGTAGTAATTGTCATTTCCATAGCATGTCTTTTAGGATGAATCTTTATACTTTCCTTACGACTTAACGTTATTTTAACGGGCTTTTTAATAGTCCATGCAAGAAGCGCCGCATGATGTTGTACACTCATATCTTCTTTTCCACCAAAGCCTCCCCCCACATATTTGCTAATAGTCCTTACTTTTTCTTTAGGAAGCCCTAAAAGCTCAGAAATCTCTCTCTGCTCATCATATATACCTTGGCTTCCTGTATAAATAATAACTCCATCCCCATCTGGCATAGCTAAAGCACTTTCAGGCTCTAAAAAAGCATGTTCAGTAAAGGGAGTAGAATAATGATTAGTAACCACATACTTAGAATTGACTATTGCCTCATCTACATCTCCTCTATTAACTTTTTCCACTGTTAAAATATTTCCCTTAGGATGAATTTTAGGAGCATCTTCAGCCATTGCAATATTAGGATTAGAAATAGGTTCTAATTCTTCATATTCCACTTTTATTAAATTAAGTATTTCTTTTAAAGCTTTCTTGTTTTTTGCTGCCACTAAAGCTACGGAATCTCCAACATATCTTGTTTCCTCACCCACATCTATCATTGCTGGCCAATCTTTTATAATATGTCCTATATATCTATTTCCAGGAATATCTTTTGCCGTAATAATTGCTTCTACCTCTGGATGTTTTAGCGCTCCACTTATATCAATACTTTTTACTAATGCTCTAGGATATTTTGATCTTAAAGCAGAACCATAAACCATTCCTTTTACTTTCACATCATCTGCATATTTTCCTGTACCTAAAATTTTATCCTTCGCATCTATTCTTGGAATATCTTCACCTATTTTACCTTTATATTCCTTATTAAGTGGAAGTTCACCATTTCTAAATGCCTCTGCTGCCATTTCAATGGCTCTTATTATTTTCACATATCCAGTACATCTACATACATTTCCTCTAATAGCAGTTTTAATTTCTTTTTTATTTGGATTTAGATTTTTATCTAAAAGGGCCTTTGCGCTTATTATCATTCCAGGAATACAAAAACCACATTGCACTGCACCAGCTTTAGAAAAAGCCCAATTGAAAACCTTTTTTTCAAATTCCGTTAACCCCTCTATAGTCTTAACTTCTTTACCATTGACCTTTCCAGTTGTATATAGGCATGCTCTAACAGCCTTACCGTCAACAAGTATCATACAGGCTCCACATGCTCCTTCTGCACACCCATTTTTTACTGAAGTTAAATCCTCATGATCCCTTAAATATTCAAGCAGATTAATATCCTCTGGAACAGATATACTTTTCCTATTTAATGTAAATTCATACACATTTATTACCCCCATATATTTATGTATCAATAAGCTTATTATTTTCTCTTTATATGTCTAAATGTATAAAACTATAAATGAACTTTATAATAGAAAAATATATAATGAAGAAATGGAGATAGATACTCTCCATTTCATCATTTATTTTTATTATTTAAACTATACTAACTTTATGCAAAATAAATCAGAGTCCTATTTTTATTACATAGCACAATTTAATATATAGCACAGTATTATTTGCTAGCAAATTCTTTTACATAAGTTATTGGTATAAGAGCATACATTGCTGCAGCTTTTACCAATTCTTCTTTCCAAGTTCTTTCATTAGGTGCATGTGCTTGATCTTCATGTCCTGGTCCAAATCCTATGCATGGTATTCCATATCTTCCCATTATGGAAACTGCATTTGTAGAAAATGTCCATTTATCAACCTTTGGCTCGCTTTCAAATAAATCTTTATAGCACTTCACAGCTGTTTCACATATTGGATGGTCTTCTTTTAATACCCAAGTTGGAAAGAAACATTCTGTTGGATATACCAAATCAGTATATGAAGGTCTTTCATAACTATACATTTCTACTTCAGCCTTTGCAGCTTTAACTGCTGGTAAATTCTTAATCTGTTGAATTGCATATTCCCAAGTCTCACCATCGGTAAGTCTTCTATCTACAGATATAGTGCATCCATCTGCAACAGCGCATCTGGAAGGTGATGAAAAGAATATTTCAGATACAGTTAAAGTACCTTTTCCTAAGAATTCATCATCCTTTAAATTTTCATTTAAAGCCCTTAATTCGTTTAATATAGGAGCCATTTTAAATATTGCATTGTCTCCTCTTTCTGGTGCTGAACCATGGCAACTAACACCGTGAGTTATAACTTTTATTTCCATTCTTCCTCTATGTCCTCTGTATATATTTAAAGAAGTTGGTTCTGTAATTACAACAAATTCTGGTTTTATTTTATCTTCATTGATTATATATTGCCAACATAAACCATCACAATCTTCTTCTTGAACAGTACCAGTTACTATTAATGTATAGTTATCTTCTAATCCAAGGTCTTTAATTATTTTTCCGGCATATACCATAGAAGCCATTCCGCCTTCTTGGTCTGTTACTCCTCTTCCTATTATTATTTCATCATCTTCATAGCCTTCATATGGATCATAGTTCCATAAATTTTTATCACCTACTCCAACTGTATCTATATGAGCATCCATAGCGATAACATGTTTTCCATGTCCTATATATCCTAATACATTTCCCATAGGATCTATTTCTACTTTATCAAAACCTACTTTTTCCATCTCTTCTTTTATTCTAAGTATTACGCCTTTTTCATCGCAACTTTCACTTGGAATTGTAGCCATATCTCTTAAGAATTTTGACATTTCTGATTTGTACTTTCCAGCTAATTTTAATATTTCTTCCTTTTTAATAGTTTCCATTTAAATCCCTCCAAATTTTTTTATATTAGAATCGTTTCCAAACTTCTTTTGCTAGTTCTCTACTTCTAGCCATAACTCTTTCTTCATCAACATGAAGAAGCTTTCTGTCTTCCATTAAAACTTTACCATTTATAATAGTTGTATCTACATGTCTTCCATTGATACCAAATAATATATGACCATTTATATTATTTTCATTAATTGGTGTTGGTGGATTATAATCTACTACGATTATGTCTGCTAGGGCACCCTCTTTTAAAACTCCAGCCTTACCATCAATAAATCTTTCAGTAATTTTCCTATTATTTTCAAATAACATTTCAGGAATTTCAGTCCATGCCACAGTTGAATCACCGGCAGCATGTTTATGAATAATGTTTGCTACTTTATAAGATTCAATAATATCTGGAGTATATCCATCAGTTCCTAATCCTAATAAAATGCCTTTTTTGTACATCTTAAGTACTGGAGAAACGCCTACTGCATTACCCATATTTGATTCAGGATTATGAACTACTATTGTATTCTTTTCTTTAAGCATATCCATTTCTTCATCTGAAACATAAATACAATGTACTGCTATAGTTTTATCACAAAGAGCTCCTGCATCATACCATCTTTCTATAATTCCCTTGCCGTATTTTTTCTTTGAATCTTCTAAATCTTCAATGCCTTCTCCACAATGAACATGGAATCCTGTATTTAAATTTTTAGCTGCATCTACACATTTTTCTAAGGTTTTTTCAGATATTGTCATAGATGCATGAAGTCCAAACATACCTTTAATCATGTCATCATTTTTAGCATTACAGTGCTCAATAAATTCTACATTTTCATTAATGCCTTCTTGTGCAATCTTTTCCCCATCTCTATCAGAAGTTTCGTAACACAAATTACTACGAATTCCCATTGTCTCTGCCGCTTCTGCAATTTTAAATAAGCTTCCTTTAACAGCATGAGCACTAGCATGGTGATCAAATACAGTTGTTACACCATTTTTTATTTGATCGATCATAGGTACCGCAGCGCTATAGTAAACATCTTCTAAGGTTAATACCTTATCTAATCTCCACCAAAGACCTGTAAGTATGTCACATAATGATTTTGCTGGTGGACTATCATTAGCCATTCCCCTAGCAAAAGTACTATAATAATGCATATGGGTATTTATAAAGCCCGGCATTATAAGTTTTCCTTTTGCATCTATAAATTTGGATTCCTTATACTTATTTTTTAAAGTTTCTGTTGATCCAATTTCAATTATTTTATTTTCATCAACAGCAATACATCCATTGTCTATGATTGGTCTAGTATTATCTCTAGTTATAACCTTTCCATTTCCAATCAGCAACATATGATTTACCTCCCCATTTTTAATATTAATTTATAACATATAACTATATTCATTTACGAAAGTTTTAATCATACTGTCCATTTCTTTTGAAACATCATTTTCTTTTCCAATAGTATAATCTATAATTTCAGCATCTTCTCTTCTAACCTTACAGATTCCCTTATCTTTATCTATAACTAAGAATCCTTTATTTGTACTATTTTCAAAATCTTCCTTAGTCCAGAAAAGTGTTAGTTTATCTTTATATGGATTTCCTTTATAAGGACAGAAGATACCGCAGTTACCACATTCATTACACATTCCATCTAAATGTACTATTTGATGTGAAGAACTAAAATCTCCCTCTACATTAATAACTACATTTGCTCTATTAGGACAGACATCTACACATAATTCACATATGTTGCTACAAGATAGACATCTTTCTGATTCATTTTCTACACAATTATGATCTTTTAATATACCCTTTTTGCTGTATACTTTTTTCTCATTTATAGGGAAAACTTTCTTATCAAAATCATTAATTAATCCTTCTTTTGATAAAATGTCCTTAGATACTGCTTTACCATCAGCTATAGCTTTAACAATAGTAGATGGTCCCTTTTTCATATCTCCTGCCACATATACATTAGTAATATTTGTTTCACGTGCTTCATTTACTTTAGGGAATCCCTTAGCATCTAATTCTATTTTGTTCTTTTTAAGTAGATCGCCATCTACTTGTTGTCCTACAGCTAAAATAACTGTATCTGACTCTAATTCTACAGTATTACCAGTTCCAACAGGCTTTCTTCTTCCTGAGGCATCTTTTTCCCCTAATTTCATCTCTTCACAAATTAATTTTGAATCTTTTATAGATATTGGTGAAAGTAACTCTTTAAACAATATACCTTCTGATTCAACTAATTCTATTTCTTCTAGGCTAGCTGGCATATATTTTTTAGTTCTTCTGTAAACTATGGAAACCTCTTCTACTCCATTTGTTCTCTTAGCTGCACGTGCCGCATCCATAGCTACATCGCCGCCGCCAATAATACAGACATGCTTTCCTAAATTAATATCTCCTTTAGATGTTTTGTGGTTTTCAAGGAATGAAATAGCATCAATGGCTTTTGCTTCACCCTCTTTTAATGTTAACTTACCTGGTTTCCAAGCACCTATTGCTAATATCACATAATCATATTCTTTCTTTAGATCATCTATATCTAAATTTTCATCAATACCAAATTTAAATTTAACGCCTTGTTTTTTAACAAGCTCAAAGTCTTTTTTGATCATTTCAGAAGAAATTCTAAACTCTGGAATAACATATTCTATGACTCCATAAGGCTTTTCTTTTCTATCCATTACAGTTACATCTACGCCATTTCTTCTTAAGAATAGCGCTACTGACAATCCTGCTGGACCAGCTCCTATAACCGCTACTTTTTTGTCACTTCTTATATTAGCTTCTTTAATGTTTTCAATATATTTATCTTCAGCATTTAAAACAGCTACTTTTTTCATATCTCTAATTAGAACTGATTCATCATAATCAAGTCTTGTACATTTATATTGACAGTTATGATTACATATAGTACCTGTTATTGCTGGTGAAGTATTATCCTTAGCTATTACTTCAAAAGCTTCATCATATTTTTTTTCACCAACTAAAGATACATATTCAGGTATTTGTTGATTTATAGGACATCCTATAGTACAAGGTGCTATTGCACAATCATAAGTTGGAAGTTCTAAAGAAATCTTTCTGCTATTTACAGGTCTAAGATCTTTAAGATGGTATTTATCAGTTAAAGCTGAATTAGCAAGAGCATTTAAATATTTTATATCAATACCTTTAAATTCACCTTTAAGATGCTCTTCTACCTTTTCAGCCATTTGAGTTATTCTTTCATAACCACCTGGTTTCAAAATAGTAGTTGCAAAAGTAATTGGTTGAATACCTGCTTTTAAAATCTTTTCTACATTAAAGAAATCTGCACCACCTGAATAAGATATCTGTAAATCCCCATCAAATTCTGAAGCTAATTTACTTGCTAAAGATATTGTAAGTGGGAAAAGAGAACGTCCTGACATATACATTTCTTCTCCAGGTAACTCACCATTTTCAATCTTAACTGGCAGTGTGTTGGTAAGCTTTACTCCTATTTCTAAATCTAACTTTTTAGCAAGAGATTTTAGACGTTTAAGCATGAATACTCCATCTTTATATTGCAAGTCATTTATAAAGTGATTGGGATTAAGAATTACATAATCATATCCCATTTTGTCAAAGGTATCTCTAACAAACTTTTCTCCTAAAAGGGTTGGATTCATCTTTATAAAAGTATGAAGATTTTTTTCTTCTAAAAGATACTTTGCAATCTTTTCAATTTCTTCTGGCGGACATCCATGAAGTGTAGATAATGTAATAGATGGACAAACTACTGGTGAAATTTTATCCAAATCTTCTTTACTAAAATTAGAGAACAAATCTATATTAGAAAGTAATGTTTCTTTGCACTCATTCCAAATTTTTGTAGTAGATGCATTTCTCATTCCGTCTATATAAGCATCAACTTTAGGAGATTTTATTCCATCCAAATCATAACCTACACTCATATTAAACATAAAGTCTCTTTCTTCACTTAAATTTAATTCTTTCATTAGAACATGAAGTAAAAACCAAGCCTTTATGTATTCATCATAAGCCTCTGGTACTGTTAGTTCTGTAGACCATTCCACATTATAGCATTCATCTTGTGCATGGATACATGGCTTAGCTACAGGTAAATCCTCTCCATCAATAACTTGTACTGTTTTTAATTCAATAAAACGGCTTCCTGTTAAGTAAGATGCAACTATGTTTTGTGTTAATTGGGAATTAGGCCCTGCTGCCGGACCAAGTGGTGATGTTAATTTTTTACCAAATAATTCTATATATTTCTCACTATCATTTTTATAAAACTTATTCTTATGAATTCCAAAAATAGATTCTTTTTCTTTAAGTTCCTTAGTAATCCATGTAACCATTTTATTAAAAGAAATTGGTCGCATCTTATCACCCATATAAACTTCCCCCTTAAATATATAATTTTTATAAAATTATTTTCCGTAAAATCTTGGCTTGTTTGCCTTTAAAAGTTCTTCAAACTTTAGGGCTGGATTTTTAACTTTGCTCAAAAACATCATTGCAGCAATGATATAAGGCTTATACCCAGCTTCTTTGTAAAGTGGTTCACGATAACGATCAAATACTGATGCAGCTACCTCTCCTTCTTTGCAACTAACTCCAGTAATATCTGCTGGTAAACAGTGTAGATATAATGCTTTTTCATCTTTAGTAAGTTTCATCATTTCCTCTGTACATTCCCAATCTTTATGTTTAGCATTTTCTTCTAATAATTCTTTTTCTAAAACATCTATTTCTTTAAACTTGCCTTCTCCATATAGGTTTGTACGTCTTTCCATAAATGCAAAAGGTGCCCAGCTCTTAGGATATACTATATCTGCATTCTCAAAAGCTTCTTTCATTGAATTAGTTTTTGTAAACTTACCACCACTTACTTTAGCATTTTTTCTTGCTACCTCTTCTACTTCAGGCATTAAATCATATCCTTCTGGATGAGCAAGCACAACTTCCATTCCCATTCTTGTCATTAAACCCACTACACCTTGAGGAACTGAAAGTGGCTTACCATAAGATGGTGAATATGCCCAAGACATAGCTATTTTTTTACCTTTAAGATTTTCTATTCCTCCAAAATAATGAATCATGTGAAGTAAATCTGCCATACATTGAGTTGGATGATCTATATCACATTGAAGATTTACAAGTGTAGGGCGTTGTTCTAAAACCGCTGATTTGTATCCTTCTTGAACTGCATCAGATACTTCATGCATATATTTATTTCCTTTACCTATAAACATATCATCTCTAATGCCTATAACATCAGCCATAAAAGAAATCATATTTGCTGTTTCACGTACTGTTTCACCATGAGCAATTTGAGATTTTCCTTCATCTAAATCTTGAACTTCTAAACCTAATAAGTTACATGCACTTGCAAAACTAAATCTTGTTCTTGTTGAATTATCACGAAATACTGAAATACCCAATCCACTATCGAATATTTTTGTAGATATATTATTTTCTCTCATTTTGCGTAAAATATCTGCTACTTGGAATACTGCTTTAAGTTCATCATCAGTCTTTTCCCAGGTTAAGAAAAAATCATTATTATACATTTTGTCATATTTTAAACTTTCTAATTTTTCAGTTAATTTTTTAATCTCTTGCATAAATACGCCTCCTAATTTTTATAATTAAATTTTAAATTTACATACTAAATTAATTAAAATTCCCAAGTTTTCTTTTTACCTTTTATATCCTCCTTTACTATTTTATATAAGCAATATTTATGCCAAACAGTCTAAAGCCTATAAGTGGTTAATTTAGAAAAATTATCTCAATAAATTTATTATTAAAATGATAAATTTATCATTTTAATAATAAATTTACTAAATGTTATAAATATTCATTATAATGCTTAACTTGTTAATATTTCTTATCATTTTGATAAATTCTAAAAAAAAGAACCTTTTTTAAATCTACAAAAGGTTCTTTATAATTACAAAATTATTATTTATTTAATACTAAAAAAATCTATTTTTTTCTTTTTAAAAATTGTCCGTATCCTTTTTCTCCAATAAATTTATTATCTTTTACTATGATTTTTCCCCTTGAAATTGTCATTACTGGATACCCTTGAAGTTCAAATCCTTCATAAGGAGTATAATCAACATTTTCATGTAACATAGATTTGGTAATCTTAACTTTTTTATTAGGATCAATTATAACAATATCTCCATCAGAACCAACTGCAATAGTTCCTTTCTTTGGATATAGTCCAAATATTTTTGCAGGTTTTGTACTTACTAAATCTACAAATTTATTTAAGGATATTCTTTTTTTCATAACTCCCTCTGAAAAAATTAAAGGTATTCTAGTTTCTATACCTGGTACTCCACTTGGACATTTAGTAAAATCATCTTTTCCTAATTGTTTTTCTATACTAAAGTTAAATGGACAATGATCTGTAGCAATAACTTGTATATATCCATCTTGAATCCCTTTCCACAAGGCATCTTGATTAGATTTTTCTCTTAGGGGAGGACTCATAATATATTTTAATCCTTCATTATTTTTACCATTATATCTGCTTTCATCTAAAAAAAGATATTGAGGGCATGTTTCTGTAAAAATATTTTTTTGTCCCCTATCTATAGCCATTTTTATATAATCTAATCCTAATTTACAGGAAAGATGTACTATGTACAGAGGAGAATCTCCTGCTACATTAGCGATATTTAGCATTCTACTTATAGATTCTCCCTCACAACATACTGGTCTACTTTTTGCATGATATATAGGAGATGTAAAACCATTGTTTGAATAATATTGTCTAAGATAGTTAATCATATCATTGTTTTCTGGATGTACAGCTGTAAGTATACCAATTTCTTTAGATTTCATAAGTACTTTAAATACTTCTAAATCACTTAATTTATAATCATAAGTTAAATAAACTTTATTGCTTGTTATTCCTTCACAGGAGAGGTCTTCAAGTTCTTGTAATATATTATCGTTTACATGTTGTATAACACCATGAAACCCATAGTCTATAACTGCATTCCCCTTAGCATAATTATGATATAAATTTATTTGATGGTGTAAATCACATCCTTTAGGTCCGAATGCTAAATGATCTACTATACTTGTAGTACCACCACATGCAGCTGCTACAGTTCCAGTATAAAAATCATCTGTGGCCACAGCTATGCCTACATCTAAATTTAGGTGAGTGTGAACATCTACTCCTCCAGGAATTACATATTTCTCATGAGCATCAATGATTTCATCAGCCTCTTCAATTAAATCCATACCTATTTTAGTTATAACATCATTTTCTATATAAATATCTCCTTTAAAGGTATCTCCTGAAGTAACAATAATTCCATTTTTTATTAAAGTGGCCATCGTAAAATCGCATCTCCTTTTGTGAATATTATGAAAAATGATTCTAAACTTATATATTTTTTGTTTCTTTATCAGCTACTTCTATTTTATAGCTATTCCTTTATCGTCTTTTATTGATAAATTTTTATTCTTTCCAAGTTCATTAAAGAATACGTTTAAAAGTATTGCTGTTAAACTACCAGTTGTTATACCACTATGAAAAAGAGTTTCTACCCATTTTGGAAATTTACTATAAAAAGTTGGTACTGCTAAAGGAATCATAGCAAGACCAATGCTTACTGCTATGATCATCCCATTTTTAGTTCCTTTAAATTCAACCTGACCAAGGCTTGAGATTCCACCTGAAGCTACCATGCCAAACATAGCTATACCAGCTCCACCAAGAACAGGATATGGTATAGATGCAACTACTGCTCCTGCTTTTGGGAATAATCCTAATAATATTAGAATTCCACCTGAAGCTGCTACTACAAAACGACTTTTTACACCAGTCAAATTTACAAGCCCTACATTTTGACCAAAAGCAGTATGAGGGAAGGTGTTAAATATACCTGCAAGCATTGTAGCAAATCCATCTGTTCTAAGACCTCTAGTTAAATTTTTATCGTCAATATCTTTTCCAACCATTTCATGTATAGCTATCATATTTCCTGTAGCTTCTGTCATCATAACTAACATAACTAATATCATTGAAATTATAGCTGTCAAATCAAATTTAAGAGCACCGAAATATAAAGGAATATCTATATTAATCCATCCTGAACTATGAACTCTACTAAAGTCTGACATTCCTAATATTGATGCAACAATAGTTCCCACAACTATTCCTAATAGTATAGATATATTTCCTAAAATCCCCTTGAAAAATTTATACATAATCAAAATTAAAACTAAAACAAATAAAGCTAATAATATATTCTTAGGGCTAGCAAATGTAGAAGATTTTACATCATTGCCCGCACACCATCTCACTGCTACTGGAAGCAATGAGATTCCTATTATAGTTATTACAGTGCCTGTTACTACCTTAGGAAAAAATCTTATAAGCTTTCCGAAGAAAGGTGCCATAATAAAACAAAATAACCCCGCTATAAATGTAGCTCCAAAGATAGTTGTAATACCTGTAATAGGATCCCCTGGATAAGTATTTGCAATAGCTAACATAGCCGATACAGAAGCAAAACTTGCACCTTCAATAACAGGAACCTTTGCTCCAATAAAATTCTTTATCCCTAAAGATTGTACTAAAGTTGCTATACCTGCTACAAAAAGGTCTGCATTTATAAGAAATATTGTCTGTTCTGCAGGCAAATTTAGTGCACCACCTATTATTAGAGGAACAGCAACTGCACCTGCACACATTGCCAATACGTGTTGTAAACCTAAAATAAATAACTGCTGTGGCGGAAGTAATTCATCAACAGGAGCTATTGCTTCATTTACTTTATTATCCATTTTTATACCCCCATGAATTCTTTATTTTGAATATTCACCATTCCAAACAATTTTTCTATATTTATCTGGGTCTGTATCACCCTCAGTACTAAATAAAAGTACTCTTGAATTTTCATCTAACTTTAGTTGTTCTTTTAATTCTTTCATATCATCATTTGTCATTATAGAATTTAACAATCCTGCTGTTACTGCTCCTGACTCTCCTGATATTATTTTTTTGTCCTCTTTAATAGGATTTCCTAACATTCTCATACCATTTGCTGAAACCCAATCTGGACAAGATACAAAAGTTGAACTATAAGATTTTAATACTTCCCATCCTATGGTATTTGCTTCTCCACAGGCAAGCCCCGCCATTATAGTAGGCATATCTCCAGTCACTGCTCTTGGTTTCCCATCTCCAACTACTGCTGATCTATATAAACAATCTGCTTCATCAGCTTCTACTATTACAGTTATTGGGCATTCATCTTTAAATACTGAAGCAAAATACCCCTGAACAGCTCCTGCTAAAGAACCAACTCCAGCCTGCACAAATATATGTGTAGGTTTCTCTACATTTAATTCTTTTAATTGTTCCAATGCTTCTGATGCCATAGTTCCATACCCTTGCATTATCCATGTAGGTATTTCCTCATATCCTTCCCAAGCAGTATCTTGAACCATAACCCACCCATTTTCTTTCGCCTGGGAGGCTGCAAGTCTCACTGCGTCATCATAGTTGAACTCAGTTATAGATGCTTTAGCACCTTCTTTTCTTATATTTTCAAGACGTGTTAATGAAGATCCCTTTGGCATATAAACTATTGATTTTTGATTTAATTGTGTTGCAGTCCATGCTACCCCACGACCATGGTTACCATCTGTAGCTGTAATAAATGTTATATCACCAAGCTTTTTTCTTGCTTCTTCTGAAGTAAGTTTTTCATAACTTAATTCTGATATATCTTTTCCTAGTCTCTTGGCTAAATATTTACCCATAGAGAAAGAACCACCCAATACTTTAAAAGCATTTAATCCAAAACGATAAGATTCATCCTTTACATATACTCCAGCTACGCCTAAGTGTTTTGCTAAATTATCTAAATTTACTAAAGGAGTCTTTGTAAATTGTGGGAAGCTTTGATGAAAATCTCTAGCTTTTTTTATTTCTTCTTCTCCTAAAAATTCAACAGATACTTTATCTGTCTCCCCTTTCATAGTATTGTTTTTCCATTTTATTTTTTTACTCATAATAATACCTCTTTTCTTTTTTTGATTTATATATATCTATAAGCAATACTTGTGCCAAATTTTTAACTATTTGATATTTCTTATGAATATAAAATTCTACATGAGATGGTATTTGTCTAAAATAGAAATACTTTATTAAAATAAAAAGATACAAAGCCTATTATCTGCTTTGCACCTTTTATTATTTAAAAATATATAGTTTAATTATCAAAATAATAATTAATTATCATTACGGTAAAATACATATTTTTATTGCTTTTAAACGTAATTAATATTAAAAATTTATCATTTTGATAAATGCTTCATCTCCTCTAATTTTCTATATAGGGTAGCTATACCTATTCCTAAACGCTTTGCAGCCAATTGCTTACCCTTAGTATCATGTCCATATATATCTAAAGCTCTTAAAATATACTCTTTCTCTATATCTTTTAAAGGTTTTATATCTTCATCCATACCCATCCCATAAACTTGAAAATTCTTATTCTCAACTATATTAGGTGGAAGCATATTCATAGTCACCATACCACTATCATCTGCCATATTTATCATAAATTCCACAGCATTTTCAAGTTCTCTTACATTACCATACCAGGGATAATTCATCAAGATATCTCTACATTCTTTATCAATCTTATGAACGGATTTACCAAATAATCCATTATATTTTTTTATTAACATTTTCATTAGAAGATCTATATCTTCTTTTCGTTCTCTTAAAGGTGGTATTTTTAATGGAATAACATTGAGTCTATAATACAAATCTTCTCTAAATTTGTTTTCTTTTATGAGTTTTTTTAAATCCTTATTAGTAGCTGCTATAACTCTTATATCTAAATCTATCAGATGGTTAGATCCTATTCTTACTAATTTTCTTTCCTGAAGTACTCTTAGTATTTTAACTTGAAGATACAAAGGCATGTCTCCTATTTCATCTAAAAATATTATTCCCTTATTAGCTAATTCAAATTTACCTACTCTTCCATTTGGATCTGCTCCACTAAAAGCTCCTCTTACATATCCAAATAATTCACTTTCTAAAAGAGCATCTGGTATAGCGCCACAATTTATAGCTATAAAAGGATTAGTATTTTTATCACTTTCACAATGTATAGCCCGCGCAATTACTTCTTTACCTGTGCCACTTTCTCCAGTTATAAGAACCGTGGAACTTGATGAGGCAATTTTTTTAATCCCATTTTTAAGTTGAATCATAGCTTTTGACTCTCCAATAATATCTTCAACCTTTATAACTTCTCTTCCTCCACTAACTTTACATATTTTAGATTTTAAATGCTTTATTTCTTCAAACACAAATATTGTGTCATAAGATGATAATATAGGGAAAACAGGTATAATCTTACCCATAAGTTCAAACTTTTCATTATCTATAGTTATAGTATATACTTCCCCGCCCATTATATATTCACTAGTAGAAGATATTGCTATTTTCTTGCTTATATTATTAGCTTTTAACTTAAGTTGCTTCATAGCACTTGTATTCATATGAACTATTTCATTATTTTTAGTAACTAGAACACCTTTATCTACACTGTCTATTATTTGATTTAATAAATTCACCATCATATGACTTCTTTCAATTTCAAGATATTCATATGATTTAGTGCTTATAAAATCTGATATTTGATCTAGTATCTGAATATATGAATCAAAATTTTCTATAAAATAATTCCTTTGACCCTCCTCTGAACATACAAGTCCTATTACTCCTATAATATCTTCATTTAATATTATAGGAGTGCATACAAGCATTTTTTCTAGGCAATTATCTCTATGATTACATTTTTTACACAAATAATGTTGTCCTGGATTCTTTATTATTTGCTTATCTCCAGTTTTTATAACCTGAGCATATACATATCCTTCCTTGGATATATCTTTATTAATTTCGTTTTTATAAATACCAGTACCTGCTACTCTACATAGATTTTTATCAACAATTTCCACATCTACTTTTATTATATTTGAAATTATATTTGCATACTTAGCCACTGTATCTTGAATTTCTAGTAATGTAGAACTTTTCATTATATATCATTCCTTAAATAATATTTTTATTTTTTCTACAACAGACTTCAATATATCCCATAAAATTATTTTATCACAATTAAATGTAAACACAAACAATTTTTAACTGTGTTATTTATCAATAGGATAATTTTTTTTAATATACCATTAAAAATCTAAGCTATATCGAGTTTATCAGTATTATAAATTTTTATCATTTTAATAATTATGCTCTATTCCCCCTATTTATACATACTATAATTTATTTTATAACACTACTATGCCGTAATATTTTCAAACTATTTATTTTAATTTGTAAATAAATACTATTGGCATATTTATTGCTTCAATTATTTAGAAAAATAAAATTATATTGTAGAGGTAAATATGTTTATTTCAGATATATTAAACTTAAAAAAAGGATCTGTTATATCGATAGTTGGTGCTGGTGGAAAAACCTCTTTAATGTTTAATTTATCAGAAGAGTTAAGACCTAATAACAAAGTTCTATCAACAACTACTACAAAGATATACAATCCTGATAAAATATACTACGATTTTATATGCATTGGAGAAAAAAATTGCTGTATATATGATCACCTTAAACAAAATGGTGTATATGTATATGGTAAATGTATAAATAATGATAATAAATTAATAGGTTTTAGTAAAAATTTTTTAGATGAAAAGTTTAAATATTTTGATTATTCTCTAATAGAGGCAGATGGCTCTAAAAGAAAGCCTATTAAAGGTTGGAAAGATGATGAGCCTGTTATATGTAAAAATACAAATAAAACCATAGGAGTATTAGATATAAGTTGTATAAATAAAATAATAAATGACTTTAACGTTCATAGAGTATCTTATTTTTTAAAAATAACTAATGGAAAATTAGGTGAAAAGATATCTATACCTATGATAAGTTCGTTAATAGCTCATCCCTTAGGACTTTTTAGGGATTCTTTAGGAGAAAGAATATTATTTATAAATAAAGTTGAAAGCCAACATGATATTTTTTTATCCTATGAATTAATAAAACATATTTTAACTATTACTAACTCATTTATAGACAAAATAGTTATAGGAAGCTTAAAAGAAAAAAATTATAATTTAATATCATTTTAAATTGGAGGCTTACTATGGTAAATGCTGTAATAATGGCATCAGGCTACTCAACTAGAATGGGAAAAAACAAATTAATGTTACCATTCAAAGGAAAGCCAATAATAGAACATGTTATAGATGCAATCAAAGAATGTAAATTCAATGAAATAATTTTAGTTGGCCAAGAAAAAGAAGTTTTAGATATAGCTAAAAAAAAGAATATTTTAACTGTTTTAAATACAAAAGCCTACAAAGGCCAAAGTCAATCCATACAATTAGGTATTTTAAATACATCTTCATCAAAAGGCTATATGTTTTTTACCGGTGACCAACCATTATTAGATTCATATACTATCAACTTATTATTGAATACCTTTACACGGAATAATGACTATATAATAATTCCTAAATACAAAGATAAAGTTGGATCCCCTACTATATTCCCTAAAAAATTCAAAAATGAATTACTTAATTTACAAGGAGATGTAGGAGGTAAAGCTGTTATAAATAATCATACAAATGAAATTCTATTTGTAAACTTAAGAAATGGTTGCTGTTTATTTGATATTGATACTTCAAAGGATTATGAATATATATTAAACAAAAATTTGCAACAAGGATGTGATAACTATGATAAACAACATATATAAAGATATTGTAATTGTTAGAGGCGGAGGTGACTTAGCTTCTGGAACTATACACAAGCTTCATAGAAGTGGTTTTAAAATATTAGTTTTAGAAACTTATAATCCTACCTCTATAAGAAGAAATGTATGTTATAGTGAAGCTATCTACAATGGGAAAATTACTATTGAAAATACTACTGCCATAAAAGTAAGTAATTTTAATGAAATATTAAAGTGCTGGCAAAATAATAAGATCCCTATTACAGTAGATCCCCATGGAAAATTTATAGAAATGTTAAAACCTAAAATATTGGTAGATGCTATACTTGCAAAGAAAAATCTAGGTACAAAAATAAATATGGCGGAAATAACTATAGGTCTTGGTCCAGGTTTTCAGGCAGGTAAAGATGTACACGCTGTTATAGAAACCATGAGAGGTCATAATTTGGCACGAATTATATTAAAAGGGGAAGCTATGAAAAATACAGGAGTCCCCGGAGAAATTGGAGGATACTCTAAAGAGAGAGTTATATACAGTCCAAGCAAAGGAACTATTAAAAATGTAAGAGAAATTGGTGATTTTGTCTCCTCGGGTGAAATTTTAGCTTATGTAGATGACTTAGAGATTAAAACAGAAATAAGCGGATTGTTAAGAGGACTTATAAGAGATGGCAGTAAAATAGAAAAAGGGTTAAAAATAGCTGACGTAGATTCTAGATGTCACGAAATAAAAAATTGTTATACTATTTCCGATAAAGCACGCAATATTGCCGGCGGTGTATTAGAAGCTATCTTATATTTTATAAATAAAAACACAGAAAGTAGGTTAAATTTATGGAACAAGATATCCTAAAAAAAATTTACAAAAGTGTAGATAAAGGCGATACTGTAGCTTTAGCTACTATAACTCATATTTCAGGATCTACTCCTGGTAAGGCTGGATCAATAATGGCCATATGGAAAGATGGTAAAATTGAAGGCACTGTAGGGGGCGGTAAAGTTGAATATGAAATTATAAATAAAGCTTTAACCTGTATTAAAAATAATGAAAGTAGTAATTTTAAATATAAATTAAATGAAAGTGGCGAACTAGGTATGCAATGTGGCGGAGAAGCTGAAGGCTTCATAAAAATATTTGCTCCTGAAACTAAACTTATAATAGTTGGTGCTGGTCATATATCCTTTCATCTCCACAAAATAGCTAAAATATTAAATTTCTATACAGTAGTAATAGATGATAGAGAAGATTTTGCAAATAACGAAAGATTTCCTAATGCTAACGAAATAATAGTTGAAAAAGTAGACAAAGCTTTATCCGAGTATCCTATAAACAAAAATACTTATATTATTATAGTAACAAGAGGACATAAGGATGATGCCTTAGCTTTAGAAACTGTAGTTTCTAAAAATGTAGCTTATATTGGTATGATAGGAAGTTCTAATAAAACATCCTACGTTATGAATAATTTAATTGCTAAAGGAGTCTGTAGAGAAAACTTAAAAAAAGTATTCGCTCCTATTGGATTAGATATAGCCTCCGAGAAACCAGAAGAGATAGCAGCTGGTATTTTAAGTGAAGTTTTATTGATTAAAAATAAAGGAACTCTAAATCATATGAAAGATTTAAAAAAGATAAATTTTTAAATCTTTTAACCAAAGGAGAATTACTATGTATAATTTATTTCTCACAGCTCCTAGCGGTACTGGAAAGAGTACTATAATAGAAAAAATATTATGCCGTTTAAATGTTTCAATAGGTGGCTTTCAAGTAAAACGCTATTTAAATAAAAAAGGAAAAATGTATTTTGACATGATATCTCTTATGGATAAAAAAAGTAATAATATAATTGGAGAATGTATGGAAAATAAAAAGGCATTGCCAAACCTATATACTTTTGAAAATAAGGCCGTTGAAATATTAAATACTAGCTTAACTAATAGTGACCTAATAATATTAGATGAAATCGGTTTCTTAGAAGAAAATGCAGAAAAATTTAAATCCTCAGTAAGAAATATTTTAAACAGTAATAAAATTGTATTAGGGGTATTAAAAGAATTTGATTCTCCCTTTTTAAATGAAATACGAAGTAGAAAAGATATAACCCTATTGAATGTTACTCTAAAGAATAGAGATTATATTACAAACCATATATTAAATATATTAAGTAGCTGGAATATACCTATGAAACTCTATAAAAATGAGATGATTCCATGAACAAAACAAAAAAATACTTAATACTTCAATTAGGTATTATCCTAATTCTATTATCAATTTTTATAGGAAGATATTCTATATCTTTAAGGGATTTATATTTTCTAAATGATAAAACTATTGCTATATTTTTTAATTTACGATTGCCAAGAATTATAGCTGCATTACTTGTTGGTGGTGCCTTATCTACTGCTGGGGCCTCTTATCAAGGTATGTTTAGAAATCCTTTAGTATCTCCTGATATTTTAGGTGCCTCTGCTGGAGCCAGCTTTGGTGTTGCAGTAGGTATATTACTTTCTTTAAATGTTCAATTCATACAAGTTTTTGCATTTATATTTGGACTAATTGCAGTTATAAGTTCTTGGAAAATAAGCAAAAGAATCCCTCATCATGATCCAAGTTTAGTATTAGTTTTATCCGGGATACTAGTACAAGAAATATTTAAAGCAGGTGTATCTCTTGTGAAATATATATGTGATCCTTATGATAAGCTACCTGCTATAACCTTTTGGCTTATGGGTGGCTTATCTTCTATAACTTTAAAAGATTTACAAATCATGATAATACCAATGATTTTAGGATTAATACCTTTACTTTTAATAAGATGGAAGCTTAACATATTATCCTTTCCAGAAGAAGAAGCAAAAACTCTAGGAGTAAATACAGATAGAATAAGAATTATTGTAATAATATGTTCCACATTACTTAGTGCTTCAATTGTTTCTTATTGTGGAATTATTGGATGGGTAGGATTAGTTATTCCTCATTTAACAAGATTAATATATGGTCCTAATTATAAAATATTACTTCCCACGTCTTTTATTATAGGTGGCTTATATATGCTCTTAGTAGATGACTTAGCTAGATGTGTATTCCCTGTGGAAGTTCCCCTTGGAATATTAACTTCTCTAATAGGGATACCATTTTTCGCTTACTTATTAATAAATGTAAGGAAGGGTTGGATATGAACTTAGAAATAAAAAAAGCTTCTTTTGGTTATGATGATACCATACTTTATAAAAATTTATCCTTTAGTTTAGATTCAGGAGAATTGCTATGTGTTCTCGGTCCTAATGGTGTTGGGAAGACAACCTTTTTTAAAGCTATATTGGATATTTTGAAATTAAAATCTGGGGAAATATTAATAGATGGTAAAAATATAAATTCTTATTCTCCTAATGAATTATATAAATATATGGCTTATGTACCTCAGGCACACACTCCACCTTTTCCTTTTACTGTGTTTGATGTAGTTCTAATGGGTCGTGCTGTATACATAAAGGAATTCTCTTCTCCAAGCAGTATTGATAAACAAGTTGCGGAAAACTCTTTGAATATTTTAGGTATATTGCACTTAAAAAATAAAATTTATACAGAAATAAGTGGTGGTGAAAGGCAACTTGTATTAATCGCAAGAGCTATTACTCAAGAAGCTTCTATAATCATAATGGATGAACCTACATCAAATCTTGATTATGGGAATCAAATAAAAGTTTTAAATTTAATAAGATCACTATGTAATAATAACAACAAAACTATACTTATATCTTGTCATAATCCAAATCATGCTCTTTTATATGGAAGTAAAGTTATTATTATGAAAAAGGACGGCTTATTTTCCTTTGGTAATCCATTTGATGAAATTACTCCTAAAGTTATAAAAGAAACTTATGGAATAGATATAAAAATGATAAATACTAATATTAGTGAAAACTCAAAACAAAATATATGTATACCCTTTAATTCTAATTTTAAATAAATTTTTACATACCTATGTACATGAAATGTTTATGAAAGGAGTATCAATACGATGCTAAAAAAAATATCAAAACAATTTACAATCTTAACACTAATTTTACTTATTGTATTCTCTTTTTCCGGATGTACTAATAAAACTCAGACTACTTCGAATAACTACAAAACCATAACAGATCAAGCCGGAAGAGAAGTAAAAATTCCTGAAAAAATAGGAAAAATTTATTGTACAAGTCCCCTAGGTTCTGTTTTTATATATTCATTATCTCCTGAAAAACTAGTTGCATGGAATAACAAGATTCCTAAAAAATCTCTTAAATATCTTAACGAAGATGTGCCCAAACTTCCTGTAGCTGGTAGCCTACAAGGTAAAAAATCAGGCAACATAGAAGAAATATCTAAGTTAAAGCCAGATATAGTAATATCTATGGGAGATATAAACGATTCGACTATATCTGGGGTAGAAAAATTTCAAAAGCAATCAAATATACCTTTTATACTTGTAGATGGCAAAATGGATAAATTACCTGAAGCATATAAATTTGTAGGTGGTTTATTAAATAAAAAAGAGAAAGCTAAAGAACTTGCTCTTTATTGTGAAAAAACTCTTAAATCTTCAAAAGAAATCACAAATAATATCAAAGAAGATAAAAAAATAAAAGTTTATTATGCTGAAGGTCCTAAAGGTTTAGAAACAGATCCAGAAGGTTCTCTTCATTCAGAAGTTATAACCTATGCTGGTGGAAAGAATGTAGCTAATTTCCCTGTAAAACACGGCTCACGAAGTACTGTATCTATGGAACAGATTATATCTTGGAATCCTGATGTTATTGTTTCAGATTTAAATGCATTTAATGATAGTTCATGGAAACAAGTTTCTGCAGTAGAACAAAATAAAATATATATAATTCCAACTGTACCCTTTAACTGGTTTGATAAACCACCATCAATCAATAGACTTATAGGGGTAAGGTGGTTTCAAGCCTGTCTATATCCGGATTTATATAAAGGAGATATTAATAAAGATACTAAAGAATTTTTTAAACTATTTTATCATAAAGATCTTTCCCATGAGGAAGTTAGTGATCTTTTAAAAACAAATATATCTAAATAAATAAAAAATCCTGATTCATTTAATAAATGAATCAGGATTTTTCTATTTTTTAACTGATAAGTCTGATATAATAAAGTAAAATTTAATTATATCAAATTTATTTTTTATAAAAATATACTTATGAAAGGTACGATAAAATGGCTTTTTTACCTTTAATAATTTTTATATGCATATTAGCCTTAGCTATATGGATATCTAGAAACAACTATAAAAATAGAAAATACGAATTAATAAATAATCTTAAAGATTTTAATAAATATATAGAGGATTATTACCATTCCATGGAAGATTACAAAAAAGAAAAATTTATTTCTCTTTTAAATGGAAATTGGAAAGAAAATTTTGTCAGTATATTAGAACATAAATTCTATTATTCTAATAATGTTTGGTCTATTCAACAACAAATAGCTAAGCAGGAAGAATTATTTAGTGAACTAAAAAAATTTAACGAAGATATAACCAACTTTTAGCTTTATTATTTTCTTATTTGAAATATTATTCTAAATAAAATAATATTTATATATTAATTATAAAAAGCTATATATAAATAAATTCTTACCATTATCATTTGCTATAGAAATGAAATAGGAGGAACCTAAATGAAAATAATATGTATTGGAGATAGTTTAACCTTTGGATATGGCATTAATAGGAACTATTGCTGGGTAACACTTTTAAAAAATATATTGGAATATGAAGTTGTAAATAAAGGAGTAAATGGTGATACAACCACAGGTATTTTAACTAGATCCCATGAAGATATAATAAAAAGTAAAGCTACCCATACTATAATTTTAGCTGGAACAAATGACTTCTTATTAGGTCGTTCTTTAGAAAATGTAGAAAAAAATTTAAATCTAATAATTAAGGAATGTATAGAAAACAATATAACTCCCATTATAGGTATTCCCATGGAAATAGAAATAGCTATGGCACAAAAAATTTGGACATCTGATTTAGATTATTTGAGTGTAAATAATCAACTAACTGAATATAGAAAATATATTTTAAACATTTCTAAGGAAAATGATTTTAAATATATAGATTTTTTCTCAACTATTAAAGAACATAAATCAAAATGTGAAACTTCCGAACTATTTGTAGATGGAGTTCACCCTACCCTATTAGGACATAAAATAATGTTTAATAAAGCCTATGAGATATTTAAATAATATCTCATAGACTTTTCTAAAAGATGCTATCTCAAATTAAATCTATTTTGAGACAATTCCCTTATTATATTGTTTTAAGATAATATACTAGTAATGCAGGTATTTCTCTTAAAAAGCCTACTATCTCATGGGACATATGTGGTTTTACAAAAACTCCCGAATAACTTGCTTTTATTCCTTCCTTTTGGCATAACAATTCCGCTCTTTTTAAATGATATTTATTAGATACTATTATAGAGGATTTGAAATTATTATCCTCCATTTTCTTTTTAGAAAATTTTATATTCTCTAGTGTATTTTTTGACTTATCCTCCAATATTATAAAATTCTTATCTACACCCTTTTGAACTAAATATTTTTCCATGGCTTCAGCTTCACTTATATTTTCACCTGGTCCCTTTGCCCCAGAAACTATTATATACTTTCCATACCCCTCATTATATAGCCTTAATCCTTCATCTAATCTCCACTGTAGAAAAGGTGTTGGATCATTTCCTTTAACTTTACATCCTAATATTATTATACAATCTGATTTTTGGGGCTGCGATTTAACCCCAAAATATATTATTTTAGAAGCTAAAATCGTTATTATTAAAATTGCTAAAATCATAAAAAATATAAAACCCTTAAATATTTTTTTAAATTTATAATTTATTACTTATATCACCTCATTCCTTATAGAATTATTTAGAGATAATTTTAAAATTTTTATTCACTTTTACCAGTTTATAAAATTTTAAATGTAAATTTTTTTAAAATTATATTTGACCTTAAATGATTAAATAGCTTCACCATATAAATAATATATAAGCTTATATTTGTATTATATAATATAAATTTTTACATTGTATGAAATTTTTATAAATAAATTTATTATTATATGTATAAAATTATTATTATTGGTAAATATATATAATGTATTAACCCCCATTATATAAGTCCCCCATATTGCTTTAATAATATTACATATAACTTCCTTTAATTCAAATAGAGCCTAAAGAACTATTAGTAGTTCTTTAGGCTCTATTTATATATATTTATTTAGGAAGAATTGTAAATCTGATTATGAATAATATGGCCAATATATAAACTATTGGGTGAACTTCTTTTCTCTTACCTGTAACTACCTTAACTATTGGATAAAATATTATTCCTGCTGCTATACCATTAGCAATGCTATAACTAAATGGCATTATTGATATAGTAAAGAAAGCTGGTAGGGCTTCTGTGAAATCATTGAAATCTATTTTTGTTATAGCCCCCATCATTAATACACCCACTATTATAAGTGCTGGTGCTGTAGCTTCTGCTGGAACTATTCCTACAAGTCCACTAAAAAACATTGCTAATAAAAACATAATAGCTGTAACAAAAGATGTTAAACCCGTTCTTCCACCTTCTGATATTCCTGCTGTAGATTCCACATAAGTAGTAACAGTACTTGTTCCAATTAAAGCTCCTGCTGTAGTAGCTACTGCATCTGCTAAAAGTGCTTTATTTAAATCTTCCATTTTTCCATTTTCATCAAGCATCCCTGCTTTTTCCGCTGTTCCAACTAAGGTTCCTATAGTATCAAACATATCTACTAAACTAAAAGATATAACCACTGTTAATACACTCATTAAAGCCCCAATTATTCCTGCCCCTCCAAAACCTAAAAGTCCTGGTAAATCTAGTTTTAAGAAAGTTGGTGCTAAAGATGGTGGTGCTGATATAACACTTACCCCTGCCACCTTTGTTACTCCAAAAGGTATTCCTATTAGTGTAGTAACAATTATACCTATTAATATAGAACCTTTAGTATTTTTAGCCATCAAAATAGCTGTTATACAAATACCTATTACAGTTAATATAGTTCTTGGATTTGTAAAGTCTCCAAAGCTTATAAGTGTTGCTGGATTTGCAACTATTATTCCTCCAGACTTAAATCCTACTAAAGCTATAAATAAGCCTATACCACCAGATATGGCTAATTTTAAATTTTGTGGCAAGGCATCTACTATTTTTTCTCTTATAGATGTAAGTGTTATAAGTATAAAAAGTAATCCTGATATAAATACTGCTGCCAAAGCTTGTTGCCAAGTGTATCCTAATGTTAAACATACACTAAAAGTAAAAAAGGCATTTAACCCCATACCTGGAGCTTGTGCAAAAGGTACATTAGCATAAAGAGCCATTATTAAAGTACCTATACCTGCGGAAATGCAAGTGGCTGCAAACACTGCTCCAACTACTGGATCATTTATAGCAGATAACCCTGCCTTTACAGCTGCTTCACCTACAAGACCTTTTGAGTTCATCCCTGCTTGCATTAATATGCTTGGATTAACAAATATTATATATGCCATAGTAATAAATGTGGTAATACCTGCTATAACCTCGGTCTTTACATTACTACCACGCTCTGATAATTTAAAAAATGAGTCCAAAAAACCTTTATTATTAGGTTCCTTATAATTTTTTTCCTTCTCCATATACATTGTAATACTCCTCCTAAATAAAAAAGTTTTTGTTTACGGATTATAAATATGAGTAAATCCAAAACAAAAACTTTAATATACCAATAAATAAACTGGACTTACCCATAGTCAGAGATTTACGGCCTCTGGTAGAAACTCTCAACCCGTATTGTTAAGATTATATGGATAGAACTATTCACTTAACTTACAAGTACATAATACCCTATGTTCATAAATTAGTCAACACTTTTGACGTATTATTTATCTTAACGTTCCTATCAGTTTGAATATTAAGCCTTATTTTTGTTTGTATCGTTCGTATATTTTTATTTTATTTATAACATTTCTCACCTATTTTTATAAAATCAAATATTAAATTTCTTTGGATTCCTCAGTTTAGAGCTATTATGAGATCTATAACAATTCTAAATTTTATGGTCTCATAAAGCTAAAATTCAGATAGAGTAAAACTCCATCTGAATTAAGCTTCCTTTTATTCTATTGTATCCTCTTTATTATTGTATTATTTATGTTTTAAAAATCCCATCACAATATTACATATCTTTGACTTTAAAATTTTCATTATAATCTTTTAATGACTCTCTTACTATCTTAGCCAAAGCTATTAATGCTATTACATTAGGAATTACCATAAGTCCATTAAAAGTATCTGCAAGCTCCCAAACTAGATCTACTTTTAAAGTTGTTCCTACCACTATAAAAATTGCTACTAATAATCTATATATATTTAAGCCCTTGCCTTTAAAAAGATATTTTACATTAGCTTCTCCAAAGAAATACCATCCAATTATTGTTGAAAAAGCAAAGAAAAATAATGCAATGGCTATAAAGTATGCACCAAAATTACCTAATCCTTGAGTAAATGCATTTTGTGTTAATTCTATGCCTGTTGTCTTTCCATCTAGTACCCCTGTTGTAAGTATTACGAATGCTGTAAATGTAAGAACTATAAAAGTATCTATAAATACTCCAACTATAGCTACTAATCCTTGTTCTACTGGATGTTTTACCTTAGCTACCGCATGGGCATGTGGTGTTGATCCCATTCCAGCTTCATTTGAAAATAATCCTCTTGCCACTCCATATCGTATAGCTTGTTTTACAGTAACACCTGCAACTCCACCTACAGCAGCTTTAGGATTAAAAGCAGAAACAAATATTAATTTAAAAGCAGGTAATATATTTGTATAATTCTTAGCTAATATTATAATACTTCCTATTATATAAAATAAAGCCATTATAGGAACCATTTTTTCTGTTACAGAAGCTATTCTTCCTATTCCTCCTATAAAAACAACCAATCCAAGTATTGCAACTATTATTCCTATTATCCAAGATGGTATATTAGAAATATTTGAAAAAGCTGCTCCTATAGAATTGGCCTGAACCATATTACCTATAAATCCTAAGGCTAATATTATAGTTATAGAGAAAAAACTAGCTAAAAATTTACTTTTAAGTCCTTTGCTTATATAATAGGCTGGCCCTCCTGTCACTTCTCCATTAACTTTTTCTTTAAAAATTTGTGCTAAAACCGCTTCTCCAAAAATAGTTGCCATTCCTAAAAATGCACTAATCCACATCCAAAAAATTGCTCCAGCCCCTCCTGATACTATAGCTGTTGCTGCTCCTGCTAAATTTCCTGTACCTACTTGAGCAGCTACTGCTGTCGCTAAAGATTGAAATGAACTCATTCCGTCTTTACCCGCTTTTTTTCCTTTTAAACTCATTCCTCCAAAAGCTTTTTTAAAAGACTCTTTGAATTTAGAAACTTGAACAAATTTCAAAGACACAGTAAATAGAACACCTGTTCCACACAATAAAAAAATCAGTATATAATTCCATAGCACATTGTTTATGCCTTTCACAGCATTTAAAAAATCCATACATATTCCTCCTTTTTCTAATTGAATAATGAGGACAAAAGAGATAACTAAAACTAAAAAAAGGCCTTTAATGTATAAAAATAATACATAAAAAGGCCTCCTAGTTACACTGTAACTCATCCTCTGTCCTTTTACCTGAGAGTTTCATTTATAAATTTACTTTTGTAAAGGTTAGTGTAATATTCTCAATAAAAATTTATTTATTAAAGATATTGCAAAAGTAAATTAATAAACTTGCTCCTTCGGTGCTCTTTAAGAGTCTCTCCAGAGGCCCGTCCAGTAACGGTCTTCATCCTAACATTAGGAAACCTGAAAGATTAACTTCTTCGGTGTACAAAATTGTATCTCTCCCATTACCTTCATCCGAACGACTATATTAAATTGTTTTTTAGATTATAACATTTTATTTATAGAATAGTCAATAAATTAGCAAATTTTTAATTGTTAAATTATTGACTGTCATATCCATTATGTGCTATGATGAAATTGTTATACGAGTACACTAAAAAGAACTCTAACAAATATAAACCCATTACTCCCCTCCGCATGTAAATGCGGATTTTTTTATTTTTGTAAAAACCCCAGTAATTCTAAGATTGAATTTAATTTACTTACAAAAAATCATGCTATTAATCAAGACCTTAAAATTACTTATTAAGAAATATAACTTAATTTATATTTCTTATTTTAATTTCCATTTCTTTGTAATTCTAAACTAAAAAAAACTCTAACTATAGATAATATTGTTAAATTATTGTCATCATTCCCTTAATTATAATAATTTTGTTAATTTCCTTTTATTATTTCTTATATTAATAATTTAGTTATCTTACCTTTATAGAAAATATACTCTTCATGCAATGCTCTTGTTAAAACTACATATAAAATCTTTTTGTCTAATTCAGTTTCACTATAATTTTCTTCACTACAATCATAAATTATAGAACAATCGAATTCTAAACCTTTTGTTATATAGGATGGTATAATTATTCTTTTCGGTAATATTTCAGTATTTTTATTTACTATCTCCCATTGTTTTTCTTCTTTTAAATGTAAAAACTCTTTTAAACTTTCACATTGCTCATAATCCTTGCAAATTATTGCTATTGTTTTATCTTCCTTTTTTTCTATAGTTTCAATGACACTATTTAATTTTTCATAAAAATCTTCTTCATCCTGGTACTGAATCTTTTCTGGATATTTTCCATGACGTAACACTGCTTTAGCTGGCTGTAAATTATTTTTTTGTTTTCTTAGTACTTTATTTGCAAAATCTACTATTTCTACTGTAGAACGATAACTTTGTTTTAAAGAAATATATTCTCCTTCTTCATATACTTCTTTAATTAGCTTTTCCCAGTTATCTATGCCTTTATAATAATATATACTTTGACCTAAATCGCCAACTATAGTGTATCCTCTAGCCTTTGAAAGCAATTTTAAAACATATAATTCCAGAGGACTATAATCTTGAGCCTCGTCTATGACCATATGAGAAAATTTATAATTATCTACTCCATCTATATTAATTTTTAAATATAAAAGAGCTGCTAAATCTTCTTCATCTATTTTTTCTTTATTTGCGTCCTCTTCTATTTTATTTTTCATATAATTAACTAAAGCCTCTGGTATTATGCCTGTTGTGGCGTAATTTAAATTTTCTTCTTCCATATACATATCCCTATACACATCAACTACATCATCAATAAACCATTCTTTAATAGTTTCCTTTAATACTTCTTCTGCTTCTAATTTTATTTCTTCTTTCTTTTTATCTCTTTCTTCATATAATTTTATAACATTGTTTCTTTTTTCTTCCTCTTCATCTTCTTTATATTTTGATTTAGCTTCTCTTATTTTTAAGATATACTCTTTATCTATGTCATTCCATACATTTTGAATTTTTGCATCTATTTTATTGTTTAAATATCTCTTTATTTCAATTTTTCTTTTATTTAAAGGAAGATGCTTTAAATCATTTTTATAAAGCCTTATTATTTCTCTAGAAGGGAATAGTACATAGCCCTGTATTTTTATATCATCTATGAACATATCATTTAATTCTAAATATTTTATATATCTATCTAACATTTTTTTATAAACTAAAGAACCCTTTATTTTACTACCATTAGTTATAAATTTATTTTTTTTACTATTTCTATTTTCTATAATTTTAGATAATTTTTCATCCTTATCTATTATTTCATAATTAAAATCTAATATTTCTTTAGAAAGTTTATTAAAAGTGCTTTGTTTTACTTTGTCAACTCCTAAATTAGGAAGAACTTCAGATATGTAATCTAAAAACAATTTATTTGGAGCTAATATTACTATATCCTCTCCTGTAATTTTATTTTTATATTTATATAATAAGTAGGCTATTCTATGAAGAGCTATGGTAGTTTTCCCTGAACCTGCAGAACCTTGTATTATAAGTGGTTTATACATATCTGCCCTTATAATATCATTCTGTTCCTTTTGTATAGTTGAAACTATATCTTTTAATTTGTTGCCTCTATTTTCTTCTAAGTTAATTTTTAAGAATTCATCTATTAAAGCCTTTTCTCCATTTCGTTCATTTTCATCATTAAAATTTAATATAATTTCATTTATACCTTCATCAAAGGCATCTATTAGTTTTTGATTTTTTATAATAAACTTTCTTTTAAGTGAAAGTTCACCTTCTATATTTCCAATAGGTGCTTCATAAGAAGCCTTCCCTTGTACACCACTATAATAAAGATCTGCTATAGGTGATCTCCAATCTACAACCATCTCTTCTTTATCTTCTTCATCTAATAAACCTACTTTTCCTATATAAAAACTTTCACTTTCTTTTAATTTTTCCCTGAAATCGATTCTGGCAAAATAAGGTACAGAAACTGATGATTTATACGAATTTAGATTATTTTTATTTATCTGTAAAGAATTTTGAAGAGACTCTACTTCATAATTATATGCCCCTTTAACTTCCTTATTTATTTCATTTATTTTATTAGATATATGTTCTTCTCTTTCCTTTAAAGACGTTATTTTTTCTTCTATCCATTCGATAGTTTCATTTAGTTTTTCTTTTTCAATATTAAAACTTTCTTTTTCAATAGACATAATATACCTCCCTAAATATAAAGACGCCCTTAATATTTTAACATATTTACCACTAATTTTTTCACTTTATTTAACTTTCCTATTTTATGATGTCTCTAGAGGAGTATATTTTAGAGTGTGTAAATTAGAATATAATAAACTATAATTATAGAAAATTCTATATACTATACCAAATTAATATATCATTATTATAAACAATAAAAAATAGTGCAATAAAAAACTTTATTACACCGTAAGATATTATAAATTTATTTTAATTTTCAAATTAAACAAATTTTATTTTAAAACATATTTAAATTTTATTTGTTTAATATTACTACCGGTTTAATTAAATCCTTTGGTTTATCCTTCATTAGCAGTAGAGCTTTTTCTATATTATCATAGCCTTCAAATACATGAGTAACTAATTTACTTAAATCAACACGCTTATACTTTACAAGGTCTGCAAGCATTTCCATTCTAAGACGTCCCCCAGGACAAAGGCCCCCTCTAATACTTTTATGAGCCATTCCACATCCCCATTCTACACGAGGTATCGGAAGTATTTCACCTGTTCCATGATAGTTAACATTTGAAATTACCCCTCCAGGTTTAACCATTGCCACTGCTTGTGCCAAAGTATCAGCTCCACCTCCAGCCATAATGACACGATTAACACCTTTTCCATTAGTCAATTCTAAAACCTGCTTAACTATATCTCCATTTTTATAGTTTACAATATCTGATGCCCCATAAAATTTTGCAGCCTCAACACAAATCGGTCTACTTCCTACACCTATAATTCTACCAGCCCCTCGCAATTTAGCACCTGCTATAGCCATTAACCCAACAGCGCCTATTCCAATTACTACAACACTTGATCCTAATTGTATATCTGCTAGTTCTGCTCCATGAAATCCTGTAGTCATCATATCTGTTATCATAACAGCACTTTCTAAGGATATATTATCAGGTAAAATTGCAAGATTCATATCCGCATCATTTACATGAAATAATTCTGCAAACACTCCGTCTTTAAAATTTGAAAATTTCCAACCTGCTAACATGCCGTTTGAGTGTTGATGAAATCCGGCTTGAACTTCTAAGGATCTCCAATCAGGAGTTATTGCAGGCACAATAACTTTATCACCAGGTTTAAAATCTTTAACTTCGCTGCCAATTTCAATAACCTCACCTACGGATTCGTGTCCCAATATCATATTATGCCTATCACCTAGAGCTCCCTCAAACACAGTGTGTATATCTGATGTACAGGGTGATATAGCCAAAGGACGTACTATTGCATCATAAGGACCCGCTTTGGGATTTCCTTTTTCAATCCATCCTAATTTATTGATACTTAACATTGCAAAACCTTTCATAATATAATTCCCTCCTAAGTATAATTTTTAGATATTAATATGTTTATATACTTTTATTTAGCAATTAACATGCCGAAGGATTTCTTTTTATCTATAGGTTGGATTGCATAATAAAATTACTCTATAAATAAAATTTGTTCAAAAAAACAACAGTTTTTCATTTAAAATATTGTTGCATTTAACAACATTGTTGTTTTTTTAAACACTATTTTTATATTAATCTTTATCTTTTCAAAATTATATTGTATTTTTTTATTTTTGAATATAAAGTACTTCTATTTATACCTAAAATCTTAGAAACTTTAGTAATATTACCATTGCATTTTTGTATACAATTTATTATTGCTTTCTTTTCTAATTGGGCTAAGGAACACAATTCAAGTTCTAAATTGTTTCTGTTTAAATTTTGTTGTTGCTTATCAAAAAATTTTGTTTCAAAATTTAAAGAAACATTTCCATCCATATTTACTATGTTTTCAATACAGTTTTCTATTTCTCTAACATTTCCTGGCCAACTGTAATTTATAAGTTCTTCATATAGATCACTCTCTATATTAGGTATAGCCTTATTTAATTTTATGGATTTAGTATTTAAAAAATGTCCTATAAGTATTTCAATATCTTCTGGTCTTTCTCTTAATGGTGGAACACATATAGGAATTACACTTAGTCTATAATATAAATCCTCTCTAAAAGTGCCTTTTTTAACCTCAGCTTTTAAATCTTTATTTGTAGCAGCAATTATTCTTACATCTATATTTATATATCTATTTCCGCCTATTCTTATAAAAAAACCTTCTTGAAGTACTCTTAAAAGATTCACCTGCATATCTAATGGCATTTCCCCTATTTCATCTAAAAACAAAGTACCTCCGCTAGCAAGCTCAAATTTCCCTGCATATCCACCACGTTTAGCACCAGTAAAGGCACCTTCTTCATATCCAAAGAGTTCACTTTCTATTAAACTCTTTGGTATAGCTCCACAATTTATAGCTACAAAACTATTATTTTTTCTATTGCTGTTATTATGTATTGAATGAGCAATGAGTTCTTTACCCGTTCCGCTTTCCCCTTGAATAAGAACTGTAGAAGGACTATTAGATATTTTTTTAGCCTGCCTCATTACTTTTATAAATTTTTCACTTTTACCAACTATGTCATCAAAAGTATAGGTAGCAATCATTCCTGTATATTTATTAACCAAATTATATACATTCATCATATCTTTAAACATTACTACTACTCCTGTTATAATTCCATTTTTATTTCTTATAGAATAGGCTGTTAAATTAAATCTTTTCTTTTTATTAATATTTGAATATATAATCTCTTTATTTTCATATCTTTTTCCACTGTTAAGTGTATCTAATATATATTCCCAATTACATAAAATATTTTGTACACTTTCATTTATAATATTTTCTTTTTTAATATTCAGCATGACACATGCACTATTATTTATGGCTTTTATTAACCCATTCGTGTCTACAGCAAAGATTCCTGAATTTATGGAATCTATAACCTTATTTAAATATTGATATGTTTTAAAAAGTTCATTTTAAGATTTCTCTGCCTCTAATTGATTTTCAATAGACTTTACAGCTGCTACAACTAGTCCTAATGAATGAGGATGAACCAATTGACGTCTTCCAGTTAAATTAAGGCATCCAATTATATTTCCTTCTTCGTTGTGGATAATAGCTGCAGAGCATGTCCACACGTTATAAACATATATATAGTGCTCATCTCCTGAAATTTGAAGAGAACAATTTTCTTTGATAGCAGTACCTATGGCATTAGTACCTGTACTTTCTTCACTCATATCGGCCCCTTCCACAATTCCCATCTCTGCCATATCTTTTATTATATCTTCATCCCCTATAATTATAAGTGGAAAACCTTCTTTATCTGTAAGATATAATGCAAATCCAGATCCTTTTAAAAAATCATAAAGTATTTTTATAAAAGGCTTTGCAACCTTTATTAGTTCATTGTTTTTTTTCAGTAATAATTTAAATTTATCGCCTTTAATAATTGTAGTAGGAAAAATTTTTTCTTTTTTTATACCATATTTCATACATCTATTGTGAGAGCTTCTTATTATTTCATCATGATTATACATTTTATCCTTTAAACCCTCCTCATAGCTATAAATAATTTATTAATAATTGTACTATAAATTTATAAGTATTAAATCAAATATACATTTACTATAACACAAAAAAATCTATGCTAACCATTAGTTAATCATAGATTTTTTCATAATTTAAAATTATACAATTATTTCATATAAATTCCATAATAGAAAGATTCATTAAGGTCTTTTTATATGATTACTATTACCCGTAGCTAGCAATTTTTTATCTTCAATTAAAGCTGAAACTCCACGTGAAGTTAAAAATTCTGTTTACACTATTCCTTCAATTATGCCTCCCCCTGCTAGGATATTTTTATCATAAAACACTACAGATTGTCCTTTTGTTATAGCTCTCTGTTTATTTTCGAAAACTACTTTCACTTTATTATTTTCTAAAGGTATTATAGTGGCCTTAGACGGTTTAGCAGAATATCTAACCTTCGCTTCTAATTCCATAGGTTTTTCTAATTTATCAAAAGGAATAAAATTTACATCCTTTGCTATTAATTCTGTACGAAAAATATCTTCTTCCTCTCCTATAACTACCTCATTAGTAATAGGGTTTATATCTATTACATAGGCTGGTTTTCCTAAAGCAATGCCCAGTCCTTTTCTTTGTCCTATAGTATAATATATTATTCCTTTATGCTTTCCAATTATATTTCCTTCTTTATCAACAAAATTCCCCTCACTTATTTTCCTTTTATAATTTCTTTTTATAAATCCACCATGATCATTATCTGGTATAAAGCATATCTCTTGACTATCTTTTTTATTATACACATCTAGTCCTATACTTTCAGCTATTTCTCTTATATGATCTTTTTTATATTCACCACAAGGCATTATAGTTCTCTCTAGCTGATACTGTTTTAGATTATACATCATATAGGTTTGATCCTTTTTATTATCTTCAGCTTTAACTATAACTTTTCTTCCATTTCTTTCTTCTATTTTGCAATAGTGTCCTGTTGCCATAAAATCTGCTCCAAATTCTTTGGCTGCATTAAAAAAAGCTTCAAATTTTATAGTTTTATTACAAGCTACACAAGGATTAGGAGTTCTACCACTTAAATATTCATCTATAAAATAATCAATAACATTATCTTTAAATTTCTTTTCAATATTTATAACATGATAGGGAATATTTAATTTTTCTGCTACCCTTCTAGCATCTTCTGATGCTGATTTATTACAGTATTCTTCTCTTTCATCTCTCCATAAATCCATGTAAATTCCGATTACATCATATCCTCTTTCTTTTAATATATAAGCAGATACAGAACTATCTACTCCTCCACTCATAGCTAATGCAACTGTACCCTTTGACATTTTATCACCTAATTTCCTATTTTAATTCACAATAATTCAATATGATTATTTTATTGTTACTACATGTTTTTGTCAACACTTAAGGAAATTACGACTTAATATCAATTAACTTTCCTGAGCCATCCTGCTGGTGATCTTTTTCATCCAATAAAATATTTTTTATTTTTATATTTTAATATGAATTTATCTCTTGATGAACTCTCCATATTTTGTTCAATTACTTCTATATAATCATCTCCAACTTCTGTCACTATTACTACATGTCCAAATTTGGTATTTGTAAATACTAAAAGATCATCTACTTTAGGCTTTTCATTTTCTCCGTTTCTATATTGAATTAACCCTCTTCTTTTATTTAAATGTCCATGCTCTGTATTAATATCAAAAAAATCTTTAGCATTACCATAGACATCTGGCATTTTATGCCTCTTAGCCTCATAATAAAATCTTTTTACATACTCAACACACTGCCATTTATATCCATAATAATATCCATCTTTACTATAACTCTTGCCATGATTTTCTCCATAATTATTACCATTATAAAAAACATTCACTCCTTTATAACTGTCTAATACATCTCCTATACTATTTTCTTTATACAAAAACATTTGGTGAAATTTATTTGAAACAAAAGTTCCTCCAGCTATAAATAAAATAATGATAATAATTAAAAATATTAATCCCTTGTATGCTTTTCTCATCTATGTCTCCTTATCATTTTATAAATTCAACGCATAGTACTCTATACTCTAAATAAGAAAATTATTATAACAGCTTTTAAAGGTATTAAAATAAGAAATACTTTTAGTGAAAATAGGTATATAAAAAAATAATTAGAATACTTTATTTGTGAACTAATATTTAAGCGTGAAGTAAACAGGACGTGACATTAGAGCGTTAGCTTAGATATTAGGGCACAAATATTAGTATTCTTTATTTTTATAGCTATCTATCGAGCAAAAGTATTTCTTATTTTAATTCTCAAACTTTAAAAGCCGTTAAGTCGCAATTTCCTTATTTATTGTAATATTTCCTTTAAAATATGCATATACAATTCTGGAACTATATCCATGGAATATGGTATATTTAATCTTTCTGTATATTTATGGAAATCCTTTCCAAAACCTCCAAATACTACAGATGGTATATCAAATTTCTTTAGCTCTTTTTCTGGGAAATTATATGTATAACCTAATCCAGGCATATTTCCACAAATGCTTTCTATATTGAATTTTTCATCTAAGCCTGTATAACTTAAATCACTTATACCCATGAAAAAATTTTCCTTTTCTATATCCACATTATATTTTTCTTTTGCATAATTTCTCATGTTATCTAGTGAATTTAATAAATTATTGTATTTAGGATTTTCACTATCAAAATACCTATGTGGATAATAAGGTACATTGTATGCAATTACTATCATAGGTTGTTGATATTTATAGTGTTCAAAGGTCTCCTTTATTATTTTCATTCCTATAGTTTGATTATCTAATTTTTCTTTTTTCCATTTTTCTATAGATTCTTCTATATGTTTTTCAAAATCTTTATTTTCCTTTAATACTTCTTTATATAATTCTTCAAAGGTTATGATTTTAGGTTCTATATCTAAATCTGCTTCTAGTTTACTTTCATATATTGCTTTATATTCTTTATAATTTTCTTTGATTATTTCAAGAGTATTATAAAAAGCTTCCTTTGCTATAGACTTCAATGTCTTCATGATTTCTTCTGGAGTCTTTTGTATAGTTAATAAATTATAATAAGAATATGCATATACAGGATTTTGTACAGAATATAATTCTTTTAAATCTGATTGTTTCAAACAAACAGGTGGTGGTGTTATATCTTTTTCATATTTATCACTTAGTTCTACATTATATTCCATAAGTTTATTTATTTCAGATACTAATAAATTAGGATTTAACCCTCCAAAAGGATTTCCTACATGAGTTGCTTTTCCTACACAAAAGAAAGTTGGCATTATTTTTCCAACAGAGCCTATGTAGATTCTTTTGGCATCGTCTCCCTCATATTTAGGTATACAACATTCTGATAAAAATAAAGATTTAAAGTTATACCCCTCTTCTTTTAATTTAGATAAATAAGGTATTGCTCCTAACATTCCTTCTGAGTTACTTTCCTCTCCTGGTACTGTTAAAAACAATATATTCCCTCTAAAATCTCTATCTTTTGATAACTCTCTTATTAATTCTATATAAAGAGCTAGTCCATATTTCATATCTGCTGTGCCTCTACCAAATATCCACTCATTAGAATCTAAATCTTTTTTTGAGTCCTGATCCAATACTAACTCTGATACTCTTTTAGTATATTTTTTATAGTCAAAAGCTATATTCTTTAAAGTACCAAATTCATCTATATCTACTACATCTAAATGTCCTGTTAATATTATTATATCTTTTGAAGTTTTTTTACCTTCTAATAATGCTGTTAAAAAGCATCTGTTATGCATATCCCCTTCTACATTATGTATTTTTACATTATTTTTATTATTTTTAAAATAATCTATATCCATTAATATATTGTAAATTTCATCTACTGCTAAATTTTCTTTTTCTGTTCCTGATATACTAGGTATTTTTACTAATCTATCTAAAGTTTTAAATATTTTATCTCTCATCACTAATTACAACTCCAATCTATATTTTCTATAAGAATTTGTACAAATTTTTTAAAATATTTTTCTTCAAGTTCTGTAAATCTTCCAAACTCTATACTATCTAAATCCAACACTCCTAAAACTTTATCTTCTTTAATTATAGGAACTACTAATTCAGAGTTAGTTAAGCTATCACAAGCTATATGACCTTCAAATTTATGTACATCATTTACTCTTTGAATTTGTCTAGATGATACTGCTCCTCCACATACTCCCTTACCAATTTTTATTCTATTGCAGGCTGGCATTCCTTGAAATGGTCCTAAAACTAATTCTCCATCTTTCATTAAATAAAATCCTGCCCAATTTAAATTATCTGTTAAAGACATTATAATAGATGAAGCATTACTAAGATTTGCTATTACATCTTTTTCACCAAGTAATTGTCCCTTCAAAAATAAGAGCATGTTTTCATATTTTTGCTCTTCTGTTAGCCCCTTAAAATCCTCTAATATAAACAATTTTAATTTTCCCCCTTTTTATTCATGATCTAAAGCTTTACATATTATAAAAAACTTAATATTGATATCTTTTAATATTAAATATATTTCTTTGGAAATAATTATTTTAATAAAGTGATTCTTATCTTCATTATATATTGTTATATTTATAACCTCAATTTATATATTGTATTATTTATCTTATTAATATTAAATAAATTGAAGTGTAGCAAAGTTATTTTAAGAATTTATCTATATTGCTACCATATATACTTTAATTTTACATTTATTTTTTGTTATGATTTTTTATTATAAAAACTTTAATAGAAGATACACTATATAAGAAGGAGTGAATTTTTATGAATAATATTGGTATGAAATTATTTTTAATATTAATTTTAATAATTATAAATGCATTTTTTTCCTCTGCAGAGATGGCAATAATTTCTTTAAATAAAAACAAATTAAATACTATAATAGATGATGCTACTGAGGAAAACTCTTCCCCAAATAAAGTGAAAAAAGCAAAAATTCTACTAAAACTTTTAAAAGAACCTAGTAAATTTTTAGCTACTATCCAAGTCGGAATAACCTTAGCAGGATTTTTGGCCAGTGCTTCTGCCGCTACAAGTATATCAAAATATATTGAGATATTTTTTAAGCGATTAAATATTCCTAAAAGCAGTAGTGTAGCCTTATTTTTAACTACTCTCTTATTGTCTTATTTAACTCTTGTCTTTGGAGAATTACTACCGAAAAGAATAGCTTTAGGTAATTCAGAAAAAATAGCATTGTTTTCAATTAAGCCAATAATCATCTTTATGAAAATATCTCTTCCTTTTGTAAATATATTGACCTACTCTACTAATTTTTTATTAAAAATTTTAGGAATTGACTATAAAAATATAGAAGAAAAAATATCAGAAGAGGAAATAAAAAAAATGATTGATTTAGGTGAAGAAACAGGTGTTTTTAATTCCACAGAAAAAGAAATGATCAATAGTATCTTTGATTTTGACAATACTCTTGCTAAAGAAATAATGACACCTAGAACTAGTGTATTTGCAATGGATATAAATGATTCTCCTAAAAGGCTTATTAATAATATGTTAGAAGAACGTTATTCTAGAGTTCCTATATATGAAGATGATATCGATAATATTATAGGAATTCTACATATAAAAGATATGTTTTCTATTATAAATAAAGAAAATATAAAAAAGGAAGATTTAATAAACATATTAAGAGCCCCTTATTTTATACCAGAAACAAAAGCTATCGATTCTTTATTTAAAGAAATGCAAACAAATAAGAGTTATATTTCCATACTTATTGATGAATATGGAGGATTTTCTGGTATAGTTACTATGGAAGATTTAATAGAAGAAGTTATGGGAAATATATTTGATGAGTATGATGAAGATAATACTGAAGAAATAATAAAAATAGATGCTAATACTTTCTTATTGGATGCTTCCATAACTATAGATAACTTAAACGAAAAACTTAATTTAGAGCTACCCTCAGAAAACTTTGATACTCTAGGTGGATTTATATTAGACATAACTGGAGCTATCCCTAAATGTAATGTAAGTTCGCAAATAGAATATAATAATTTAATATTTAAAATAGAAAAAGTATCTAATAATAGAATAGAAAAAATAAAATTATATATAAGTGAATAAAAAAGTAGAACCTCTATTTAGAGGTTCTATAAAATTAAAGTACATTATGGTCTTTCTTTTAATTTTGTTGAAATTAGAAAAAGTTGAAAAATTGTGTGATTGTTGTAAAGGTAACTTAAAATCTGATTTAGCATCCATTAATCCTAATGGTGAACTTGTACGAAAACACCTATTTACTTCTTGCTTAGCTTCACTCTTGCATTTTACCCTTATTATAAGAGGCAAATCTGCATTGTTAATGACTTTTTGCAAGGAAGTAGTAAGTTTTTTTAGTACGTATAACTTACCCTTCCAACCTTACCTCATATAAAGTTCGCCATGTATAATGATTTTTCCTTCTTATAACTGTAATCTATTTTTTATATTTATAAGTTTTTTCATCCATTGTAACACCCTCTGGTTTATAATCTATCTTTATAACGGAAATAACTCTTTTAGCTCCCTCTTTAACACATACATCCTGAGCTTTTTTAACAATATCTAAAAGAGTATCCATTTCTCCTTCCATGGTTGTTTCCATAGGTCCTACCTCATATTTAACTCCAGAAGATTCTATAAGTTCTATAACTTTATCTACTACTGGATATATCTCTTCTTCGCTAACTACAGGTAGTATTTGTAAACTTAAATTTATATTTGCCATTATAGTCACCTCTATCCATTAATCCTCATCTCTTAACATATTTAAATCTTTTCCTTCTGTAACTCTATTCATATTTCTTACTGCACACATTTTTCCGCACATTGTACAAGAATCTTTACTTTTTGCCTTAGATTCTTCTCTATATCTTCTAGCTTTTTCTTCATCTATAGATAACTCAAACATTCTTTCCCAGTCTAAATCTCTTCTAGCTTTAGCCATAGCATTATCCCAATCTCTTGCTCCCTTTACTCCTTTAGCTAAATCTGCTGCATGAGCTGCTATCTTTGTCGCTATTATACCTTCCTTCATATCATCTAAGTTCGGTAATCTTAAATGTTCTGCTGGAGTTACATAGCATAAGAAATCTGCACCATGAGTTGCTGCAATAGCACCACCTATAGCTGAAGTTATGTGATCATAACCTGGAGCTATATCTGTAACTATTGGTCCTAAAACATAGAATGGGGCTCCATGACATAATTTTTTCTCTATCTTCATATTTGTTTCTATTTCATCTAAAGTCATGTGTCCTGGTCCTTCTATTATAACTTGTACATTTCTCTCCCAGGCTCTTTTGGTAAGTTCCCCCAAAGCTATAAGCTCTTCTATCTGGCTTGCATCTGTAGAATCCTCTATACAGCCTGGACGACAAGCATCCCCTAAGCTTAATGTAACATCATATTTTTCACATATATCTAAAAGCTCATCAAATCTTTCATAGAATGGATTTTCTTTATTATTTAGTTCCATCCATGCATATAAAAGAGATCCTCCTCTTGAAACTATGTTCATTCTTCTTGGATTTTTCTTAAAAGCACAAGCAGTTTTTCTATTCATACCTACATGTATTGTTAAAAAGTCTGCTCCATTCTCTGCATGCTTCTCTGCTACTTTTAAAAATTCTTCTGCTGTAATATCTTTTAATTCTTTATCATAGAAACCTACTGCATCATATATAGGAACAGTACCTATTATGGCTGGTGACATACCTATCAATCTTTTTCTAAATTCTTCTGTTTTTCCAAAACAGCTCAAATCCATTATAGCTTCTGCCTTCATGTCTATTGCTTTTTGTACTTTTTCTAATTCCATATCTATATTATAACAATCTTTAGATATTCCTAAATTGACATTTATCTTAGTTCTTAGCCCTTGTCCTATTCCTTCTGGATCTAATGCTTTATGATTTTTATTAGCAGGTATAGCGACCTTTCCCTTAGATACTAATTCCATAAGATCTTGTACATTCATACTTTCCTTTTTAGCTACTATTTCCATTTCTTTTGTAACTATGCCCTTTTTAGCAGCATCCATTTGAGTTGTATAATTCATAATAACATTTCTCCTTTTCATATCTCCTGTAAAATATGCTACAGGGATTTTATTTATTTATATATGCATTGATTCTCCTAGACTTATTGAAATATAATAGTTAGCTTTATTAGCAAAACATTATTTCTCAAAAAGTAAAAGGTAATCAATTTTAAACTTTAATTAAATTTATATTTGATTAAAAAATTTTTTCTAAAAAATTTTTGCCTATAATATAATGGATATAAAATTTAATAATCTGCATAACTTCCATCAAAGCAGCCTGTACAAATGTTAGATTTATTTAAGCACTGTTTCATATCTATTAAGCTTAAAAAGCCTAGACTATGTGCCCCTATAAAATTTCTCATTTCTTCCTTTGTCTTTTGGAAAGATAAAAGTTCTTTTTTACTTTTTATATCTATACCCAAATTACAATAATAATTTATTTTAGGAGATGCCACCATAAAGTGAACCTCCCTTGCCCCTGCTTTTCTTAATGCGGACACTACCTTTTTACTACTAGTGCCTCTTACAATAGAATCATCTATCACAATAACGCTTTTGTCTTGAACTATACTTTTTATGGCATTTATTTTTATATTTATATTCTTTTTTCTTTCCTTTTCTGTAGCTTTTATAAAATTTCTACCTACATAAGAATTTTTAATAAGACCTATACTATAGGGTATATTTGATTCCTTAGAATAACCTAAAGCTGCAAAATTTCCTGATTCAGGTACTCCCATTACAATATCTGATTTTAATTTGTATTTTTCATATAACTTTTCTCCACATTTAATTCTAAATTGAGATAGATTTATTCCATCTATGATACTATCTGGTCGTGAAAAATATATATATTCTAATGCGCAGATAGAACTACAATAAACCTCTTTATTTTTTATAAATTTTATTCCTTTTTTATCTATAACCACTATTTCTCCTGGATCCACATCTCTTATGTATTCTCCTCCCACAACATCTATGGAAGTACTTTCTGAAGATAAAACATAATTGCCTTCTAGCTTTCCTAGGCATAAAGGTCTTATACCCTTTTTATCTCTAAAACCTATTAACTTATCTTCGGTTAAAATAAGTACCGAAAAAGCTCCCTTTAAAGTATCAATAGCATAGGCTATGGCTTTTTCTATTTCCCTTCCTTCTTCAATTTTTTCTAATATAAACTTTAGTATAATTTCAGAATCTGAATTACTTTTGAATACCATTCCTTTTTTCTCTAATTCATACTTAATATTTAAATAATTTAATAAATTTCCATTATGAGCTAAAGAAATAGCTCCATCTATAGTTTCTTCTTGAAAGGGTTGTACATTTTCAATAGAGGCATTGCCACTAGTTGAATATCTAATATGTCCTATAGCAGAAAAATATTTCATTTTATAAAAGTCTTCTTCAGAAAACAAATTAGACACCATTCCAGAAGCTTTTTTAGTTCTCATACCTTCACTATTTGTATAGCTTATTCCTGAACTTTCTTCTCCTCTATGTTGAAGAGATACTAACCCAGGATAAAATATTTCTCCAAGTTCTGATGTATAATCTTTAAAAATGCCAAAAACTCCACATTCCTCTCTAAATTTATCTTGCTTTCTATCAAATAACATTTGCATCCCTTCTAACTTAAAAACATCAAATCATTTAGAAATAAAAAAATAAAGCCCACCCGAAGGTAAGCTTTTTATACTATATATAATTTACTATATATACTATAATGCTCCCTACGGTAATCTTAGTTACATCAGGTTCAAAGGGTTAGAAATCTTTCCTCTCAGCCTTTACGGCACCCCTGCATTTACATACTATTCTATTTTATATTTTTATTATATACTTTAAAATTTTTTTTGTAAAGGTTTATCAAAATTCTTTATATAATTTCAGTTTCTATATTGGAAACTATAGCTTCTGTATTTCCTTCTATGTAATTTACTACATTTTGTATTATACTGTCTGCTTGTTTTGTACTATTACTTACACAGGCTATACCTATAACAATACTTTGATGCACATCCTGCATCTCTACTTCAGCTATAGACACATTAAATTTATTTTTTGTTTTAGAAATTATACTTTTTACAATCATCCTCTTTTCTTTTAGGGAATGAATCCAATTAGCATATAAATGTATTTTAGCTGTACCTATAATCATATATACCTCTCCTAAAATTAATTATACCCTCTTATTATTTTAAAATTTTAATATATTATTCATACATAATAGTTTTATCTTTATGAATTACTATAGATATATATGCTGAAATAGTAAGCATTATAATATCAAATAATGTGATCCATAAAAACTTGCTCTGTATAACATTAATTTGTCCATAAAAATCTTTTTTAGATATAGATATATTTAGAATATCTAATATCCTTTGGATAATTACAGGTAAAAGAATTATAAGCATATATATACATCTATTAAAAAGACTTAGCTTATTAGGTCCTAGTTTGAAATAAAAAGGATAGTATATGCTATAGTATATAGAAACTAAAGTAATTGCGAAAACTAAATCACCTATAGAACATACATTCTCTATAAGCCTACCCTTTAGAATAATTGAAAATACCATAGTTGTTAAAATACATATCACCCAATTTATTATATTTATACCAATTATAAATAAATATTTTTCTAAAACCATATTGTTTTTATCAATAGGCAAACTATATATAAACATATTACTCTTATTTTTACTTATAGCTTGTTCTACATAATTTATTAATATATAAGAAGCCATAGCTATAACATAAATATATACATAATGATGCTTTCCATCTATACTGCATTGTAATCCTGTAAAAGCTAAAAATATTATCATAGGTATAGCAACCAAGAAATTTTTTTTGCATAATATTAAATCATTAATTATTAAATTAATAATATTCTTCATGTTACATACTCTCTCTCTTTTCATATATTTTTATGGATAAAATAGAAGATATAATAAACAAAATTGTGCTTATTATTATAATTATTAAAATAAATTTTTCATATATATTACTAGCATTATTATGAATTGTTATATAATTATTCAAATGATTATTATCATATATAATATATAACACAGCAAAAATACCACCATATACAAAAGTATTTACAATCCTTGCTTTACTATGATCAAGTTTAAAATATATAGGTAATTGTATTGCCATAGAAATAAATATAATACTCAAACTAAAAAAAATAGTGCTAATTTGTGGAAATTGAATTATATCTTTAAAATTTAATATATAAACTATAAAATTAATTATATACATTAATATTAAAGATGCTATAAAGTATATTATTACAGAAGTATACTTAGCTAAGACCACCTCATTTTTCTTAACTGGAAGGGATTTTAGCATATAGTCCTCCTTTACTCTTTCTCCATAATAAAAGGACATTGAAATAAATATATATACTATTAAATAAATACTAAGTGCAAATATGCCTTGTTTATCTGTTTTATCAAAAATAAACATATAAAGTGCTAAAATAGCTAAAGTTTTAATTATATAGGATTTAGTAATAATCAAATCTTTTTTTATTAAATTTAGCATTTATTCTTACCCCCTTACTGTATAAACCATAATATCCTCCAGGTTTGGTTTTTCTATTATAATTTCTCCCTTTTTAGCTATTTCTCTTATAACATTTGCTGAAGTGGTTAAACCCTCAAAACCAAAAGACTTCTTATCTATGCTTACAAAATATTTTTTTGTTTCTTCATTTAAAAAATCTAGTCCACCCTTTACTAGAGCATACTTATCCATTATCTCATCTTTGTTCTCTGAAAACACCATTTTTCCTTTATTTATAAAGGTTATATAATCCGCTATTTTTTCTAAATCTGTAGTTATATGTGTAGAAAAAAATACACTTTTATTTTCATCCTGGATTAAATCATATAGTATATTTAAAATTTCTCTTCTAAAAACAGGATCCAAACCTGCGGTAGGCTCATCCATTATTATAAGCTCCGCGTTATGGGAAAGAGCTAAAGCTAATGAAAACTTCATCTTCATACCCTTAGAAAGATTTTTTATTTTTTTCTTAGGATCTAGATCGAAGCTTTTTAAATATTTGTTAAAGGTCTTATCATCCCAACTTTTATAAAATGGAGCTATTATTTTTTTCATAGTTTCTATATTTACATGGTCATAAAAATAATTTGCATCATATACAAAGCCTATTCTTTCTTTCACTTCTTTTTCATGTTTTATATTATCCATGCCAAATATTTTTATATCTCCAGCATCCTTTTTTATTAGATTCATGATTAATTTTATAGTAGTACTTTTACCTGCACCATTGGGTCCTATAAAACCCATAATATATCCTCTGTCTAATTGAAAATTTATATTTTCTAATGAAAAATCCTTATACTCTTTTTTTAAATTTTTTACTTCTAATATTTTATCCATATTTTCGCATCCCCCTTTTACCTATGAGTATTTTTTTATTTATATTATTGAAAATATAATATTTTAAGTATTTCTAAAATTTCTTCATAAGATATGCCCAATAATTTACTTTCTTCTATAACTTCATTTAATTTTTCTTCTATAATTTTTATCTTCTTTTCCTTTAAAAGCTCCTTATTTTGAGCAGCTACAAAAGTTCCTTTTCCTTTTACCGTTTCTACAAAGCCTTCTTTTTCAAGCTCTTCATAAGCTCTTTTTGTAGTTATAACGCTTACTCCAACTTCTTTAGCTAAATTTCTTATGGATGGAAGTAACTCTCCTTCTTTTAATTCTCCTTGCATTATAGCGGCTTTTATTTGGCAAAGGATTTGTTCATATATAGGCTGCTCTGAAGCATTAGATATTAATATCTTCATTTATAAACACCTTACCTTATATCGTATATACTGTATATATATAATATATACAGTATATGCTTTTTTGTCAACCTTTATACAATAAAATTTTTATTTATCACTTTACTTCTATAAGTTATTATGTTATAATTTCTTAAAAATAAATAATCTAATTCATTGATAAGGAAGAGTAACTAGGATGAATATTCAAAGAGAGTTAAGGATGCTGGAATCTTAACAATAGGAGTTTTAGTGAATGGACCTTGGAGAAGTAAAGCGAAATCTTATATAGAAAGTAGTATTTATCGGGAGCCTGCCGTTAAAAAGGATAGGGTATGTTAGTACCTGAATTTGAGGTATGTTTAAATTACTATTATTTAAGCATAAATTAGGTGGCACCGCGAATATAATCTTCGTCCTAATGGTATTAGGATAGAGGATTTTTTTATTTTCAAAAATTAATCTGTAACATAAGAAACGTTGAAAGGAGGTGTAACTATGGCTTGAACTGAAGAATGTGATTGGCAATGGAATTTATATTTTAAAACAAATTATTTTTTATATTCGAAAGGGGATATTATTATGAATTTAAAGAAAATGATAATCTGTTCACTACTTTTAGCCATAGGCTTATTATTACATCAAATTGCACCTCCACTACTATTTGGAATGAAACCAGATTTTTTATTAACTATGATGTTTATAGCCCTAATAATTGCAAAGGATTATAAAACTACATTAGTAATTGGTCTTCTATCAGGAATTTTAACAGCAGCTACTACAACTTTTCCTGCAGGACAAATTCCTAATCTAATAGATAAAATAGTTACTACAAATATATTATTCCTATTAGTTAAATTTACAGATGGTAAAGTTAAAAATCAAGCAAGAATGATTATATTATCAATCACAGGAACCTTTATAAGTGGTTTTGTTTTCTTAGGTTCTGCTTTATTATTAGTTTCTCTACCAGCTCCATTTATGACTTTAGTTTTAACTGTTGTATTACCAGCTTGTGTAATAAACACAATTGCTACAGTAATACTTTATAATGCAATAAATGCAGCGCTTAAAAGATCTTCAATAACATTTTAAGAGATTACAGCTCAAAAATAAGTTTACCTGTAGCCTATTAAAAAGCTATACGTATCTAGAAAGGTAACTTAATTTGTTAAAGCATTATTTTCCTTATTTGTATATAAACTCATTTTAAGTTTGACAATGGAAGCCTAGAATGTTATATTAATAATAAATTATATAAAGTATCCTTCAGGGTTGGGTGAAATTCCCTATCGGCGGTATAGCCCGCAAGCCATAAGGCAGATTCGGTTAAATTCCGAAGCCGACAGTATAGTCTGGATGAAAGAAGGTAAATACACTTATACGTACTTTTTATTATGTATATTTATTGTGTTTTCAACTCCCCTTAAGGTTACTTAAGGGGAGTTTTTATGTGTTATTTAGAAAAAATATGAAAAACAAAATTAATTATTAAATAAACAACTAGTAAAGAAATGGAAAAGAACTAAACTTTCTTACATAATAATTAATATTTAAACCATCATTATAAATTAAAAGCTAAATTTCACATAAAAATAATATGCATATAATAAAAACTGAGGTGCTTTATGTAAAATTTTTCATAACTCGGAGGAATTTTAAATGAATGAATCACTATTAACTCAGTTTGGTAATTCTTTAAATCGTGTAAAAAGAGCATTGGACAATCTTAGAGAAGGTAAGGGAGTACTTCTAGTTGATGATGAAAATCGTGAAAATGAGGGAGACCTTATTTTTCCTGCTGAAACTATCACAGTACCTCAAATGGCTATGTTAATAAGAGAATGTAGTGGTATTGTTTGCCTTTGCTTAACAGATGAAAAAGTAAAAAAATTAGGTTTAACTCAAATGGTACCTAATAATACATGTAAATACGAAACTGCATTTACTATCTCAATTGAGGCTAAAGAAGGGGTAACTACCGGAGTTTCCGCTGCAGATAGAGTTACTACCATTCTTACTGCAGTAAAAGATGACTGTGAACCCGAATATTTATGCCATCCAGGTCATGTTTTCCCACTTAGGGCTCGTGCAGGAGGTGTTTTAACTAGACCTGGTCATACAGAAGGTACTGTTGACCTTATGCGTTTAGCAGGATATAAGCCTGCTGGAATTTTGTGTGAACTTACAAATCCTGATGGAACTATGGCTCGTCTACCACAGATAATCAATTTTGCTAAAAAACATAATTTAACTGTTCTTTCCATTGAGGATATTATAAAATATAAGGAAATTACGACTTAACGACCTTTAAAGGTTGAGAATCAAAACAAGAAATACTTTTAGTCAATAGATAGCTATAAAAATAAAGAATACTAATATTTGTGTTAAGTTAGTTATTAAATTTAAAGATTACAAAATCCATATTAAATCTAATATATAGATGACTTCAAAAGAAGTGATAGCGCCGCTGGAGGCTTTCTATAAAAATTAATATTTAAGTTTAAATAAAAGACTTTAATTGTATTCAACAATAATGGGCATAGCCGACAGTTTTTCAGCAAAAAGTTTATGAGAATTCTTTATTATATTAAATTTGTTTGCTAGCGCAAATAGATCTGAATATAAATTTAATTCATATAAACATTATGAGAAATACAGTCTTTTGACATGCTACCGCATTAATTTTCTATCGAAATTTTTTAAGGCCCGTACCGAAAAGAATATAACTAACTAAAAATTTTTAATGTAAGTATAAAAATATAAATATCTTAAAATAGAGAATATAATTGTAGATTTTACATAACAGAGTAGAGTAAAATCTTCCTTTTGTACTGCTTTTGTCCCATAGAAAATTATTTTTAAAGAGTTATGCTAGCTTCCCGTGATTTAAATAATAGGGATATATGGTGTAAAAGGCATTTGAGCAAGATTAGAGATTCTTATTTGTTTTTGCAAAATATATGAATGTTTCAAATTATTTATAATTTGAAACCATATATTTTAAGCAAAAACAAATTAGAATCTCTTATTGAAGCGAACTGCCTTTTTAACCATATATCCCTTTTTTAAATCACGGGTGATATACACTCTTTTAAGTCGTAATTTTCTTATTTTATTCTTCCATCTGTACTTATTATTACTTCATTAAATGGTACTATAGTTTCTGATTTTAACATAGCCTGTTTAACTGCATTTACTATGCCGCCACAACAAGGTACTTCCATTCTTACTACAGTTATACTTTTTATGTTGTTGTTTTTTAATATTTCTGCTATTTTTTCTTTATAGTATTCATTATCATCTAGTTTTGGACATCCTATTAACGTTATACGGTCTTTTATAAATTTTTTGTGAAAATTACCATAAGCATATGCTGTACAGTCCCCTGCTATTAATAAATTTGCATCTTGTAGATATGGAGCTTTTGTATTCACTAATTTTATTTGTACAGGCCATTGTTGTAATTCTGAATCCATATTCATTTTCTCATCACTTTTTGTAGTTTTTTCTTCTATATTTAAGTTAACATTTTTTACTGGCCTCTTAATAGCCTTTGCCATAGTTCCTGGACATCCACAGGGCATTTTTTCTTTATTTTCTTCTGCTGGCTTTTTCATAGCCATTCTTTTTTCTACTAATTCTTCATTATATTCTGCAGCTTCTCTTTCTACTATTTTTATAGCTTCTGTTGGACATTCTGGAAGACAATCTCCTAACCCATCACAATATTCATCACTAATTAAAACTGCTTTACCATCTATTAGCTCTATAGCTCCTTCATGACAAGCTGTTACGCATAATCCACATCCATTACATTTTTCTTTATCTATATTAACTATCTTTCTAATCATTTTTATATTCCTCCTGTTGATTTTATATATTTATTATAGTACTATTATGTAAATAATTCTGTAACTAATGTTACCACCATAAAATTTACGGAGGTTCGTTTATGAATAATATTTTTTGTGTTTTAAGTAAATGTATATTGTTTAAAGATTTTGAGGAAAAATGCATAGAAAAAATTCTTAAGAATATAAATTATAAAGTAAAAGATTATAAGAAAGATGAAATAATCGCTATAGAAGGTGATGCCTGCTCTACTATAGGTATTATATTAGATGGGAGCATGGAAATACAAAAATTATTTTCTTCTGGAAAGACTGTTACTATTACAACCTTAGCCACTGGAGATATTTTTGGTGAAGTTATTGTATTTTCTTCTATGAATAAATATCCTTCTACTATACTATCTAACTCTAATAGTAAGGTTATGTTTATATCTAAGGAAGATATCATTAAACTTTGTGGTTTAGACTCTTTAATTTTAAATAACTTAATGGGACTTCTATCTAATAAAATATTAATGTTAAATAAAAAAGTGAAGAATTTATCTTATGAAACCATTCGTCAAAAAATTTCTAGTTTTTTATTGGATCAATATAGAACTCAAAATAGTTTGACTTTAAAATTAAATATGTCCAGACAGGCTTTGGCTGAAACTTTCGGTATACCCAGACCTTCTCTGTCAAGGGAACTTATTAATATGAAAAATGATAAGTTAATAGATGTTGAGAAAAATATAATAATCATAAAAGACTTAGAGGCTTTAGAAGAAATTTTATATTAATTATAATAAAATTTTAAAATAATTAGTACTTTTTTTGGTACTATGAATAAATTAATATTGTAATGACTTTTTATGAGGTGTATTTTATATGGCATATTCCGATAGGGAATTATTAGCTAGAATTATAAAATGTGAAGCTGGCGGAGAAGGCGATAATGGAATGAGAGCTGTAGCTACTGTAGTTATGAATAGAGTTAGAGTGCCTTATGGTGAATATCACAGAATTGGTCAAGGTGATTTAAGAAATATTATTTATCAACCTGGACAATTTGATTGTGTAAGAGATGTATTAAGAGGAATTCCTAACCCTCAAACTATTTGGGCTACTCCACCGGAGGAGATACACTATGAGATAGCCGATTGGGCATTATCTGGTAATAGACTATATAATATAGGATATTCCCTCTGGTATTTCAATCCTTACAGGCCAATTTGTCCTAATATTTTTCCATCAAATGGAGTTGGTACTTTTCAAGTAAAAGTTAATCAACATTGCTTTTATAACCCAACTGAGCTGTATGCGCAAACTTAATAAATAAATTAGGAGGAATTTTATGTTTATTGATGATTATCCTTATTTAGAAAATAATCCTGGTGATAAAAATATGAATATGAGGCCTATGCCTTACATGACTTGGGGTAATTCTCCAATGTATAATCCATATATGCCTAATATGGCTTCTTCTATGGATAACATAAATTATAGTGATATGAATAGATGCGGCAATAACATAACTAATAAAAATGAAGATTGTATGTATACTGATGCTGCATCACCTGTGGTCACTAATGAACCTCAATCTACGCCTACACCTACACCTGCACCAGCACCTAGCCCTAATGCTCAATTTATGCCTTCTATACAAGATGATATCTTATATAATCAAGGCTTTTTAAAAACTCAAATAGGTAAAAGAGTAAAAATAGATTTTTTAATAGGTACTAATATGTTCATAGATAAAGAAGGTACCCTAGTAGGTGTTGGAATAAGCTATGTCTTAATAGATGAAGTAGACACTAATCATTTGATTATGGCTGATATGTACTCTATAAAATTTGTAACAATATTTGATTAAATAATCTCTTATACAATAAGTTCATTTTGAATTAATATTTTTTAGATTTGATTTAAAATGAACAATCCAAGAATATAAAAGCTATGAAAAATAGGGTTAATACCTTAATTTCATAGCTTTTTCATCTAAAATAAAATTTATAGTTTGTAAAATATCATAAACTTAACCTTTATATGTCTCCTTTTAATAGATAACATCTAAATAAATTCTTCACTTGATAATTATGAAAAATTTATTATAAACTAAAAACTACAGTTAAAAGCATTTTAAATCTTTCTGTAGCTAATAATGCATGTGGTACATTAGCTGGCATTACTATAGTTTCTCCTTTTTTAACATTAAACTTTTCTTCTCCTATAGTTATTTCTGCTTCACCATCTAAAATATAAACCATAGCATCTCCTGAAGCTGAATGAGAACTTATTTCTTCACCCTTATCAAAAGCAAATAAAGTTACACTTAGTGGCTTTCCTTGTGCTAAAGTTCTACTTACTACTGTACCTTCTTCATAATTTACTAAAGATTCCATATCTATGGGTCTTGCAAAATCTATATTTTTTATTAATGGTTTTTTTGTCATGTAATAACTCCTCCTTCAAATCTCTCCTATAGCATGAACTAAAGGGATTACATTTTCTATATTTATATAATAATATTTTTCAATTAAAAATTCCGTAACTAATGTTACTTATTAATTAATTTATTCTTCAACTAAACCACTTTCTTTAAACTTTCTCATAAAGTTTTTGTTTATTTTTTCCAATTTTTTCTTTAATAATAAGGCTAATAGTATTGATAGAGTAAAATAAATTAGCAGTATTACTATATCTCTTAAAAGTATACCTTCTATAACCCCTCCCACCGCTTCTCTCATACCTGATACAGCATAAGTAAAAGGTAATAATGGATTTATCCTTTGAAAAAATCCTGGAGTGACTTCTATAGGGAAAGTTCCTCCTGAAGCAGATATTTGAAGCACTAGAAGTATTACTCCTAAAGCTTTTCCTACATTACCAAACACAGATACTAATGTATATATTATCATAGAAAATATTATGCTTATAAATATTGAAAATAAAATAAATATTGGTTTATTTGATACATATACTTTTAATAAATATATGTCCCCTAAACTAACTATTAAAGCTTGAAATATAGCTATAGTCATAAATGTAAAATATCTTCCAAAGTATTTTTCATGTACTTTTAGTTTTTTTGATCCTTTTATATCTTTTACATCTACTGAAAGTATAGAAACTAAAATTAATGCTCCTACCCAAAGGGATAAAGTTGTAAAAAAAGGAGCCATGGCTGATCCATAATTAGGAATAGGATAAATTCTATTTTCTTTTATTTCTACAGGGTTGGATATAAAATCACTTTCTATTTTTGCATTATTTTTCATTAATTTTATTATTTCATTTAATCTTTCATCATCATCCAAAGTTTTAAGTTTATTTGATACTTCTCCTATAGATTTTTCTATAGAAGGTAAATTAGATTTAAGAATTTTTATGCCTTTTATACCTTTTTCTGCTCCAGTATATCCTTTATCTAATAGCTCAGTTGCCTCTGGTAAATTTTCATTAGCATTCTTTAACAGTTGTATAGTATTATCTGCTACAACTATTAAATCATTAAGAACGTTATTTATAGCTGGTACTATTTTAGGATTAAAATCCTCTATAATCTGTTTTAGTATAGAATCTATACCATTGGCTTTATTTTTTAGCCTATTTAGTAGTTCTACAGATACTTTTTCACCTCTATCTATAGAAGATACTACAGTATTTATATTTTCTATTTTATTATTTACTCTTTCATTCATATCTTTAATTCTATTTTCAAAATCGTTCAATATAATATTTTTTTTATCTTTATTTATAATATCAACTAACTCCAATATACTATTTAAAATTTCTTTTACATTAGTTAACTTATCCTTTGATGCTACTAAATCCTCTTTAGCTTGCTGAGAATTTTTTTCTATTACTCCTACACCTTCCCCTATTAAAACTTCTGCTGTATTATTTATTTTTTTAGCTATAATTAAATCTTGTTTTATATAGGGTGCTACATTATTTATTCCTTCTTTAGATTTTGATAAAAATAATTTTGTTTTATCCCCTGCACTTAAAGCCCTATTTATAGTATCCTTTATTAGAGGAATATCCTTATTTATTTTTTCTATAAATTCCTCTAAGGTTATAGCACCTTTTTCTAGCTTATCTATAGAGGCGTTTATTTCGGGTATCTTATCATTAACATAAAAAATCATATTCATTAAATCTTTAAGTTTTGGTTTTCCCTTTTCTAGCTCTATTCCTAACTTATTAAATATTTCAAATATAATACCATTTACTGTTTTTACAAAGGTTTTTGTAACCTCATTTTGTACTGTTGTAACGCCTTTACTTGTTATCTTAGGTGCCACTGCATTGCTCTTTTCGTTTACAGAATAAATTAAGGTAGGTTTTTCTTGTTTGTCTCTAGTTATAGATAAAATTTTATAAGAAAAGTCTTCTGGTATCATTACACTGGCATAATACTTTCCATACTTTACTCCTTTTTCAGCTTCTTTTTCATCAACAAATTTCCATCCAATATTTTTATTTATTTTTAGTTTATTTACAAGCTCTTTCCCTACATTAATGCTTTGCCCCTTAAAAGCAGCAGCTTTATCTTTATTTACTACGGCTACAGATATTGACTTTGTATTAGCGTATGGATCCCAAGAAGACTTTATATTAAACCAGGCATATAAGGAAGGTAATATCATAAGCCCTAACATTACAACTATAGCTACCCAATTTGTTATTATATTTTGTAGATCTCTTCTATAAATCTTAGAAATATTCTTCACAAAATACCCCCTTTTTACCTTTTACCGAAAAGTATATTACAATAAAAAGCTCTCTTATAAAGCTTAGTATTTCTATATTTACAACTTTAAATACCTAATTTTCGAATATATTTTATCTCATCATTTTTATTAATATAAATTTACTATTTCTAAGCAAAACAATAAGGCCTAAAATTTAATGACATTATTCATGCTATTAAAACTTTAAGCCTAAACCTATTTAATATTTTTATTTTAACTAATACATACATATTTATTCATAATAAATATGTATTAAAATCTTCACCCTTTAAATATTTAACTAAATTTTAATTTAGAAATTTTATAGTTTTAATTTTGAAATAATATGGTACGCTCTATCAGGATAATTAGTAATGATGCTAGTTATTTTATTTTTTATCAAGCTTTTCATATTAGTTTCATCATTTATTGTATAAGGGTTTACTTCCAAATTATTAATGTAACATTTATCTATAAATTCCTTTGTAAGAGTAATATAATTAGGATGAAGTGCTTCTACTTTTATAGACCTAGCATATTCCCAGGGCTCATACAAAGCCGCTTCATAAAGCATCCCTGTTTTAATATTTGAATTTATTTCTTTAACTCTCACTAAAGAATAATGATCAAAAGAGGATATTATCACTCTATCTAACATTTTATATTTTTCTATCATATCTATAACTTTTTCTTCTATATTAGGATAAACTCTATAACCTGCTTTTATTTCTATGTTTAAGTAAATCTCTGTATTTTTTATTAGACTTAAAAGTTCTTCTAAAGTAGGTATTTTTTCACCTTTATATTCATCACTAAACCAAGAGCCTGCATCTAACTTTTTTAATTCATCTAATGAAAAATCTTTTACTTCACCTTTTCCATCTGTAGTTCTATCCACTCTTTCATCATGGATAATTACAATATATCCATCCTTAGATAAATGAACATCTAACTCTATTCCATCTGAATTCATTTCTATAGCTTTTTTAAAAGCAGCCATAGTATTCTCTGGAGCATAAGCACTGGCCCCTCTATGGGATAAAATTTTAGTATATTTCATATTTTTTCTCCTATCTAATAAAATTTTATTAGTATAATTTATATGCATTACTTAATGAAAAATTCTCTATAGGAGTTTTCATTCCTTCTAAAAATAAAAAAATTATATATAAAAAGTTGAAAAATCTAAAGTAATATTATAATAAATTTTCAGTATTATACCTACGACTTAATTTAGCACTAAAAAGTAAAAGCTATGAATTTTGAAATACAATATCAAAATTCATAGCTTTTCAATTTTATTTTACTCTGATGCATTTACCATCGCTTGGATAGGTATCTTTGTAAATTTTACCACTAAGATCTACATAATATTGACTCACTGCATAGCTTCCATCACCTCTACCATATACTCCTTCAAACACATAGACTTTTTTATTCTTAAGTTCCTGTGGGAATGCCTTATAAGGTGTAGTTATGTGAGAGTATGGGACTGTCTGAATCCCTAAATAATTTAGAGTAACATCAGAAGGCTTAACAGATTCCACTAAAGCTCTAGCTTTACTTTCACTTATATAATTATTCTTGGAACTAGATTTTTCTTTAGACTTACTTGTTCTTTCCTTATGTTTATTATTTACCTTAGATTGATTATATTTATTATCCTTCTTTTCTTTTAAAGTCTTTGTTTCTTGTTGTTTTTTTAGTTTTTCTTCATTGTTTTTCTTTTCCTCTATTTTAATTTTTATATTATTTCTTATATCCAATGCTTTTTCATTATCCTTATCATATTTTAAAACTATATCTAAATATTTATTAGAACTATCATAATTTTCTTTCCTAAATTCTTCATTAGTTAAGTCTATTAGTTCATTTACACAACCATCTATTTTATCTTTTGCTAAAATGTATACTTTACCCTTATTTTCATCTATAGAACTTAATTTTTCTAAAGCTTCTTCATATTTTTTATTTTCTAATAGATTTACAGCCTCATTATACACTTTTTGACTATGTTTAAGATCCTCTGCTTCTTTTATTTTTTTATCTATTTCTTTATCTTCTTTATAGTTTAATGATTCCTTAAAGCTATCTATAGCTTTTTCATATTCTCCTTTTTCCATATAATTATTAGCTGTTGCTAGAACTCTATTATAAGCTTCAACTTTATTATATCTGTACAACCCTAAACTTATTAATAATGCAATTACAATCGTGATTAAAATAATAGCCTTTTTGTTCTTTAATTTATTCACTTGAATTCTCTCCTCTTACATGTATTTTGTTTTAGCATATTATATTAATATAAATATTACTTACACTTTTAATATATTCTTTTAAAATTTATAGTTTACAAATTCATCCATAGATTTATCTATTATATTTTTCACATATATCACATTTAATCTTTATAATAAAATTTATTTTTTATTTATATAAGTTATATGATTTTAAACTATGTTCTGAATTATCCATTAAAATTTAATTTGAATTGTATATTAATTACATATAGACCACTCTATTGTAATTTCTTATATTAACTGAAATAAAAAATAACCAGATATTAACTTAGCATTGGTCGTGTATTTTATATTTTCTAAATTATATGTTATTATTATTTTGGAAAGTTTTTGAATTAAAAATGTACTTAAAAATATCAATGCTGTGTTAAACATAACCAATAAGGAGGATTAATAAATGAAGTTTTGGAGAAGATATACTCAACAAGAGATGGATGAAAAAATAACTAAATCTTTAGAGAAAACTTTAAACTATGACAATACTAAAACTATAGGAATACCAGGAACTAAATTAGATGATACTGTTTTTTATGACGGTCATAGTTTTGTAAAGCACTCACCATATCTAAGAACATTTATACAAAACCCGAATCATATAGGGTGTCATACATATGATAAAGCAGATATATTATTCGGAGGAACCTTTGATATAGAAAGAGAACTCATTCAATTATTAGCAATTGATGTTCTTAATGGAGATGATGAAGAATTTGATGGATATGTAACTCAAGGAGGAACCGAAGCTAATATACAAGCTATGTGGGTTTATAGAAATTACTTTAAGAAAGAAAGAAAAGCAAAGCATGAAGAAATAGCTATAATTACATCTGCTGATACCCATTATTCAGCATATAAGGGATCTGATTTACTAAATATAGATATAATAAAGGTTCCAGTAGATTTTTATAGTCGTAAAATTCAAGAAGACACTTTAGATAACATTGTAAAACAAGCTAAAAAAATTGGTAAAAAATATTTTATAGTAATATCCAATATGGGGACTACAATGTTTGGTTCAGTAGATGATCCAGATTTATATGCTAATATTTTTGATAAATACAATTTAGAATATAAAATTCATGTTGACGGAGCTTTCGGTGGATTCATATATCCTATAAATAATAAAGAGTGTAAAACAGATTTTTCTAATAAAAATGTAAGTTCTATAACATTAGATGGTCATAAAATGTTACAAGCACCCTATGGTACAGGAGTTTTCGTGTGCAGACAAAATTTAATACACAATACTCTTACAAAGGAAGCAACTTATATAGAGAATTTAGATGTTACACTAAGTGGTAGCCGTTCAGGTTCTAATGCTGTAGCTATATGGATGGTACTTGCTAGTTATGGACCATATGGATGGATGGAAAAGATAAATAAATTAAGAAATAGAACTGAATGGTTATGTAAGCAATTGAATGATATGGGAATTAAATATTACAAAGAGGACAGTATGAACATAGTAACTATAGAAGAACAATATGTTAATAAAGAAATAGCAGAAAAATACTTCCTGGTACCAGAAGTTCATAACCCTACAAATAAATGGTATAAGATAGTCGTTATGGAACATGTCGAATTAGATATATTAAATTCCTTAGTATACGATTTAAGAAAATTCAATAAAGAACACTTAAAAGCAATGTAAATAATAAATAAGCTGGCTGCATCTTATAGAATAATAAAAGGGTACATAGGTAGATTTGTTTTTACACATATCCACCTACGCACCCTAAAATTAAACTTCTTTTTGAACATAAGACTTTATTTTTTCAATTCTTTTTTCTTTTATTTCTTCTATCTTAAATATAAAATTTTTATATTCTATATTTTTTTCTTCAGCACTCATAGCAATACGTCCAAGAAAGTCAATTAGAAATCCATTTATTGTATCATAATCTTGGTTTTCAATATTTATATTAAAATAATCATTAAAGTCATCAAGTGAAACCATACTATCTATTATAAAAGTATCATTATTAATTTATATACAATATTACTATAAATAATCTCTGTTCAATATAGTTATACTTAATTAATAATAAAAAGTGCTGGAAGTTTACTGTAAATAAAAAAACACTAGGTATGAAACCTAGTGTTTTTAATGGCACGACCAAGCCTATAAGCCGAGTTCTGTGTTAGACAATCATCTATCTAGGCCTATTGTTACCAATAGGCTCCAGCGATACTACCCGAGAGCGGGACGGGCCACCCCTGGAAACCAAAATTTCCTGCTCTCCTATTCGATCTTGCTCCAGATGGGGTTTACATAGCCGTATAGTCATCTATACGCTGGTGAGCTCTTACCTCGCCTTTCCACCCTTACCAGATAAATCTGGCGGTATATCTCTGTTGCACTTTCCTTAGAGTCGCCTCCACTGGGTATTACCCAGCACCCTGCCCTATGGAGCTCGGACTTTCCTCTCCCGTACAATGTACGGCAGCGATTGTCTGGCTTACTCGCAAGTATTATAATATCATAGCTATAAATAAAAATCAAATTTATTTTTTAGAAAATATAGTTTTAATTTATCTATTTAACTTTTTTTAACTTTTTTTCTTGTACCTTATAAAGCATTCTCCCACAATTATCACAATAAACTATCTCTTCTTCTTTTCTTATTTTATCTAAAATCATACTTGAAACCCTAACCCTACACCCCGTACATACTCCTTTTTCTAAAGGAACTAAGGCTATTTTTTTAGATTCTTTCATTTTGTCAAATTTTTCTAGGAAATCTTTTTCAATAATAGCTCTTATATTTTTTATAGATTTTTCACACAAATCTATTTCTATTTTGGCTTCATTTATTTTTTTACTACTAGTTTTTTTATAGTCATCAAAATTTACTTTTATTATTTTTAGTTCCTCTCTTAAATTTTCTTTTTCTGTACTTATTTTTTCATCCTTTTCTATTAATTCTATAGCTAAATTTTCTAGGTCTTTTATTGTATTCTTACTTTTTTCTATATCATTTTCAAGTCTTTCTATTAGCTTTATATCACTTTTTGCCTCATTATAAAGAGAGTATTCCTTTTCTTCTATATTTTTATTTTCTCTTTTTATTTTTAAGCTTATTTCTTTATATTCTTTTTTTATATTCTCTAATTGTTCTTCCTTAGATTTATACTTTATTTTATTTTCTTCAAATTTATCTTTTAATTTTTTTAAAAAATATATATCGGAACCATCCTTTAGCACCTTATTACTATTTTCTAATGCAATATAACAATTTTGAAGTTTAATTAATAAATCTAAATTTTTCATAATCTCATTCTCCTTTAAAATATAATTTTTAATTTTAAAGAGATACCTCCTTACATTATACCTAATAATTTTTAAATCTATGTTATAGATGTGTTATGAATATATAAAAAAATAGAAACGAGTACACTAAACTCATTTCTATTTATACTTGTAGGGTGAAAAATTATTCTCAGCTAAAAGAACATCATTTTTAAAACCCATTTTTTCTATTCTATTTTTTAACCATTTATAAAAGCATTGTAAAGCTGGCCATTCTGTATGAAAGTGCCCTGCATCAATAACTGCTATTCTTTCTTCCACTAAGTCACTTACATAATGATATGTGGTATCTCCTGTTATTACGCAATCTGCTCCTAAAGATTTTGCTTTATTAAAATAATCTTGACCACTGCCGTTTATTATAGCTACTTTTTTTATTTTTAGAGAATCTTCTCCTGAGTATCTTAACACAGAAATATTAAAAACTTCTTTTACAATTTCACATAATTTATCTAAAGTAACTTCTTCTTTTAAATATCCTATTCTTCCTATACCTGCATTATCATTATAAGTGCTAGGATCTAATATTTTTAAATCTTGTAACTTTAAAAGCTCTGCTACTATTTGATTAAACCCATTTTCTGTAGAGTCTAGATTTGTATGACTAGAATATAAATTCATATCATTTTTTATTAATTCTATTATTTTTTTACCTAATAAAGTATCTGTAGTTATAGACGAAGGTTTTTTAAATAATAAAGGATGATGAGTAACTATCAAGTTGCACTCCTTTTCCTTTGCCTCTTCTATTACATCTAAGGTACAATCTAAAGCAACTAATATTTTATTTACAGTAGCTTTTGAATCTCCTATCATAAGCCCTACGTTATCATAACTTTCCTTTAAATATAAAGGAGCATATTCTTCTATTATATTTTCTATGTTTTTAACATTTAAATACATCGTACCAGCTCCTCCAATTTAATTATTTTTTCTTTTATTTCTACTTTTCTTAATGCTGCATTTTCTGTGTCTTCTCTTATATATTGTAGTATTTTTTTATATTTGTCAATATTGTTATATAAAAATTTCTTTATTAATGGATGTTTAGTATTTATAAGATATTCTCCTATTTCATAATATATATGATCTGCAGATTTAGGATTTTCATCATATTTTATTTTTATAATTTCATAGAATCTATTGTCTTCAAATACTAAAGATTCTTTTAATATTTTATATCCCATACTATATATATATTCTCTTAAAGCCTCTGGATTTTGCACCGGTTGTAATACTAAAAAATCTAAATTTTTAAAAACTTCCTTTGATTCTTCTAATATATCCTTTATAAGATGTCCACCCATACCTGCAATTATAGCACCATTAACCTCTTTAGGATGTATTTTAGTAAGTCCTGGTCCTAGTCTACATTGAATTTTACTTTGTAATCTATGAGAATTAATATTATTTTTTGCTCTATCTAAAGGGCCTTTATTTATATCTCCCGCTATAGCACTTTTGCATATATTATTTTTAATTAAATATATGGGGATGTATGCATGGTCTGTACCTACATCCGCTACAGACTCACATTTGTCTACCATATTAGCTATTTCTTTTAGTCTTAAACTTATTTCCATATCTAACTCCTGCATATATGTTATATTTATCTTTTAAAATAATAAAAATTTTATATATTTTATAACATTATAATATTATAAAAAAACATGTAATATCCTTATTTGAAATATTAAAAATACTGTTGAAAAAAACAATGATATATATAAAAATTTGTAAGCATAGTTTTTATCATATTTTGAGTAGAAATATGATACATAATACATACAAAATAATATAACCATATTTAAAGCTCCATACATCATTTGTTTAAAAGCAAATTGTTTCCCTTCTCCAAAACCTACTGGAGTAAATTTTGCATCAAACACGAGGGGCATCTTATCTGGTAAAAGATTATATAAATAAAATATCATAGGTGTTAAAGTTATTATTAATATCATAATAGTTACAATTATAAAAGGAGTGAAATACCTTTTATCTTTAAATATATTTGTGTTTTTATTTAATTTAAATTGCCAATCTTCCTCTTTCACATCCGCTTGTTTTAATATTAGTTCAAACTCTTCTACATTTTCAGGGGATATACCATAATTTATTTTATCTGTTTTTAAATATAATATACTTTTATTTGAGGTTACATACATATAGGTATTACCTAACTTATCTATTATATTTCTTCCTATAGCATAATAATATTTACTAAACCCAGATATTCTCATGTTCTTTATATATCCAGATTGTTTTTTGTAACATTGTATTTCTTTAATAGGAATTACAACCTGTTTCAATCCAAATATACTATTTATATAAATATTTTCTTCGTCTAGACAATAATAAACTGTAGAATACATCAATATATAGTAAATAAAATATATATCCAATCCTATTAAACAAATTTTTAATAATTCCATTATTTCATAAGAATCCACTAAAAGCATTATTAAAATTACTGCTGCATTATAAATTATAGTATTAGTTACTATAGAAATTAGTCCTGATCCACTTATAGGCTTAAATTTCTTCATGTTTATCACCTACCTTATTACATGAACATTATATCATTATAAGTAAAAAAAAAAAAGCACCTTATATTGGTGCATTAATCTAAATAATCTTTTAATTTTTTACTTCTACTTGGGTGTCTTAGTTTTCTTAGGGCTTTTGCTTCTATTTGTCTTATTCTTTCTCTTGTTACATTAAATTCTTTTCCAACTTCCTCTAAGGTTCTAGCTCTTCCATCATCTAAACCAAATCTTAATCTCAATACCTTTTCTTCTCTTGGTGTTAATGTATCTAAAACATTAATAAGTTGTTCTTTTAACATTGTAAAAGCTGCTGCTTCTGCCGGTGCTGGTGCTTCATCATCTGGAATAAAATCTCCTAAATGACTATCTTCCTCTTCACCAATTGGAGTTTCTAGAGAAACCGGCTCCTGAGCTATTTTCATTATTTCTCTTACTTTATCCACAGGCATTTCCATAATCTTAGCCACTTCTTCTGGCTGTGGCTCCCTACCTAGCTCTTGTAATAGTTGTCTTGATACTCTTATAAGCTTATTTATAGTTTCTACCATGTGGACTGGTATTCTTATAGTTCTTGCTTGATCTGCTATAGCTCTTGTAATGGCCTGCCTTATCCACCAAGTAGCATAAGTACTAAATTTATAACCTTTTCTATAATCAAATTTTTCCACAGCTTTTATTAATCCTAGGTTACCTTCTTGTATAAGATCTAAAAATAGCATTCCTCTTCCTACATATCTCTTCGCAATACTTACAACAAGTCTTAGATTAGCTTCTGCTAATTTTTTCTTAGCAACCATATCTCCTGCTTCTATTCTTTGTGCTAATTCTATTTCTTCTTCTGAAGTTAATAATGCTACTTTACCTATTTCTTTTAAATACATTCTAACAGGATCATCTATAGCAATACCTTCTGGAACTGATAAATCAATATCCTCTTCCTTTACGTCTATATCGTTCATATCACCTGTAACTTCCACACCCATAGATTCTAATACATCATATATCTTTTCGATTTGTTCTGGACTCAAATCTATTTCTTCTAATTCATCCATAATTTCTTTATAACTTAATGATCCACTTTTTTTACCTTTATCTATTAAGCGTCTAACTAACTTCATTTTTTCATTTTTGTCTTTAGCATTATTCTTCTTTTCTTTCATTATAAGTGTAGCCTCCTTTCGCCATTATTTCATGGCCCCTAAGGTTTTCTTTACTTTTATGAGTTCTTGGCTCATTTTTATAGTTTCATCTAAATTTCCTTTTGCTTCATACTCTTTAATCTTTTTAAGTAAATCTTCCTTATATTTTTCCAATTTATATTTTTTAACATTTAAAATAGCATCATCTATAAATTTTTTACTTTCATCTTCTTTGTAAATAAAATTGGTATTTAATATATTTACCCATTCTTTAGATGTTTCTACATTTTTATTGCATAGGGTTTCTATGTGCAATTTTTTATTTTGTATATTTGAGTCTTCTAAAGTATCTTTTATATATTTATATATTGTCTTATGAGTTTCCTCTATTATATCCTGCTCATTTATATTATTTTTTATATATTCGTAAATATTATTATAATTAGACATTAATTGGAGGATAAATCTTTCAGCTCTTATATAAGCTGGTTCTAGATACAATTTTTGTCCAAAAGCTTCCAACATATTCACTTCTTTTTCATTTTTCCTAGAATTTTGGTTTTTTTTGTTTAATTGGTCATATAAAGTCTGAATTTCTATATTAGTTTCCTCTGACAATCTTCTTATGTACATGTCTTTTTCTACAGGATCTAAACCTTCTATAATTTTTATATATCTATCTATATATTGTATAGCTTGCCTTTTATCCCTAATATTTAAATCCTGCCTGCTAATTTTTATTTTATACTCTATAAGAGGTAAAGCTTCTTTTACTAATTTTAAGTAAGATTCTTTTCCATGGGCTTTTACAAATTGATCTGGGTCTTTCCCATCTGGTACAGTTAATATTTCTACACATAATCCTACATCTTTTAATATTTCTAAGCCCCTCTGAGTCGCTAATTGTCCTGCTGTATCTGCGTCATAAGATATTATGACTTTATCTGCATATCGTTTTAAAAGTCTAGCTTGATTTGTAGTTAGAGCTGTTCCTAGAGATGCTACAGAATTTTTTATGCCATATTGATGTAATGTGATACAATCCATATATCCTTCTACTATTATTAATACTCTATCTTTATTTTCTTTTACTGCATAATTTAACCCATATAAATTTATACCTTTTTTAAATACCATAGTTTCTGGTGAATTTAAGTATTTAGGTTTAGCATTATTTAGTACCCTTCCTCCAAAGCCTATTACCTTTCCTCTATAATCAAAGACTGGAAACATGACTCGGTTTCTAAATCTATCATAATAAGATCCATTTTTACCTTTTATAATAAGACCAGCAGATAGCATATCTAGTTCTGTATAGCCTTTTGTTTTTAAATGTCTTAAAAGCCCATCCCAACTATCCTTTGAGTATCCTAATCCAAACCTTTTAATTATTACTTTTGTAACACCCCTATTTAAAAAGTAATTTATAGCATTTTTATTTATTATAAGATTATTAAAAAAATATCTAGCTGCGTCTACATTTATTCTATAAATTTTATCTTTAGGATTATTTCTATTTTCTTTTTTATCTTCCTCTATATCTATATTTACTCTTTCTGCTAAAATTTTTATGGCCTCTGGGAAAGCAACGTTTTTAGTCTTCATTACATAAGTTACAACGTTTCCTGCTTCTCCACATCCAAAACATTTATATATCTGCTTATCTTGTGACACACTAAAGGAAGGTGTTTTTTCATGATGAAAAGGACATAACCCAAAATAGTTCCTTCCACTGTTTTTAAGCTTTATGTCCCCTGATATAACATCTACAATATCGTTTAGCTCTATTACCTTTTGGACGACATCTTCCGATATCAATGATTACTACCACCTTACTCTTTAATATTTTATGAATATATTATTTTAAAAATGCACAGGCAAAAATAATATATTCGACAAAAACTTTATATTTCCTTCTAGGTTTTCGAATATTTTTAAACTTTCGTTATAAACTCACTATAATATATTCTTTATAAATGCTAAATTTCCTTCAATTTTCAATAATTTTTATTTTTAACTTATATATCATCACTTTTTATTACATGAATTTATATATTTTACTTTTTTTTCTATTAAATATTATGCCCAATTCATAATTTTTTAATATATTACTACCTTGGGTACGTATATATTATTGAAAAGATATAAACAGTAGTCATCACTCATTCCAGCTATATAGTCTGCTACTCCTATATATATGCCTTCTTCTTCTGCTATATTTTTATAAAGCTTTGGCATTTTTTTAGGATTTTTAACAAAATAATCAAAAACTTGTTTTAATACAAATTTAGCCTTTTCTCTCTCTACCTTTAATATTTTTCCATTATATATTTTTTCAAATAAATATTTTCTAAGCTCATATAAAGCACTTTCTTTTTCATCACTTAAAGATACCTCTATTAATCCCTCTTCTATATTATTTAATGTGTTTTTTATACAATCTATAACTAAAGTATCTATTCTTTTTCCATGAGTATTTCCAAGACAGTATAATAAATCCTTTGGTATATCCTTCTGAAGTAAAAGTCCTGCTCTTATAGAATCATCTATATCATGGTTTACATAGGCAATCTTATCACTATATTTAACTACCTGCCCTTCTAATGTGTAAGCCTTAGGAGAGTTTTTAGAAAATCCACTATGATATAATATGCCATCTAATACTTCCTTAGTTAAATTTAATCCACTACCTTCCTTTTCAATTTTTTTAAGAACTCTTATGCTATTTTCATTATGTTTAAACCCATCAGATAGTAATTCATTTAATACTTCTTCTCCATTATGAGCAAAAGCTACATGCCCTATATCGTGTCCTAGGGCTATTGCTTCTATTAAGTCTTCATTAAGGCCTATACCTTTCCCTATTGTTTTTGCAATCTGTGCAACCTCTAAAGTATGAGTAAGTCTAGTTCTATAATGATCTCCAGAAGTTCTTATATATACTTGAGTTTTATGCTTTAATCTTCTAAAGGATTTGCTATGAATAATTCTATCTCTATCTATCATAAAAACTGTCCTTATGTCATCCTCAGGTTCCTCTCTTTCCCTTCCTTTAGAATTTATAGAAAGACATGCCTTTGCATTTAATATTAATTGTTCTTTTTTTTCAATACTTTGTCTTATATTCATAATATATCATCCTAACAATAAAATGTTTTTGTGTTATTAATTCTATATTAAGTTAAGAACTCCTTTTTTTTATTAAACCGTTATAATAAATGATTTAGATTAATATCATTATATAAGAAAATATTTTTTAAGGAGTGTTTCTATGGCTTATGTGGCTAAGTCATTTGATATAAACTTATTATCTGAAGAAAACGTAAAAAAATACGTTCTGCCTAAATATAATTTACAAACCGCTGATATTTGTCAAATTAAATTTAAAAATACAGAAAAACAAAGAGCTGTTTACAAAGTTACTTATGGGAACAGCTGCTATTGCTTAAAAAAAGTATATTACGATGAAGCTGATCTATTGTTTGTCTATTCTGCTGTAGAATGGTTTTATAGAAATGGAATCAAGGTTCCTAGAATTCTTCCTGCTTGTGATGGCAATAGATTTGTAAATTATAATAATATGTTTTTTATACTTACCCCTTGGATTGAAGGACAAAAATGTGATTATGATAGAAAGGAACACATTATATATTCAATAGAAAATTTAGGCAAAATGCATGTTAGTGTAGAAAATTTTGTTCCTATAAAAGGTAGTAAAGTTAAAGAAAAAAATGATAGTATCTATAGATCCCATGAAAAACATTTTTTTCACCTTTTAAATTGTTCTAATTACGCCTTTAAAGAAAAAGATAAATTCTCTGATTTTTTTCTGAAAAATTTCGAAAAAAATATTTTATTGGCCAAAACCTCTGTAGATATAGCCCACAGTATAAATAATAAAAATTTGCATAGATGTTTATGTCATTTAGATTACGTTAATAAAAATATTATATTATCTCCTAATAATGATATATGGGTCATAGATTTTGATAAATGTGCTATAGATTATAGAGTACATGATATAGGTTATTTTTTGAGAAGACTTTTAAGAAGAAAAAATACAAACTGGGATGCTAAGCTAGCAGCTGAAATTTTGGAATACTATGATAAATTTATTCCTTTAAATTTAGATGAATATAAATATATATTAAGTTATCTTTCCTTTCCTCAAAAATTTTGGAAAATATCTAGAGACTATTATAAAAATATAAATAAATGCAATAAAAAATCTTTCCAAAAAATCTTAAAAAGTTCTGTGGAAGATATAGATAATCAAAGTGAATTTGTATATTTATTTGGAAAACACATAGAATCTAAATTTGGTAAAAATTTAATATATTAAAAAAGATGTAAGCCAATTTTACACTAGGCTTACATCTCTTATACTTATACCTTTAATTTCTTGGATTTTTTATTTGAGCTTGTGCTGCAGCTAATCTTGCTACAGGTACTCTAAATGGTGAACAAGACACATAGTTTAGTCCTACATTGTGACAGAATTCTATAGATGATGGATCTCCACCATGTTCGCCACATATTCCTAATTTTATGTCTGGCCTTGTTTGTTTTCCTAGTTTTACTGCCATTTCTACAAGCTTTCCAACACCAGTTTGGTCTATTCTTTGGAATGGATCAAACTCATATATTTTTTTATCATAATAAGAATTTAAGAATTTGCCTGCATCATCTCTTGAAAATCCAAAGGTCATTTGTGTTAAATCATTTGTTCCAAAAGAAAAGAATTCTGCTTCTTTAGCTATTTCATCAGCTGTAAGTGCAGCTCTTGGAATTTCTATCATTGTTCCAACTTGGTATTCCATTTCTACATTTTCTCTCTCTAGTATCTTATTTGCTGTTTCTACAACTATAGATTTTACATAAGCCATTTCTTTTATTTCTCCTATTAGTGGTATCATTATTTCTGGCTTAATTTTTATTCCTTTATTTCTTGTAACTTCTATAGCAGCTTCTATTATAGCTGTAGTTTGCATTTCTGCCATTTCTGGATAAGACACAGTTAAACGACAACCTCTATGTCCCATCATTGGATTGAATTCATGTAATGATAGTACAGTATTCTTTAATTCTTCAAAACTTACTTCCATTTCTTCTGATAATTCTTTTATATCCTCATCATCTTTCGGTAAGAACTCATGTAAAGGTGGATCTAATAATCTTACAGTCACTGGTTTTTCTGCCATGGCTTCATATATTCCTATAAAATCTTCTCTTTGCATTGGTAATAGCTTACCTAAAGCCTTCCTTCTTTGAGCTTCTGTTTTAGCAAGTATCATTTCTCTAACAGCTGGTATTCTTTCTTCTTGGAAGAACATGTGCTCTGTTCTACAAAGACCTATTCCTTCTGCTCCAAAGGTAACTGCTTGAGCTGCATCTCTTGGAGCATCTGCATTAGTTCTAACTTTCAATACTCTTACTTTATCTGCCCATTCCATAAAAGTTCCAAAGTATCCACTTATTTCTGGAGCTACAGTTTTTATGGATTTACCATAAACCTTTCCTGTACTTCCATCTAGAGATATATAGTCTCCTTCTTTATAAGATTTTCCTGCTGCATGAAAATATTTTTCTTTTTCATTTATAGTTATTTCAGAACATCCTGCTATACAACATGTTCCCATACCTCTAGCAACAACTGCTGCATGAGATGTCATTCCACCTCTCGCTGTTAATATTCCTTCTGCTGCTACCATTCCTTCTATATCTTCTGGGGATGTTTCAAGTCTTACTAATATTACTTTTTCGCCTTTTTCATGATGAATTTTAGCCTCTTCAGCTGTAAAATAAACTCTTCCACAAGCTGCTCCTGGAGATGCTGGAAGACCAGTAGCTATAACTTCTGCAGCTTTTAATTCCTTTTCATCAAAATTAGGATGTAATAATGTATCTAATTGCTTTGGATCTACTTTTAATAAGGCTTCTTCTTTTTGTAATGTTCCTTCTTCTACTAAATCTACAGCTATTTTTAATGCAGATTGAGCAGTTCTTTTACCATTTCTAGTTTGAAGGAAGTATAATTTGCCTTGTTCTATGGTAAATTCCATATCTTGCATATCTTTGTAATGCTTTTCAAGTTTTCTAGCAATGCTCATAAATTCTTCGTAACATTCTGATAAATCTTCTTTTAATTTTGCTATAGGTTGAGGTGTTCTAATTCCTGCAACAACGTCTTCACCTTGAGCATTTATTAAATATTCTCCAAATATTTCATTTTCTCCAGTGGCAGGATTTCTTGTAAAGGCAACTCCCGTTCCTGAAGTTTCTCCCATATTTCCAAATACCATTGATTGTACATTTACAGCTGTACCCCAATCTCCTGGGATATCATTTAGTCTTCTGTACACTATAGCTCTTGGGTTATCCCATGAACCAAATACTGCCGTAATAGCTGCCAATAGCTGTTCTTTAGGTTCTTGTGGAAAATCTTCTCTCATTTCTTTTTTATATATTTCTTTAAATTTAACTACAATTTTTTTCAAATCTTCTGATGTTAAATCTGTATCGTACTCAACACCTTTTTCTTCTTTCACTTGGTCTAATATATCTTCAAAATCTCTTTTATCTATGCCCATAACTACATCTGAAAACATTTGAATAAATCTTCTATAGGAGTCATAAGCAAATCTCTCATTATTTGTAAGTCTGCTTAATGATTCTACTGTTTTATCATTTAATCCTAAATTTAATATAGTATCCATCATTCCTGGCATAGAAACTCTAGCTCCTGATCTTACTGAAACTAATAAAGGATTTTCTTCACTTCCAAATTTTTTATTAGTTTTCTTTTCCACTTCTTCCATAGCATTTGTTATTTGCTGTACTACTTCATCTGTTAATTTTTTGCCATCATTATAATATTTTATACAAGCCTCTGTAGTTACTGTAAATCCTGTTGGAACAGGGATTCCTAAATTAGTCATCTCTGCTAGATTAGCACCCTTTCCCCCTAACAATTCTCTCATTGATGCATTTCCTTCACTAAAAAGATATACATGCTTCTTATTTTCCATAATAAACATCCCCTCTGTAAAATTTCTTTGTGATTTAATTTATATATTCAGATAAGTAATTATCTGTTTAAAACTTTTACTTTAAACTTTTTCTCCAACCTTTACAAATAACTTTGTAATATTAGTTTTTGATACTTTTCCTATAATTTTAAATTCTTCTACATTATTTTTCATTACTTTTTCTACTACAGGCAAACTGTCTACTTCATGTTCTATTATCTTTTGTGCTGCATAATAAGCAGAATCTTCTATGTTTACACATACTATGTTTGGCATTCTTGTCATTATAATCCCTACAGGTACCTTATGCATATCAGTACCACCCATAGCAACTTTAAGAAAGTCCTTTCTAGATACTGCTCCAACTAATATTTCTTCATTGTGAACAAATAATGTTCCTACATCATTTAAAAATAAATGTAATATTGAATCATATACTGTAGTATTTTCATTTACCATCACAGGCTTAGACATTATATCTTTAACCTTTATGTCATTTATATAGTCTTGTAGCAAACTATATGAAGGCTTATGAGAATATATATATCCTACCTTTGGTTTTGCCTCTAATATCCCTATCATGGTTAATATTGCTAAATCTGGTCTTAGGGCTGCTCTTGTTACCCCTAAACACCCTGCTAAATTTTCACTAGTTATTGGTTCATTATTTTTTACTAGTTCAACTATTTGTTCCTGTCTTTCAGATAGTTTAATTGCCTTCACCCTCTTCCTTTATTATAAATAGATATTAAACATTTAAATTATAAAACTAAACTATATATATTATATCATTAATTCAGACTAAATAGTATATCACTTTTCTTTATTTGTGCTAATTTATTTAAATTTATGTTATACTTATTGATACTTTCTCAATATTTCTTTATTTCTTTTATTTTTTCATTTTACAGAGGAATTTGTTATACTTTTTATTATAATTATTTTTATAATATGTAATTTTTATATTTATATGTTATTTTACATATAAATAATAATTAACATTTATGTTCTTATACATTATTATTTACTTTAATTTACTGTTTATTATTAAGGTTGGTCTTATTTTATACTGCTGCATCAATTTATGTCCCACTTATAAATTGATAAAACACCTTGCGACAGTGTAGCTTTTACAAATAAAATTTTACCATTATAAAAACTTATTGTTTAGCAAGGCGTTTTTTATTTTTTCTTATAAATTTACACCCTCATATCATTTATTAATTATTATATTACTGTTCTTCTTTTTTTTCTGAAGAATCTTCTTTTTTACACTCTTTACAATTGTCATCTTCTTCACTTTCTACATCTTCAAAATTAACGGTATAACTATAAAAATTATTGTCTCCTCCATCTGATTCATTATCAAATTTATTAGAAAATTTTTCTTTTATATCAGAAGTAGTGTAATCTACTTTTTCTTTTATATCTTGAGCTGTACTTTTTATTATTTTATTAACTACTTCTACGCTACCATCTTCTTTTGTTATTTCTATAGTTACTTTAGTTACTATAGCCGCTGCTAAAGCTGCTAATAATATAGGAGCCCAGATAATTGCTGCTGCAGCTGTAGCTGCTAATCCAGCATTAACCGGTATGTCTACTATAATTTTGTCTTCTTTTTTCACTTTTATTCTAGTAACATTACCCTTTTTTATAATATCTTTTATCCATTTTACTAGTTCATCTTTTGTAGTATACAATTCTTCCTTTTCTTCTTTCACTTTGTTTTCCATGTATACTAAGGCATCCACTACATTTCCCTCACAAGCCTCTAAGGCCTCTTTAGCCTCTGTGTAAGTTGCTCCTGTCCTTTCTCTTATGATATCAATTTTTTCTAATGTTATTTCCATTTTTATTCCTCCTTTATATAATTTAATATTTGGAGACTTTTAGGTTTCTTCAAATAATTTTGATTTATTATGATATTTAAAATTTTATAAATATCTTTTTTAGTTTCTGTATCAACAGAGAGCTTATAGAGCTCTTCTAATGGAGTTTCATATATATATTTTAATATATTATAAGTAGCATAAGTTACTCCTATACCATTTACCTTGTTACAATAACTGCATATTCCACCTAAACTTTGCAAACTTATATAATTTGTGGTTTCTATTTTTCTTCCACATTCTAAACAGTAATTAAAATTCAAAGCATATCCAGTGTATTTTAATACTTTCATTTCAAAAGCTCTAGCTAAAATCTCAATATCTACCACTTTATTTTTTATTAAGAATAAGCTTTTAACTAACTCCTGAAATAATTCTCTATTGCTTTCTTTTTCTTCTGTACATATATCTATTAGTTCACAAAAATAAGATCCATAAGTTAATGTATCTAAATCCCTTAAAAAGTCCTGAAAGGAATCTATTAACTGGACTTCTGATAAATTAAATAAGCTTTTCCCTTTATATAATACATATTCTCCATAGCAAAAGGGTGATGTATTAGATAAATATTTACTTCTATTTTTTTTAGCACCTTTTGCTATAGCAGTTATTTTACCTAACTTTTCTGTATATAACCAAACTAATTTATCTGCTTCTTTAAATTCTTGAGTTTTTATTACTACAGCTCTAGTTTTATATAGTGACAGAAAATCAACTCCCTATATTATTTATTTCATTTTTTTATAACCTAATTCTTTTAATAAACTTTGATTATCTCTCCACTCTTCTTTTACTTTAACCCAAAGTCTTATATATACTTTGCTTTGAAGAAAAGCTTCTATATCCTGTCTTGCATATTGAGATATTTTCTTTAATTTACTGCCACCTTTGCCTATAATTATAGGTTTATGAGAATTTTTTTCACATAATATATTACCTTCTATATGATAAGTGCCTTTTTCATTTTTCTTCATTTGGAGTATTTCTACAGCTATACCATGAGGCACTTCTTCTGATAAAAGTCTTAAGGCTTTTTCCCTTACTATCTCTGCCACTATAAACCTCTCATTTTGATCTATTATCATATCTTCCGGATAGTATTGTGGTCCCTCTGGTATATATTTAAACATTAATTCTTTAAGTAAATCAACATTTTTTCCTTTTAGAGCAGATATGGGTATTATTTCTTGAAACTCCATAAGTTCTGAATATGTTTTTAAAGTTTCTGCTACTTTTTCTTGTGGATTTTCGTCTATTTTATTTAAAACTAAAAATACTGGTACTTTTACTTCTTTTAATTGTTCTATTATAAACAAATCTCCCCTGCCAGGTTTTTCATCTGGATTTATTAAAAAAAGTACTAAATCCACATCTTTCATAGCATCTGATGCTGATTTTACCATGTATTCTCCTAGCTTATGCTTAGGTTTGTGTATTCCTGGTGTATCAACAAATACAAGTTGGTAATTATCTTCTGTTAATATGGTTTGTATATTATTTCTTGTGGTCTGAGGTCTGCATGAAACTATAGAAAGTTTCTCTTTCATTATGGCATTTAACAACGTTGATTTTCCTACATTAGGTCTTCCTACTATGGTTACGAATCCTGATTTAAACATATTTTATCTCCTCGTCTATTTTATTAAATCTTTTTTAGTAAAGGCTCCTGGTAAAATTTCATCTAGTTTCTTTATTTCATAATTATTTTTATCTTTTACTATTATTATGTCTATATTTCCATTTGCAAATTCACTTATAACCTGCCTACATATACCACATGGATAAGTATATTCTTCAAAGCTTCCTACTACTGCAATGGCTTTTATTTTCTTATGTCCTTCTGATATAGCTTTAAATATAGCTGTTCTTTCTGCACAATTTGTAGCACCATAAGAAGCATTCTCTATGTTACATCCTGTATATATTGTATCATCTTCTGTTAATAAAGCTGCTCCTACTTTAAATTTTGAGTAAGGAACGTAAGCATTTTCTCTGGCTTCCATTGCTTTTTTTATAATTTCGTCATATTTCATTATAAATCCTCCTGTTTGGATAAACTATTTACTCTACAAATTATTGTGTAAATAAATTATAGCATTATTTTACATTATTTCAACTATCCAAATATTTTATATAAAAGCGTAGTAAATAAAGTTCCAAATAAAGCTCCCACTATTACCTCTAATATAGAATGGACTTCTGAATCGACTCTACTTTGAGCTACTATAAAAGCTAAAAAATAACTTAACATAACTACAGGAAATTCCTTAGTTATAAGAGCTATTATTGTGGCTATAGAAAATGCCATGGTACTATGTCCACTGGGCATTCCTCCCTTTAAAGGAGTGCCTTCACCATATATGGCTTTTACCACTACCGTAACTATACAAACTATAGCTAATATAATAAATATAGCATAAGGATTTGAATTTTTTATTTTAGTTATTAAAACGAAATTTATATATTTTAGTTTATCCCAAAATATAATATAACCAACCACTACTGCATTTATAGCTGTTAATAAAACTGCTCCTGCTGCTACATTTTTAGAAACCTTAGCTAAGGGATGATAATAATTCGTAGTAGCATCTATAGCAAATTCTATAGCAGTATTCATAAGTTCGGCAAAAATAACTAAGGTTATTGTTATACATACAACTACCAATTCTATCTTTGATAAATCATAGAAAAAACAGGCAGTTAAAACCAAAAGAGCAGAGAGCATATGTATTCTCATATTCCTTTGGGTTCTAACTGCATGTATTATTCCATCTATGGCATAATTAAAACTATCCAAAAGTTTATTTACTTTCATGGCTAAGCACCATCCTTTACAGGTTAAAACAAATGAATTTTTACCTTTGTAAACTAAAGTTTTTTAATATTTCTTCTTCTCTCTGTCTCATTATAGCTTTTTCATCTTCTTTTATATGGTCATATCCTAGAAGATGCAGTACTGAATGTATTGTTAAATAACAAGTTTCTCTTAAAAAACTGTGCCCAAATTCTTTACTTTGCTCTTCTGCTTTCTCTAAAGAAAGAGCTATATCACCTAAAACTAAATTACCTTCATCTAGATCACTTTCATCAAATTCATAGTTTAAATATATATCTTTAAAAACTTTTCCTTCTTCATAATCTAACATTGGGAAAGATAATACATCTGTAACCTTATCTATATTTCTATAGTCTTTATTTATTTCTTTTATGCTGTTGTTATCTATAAACACTACACTTATTTCATAATCTATATTTACCTTTTCCTCTTTTAATGCATAGTCTATTATTTCTTTTATCTTATTTTCAAACTCTTCATTTACTTTTATTTCATCCTGTCTATTATCTATATATATCATTTTATCCTCCTATCTTTTATCCATTTATCCTCTGGATATTCTATTCTTTGGTGATATATACTTATAAGAACCTTTAAGAAAGCATCTCTTATTAGTCCTATTTCTTTTAATGTAAGATCACAATCATCTAACTGTCCTTCATCCAATCTTGCCTTTATTATTTTATTTACCATTTCTTCTATTTTACCCTTAGTTGGTTCATTTATAGACCTTACAGCAGCCTCCACCCCATCTGCTAACATTATTATAGCAGCTTCTTTACTTTTAGGTATAGGACCTTGATATCTAAAGTCTTCTTCATTTACATCTTCAGGCCTTTCACTATTATTTTTCATAGTTATATAAAAATATTTTACTAAAGATGTACCATGATGTTGTTGTATTATATCCTGTATAACTTTAGGTATTTTGTATTCCTTAGCTAATTCTAACCCATCCTTTACATGAGAAGTAATTATTAAGGTACTTAAATTAGGAGATATTTTATCATGAGGATTTTCTTTACCTATTTGATTTTCTTTAAAGAAATAAGGTCTTTTAGTCTTCCCTATATCATGATAATAAGCAGATACTCTAGCTAATACTGGATTTCCATTTACAACTTCTGCTGCAACCTCAGCTAAGTTACCTACTAATATACTGTGATGATAAGTTCCTGGCGCCTCTAATAATAACTTCTTAAGTAATGGATTATTAGGATTTGAGAGCTCTAAAAGTTTAATAGTAGTAACTATATCAAATAAATTTTCAAATAAAGGAAGAAGCCCTATGGTTAATATGGCTGATAATACCCCTCCTATAAGAGTAAATAATGCTTTTTTACTTACATCTATAACACTATTACTTAAAAGAAAACCTGCTGAAAAAGTAAGTATTACATTTATAATAGCTATATAAGATGATGCATACAGTATATCATTTCTTTCTTGCATCTTTCTTAATATAGTAGAACCTAAAACAGCACTCATTATAGCTATTAAAATAATTTCTACTTCAAAATTTACTGCTACGGCTATTAAAATACAGTTTACAAGACTAGTGAATAAAGATATTTTATAATTTAGTAATAAAGTTAATATCATAGGTATAGATGCTAAAGGAATTAAAAAAGGTGATATTGTATACATACTCCTAGCTAAAAGTATTGCTATACAATTATTTAAACTTATTAAAACCAAACTATTTAACTCATTAAATACTTCATTATAAAATTTATATATATATCCATACTGTATAAAAAGCACTAAAACTATTAGAACTCCTAATCCAATAAAAATATACCACTCAAAATTATTATTATTATTTAATAAACCTACATCCTTTAACAAATCTAATTGATATTTAGATACTGGTTCTCCTTCTTTAACTATTGTTTGATCTTTTTTTATCATAACCGGTGGAGTATTTTTTAAAGTTTCCTTCTTTAATTCTTCTGTTTTTTCTTTATCATAATAAAAATTAGGTTTTATTTCTGAATAAGCTATATTTATTGCCAATTGTCTTAAAGAATTTGATATTTTAGACATTTTTATTTTTGAGTACACATACTCCTGTGCTTTTTTTATATCCTGTGCATTATCCTTTTGAGAATCATCACTTATATTTACATTTTCATAAACATCAGATATAACTTTAATAAGCACATCCTGAAGAGATTTAAGTTCTGCTTTATCTAAATTTAATATTTGGCTTAATTCTCTTTCTGATATATTTATTTTCCCATTTTGATCTAATTGCTGAACCTTTTGCTTTTCATCTATTCTTTTATCTTTTATAGAATCTACCTGTGAAAAAAAACTATTTACTTCATTTAAAATTTCTGTTTTAACCTCTGTCCTTTTAGTATACTGTATAGGCACTGCCTCTAAAGCTTGTTGCAATCTAGCTTTGGTAGATATTTCATCCTTTATTTCTCTTGGGGCTTTTATATCAACTTTAGCTATATCCCCCTCTTGTAGGTCATATTTTTTTGTAACAAAAGATGTAATAAGCACCACATACATAAATAAAAATGTAATAAAAAAAACTAATACTCTCTTTAGTTTATTGTCCTTTTTTATTTCTTCCATGGTAATTTTTTTCATATATTATAATACCACCTTTATTTTAGCTGTCTTCTTCTTTATCCGTAATTTCTATCTTTTGTGGAACAGCTATATCTTCTTCTGCTATAATTAGCATTCTAATTTTACAGCTCTCTCCCTCTGGAGAATAATTCGTAATTTTATCTACAATTTTAACAGATTTATCTAAGTTTTTAGTTATATTTTTATAGATTTTTTCATTTTCCTCATCTATAGTTTTTTTCAAATTAATATCTTCTTTTGTTTCTTTTACTTCATATAATGTTTCTTTTGTTATAAACAGCTTATTATTTTCTATTCTATCATATTTTTCAAATTTATTGATAGTTTTTTTCAAATATAGTTTTTTACCCTTAAAATTAATATATATCCTCTCTATTTTTTTACCCGTTCTTTTTCTTTTTATTCTATAGGTATTTATAGTTTTAATTTGTTCATAAAAAGTTCTAGCAAAAACCTTTCCTTCTGAATGGACTTCATAAGTTTCGCCTTCTTTTCCCTGTTCACCTTTAATTAAAATATCACCTTTTTTTACTATGTCTCCATTTTGTACTATAGAACTTCCTGAAGTAGTATATACCCTTTGTACTTCCCCATCTTTTTTAGCTACTAAATCGCAAGGTTCATCCTCCTTCACTATAGTTGGAGGAGACTGCCTCTCTTCGGCCTTTATTACAAGTTTCCCTCCTTCAATTCTAGCTTTCACCCACATTATATTGTCTATATCTTTAACCAATTTTTCTTCTATCTTATAAACATCTATAGCATTTTTATTTATTCCAGGCTTTACTCCATATTGTTTTAATTGTTGTCTTATTTCATAAGGTGTCACGCCATTAGTTGATGTTATATCTATATCCCATATGAATGTAGACATAAAATATATTATAAAAGAAAAAATAAATATACCTATTACTAATGAAAATCTTCTTTTTAAAAATAAAACTAAAAAAGAGATTCCTTTTCTTTTTACTATTTTTACTTTTGTTCCTGTTCTCCTAGCTATATCATCCATAACAGCATAATCTTTTAAGTCTATATCCAAAACAAATGTAGTTACATTTGTCTTAACTACATTTTTAACTTTCACACCATTTCTCCATAAAAGGTTAATAAATCTCTCTGGTATCATAGATTGAATTTCTATAGTCATAGTAGCATTTTTATACTTATCAAATTTCATTTGTTTCAGACCCTTCATATTCTATAGATTTAAATTTTCCTCCTAAAGTAATAGTACTTCCCCCCATAAACAATATCTCAAAATCTTTTCCATAAATAGATATCAATCCAGATCCAGAATTAATTTTCACTACCTTTTCTTCAAAAACAACTACTCCTCTATGATTTTCTATGGTTATTTCCTCATTGCCTGTAACTATTATCTTTGGTTGATTTAAAATTATATCTCTTGGTAGATCTAACTTATCCGCTACAGTTTCCCTTGCATTATAAAATTTTTTACTCATTTTTCACCTCAAATAAAAAAAATACTTTCATATTAATTTATGAAAGCATTTTTTAATAAATGACAAATATGAGTCTATGTATATAATATAAAAAGCTGAGTTTTACTCAGCTTTTACTATTTACTCAATATATTTTTTACTTTTTCACTTACAAGTTTACCATCTGCTCTACCTTTAGTTTTAGGGATAACTATACTCATGACATTTTTCATATGTTTCATGCTATTTGCACCAGTTTCATTAACTGCTTTTTCAATTATTTCTGTAATTTCCTCTTCTGTCAACTGCTGAGGAAGGTATTTTAGCAAAACTTCTATTTCAAAATTAGTTGCATCTACTAAGTCTTGTCTGTTTCCCTTCTTGAAGTCTTCTAACGCTTCTTTGCGCTGTTTTATCTCTTTAGATAAAATATCAATTATTTCTGAATCTTCAAGAGTTTTCCCTGAATTTTTTTCTGCTAAAAGAATGGCAGCTTTAACCATACTTATAGTATTAGCTTTCTCTTTCTCTCTAGCTTTTAAGGCTTGTTTCCAGTGGTCTTGTAGTGTTTCCTTAAGAGACATTATTATCTAATACCCTCTTTCAAAGAAATCTATTAATTGTAACTACTTGAATTTTCTCTTTCTTGCAGCTTCAGATTTCTTTTTTTTCTTTACACTTGGCTTTTCGTAGTGTTCTCTTTTTCTTACTTCAGATAAAACACCAGCTCTTGCACATTTTTTCTTAAATCTTCTTAGTGCGTTTTCTAATGATTCGTTTTCTCCAACTTTTATTTCTGACATGTTTTCTCCCTCCCTCCGCTAGTTCAATTTAGTAAAAACAAAGCAGTTAATTGCGGGCTAAATAACACACTAGCTATTATACAACATATTTTGGGAAACTGTCAACAACTTAATATTCCAACTTTAATAAGTTTTTTAACCTGGAGGCCATTGTAAATTCCTACCTGCAATTAAGTGAAAATGTATGTGAAAAACAGTCTGTCCTGCTGATTCACCACAGTTAGAAACTACTCTAAAGCCTTCTTCTGATATATTAAGATCCTTAGCTAATTTTTTAGCTACCATAAATATATGACTTATAACCTTGCTATTTTCTTCTGTTAAATCATTTAAAGAACTTATATGTTCTTTAGGGATTATAAGAATATGATGTGGTGCCACTGGATCTATATCATTAAAAGCATATACCAATTCATCTTCATATACTTTAGAACTTGGTATTTCTCCCTTTAATATTTTACAAAAAATACAATTTTCCATTATATCACCTCCCGTTAAGTGAAATATTCAATAAATAGATTAAAAATCCTTCTACTCTAATAAATTTTTCCCTTAATAAAATCCTTAGAAACCTCTTTCAGTTTGGTACTTATTATCTCTCCAGTAATATCTCTTAAGCTTTTAGCATATATCTTTATGTAGTTTGGAGTATACCCTTCAAAAATTCCTTTTTCTTTAGTTTCCTGCTCATATAATACTGGCATTTCTTTTTCAATAAATTTATTCATAAATTCTTTTTCAAGAGCTCTATCTAAATTTATTATTTTATTACTTCTTTCTTCTTTTATGTTACCATCTACTTGATTCTCCATTTTCTCTGCTCTAGTACCTTTTCTTGGACTGAATTTAAATACATGCATTTTAGATAGTTTTATGTCTTTTAAAAATTCATAGGTTTTATTAAACTCTTCTTCTGTTTCTCCTGGAAATCCTACTATTATATCTGTAGTTATAGAAACAGCTTCTATATTTGTTCTTAAATTATATACTATCTCTTTATACTGCTCTACAGTATATTTTCTATTCATTCTTTTTAAGGTTTCGTTACATCCACTTTGAAGAGACAAATGAAAATGTGGACAGAATTTTTTTAATTTACTTATTCTTATTATTTCTTCTTCTGTAAAAAAGGTTGGGTCTATGGAACCTATTCTTATTCTTTCAATGCCTTCTACTTTATCTATCTCTTCTAATATAGATGTTAAGTTGTACTTTCCTTCTAAATCAAAACCATAAGAAGCTATATCTATACCGGATAAAATTATTTCTTTAAATCCATGTTTAGAAAGTTTTCTAACCTCTTCCATAACCTTTTCTGCTTTTTTGCTACATACAGCTCCTCTTGCAAAGGGTATCAAGCAATAAGAACAAAATCTATTACATCCATCCTGTATTTTTAAAAAGGCTCTAGTTTTATCCCTATACTCTTCTATATTTAATTCTTCAAATTCTTTATTTCTAAGAACATCTTTAACTTCTATGACTTGATTTTTTTCTTCCATAGCTCTATTTATCCAATAAACTATATCACCTTTATTTCTGGTACCTAAAACTACATCTACGCCCTCTATTTTGGCTACTTCTTCTGGAGCTATTTGAGAATAACAACCTACTACTGCAATTATAGCCTTAGAATTTAGTCTTCTTCCTCTACTTATCATCTGTCTTGATTTCTTATCACCCATATTAGTTACGGTACAAGTGTTTATTACATATACATCAGCCACTTCATTAAAATCCACTACTTCATAGCCCTGTTTTATAAATTTTTCTGTCATAGCTTCTGTTTCATATACATTTACTCTACATCCTAATGTAGAAAAAGCAACTTTCATTATATATTTCCTCCTAAATCTCCTAATTCATATGAAATTATTGAAGCACATACTATACCTGCTGTTTCTGTTCTAAATATTCTAGGTCCTAAAGTTACTATCTGAGCTTTTATTTCTTCTAAAACTCTTATTTCACTTTCTTCAAAGCCACCTTCTGGTCCTATTATTATACTTATGTTTTTAATATTTTCTTTTTCATATTCTATATTTTTTATAAGAGATTTTATACCATAATTTTCTTTACTTTCATAAGGCACAATTATTAAATCCATGTCCTTTATCTCTTCCAACAAATCATTAAATTTTAAGGGTTCTCTAACACTTGGAATTAAAGATCTTTTACATTGTTTACATGCTTCAAGTGCAATTCTATTCCATCTATCTAATTTTTTAAATTCCTTTAATGAAGTTTTAACCTCAACTCTTTCTGTTATAATAGGTATTATTTCTTTTATACCTAATTCAGTAGACTTTTGAACTATCAAATCCATCTTGGTAGATTTAGGAAGACCTTGATATAAATAAATATTTAAAGGGCTTTCATTATTTACTTTAACCTGATCTAATATTTTTACAACAACAGATTTTTTATCTATACTTTCTATTTTACCTTTATATTCTTTTCCCTGGCAATTATTTATGTTTATAGCATCTCCACATTCTAACCTTAATACCTTATATATATGTTTAACATCATCACCATCAATTATAGCCTTTTTATCAATTATATTTTCAGCGGGTACAAAAAATTTATGCACAATAATCACCTACTTTAATATTTTTTTGTAAAGGGAACCCTAAATACAAATTTTTATATTCTAAAATACACTTTTTATAAAATTATTAAAATAGTTTTAGTTTATTTTAGATACTATACAAACCCATTCTCCCTCTTCTTTTACTTCTTCTATTACAAAACCTGTTTCTTCTAACTTTTTAATAACATCCTCTTTTCTTGAATTTATTATACCAGAAGCTATAAAATACCCGTCTTTTTCTATAAAAGCTTTGACACCTTCTGTTAAAAATATTATAACATCTGCTATTATATTAGCTACTACTATATTTGCTCTGCCCTCTACTACTTCCATTAAATTACCTTCTAATATTTCTATGTTGTCTAAATTATTATATTTAATATTTTCTTTAGAGGATTTAACAGCTACTGGATCCAAATCTACACCTATTACATGTTTAGCCCCTAATTTTGCTGATGCTATAGATAGTATTCCGGATCCACAACCTATATCAAACACAGTTTTATCCTTTTTTATGTATTTTTCTAAAGCATTTATACACATTCTTGTGGTTTCATGAGTTCCTGTACCAAAAGCCATACCTGGATCTAACTGTACTATTATTTCCTCTTCTTTTTTATCATAATTTTCCCAGATAGGTTTTATAACTATTTTATCTGAAACCTTAGTTGGTTTATAATATTTTTTCCAATTATTTTCCCAGTCTTCTTCATTTACCTTGTTAACTTCTACTAACCCTTCCCCTTTATCTATCCCAAATTGACCTAAGTTATTTATAGATTCTTTTATGTAATCTAAATACTCATTAAACTTATCATCCTCTTTGTAATATCCCTTTACTATAGCAGTATCCTTAACTGTTAATAAAGTTTCATCAAAATAATCCCAATCTCCAGGATGCTTCTTTTTAAACTCAATATCCTTAGGATCTTCTATTGAAACTCCTTTTACACCTGTATTATATAATATTCCTGATATAGCTTCCAAAGCCTCACTACTTGTATATATACAAACCTCTAACCATTCTTTATCCATAAAAAATTCCTCCTTAAAATAAAAAGCTATTATTAGCGAACTATTCCTTTTAATCAACCTCTACCTGAAACTAAGAATCACTCCATAAAATTCTCTAACACTATTAATATATTATACCTAAAAATCTGAAAATCCACCACAAAATATAAGGAAAGTGCACTGCACTTTCCTTATATTAATCTTTGAAGCCTTTTTTTATCTTTTCAAAAATAGTATCCTTTTCTTTTCCTTCTACAGTTTCTCCACTAGCATCCATATACATAGTTAGGGCTTCCCTTTGCTTGTTATTTAATTTCTTTGGTATATCTACTATTATAGTAACATATTGATTTCCTCTAGCTGTACTATTTATTCTTGGTACTCCCTTACCTTTTAACCTAAATACAGTTCCTGGTTGTGTTCCCGCTGGTACTTCATATTTAACCTCTCCATCTACTGTAGGTACTTTTATCTCAACACCTAAAGCAGCTTGAGCAAAACTTATATGCTTTTCTATATAAATATCAAAGCCTTTTCTCTTAAAGGTAGGATGAGCATCTACTCTTATATTTATATATAAGTCTCCTGCTGGTCCTCCATTGTTTCCTGGTTCACCTTGTCCTCTTAGTGGAATAACGTTTCCTGTATCTACACCTGCTGGTATTTTAACTTTAATCTTTTTATTTTTTCTAATTTTCCCTTTTCCATGGCACCTATTACATGGATTTTCTATAACTTTTCCGCTACCACCACATTTATCACAGGAAGTTTCTGTTACCATACTTCCTAATATAGTGTTCTTTTGAATTCTAATTCTTCCAGTACCACCACATTTATCGCATGTTTTTGGACTTGTTCCTGGTTTTGCACCGGTTCCATTACAATTATCACAATTTTCATGTTTATTTACAGATATTTCTTTTTCCGCTCCGAATACCGCTTCTTCAAAGGTTAAATTAATAGCAGTTTCTATATCCGCACCTCTTTGAGGTCCATTTTTTCTTCTTCCACCAGAAGAAAATCCTCCTCCAAAGAAGGAATCAAATATATCTCCAAAGCCTCCCATATCTGAAAAATCGAAACCTCCAAAGCCTGATGGGTCAAATCCCCCTGCTCCATTAAAGTCTGTAGTTCCAAATTGATCATATTGAGCTTTCTTTTGAGGATCTGAAAGTACTTGATAAGCTTCATTTATTTCTTTAAATTTTTCTTCAGCCTCTTTGTTACCTTTGTTTTTATCCGGATGATATTTTATAGCTAATTTTCTAAAAGCTTTTTTTATGTCTTCTTCACTAGCACCTTTTTCTAATCCAAGTAATGCATAATAATCCTTGCTGGGCATTCCTCTTTTTCACCACCTAATATCTAATTGAATGTAATTTAAAATTGTTTTTATACTTAAATTAAGGGAGGAGTACAAACTCCCTCCCTTAAGTCATACCTATTATATCTTATACAATTTTTTAATATTTGTCATTTATTTTTTATTTATCATCTTCAACTTTATAGTCTGCATCTACTACATTGTCATCTTTTTTGTCATTTTCTGCTGAAGCATTGCCTGCATTTGCTCCACCCATATTATTAGGGTCAAAACCTGCACCTTGAGCTCCTTCTGGGTTAGCTTGTTGATATATCTTTGAAGATATTCCATAGAATGTTTGAGTTAAATCTTCAGTTGCTTTCTTAATAGCTTCTAAATCTTCTCCCTCTTTAACATCTTTAACTGCTTTTACTTTTTCTTCTATAGTAGCTTTATCTTCAGCTGACACTTTATCTCCTAGGTCAGTTAATGTTTTTTCTGTTTGATATACTATTTGATCTGCATTGTTTTTAATTTCTATAGATTCTTTTCTCTTTTTATCTTCTGCTTCAAATTTCTTAGCTTCATTTACAGCTTTTTCTATTTCATCATCTGTTAAATTTGTTGAAGCTGTTATTGTTATATTAGCTTCTTTTCCTGTTCCTTTATCCTTAGCAGATACATTAACTATCCCATTAGCATCTATATCAAAAGTTACTTCTATTTGAGGTATTCCTCTTGGAGCTGGAGCTATCCCTGATAAAGTAAATCTTCCTAATGTCTTGTTATCAGCTGCCATTGATCTTTCACCTTGTACTACGTGTATTTCAACTGATGTTTGACCGTCTGCTGCTGTAGAAAATACTTGGCTCTTTCTTGTAGGTATTGTTGTATTTTTTTCTATTAACGTAGTTGAAACTCCTCCAAATGTTTCTATTCCTAGTGTTAATGGAGTAACATCTAAAAGTAATACATCCTTAACTTCTCCTGTTAAAACTCCTGCCTGAATAGCAGCACCCATTGCAACAACTTCGTCTGGGTTAACCCCTTTACTTAATTCTTTTCCTGTAAAGTCTTTAACTGCATCTTGAACAGCTGGTATTCTTGTTGATCCACCAACCATTATTATTTTATCTATATCAGACATTGCATATCCTGAACCTTCTAATGATTTTTTAATTGGTTCTAATGTACGTTGTACCAAATCATGAGTTAATTCATTAAATTTAGCTCTTGTTAAGTTCATGTCTATGTGTTTTGGACCTGTTGCATCTGCTGTTATAAATGGTAAATTTATATTTGTTTGTGTTGCTGATGATAATTCTATTTTAGCTTTTTCTGCAGCTTCTTTTAATCTTTGTATAGCCATTTTATCATTTCTTAAATCTATTCCATTTTCAGCTTTAAATGTTTCAGCTATATAATCTATTAATTTTTGGTCAAAGTCATCTCCACCTAATTTTGTATCTCCATTAGTAGCTTTAACTTCGAATACTCCATCACCTAGTTCTAATATTGATACGTCAAAAGTACCACCACCTAGGTCATAAACTAATATTTTTTCATTTGTATCCATTTTATCTAAACCATAAGCTAATGATGCAGCTGTTGGTTCATTTATTATTCTTAAAACTTCAAGTCCAGCTATTTTTCCAGCATCCTTTGTTGCTTGTCTTTGACTATCATTAAAATAAGCTGGCACTGTTATAACTGCTTGAGTTACTTTTTCTCCAAGATACGCCTCCGCATCTGCTTTTAATTTTTGAAGTACCATAGCTGATATTTGTTGCGGTGTATATTCTGTGTTATCTATATTAACCTTATGGTCTGTTCCCATATATCTTTTTATAGAAATTATAGTCTTTTCTGGATTTGTAATAGCTTGTCTTTTTGCTACTTGACCTATTAATCTTTCTCCATTAGCTTGGAAAGATACTACTGAAGGAGTTGTTCTTGAACCTTCCGCATTTGGTATAACTACTGGTTCTCCACCTTCCATAACTGATACACAAGAATTTGTTGTTCCTAAGTCAATTCCGATTATTTTTGCCATTTTAATATTCCCTCCTAGTTTGTAATTTGTTAGATTCTTATAATAAATTTTTATCTAGTTTGCTACTTTTACCATGCTATATCTTATAACTTTTTCACCTTTTTTATATCCCTTTTGGAATACTTCTACTATTTCCTTTTCTCCACAATTGGAATCCTCCACATGCATTACTGCATTATGAATATTAGGGTCAAAAGCAACTTCTGTAGATATTTCTTCTACTCCTAATTTTTCTAAAGAAGTTCCAAACTGTTTAACAGTCATATCTATTCCTTTTTTAATATCTTCTACAGAGCCTTCTACAGTTGCTGCTCTTTCTAAGTTATCTAAAACTGGAAGAAGCTCTTTTAAAACATCTTCACAGGCGCTAACATATAAATCTTCTTTTTCTTTAGCTGTTCTTTTTCTAAAATTATCATATTCTGCTACTGTTCTTACTAATCTTTCCTTTATTTCTTCCATCTGATTTTCTAATTTTTTATTTTCTTCTTTTAATTTATTTTTCATATCTTCTAATTCCTTTATCTTTACTTCATTAGAGTCTTCTATTATTTCTTCTTTTTCTATTTCTTCAAACTCTAAGTCCTCTTCTTTGCCTTTATCTTCTTCTTTATTTTCACTCTCTTTATTAGAGCAGCAGCAATCCTCTTCCATGTTAATATGTTTAGCATCCTTGCATTCTTTTTCCAATTATATACCTCCATTCTATCTATCCACTTGTTATTTATGAATATTTTTGTCATCAGTTAAGGTATCATTTATTGCCTTAACTATTGTAGCCACAGCTGATATTATTTTTTCATAAGGTATTCTTGTAGGTCCTATAACTCCTATAGTTCCTATGGGAGTCTTTCCTATACTATATACTGCTGAAATAACACTACATTGTTTTGCATCTTCTACAAAATTTTCTTTTCCTATTTTTACAGCAATATCAGAATCTGCATATAATAATTCTTCTACCTTTTCTCTATCATTTAGCATAGATAGAAATTCTTTAGCTCTATCTACATCATTGTATTCAGGATAATTGAATATATTTGTGGTTCCTTCCATATATATTTCTGCATCCTCTATATCCGTAAGTGCTTCATATATGGAGGATAAAATATTTTTTAATATATCACCATATCCTATCATTTCTTTTTTTAATTCATTTAATAATTCTAAATTTACTTCTCTTAGACTTAGTCCTTTTAATTTTTGGTTTAATAAATTATTTATTTTTATTAAGGAGCCTTCATCTATTTCTTTTGTTACTCTTAATAGTGTATTTTTTATCATGGCATTATCTGTTATAACAATCAATAATAAATTATACTTATCAACCTTAATTATTTGTATTGATTTTAATCTACTTTTTATCATAGACGGAGTCTTTACTAGACAAGTTAATTTAGTTATTTCAGATAATATACTTATAGAGTGTCTTATGGTTTTATCTATTTCATATAAGGCTGAATCTATAGCTTGATCTTTTATGAGCATTTTTTCCTGCTCTGTTAAAGCTGTTAATGTCATAAGTTTATCTACATATAGTCTATAGCCTTTATCTGATGGTTTTCTTCCAGATGAACTATGAATCTGTTCTAAATATCCCATATCTTCTAGGTCTGCCATCTCGTTTCTTATAGTTGCTGAACTTACTCCTAAATCATATTTTTTAGCAATAGTTCTTGATCCAACGGGTTCTCCACTATTAATATAATCTTTTATTATAGCTTGAAGTATCCTGATTTTTCTCTCATCCATATCATATTGACACCTCTTTTATTAGCACTCACTAGCAATGAGTGCTAATTACTATGATTAAAATCTAACATTGTACAAATTATTTGTCAACCTATCTATTTGATATTTAACTTTGTTTAACCTTTATATTTTCAAAAAACTTATATTAATTTTTTAAAATCTCACTTTTTCTTAGAATTTCTTTATTTTTCTTTTAACCCTTATAATAAAAAATCTGAAAGTATAGTATTTGAAATACTTACAGCCTCTTTAGATAAATATATCCTGTTTTCCTTTTCCATTAATAAATTTAATTTTTTATATTTATTGATTACACTTCCATATATGTGCATTATATTTTGACCAAATCTTTCCTGAAAATCATCTATACATATACCTTTTGTCTTTCTAAGTCCCATAAACATAAACTCTTCCATATTTTCTTTTTGTGAATTAATATGAAAATTTATCTGAGTAAGATTATTAGAATTTATTTCTTTTATATATGTTTCTATGGAATTAGTATTTTCATATCTTTGATTATTTACATAAGAATGAGCCCCTACTCCACAACCTATATAATCTTCCAAATCCCAATACACTAAATTGTGTTTACACTCTTTATTAGGGTTAGCAAAATTTGAAATTTCATACTGTAAATACCCTTTTTCTTTCAAAAAATCAATACAATATTCATACATTTCTCTTTCTTCTTCTTCTTTAGGAAGTTTTAGCAATGAATTTTTATATAAATTATAAAAACTTGTTCCCTCTTCAATTATTAAACTATAACAGGATAAATGTTCTGGATTTAAATCTACTACTTCTAGCAAAGTATCCTTCCAATCATCTAAACTTTGATTTGGGAGAGCAAACATTAAATCTACATTTATATTATTAAATCCTTCCTTTCTAGCCATTTTAAAGCTATGTACAAAATCTTCAAAACTATGAATTCTACCTAATGTTTTTAGTAGGGTATTTTTAGAACTTTGAAGTCCTATACTTAATCTATTTACTCCCATTGATTTTAGTAGTTTTAGTTTTTTCTCTGTAAAAGTTCCCGGATTACCCTCCACTGTAAATTCTATATTTTCTTTTTTATCTATAGTTTTTAAGGTATCTTTTAAAATATTTAAAGCCTCTAAAGATAAATAGGTGGGGGTACCCCCACCTATAAATATTGTTTTTATTATCTTATTTTTTGTATTATCAACAATTTCTTTAGAGAGGGCTTTAATATAGTCCATCATTAGATCTTCTTTTTTACTATAAGATGTAAAATCACAGTATAAACATTTTTGCATACAAAAAGGTATGTGTATATACAGTGAAACTTCCTTGTTTTTATCCTCTCTATCCAAAACTAACACTCCTAAGTTATATATTATTACTCCTCTGTTTTTAATACTGCCATAAATGCTTCCTGTGGTACTTCTACAGATCCCACTTGTCTCATTCTTTTCTTTCCTTCTTTTTGTTTTTCTAAAAGTTTTCTTTTTCTTGATATATCTCCACCATAACATTTTGCAAGAACGTCTTTTCTCATAGCTTTTATTGTTTCTCTAGCTATTATTTTAGCTCCTACTGCTGCTTGTATTGGTATTTCAAACATTTGTCTTGGTATTATTTCCTTTAGCTTTTCAGCCATATTTCTTCCCTTAGCATAGGCTCTTTCTCTTGGCACTATCATAGACAAAGCGTCTACAATATCCGCATTTAATAATATATCTAGTTTAACAAGATCCGCATCTTTATATCCTATTAATTCATAGTCAAAGGAGGCATAACCTCTTGTCCTTGATTTTAAAGCATCAAAAAAGTCATAAATTATTTCATTTAAAGGGATCTCGTAATTTAAAGATACTCTAGTAGTATCTAAATATTGCATATCTTTAAATATTCCCCTTCTGTTTTGAGCTAAATCCATAACTGCACCAACGTAATCTGATGGTGTTATTATAGATGACTTAACTATAGGTTCCTCCATAAGCTTTATTTCTGAAGGACTTGGCATATTAGTTGGATTTGTTAGCTCTATTAAAGTTCCATCCGTTTTTGTTATTTTATATATAACAGATGGCGCTGTGGTTATAATATCTAAATTAAATTCTCTTTCTAATCTTTCTTGTATTATATCCATATGTAAAAGACCTAAAAATCCACATCTAAATCCAAAACCTAAGGCTATAGAAGTTTCTGGTTCAAAAGACAATGCTGCATCATTTACTTGAAGCTTTTCTAAGGCTTCTTTTAATTCTTCATATTTGGCTCCATCTACTGGATATATCCCACTAAATACCATTGGCACTGCAGGTCTATATCCTGACAATGCTTCATTAGCAGGTCTCTTAGCCTCTGTGATAGTATCTCCTACTCTGGCATCTCTAACATTTTTAATTGATGCAGTTACATATCCAACATCTCCTGCTTTTAATTCATCTACAGGCATATAGTTTGGTACAAAAACTCCTACCTCTACTACTTCATAAACCTTTCCTGTATTCATAAGTTTTATTTCTGTACCCTCTTTTATTGTACCCTCTTTTACTCTTATGTGACAAACTACCCCTTTATAACTATCATAGTATGAATCAAATATAAGAGCCTTTAAAGGGGCTTTTTCATCTCCTTCTGGTGCTGGTACCTTTTCTACTATAGCTTCTAGTGCATCTTTTATGTTCAATCCTGTTTTAGCTGAAACTAAAGGTGCATCTTCCGCTTCTATACCTATTACATCTTCTATTTCATGTTTTACTTCTTCTGGTCTAGCACTTGGTAAATCTATTTTGTTTATTACGGGAACTATTTCCAAATCATTATCTAAGGCTAAATAACAATTAGCTAATGTTTGAGCTTGTATGCCTTGTGTAGCATCTACTACTAGTATAGCCCCCTCACAAGCTGCTAAACTTCTAGAAACTTCATAGTTAAAATCTACATGTCCTGGAGTATCTATTAAATTAAGTGTATATTCTTCTCCAGTATCCCTTTTATAAATTAATCTTACAGCTTGAGACTTTATAGTTATTCCTCTTTCTTTCTCTAAATCCATATTATCCAATACTTGAGTATCCATTTCCCTTTCTGTAAGTGTTCCTGTTGCTTCTATCAATCTATCTGCTAATGTAGATTTTCCATGATCTATGTGTGCTACTATTGAAAAATTTCTTATATATTTTTGTCTTTCACTTTGCATTATATCTTTACCCCCAAATAACATATAGGTTTTTAATAACAAACTTTCAACTCGAAAATTGTAAAAATAATCACTGTAAATTATAACATAAAACTCCGGTGATATGTCAACTGAAAGGTGAAATCTCTAGTTCTTTATTATTATTTTACACTTCTTCCATTAAAAACTCCTAGCACTTCCTCTTTTATTTTATAAAACACATTACCTATTTTATTTAAACTGTGACTTTTATTAATATTGCTAACAAAATTACTTGTAGAATTTTTCATATTATTAAAAGTTTTATAGGTTTTATCTCCTATATCATTTAAAATTTTTTCATTTATATAAACTGTATAGTTTTCAGTTCTGAATCTAATATCCAAAGGCCTTTTAGTAAAATAAATAGCTACCTTTGACCTATCCTTTACAAATTTAGGCATAGTATTGCTTACCATAAAAAATCCACTTGCAGCTATTAAAAAACTTAATAATATAACTGTCTTATATTTGTTCCAATTTAATTTAAATTTTCTTTTCTTTTTTATTATTTCCATAAAAAAAGTACACCCCTTTTTTATTCTTACTATAAGGATGTACTATTTTTTCTATATTTATTCAATTTTGTTATTTATTTAAACATTCTGCAATAATTCTAGCTAAATATTTTGCTGAAGCTTTTGATTCCCCTGTAGTGTTTATATCTGCACCTACTTCTATTAAAACTGCATTATTACTTTTATCTTGATTAAAATATCTTGTGCCATAATTATAATAATATATCCCCTTACAAAATCCCGGAAATAATTTATTGGAAGTATTCATTATATTTGTAGCCATATTATTATTTTTATTAAAGTGAGGATTCTTTTTTGCCATTACCATCATAAATTTTGCTACATTTTCTCCATTTAATTTTGTTACAAAAGCTTTTTTATTACTCCCAGCATCTCTATGTAGGTCTATTATAAGTTTAAAATCACCATGTTGTTTTAGCTGCTTATCCACTGTAACTGATGATCTTGCATAACTTTGTGTATAGGCTTGAGCGTCATGTACAGTTTTATCATGTAATGTATTTATACCATAATTGTCCATAAGCTCTTTTGCCAGTTCCTGTCCTACTGCACAAACATTTTTATCATTATCAAAATTACTTGCTTCTCCAGGTTTGTAACTTTCTGTAGTATGAGTATGATATATTAACACCTCTGGTTTTTTAGGATTTAATTTCTTTTTTAATTTAGGTTCTTGAACATTTACTACTTTATTTTCCAAATTCAAATCTTCTTTTCCATCTTTCATTTCTTCTGCTTTATATTTTGATACTTCTTTTTCTTCTAATTTAAAAGGGTCTAATGCCATACTTTTGTCCTTCGTATCTTCTTTTGAAGAATTAAGGCATAAAACAGGCATTTCTTTTTCTACTAAAGATATAGGATTATGTATATTTAATCCTATCATCTGAAGTACAAGATTTTTAAAACTGAACTTATTTTCTGCCATATCTTCTTCATTAAAGGAAATAGCTTTTACTGTAGGCATAGCATAGTTTAATATTTGGACATAAAGCATATTTCTTTTATTAAAATTAACTTTTGACTTTGCTTTTGCCACACAGGGCACTGTTCCTACAAAAAAAATTAATATCATGAATATAATTATCCATGTTTTCCCATGACTTTGATTTGTTTTTGGCTTTATACTTTTGTAATTCATTTTTCCTCCCCCTATTCTGCTTATATATAATTTTATGAGAGAAAAAACTGTTTTATTACTATATTTATAAAATAATTTTTGAAATCATTTTGCTTTTAACCTCTTAGTTAAAAACAATTTAAATCATTCAGCTTTTTAGTTATTTAAAATATTTATTTGTTTATTATATTCTTTAATTTAAATACTTATTTATTTCTTCTAATTGAAAGGCTGGTTGCAAAGCCATATTTATTCCATTTCCTATTATTTTAGATAATGATTCTATAAGCATATCTTCCTCTTTTGGAGTAACTATAAGGTTGCCTAATCTAGGATCTAAAACCTCTTTTATCATGCCTAGTTTTTCTTCTGTATCTACAGACTTTAGCATTTCATAAAATTTTCCACCCTTTTCAGAGTTCTTAATCATATCTTCTAGCACCATATCAATAGTATCATTTGCGAGTGTTGCTGCATCTACTACAGTAGGTACCCCCACAGCTATAACTGGAACCCCTAAAGTTTTTTCACTAAGCTCCATTCTTTTATTTCCAACCCCTGCTCCCGGAGAAATTCCTGTGGTTCCTATTTGTATTGTATTATTAACCCTATCTGTTTTTCTTGAAGCTAGAGCATCTATACATATTACTAAATTAGGCTTTATTTTTTGTACTATCCCCTTTATAACTTCACTGGTTTCTAAACCTGTAATTCCTAAAACCCCTGGCGATATAGCACAAACTGGTCTTACATTTTCATCTATCTGATTTGGTACTAACTCTTTTAAATGTCTTGTAACCATTATTTTAGACACTACTTTAGGTCCTAGAGCATCTGCAGTAACATTCCAATTACCTAACCCTACTACTAAAGCTGTCATGCTTTTATCTATTTTTACAATCTTTTTTAAAACTTTTCCTAAAATTTCACTAACCTTTTCTAAAGTTTCACTATCATAGTGAGCAAACTCCGGTACATTTAAAGTTATGTAAGAACCTTTTGGTTTTTTCATGGCTAACTCTCCATTATTATTTATTATTTTAACCTCTGTTATATCTACATCTTCCTCTTTATATTCAAATACCTGAACCCCATCTATTTTACTTTTATTTTCCTGTTCATATATCTCCTTAGCTTCTATTGCTAAATCTGTTCTTATATTAAACATATTTACATCCTCCTAAATTTCTTTTAAAAATATATTTCTTCTAAATATATTTTTTACTGATTCTTTATAATTATTCTTTTATAATAAAATCCTCTTGAAGTGTATGATAATTAATGTTATAATATCATTTGTTAAATCTTAATGATTATTACATACGCAGATTTCCCCAAAACTGCTAAAACCCTATAAAAACACGAGGGGGTGAAAAAATGGCAAATATAAAATCAGCTAAGAAAAGAATAAAAGTTATAGAAACTAAAACTCTTAGAAATAAGATGTTAAAATCTTCATTAAAAACAACAATAAAGAACTTCTTAACTGTTGTTGAAGGTAAAAACGTTGAAGAAGCAAAAGCTGCTTACAAAACAGCTGCTAGAGCTTTAGATATGTCTGTTTCAAAAGGAATAATCCACAAAAACAAAGCTGCTAGAACAAAATCTAGATTAGCTGCAAAATTAAATGCATTAAACGCTTAAAATAAATAACCCGTATTTAACGGGTTTATTTATTTTAAGCACATATAGAATTTATTATTAGTAATTCTACTTCTGTTTGCGTATTAACAGAGGTAGTTTTTATTTTTTTATCCGTTTCTATAACTAATTCTATGGACTTCTCTATTTGTTTTAAAGTAAACTTTTTACTTTGGCTCATTAATACACTACATCCATAAGGATGAATTTTTAACTCTTTTGCTAACTCTTCTTTAGTTTTTCCTTCTTCCATACCTATCTTTACAAAATATAAATTTCTAAATTGCTTTTCTATCATAACTAGTATATGATTTATTTTTTGTCCTTTGTACATTAACTCATTTAAAATTTCTATAGCCTTTCTTGGTTTTTTTTCAGATATAAAATTTATTAAATCAAAGATATCTTCATCTTTGATACTTTCATACATTTCTTTTATATGTTTTTTCTCTATTTCTTCATGCATTGCATAAGTACATAATTTTTCCACTTCATTTTCTATGTAACTTAAATTTTCATTCTCGATAGTTTGTATAAAAGCCTTTAGTGGTATTTTAGCTATTTTTTTCCCTCTATCATTAAAGAATTTTTCTACTCTTTTTTCTAAGTTTGCTCCTTTAATTTTATCAATAGTAATTATACAGGCTTTATTATCTAATTTTTTTATTCTGTAACTAACCTTATCCCTTTTATTTGTCATAATATAATACATAATAAAAATACAATGGTATGGAATATTTTTTATATAATTCTCTATATCTTTATATAATTTTTTAGTCTTATTATCACCTTTGTTATCATCTAAAAAATCTGCTCTATAAATTAAAACCGCTTTCTTCTCACTCATAAAAGGCAATGTTTCACAGGCATTAAACACTGTATCAAATTCTTCTAATTGTGATCCATCAAATTGAACATAATTTAAATCTTTAAAATCATTATTTATGTTACTATCTATTATTTTTTTTATATTTTCTTTTATCAATTGTTCATGATGTCCACAAAAAATATAACAATTATTATTTATATATTTCTTTGTATTTTGTTCAAATTCTAGTATATCTAACAAAATGTTCACTCCTTATTTAACATTTCCTTTATTTTAAACATAAAATTTTATTAAAAACTACTATATATCTTTTATTTAAAACATCTGTATAATTTTTTTCTTTTAAATTTATTATAACATAATTATTTTTAGGACTTTTTAATCTAATAGGTTTTTCTGTAAAAATTATATTTTTGTTTTTATTTTTTAATAAAACATTTACATTACTATATTCTTCCTTATTTTCTACTGACCTTTCATTATAATAATTAGGTTCTTTTTCACAACTTAAAATATAGATTTTTAAATTTTTATCTAAATTTATCTTTGTATTATTTTTTATATTTGTAACTACTTTATCTGGCTTTACTTGATGTTTTATTTTTAATATGTTTTTACTTGCATTGCTTTCATAATTACAAAGCATGATAGTATCAAACTTATATCTTACAACTGTAATATTATAATCTTTTTCTCTATAAAAATCTATACTTGGAAAAAAAGTATAGTTGAATAAAATCAAAAACATTATACAACTTAATGGCATATATCTTACATTTTTATAACCATGCTTGTATAATACATAACTCATATATATAACCACAAAACATATTCCCTCAAATTCTCCTATATAAATACAATCCGGAGTTATATTAGAGAGTAAATAGTGAGCTCCTTCTATCATCATCAAAAAAATATATATAATTTTATTTATAATCTTAAATAAAAAAGGTATTTTTATTAAAATCATTGCTAAATTTCCTAATAACACTATAGGAGCATAAAGAGGTACTAATATTAAATTTCCTATTATAAAACCTAAACCAAAGCTTTTAATGGTAAAACACATAAAGGGGAAAGTATATATTTGAGAACTTAACGTAAGACTTACACAGGAATTGATTCTCTGTGGCAATTTATAAAGAATCCTAGATATTTTTTTATTATATAATAATATGCCTAAGGTAGATAAAAAGGATAACATAAAACCTATATCCAATATGTAATGTGGTTTATTTAATAGTATTATTATAGCTGCTAAACTTATAGAAGATAAACTATCATACTTTCTAAAAATCTTTTTAGAAAGCTTTAATATTATAATCATTATAAAAGCTCTTATAGCTGATGCTTTCATCCCTGTTAATATTACATATAAAAAAGACACTGGTATAGCTAAGGTAAGGCCTAATACCTTCTCTAGGAGCTTATATATTATGACCATATGAAAACCAGATACACTAACTGCATGTATAACCCCTAATTTCTTTAATATGTCTTTATCAGTATTAGATATATATTTAGTTTCTCCAAAGCATAAAGACATTACCATTGCAGTTTTATTTTCTCCTAACTGTTCTTTAAATTTATTATAGGCTATAGACTTAAAATTATATATATTATATATTATATCTTCTTCTTTTCCTTTTACTTTTTTTACTTTAAAACTCCCTACAGATCCACCGCTATATCTAATATCTTTTGTAAATTCACCCTCTATTGTAGTTTTTAATCCTTCTTTTAAATCTTTAGTCTTTCCTATTATAAAAATATTTCTTCCTTTATATTCTCCAAAACAATAGTATTTTTCTTTTTTTACAATCCTAACTTTAATATTATCTGGAACATCTATAGTAAAATAACTATAAAAACTAAACATAGCCAAAATAAAAAATAATAAAATTATAATAAAATTTTTGCTATCCTCGTTTATAAAAATAATTATTAAAAAAGATGCAGTAAACACTGCACCTAATAATATATTATTAAATAATAACAAAGTAGAAATACATCCTAAAAAAACCGAAATCGCATAATAACTTAATGGTCTTTCCATAAACTATCTCCTCAACTTTGAAGTTTTGCTAATATTTGAACACTTTTTGTGTATTCATTATATTCTATATCCATAGCTTCAGCATCTTTTTTATTTCCTCTGTTAATAAAATAGTCCTTAACTATGTTATCTGCTGACTTTTTATCTAATCTATCATAATATGAAAAATATTGTTCTGAAGGTATATCTAAAAATACTGTATTGCTTCCTTTTACAACTGTTTCAAAAATATTATAACTCATGAAACATTTCACCTCCATATTATTATTTTAACCATCCTAAGATTCTTTAATCATTGATATTGGTGGTTAATATATATTTAAATTCTATTACTGTTATTAATATGTTATGAAAGTCTTTTTGCTGAGTTATTAAATAATATTGTAATAAACCATATAACTATTATACCTAAAAATATTTTTAAGTATTGGAAAATAAAAATTTTAAATAAAATACTATAATCCAATATAGCACTTATAATTATAGGGAAAAATATATTTATAATTACAAGCATATTAGAAACTTTATTTTTAAATACAATCTTTTTGCTAAATATATATATACTAGTGCTTGATAATAAATTTAATATAAAAAATGAACTTATCCCAGCTGTTTCTTTAGAATATGAATAACAAAACTTATAATTTAAAAACGAAATAGTTGCTATTATTAAAGCTGTAAAAATTATTCTCCATTTATTTGTTTTAATTAAATCTTGCTCTTCTTTTATATTGTCTATAGAATAATCTTCTTCTTTATACTGAAACATAAGAGCTAAAGATGATATTAATATGGTTATAGAATTAATCCAAAGTATATAAAATTTTAATTCTGAAATAGAATAAAAATTATTAATTATTGTAGAAAATAAAAATGTAGATAAAAGTACTGTTATTATATACATTATAGCATTTTTTGAAGCCTGCAAAATCTTTCTACAATCCACTATACTCATTAGTAAATTTTTCAAACTCCAATCTTTTAATACTATATCTGAAAACTTCTGAAGTAAACTACTACTGGAATCTGTTATACCTACATCTGCTGATTTTAATGATGGTAAATCATTAACCTTAGCACCTTCCATAACAGTTACATAACCTTTACCTTTGTAATTATTAACTATTTTTATTTTATGTTTATAATTTACTCTTGAAAAAATCTTTATTTTATCTATATTATCTTTAATTTCCTCTTCTTTCATATTATCCATCTCTACACCAGATATAACTTGATTTACTTTTCTTAATATACCTAATTTTATTCCAGTATAATAAGCTGTAAGTTTATTATCTTCTGTAATTATTATAGGATATACGCAAAGATATCTGGATAAATTTATAGCTTCTTCCCAATTATCTTTTAAAGGGTTATCAAAGCCTATAATACCTGCAAAAACTAAGTTACTCTCTACGTTTTCTTTGGAACTTGGTTCATAATTAAAACTTCTATAGGCAAGTCCTAGAACAGATAAACTGTCTTTAGACATTTCCATATCCGCCATTTTTATATTATTTATATCTTCTTCACTAATTTCCATTTCTATGCCATTTTTCATTATATGAGTGCATTTACTTAGTATACTTTCTAATGACCCTTTTATATTTGCTCTGTAATTTCCATCTACCCTATTAATTGTGGTCATGATTCTTTTATCTGTATCATAAGGTATTTGAAATACTCTATTATTTTCTTCTTCTAAAGAGTTTTTATTTATACCATTTCTCATGGCGAACTCCGTTAAAGCTATTTCTGCATAGTCATTTTTGATATTTTTTATTTCTCCTATTTTAAAATCTGTATCATTACACAAAATCCCTATTTGTAAAAGCCTTGTTACATTTAAATCCTCTTTAAATTCTCTATCTATTTTTATAGTTTCCTCGTTTAAAGGAATAAATTTACCATTAGTATATATTTTTTTTACTGACATTGTTTTTTCTGATAATGCTCCAGTTTTATTTATAAACACTATAGATGCCTTAGCAAATTTCTCTATTACAGATATATTTTTAAAAACTATGCCTTCTTTTTTCATTTTTTTAATTATAATAAATGAACTAAATATAATAATTAAAATAAGTGTAATTGGAATATATGAAAGTATTAATATGGAACTATTTCTTATTATAATTTGTAAATTATTACCCATTACATAGTTTATAGAAGATACTAAAATAGTTAATATTAAAAATATTAAGGATATCTTATTTGCTATCTTTGTTATTTTATTTTTTAAAGAAAATTTTTCTTCCCCATCCTCTGAAGATTTACTTATTATATTAAAAGCTTCCGTATTTTCACCTACAGCTATTATTATTCCTAATGCTTCACCAGAAACTATAGTTGAAGATTTAAATAATATGTTTCTCATTTCTGAAGTGGTTATTTCCTGATCCTCTATTTTAGTAGAATATTTTTCTACAACATAGTTTTCTCCAGTAATTACAGCCTCATTTACTCTTAACCTTTCAGTTTCTATTATCCTTATATCTGCTGGTACTGTATCTCCTGGTTTTAGTCTAACTATATCTCCTACCACCAATTCAGTGGAACTTATATTTTTACTTAGACTACCTCTTAACACTCTAGAATCAGCTACACTTAATTTTTCTAAAGTATTTATATTTTTAAGCTCCTTTGATTCTATATAAACTATAGAAACTAAATTCATTAAAGCTATAAGAATTAATATAGAGAAACAAATAATTTCTTTAGATATAAAGAATAAGATAGAACATAAAATTATATTTATAAACCATAATTGTGTTATTTCTTTTAGTATAAGATAAAATATATTTCTCTTTTTACCAATATGAAATTCATTAACACCATATTTTTTTCTATGTAAATCTATTTGGCTCTCTAAAAGTCCTGAATAAGAATCACTATTTAAGTGTTTCACTACATCTACCCATGTATAATTATAAAAATTGGTCAAGGTTCTCTACCTCCAAGCTACAAACTACATACTTTTGCTAATTCTATTGTCGTATATATTAATTAAGTCTTTATATAATATTAATTAACTTCTTATATACTTTAATTATATCGTATTTAACTATTTTACAATAGCTTCTTCTGATATTTTATATACTTATAGTATAACTTTGGTTACTACTATAAAATAAAATCAGATACAAAATATATCTCTCACATATATAAAATCTCCTATATAGCATTATAGGAGGTAATAAAAAATTTGTTTCTAATTGCAATTTTTATTTCGCATAACTAAACTTATTAATTTAAATTACAAAGTAGCTTTACAATTCTACTTTTATCTTCAGAAATTAAGTATAAACTAAATTTATTTAAATTTTCTATTTCTGAAGTTGGTATAGAAAATTCAACTTCTTGTTTTCCATTAATCTCCTTTACTCTACAATCTAGTATTCTATTTGAAATATCAGCATAAGCATAAGATGACTTTTCTCCTTCTATAGGAATTGAGAAACTCATCAAATTAGTATCTGATTTTTTAAAAGTATTATCTTTTATATATGCAAACTTACTTTCTGGAAGATTAGAATAATATTTAAATTCCTTATTGTAAGTTGCATTCTTCATTTCTTCTACAGGGAAATAGTAATCTGAATGAGTATATTCTGTAGACTCAAATAAAACTATATCTGGATTAAAAACATTTATATAATAATCATAGTCAATTACATTATGATAATTATGTATTCTAATTACCTCTGAAAAATTTTCCGTAAGAAACTTATCTCTTCCTTCAAAATAACTTCCAGCGAAAATAAGTATCTTAGGTGCATCTTTATTATTAGGATTTTTATAATTAGTAAAATATGTGAATTGTTTAGATTGCTTAATCTCATTTCTGAAATCAGTAATAGATAAAGAATTGTCATTTTTTAAATTATAGTGCGCAGTTTTTTCATTTATGTCGAAATGTGAAACTGGAAGTGTTGTATTAGTATACTCCACAGCCCCAAATTTATTAATATCAAACTTATCTACTCTTGAATCTAAATCGTTTAATCTGTCTAATATAGATGAAATCCCAATAATAGCTCCAGTTTCATTCCAATGATTGGCATCATATTTTCTATCAAAAACTTGTTTAGAATTCTTAGCATCCATTAAGGCTTCTCCAGTATATATATAATTAACATTTTTATCTTTAAGAAGACTTAAAAAATACTCTAGATTTTCATTGTTATAATTATATCCCTGTGGTAAAAATTCTGAGTATATTGTTGTTTTACTAGGTTCGGTAGCATATAAAAATTTTATTCCTCTATCTATACAGTAATCTTGAAAATTTAATATAAAATTAGAATAAACTTCTTGAAACTCTCTATCTGTTTCATTTTCTTTTAACTTTGGAAAGATATATCCATCTTTTCCATACTGATAACTTGGATGTATCATTTCATTAAATAATATATCCATACCTTTAGTATATAAGTTAACCATCTCAGTTCTAAATCCTATACGATCTCCTATGTAATCCTCTATATTTTTGGTAACATTTTCTCCTGAAAATATTTCTGAAAACTCAATAAGTTTCCTATTATCTATATCTGAAACTTGATTATTTTTTAAATTCATATTAAATATAGGAAATGCAATTATAAAAAGAAATAAAATTATCCTAAAAAAATGTGTTTTTTTCATATATTAACACCTCCTTTAAAATTGAAAGTAAATAAATGGACTATATGTAGAATTAACTATAAATATTATTGAAATAATTAATAAAATTCCAATAAATATTGTTTTTGCTATTTGAAATATTTTTTTGTTTTGATGTGATTTCAATATATTACCGATTACAGGAGTGCATCCTACAATTGACATAAACATCCAAAATACTATTTTTTTATTAACAAAGTAACTAAATTGATATGTAACTGTTGTAGCTTTATTTATTCCGAACATTATTGATAAATAATTTATTGCATCCATCAAGCCATTAGCTCTAAACAACACCCATCCTAATATAACGATGAACATAGTAATTGTTGTTTTTATAAAAGAAGGGATTTTTATATACCATCTTTTTTTATTTATAATTTTTTCAATAATTATAAATATACCATTCCATATTCCCCATGCAATAAAATTCCATGAAGCTCCATGCCACAATCCTGTAGTAAAAAAAACAATAAACAAATTTAAATATGTATTACCCTTTCTATTTCCTCCTAATGGTATATAAAGATATTCTTTAAACCAAGTAGATAAAGATATATGCCATCTTCTCCAAAATTCGGTTATAGATTTTGATATATATGGATAATTGAAGTTTTCCATAAATTTAAAACCAAATAAATAACCTAACCCAATAGCCATATCTGAATACCCTAAAAAATCAAAGTATATTTGAAAAGTATAGAAAATAGCTCCCAACCATGCAGTAGGCTGATCAATTCCTACATTTGAAAGTGAAAATATTGTGTCAGCTATCCCAGCTACAGTGTCAGCAATAATTACTTTTTTTGATAATCCTATAACAAATCTTTCAATACCATAACTAAAATATTCCATAGTTTCTTTTCTTTTTCTTATTTGATTATCTATATCTTTATATTTTACAATAGGGCCAGCTATTAATTGAGGGAAAAATGATATATATAATGCAACAGAAAAAATATTTTTATTAACATTTGCATCATTTCTATATATATCAATTATGTATGACATACCCTGAAATGTAAAAAATGAAATGCCTATAGGTAACGCGATTTCCTTATATTGGAATGTAACATTGGAAATTCTATTAATATTTCCTATTACAAAATCATAATATTTATAATAAAAAAGTAAAATTAAATTTAGCATTATACCTGCTAATAGAATAATCTTTTTTAATCTTTTTTTATCTTTAAGCTTGTCTATAATTAATCCAAAAATATAATTTATAAAAATGGAACTGCAAAGAACTGGTAAATATTTTACCCCTCCCCATGAATAAAATATTAGACTTGCAAAGAGGGAAATACAATTCTTTAAAATATTATTTGAAAGAATATTTCCTAATGTATAGTAAATAATTAAAGTTAATGGTAAAAATATAAAAATAAATATTTGAGAACTAAATACCATATTATTCCTCCTTGTACTAGAATATATAACTTTTTAATATGAATTGCCCTTGGTTATTATAGCATTTATAATTTTTTTTTTATATTTCAAGCAAATATTTAATATAAAATTTATACAAATTTCATTTTGACCATATTTATGAATACAAAATAATCCAAACACTGTATAGGCATTGGTATTATTAGCTTATACTCTATTCATATTTTAGTAACAAATCATATGAATTGCTGCAAATATTTATCTTAAAAAAGAACCTTATTTATTAAGGTTCTTTTTTAAGATAAAGAAATCTATTATTTAAATTTTATATGCTCACTAAATTGCTCTATATTGATTTCTTTTAAAATAAAAATGCTTTGAAATAAGATATACTTACTTCAAAGCATTTTTTGGCGGGAATATGTGGGAATCGAACCCACCCATCGTGGTCTTAGCACGACAACTCGGTTTTGAAGACCGGCAGGCACACCAGCACCTATCTACTCCCATATTTTTAAGACCGAATACTATTATATATAAACTTTTTGTTAAAGTCAACATATATAATTAAAATTCCACATACTTCTACTTATTATACAGTATTTTTGTTGTTTTTTTGCTAATATCAAATATAAATAAAATAAAAACGCTCTTTACTCTGTAATATAAGGAATTTACGACGAAAATTTCTTATATTACAGAGTAAAGAGTACCGAGTACAAATAAAGAAGATTTTATTTACTCCACTTTGTTATGTAAAATCTATAATTATACTCTTCATTTTAAGGTCTTTACATCCTTATACGTATATTAAAAATTTTTAGTTGTTTATATTCCTTTCAATAAAAAATTTATGTGGTAGCATATCACAAACTACATTTTTTATAATGTTTATATATATTAAATAAAAAATATTTTTTGAAAGTCTAACGTCCTCGCTAACGCTTTTTTAAAGATTTTATTTTAAATTTGTAAAATTTTCTGACTCAAGGAAGAAAATTAGCATTATCTGTTCATTGTACTCTAAATAAGAAAAGTGCTATGCATTTTCCCTAATATAAAACTCTTTCGTCCCCATTTCTCTTTGTAAATTTTATTCCATCAAAATGTTCTAATATAGCTAAAGAATACTTTCTACTAGTATCCATCATATCTCTAAACTGGCCTACTGTTATTTTTCCATTATACTCTATATATTTCTTCACCTTTTCCTTGGCTTCATTATAATCTGATGTTAAAAGTATACAGTCTTCATTTACTTTAAATAAAGTTCCTTCTTCTAGTATAGCTTCATAAACTCTTTTAAATTCTATTGCATTTTGTTCCCGGGAAATAAGTTCTTCATATTTAGGTGGACTGTATTTTCCTTTTTTATAGTTAGCTATTATTCTATCATAAATATCCTTTTGTTCTTTGTTAAACTCCACATTAAAATTGTGCTCAGAAATATATTTACCATGAATTTTTATTAGTTCTTTACTCTCTAAAAGTTCTAAAAGTTTATCATAGGTCTTTTGTTTTATATCCTTACCTAAAACCCTTATTCTTAGCTCTTCCTTAGATACTCCCCATTTAAGAGGATTTTTTTCATGAAACTCTTTTAATATAGATGTCATTTCTTTTACTTTTTTATCTATATAATTTATATGGGTATATACTTTTTTATCTCCATTACTAAAAGATACTACCTTTTGTAACTTTATTAGTTCTTCTATTTCATCTGATACGTTTTCTTCATTTTTCCCTAATGCTTTTAATATTTCATCCTTATTTGGGAACTTAGAACTTAATTTTTCTATAATTTTTTCTATTATATTAGAAGTATCTCCACTTTCTTTTAGTTCTAATTCTTCTATATATTTTTCATTAAATCGTTTTGCCTTCTTAGGTAATGGATCTATTATGGAACCTCCTGCTATAGTTATCATTGGAGAATAAGATCTTATAACATATCTATCATTTCTCTGGCAAGTTATAGGCTTTTCTAATCTTAATTGAACATATCCTTCTTCCCCTGGATTTAAGGACTCTTTGTCTAATATAACAACCCTGCATATTATTTCACTAGTTCCATTATATAATCTAACTCTTTGTCTATTTTCTAGTGGCTTTGATGCACTTTTTAAATAATATAACCTACAATCTATCATCATGGATGGTTCCATTAGCTTTTCTATAGATATTATATCTCCTCTATCTACCTCGGTCTTTTTTATATTAGATAAATTTATTGCACATCTCTGTCCTGCCTCTGCTATTTTAGTTGGTTCATCATGGACTTGAATTCCTCTAACCTTTGTAACAACCTTTGAAGGGTAAATCTGAACGGTTTGTCCTTCTTTTATAGAACCACTAATTACTGTACCTGTTACTACAGTTCCAAAACCCGTTATAGAGAAAACTCTATCTACAGGTAATCTAAAGTGCCCCTGTACATCCTTTGTTTCTATATGTTCTGTAATGTTATCTATAGCTTTTATTAATTCATCTATTCCTTCTCTAGTCTTAGAAGATACTGGGTATATATCCGCATCTTCTAAAAAAGTATCCTTTAGTTCTTCTCTTAAGTCTTCTTTAACCATGTCTAACCACTCTGGCTCCACCATATCGGTTTTTGTAAGAACAATTATACCTTTATTAACATTGAGTAATTGGAGTATTTCTAAGTGCTCTTTAGTTTGAGGCATAATGCCTTCATCTGCAGCAATAACCATAAGAACTATATCTATACCACTTACTCCAGCTAGCATGTTCTTAACAAACTTTTCATGTCCTGGTACATCTACAATTCCTGCCCTTTTCCCTGAAGGTAGATCAAAAAATGTAAAACCCAAATTAATGGATATACCTCTATCTTTTTCTTCTCTAAGAGTATCTGTTTCTCTTCCTGTTAATGCTTTTATTAAAGTGGTTTTACCATGATCTATATGTCCAGCTGTTCCTATTATTACGTTCTTCATAAACATCACCATTCTCAATTATTTTAATAATTTTTTAAATTCTTCTACTATTATATTAAAATCTCTCTCAAATAAAGTTCTCACATCTAATATTACTTCATCTTTGCTTACTCTAACTATTATAGGATTTTTACTTAATCTTAATTTTTCTTCTATCTTTTCTGCTGTTATTTTATCACTATTCACTTTTACTACATAGGTAGGTATTCTTTCCCCTGGCATTGAACCTCCACCTACCATAGAAAGCTCTTCTGATACTTTAAAATTAAAATCTTTAACATTATTTTGAAGTCTTCTTTTCAATCTTTGAGCCCTTTTTTTATGGATTTCTTTAGAGCTTAGAATCATGTTTAATGTTGGAATATTTTCTATCGCTTCCTTTTCATCTATATAATATTTTAATGTTCCTTCTAATGCTGCCAAAGTCATTTTATCTATTCTTAAAGCTCTAGTTAATTGATTCTTTTTCATTTTATCTATGTATTTCTTTTTACCTACTATTATGCCTGCTTGTGGTCCTCCTAACATTTTATCTCCACTAAAGGTTACCACATCTACTCCATTTTCAAGGCTGCTTTGAACAGTCGGTTCATAAGTAAAACCATACTTAGAAAAATCAACTAAGGTACCACTACCTATGTCCTCCATTACAGGTAACTTATATTTTTCACCTAATTGTACCATTTCTTCTGAAGATACCTCTTCTGTAAAGCCCATTATCTTAAAATTTGAAGTATGGACTTTAAGTAAAACCCCTGTATTTTCATTTATATTATTTTCATAATCATATAAATGGGTTCTATTGGTAGTACCTACTTCAACTAAATGAGCTCTACTAAACTTCATTACGTCTGGTACCCTAAAGGAACCTCCTATCTCTACTAATTGACCTCTTGATACTATAGCTTCCTTTTCCTCACAAAGAGTATTTAAAGCTAACATAACTGCCGCTGCATTATTATTAACTACCATGGCAGCTTCAGCACCTGTAACTTTCTTAATAAGTTCTTCTACATGACTATATCTTGATCCACGTTTTCCTTCTTTTAAATCGTATTCTAAATTACTATAGTTTTCTGACACTTTTACCACATTTTCTATAGCCTCTTTAGCTAATAAGGATCTTCCTAAATTAGTATGTATTACTACACCTGTAGCATTAATAACTTTTTTAAATTTAGTACTTTTATTCTCCTCTAAAATATCTGTGAAATAATTTATAACATTTTCCTTAGTAAAATTCTCTATGGCACTTTTTAAAATTTCATTTCTATAGTAATCTATGGATTGCCTAAGACTATCTACTACTAAGGTTCTAGAATTGCTTTGCAAATACTTATTAACAATCTCTTCTTTTAAAAGTTCATCTATTTTGGGTAGATTACGTAATAATTGTTTTTTATCCATGCCCCATTCTCCATTTCTTAATCATATTATATATTCAGTACTTATTGTTATAAATAGTATAATATTTTATTCAACTATAATATATTTATCTTGTTTCTTTATAACTTCTCCTACAATAGAAGATTTTAACTCTAATTTATTTAATTCTTCCATAATTTTTTCTGACTCTTCTTTTGAACAGGAAATCAATAGTCCACCTGAAGTTTGAGGATCAAATAATATATCCTGCATAAATACAGGAACATCTTTAAACTCAAAATTTCCTTCAATATGATCTCTATTAGCGTACGCTCCTGCTGGAACTAATCCAAATTCAGCATATTCCTCTGCTTCTTTTATATATGCTATCTTCTTATGGTTAAATTTTAAAGTAACATTTGATGCACTAGCCATCTCATACGCATGCCCTAGAAAACCAAAACCAGTAATATCCGTACAAGCACTTACATTATATTTAGCTATTATTTCTCCTGCATATTTATTTAAAGTGCTCATAGATTTCACTGCTTCATCTTTTGCTTCTTTAGATGCCATATCTCCTTTTATTGCAGTATTTATAATACCTATTCCCAAAGGCTTTGTAGTAATTAAAACTTCCCCTTCTCTACATCCATAATTTTTTAAAACTTTATCCGGATGTACAATACCTGTTACTGACAAACCATATTTAGGCTCATTATCGTCAACAGTATGTCCTCCTATTACTACAGCTCCTGCTTCCATAACTTTATCCGCTCCACCTTTTAATATTTCCCCTAAAACTTCTATAGGTAAACAGGAGGGAAAACAAACTATATTCAGTGCTACTACTGGTTTACCTCCCATAGCATAAACATCACTTAAAGAGTTAGCTGCAGCTATTTGGCCAAACATGTATGGATCATCTACTATAGGTGTAAAAAAATCTAATGTTTGTATTATAGCTGTATTATCATTTATTTTATATACTGCTGCATCATCTGCAGTTTCTATTCCTACTATTAAATTTTCACTTTCCATTTTAGGCAATTTTGAAAGTATTTTTGAGAGCACTCCCGGTGCTATCTTAGCCGCTCATCCTGATGTTCTTGAAAGCTCTGTAAGCCTTATTTCTTTTTTTTCTATAGAACAAGCTTCTCCTTCTTTAATATTTATATTATTTGACATTTTAAGCACCTCTCTTTTTAAAAACCCAACTACATTAAAAAATAATAAATTATTCAATACTCATTATATATTATTTTGTAAAAATTTAAAAGAAATATAAAGAATACTACCTTATTTCAGCTTTTTCTTTTATTTTTTCTATAGTTTTATCTCCTATTCTTCCTATAGCTTTTAAATCTTCAAAATTTTTAAAAGTTCCCTGTTTTTCTCTATAATCTAGTATCTTTTGCGCAGTTACATCTCCTATGCCTGGTATGGTTTTTAGTTCTTCCTTAGATGCAGTATTCAAATCTACTTTTCCCTCTGTACTAATTCCAGAATTAGTTGGTGCTGCGCTATTATTTGTCCCTCCATTATTTTCTCCTTTTTTTTCTATATAAATATAATCCTCATCTTTAAGCTTTTTTGCTAAATTTAATTTACCTGTATCTGCATTACTAGTATATCCACCTGAAATTTTTATAAGTTCTTCTACTCTGCTGTTCTCATTGAGCTTATATACACCTGGATTCTTAACTTCCCCATTTACATAAACAGTTATCTCTTTTTCTAATTTTGAATTTTCCTTTTCTGTACTTTTAACATTTTCTACAAATATTTCTTCTTCCTTTATATTAGTTTTTTCTGGTTTTGACAGTACATATCCTATTACTGTAAAGACTGCTAAGATAGAAACTATTGCTATAGATCCTATTATCTTCTTTTTATCTTTCATATGCTCATCACTCCATAATATGATTATTTATATTACACTTTATCAAATATTATATATGTTTAAATTTTCTTTTTCTGTGCTTTTAACATTCTATATAAATATTCCTTCTTCATTTATATTAGCTTTTTCTGGTTTTGATAATACATATCCTATTACTGTAAAATATAGATTTTACAACTATGAAACAAGTAATAAAAGTTTTTGAAACTTCCTTTTGTTAAAATTACTTACGAAATTCACTGCTAAAATGAAAACTATTACTATAAATCCTATTATCTTCTTTTTGTTTTTCATATGCTTATCACTCCATAATATGATTATTTATATTACACTTTGTCAAATATTATAATATGTCTAAATAGGATATAATCCTTTAATTGTTCTAATTATTGACATATTTATAATTTTAATTCGCATATTAACGGTTTTTTTGATATAATAAAAATTATTATTATGTAGAAACAGGAGGTTTGCTTAATATAATGAAGCCCATTTTTTATAAAATATTATGTTCCATTTTATTATTATCCTTATTTTTTTCCAATGTAGCTTTGGCAAAGGATTCTAAACAAAACTTAAAAATAGCCGCTGATGGTGTTGTATTAATGGATTCAAAAACCGGTAAAATAATTTATTCGAAAAATCCAGATAAACCATATCCTCCAGCTTCCACTACAAAAACAATGACTGCTCTTTTAACTTTAGAAAGAGGTAACTTAGATGACATCGTCACTATAGGTCGTAAGCCACCTTTGGCTGAGGGAAGCAAAATATACATATTAGAAGGTGAAAAAATTAAAGTAAGAGATCTATTATATGGGCTTTTACTAGCTTCAGCTAACGATTGTGCTGAAGCATTAGCTGAATATCTCAGTGGATCTTTAGATAATTTTTCAAAAGATATGAATAAACGAGCTAAAGAATTAGGTTGCACAAGTACTAATTTTGTAAATCCTAGTGGGCTATATAATGATAAGCATAGAACTTCTGCTAGAGATTTAGCTATTATTATGAATGAGCTAGTTAAACAACCTGAATATAGTAAAATAGCCACAACTCTTTCTTACAATATTCCACCTACAAACAAATCAAAAGAAAAGAGACCTTTGTGGAATGAAAATAGACTAATACAAAAACATTCACATTTTTATTATAAAGGTTGTGAAGGTGGGAAAACAGGATATACTGTTCAATCAGATCATTCTTATGTAGCTAGTGTTAACAAAAATAATCATAGACTTATAGTAGCTCTTGTTCATGATAAAGAAAAAAATTTTTTTGATGATGCAGTAAAACTATTTAACTACGGATTTAATAATTTTACATTAAATCTTCTATACTCTAAAGACTCTTATGTAACTACTTATACAAATAACAACTTAAAAGTTCCGTTATATGCCTCAGAAGACTTTTATTATCTAAAACCCAAAGATGATAATACAGCTCCTGATTTAAGATTAGAAAATACAAATTTAAAAAATCTTAAATTTAAAAAAGGCGATGTAGTTTTAAGTGCTAATTTAAGTCGAGGTTCTAATAGTGTAGGGAGTTTAACTTTAAAAAGTGGTGTAGATCATGAATCGGTTAACTTATTCAATAATAATGTTATTACTAAACATTTAAATACCAAAAATATAATTTTAATCTGCTTAGCATCCATTTGTATAATATTTTTGATATTTAAAATCGCCAAAAAAAATTTAAAATCAAAAAAGAACAACAATAAATTTTATTTTTAATACAAAAGCTATGAAATATAGATCTAATAACATCTTAATTTCATAGCTTTTATCTTTTTATGTTTTTATCGTAACTGTGCAAAATTTTTGTAAAAGCTATTCTCACATAGATCTTTTATTTTATTTTTTCTATTAAATTTTTTATATCCTCTGGTAAACTACATTGTAATTTTAAAATATTTCCCGTTCTAGGATGTGGAAATTCTAATTTATAAGCGTGTAGGGCTTGCCTTTCTATGTATTCTTTCTCTTCTTCTCCCCTTCCATATAAAGAATCCCCATAAAGATGATGCCCTAAATGGGACATATGTACTCTAATTTGATGAGTTCTTCCCGTTTCTAATTCTAACTTAACTACACTACCTTTAGATAATTCTTCTAAAACCTCATATGTAGTTATACTTTCTTGTCCTCTATCATCTACTATCCTTTTAATAGATTCACTTCCTTCTTCTTTATATATAGGTAAATTAATTGTTCCCTTTTTTTCTTTCATACTTCCATGCACTACTGCTATATATATTTTCCTAAAACTATCTTTGCTCATGTCTGAAGCTAATCTCATATGTGAAAACTGATTTTTAGCTACTATTACTAACCCAGATGTATCTCTATCTAATCTATTAACTAATCTTACTATAGATTTTTCTCCTTTTTTCTTAAAATGATATAATATTCCATTAGATAAAGTTCCCGTAGGGTGACTTTTAGTAGGATGTACTACTATACCAGGTTTTTTGTTTATAACTATAATGTCACTATCTTCATACACTATTTCTATATTTATATCTTCTGGCTCTATATTTTGATGTTCATCTTCTTGCATATAAATTTCTATTAAATCATCCTGTGATAATTTGTGTTTCTTTATTACTTTTTCCCCATTCACAAAAATTCTTCCATCCCTAACAGCTTTCCTAATAAATCTTCCTGATAAATTTTCCATTTCTTTTAAATAATCTTTTATATCAATATTATGATTTATTTCTTTAACTACAAAAATTAATTTATTATCCATTAATTTTTCTCCTTTTAAATCCTATAATAATATTTTACTATAGTATTATAACATCAAAATAAAAGAAAATCATACATTGCTATAAATGCAAATCTTCCTTACTAATAATTTATAACATCTATTTTTCCTTTAAGTAAACTTTTTATTAACGAATTACAAAACACTGTAGCCATACTCGCTAATTAAAGATTTTATTAATCTCTATAAAAAAAATGAAGGGAAAACTCCCTTCATTTTATGTATGCTATATCATAGCCACTAATTCTATTTCTACTAAAGCATCTTTTGGTAATTTACCGACTTGTACACAAGATCTTGCAGGTGGATTTTCTTTAAAATATTTTGCATACACTTCATTTACTGCTGCAAAATCATTCATATCTTTTAAGAAGATAACTGTCTTTACAACCTTCTCAAAAGAAGTTCCTGCTTCTTCTAAAACAGCTTTTAAGTTTTCCATAGATCTTTCTGTTGCTTTTGTAATATCATCAGAAATTAATTCTCCTGTTGCTGGATCTAGTGGAATTTGTCCTGAAGTAAATAATAAATCTCCTATTTTTATAGCCTGTGAATATGCGCCTAATGCTGCTGGAGCTTTTTTTGTACTTATAACTACTTTTTCCATAAAATAATCCTCCTCTTAATTCCTATTATTAGCAAAATCTTTTCCTAATAATATTATTATATCAAAGTTTTCATCTGATTGGATATTTTTCTCTATATTTGGAATATTTAAATAATTCTCTATTTCTCCTGTAGATATAGAACTATCTTTTTTTAGACGAACTTTTGTGAAGTCTCTTCTTTCTCCATTACCTGTAACAATATTACTATATCCCATTTCTTTTAACTTTCTTTCGCAATCAGCAGCCAAACCATTAACTTTTGTACCATTTAATACTTTAATTTTAATTTCACTTTTATCTATCTCCGTATTGTTATCCTTTTGTGATGTTCCTCCTGCTTTTAAAGTATATACTATATCTCTATTTTTTTCTCTATCATATATAAAATACGAAACATTACCTATATATTTAGCTTCACCTTTAAGAGTAATCATGTTAATGCTAGATTTATCCCCTTTAGTTACGGCATACCCGTATTTAATTATTTCTTCTGGAGACATATCTGTTTCTACATAATCTGGTATAGTGCTTAATATATTTGGAATTTTAGGTATTATACTTGGGCTTTTGACTTTTTCCACTACCTTTGATATAAATTTATGTTGATTTTCTATTCTACCTAAATCTCCATCTGCAAAACCTGTACCATTGTTATTTTTTCTCCATCTAAAAAACTCTTCTGCCTTTTTTCCATCTAAATGTACTTTAGTACCATTTTGAAAATGTATGTGTAAATTTTGAGATGGATCATCATAATTCATATTTCTTGTTATATCCATCTCTACTCCGCCTATAGCATCTATAACCTTTCTAAATCCTTCATAATCTATCTTAGCATAGTTGTTTATTTCTATGCCTAAAAGATTTTCTACAGCTGCTATAGAACCGTTTACTCCATTTATAGCATGAGCTGAATTTATTTTTATTTTTTTCCCATTCATAGTTACACGAGTATCCCTTGGCACGGAAACTATATTTATATTTTTAGTTTTAGGATTATAATTCACTACAAGCATAGTATCTGTTCTTTTAGGGTCTGATGCTTCTTTAGAATTAGGATCTCCAATATCTACACCCATAACAAGTATATTTACAGGCTCTCCTGCTCCCGCTTTTTTAGTATTTATTTTACCCTCTCCTAATTTAGAGTTGTTAGCAAATCCCAAAAGGTAAAAATAACCTAATATTCCTAATAGTATAATAAAAGAAAAGAGTATAATGATAATTTTTAAACTTCTCCTTTTTTTTCTTCTACTAGTCTTTTTTTTCTTTTTAATATCATTCCCCATAACATTTCACCTACAATTTATCATTTACTAAGCAATTTCTAGCTATCACTGTATTGATATGTAACAGTTCTCCTTTGCCAACCACATATTGTATTGTTGAATTTAAAGACTCTATCATGGCTTTATCTATATCCATTAATGCTAATTTTCTTAATTTTTCAACTCCATTAAATTCCCTTAATGGTTCTATTATGTCTGCTAAATAAATAATTTTTTCTAACATGCTCATATTATTTCTTCCTGTAGTATGATATTCTACTGCATTTAATATATCTATATCCTCTATACCCATTTTTTCTCTCATTATTATTGTTGCCACTAATCCATGAGTTATTTGTAAATTTTTTAATGAAATCCAATCTAAATTTATATTATGTTCTTTTATCATATTTAATAATTCATTATCACTCATATTTTTAGCACAATCATGACATAAAGCTGCTATTTTAGCCTTATATACATCAATGTTATATTTTTCTGCTAATTTTATAGCTGTTTCTTTTACACTTATTACATGATTATATCTATCTTCTTTTAAATTTTCTTTTAAATATGTATGGATTTGTTCCTCATTCCACATATTTTACCCCTCCCCAAAGAAAATAATTAACACATAAATTAAATTTATGCATAAATATAATTATAATTTAATATTAAACCTATTATTTATATAAATTATTTTTAAGAATAAATTCATAAACCTCATCTGGCATATAAAAACTTACTTCTTTTCCTTCTTTTATACGATTTCTTATTTTTGTAGAAGATATGTCTAATATAGAAGCATCCATAAATAATATTTTTTCCCCATATTTCCCCAATATGGATTTTTTCTTTTTTATTATTTCTTCCTTTTTTTTAAATCCTTCTCTACTAAATATAACAAAGTTACACATATTAAATATTTCATTTATATGTTTCCAATGTTCTAAATAGGATAAACAATCTTCACCAGTTATAAAATACCAATTTGTTTCCGGTTCCTTTTCTTTAAAATGTTTTAAAGTTTTGTATGTATAGCTTAGACCTTCTGCTTTTATTTCAAAATCACTTATACTAAATCTTCTTTCTTTTTCTATTGCAAGCTTAACCATTTCATATCTTATATAGGCTGGTGTCTTTTTTAAGTTTATCTTATGTGGCGGATTTCCTGCTGGTATAAATATAACCTCTTGTAAATTAAATCTTTCAAGAGCTTCATAGGCTACATTTATGTGCGCATTATGAATAGGATCAAAGGTGCCTCCAAGTATAGCTTTATTAATCATAGAAACGCCCCCATTGTTATGAACTACTTATAATTATTAACTACCTAATACTCAATGATAAATATTCAATCCTCAATGATTATTGAGGATTTTTTTGTATATAGAGTATAGGTAGCTAAAACTAGTTTTAAAACTAATTAACTTATTGTGGTAATTCTATTTTAGGTTTCTTTTTTGATTTTCTATATAAGACCACTTTACTCCCTATACATTGTATCCCTTCACAATTTAATTCCTCACATATTTCACTTGAAGCTTCTTTTGCTGTATAAAAACTGTTTTTTAGAACAGATATCTTTATTAATTCTCTAGCTTCTAATGCATCATCTATTTGTTTTAATAAATTATCATTTAATCCATCTTTACCTATTCGAAATATAGCATCCATTTTATTAGCTAAAGATCTTAAATAGCTTCTCTGTTTTGTTGTTATCATTATTGTATTCCTCCTAAAGCCATATATTATAATAAAAAGTCAAATTCAAAGTCATTTAATCGTACAACATCACCATCTTCAATGCCCATTTTCATTAATTCTTCCATTACGCCTTTATTTTTAAGTACTTTATGGAAATATCTTAAATCATCTGGATCATTTACATTAACTGCATTTAAAAGTCTATCTACAAAACTTCCTTCTACAATATAAGTGTTTTCTTCTTTTCTTATAGAGTATGTAAATCTCTTTTCTTCTTCTATAAATTTATCTTCTGCTGATATTTCTAGCTCTGTAACAGGTATAGTACTTAAAAGTCTTGCAGCTTCCTTCATAAGATCATCTACCCCTTGTTTTGTAGCTGCTGATATCTTAAACACCTTATTATAACCAAGCTTTTCTATTTTTGTTTTAAATTCTTGAAACTTTTCTTCATGAAATAACATATCAGATTTATTAGCAGCTATTATTTGAGGTCTATCATAAAGCTTTACACTATATCTTTTTAGCTCTTCATTTATCTTTAAAAAATCATCATAAGGATCTCTTCCCTCTACAGAAGATATATCTATTACATGAATTAATACTCTTGTTCTTTCTACATGTCTTAAAAAATCTAATCCTAACCCTACTCCTTCTGAAGCACCTTCAATTATTCCTGGTATATCTGCAATTACAAAATTAGTTACACCTTCAATACTTACCACACCTAAATTAGGTTTTAATGTAGTAAAATGATAGTTAGCTATTTTAGGTCTAGCTTTAGATACTACTGACAATAAAGTAGATTTTCCTACATTAGGGAATCCTATAAGACCTACATCTGCTAAGAGCTTTAATTCAAGCCTAATCCATCTTTCTTCCTCTGGCATACCTGGTTCTGCAAAATCTGGTGCCTGTCTTGTAGGTGTTGTAAATCTACAATTGCCTTTACCACCTCTTCCACCTTTAGCAACCGCATAAGAATCCTCTGGCTTTGATAAATCTGCCATTATTTTGTCTGTTTCTGCATCTCTCACTATAGTTCCCATAGGAACTTTTATATAAAGATCTTTTCCATTTTTACCAAAGCATTTTGACCCAGCCCCATTTCCACCTGGTTCCGCTTTGTATTTTCTTTTATAAGTAAAATCTAAAAGAGTTGTCATATTAGGGTCTACTACTAGTACTACATTGCCGCCTTTACCACCATCTCCCCCGTCTGGTCCTCCAAAAGCTATATATTTTTCTCTTCTAAAAGAGATGGATCCATCTCCTCCCTTTCCTGATTTTACAAATATTTTGGCTGTATCTATAAACAAAGTTTTTCACTCCTCTTTATTTCGATAATTAATATATAATATTTTTTATAAAATTTAGCTATACTAATTTAAAGTTATAGTCAATTGTATTAATTCTATAATTTTTTATCATATTATTTATCAGAAAATTTTATATTTATATTAACATAAATGTTATTTTCTTAATTTAAAATCAATTATTATTATATCTTATTTTATGCATATAAATATTATTTTATAAAATATTTATATATTTTTAATGATTTATATAATTATTTTTTAATTATTTTATTTTTTAACTATAAAAGGTAAAGTATGTATTATAATAGTGAACCTTTTCCTAAATAAAAAATTATTTAATTGAATCCTAAAAAAGCACCCTTTATAAGGGTGCTTTTAATTATTCAGCTACTACTTCTTCAACCTCTACTGGATATACACTAGCTTTTTTCTTATCTCTTCCAAGTCTTTCGTATTTTACTACACCGTCGATTTTAGCAAATAATGTATCATCTCCACCTCTTCCAACGTTTAGACCTGGATGGATTTTTGTTCCTCTTTGTCTAACTAATATGTTTCCAGCTAAAACAAATTGTCCGTCAGAGCATTTTACTCCTAATCTTTTAGCTTCACTATCTCTTCCGTTCTTTGAACTACCTACCCCTTTTTTATGAGCAAATAGTTGAAGGTTCATTACTAACATGACTACACCTCCTCCATTGTAAGTTTTATATATTCACCATAATTAAATTCTATACTTTTTAATCCTAACAACATAGTATTCATAAGCACTTGGCATTTATGTATGTCTTCTTTAATACAGGATCTTAAATCTATACTTAAAAAGCCATCTTCCTCTTTTATTAAAGGATTAATTTTTAATACTTCTGTTATACCATTAGCTATTGTAATTGATATAGCAGATATAGCAGAACATACCATGTCATACCCTTGGTCTGTAGACTCCGCATGACCACTCATTTTAACCAATACTATATCATTATTTTCTTTTTTAAATACTACATTAACCATAATTATGCATTAATTTTTTCTATTTGGATTTTTGTATATGGTTGTCTGTGACCTTGTTTCTTTCTGTAGTCTTTCTTTGGTTTGTATTTGAATACAACAACTTTTTTAGCTTTTCCTTGTGCTAATACTTTAGCTGTAACTTTAGCACCTTCTACCATTGGCTTTCCAACAACAGTTTCTCCGTTGTCTTTTCCTACTAAAAGAACATTGTCTAATTCTACTGTTGAATCAACATCAGCTGTTAATTTTTCAACATATAGTACATCTCCTTCAGCAACTTTATATTGCTTTCCTCCAGTAACTACAACTGCGTACATTAAAAACACCTCCTCATTCCAGTCTCGCCAATTAAGGTACATGAAAACCATGTTTAATACCTTTTCTGAGCGGTCTACAAAAGCCATTTTACCACAGTAACCCTGCTTTGTAAAGAAATTTTATTAATAAATCTTAAGGTCTTCCACATCTTTTATTTGATTTTTAAATATTAATGGTTCTACCTTATACTGATTTTCAGCATCTATATAATTTATATAAATATTTTTTTCTAAAGCTTCAACTTCTGATATGAATTGTATTCTATTTTTATCTATATAATCTTTATATCTTTTATTTAGTTCTATATATATATCCTTTATCTCTCTCATATTTAAAATATTTATTATTTCATTTCTAATTAATAGCTTCATATAACTAAAACTAACTATAGAACCTTTTCCACTACAACATTTACAAGGCTGTTCTATATAATCATATATGGTTTTTCCTTGTCTTTTTCTAGCTATTTGAACCAAATTTAATTCGGTAAAGGGATAAACAACAGATTTATTTTTATCTCTTTTTAGTCCCTGTTTTAATTTATCTAATATTTTTTCTTTAAGATTTTCATTATTCATATCTATAAAATCTATTACAATAATCCCATTTAAATTTCTAAGTATAATTTGATTACAAATTTCATTTGCAGCTTCCATATTAGTAGTAAAAATAGTTTTCTCCATGGAATTACCCTTTATATTTTTACCAGAGTTAACGTCCACTACGTACATTGCTTCAGTTTTATCTATTATAATATAGCCTCCACAATCTAAATAAACTTTTTTATTTCTAAGAGAAAGTATTTCTTTTTCTATAGCATAATAATCTAAAAGATTTCTTTCTCCATCATAAATATTTAGCTTTATATTGTTTTCTCCATATTCCTTTAAAAATTCACTTACATAAACATAGTCTTCTCTACAATTTAAATAGATCTTTGATATATTATCAGTTAATTTATCTCTTAGTATTTTGCCTACTATTCCTCCGTTTTGAAATAAAAGTCCTGTATTCATTTTATATTTAGATTTTTCTATTAATGAACTATATACATTAGATAATCTTCTTATTTCATCATTTATATTTTCTATACTCGCATTTATAGCTTCCGTTCTTATTAAAATTCCTACATCTTTAGGCTTCACTATATTATTTTGTATTTCTCTTTTTATTTTTTCATCTTTTATTTTATGAGAAAATGTAATTTCATTATTTAAAATTTGAAGAACTGTATATCTGCCGGGTATAGTTATAGCATTAGTTACTTTAGGGCCTTTTTTATTCAAGTCCTCTTTAACTACTTCTACTAAAATATAGTCCCCTTTTTTTATATGGGTATTATTAAATTTTTTATCTAAATAAAGATAGGCATTTTTGTTCCAACCTATATCTACAAAAGCACTTTTTATAGCAGGAATTATATTTTTAACTATACCTACATAAATCTCCCCAACTTGAGGAGATTTATTATCTTCTTCTATAAATAATTCTTTTATGTGATTATTTTCTCTTAAAACTATTCTTACATTTTCCCTTTGCCTTTCTATAAATATTTCTTTCACTTTAAAGGCACTTCCCTTCTTTAAATAAAGAAAATAATTTATACATACATAGCATAATCAGAAAGAGCTACTAATTTATTTTCATATTCTCCGTATATTTCTTGTCTTTCTATATCTACAAAACTATTTTCTTTTATATCAGATGTATTTTCCTTTATAAATTGGGCCAAAAGATCTGCAGAAAGATTTTGTATACTTCCACAACTTACCAAAATATTTATTTTTAATAAGTTACTTTCTATAGAATAATCTATATTTTTAATCATAGGTCTTATATTTACATTTTTACTTCCCTTTTTACCTTTTTTAATTATATCCCAATTATCCATCTTTAATAATGTTTTTAACTCATCTTTTAACTTTTCCGTATTTTTATATTTTATTTCTAATATATATTTTGCTGCTGCTACTGCTGCCATAGACTTAAATACTTTTTTATTTGTACCCTCTTTTAATTTTACAGCTTTAAAATATTTTATACCTGAAGGAGCAGTACTATTTAATTTATCTATAATTATGTTCTCATCCTCATCTTCTATAAATGATACATCTAAATACTCTCCTTTAGAGTAAAGCCCTACTGCTAAAGGTTGTGCTAAAGACATAATTATATGAGGATTGAATCCCTTTGAATACTCTACAGGTAATCCACTTCTTTTAAAGTTTCTTTGTAGAGTTCTTTGAAGGTCTAAATGAGATACAAATTTTATATTACCTTCCTTTGAAAACTTAATTAAATATCGCACCTTCAAAACACTCTCCTTCTAAATTAACATTTACTCCACAGTTTTTGCAGCCCTGTCTACAATCTGGAGTTACTTCTGCCTTTTTAGCTCTTTCGTTTTCTCTCATTAAAAACTCCTTTGAAACTCCCGTATCTACAAAATCCCAAGGAAGTATTTCATCATATTCTCTTTGTCTATAAGCATAGAAATCTCCATCTACATTACATTCTTCCAAGGCTTCTTTCCATATATTAAAGTCAAAGTATTGATTCCAACCATCAAATCTAGCACCTTTTTCAAAAGCTTTTATTAAAACATCACAAAGTCTTCTATCTCCTCTTGCAAATATAGCTTCCATATAACTTACTAAGGATTCATGCCAGTTATAGGTTATTTGTTTACTTTTTATATTTCCTCTTAAGGCTTCTATTTTCTTTCTCACTATCTCCATGGTATCCTGTGGTGCCCATTGAAATGGAGTAAATGGTTTTGGTACAAAAATAGATGTACTTACAGTAACCTTAAGCCCTTTTTTTCTTATTTCCTTCGGAACTTCATAATATTTTCCCACAACCTTTTGACCTAACTCTGCTATCCCCATAACATCCTCTAGAGTTTCATAAGGCAATCCTAACATAAAGTATAATTTTATAGTAGACCACCCTGCTTCAAAAGCACTTTTCACTGAGGTCATTAAATTCTCTTCTGTTACACCCTTATTTATAACATCTCTCATTCTTTGACTTCCTGCTTCTGGTGCAAAAGTAAGTCCTGTTTTTCTAACCTTTTGTATTTCTTTTATTAAATCTACTGAAAAAGAATCTATTCTTAAGGAAGGTAATGTTACCCCTACTTTACCCTCTTTATGTCTTTCCACCATTGAAAATACAAGGTTTTGTATATCTGAATAGTCACATATACTTAAAGATGACAGTGTTATTTCATCATATCCTGTATTTTTTATTAAATCATCAGATAGTTCTAACAATGCTTCTGTTTTCTTTTCTCTTACAGGTCTATATATCATTCCAGCTTGACAAAATCTACAGCCTCTTGTACATCCTCTAAAAGTTTCTAAAACTATTCTATCATGAACTATATCAGTATAAGGCACAACAAACTTATCTGGATAAACTACATCATTTATATTATTAACAATAACTTTTTTTACTTTTTTAGGAACATCATCATATATAGGTTTAAATTCTTTTATAGTATCATCTTGTTTATAAGTAACTTCATAAAGAGAAGGTATATATACACCACTTATTTTAGATGCTTCCCTTAGGAATTCCTTTTTCTTTTCCTTGCCCTTATATTTTTTATATAAATCTAATATCTTAGTATTTAATTCTTCCCCTTCTCCCAAAACAAACATATCTGCTATATTATAAAGTGGTTCAGGGTTGTAGGCACAAGGTCCTCCGCACATTACTATTGGTTCCTCTTCTCCTCTTTCTGAAGCTTTTATAGTAACTCCTGCTAAATCTAACATATTTAATATATTAGTATAACTCATTTCATATTGAAGGGTAAATCCTATAAAATCAAAATCCTTTATAGGATCTTTGCTTTCCAAACCATATAGTGGAATATTTTCTTCTCTCATTATTTTTTCCATATCTGTCCAAGGTGCAAAAACTCTTTCACAGAAAGTATCTTTTCTTTCATTTAATATGTAATAAAGTATTTTCATACCTAAATGAGACATTCCAACTTCATAAACATCTGGAAAACAAAATACATATCTTATGTCTATATCCTTTAAATCTTTATTATAAGAATTTAATTCTCCTCCTATATATCTGGCAGGCTTTTCTACTCTGAATAGTACATCATCTGATATTCTGTTCATCAAACTTCCTCCTCATGGTTTATCACATTATTACATTTTAACACATAAGCATGGATAAAAACAATTACAAAAGAATCCATTGTATTATCCATGCTTATAAAAGCCTTCTTATTTATTTTTTACTTTTTATATTAATAAATTCACCTATTTTTATATTACCATAGTTTTTTAAAGCTTCTAATATTTCATTTTCATATAAGGTATCTAATATTTTCATATTTTCGTCTAGCACTGTAAATATATAATATTTATTCTTATCTATAAGTGAAAGTGTTTGTAATAAAGTATTATTACAATAAACAGACACATTTTGATTTTCAATGTATCCTCTCTTTATAAATTTAAATCGCTTTTTAACTATATGTCTCATAATGATATAAGCTACCCTTTCCTTTTCCTTTAAAGAAAACCCTGTTATAAATAAGGATATTATACCTAAATTAAAATTATTATAGCCTTTCATAAATAAAAAAATATATAATACCATAAAAAAAACACTTATACCAATACTAATATTTATAGTTATTTCATTTGCCCTTCTATAAAAAGTTCTAAAACATAATAAATCTCTTAGTATTCTTCCACCGTCTAGAGGAAGTGCTGGCATAAGATTAAACACACCTATTATCAAATTACTTTTGTATAATAAATACAAATTATTATTATTATACACTCTATAAGCTATACAAAAAATTATTGCAAAAAAAATATTAGCTATTGGAGCAGATAATGATATTAATAAATCTTCTTTAAAGTTAGCATTTTCTAGCTTATCTAATTTTAAGGATAATCCTAAAGGATAAATTTCTATATTAAATCCTGTAAATCCTAAATATCTAGCTGTTATATAATGAATTAGTTCATGTACAAAAACAACACCAATAGATAATAGAAAACTTCCTTTGTAACCTAAATAAAATAAAAATATCACATAGGGAATAAAATATTTATTTATTTTTACCATATTTGCCTCTTAAAAATTGCTTACATCTACTACAGTATTCACTATACATTACTTTTATTCTTTTATATTAGTAAAATAATCTTGAGGGTTTTTGTTCTCTCCCATATAAATTATTTCAAAATGAAGGTGAGCTCCTGTACTTTTCCCAGTACTACCACTTTCACCTATAGTTTTTCCTTTTTTAACCTCTTCCCCTTTTTTTACTTTTATTTTATTTAAATGCCCATACTTAGTTTCTATGCCTTGTCCATGATCTAAAAGTATATATTTACCTAGTTCCTTATCTTCTCCGCACTCCTTTACTGTTCCACTAAAGCTTGCTAGTACTTCTGTATTTTCTTTAGCATCTATATCTATTCCTTTATGAAAAGCTTTTTTTTTATTTATAGGATCTTCTCTTTCCCCGTATGTGGAGGTTATTTTACCATTTACAGGTAATACAAAATCAGTACTTATTATTTCTTCTACAGTCTTTTCACCTGTAATCTTTGATTTAAAAGTGTCTATATATTTTAAAATTTTATCCTCTAAAAACTTTACATCCAAGGTTTTAGTTTTATTAATCACTTTTTTATAATCATAATTTTCGTTCACTATTTTTTTAGAGTAATTATACACCATTTGTGTTTTAGGATTAGAAAAAGCTTTTAATCCTAAAACAAATGCCAATAATAAAAATACTCCTATTAAATCTCTAATAATGCGTTTCTGAAAAAATTTCGTATTGGAATTTCCTATTTTATTATTCCGTCCTCCATACATATAATTATTGTTCTTTAAATTAGTAGTTTTTCTATTTTTTAATGAATTATAATATTCTTCATATTGAGAATTATACAATCTAACCACTCCTATAATACTTTTATATTCTTATTTATATTGGATTTTTTATTTATTTATTACCTGAAAAATCTTTTATAAATATAAAAGTCATATATTATTAAAAATCCTAAGTTTTTTAAAATAGGATTTTTAATAATATATGACTTTTAATTCTTAAGAAGGTTAGTGTTTATAAGATATATATTGCTTTAAGTAATCACATTACTGTTGAAATTTAAAACATTATAGCATTATACACAAATATATTTTATAAGTTCATTATAAAGAAAGAACCTATTTAGTGCTAATTTTTATCTAGCTAAATAGGTTTATATACTCTTAGAAATTTATTTTTTTTCTTCTCATATTTATATTTAGTACTAATGCCAAGGCTAAAAAATTATTTAATGTAGAACTTCCTCCATAACTCATAAACGGAAGAGTTATACCGGTTATAGGTAATAGACCTATAGTCATTCCTATATTTTGAAATATTGAAAACATAAAGGAAGCTGTTACACCGATAGTTACCATAGATCCAAATATATCTTTAGAATTTTTTGCAGTTTTTATAAATTTGTATATTAATATACCATAAAGCACCAATAAAACTATAGCTCCTATAAATCCCCATTCTTCTCCTACAACCGAAAAAATAAAATCGTTATGTGCTTCTGGAATATATCCACCTGCTACCTGAGTACCTTTTAAAAATCCTTTTCCTAAAAATCCACCAGAGCCTATACCTATTTTGGATTGTACAAGTTGAAGTCCTGTATTTAATTCATCTGCTTCAGGATGCAAAAATGAAGTAAACCTGTTTTTCCAATATTGCTGCATTAAAGGAGAATTCCAAATAATAGCTACTAGAGCAGTTAGCCCAGCAAGACCTCCTGATATTATTCTTCCATCTAGACCTGCCACAAAAAACATACCTAACACAGTAAAAAAGAACACCATAGTCATACCCATATCCGGTTGAATTACAATTAATATCATAGGTATTGCAGCATAAAAAGCTAATGTTAAAAAGTTTCTTAAATTATTTATTTCTCCTTCCATGTCATCTAACTTTTTAGCTAATATTATAATTAAAGCTATTTTAGCAAACTCTGAAGGTTGTATAGATACAGGTCCTAACTTCATCCAAGAACTTGCACCATTAACTGTTTTTTTAAGAACTGTATCATTTAAAATAAGCAAAAATATAGTAAACCAATAAAATATATTGGCATAATTTTCAATAATAATATAATCAAATATTAAAATTATATAGGTTATAATAAGACCTACGGCTAACCAAATTAGTTGTTTTTTAAAAAAGCTTGTACCATATTTCATATGGGTAGAACTGTATATATTTAAAGCACTAAAAATCATTATTGCTACAGAAATTATAAGCATACTATAATCTAGCTCTTTTAAAAGTTTTTTATTTATAAAAAATTTGTCAAACATTTTATCCCCCCTTAATTACAAATATGATTATACCACATCGCACGCAAAAAGCTATGTACAAATTTATACATAGCTTTAAAAAATTCTTAATTTTTTATTTATTATTCTTTATTCGCTTTATTGGAATACTAGCTATTAATGCTGGAGACATACCTTCTATTTCTTCTACACTACTCATTTTTATATCCACATCTTCATCATCTATCTCAATGTATTTAGATATTACCTTTAACATATCTTCTCTTATGGATTCTAAAACTTCTGGAGATATAGAGTTTCTATCCTGTATCAATATAAGTTTAAGTCTTTCCTTAGCTACATCCTTTGATGATTGTTTTGAAAAAAACTTAAATAAATCCATTATCCTATCACTCCTACTTTAATCCAAATAATTTTTTAAAGGATTTAAAAAAACCTTGTTCTCTGCTTCTTAAATCCATTATAGGTACTTCTTCTCCAGTAATTCTTTTGGCAATATTTCTAAAAGCCTGTCCTGCTAAAGCTCCATTATCTAAAACTATAGGTTCGCCTTTATTTGTAGCTATAGTTATACCTCTATCGTCCGGCACTACCCCTATAAGCTTTATAGCTAAACTATCAATTATATCTTCAATATCTAACATATCTCCGCTTTGTGTCATTTCATAATTTAATCTATTTACTATAAGTTGATGATTATCTATCCCCTTAGCATCTAATTTTCCTATAACTCTATCTGCATCTCTTACAGATGTTACTTCTGGATTTACAACTACTAAAGCTCTATTCGCTCCGGCTATAGAACTTTCAAAGCCCCTTTCTATACCTGCTGGGCAATCCAAAATTACATAATCAAATTCCTGTTTTAAATCATTAACTATTTTAAGCATGTCATCTACATTAACATCTTCTTTATCTCTTGTTTGTGCTGTTGGCAATAAATATAAACTACTTAATCTTTTATCCTTTATCAATGCTTGCTTTAACTTACATCTTTCTTCTATTACATCTAATAAGGTAAATACTATTCTATTTTCAAGCCCCATTAAGACATCAAGATTTCTTAATCCTGTATCTCCATCTATAACAACTACTTTTTTATCCATTGCAGCTAGAGCTGTAGATATATTAGCTGATGTGGTTGTTTTTCCTACTCCACCTTTACCAGAGGTAACAACTATTACTTCTCCCATTTTCTGTCCTCCTTAATTTATATAAATTTGTCCGGTAGATATGGTTCTACCACTATTATTCTTGATTTAATCTTTGCAACTTCTGGATATTGAGGTTTTACATTATCTTCTGGTGATCTAGTCATAACATTTGCTATTTGAAGTATGGAAGGTTGTAGATAAAATGCTGCCACTATGGCCTTGTAGTTTCCTGTGAATCCAGCATGCACATGACCCCTTAAGGCTCCTAAAACTATCACATTCCCAGCTGCATATATTTCTGCACCAGAATTAACATCCCCAATTATAACTAAATTTCCATTATAGCGTATTACTTGTCCCCCTCTTATAGTTCTTCTTATAAATTTTGTTCTACCTTCATATATGCCACTAAAAGGTTTGTTGGATTTATCTTCCTTATCCTGAAATATACAGTCTTTTATCATAAATTCTTCAAAAAGAACATCTTTAAGTCTTCTTAAATTCTTTTCGTTTATAAGTTTTAATTCTGTAGATATTTTTAATGTAGATCCTTTATAAAATTGTTTTCCATGCGATAACTTTTCTATTAACGAATTAATCATATCATTAAAATCTCTAAATTTATTCATATTAATTATTACAACAAGACCTTCTTTGTTACCTTTTATTACTATATTGTCTTCCAAAATAAAAACCTCCAAAGTAGCTATAAAAAACACTATCTTAATTTATATTTCCACATTTTTTTATTAATTCCTTCTCTTTATTATACTTTTATTTATTTAATATTTTCCATTTTAAAATATCCACACTATCTATTATATAAAATAATTTATAGTGTGGATATAGTTTATATTCATTTATCTATTATTTGTATCTTTATTTTCTGTTTCCTTTGCATCATCTCCGCTAGCATCTGAATTCTTAGTATTTTCCTTTTGTCCCGCATCTGATGCTTTGGCTGTATCTGGTTTATCTTTATTAAGCTCTTTTTTAAAGTATTCTTCATACATAGCCTTTGCCACAGGTGCTGTAAATCCTCCATGTCCACCATCAAATACAATAACTGATACTGCTATTTTAGGATTATCTACTGGAGCAAATCCTATATAAACACCATAGGATGTTCTTCCATAAGCATCTTGGTTATTGCTAAAGGTAGCTGATCCTGTTTTACCTGCTGTTCTAATAGGGAAATCTTTAAATACTGCTGCTGCAGTACCATCTGCCCCTGCATTAACCCTTGCCATTCCTTCCCTTACAGCTGCTAAATTTTCTTTGCTTACATTAGTCTTTTCAACTATCTCTGGTTTAACTGTTTCTACTACATTACCATCTGCATCTTTTATTTCTTTTACTAAATGTAGTTTATATCTATCTCCTCCATTAGCTAGGGTACCTACAAAGTTAACTAATTGCAATGGAGTAAAGTTACTTATACCTTGTCCTATAGATGCATTATACATATTAGCCCCTACGCCTAATTGGAAGTGAGCATCTGATATTGTTACATAGTATATAACATCTACAATCCTTTTTATTTGATCTTTACTTATATTTTTACCTTTATAGATAGGATCTTCATTAACTAATTCTGTAATGATTTTTATATAATTATTAGAATCAAACTTTTTAGTTCCTTCTCTTATGGAATCCTGTATAGAATTCTTAATTTGTTTTTTTAAGTCTTTAACCTTATCTGAATCCTTTTCGTTATCATATAAATTTATAGATGGAAATTTATTTCCTCTGGCATCTGTTCCTGCCTTTAAAGTAGACATAGTTTCCCACAAATATTGAGTAGCATAAACATTAGATAATGTATAAGTATTAAATACTTGACCAAATCTTTCAGGAATTTCTATTCCTGTAGAAGCTTTTTCATCCGAATTTGGCGGAACACCTAACCCAAATTTCCAAGCATATTTTGCAAGTATATCATCACCAAAACTCTCTCTTAATAATTTACCCACTGTCATAAAATAAGGGTTGCTAGAAACCTCCAATCCCCTATATAAATCAACAGAACCATAACCACCTACTGCAAATTTTTTAACAAATTTCTTTCCATCATCAAAAACTCCTGTATCGCTTATAGAGTACCCAGGAGTTATAACTCCTGATTCTAATCCAGCAATAGCTGTCATAGCTTTGAATGTAGAACCTGGAGGTACTACAGACATAGTAGCATAATTATAAAAAGGCTTTGGATATATATCATATAAATCTTGCCTAATAGTTTTATTATTTTTTATACTCTTATCTAGTGGGAATAACTTTTCTAAAACCTCATCTAAAGTATTTCCCGGATAATAACCCATTAATCCCTTATTAAGTATATATTGTTTTCCAAACTCAGTTAAATCTGGATTAAAATATTGCTTATAAAGCTCTGGTGTTAATAATCCTGGTGCTGCAAATAAATTAGGATCAAAACCTGGCCTACTTGCCAAGGCTAAAATTTCTCCTGTATTTACGTCTATTGCTACTGCAGCTCCTCTTGTAGCATTAGATGTATTAACATCTCCTTGTACTCCCTTCTGTTGAAGATCTTTCATTACAGAATCCAAGGCATTCTCTGCAGCTTGTTGTATATTCTTATCTATAGTAAGCTGTATATTTTGTCCTGGATAAGGTTCTCTTCTTCCTAATTCTTCTATAACTCTTCCTGTTTTGTTAAGTTTAACAATTCTTCCACCTTTAGATCCTTTAAGCCTTTCTTCAAAAACTCCCTCTATTCCATTTATACCTATATAATCAGAACTTGGATCATAGCCCTTTTCTTTATACTTATCATTATCACCACTTATTTTAGATATATAACCTAACACTGATGATCCTACTTCCTTATAGGGATAAACTCTTATAGGTTGAGTACTTACATCTATACCTGGTAAATCATTTAATTTTTGAAGAAATATAAAAGCTGTCTCTTTTTTTATATTACTTGCCACGTCAACAGATTTATATCCTGAAAAACTCTGCATTTTTGCTGCATCTTTTACTATCATAAATCTTCTTTGCTCTTCTAGAGAATATTTCTTCGTATCTATTTTATATTGCTCTAATAAATATTTAAAGGTTTCCTCTGGAGTTATTTTTAATAATTCCTCATCTATTTTAGCTTTATCTTCCTTTGTTAATTCTTCTTTTTCTTTTTTATTTTTACCTGAAAATAATTTTTTTGTAACTACATCATCTAATCCTCTATCTTTTTTAAATCTCAATTCAGCTGCCCTTTTTGCCTCAGTTGTACTAGCTTTAAACTCAAATCTATAAGGATTAATTTTAAGTTCAAAATCATCTGTTTGTTTTTCTTTATATTGATCTAATATACTAAACACTTTTTCCATAGTAGAAAAAAAGCTTTCTTTATTTTCTGTTGTTTCATTATATATAAGCATGTAATTTTGCTTATTAGTAGCTAATACCACTCCATTTTTATCTGTTATATTCCCTCTTGGAGCAGGATCTGGAATTTCTCTTATGGATCTATTATTTGCTTTTTCTTTGTACTCCTGTGAATTCATAAGTTGCAAATAAACAAGTCTAGATATAATTGCGGTAATTATAAATACCATTACCAACATAAGACCACCAAATCTAGTAAATTTTTTATCTTTGTTTATCTTCATTGACTAAATCACCATTCCTTTAGAATTCCCACTTTTTATCCATATATTTTTTCCTACATAAGTTATACACTAATTTATAAACTATAATTGTTATTACCCCATTATAAATACTATTAAATGCTATTAAACTATAACTTATATTAATCTTTAAAAAGTAAGCTATAACCCATATGAAAACCCCTTTAAATATGCTTAGTACAAAAGAAGATATCGCTGGTATTAATATTTTACTCTTTATTATATTTGCACCTATTTCAGCTGCTATTAAACAAATGAACATATTTATTAAAGAATTTATACCAAATACATTAGTAAAGTATAAATCTTGAAGCATCCCTGCGAAAATACCAATCCAAATAGCCTCCCATTTATCCTTTATTATAGAGTAGCTTACTATAAAAACGAATAAAAGGCTAGGATATACTCCTTTTATTGCTATAAAAGGCATTAAAGAATTATCCAATATGCTAAGTAATATTAAAATAGCTCCTAATATTAATTTTTTTTTCATATGCATCACCTTAATATTTTACTTCTTCTTTATTTTTAGGTATTACTATAAATACTTCTTCTATTTTTCTTAAGTCTACATAAGGTTTAATTATAGCATTTTTCATTACTTTACCCTTATCTACTTCTACACTTGTAACTTCTCCTATTCTTATACCCTTAGGATACATTGCTCCAAGACCAGAAGTTAAAATAATATCTTTTTCTTTTATCTTAGAATCCATTGGTAAAAAATATAATTTAGCTAAAATATTATTTTGGCTATCTTTAATTCCCTTTACAACACCACTATTTTCTTTAGTACTATCAACCATAGCACTAACAGCTAAATTTTCATTAGATAAGGATTGAACTTTAGCCCAACTTCCTCCTGTAGCTATTACTTGTCCTACTAAACCTTCGTTTGTTATTGCAATCATACCTTTAGATATTCCATCATTTGACCCTTTATTTATGGTAAACTCATCTAAATAGTTACCGCCACTTTTACCAATTATATCCGCACCAACATAGTTATATTCTGAACGCTGATTTCTAAAATTAAGCATTTTTCTTAATCTTTCATTTTCATCCTTTAAAGACTTATACTCCACTAACTGACTTGCAAGCTTACTATTTTCAGATTTTAATTCTACATTTTCTTTTTTTACATCTGGTATGTTAAGAACAAAACCAATAGAATTTCTAACTTTTTTGTTTATTTTATAAAAAACTCCTTGAACCGGATTAACTACCGAACCTATACCACTTTCAACAAAAGATATCTTGCTTCTCTCCGCACTTTGTGTAATTAATATTAAAAAGGTAACTGACAGTACAATTATAGTTACTGTCAGTTTATTTTTAAAGAATTTCATAGTCTATTATTTTTTGCTATCTAATATTTTATCTATAGTATCTAATGCTTTACCAGCACCGACAGCTACACAATCAAGCGGAGATTCAGCAATGTGAACAGGCATATGAGTTTCTTCGTTTATAAGTTGGTCTAATCCTCTAAGTAAAGCACCGCCTCCTGCTAACATTATTCCTTTGTCCATTATATCTGATGCAAGTTCCGGTGGAGTTTTTTCTAATGTAGTTTTTATAGCTTCTATTATTGAAACAACTGGTTCACTTAAAGCTTCTCTAACTTCTTTTTCAGAAATAGTTATAACTTTTGGTAAGCCTGTAATCAAGTCTCTACCTCTTATTTCCATTGTCTTATCTTCATCAGTTTCATAAGCTGAACCTAATTCTACTTTTATATTTTCAGCTGTTCTTTCACCAATCATCAAGCTATATTCTTTCTTTATGTAGTTTATTATAGACTGATCTAATTCGTCTCCAGCCACTCTTAAAGATTTGCTTGTCACTATACCACCTAATGATATAATAGCAACTTCTGTAGTTCCTCCACCTATGTCTACTATCATACTTCCTGTAGGTTCATTAACTGGAAGTCCTGCTCCAATAGCTGCTGCCATTGGCTCTTCCATAAGAACTACTTCTCTTGCTCCAGCTGACTTTGTTGCTTCATCAATAGCTCTTTTTTCTACCTCTGTAACTCCTGATGGGAAACAGACTACTATTCTTGGATTAGTGAATCCTCCCTTTGGACTTACTTTTTCTATAAATTTTTTAAGCATTATTTGAGTAACGTCAAAATCTGCTATTACTCCATCTTTTAATGGTCTAATAGCCACTATATTTCCTGGTGTTCTACCTATCATTTGTTTTGCTTCATCACCTACTGCAAGAACCTTATTTACATCTTTATTTATAGCTACAACAGAGGGTTCGCTTAAAACAACCCCTTTTCCCTTAATATATACTAGTGTATTTGCTGTACCTAAATCTATTCCCATATCTTTAGTTATACCAAACAATCTCATAAAAGTTTTACTCCTCTCTATTCCTTCGTTATATTGTACCTTTTTCTTTCATACTTACATACTTATTTTCACCAATTATTATATGATCTAATAAATCTATTCCTATTAATTTACCACATTCTTTTAATCTTAAAGTTATATTTATATCTTCTTTACTAGGGGTTGGATCCCCTGATGGATGATTATGACATATAATTATGGATGCACCATTTTTCTTTATAGCCTCACAGAATATTTCTCTTGGATGTACTATAGATGAATTAAGAGTTCCTATAAAAACATCTCTTATGTATGTAACTATATTCTTAGTATTTAAAATTAATATTTTTAATTTTTCTTGTTTTAAATACTTCATATCTTCCATAACTAAATTAGATACATCTAAAGGTGTATTTATCTTATATTCATTGCCAGATTTATAAGTTTTAAACCTTTTAGAAAGCTCTGATAATGCTAATATTTGAACTGCCTTTGTTACACCTATGCCTTTAATTTTAGTTAACTCTTCTATAGATTGATTAAAAAGCTGATCTAAGCCACCAGTTTCTTTAATCAAACTATTTGCAAGCATCATTATATTTTGATTCTTAGTACCAGTCCTTAAAATAACAGCTAAAAGTTCTGAATTTGAAAGAGTTTCTGGTCCATATCTTATAAGTCTTTCCTGTGGTCTTTCATTTTTAGGTAAATCCTTTATTTTAAAGTTATTGTCCATTTATACAACTCCTCTTAAAGATTTACCCCCATCTCCATTAACATAGAATTTAATTTATTTAAAGGTAACCCTACAACATTATAATAGCATCCATTTATGTTTTCAACAAAAACTCCTGCTTTTCCTTGAATGCCATATGCACCTGCTTTATCCATAGGATCTCCTGTATTTATATATTTTTCTATTTGACTTGAAGTTAGTTTTGAAAATTTAACTTTAGTACAAACAAAATCCTTTATTATTTTATTAGATTTAACATCTAATATGGCTAATCCAGAATAAACTTCATGCTCATTGCCACTTAAAGCCTGTAGCATTTCAAATGCATCTTTTTTATCTTTAGGTTTACCTAATATTCTATTGTTAAAAGCTACTATTGTATCGCATCCTATTATTAGATTATTATCTTGATCCATTATTTTTTTACTAACAGACCTAGCCTTTCCTTCCGCTAAATTCATTACATAAGACGGTATGTTATTTTTAAAAGGTATGCTACTTTCATCAAAATCACTTACTATAATCTGAAAATTCCCCAATATTCTTTTTAAAAGCTCTTGTCGTCTTTGAGATGCAGAAGCTAATATAATATTTTCCACTGATATCACTTCCTATTATTTCCTGTATAATATTATTGCCAATACTATACCCATTATAGTCATAATATTAATATCAAAATTTAAACCTATAGCTAAATTTAAGACTTTTAGGTCTAAATTCAGTGGTGAAGCAGTTCCTACTTTATATGCGGTTTTTAAAAAGGATAACTTAGTAAAGCTAGAACCTAATATTTCACCAGCAATGCTACCTAAAATAGCCCCTAATAGTATAAAAACTCCTAATAAACTTTTATTTTTATCTGGACTTTTCATAACAACCCCACCTTAAAATTATATCTAGTATAGTTTATCATTTAATAAAAACTTAAACAAGTCTCTAAAGAATTTTTTAAGCAAAAAATAAGCATCTGAAAAACAGATGCTATTTATTATTTATTTCTTTTAAAATGTTATAAATAAAAATATAACTTTTACTGGACTGATCTTTTGTCAAATCCTTTGGTAATTTATTTATATGTTCTTTTAAATTATTTAAAGTTTTTATATTAGAACTACCCTTTTCAACTTTATCTAATGAAGATACCCATTTTTTTATTTCTTCTGTCTTTACTGATTTAACATCCTTTTCTGATAATTTATTTACTATTTTAATATAAGCAGTAATAATTTCTGATATCTCTGCATCACATAAATCTTTTTTATTTATTACAAATGTCATTTTAGAATTATCTATTTTATTATCTGTTAATTTTTTCATCAGTTTTATACCTTCATCTTCTTCATATATCCCCAGAAAAACTCTAGTTTTACCATTATCTTCTATAGTAAATATATTACCATAAGGTTTTAAACTATTTAAAACCTCAGAAACATTCTCTTTTTTTGCATATATTCCTCTTTGTATAATTATGTAGTTTGAACTATTGCTTTTGTTATCTTTACTTCTAACTATATTAGTATTGTCTTTTGTAATAGTATTACCCTTTTTTATATTACTAGGGGATACAAGATTAAATATCACAGTCCCTAATATAAAAGCTAAAACTAAAACTAATGTTATTATTAAAAAAAATGTAAAATTAGACTTATTTCTCTTTCTAATATCATATCGTGTGTATCTCATTTTCTCATCCCTCCCATAATTGTTAAATTGCTTTTTATAAATATATATTCTATATTTTCATAAATATAACTAATAAGAAAATTTCAAATAAAATCTTATAGGTAAATAATTTATTTAAATAAATAAAAAAGCTGTGAGTTTACAATATTATAATACTCTAAACTCACAGCTTTTTAATTTAAAAACAAAACCTATATTTTATTAAATTCTATCCCAAATTATTTTCATATGTAATATTTAATTCTGTTTACATGCCTTAGCTTTTTTAATACTATTTCATTATTATTTATATTATCATATTTATTTTTTTCATATATTCGTGATATAGAAAAACCATTTTTCTTAAATATATTTATTAAATTCAAATTGTTATTATTAACAACTACATAAAAATCATCTATGCCATATTGTTTAAAAAAATATATCTCTAAATTATGAATTATATTATACCATTCTCTATCTTCTAATTTATATCGATTTTTCAAAAAATATAGGATCCAAATTTCATTTGGATTTTTAAATTCCGCTCTCCCCTTTATCAATCCAATTAAATAAGATCTATACATTATTTTAATAAAAAATTCGCATTCACTTAAATAATATTCTATAAATGTGTCCTCTAATTCTTCTACCTTTGTTAAGGGATGGTAATCTACATTTACTTCATTTTCGTTAGATTTCATCATATAAAAAATATCTTCTATATTTTCTTTTTCTATATTAACTATTTCTATATCTTTGTATTTTAATTTTATATCTAACATAATACCCCCCTTGCTTTAATAAAGTTATTCTACAATTTACTAAAAAATCCTTTATATATTAAATCTAACATTTCATTTAATAAATTTAACATATAAAGGCCCATCAAATAAATGACCCTTTATATATTAAATCATACCTCATATACCCTTTTTCTACATATAAATATATAAATATAGATTATTTTTTCTTTTTATATAAATTTATATTCTAAATTATCATTCTTATAATTTTAGGAAACTATTTATTAATACATCTTATTAATTTTTCCAATTTTTTCACATTTAACATAGTTATATAAGCAATTTAAATTAGAAAATTTATAAATTTAAAAATAAATATAAAATTTCATCAAATACTTAATTTTATTTTTTTATTCTATGTTATAATATATACGTATTATGTTGGTTTGGGGGTACAAATAATGAATATCTATCAAGTAAATACTTTTACTAACAAAGTTTTTTTAGGAAATTCTATTGGAGTATGTTTATTAAACGAGCCCGTAGAAAAGGATTACATGGAAAATGTAGCACTAGAACTTAACCTATCAGAAACCATTTTTTTATGTAAGGAAACTGATGGATATAAAACAAATATCTTTTCACCTAAAGGTGAATTGTGCTTATGTGTAAAATCTATTTTAGCTGCTTCTCATATTTTATGGCAAGAAGGTCTTATAGACGAAAAAGAACACATTAAATTTTATTGTAGGGAAGATGTTTTAGAAACAAAATTAAATACTGACTTTATAGAAATAAAAATTCCTTTAACTCTTGAAAAAAAATTATGTTTATTACATAACTTTTCTAAAGCTTTAAAAATAGAAGAAGATTTAACTATAGATTATTTAGAAAGCCTAAAAGAACAAAAAACCTATATAAAAGGAAACAGCAAATTTAAAATTAAATTAGAAGGTGAAAACATAATTTTATCTGGTTCCGCTATAACAGTTATTGTAGGGGACCTTATAATTTAATTATATTCACCCTGTAGTAAATAAAAAACTTCATCTACTAAAAAGATGAAGTTTTTTATTATTCCATAGCTATCAAATCTACTTTTATTACATTTTTAGTATTTTTTATTTCTTCAACTAATTCTTTTAGTCCTATACTCATTTGTGATATATCAAAGGTAATGCTTACATTTGCAGTGTTGTTTATAGGTATATCTTGATTTATGGTAAGTATATTCCCCTGATACTCTGCTATTCTATCCAATATTTTAGAAAGAGTTCCCCTTTCATGTCCTAGTAATAATCCTATAGTTGCCTTTTGACTTTTCACACCTTCAGATACAGAAAATACAAAATCTTTATATTTATAATAAGTACTTCTACTAATTCCTACTGTTTTTACACCTTCTGTTATATCTTTTACTTTTCCATTAGCTAAAAGCTCTTTTACTTTCACAACCTTTTCAAAAATATCCGGAAGTATGCTATTATCTATAATTAAAAATTTATTAGGCATAAAAACTCCTCCCACAATCTTTTCTTAATAAATTAACTTTTATATGATTTATATAATTATAACATATATATTTTTTTTAATAAATATAGTTCTAGATAAGGTATGTTCATAACTATATAATATATATTTCTATATAATATAAAAAAAGAGAAGTATAAATACTTCTCTTTATCTCTTATTGTAGTATCCAAAATACCGTAGCTCCAATTTTGACACCTATCTTCCGATAGGTGGGTGTTCTCACAGATGTTTCTATCTCCCTAATGCCATTTATAGGTCTCATAATAAGGTTCATATCCATATCTAAATATTGAACTCCCGTACTTGTGATGTAGGTTCAAAATATAGAGCCTAGCGTATATCTCAGAATTTATAATCTTTATTAATTTATTTTCTATATTTATTATAAACACTAATCTATAATTTTTCAATAGTTTTTTTATATTATTTAAACATAATATAAAATGTTTTTCATTTTGTAAATTTATTACAAAATATAGGTATCTTTATTAGCTTTAAATAATAATTCTTCAAAATTAATATATTTTAAACACATGGTGCAGGTGATGGGACTTGAACCCATACGTCCTTGGACACACGCCCCTCAAACGTGCCTGTCTGCCTATTCCAGCACACCTGCTAAATTTTGGTGCATAAATTTCAATGCAATAAATAATTTATAGTTATATTATAATATTTTTATATTATTGTCAATAAACTTATTAAATTATTATTACTTAGCTTTTATATAAAAATCTATATATATTATATATAGCCCTTACCTTTTTTACATATTTATCTGTTTCCTTAAAAGGTATATAATGAAGACTTTCACCGTCTTTTGAATGCTCTGAGTCCTTTAACCACTTCTGAACATTTCCTCTACCCCCATTATATGCAGCTAATACAACATCCATATTACCATCGAATTCTTCTTTTAAATTATTTAAATACCAACATCCCATTTTTATATTAGTTTCTGGATCTTTTAAATCATCAGTATTAAAATTTTTCATTCCCATTTTTTCTGCTACCCATTCTCCTGTTTCTGGAGTTATTTGCATAAGTCCCTGTGCATTTTTTTTAGAGGCAGCATCTTTTTTAAAATTACTTTCAGTTTTTATAACTGCTGCTACAAAGTAAGGATCTAATTTATGTTCATTAGCATACATATCTATATAATCTCTATATTTCATAGGGAAAATATATTTTGCTATAGTTGTTATATTTATTAATAGAATAATTGTTAATATTAAAATCAAAAGTCTTCTTAAAAACTTCACTTTTTTTTGCCCTAATATTAGAGCACTCCCCCTTTCTGTTTTGCTTTAATCATTACTTCCATAAAAATCTTATCTAATTCTCCCTTTGTATTTTCTATATCTTTAGAATTATCTATTATATAATCTACGAACTTCTTTTTTTCTTCTATAGACATTTGAGAGTTTATTCTATTTATAACTTCACTTCTATTTAAGTCATCTCTTTTTATAACCCTATTTATTTGTATATTTTTATCCACCCAAACTAGTATATTTACATCCATATATTTATATAAACCCTGCTCTATTAGTGTAGGAGCATCTAATACACAAATTGATTCTTTATTTTCTTCTAATACTTTTATTCTTTTAAAGGTTTCTTTTGTTATATAAGGCATTATTATATTTTCATATTCTATTCTTTTATTTTTGTTCTTAAATATATAACTACTGAATTCTCTTCTTTTTAAATCACCATTATCATCTAAAAATTCTTTACCAAAGACTTCTTTTACCTTTATTAAAATTTCCGGATATAACTTTAATACCTCTCTGCTTATTTTATCCGCATCTATTACTGGTATATCTTTTTCTTTTATCATTTCTGCTATAGTACTTTTGCCAGAGCCTATACCACCTGTAAGACCAATTTTAAAAATACCTTCTAAGTAATACATAAAACAACTCCTTATTTTGCTTCATACCAATCATTCCCTATATTTATATCCACGTCTAATCCAACCTTTAAACTTAAAACCTGTTCCATTTCTTTTTTTACTAAAGCTTTTACTCTCTCTAGTTCATCTTTATAGACATTTAATATTAATTCATCATGTACTTGTAATATTATACTACTTTTAAAGTTATCTTCTTTTAATTTTCTATGAACATTTACCATAGCTAATTTTATTATATCCGCTGCACTTCCTTGTATTGGACTATTCATAGCTAATCTTTCTCCTGCAGCTTTAACTATTTTATTTGAAGACTTAACCTCTTTTATGTATCTTCTTCTATTTAATATAGTATTTACATAACCTTTTTCAATAGCTTCTTCTACTATATTTTCTAAGTAAAGTTTTACATTAGGATATCTCTCCAAGTAAGCATCTATATACTGCTTTGCTTCTTTCCTAGTTATATTTAAATCTTGAGATAGACTAAAATCTCCTATACCATAAACTATACCAAAATTAACTGCTTTAGCATTACTTCTCATAAGAGGAGTTACTTCATCTATTGGAACTTTAAACACTTCTGATGCAGTTTTAGTATGAATGTCGTCATGTTCATTAAAGGCACTTATCATATTTTCATCATTAGATATATGGGCTAATACTCTTAATTCTATTTGTGAATAATCCGCTGAAAGTATTACAGAATCCTCTGCATTGGGTATAAATACCTTTCTTATTTCTCTTCCCATTTCATATTTTATAGGTATATTTTGAAGATTAGGCTCTGTACTAGACAATCTCCCTGTAGCTGTAACAGTTTGATTAAAATTTGAATGTATTTTTCCATCTTCATCTATAGCAGCTTTTAGACCTTCTATATAAGTAGAGTATATTTTTGTTAATTGTCTATAATAAGTTATTTTATCTATTATTGGATGTTTATCTCTTAATTTATCCAGTACCTCTGCATTAGTAGAATATCCTGTCTTTGTTTTCTTTATAACGGGTAAATCTAATTTATCAAAAAGTATTTTTCCTAACTGTTTAGGAGAATTTATATTAAATTCTTCCTCAGACATTGAATATATTTCTGACTGAGTGCTTTCTATTTCCCCTTTAAATTTTTTCTCTAGCTGTAAAAGTATATCTTTATCAACCTTAAATCCTTCTGCTTCCATAGCTGATAATGTTTCTGTAAGAGGCTGTTCTACCTTATATAACAATTCTTCCATATCCTGATCTTTTATTTTTTCTTCTAGTACTTTATATAACTTAGGCATTATATTAACTTCTTTTATTTTTAAAATTTCATCTTCTCTATTTATATTTTTAAACAAATATTCTGAAGCTAAACTAGATATCTCATATTCTTTCCTCACTGGATCTATTAGATATGCAGCTAAATTTATATCAAATTTTATACTATTAAACTCTATTCCTAATTTTCTTAGTATAGTCCTTGGATTTTTGGCATCATAGGTAATTTTTTTAATTTCTTTACTTTCAAATATTTCCCTGCATACTTCTATAAATTGTTCTTTAGTATTGTTTATAAGCATTTCAAAGTCTATTCTATAAACTTCATCTTTAAAATTAGCATATAATGTTTTTATTCTAGATTTAGAAAATAAAGCTATATCTTCTAATTCAAAATACAGATATAAATCATTTTCTTTATATTTTATTATATTATTTTTTATATCTTTAAATTCTTCTAGAGAAACTATATTTTTATAAGAAACTTCCTCTTCTACAGTTTCTTCTTCATTACCTCTACCTATTTTATTTATTAAAGATTTAAATTCTAGCCTTTCAAACATTTTTCTAATTTTGTTTATATCATATTCTTCCTTTGATTTTATATCTTCTAAACTCATATCAATAGGGACATTACACATAATAGTAGCTAATTTTTTACTAAATATAGCCTGCTCTCTATATTCATGTAAATTTTCTTTTAATTTATTTCCTCTTATATTCTCTATGTTTTCAAGTACTATTTCTATACTTTTATATTCTTTTATAAGCTTAAAGGCAGTTTTTTCTCCTATACCAGGTACTCCAGGTATATTGTCAGAGGTGTCTCCCATAAGACCTTTTACATCTATAAACTCTTTAGGTGTAACTCCAAACTCCTCTATCATTCTATTTTTATCATAGATTTCTTTTTCTGTAATACCTTTTTTAGTTATAACTACTTTTACATTATCTGTAGCCAATTGTAGAGCATCTTTGTCTCCTGTAACTATGTAAACTTCTATTCCTTTTTCCTCTGCAAATACAGATAAAGTTCCTATTAAATCATCTGCTTCAAACCCATCAATTTCAAATATGCTTATAGCCAATGCAGATAAAAGCTCTTTTACTATAGGAAACTGCTGTGCAAGTTCCTCTGGCATTTTTTTTCGCCCTGCCTTATAGTCCTTATATTCTTCATGTCTAAAAGTAGGTGCCTTTCTATCAAAAGCTGCCACTATATAATCAGGCTTTATCTCCTCTTTCATTTTTAAAAGCATATTAACAAAACCATATATAGCATTAGTATGAATTCCCTCTCCAGTCATAAGATCAGGTAATGCATAAAAAGCTCTATTTAATAAACTATTACTATCTAATATTAATAATCTTTCTTTATTCATAAACGGACCTCCAAATTTTACATTTCTCTCATGTATTTTTTTAACATATTGAAATCATCACAGGGATATGTATTCAAAATTTCTTTTAATATTTCAAAGGCACATACATTTTCCAAAACTATAGAAGCTGGAACAACACCACAAACATCAGATCTTTCGTATCTGTTTTCTACATTTGTTTTTTCTTTTAAATTAATAGTTTGTATTGGTTTTTTTATAGATGGTATTGGTTTCATATAAGCCTTTATCACCATATCCTCGCCATTAGATACTCCTGCTTCAATTCCTCCAGCATTATTGCTTTTTCTTTTTATATTATCTTCATCATAATATATTTCATCATTAAAAGTACTTCCTCTTTTACTTAAATCTAGGCCTTCTCCAAACTCTACTGCCTTTATTCCTTGAACAGACATAATAGAATAACTTAATAAGGCATCTAATTTTCTATCCCATTGAGTATAACTTCCTATACCTACTGGCATGCCCTTTATAGATACATAAATACTTCCACCTATAGTATCTCCTTCTTTTTTACAGTTATCTATTTTATCCATCATGTTCTTTTCTGCTTTTTTATTGTAACATCTTAAAGAGCTATCTTCTATTTCTTTATACACATTATTATCATATATATCTACATTCTTATCAAATATTTCTCCTATACTTTGAATTTTACTTCTTATATCTATTCCTAATAATTTTAATATATATTTACATATAGAACCTACAGCTGTTCTAATAGCAGTTTCCCTAGCTGAAGTTCTCTCTATTACATTTCTTATATCTCCTGTATTATATTTAATATATCCTACTAAATCTCCATGCCCTGGTCTAGGAACAAAAATTTTTTCTTTATCTTCTACTTCTTTATTTATAAGTTCTTTCCAATTTTCATAGTCTTTATTATAGATAATTAAAGTTATAGGATTTCCTGTAGTCTTATTTTCTCTAATGCCAGACCATATTTCCACTTTATCCTTTTCTATTGACATTCTCTTTCCTCTACCATAGCCAGTTTGTCTTCTTTTAAGTTCGTTATTTATAAAATCTATATCTATATAAACATTTGATGGTATACCTTCTATTATAGCTGTTAATGCCCTTCCATGAGATTCTCCTGCATCTAAAAATCTAAGCATAGTATCACTTCCCCTATATTTTAAACTATAACTATTATACACTAAATTAATAATGTATTTTACTAATACTTAAAAGATTATTTGAAACAATGTTATTCTTAGCATTTAGTATAAAAATTTAATATAAGATACTAATTTAATTAGTATCTTATATATTTAGAATATATATACCCACCATGTGGAGGATAATATACATGCATCCATTCCCCTTCCTTGCGATATAATTGTACTTTGGCTCCATTGGTAAGGGTTCCTAGTATTCTACTTGATGTAGACTTTCCTTCTCTAACATTTACACCGCTTGGAGTACATATAGTACCTGTTTTCCCATCTAAATTTATCCATGCCGTATTCTCATTTTCCTTACCTGATCCAGTTTCAACATTTGAAGATGCTCCTAAAACACCACTTACTATTGCTTTTGCGATTCCATTCATCCCATATTTATTAAGTATCACTACATCTCCAGCACTGTCTATAAAACATACCTCTATATAAATTGTTTTAGCTTTAGTCCTTTTGGTTAATGCTAAAGGCTGATCTTTAATCCCCCTATTTCTAAAGCCTAGTTTATTTAATTCTTTTAATACTCTATCTGCTTCTATTAAATACTTGCCATTATAAGTATATACTTCTGATCCATATCCACCTACTGTAGTATTAAAATGTATACAAATATTTAAATCTGCATTTACTGAATTACATAAGTCTACTTGTTTATTTAAGCTTTCTTGTAATGTGGCTGCATAGTCTACTCTACATATATTGGTTCTATGCCCTCTACCTCTTAATTCTTTATCTATTTCATTTACCAATTGTCTTGTTAAGACTTCTTCTTTTAATCCATTTATTCCTCTAGTTCCTACATCTCCACCACTTAATGTATGTCCTGGATTTAAGTTAAATAACATATTAAATTACCCCCTATATTTTCTTATTATATTTTTCAACTAAATAATAATAAGAATTTCTATAATCATTTGTATAAATGAATTTAAGCTGAAAAATTATCATCAAAATTTATAGCTAATATTTTTCATAATAAAAAGAGCAGGCTTTACCCCTGCTCTTTACTTTCCTTAACTGCTTGCCTAGCTGAACTTTGGCCAAAATAAAATCCTATTATTAAAGTAAATACAGAAAGAAATTCTGTACTTGATAAGTTTCCCTTAATACTTAAATAACAAAATACTATAGTAGTTAACAATGCTATAATCTTTTTTATTTGTAAAAGACTCTTAAAAACTCCAATGTACTCCACTTCACTTTCTATTTAAAAATCCTATACTGAACTGCATAAAAAAAGAAGCTTACTAAAGCTCCTACTGATAATCCTATATACCATTTTAAAACAGATACAAGTTGTTTTAATTGATCACAAAGGTTCTCAATTTTAGTATCTATCTTTGATTGATTTTGTTCTATCCTATCAATCCTTTTTCCATAATCATTAAGTCTAATATCATGTACATCAATTTTTTCTTCTAATCTTTTATGTTTTTCTTCACAAACTTTTAACTCCACATTAAACCTCCATTAGATAAAATACATCTTTTGTATATACTTTTAGGCTACATCTTATCTTATATTACAAAGATTATAGGAATATAATTACTATATTCACTTAATTTTTTCAATAAAAAAAACCTATTATGGTCATATAACTATTATAATATTTATTTTTCTTTCAACATTCTAATATCAAACTCATCATCGCATAAATCTAATATTCTATAATCATTACAATTATATTTGATAGATTTATTGTTTTCATCTGCGTCAGCTAATTTTATATTATCTTTAACCTCATTTATATCTAATTCAAAATCAGTTTCCCATATTCCATTTTCATTCTTAGACATAGGAAATTCTTTATTATTCAGATTTTCAGTTATAATATTTATATCATCAGTTCCATATTTATTGTACCAATTTTGTAATTCAGTATTATCTACAGGTTGTCCAAGATTAAGAAAATTTGTTTTTGTTGAGTAATAGTCTTTATTTTGATTAATCAAATACTTTGATTCGTTGGCATACAATTGAAATTCACCAATTCCATTACTCCACCCTGTTTCTCCAGAATAATTGTTTTTTATCAAGATACACCAATATTTATATGCTTTATTAACATTTAATATAAATTCTTGTAAATCATCATTATTAAGCAATGTTTCAGATAGTATAGTATTATAATTTATATTATCATTTGAAGCTTTTATAGTAAATTCCTTACATCTTCTTATATTATTGTAATTTAATTGTTTTAATTTAACTTTTTTTATTAAATAAGGGTTGTCCAATATAATCTTTAATAAAACAAATACTCCATTATCTTTACATAAAAATCCATCAGTTGAATCAAGATTTCCATTTACAATTTTATCAGGAGTATATGTGTTAAAAATTACATTATCTGTTGTAACTAATTTATTTAAAGCTATATTAATGAGATTCATATAATCACTTCCAGTCCATATTTTAAAATTATTTTAATTAAAATGAATATTTTGTATTGCTTATTGATTATCTTTCATTAAAATTTTAAACTTACCATCATTAATTTTCTTTATTTCACCAGGAATATCACATTCACCGAATCCATATTTAATATATTTCTCATTATTTTCTTCGACCAATTGAATATCACCTTCAACTTTATTCATATCCAATTCAGAATCTGTTTCCCAGATATCATTTTTATCTTTAGACATATGAATCTTTTTACCATCAAATTCTTTAGTAATTAAGGATAAATCTTTAAACCCATATTTATCAAATAAATTATTTAAATCATTTGTAGTATCTGCTTGACCTAAATCAATATATCCATTATCTATTGTATAATAGTTCTCGTTTTGTTTTATTAAGAATTTCTTAGTGCTAGGGTCTTTAGGGTTATTGCTTTCTTGGTTTGTATCTTCATTATTAGAATCTTTAGATGTATCGTCCTCTGAATTTGTATTATCAGAATTCAGAACTTCAAGGACGGGGCGCCAACCGTAATAACCGTAAGTACTATAACTACTACCGCAAGTGAAAAAGCGAGCGGACGAACGCCCACGCAAAACACGGTAGGAAGATTTTACCTTATATGTTTCTTTGCACCAGCTATAATTTCCCCACCAATTCCATAATTGATTATGCTCTCCATCTAGATCACTATAATCCATTGTAGAATCTAAATCACCAGTAGTAGGTTTAGGTAAGCCATTCATACCATCTTCATTAGCTACAAATCTGTCCCATTCGTTAGTTGGCTGTCCTCCAGAATAATCATCAGAACCACTCCTGTAATTATTACCACCACTAAGTAATCTGCATAAATATTCATTTCCATCAATAGTTATTTTAGTACCATCTACATACCCAGCTTGATTTAATTTATCCCAACTAGCATAATTTAAAATATTTCTGTCACAAATTAAAAGTGTCTTATTCTCATCCTTAATTTTTATCCACTTTAATTTTTTATTATCATCTGAGTTTGTATCCCCTATAATCCAATCACTCATACTTCCTGAAAATTCTGGCGTATCTCCCTTGCCTCTTTCTGATAAAGAACCTGGATAATTACCTGAATACCAAGGACGTGTTGGTAAAGGTAAAGCTTCTTCCTTATGATACAATGTACCTAACTTAACTGTTCCTAAATATTCTGCCATTTAAATCACTCCTTTAATTTTTATATTATAAATAAATTTAAAGTTAACCTTTTATTTCATTTTGATTTTCTATAAAATTATTTTAATTTTAATAAATACTCCACATTACTTCATCAAAATCTTAAATTTACCATCATTAATTTTCTTTATTCCATCAGGAATATTACATTCACCGAATCCATATTTAATATATTTTTCATTATTTTCTTCAACCAATTGAATATCGCCTTCAACTTTATTCATATCCAATTCAGAATCAGTTTCCCAGATATCGTTTTTATCTTTAGACATATGAATCTTTTTACCATTAAATTCTTTAGTAATTAAGTATAAATCTTTAAACCCATGTTTATCAAATAAATTATTTAAATCATCTTTAGTATTTATTTGTCCTAAATCAATATATCCATTATTTATTGTATAATAGTTATCATTTTGTTTTATTAAGAATTTCTTAGTGTCTGAATTTTCATTATCAGAATTCAGAGCTTCAAGGACGGGGCGCCAACCGTAATAATCATAAGTACCATAACTAGTAGTATAATAGAAGTAGCGAGCGGAGTTGAAACCACGGGAGGAAGTATTTTTCTTATATGCTTCTTTACAGCAGGATCCATTTCCCCACCAATTCCATAATTTATTGTGTTCTCCATCTAAATCATCATAATCTAGTGTTTTATCTAAATCCCTAGTGGTAGGGTTAGGTAAACCTTTTATACCATCTTCATTACATATAAATCTATCCCATTCATTGTCTGTAGGAGTACCTCCTGAATAGTTATCATTTCCATTTCTATAATCATTACCACCAGTTAATAATCTACATAAATAGTCATTTCCATCAATTGTTATTTTAGTACCATCTACATAACCCGTTTCATTTAATGTATTCCAAGAAATATTATGTAAAATATCTCTATCACAAATTAAAAGTGTTTTATTACCATCTTTAATCTTTACCCATTTTAATTTTTTATTATCATCTGACGAAGTATCGCCTATAGTCCAATCTTTTATCTCTCCAGAAAAAGTAGGTATATTTCCATTACCTCTACTTGATAATGACCCTGGGTACTTGTTTGAATACCAAGGTCTAGTTGGTAAAGATAATGCTTCCCCGTTATGATAAAATGTACCTAATTTAACTACTCCTAAAAATTCTGCCATTTAAATCACTCCTTTAATTTTTATATAAAAAAAGCACCCATTATTGAGTGTTTCTTAAGTTTCTATTTTTTAGATTATAAATAAGTTGTGAATTAACCTTTTATTTCATTTTGATTTTCTATAAAATTATTTTAATTTTAATAAATACTCCACATTACTTCATCAAAATCTTAAACTTACCCTCATTAATTTTCTTTATTTCATCAGGAATATCACATTCACCGGATCCATATTTAATATATTTCTCATTATTTTCTTCAACCAATTGAACATCACCTTCAACTTTATTCATATCCAATTCAGAATCTGTTTCCCAGATATCGTTTTTATCTTTAGACATATGGATCTTTTTACCATTAAATTCTTTAGTAATTAAGTATAAATCTTTAAACCCATGTTTATCAAATAAATTATTTAAATCATTTGTAGTATCTGCTTGACCTAAATCAATATATCCATTATCTATTGTATAATAATTATCATTTTGTTTTATTAAGAATTTCTTAGTGTCTGAATTTTCATTATCAGAATTCAGAACTTCAAGGACTGGGCGCCAACCGTAAGGCTTATTAGTAGTATAATAACTCTTATCATAATCGAAGTAGTGAGCGGAGTAGTACCCACGCCAAACACGGGAGTCAGTATTTTCCTTATATATTTCTTTACACCAAGAACAATTTGCCCACCAACTCCATAATTTATTGTGTTCTCCATCTAAATCATCATAATCTAGTGTTTTATCTAAATCACTAGTAGTAGGTATAGGTAAACCTTTTATACCATCTTCATTCCATATAAATCTATCCCATTCATTGTCTGTAGGAGTACCCCCTGAATACTCATCAGTTCCACTTCTATAATTATTACCGCCAGTTAATAATCTACATAGATAATCATTCCCATCAATTGTTATTTTAGTACCATCTACATAACCAGCTTCATTTAATGTATCCCAAGAAATATTATTTAAAATATTTCTATCACAAATTAAAAGTGTTTTATTACCATCTTTAATCTTTACCCATTTTAATTTTTTATTATCATCTGACGAAGTATCACCTATAGTCCAATCTTTTATCTCTCCAGAAAAAGTAGGTATATTTCCATTACCTCTACTTGATAATGACCCTGGGTACTTGTTTGAATACCAAGGTCTAGTTGGTAAAGATAATGCTTCCCCGTTATGATAAAATGTACCCAATTTAACTGTTCCTAAATATTCTGCCATTTAAATCACTCCTTTAATTTTTACATAAAAAAAGCACCCATTATTGAGTATATTCTCTTCAAACTTAAATTTTAGGTTTTCCATTTCTTTATTTTAATTTTGTAAATAAAAACTAAGTATCTGAAAATAACACTTAGTTAATAGTTAATTTTAATATCTCCACTAAATTTACATTCTATTTGTAATAATGTGTTACTAGCATAAATTACTTCATACAAATCTTCTTTAGCCTCTTTCCATCTTCCAACACCATCATATTTTAAATCCAGTTTATCTATTTCTTCAATATCTGTGATATTATTCATACTAAGCAAATAAGCAAATCTAATTTTTTTAGTAATAACTAATTCGTTCCAGAATACATCATTAATAAAATTAAAAGTATTAATATTCATCCCATTTTTCTTTACATCATCTACTGTTAAATTGACATCTACCCATTCTTCTCCACTAAATGTTTTCCATGTGTTACCGCTATCTACACTACAAATTATTCTTATATTGTTTCCATTAGCAGTTAATTTGAAATAATCTATATGATCTACATTACTTAAATTCATATCATCTTTTAGAATAAGTAACCTATCAAATGGGATAGCTTTTATTTTTAATTTTTGAATAGCTTCATCTTCAAATATTTCAAAACCTTCTATTTTTTTAAATAAACTTTTATCTACATGAACACTATGCTCAGTAAAATTTTCTTCATCTTGAATTACTTCAAAATCGTTTATATGTTCGGTTTTTAAATATGCTTTGCCATCAAATACCACCATATTATCTTCAGCAAAATCATTACTTTCATAATTAGTAAATTCATTTTTTATTGATATTAAATCTTGTGTATTTTCTGTGTCATACCTTAAAACATTTACACGTGGTACTTTAAAATCTATTGTATTAAGTGGAATATTAACAACTTTAGGTTTTTCAACACTTCCTTCTATCCCCATCTTAGATATTTGTTTCATACCTACGCCTGTAAGTTCCCCAGCTTCTAAACTATCAATAGTTGTGAATTTACCCGTTTCCTCTGAATAAGCTACTAACTGTTTATTTTTTTTATTAATAACATCTACATCTTCTAACTGCTCAAATTTTGTAATTCTTTTATCTATTATTTCCTTTTGTATTTTCTCGCTGCTCCAACCAGTTTTATTGGAAATCACACTATCATCTAAGACAACATCTTTATCAAAGGTTATATTAAAAAATTCACTCATTAATCCAACTCCTATTCACTAATAATTAGCTGAAAATCTCTAGCATTAAAATTATGGTTTCCTGTATTTTTTATGATCCTTACGAATATATCCTTTTGTTCATATTGTTTTATACTATCTATAATTAAAAAGTCTGTATAATTTACACCATCGATAGATAATTGTATTAAATCATTACTAGTTGTTTCGGTACCTATTTTAATATTATTATAATTTTTATCCCCTATATTTTTAATTGTTATTAATTCCTCTAAATCTTGGAGCATAGCTGGATTAACATTGGTTACAATATTTCCATGATATATAATTTCAAAATTGTATGGACTAAATATCCATATATCACCATATTGTAAAAAAAGCGTATCACTAGTATATATCACTTTTCCATCTGCATCTTTAAATATAAAATATCCTTCTATGTTACCATCTATAAAAATTTTGCATTCCATATCTGAATTAAATAATCTAGTCTTAATTAATTTGTTATCTAAATCATATAATTCACATAAAGTATTTTCAGGGAAATTCTGAATAGTTACATAAGGATTAGAATAAACTTTATAGTTATTTAATATAAAATCTTCATCACTATACTTCATGAAGCCTTGCTTTGTAAGTGAATCTATAAATTCCATTCCGCCTATGTTTGTATAATCTTTGCCATCATTACTTGAATAAGCTTGTACATAATTATCTCTCTTAAGTATTTTCCAATACCTACTTTGTTCATTTAATTTTAAATCCTTAATACCAAAAACATAGTCACTATTACCTAAATAAAGCATAGAATAATCCATATCTTTCATATCACTGAAATTTTCTTTTTCAACTTCAATAACAAATTCTTTATAATCAAATTTTCTTTCCATTTTATTATTACTTATTAATTTTAATTTACCTGTCTTAATATCTCTAGTTACATTACTTTCTCCTGCAAAATCAGAAAAAGAAGAAGCCAAGAAAAAATTCTCAGCTTCTAATAATCCATTTTTAACTTGTATAAGTTTCATTGAAATCACCTCTAAACCCTAGGCTGCATTATATAATCATATGGTACAAACTCAACTATTTGTATATCTTTAGTTCCAATACCATTTGCCAATAATGTATGTGCTTGATCTAGTGCATCTTCATAACAATTAGTAGCGTAAGATGTCAATTCTACTCCATTTTGATCCGTTTCATGACCATATGGTAATTGGGCTAAAGTTTTATCTTTTAATACTCCCCACATCTTTTGTCTAGTTTTTTTAAAATCTATTGTGCTTGTTAACATACTATCTACCTCCCAAATATATTTTTCTTCTCAAAGTTTTGCATTTCTACCATGTAATTTCTTTTACCTTTCAGTTTATCTAAATCTTTCATAATATCACCATTAGTTGCTACTTTATTAAATTCTCTTTCAATATCCATAGCTTTTGGGTTATGCCAAACTGGTACTAAATTAAAGTGATGCTGCTTTAGATAATCTATTAAATTAGCTATAAGCAATCCTATAGCCTGTAATCCATTTTTAGTATCAAGGAAATATACTCTTTCAGCTTCCCACCTAATCCATCTGTATGTTCTAATATAATCTATATTGAGGCTTGATGTATCTAAAGTATACCAATCATATAATAATTCCATAACAAACTGTATAGCTTCTTTTCCACTGCAGCTTAACCAACCTTGTATATTCTTATTCCATATCATCATTAAGATATTTACCAAATCTAACATTATTTCTACGCTTACCGCATAGGTTGGAATATTATGATCCACTCCCCAATCTTTGCCCCATTTAACAGGGTGCCCATTATATCTTAAATACTCATAATCTAAATTATTTAATAAATCACTATTATAAATAAAATCTTTATTAGGAATTATTAATTTATCTGTTGGATTTGTAGATCTTAGCCACCACCATCTTTTAGTTACTTCAATGAATTTGTTGTTTTTATCAACTTTATATATGCTCTTTATAAGTGTGCCCTGTAAATGTTTAACCTGTTCCTTATCTATATCCCATATAGTTAAATCTAATAAATCCTTTTCCATATGTTTATAGATAGTAATTAACGACATATAATCTAAATACTTTCTATTTTCTTTAAATATAAATGTTATAGCTTTTCTATCTAAACATTTATTAACTTCTTTATCTATTGTTCTAATTACTTGTCTATAAAAATATCTCCTATCCTTGTGTCTATCTATAGATTTTATACTTATCCTATCTAAATCATATATATATTCATATATCCATATATTTTTTAGCACTTTTTTATACATTAATTTATTATCATAATCTTTACTAATTTTTTTAATATTTAATATTTTTAAATTATTTATACATTTAGATTTCCATGTATCTCTTATATTAAGTTTCTTTAGCATTTGCAGATTTCTTACAATATCTATTTTTCTAAAATTAATCCTATCTAAAACTATATATAGATTTTTATCTATATCTCTATCTCCATATTTTTCAGCAAATTTTAATTTATGCATATGGATTTTTTTTAAATAGTTATTATTTAAAAACATATACTCCTCTTGTTTTTCTATATAGATATTTTTATATAATTTTAATTTTTTTATAAATCGGTTTCTGGATAATTTACCCATTATTTTCTCTGTATATATGTCTTTAAATTTAGATAAAGTTAAATTTTCTATATCTATATTTAGATTTACTAAAGTATTGTTTCTATTTAATTCTATATTCCTAGGCTTTAATAAATTTTTATCTATTTCTATATTTATGTGTATACATTCTTTTTGATCTAGTTCTATATTTTTCTTTTTATTAAATTCTATAATACTTGTATCTTCTAAAGATATGTTTTTGTTCTTATTTATTTCTTTATCATTTACCTCTAGATCTCTTTTAAATTCTTTTGCTATTATAGCATTCTCTTTATACAAATATTTATGGTTTTTCTTCTCTATATTATTAAAATGCTTATATAAAAGTTTATATCCTTTAACTTTATCTATTTCAACTACTTTATTTTTATAAAATAGTTTTTCTTTATGTTTTAATATTTCGTTTGTAGTATCATACATAAAAGTTCCACTACAAAAATTATCCCCTACATACTTTACAGTACATAGAGGAATTGTACGTAGGGGCATCTAAAACATCTCCTATTCTGTTGCCTTATAGCATCTAATGGCGATACAATAATTTCTGTTAGCACTATTATTTAAAAAATGGAACGGTGCAGTTAACTTAAATTTCTTGTAATATTCTTCTTCCTCAGTATCTTTCTTATATACTAATTTGTCCATATCATAAATAGCACTAGCATCTCCTGCTAAAACATTTATCATTTTTCCTCTTTCCATATCAACTGGATGTACGAGTGTTATATCTGAGAATTGATGCTTTTTATGATTCCATCTTGAACCTTCTACATTACACTTATCCATAAATTGATTAGTAGCGTAAAAAGCTGGATAATGCGGTTGATATGGCATACCTATTTTATTAGCGATCATGCATACATCTGTTACTCCTGTAGCAGTTCTTTCACCGTAAGGTTTTGCATAATTAGGTTCTTTATCTGAAGATACAGTTATGCCAAAATTATATTTATCATCTGTATAAGCTGAATCCTCTACTGGTTTTAAAGCTCCAATATAAGCATAAGATGTAAGATAATTTTCATAAGGGTGAACATCCGCAGATGGATCACCACGCAATACTAAATTTATACTATCTTTGGTTACATTTATCCAATATTGAACTGGTAGAAAGTCTTTAATTTCTGGCTGTAATTTTCTATACCATGCTAATCTATAATTATATTCAGCTTGTATATTTTTAGATATATCTAAGTCTGTTCTATCTGCATTTAATTTATCAGATATTTGTAACCTTATATTGTTTATAGTATTACTTTTAGTCATAGCACTAACATAAACATTATAATCTCCACTTTTACTCCAGCTACTAGAGACCCCTGCCATAACCTCTAAAACTTGTGCATCTGTTCTTGTGCCATATCGCCCATCTCCAATGTAATAACTGTGCAAATTTTTGAAATCGACCAACGCTTTCTTTTCTTCTTTTGTTAAGTCCGCTTCTTCTCTATCCATTTTTATATAAAATTCTTTCCCATAGGTTGTTGTTACTTTTATAATACACTTATCATTTTGAGATCCTACTGTAAATACAGTATCTACTTTATCTGTCTTAGAATTATCTGTTATAAGATTTATTTTACTCTCTTCTCCTGCTGATCCTATTTTATTTATGCTATCTGGATAAACTAAATCCCATTTATATATACCTGAATTCTGTGTTATTTCAGTTGCTAATGTTTTTATTAAATTTTTTACACTTGTATTTCCTTCGACAAAATAAAAATTTTCTTTAGCCATTTTATCTACCCCCTGTTATCAATTATTTATTTAAATTTGTTATTTTTAAAGTATTTAAGTCCATTGTAAATATCTCTTTTAAATCCTTATTTGCCCCTAAATTAACGTTAAGTTTTTTAAGTAATTTATTACCATAAGGTCTATATTGATATATTTCCAAAGTTACAGGTTCTTTTAGTTCTACTCTATTAAAATTCTTTATACTTATATCAAGCCTTTTATTTTTGTACCCTTTAACACTTATTATTTCAGGATTTTTATTTGTTTTATGTTCTCTATAATCAAAATTAAGATAAAATCCATCATATGATCTATTACCATACCAAACTTCTTTATCATCTATCTTGCCATGCAAATCTATATCTGCATTTGTATTCTCTTCCCAATTCATTACTACTGCTATATCCCAATCATTAGGAATATCTTCTATGTTTGGCGGTGGTTCTACTGTAATACTAGAATCCTCCCCATCTATATACTCTAGCTCTATCATTGTTTGCCTACTATTGCCACTTAAATTATGCAAAATAAAAGAAATAGGCGTGTTAGCACTTACTTTATAAAATGTATTAAAGTATTTATGCTCTCCTATTTCCTTAGTTGTTGCATTATCTATTATTTTGATTTTATTAACTTCTAAGCTATATTTATCTTCCTTTTTCCAGCCTGTTTGATTAAAATGCAGTGCTGTAATATATACATCTTTATCAAATTTAAATTGCTCTTTGTAATCATTTTGTATTGCTGGGATATCTAATAATATACCTTTTACCTTTTGAACACCTTCAATTTTTCTATATATTAAGGAATGAATTTTCTTCTTTAATCCTTCATATTGTACACTTGGCAATAGATCTTTTAATTGTTGTGATAAATCTTGTATATTATTTGTATTTATTTCTGGATAATTAGTTCTTATATTATCATCTATCAAACTTAATAAATTATTTTTTAAATTATTTGTAAGCTCATCAAAATTAATTATATATTTAGGTAAACTCATAATTTAACTCTCCAAAACACAAAAATCTACCCATAAAACTTTACTAGTTTCACTAACATTATTGTAAATAAATTCAACTGCCCCATTTATAGGATAAAATACATTGAAAAATTTGTGTTCACCATATTCTTTAGTACGTACACCCTCAAATAATTTATCATTCCCTACTTGCAAATCCCAGCTATCTTCAACTCTCCAGCTTGATTGGGAATATGTTATACCTGTTATTTGGCCATTTCCCTTAAATTCTATTGTATACTGTCCCTTTATTGCAGGAATCTCTAGCATTTTCCCATAAATTTTTTGTGTACCTGATGTGCCTAAGTTTCCACTTAAATTATCTAACTTTACATCTAAGGCATTTAAAGCATTTATTAAATCATTATAATCTACACCTTGTATTTTATCCTTAATTTGTGATAATAAATTTTCCATATCTTTAGTAGAAAAATTTATATTACCTATGTCAACTTTTACTCCATTTTGTAAATAATCTTTAATAAGATCTGATAGTTCATCAAAATTAACTACATACGATGGAACTCCCATAATGTATCACCTACTTTTTATTGAATATCTATTATATTTACTTTATCAAGACTATCTCTATTAAATACAATTTCCAAATTTCCATCCGGATTTTTTTGTACCACTTTATTAATCTTGCCGTCAATACCTCTTACTATTATCTGTTCCCAAACACAACTACCATTAGCATTTAATCCATACTCAATACTATTTATTTTCCCATCTGATCCTCTAATAAGTTTGCATGGATATTCTGGTAACTCTGGATAATAGGGTGGTATTACATTAGATGAATGATTTCCATTAATACCATTTACAATTACTTTCTTATTATTTTGTTCTTTTAACCTATCAAAAATTATCTTCGTAGGATTCATAAAATCTCTAAAAAAATTAGCCACAATCTTTCAACTCCTTTAAACGCCAGCACTCAGGTATTCCGAAATTAGGAAACTTTATCACTTTAACATAATAACCTCTATATTTCATAGATGTTGGTGTCATATTTGGAATTACACTTCCCCATACTTCTATTATTCTATTATTTCCAATGTAAAATCCCATCTCTGATAGATCATGCTTCCAAGTTATTATATCCCCAGCTTTTAATTGATCTTTTCCAATAGGAATGCACCAATTATTTTTAATATTAGATTGTGATGTTGTTAATTCTTCTGGACTACGTAATCCAATATCTATTAATGTATGTGTAATTAGAGCTTCATCTCTCATTCCCCATTCTTTTAGATCTTGTCTATAATACATATTTGGGTGAAAAGGTATATTCAAGTATTTCATAGCTTGTTTAACAATTTCATCACGAATCCCTTGGCAATCTATCATATCACCTAGATATTCAATTACATGTGGATGTATACATTCTAGTGTTAATTTATCTATATATCCTTCACTCTCATTAAACACCGTAGTCATGCCAATAACCCTATACACATCTGTATTATTATCAATTGTAGCCCTAATTACTTTATCAATATTCATATTCTCATTGCCTTCTGCTATCAATATATCTAAATTAGTAGCACTTCTCCACATGGTACATAATCTTTCATGTGCTATATTACTTGCAGTTTCTTTGTTTATGGCAAGCGAAGAATCTATTATTTCTGTATCATCCCATCCATTTAAATATTCTAGCATTTCCTTATCTGTAAAACTCCAGACCTTCTTATGATTTTCATCAGCATCATTTTTCACTAATATAGTAGGCTTTAATATACTCGAATTTATAGTTGTAGCTGCGCTTGTAATATGCTTAATCTCTGTATAATCAAAATCAAATCCACTCGTATAATCTAAGTAAGCTGGAATCACATTTATACTTCCATCTTTGCTAGCATGAATTATAGCATCCAAACTACTTGCTAATTCAACTATAGCATCATAAATATTTTGTCCATTTTCTATAACATATTCATCTATATATTTAGCTTTAGCCATTACGTCCCTATCTATATTTATAGTTAAACCAACAATCCCAGCTAACATTATGATAAGCGTAGTATTATAAATTTCTGAATATTTAATGTTAGGACGTGGGTGTACATTTAATCCTCTTTTTAATAAAACACAATTGTCATGTACTGTTAGCTCAACTCTTTGAGTATCACTATTTATAGTATAATTTACTACCCACCCTGTAAATTGTATTTCATTATTTATATATACTTGTATCTTATCCATAGGATCAGTAACTATATTACCATCACTATTAGTTAGTGATTTTCTAACAAAGATATTATCGCCATAAGCTATCCCATCACACACTAGTTTACATTCATTTATATTTGTTCCAGAACGCCTATCAATATTTATATCAATTATATATTTAGAAATATTAATATTTTGCCCTAATCGTTTATTCCCCTTTTTCCTTTGTACTAAAACTTCAAAATCATTGGTCAAAATCCACTCACCTCGCAATTGCAAAGCAATTCTACTCCAATATAATAAATATCTGCTTCTATTGGCATATCTATATCTATATTACTATCTATTTTACCTGTATAGATATATCCCCATTCATCAATAAATTTAAATAAATCTCCATAATGAATCAAAAATTTTTTATATTCCTTTTTACCAGAAGTTGCGATATCAAATGCTAAGCTAAATTTTATTTTAGTATCATTCTTACTATTAATCTTTTGAAATCTTGTATTACCTTTTATCGGTTTATTTTTTATATTACTTAAAACAGGAATAGGAGGCTTGTAATTAGTTATTACCCCCTTAACCTCTGCTCCATCTTCATAATACATTTTAGGCTCATTGTATATCATATCTAAAACCTCCCATCCTTTTTATAACCTTAAAGCATCATTCATGAATTCATCAATCATACTATTCTTAAGTGAAGTTTTTGCCATTTCTTTAAGTTCATTTGTAAGTTGAACAGTACCTTTTTTGCCAGTGTCTGTTACAGCTATATTCATAGTTATATTAGGAGTGAAATTAAGTTGTTTAGAATTTCTGTGACTTACATTACTTAATCCATAAGTACCACCATATACTCCACTAAGCGCCATATTATTTAACCCATTAAAATTTGGCTTTACATTACCTAATCCTTTGATTTTATCAGCCATACCTTTAATTTTAGTATCTACAGCACTTTGTTGGTTATCAATGCCCTGTATGAGGCCTTCTCCAAGTGATTTACCATAATTAGAAAATACACGTGACGGGGAATTTATCCCTAAAAAGCTTTTGAATCCATCTGCTATTTTACTTGCTAAGTTTCCTATTACTGATCCTACATGTCCAAACATAGATTTTATACCATTTATAAGACCCTCAACTATATTTTTACCTATATTGAAAAGTGTTCCTGCTAAATTACCTAATCCCTTAAATATAATAATCCAACCTTGTACAACTACATGTAATATAGTTCCCACACCTCGAAATATGGCTATACATCCATTTATTATGTTTTGTACCATTCCACCTACCCATTGAAGTACTTTAATGAACCCTTGAAATGCATGAATAGCTCCTTGTATAATTGAGTTTATAACTTTACCTATTCCTTTAAATACATTTCCTATGAATTTTCCAAATTGAGTTGCATATTTTTTTAAAGTATCCCAATGCTTGATTACTTCATATACTATAAATCCTATTGCTGCAATAGCAGCTACAATTATAAGTGTATGGGGAGTAATTAAAGTTCGTAGCACACTAAATACTCCAGCAGCTTTTTTTAGTTTACCAAATACACCTATTACATTATTTATAGTGCTTACAACTTTACCAAGCACCGTAAATGTTTTAGCAACTCCGGCTATTGATACAATCATTACTGCAATAGCGTTTTTTACAGGATTGGGTAATTTATTAAATGAATTCATTAGTTCTATTACTTTATTAGATACCTTTTTAAATATTGGGATTAACTTATTATTCAATATGGGTACTAACTGATTATTAAATATCGGTATTAACTGTTTTACTATAGATGCTTGTAATTGTGCAAAAGAATCTTGTACTTTTTTTATAGAATCCTGTATATCCTTTTGAATTTTATCATAATTATTCTTTGCAATATTAGCAGGACCCTTTTTGGGGTTATTACTTTTTGCCTCCTCCTCAAGATTATTTTTCATCCCAGTTTTAAGAAGATTTTGTGCCGCAGCACTAGGCTTCTCAAAAGATTTTCCTATGTTACTGAAAGTCTCTGCTTTTTTGGTTAACGCTTCCTGCAGCTTTTCAATTTTAGTTTTTTCTTCCTCAACTTTATGCACAAATATTTCTAAATCTTTCCCTGCACCATTAAGAGCCTTTTTAAATTCACTAGTATCTAATTTTAAATAAGCAACTGCCTCTCCTACATTTGCTGCCATGTTTTTTCTCACCTCCCACCTTTGGGAATAAAAAGTTTTCTATCTTGATTTAAATAATAATTCAAATTTTTTATCACTTTAATCTCTTATCTTGCATATTTTTTTATATTTATTATATAGTTTTAAATTTATATAATATAGTTTTAACATTTATTTATGTTTAAAAAGCAAAAGGTTAAAAGCTAACTTTTATTATTAGCATTTAACCACTGAATAACATCTTCATTATTAGTTTTATTTATTCTATCTCCATCTATAAACTTAGGCTCTCTAGCATCTTCTTTACTAATCTCATTTAATATATAAACACAGGCCTCATCAAAACAAAAGGCGTCATAATCATTAGTCAACCCTATAATTTCACTAGGCCTTTGTCTATATTGTTTACTTATTGATATTACACTCAGTATTCTCTGGCTCTTCACGAAAGGAGTCTAATTCACTAACACCTTCCTGTGTATAATTAAACAATGCTACTATTTGTTCATCTGTAAGCTCTAATCCTACACTTTTTAAATCTTCTATGGAAGGTTCTACAAGTGCATTTTCAGCCATAATATACATAACGTTTGTCATTTGTGCTAAGTCAACATTCTCTTTTGAACTCTGTTTACCATAAAATAGTTCTTCTGCTGCACTCAATAATTTGTTAGGCACTACTCCTTTTCTTACCAAATTTAAAAGAGATACTCTTTTAACTCTAGCATTAAAAGGTCTCCCTTGCCTAAATTGTGGTAGCTGAATTACTTCACCTTGAGATAATTTTTTTAAATCTTCTATATTAGTTACTTTTAGTTCCATTTATTATACCTCCATTATCTAACTTTTATTGTTTTAAACTCTGTGGATAATGCTATAGTTTTACCACTACCATCTAATTTACTTATCTCCCTAGCCTCAGCTATATAAACTGTATCTATCGCTAAAGAATCAGGTACAAATGTTACTATTTTCTTAGTATCATCTATAGTTACATTTCCATTTACTCTAGAATTATCAGATTTTCTCTTTATAATAAAGTTTTCTAAATTAACATCATCTTGATTAATTTGATTTAAAAATCTCCATACCACTCTATTAGTTATACTTACTCCTACATCTTGGTTATCATTTTCTACTTTTCCACCTTCTACTCCTATATCTTCAATAGGAGTAGTCTCTCCTGGCTCTTCTGTATTATTGTTTTCTTCTAATTTATTTAAAAATTCTATTTCTACAGGTTTTTCATTTCTAAATGGTATACTTTCAGCCTCATATGAAGATACTAAGAATTTTCCATCTTGAATTTTATATTTAGCTGGCTTGCCTTTACAATGCTTATACACGAACTTAACGTAGCCTGTAGTTCTAGAATAGTCTTTTTCCTCTGTGAATATTTCCATGGTGAATGGATGTCTTTCTACTGCTATACCTACTTCTGTTCCACAATATTTATTATCTTGTATAGTTCCTCCATCTATTAAAGCCATAGTTTCTATATTAAATAGATTGTCTTTCATTTTTAACTTGTAACCTATAACAATATCATCTGTTTCATTTATTCCGTAAATTTTATTTTTAACCCTTAATATATCTCTTTTACCCTTACTGTTTATAGGTTCTATCTCTATTTCATTACTTGTTTCTATTGTATGTTTTGTATTTGTTACCTCATCAATAAAATTAACTTTTACAACATTAACTAAAGTTTTTCCGCTTATCATTAAATTACCTCCTTAAACTTTTAAATTGTTGATATTCTATGCTTGTAGTATAAGCTTGTACATCATAATCTATAATGCTTGGTGTTTCATTCCCTGTAGGTCTAAGATCTTCTATTTTTTTTAAAGCTTCTTTTAAATTCTCTACATAAAATTCCATAGTGGAATATTGATCCATAGGGCTATAGACTATAATATCAAATAGTTTATAACCAGATATATTTCCAACTAGCGCATGGACACCATTTTCCCTTATAACTACATAGCTTTCTGTACATTTGTTTCTCTTTTGTCCGGGAGCATACACATTATATCCTAATTTTTTTAAATATAAATATACATTTTGCCATAAGGTTTCAGGCATAACATTATTAATTAGGTCTTGTTGTATGGAATCTCCTGGAACTTTGTAATTAAATTTAGACATTTACATCACTTCCCCAATAAATTACTCATCCCCTTAAGTATTTGTGGACTCAGTTTATCTATAGTTGGTTTTAATATTGCATATTTTTTATCATTACATAATTCTAAAGACGAATAGTAATCCTTATTTCCAGCAATATAAATATTACATTCATCACCTTTCCATTGTTTTCCACCTTTAATTGTTTCAATATCCTTACCTGATTCATCCTTCCAAGGTGCATTTTTTTTAGCATCTTCTTCTAGTTTTTTTGCAGCAATATCTGCATACCTACTTATAGCAGTCTTAGATTGAATTTCAAATTCAGATAATCCATCAATAACACCATCTATATTTATTTCAAATTCTCTCATATAATCACACCCTGTTTAATATCATATCAAATACTAGGTTTTGAATATTTCCTGTGTCAACTATTTCATACTTAGTTCCATCTAAAATAAAATAATCATCTTTTTGTACTTTAGAGCTTACATCATTATAACTAATTAATAATTTGTCATTATACAAATTATTAACTTCTAATCCCTCTATAGAAGTTGTAATTATATTACTATTATTTTTATAGTAATATCCTTTTATAGTGCATACATATACTTCATCTAGTTTTTCTTCAAAAGCATTTTTACCTATTCTTAATATTTTTATTTCTCTTAATAAATCTCTTTTTTCTAGCTGTTCATATATATTTTTACTTATTTTTGTCCTATTTATATTATTCATTAATGTTCATCAACTCTTTCCATAGAGGTTTGATTCTTTAGAATCTTTTGCTCTTCTTTGAAATGTTCTGCTAGGGTTAACCAATAAACTCTATTGCTTTGTAATTTTATACCTGCAACTTCTATGCCATCATCTGCAATTGCCTTAAAAACACACCCTTTATAGCTTGCTTTTTCTACATCATTATTATTGATTTCTAATAATAATTCTAGCTCCTTATCCTCAAAATAGGGATACTGTTTTTCTTGTAAATTAAATTTTAAAATCTCTAAAGGTGTTCTCACTTCTTTCACCTTCCCCAGTTAAATTTTATTTCTCTAAGGTTACTGATTTTTCTAGAAATATTTTTGAAAAATAGTTTAATCATTTGTTTATTTAGCCTATTATATAACCTTAAATCATCCTCATTATAATAAATCATCCAAGATAAGCCACCTCCTACACTTTATATACAACCTTTAAGTTTTCTTGAAATAAATAAGCATTAGATTTTATAAAAGTCTTAACTTATAACTTGAATTATAAAAAGTTATAAATTAAGACTTATTTTGCAAATCTAATGCATTATTTAAGGATGATAAAATTTTTATTCCAAATTATTTAGTTTGTTAACTTATTCTTAAAAGCTGTAAATTTTAATTTGGTTTCATAATATTCACTTATTTTTAATGAATACTTTGCAGTTGTTTTATACAATAAAAACTCTGCTATTTTTATAATACTATTATATTTCATTTGAATACTTTATTTATCCCAACTTTGTCTCATTTTTGTCCCAAAATATTTTTATCCGATGACTACCCTCTCTAATACTCCCATCTTTTTCAAAGTGGGAGTAAAGAGCGGTTACATCCCTGGATAACGATTTCCCCTAAAGGATAACGACTTCTAAGGAGTAAAACTCCTAAGAATTCTGTTAATAAGCTTTAGAGGGAGTAAAAACGCCCTCTGAAGCCAAGAACTCTGTTTATACTATAAGGTTACTCAATTGTGCTACATGCTCTACTAATTCATTCTTTTTTCTATAAGCTGTACTCCTTGCTCTTCCAAACATTTCTACAGCTATCCAATCTACACTTTTATTTTCTCCATACTTCAACTCTATAAATTTTTTATTTTCTTCATTTAGTGATGAAATATTATCTTCCATTACTGATATTTCTTCTTCTATTTCTCTTATTTTATATTCTACTTTCCCTTTCTTCTTAATTTTTTCTCCTAGTTCTATCTCTAATCTTTCTATTTGTCTTATTAGCTCTTTCTCTGCATAGCCTGTTCCATTGCTAGAGGTTTGTACTATTTCATCATATGTTCTACTTCTAGACTCTTCTTCTAATGTTACATCATTATTTTTAATTTTATCCATTATAATTTCTATTCTATTAGAAAGATGCTTGGCTCTATTTTTTAGCTTATCCAATTCTTTTTTACTTCTAAAATACCTATACAATCTTTCTTCTGTTTTTGTATATAATTTTTTATCCAACATATCTAACCTCCTATAATAATTCTTTATTATATTTTCCATAACTATAATGCTACTTTTTGATATCTTTAAAGATCTTTAGAAGTGCCTTTTAGTTTAACCTTTATATATTTTCTTACATTTCTTTATTATTTTTATTTAACTCATATATCATTATTTCTTTCCCTACAATATCTAGAGCTTTTTGCAAGTCTTTTATTCTAAAGTAATGCTTGACCACTTCATCTGTCCATCTATTCCTTCCAACTCTTAAAATTTCTAATTCCTCTTGATATTTATCTAATAAATTTATACTTTCCTTTAATAATTCCTCATAATCTATGCTTTTCTTTACATACTCTTTTAATGAAATTTTTAATACTGCATTTTCTTCTCTAAATGCCTCTATCTCTTCAAAAACTTTATTTTCTATTTCTTTAACTAATACAGTTGACATCTTATCCCTCCATCATCCTTAATCTTCTATTCTCTTACTTAAGATAACCATTATTCTTATCTTAATAATTCTTTTAATATTTGTGTTTTTTCCTTAGCCTTTTCTTCTCTTATATTTTTACCATCATTTAAAATTGGAGTACACATTTCTAAAATTCTATAGTATGTTCTTTTTTCATATCTATTTTTAAGTTCCATAAGAGATAAATTTGTTGTAATTATAAGTGGTAGTCCATTTCTATATCTACTATCTAAAATGTTATAGATTTTAGTTCTAGTCCATTCTGTATCCTGCTCCGTTCCCAAATCATCTATTATCAATAGATCTGCATTATCTAACCCTTTTATCACATCTTCTTCTACTTCTTTTCCCCATTTTTTATATGTGTCTTTAATTCTATTCAATAAGCTGTCTGCATTTACACATATAACTGGTAGCATTTTTTCTATAAGACAATTTGCTATACATGCCACAGTATAAGTCTTACCATTTCCTGGTGAACCATATAATAAAAGTCCTACAGATTCTTTTTTCATGTTTTCAAATTTTTTAGTATATTTATTAGCTATTTTATACATTTTGTCGTTACCTTTAGTAAAATCCCAATTTTCAAATTTACTATTTCTAAATTTTTCATCTATTAAACTATTTTTAATAATCCTTTTTAATCTTAATTGCTTTTCTTTATTTATTTCTTCTTTTTCTTTTGCTATTAGAGCTTCCCTTTTACATTTGCACATTACAGGACCTTTTATACACCTGTTTAACCCTGGAATATAAGTAATCTTTTCAATAGCTTCTCCACATACAGAACATATTTCAACTCTTTCATTTTCACCAGCAATATTATAATCCAATTCCCTGCTTTTTAAGGTCTTCTCCAAAGCTTCTCCTACTTGTTTCATATACCTCGCCTTCCCTCCATTTCTTACTTATCTCGTTTTTCTTTACATCTTGTGGTAATTTATATCCTTTATTTATCCAGCTTTCCAAAATTGACATTGTATATTTAAAGCCTTTTATTTTGCCCTGTTCATGTTCTCTTTTTTTTGTAATATTTAATGCATATATTAATAGATCAGTATAATCTTCTTTAGCCATAACTTTTAATACTTGATTTAAATAAGTAGCACTTATTTGCCTATAAAAAGTATTAAAATATGCTTCATTGATTTTATCTAAATTTTTTCTTATATCACTCTTTCTATCTTCTTTTATTTCTATATCTATATCTTCTATATCTATATCTCTACCGTTACTTAACGTTTCATGTAACGGTACACTTTTTTTATTTTCATTACTTCTGAGATCTTCGCCTTTAGTTTCTTCCTGTAGTTCTTTTTTCTTAGCTCTATGTTTAGCTACCCTTTGCCTTGTTTGTTGTCTAACTTTCTCCATACCTTCTATGTTTTGATGCTTGGACCAGTTAGTTATTTTTATTAATTTATCTTCTTGTATTTGTATCATGCCAAACTCTCTAAGTACTTTTAATGCGAATCTTAAACTATTTAATGGTCTATTAAAAATTGTGCTTAACATTTCTTCTGTATATGGAACATTATCATTTAGAAAAATATATCCATTTGAATTTGTTTTACCTGCTTGAACTAAAAGCCTTATCCAAATATAATGAACAGTATCTCTTTCTGGCATAGCATCTATTAATTTTATTTTTTCGTCATCAAACATATTAGTTGTTATCTTTATCCACTTAACTTCTGCCAACATATCACCACTTTCTTTTTTATCCATAGTATACAAAATAAAATATTTCTATAATTGAATTAATCCATAATTTATATATAGTTTTTTATACTTGTCCAATAATTATTGATTTACTATGTTTACCACCACTTCCATAGTTCTTGATCAATTAATTCATTTGGTGTAATTTTTAAGGTTTTGCATAGATTACAGATAACCTTTAACCCTGGATTTTCATATTTACCTTCTTCTAACTCTGTAATATAACTTCTAGCTATTTTACTTTTACAACTCAATTTTGAAATAGATAAGTTTCTCATGGTTCTATATTCTTTTGTTTTTATTACTGCCACTTGAGGACTCCTCCTTAGGATTTATTCCTCTCAATATTAAACTATAAATTTTCAAATATTCTTAAAGTTTACTGTTTCTTTTAAAAAAGAGTTCATCTATGGTAGTATTAAAAAAATCCGATATAATTTTGGCCTCATTTAAAGTAAAAGGTTTTTTGCCATTTTCCTTAAAATTATAAGTATTTAGAGCTACTCCTATTAGTCTTGCTATATCCTCTTGTTTTGCACCTTTTAAGCATCTATAAGCTTTTAGTTTTTTTGATGTTGCCATAAAACTCACCCCCTTAATAGCTGTTTTTAAGTAAACTATAAGAATACTATCTATATTTCTATTATAGTCAACACTGAGAATACTTTCAACTATATTTTATCATTTTTTTCAAAAAATATTCTTATAGTTTACATTAGTTTTAAAAAGTCAACATATGGTTTATAATATAGTATAAATAAAGGGGTGAAAAAGTTGGCAGAAATAAAAGATAGGTTGAAATGTGAAAGATTAAGAAAAGATTTAAATCAAACTGAATTGGCAAAATTTCTAAATGTATCAAAACAAACAGTTTCTAATTGGGAAAATGGTAACAGGATTCCCGATACTCTTACCTTATCTAAGTTAGCTGACTTCTTTAATTGCTCCGTAGATTATATTTTAGGGAGATCTGAAAATAGAAATGGTATAATTTCTGAAGCTAATATAGATGGAAATAATTATGAATTTGAATTAGATAAGAACATATTTCCAAATGGAATAACCAGAGAACAAATGATAAATTATATTAAAGAGCTAGAGGAAAGAAATAAAGAGCTAGAAAAAGAAGCTGATTTATCTAGAAAATTAAAAGAAGCTGGCTTTGATTTCAATCCAAATAAATAAAATACACTAAATACACTAAAAATTAATTATCTGAGATTAAAATGCAGATATGTAAAGCTAACAAATATATAGAGATTTCATGATGTTATGTTTATAACTACATGTAGCTCGTATATGTTTGTTAGCTTTTTATTTTGTCTAAAAAAGTAAATACTTGTCCTTAAATTCTGTATGCAGACAATTACATTTTCAGAATAAATATGTAATAATTTTCACATAAAGTAATTTAATTATAAAAACTTGCAAATTTTATTAAAACATATTAAAATATACTTGAACACATGTTCGATTTAGGAAAGGAGTCTTAATTTATGTTTAATTTTAGTGGGGTATTAAGTATAAAAAAAGATGGGGAAATAATATATGAGAAAAAAGATACCTTTACACTGAATAAAGAAAAAACTTCTTATGAAAAATTCACTGAAGATAAAATAAAATTAATGAAGGAAGTTAATGTATAATATAAAAAATATATCTAGACTAAAAAAAAATATAAAACTATTCTATTCATGGATTCAACAAAAACAATTTTCTATAAAACATTAATAATCTCTAAACAGTTAATTGATATATTAAAATAGCATCCTAGGCATAACAATGGATCTATCTATAAGATTATAGTAAAAATTAGCATAAACGTATTAAATAAATGCTATTTTGTTTTAATAATTATACTAACATAAAACAAAAGACCTTGGAAATCTAATCCAAAGTCTTTAAGCATATTTATATTGGTGCCGAAGGCGGGAGTCGAACCCGCACGAAGTTACCCTCGACGGATTTTGAATCCGTTGCGTCTGCCAATTCCACCACTCCGGCAAGAATGATTTAACGTTATAATAATAACATAATAAAAGCTTTTAGTCAACAAATCAATTAATTTTTAATAATTAATTGGTATTACTATATAACTGTTTAATTATAAATACTCTATAAATGTATAATATATTATCCATAAATTCAAAAGAGATTAGACATATATAAATATATCTAATCTCTTAAGCTGTTTTAATTAACAAGCTTTATATTTTAATTTAATTAACTCAATTACTATTTTAAGCCATTTTCGTATGCTTCTACCATTTTCTTTGTCATGTTGCCACCAACATAGCCGTTTTGTCTTGCTGTTAAGTTTCCTTTATCAACAGTATCGTAGTTTGATAAACCTACTTCGTTAGCAACTTCCATTTTTAAATTTTTTAATCCTTGTTTAGCTTCTGGTACTACTAATTGATTTGAACTTCTGTTTGCCATTTTAATCGTCCTCCTTTTATCTTTAAAAATATTACAAACTTAATTAAGTTTGTAATATAAGTTTGTGTTATTTTTTTGATATTACTCTAGTGAATTAAATGAATTTTTTGTATTATTTTCTTTTAAATCATATATTTTCAAAATATCCTTTAATTTTTATGGTTTAAATAAGTTTATTTATATTTATTCTATAGGTTCTCCTTTAAAATTCTCATATTTAGAAGGTGCCTTTTTTTCTCTATTATCTGCATCATATTGTGGCCTATGCCCATCTAATTCTTTTGATTTTTTATGTTTTTCTCCTTTATAACTATTAGAATACACTTTAATCCTCTCCTTTCTCTTATAGTTTTTTATTTTAAATTCTTTTTATTCATATTTTCAATATAAGAGAAAAATACATATCATTTTAAATCGATCCTGTTATATTTATTTAAATTATTACAAATTTATTTATAATTTAATTCTTTATAAATAACCTATAAACATAAAATATGAGTGTACTATAAATAGTGCACCCATAATAAACTATATATTTATTTTAATAAAACATATTTTTTATTATTCTATTCAGTTAATTTTATGGCACTTTTAGATGAATGTTTTTTCATTTCATCTGCCTGTATTTTTTCTGGTTTTTGACTTTTTTTCATTCTCTTCGCTTCTTTTTTATCTTCTCTATGCATAACTTAATACACTCCTTTCTAATTATAGAGTGTACAAATTAAATTTTTATATGCTTTTACTTTTTTATATTTTCTTTCATTATAGTTGTACTAGAAATTAAATCATGCATAAAATTTGATCCTCTAGAAATTAAAAATCCTGTGAAAATTATTCCTAAATAAGGAACATTAACATTTATATCTAATTCCTTTAAAAAATCCATACCTGTACTTAAGCATAATATTTCACTAAAAATAAGAGCTCCTACTCTATCAATACTTAACTTACCATCCTGCCAAAACATTTTTGTTCCTTCCCAAAGAGCTTCAGATATAATGGACAGAACTAAAAATTTCATTATTTCCATATTCATCCCCCCATAAAATTTTATGAGGGGATATTTATAACTATTACTTTTATACTATTAGTATATAATTTATTTATAATTTTAATGTAATACATTACGAAAATCATAATTTTTTAAAATTTTATTCAGATATAGTTAAATTATTTATTCTCTTTCAATCCAAATACTGCCCTTGCACTTTCTGCTTGAGGATCATGTTTTATATTTTTCTTTTTAAAATTTCCGTCTTCCTTTTTATCATGTTGTGTTCTATTATATTTCTTAGACATAAAAACACCCCTTTCTAATTATAATATTTCACCTATAATATTTTTTATTTATATAAATTTAAATTCTTTTAAAATATCTAACCTTATTTTACATATATATCATTTTACTTATTATTTAAATCTATGATATAATTAATAAACAACAAATGCCATTAATATAGGGGTGATTTTATGAAAGAAATAGGTTATATTAAATCAGTAAAAGATGGCTATGCTTCTGTTATATTTAAAAGAAAATCTGGTTGTGGAGATAACTGTGCTGGTTGCAAATCTAACTGTGGATCTAAATCTATAACTACAGATGTTAAAGATACGCTAGGAGTGTCTATAGGAGATATGGTAGAAATAGATATGGCTACCAAATCATTTTTTGCTATGACATTTTGGACATATACTTTTCCATTAATAATGCTAGTAATTGGTTTAGTTAGTTCTCTTTTAATTTTCAAAAACTTAGGCATAAAACAGTATGAATTACTTGCAACAGCAGTTGGTCTAGTATTTTTAAGTATTTCTTATTCTGTTTTAAGTCATATGGATAAAAAATTAGGTAAAAACCAAAGTTACACTCTTAAAATGACACGAATACTTAATAGATAAAATAAGGAAAGCGCATCGCACTTTCCTTATTTTATTAATCTTCTTTTTCTATTTTTTTTATTCCTAATTCTTCTAATTGATTTTCATCAACTACATTTGGTGCTTCTGTTAATGGGCAGAATGCATTTTGATTCTTAGGGAATGTTATTACGTCTTTAATATTTTCTGTTCCTGCTAAAAACATTATCATTCTATCAAGACCATAAGCTAATCCACCATGTGGTGGTGGTCCAAATTTAAATGCTTCAAGTAAGAACCCAAATCTTTCCCAAGCCTTTTCTTTAGTGAAGCCTAATACATTAAACATTTTTTCTTGAAGTTTACTATCATGTATTCTTATACTTCCTCCACCTAATTCTTCTCCGTTTAATACTATGTCGTAAGCCTTTGCTCTTACTTTTCCTGGATCTGTATCTAATAGTTCTATATCCTCATCCATTAATGCCGTAAATGGATGATGTTCTGCTTGATATCTGCCTTCTTCTTCATTGTAAGATAATAATGGGAATTCAGTTATCCATACAAATCTAAATTCATCTTTATTTATAATATCTAATTCTTTTGCTAGGTGTAATCTTAATGCACCTAAACTTTCAAATACTACATTATTTTTATCTGCTACTATTAATATTAAATCGCCTACTTTAGCATCCATTTTTTCTAATATAGCTTTCATTTCTTCTTCTGTTAAGAATTTAGCTATTGGAGATTTTATTTCATCTTCTTTGTAAGCTATCCAAGCTAATCCTTTTGCTTTATAAGTTTTAACAAAGTCTTGCAGCTTATCTATTTGTTTTCTTCCCATAGTAGCACAGTTACCTGCTTTGATTGCTCTTACAGAACCACCGGCTTCTATAGCTCCTTTGAATACTTTAAATTCTGAATTTTTAACAGCTTCTGTTAAATCATTTATTTCCATTCCAAATCTTAAATCTGGTTTATCTGAACCGTATTTTTCCATAGCTATTTTGTATGGCATTCTTTCTATTGGAAGTTTTATATCTATTCCTGCAACTTCTTTAAATACTTTAGCTAATAATCTTTCGTTTAATTCTATTACATCATCTTCTTCTACAAATGATAATTCCATATCTATTTGTGTGAATTCTGGTTGTCTATTAGCTCTTAAATCTTCATCTCTAAAACATTTGGTTATTTGGAAATATTTATCATAGCCTGAAACCATTAAAAGCTGTTTAAATATTTGTGGTGATTGTGGTAATGCATAAAACATTCCTTTATAATTTCTACTTGGAACTAAATAGTCACGAGCTCCTTCTGGAGTACTTTTTGTAAGTATTGGAGTTTCCATTTCTAAAAAGCCATTTTCATCTAAGAAATTTCTAACAACTTTACATGCCTTATGTCTTATCATAAATATTTTTTGCATATCTGGTCTTCTTAAATCAAGATATCTATATTTTAATCTTATATTTTCAGACGCATCCAAACCTTCCTTTATGTATATAGGAGGTGTTTCTGATTCAGATAATATTTTTATATCTTCCCCTTTTAATTCCACAGCTCCAGTTTCCATATCATTATTTGGTGATTGTCTTTTAACTATTTCACCTGTTACAGCTATACAATATTCTGATTTTACGTTATCTGATTTTTCGAAGGCTTCTTTATTTATTTCTTCGCCAAAAACTATCTGCATAATTCCTGTTCTATCTCTTAAATCTACAAATATTAAACCTCCTAAATTTCTCTTTCTTTGAACCCATCCCATAACTGTAACTTTTTCACCTATATTATTTTCTCTAGGCTCACCACACATTATTGTTCTCTTAAGTCCTCTTAACGCTTCTCCCATTTTTATTCCTCCAAATATAGATTTGTTATTTTATTTTTGTCTATTTAAATACTTTAATTAATGTATCTATATCTTTTATATTAACTTCTATTTGCTCTCCATCTTCCATTCTTTTAACTGTTGCTTTACTAGTATTTAATTCTTCTTCACCTAATACCATAGAATATTTTGCACCTATTCTATTGGCATACTTCATTTGGGCTTTAACGCTTTTACCCATATGATCTATTTCACATTTTATGTGTCTGTCCCTTAATTCCTTAGCTAATTTTAAAACTTCTAATTTAGCCTTATCTCCCATATTTCCTAAATATAAATCTACATATGCTTCTTCCGGAATTTCTATTGCTTTTTCTTGCAATGTTAAAAGTAATCTTTCCATTCCCATTCCAAATCCTACTGCTGGCATAGAAGGCCCACCTATTTCTTCTATAAGATAGTCATATCTTCCTCCTGCACATATAGTTATATCATCTGTTATAAATTCAAATACAGTTTTACTATAATAATCTAATCCTCTAACTATAAATGGATCTACTTTATAATTTATATTTAGCACATCTAAATAACTTTTTAGTGATTCAAAATGTTCCTTACATTCATAACATATATAATCTAATATAATTGGTGCATCCTTTACTATTTCTTTACAAGTATCAACTTTGCAATCTAATATTCTAAGTGGATTTTTATCAAATCTAGTCTTGCAAGTTGAACATAGTTTATCATAGTTTTTAGATAAATATTTTTTTAGTGCTTCATTATAAGTTTTTCTACATTTAGGGCAACCTATGCTATTTATATTTAATTCTACACCCTTTACACCTAATTCTTTATATATTCTAACAGGTATACTTATAACTTCTGCATCAACAGATGCATCTTTTGCTCCAAAAATTTCTATTCCAAATTGATGATGTTGTCTAAGTCTCCCCTTTTGAACATTTTCATATCTCATAACAGGTGTAAAATAATACATCTTTGTAGGTTGAGTTTCATTGAATAATCTACCTTCAACAAAGGCTCTTACTGCTGGTGATGTTCCCTCTGGTTTTAAAGTTATACTTCTACCAGCTTTATCTTCAAAAGTATACATTTCCTTTTGAACTACATCTGTAGTTTCCCCTACTCCCCTTTGAAATAACTCTGTATATTCAAAAATTGGAGTTCTTATTTCTCTACATCCAAAATCCGCTGCTATATTTCTAAATTTATTCTCTAAATATTGCCACTTATATGATTCTGTAGGCAATAAATCTTTTGTACCCTTTGGCGCTTGCAATGACATTTATATTCCTCCTAAACATTATAAATATAAAGTATCTAATATTTTTTTCTTTCTCTGTACCATTTCTTCTACTCTTTTTATATATTCTATTACATCTTTAACATTAGGTGATCTTTCAATCCTATTTTCATCCATAAATATTATTTTAGATACAGCATCTGCTCCTAACGCTATTATGGTTTGTCTTTCTTCTATCATTTGTATATTATATATACCTATCTTATTTTCTTTTGAATACCCTACATTTTCCATATTTCCTAACATATTTTTTTGTCTATACATGTAATAAGGTTTCATTCCTAAATCTTTAGCTAAAACTTCCGTTTCTTCATACATTCTATTTAATTCTTCCTGTTTAGGAATATTAAATTCCATTTTGTTAATTAACTTTTCATGAAATATAGAACCTCTTTTTATTGACATACCATGAACTGTTATATTATCCGGATTTAACTTTTTAATCCTCCTGCAAGTGTTTTTTATTTCCTCTATTCCTTCACCTGGAAGGCCTACTATTAAATCCATGTTTATGTTCTTAAATCCTATGCTCTTAGCTAAGTGATAAATTCTTTCTATATCTTCTACAGAATGAGTTCTTCCTATATTTTTTAAAGTTCTATTATTCATAGTTTGGGGATTTATGCTTATTCTATGTACATTATATTTTTTCATGGATAGTAATTTTTCTTCTGTAATACTATCCGGTCTTCCACATTCCACTGTAAATTCTTCTACTTCTTTATTATGTACGAAATTATAATATATTTTGTTTAATGTTTTTTCAAACTGAGCATTATTAACAGAAGTTGGGGTTCCCCCTCCAAAATAAACACATTGTATTTTTAACCCCTTATGCTGTATATATTTTGAAAGCATATCCATTTCATAATAAAGAGCCTTTAGATAAGGCTCTACTAAGTTCTTACACTTGCCTATTGGATTTGATGTAAAGGAACAGTATAAACATCTAGTTGGACAAAAAGGCATACCTACATATACACTTATAGTGTTTTGATCCTTGTTTACAATAGATTTTTCCATATTAGCAATATCTATACATAATTTAGTTTTATCCTCTCTAGTATTGCGATGCTTACTAAACCAATCTATTATTTCTTTTTCTTCCATTCCTTTATTGATTAAATCTAAAGCTATCTTACTTGGTCTTATTCCTACTAAAGTTCCCCAGGGCAAATTTTTGTTAGTAATTAATTTTAAATATAAAAAAAGAAATTTTTTTACCCATTCTTTCTTAACTAAACTAGTATCTTTTTCATATTTTATTTCATTTTCTTCTTTTTTTATATACATTCCTTCATCAGTTATTTCTATTTTTATATCATAATCTTCATTATCAAAAATAATATCATAAAAATTATAATATATGTTTAATATTTGATATATGTCGTATCTGTACTGCATATCGTTTAAATTTACTTTCAGCTTCATATTATGCACTCCAATGCTTTTAAAGGGATCTATCTATTTTAAAAAAATGGATTGTTGTCTTTCTCATAACCTACTGTAGATTCTGGTCCATGGCCTGGTAATACATATATATCAGGTTCTAACACAACTATCTTGCTTTGAATACTATTTATTAATGTATTATGACTTCCTCCGATAAAATCACTTCTTCCAATAGACTCTCTAAACAATGTATCTCCTGTAAATATAACATTATTCACTAAAAAACTCATACCACCTGGACTATGTCCTGGAGTTTCTATAGCCTTTATCTTTAAATTCCCTAATTGAAACACCTTTCCTTCTACCAAATACTCATCTGCATTTTTGTATTTACCGAAATTTCCAAATATATATCCTGCCTCTTTAATTAGATCCTCATCTTTTTTGTTTATATAAAAAGGTATATTGTATTTATCTTTTATTGCCTCTACCCCGCCTACATGATCTATATGTCCATGAGTTAGTAAAATAAATTGTGGCATTAAACTATTGTCTTCTATAGTCTTTATTATATCCTCTGGGTCTCCACCTGGATCTATAATTGCACATTTATCTTGGTCTATTAACAAATAACAATTCGCATTATATATACCAACAGGTATTGTTTTTATATCCATTAAATACACCTCTTTTTAATTTTTTCTACTCTTTCTAGTATATAACTAAATTTTTAAAATGTCTTTTTACTATCCAAAAGTATTGTAACTGGACCATCATTTTCTATATAAACCTTCATATCCGCTCCAAATTCTCCAGTTGCTACATTGTTTACTTCTTTTTTTATTGATTCTACAAACTTATTATATAATATATAAGCTTCTTCTCCTCCTAAAGCTTCTACAAAACTCGGTCTTCTTCCTTTTCTACAATCTCCATATAAGGTAAATTGAGAAACGATTATTATATCTCCACCTATATCTAATAAGGATTTGTTTAATTTTTCATTTTCATCTTCAAATATTCTTAAATTTATTATTTTTTCTTTTAAATATTTTATATCCTCTTCTGTATCTTCTCTTGATATTCCTAAAAGAACATTTAATCCTTTGCCTATACTTCCTATAACTTTTCCATCTACTTCTACTTTAGAAGATATAACTCTTTGAACTACCGCTCTCAAACATATCCCACCTTTATTTTAATCTTATATAGTTATAGTATTTACTTTTTAGTCCTATATACTTCTAAGACACCCTTTAGTTTTCTTATATCTTTCATTACTGATTTTAAATCTTCTATATTACTGATTTTTAATTTTATATTTACGACTACTGAGTCATTTTTAATTGGGTTTGCATTCACAGCATAAAGATTTGTCTTACTTCCATTTATGGTTAGCATAATATCTGCTAATAAACCATCTGTATTTTCAGCTCTAACTTCTAATTCTGAAATATACTCTCCACCCTTTGGCTTTCCCCAACTAACTTCTACTATCTTTGTTGGATCCTCTTCTACTAACTGTTCCATATTTTTACAATCAGTTCTATGTATGGATATTCCTCTGCCCTTTGTTATGTATCCTATTATTTTGTCTCCTGGTACAGGGTTACAACATTTAGCAAATCTAACTAATAAATTGTCCTCACCTTTTACTATTATTCCTGGAGAATTGCTCTTTTTCTTTTTTTGTTTATTTGACTTGCTTATTTGATCCCTAACTTCATTCCAATTAAGCTCTGGTTTATTCTTCTTTAAATACTGCTCTCTAAATCTTAATACCACTGCTGAAGCAGCTAGAGCCCCTATACCAACAGCAGCAAACATATCTTCTATACTGCTCATATTGTATCTTTTTAATACAGTTTCTAAAACTTCACCCTTTGCAAGTTCCCCAAAGTTGTAACCTTGTTTTTTAGTTTCTTTTTCTAATATATCCTTACCTTTATTTATATTTTCTTCTTTATCTTCTTTCTTAAACCAAGCTCTTATTTTACTTTTAGCTTGATTGCTCTTTACCATACTGAGCCAATCTAAATTTGGTCCTTTAGGCGTAGTAGAGGTTAGAACTTCTATTATCTCTCCCGTTTTAAGTTCATAATCTAAAGGTACCATTTTACCATTCACCTTGGCACCTATGCATCTGTGACCTATATCTGTATGTATTTTATATGCAAAATCTACTGGTGTCGCTCTGTTAGGTAAGCTTATAACCTTACCCTTTGGAGTAAATACAAAAACCTCATCAGAAAATAAATCTATTTTAAAGCCTTGCATAAATTCTTCTGGGTCTGTGGTCTCCTTTTGCCAATCTAACATTTCTCTAAGCCATGTTAATTTCAAATCTATATTATTAGAATTCTCTACAGCTTCTTTATATTTCCAGTGAGCTGCTATACCATATTCTGCAGTTTTATGCATTTCATAAGTTCTTATTTGAATTTCAAAGGGTCTACCACCTACTCCCATTACTGTAGAATGTAATGATTGATACATATTAGGTTTAGGCATTGCTATATAATCTTTAAATCTTCCCGGTATAGGTTTATATACAGTATGTGCTATACCTAAGGCTGCATAACAATCCTTAACTGTATCTACTAATATTCTAACTGCTGTCAAATCAAATATTTGATCTAAATTTTTATTTTTGTTATGCATCTTTTTATATATACTATAAAAATGCTTTGGCCTTCCATCTATTTCTGATTCAATACCTGCTTTTTTTAAGTTTTGTTGTAAATTTGAAACTATTTCTTTTATATGTTCTTCTCTCTCTGCTCTTTTTTCTGCGATTTTACGTACCAAAAAATAATATTCATTTGGATTTATATATCTAAAAGATAAGTCTTCTAGCTCCCATTTTATTTTAGATATTCCTAACCTATGAGCTAATGGAGCATATATGTCTAAAGTTTCCTGCGCTTTCTCTTTTTGCTTTTCCACAGGCATAAATCTTAATGTCCTCATATTATGTAATCTATCCGCTAACTTTATAAGTATGACTCTTATATCCTTTGTCATTGCTAATAACATTTTTCTTACATTATCAGCCTGTTGTTCCTCTTTTGTTTTGTATTCAATTTTACCTAATTTAGTAACTCCATTTACTAAATCTGCTACTTCATTTCCAAATTCTTTAGCCACATCCTCATATGTATATTGAGTATCTTCAACAACATCATGCATAAGTCCTGCTATCATGGTGTTAACATCCATACCCATTTCAAATAATATTATAGCCACCTCTTCTGGATGAGTTATATAAGGTTCACCAGATATTCTCTTTTGTTCCTTGTGGGCATTGCAAGCAAAATTATATGCTTTTTTAATAAACTCTATTTCTTTTTCAGTGAAACTATCTTTTATTTTTATCATTAAATCCTCTAGCATACCCTAATTACTCCTCAAAATCAAAGGCTGGTTTATAAAACCAGCCAATATTTTTTATTTCTATTATATTATATTTTTTTTAAAGTTTCAAACTTTTAAGTAGGAATATCTTATATATGTTATATTATATATCATATTGTACTAAAGAATTAATATCATAACCTTCTAATTTATCTTTTCCTTTTAAATCTGTAAGTTCTATTACAAAACTTACATTAACAACTTCTCCACCTAATTCCTCTACCAATTTTACTACTGAAGCAATAGTTCCACCTGTAGCAAGAAGATCGTCTACTATAGCTACCTTGTCACCTTTTTTTATAGAATCTTTATGTATCTGAAGCTCGTCTTGACCATATTCTAAATCATATTTACAACTAATAGTCTCATATGGTAATTTGCCTTTTTTTCTTACTGGTACAAAACCAACACCTAATTTATAGGCTAAAGGGGTTCCAAATAAAAATCCTCTGGCTTCTGGTCCTACTATTTTATCTATTTTTTTATCCTTTAAGTTTTCTACTAACTTATCAATAGTGTAATTCAATACTTTTCCATCTTGAAGTATTGTAGTTACATCTTTAAAGCTTATACCTTCTTTTGGGAAATTTTCAATTACCCTTATATGTTCTTTTAAATTCACTTCTCTTCCCCCTAAATTCATACGAACAATTTATTTTTATCTTTTAATTTTGTACACAAATTATTATATATTAAACAACCTATCTTATTCAAGTAATTATATGAAATTTCATTCTTTATTATGTATATTGAAGTCTATTTCATTTTTTAAATACTTAGCTATTTGATTAGCTCTATCCTCATTAGTTGTAGTGAATAACTCTACCAATATCCTTGCATTATTAATTTTATTAGTAGGTTCTGTAACTTTAGATAATTTTTGTGTTAATTTTTTAAGATCATATAAATTAATTTCATCATTTTGGATTTTTTCAATATGTAGAAGAGCTTTCAACCCATGGTTATTTGTATTCTGCAGAGATTCCAACCCTTCTTTAACTATATATAAGTTTTCTTCTTTTATAGAATTGGTATTTGATATGGTTCCCAACATAACTAAATCTAAATATTTATATGTAAATTTCATTTTGTAATACATAGAAAGTGCTTCCACCAACTTATAAGCTATACCTGAAGCTGACAAATATTTAAATGGATATGAACATGAATTTTCATTTGGACATATAACTGTTGATTTAGGTTTTTCTCTTAAACATTTATGCCAATCTGTAATTATTATATCCATTCCAAGTCTTTTGCATAATTCTACTTCTGAACTAGAGTTTATACCACATCCTACTGTTATAATCAAATCTGCACCCAAAAATTTTATATGATTTTCTATATATGTAGAATTTATATTATGTTTTTCATCTAAACAATCTGGTATAAAATATTCCACATCTGCATTTAAAAATTTTAAAACTAATAACAATAATGATATAGCCGCTATACCATCAAAATCATAATATCCATACAGAACTATTTTTTCTCTATGATTAACAGCCTTAACTATTCTTTTTAAAGCTCTATCCATCCCATTTAGCAAAAAAGGATTATTAACTTTTGGATTTTTATACCATTGCAAATTATCAACCAATTTCTCCATTTATATATCCTCCAATTTTATAGAAAACATATATATTATAATTTATATTATGATTTTTGACAAATATTTTAGAAGTTTATTCAATATTATTATATAAAGATGAGTATATATTAATATAGTAACATTCATTTTACTCTCATTTGCAATATATTTTAACTTTATAGATTGACAGGTTTTAAAAGTTAGAAAATCCAAGCTTAAAGCTTGGATTTTTATATAAATATACTTATTATGCTGATTTATTTGCTAATTTTGACTTCTTAAATAAAATCCAAAGAGGACTAGATATAAATATAGAAGAATAGCATCCTGTTATTATACCAACTATTAAAGGGAAAGCAAAATCTCTAATGGAAGGCACAAATACATAAACTGCAACTATTGTAAATAAAGTAGTTAATACTGTATTTATAGACCTTGACATAGTTTGAGTTATAGATATATTAGCTATTTCTGATACATCTTTTCTTCTCATTTTCTTTTGATTTTCTCTTATTCTATCAAATATTACAATTGTATCATTTATGGAATAACCTACTATAGTAAGTACTGCTGCTATAAAGCTTGAGCTCACAGGTAGTTTAAATATAGCATATACTGAAATAGTTATTAATATATCATGAACTAATCCAAGTATAGCTGCAAGAGCAAATTTAAATTCAAATCTTACTCCAACATATATAAGCATTGCTATATTAGCTATTATAAGTGCTAATAAAGCCTTTCTTTTCAATTCTTTTCCAACTGATGGTCCTATTCTCTGTTGAGAAACTAAATCTTTATCTTTTAAATTGTATTTGGATTTTACATCACTAAATAGCTTATTAATTTCCTCGTCCGTTAAAGAATTACTTCTTATTTCTATTTGAGTATTGTTTACTTTATTAGTCACAGAATCTGAAGTATGCTTCTTTATTATTTGATCAACTTCTTCTTTTTTGAAATCTTTTCCTATATTTATTTGTACAACAGTACCACCTTTAAAATCTATTCCATAATTTAATCCATCCTTCATAAGAAAAAACATTCCTGTAAGTATGATTATTAAGGAAATAGAAAACCAAATTTTTGTTTTTTCTATTATCTTTAGCATACTATTCTTCCCCCTTTTTAACTCTAAAACAAGCTAAACTATTAAGAATGCCTATATCATAACCTAGTTTTAGTAATAATTTAGTAACAACTATAGCTGTAAACATACTTAGGATTATACCTATCATAAGAGTTAAAGCAAATCCTTTAACTGCACCAGAGCCTAAGTTATATAAAACTATACCTGCTATTATTGTAGTTATATTAGAGTCTAAAATAGAAGAAAGTGCTCTATGATATCCTGATTCTAAAGCAGATTTTATTGATTTTCCTGTTTTAAGTTCCTCTCGAATTCTTTCAAATATAAGCACATTAGCATCTACTGCCATACCTATTGTTAATAAAAATCCGGCTATACCTGATAAAGTTAACGTAGCTTTTATAGTTGAGAATGTAGCTAAAAGTAATACTATGTATAAAACTAAAGCTATATCTGCTAATAATCCTGGTACTCTATAGTATAAAATCATAAATAAAAATACAATTCCTACACCTACGACTCCTGCTTTTACACTTAGATCTAATGCGTTAGCACCTAATGTAGCTCCTACTGTTTTAACCTCTACAGGCTTAACAGCTACAGGTAAGGCTCCTGATTTTATTATATTAGCTTGTCTTTTAGCTTCCTCTATACTTTTACTTCCTGTTATTACAGCCTTTCCATTAGTTATGTGTGCTTGAACTACTGGCTTTGTCAATTCTTCTTCATCCATATATATAGCTATAGGTTGGCCTATGAATTTTTTAGTAGCATTTGCAAATTTTTTAGCTCCTGATTCGTTTAGATCTAATCCAACAGTAGGTGAATTATCTTCTTGATTTATATAAGCTGTTGCATCCTTTACGTCTTTACCTGTAAGTATAATGCTTTTATCTGGTCCTATAAATTTTAATTCTCCTGTTTTACCTACACTATCAATAACTTCCTTAGCATCATATTTACCTGGTATTTCTATTCTTATTCTTTTTTTACCTTCTCTTGTTACTGTAGTTTCGCTAACACCCATTTTATTAACTCTCATAGATATAAGCTCTATAGTTCTATCTACAGTTTTTTCATCTACCTTATCTGCCTGAATTTCTTCTAGCATTGATACTCCACCTTGAAGATCCAAGCCTTTATTGATAGTCTCTCCAAATGATTTGAATCTGTAATTTCCTACTTTCAAACCATAAGATCCTGCATAAGCAAATATAGCTATTACTACAATTAATACTGTAAATATTATTACGCTTTTTCCCTTGTTACTTTTATGCCTATTGTAACTCATACTTATCCCCCTCTTATATATACTTTATTATAAGAATAAGAACATAATTTATTATGTTTGCTTTATAATAAATTATGTACTAAATTTCTTTTATTAATCATTCATTGTATTAGATTTTAAAGTTATTGCACACTCTATTCTCTTTTTTTGCATAGTACATCCTAAACTATAAGGTATATTCATATCTTTATTAAAGTTATAATTGTTCGCTTGGCATCCTCCACTACAGTAAAATCTTGCCCAACATTCTTTACATTCTGGTTTATTGTATATATGAGCTTTTTTAAAGTCCTTTGCTATATCTTCTTTTACTTTAAAGCCCTTCATTATATTTCCCATTTTAAAGTCTTCATTCCCTACAAATTGATGACATGGGTAAACATCTCCTGATGGAGCTATAGCAACATATTCATGACCTGCTCCACAACCAGATATTCTTTTATAAACACAAGGTCCTCCTTGAAGATCTATATTAAAGTGATAAAACTTAAATTCTTTACCTTCTTTATGTCTTTTTATCATTTCTTCTACTAATTTATCATATTGTTCAAATATTTTTGGTAAATCTTTTTCTCTTAAGGATAAAGGATGATCTTCTGGAAGAACTACTGGTTCTATAGATATTTCATCAAAGTCATTATTAGCCATATGCATTACGTCTTCAAAAAAATCTAAATTTTCTCTTGTAAACGTGCCCCTAGCATAATATTGTTTTGTTTTATCTCTCATCTCTATCATCTCTTTAATCTTAGGTAATATAGAGTCATAAGAACCACTGCCATCTACTCTAACTCTAACGTTATCATTTATTTCTTTTCTTCCATCTATGCTTAATACTATATTCCCCATATTTTTATCCAAGTATTCCATTATTTCCTTATTCAATAGAGTACCATTGGTAGTCATAGTAAATCTTATGGTTTTATTATGTTTTTTTTCTTGTTCTTTAGCATATTCTACTATTTCCTTTATAGTAGAAAAAGCCATTAATGGTTCTCCTCCAAATAAATCTACCTCTATATTTTTTCTTGGTCCGGATTTCTCTATAACAAAATCTATAGCTTTTTTCCCAATCTCTGGAGACATTAATTCTCTCTTTCCTTTATATTCTCCTTCATCTGCAAAACAATATTTACATCTTAAATTACAATCATGGGCTATATTTAAGCATAACGCCTTTATAAAATTCTCACTTTTTTCATGGGCATAAGCTATATTTTCATACTTATCTTTAGAATATAGCATGTCCTCTTTTATAAGACTTTCTATTTCTTCATAAACCTCTTCTATTTCCTCTTTGCTATATTTCTCTTTATATTCATGCATAAGATCTTCTTTAGCTTCTAAACCCTCATCATCTAATAAATCATATACTATATCATCTACTATATGTACTGCTCCTGAATTTACGTCTATAACATATTTTTGTCCCATTTGGGTGAACTTATGAATATCAGCCAATTAAATTTCCTCCTTATTAACCTATATACTTTGCTTTTATAATTCTACAAATATTTTCAAAATATAGGACTTATTATTTATTAAAACATTTATATTATACATTTATTTTCAGTAAATATAAAGCAGTAACTTTAAAGTTACTGCTTTTAGCTTATATTAGTTTTCACAAGCTAAGTTCGCTACTGTGCAAGAAGTTTTACATGCTGATTGGCAAGAATTTGCACATTCTTTGCAGCCTGGTTTTTGTAAGCTGTTTTTTATGTTTGCTTTGTTTATAGTTTTTATATGTTTCATTAAGTATTCCTCCAATCTACCTACTTACTTTCCGTTTGATTATATCATAATTTATGGATAAAATAAAGTTTCCCTTGACCTCAAATCATTCTAAATGTTAATACCTAACATGCCTGAAAGAATTCCTAATATTAATGCTAAAAATATTCTTATAAATCTATCAGTCCCAAAAGTTAATGTATTACCAGAGACTATAGATATGATGTATATAATAGCCATGTATATAATAGATATTACTAATCCTATTAGCCATCCTTTTTTATTTATTTTTCTAACAGCATATATCGTTCCATACATTATACTTAAAATTGTAATTAAAAGATATATAATTGAAGATATCTTTTCACCTATATCTTTAAAAGTTAATATTACTGCAAATATTAATAGCATGATTACAGTAATTATAATAGCCCTTAATAATCCTTGTACAATAAATTCAGTATTTTTCTTATTCAACATAAAACACCCCCTCATATTTAGTATTTATGTATTAAGGGAGTGTTTTATGATAATTTATTTATCCTCTTTTGCTGGTTTTTCCTCTTTCTTATCAATATCTTCTTTTTTATCTGTATCTTCTCTTTTTTTAGTTATGTCTAATATTCCACTTTTACTAACTTGTATCTTAACTCTATCTGGTCCTGTTTGTATAATTACATAGTCTTCTTTTATGCTAACTATTTTGCCTATTATTCCACCTCTTGTTATTATTTCATCATTTACAGAGATGGAATTTAACATTTCATTATATTTTTTCTTTCTTTTCTTCTCTGGCATAAATACCATTACATAGAATAATCCAAGCATTACCACTAAGAATATACTATTTAATCCTAGACCTTGTTGCATATATATCCCTCCTAATTTTTTATGAACTATAATTTATTTTACTACTTTTCAGTTTAAATTTGAAAAGTTTTTTTATTATTAATTGATAATTTACAATTAATAGATATATTTATATTATTTTATATTTAAAACACAAAATTTATTATAGGTATTAATAAACAAAAACTATTTTTAATTCTTTATGCTCTTCCACCCCACTGTTGAAGTTTTCTTTCTTTGTATTCTTTAAAATAATCTCCGTCAATGGCATCTCTTATTTCCTGCATTAAATTATTATAAAAATATAAGTTATGTAAAACACATAATCTCATAGCTAGCATTTCCTTTGCTTTAAATAAATGTCTTATATAGGATCTTGTATAATGCTTACAAGCTGGACACTGACAACCTTCATCAATAGGTCTATCATCTAATTCAAATTTTGCATTCAATAAATTTATTTTACCCTCTTTTGTGAAAACATGTGCATGTCTTCCATTTCTTGCAGGAAGAACACAATCAAAGAAATCTACCCCTCTATCTACAGCTTCCAATATATTACTTGGTATTCCAACTCCCATAAGATATATAGGTTTATCCTCTGGAAGATGGGGAACTACTGCATCTATTATTCTATACATGTCTTCATGACTTTCCCCAACAGCCAATCCTCCTATAGCATATCCATCTAAATCCATTTTAGCTATAGTTTTAGCATGTTCTATTCTTATATCTTCATAAATTCCACCTTGATTTATACCAAATAACATTTGCTTATTATTTATAGTATCTGGCAAAGAATTTAATCTATCCATCTCATCTTTACATCTATGTAACCATCTTGTTGTTCTTTCTACGGACTTTTCTACATACTCCCTTGGTGCTGGATTTTCCACACATTCATCAAAAGCCATAGCTATAGTTGAAGCTAGATTACTTTGTATTTTCATACTTTCTTCCGGTCCCATAAATATTTTTCTACCATCTATATGAGAATTAAAATAAACTCCTTCTTCTTGTATTTTTCTTATTTTTGATAATGAAAATACTTGAAATCCACCTGAATCTGTAAGTATTGGTCTATCCCAATTCATAAATTTATGTAATCCACCCATTTTTTTAACAACTTCATCTCCTGGTCTTAAATGAAGATGATATGTATTAGATAATTCAACTTGACATCCTATTTCCTTTAAATCCATAGATGATACTGCTCCTTTTATGGCCGCAAGGGTTCCCACATTCATAAATACAGGAGTCTGTATCACACCATGAGGAGTTGTAAATTCTCCTCGTCTTGCCTTTCCTGATTTTTTTAACAATTTGTACATACTTACACCTCTTTTTCCTTAGGGATTAAGCTTCTATTAATATTATTTAATAAACATAGCATCTCCAAAGGAGAAGAATCTATATTCCTTTTCTACTGCCATATTATATGCATTCATTATATTGTCTCTGCCTGCTAATGCAGATACTAACATTAATAATGTAGATTGTGGAAGATGAAAATTAGTAATTAAAGCATCCACTACTTTATATTCATATCCTGGATAAATAAATATATCTGTCCATCCTGATTGCTCCTTTACTTTACCTTCTATGTCCCCTATAGTTTCCAATGTTCTACAAGAGGTAGTTCCTACTGCTATAACTCTTCCACCCTTTTCTCTTGTAGTATTTATTGTTTTAGCAGTTTCTTTATCCATTTTATAAAATTCTGAATGCATAATATGCTCTTGAATATCTTCTACTTTAACTGGCCTAAAAGTTCCTAATCCTACATGTAAGGTTAAAAAGGCTAATTTCACACCTTTTTCTTTTATTTTTTCCAAAAGTTCCTCTGTAAAATGAAGTCCTGCTGTAGGAGCTGCTGCTGATCCCTCTTCCTTTGAATAAACTGTTTGATACATTTCTTTATCATCTAGCTTTTCCTTTATATATGGAGGTAGGGGCATTTGTCCTAGTTGATCTAATATTTCCTCGAAAATACCTTCATAATAAAATTTTACTATTCTACTTCCTTCTTCTCCTATTCCTATAACTTCTGCTCTAAGCTCTCCATTACCAAATATAAATCTTGCTCCAATCTGAGCTCTCTTTCCCGGCTTAACTAAAGTTTCCCATACATCCTTTTCTTTTCTCTTTAAAAGTAAGAATTCCATTTTCCCACCAGTTTCTTCTTTTGACCCTATAAGTCTTGCAGGTAAAACCCTAGTATTATTTAAAACTAAACAATCATTTGGTGTTAAATAATCTAAAATGTCCTTAAATATTTTATCCTCTATCTCACCTGTTTTCTTGTCTAATACAAGTAATCTAGCTTCATCTCTTTTCTCCATAGGATGTTGTGCTATTAATTCCTCTGGTAAATAAAAATCAAAATCTTTTACTTTCACGTTTTCCACCTCTTAATATAGAATTAAAATTTATTATTTATTAAATATAGATACTTGATTTGTTTTTTCTTCTTTTTTTGTTACTCCAAAATGGTTATATGCTTTTTCTGAGGCCACTCTTCCTCTCGGAGTTCTCATTATAAATCCTTTTTGTATAAGATATGGTTCATAAACATCCTCTATTGTATCTAATTCCTCACCTATAAAATAAGCTAAGGTTTCTAATCCTACAGGGCCTCCTTTAAAATTAAAAATTATAGCTTCTAATATTTTATTATCTATTTTATCTAACCCTTCTTTATCTACTTCTAATAAGTCTAAGGCTGCCTTTGCACCCTGTAAATCTATATCACCATCATGTTTAACATCACAATAATCTCTAACTCTTTTTAAGAGCCTATTGGCGATTCTTGGAGTACCTCTAGATCTTTTTCCTATTTCAAAAGCAGCTTCCTTGCAAATATTTACATTTAATATAGCTGCTGATCTTACTACTATTTCCATAAGTTCCTCATCTGTATAAAATTCCATAGCACATAACATACCAAATCTATCTCTTAAGGGAGATGTTAATAATCCAACTCTTGTAGTAGCCCCTATAAGAGTAAATTTAGGAAGATCTAATCTTATAGACTTTGCTGCAGCACCTTTGCCTATAACTATATCTAAAGCATAATCTTCCATAGCTGGATATAATATTTCTTCTATAGATCTATTTAATCTATGAATTTCATCTATAAATAAAACATCATAATCTGTTAAACTAGTTAATATAGCCGCTAAATCTCCTGCTTTTTCTATAGCTGGACCTGAAGTTACTTTTAAATTACCTGTCATTTCATTAGCTATAATATTAGCAAGAGTAGTCTTACCTAGTCCTGGTGGTCCATAAAAAAGCACATGATCTAAAGACTCTCCTCTTTTTTTAGCTGCTTGTATGAATATATCTAAATTAGCTTTTACTTTTTCTTGACCTATATATTCTTTTAATGTAGTAGGTCTTAAACTATACTGTTCCTTATCATCTTCTACATCAAAAGGAGTTACCATTCTGTTCTCCATCTAAGTACCCCCCTCTAATTTATTTCATTAAATATTTTAAAGCTTCCTTTATAATCTGTTCTAAAGAGTTATCTTTATCACATTTATTAATCACTTTATTTGCTTCTTTTTCAGAATAACCTAGTGTTACTAAAGCAGCTACTGCTTCTAATACTTTTTTATCATCCGTAATCTTATTTATGATTTCTTCATCATCATCTTCTACAATATCTATCTCTATTTTATCTTTAAGCTCTAGTATAATTCTTTGAGCTGTTTTTTTGCCTATACCTGGAGCTCTTGTTATAGTTTTTTCATCTCCCATTTTTATAGCATATTTCAAAGTAGAAACATTGCTTATAGATAATAAAGATAAAGATGCCTTAGCTCCCACCCCATTTATTGTTAAAAGCAATTTAAACATACTCAATTCATCTTTTGTTAAAAACCCATAAATTCCTATAAAATCTTCTCTTACTATTTGTTCTGTATATAACATTATATTTTCACCTATGGAAGGTAATTTTGCCATAGTGCTTCCTGATGTGTATATTTTATAACCTATATTGTTATTTTCTATAACTATATAGTCTTTGTACATATCAATATATTTTCCTTTTATATATTCGTACACCCCTTAACCCTCCAATTACATATTAATAGACACATATTACTTTATCATTTTAGGAGTTTTTATTCAACTAAAAAAACATAGCTTGCATATTAGTGTAAATGCAAACTATATTTCCAATATTAGTTTTTTGTATATTAATATTACTAAAATAAATTATAACAAATTTTGTTTAAATAATTCTATTCATAATCTTCAAGACGTGCTTCTGCCTCTTCCCTTGTATCACATTGAAAATATTTATCTCCAGTGGTTAACATATGAATATCCTGTTCTTTTAATTTACTTGTTTTTATATCTGTTATATCTTTATTTTCATCCTCTATGTACATGTTTCCACTTTCATCCGTCCTATAAATAGCTATATTATCACCTTTTATCCCTACAACATATTTATTAGGCATATATTTATCCTCTTCTTTCACAAGAGACAATATATGATCTTTAAATTCTTCAACTTTATATCCTTCTTTAGAATATATCTTTTCAATATCTTCTTTACCTTTTCCAACTAACTCTACATTATCTGATACTTTTGTTTCCCTTACAGTTATGGTGTCTCCACTCTTTTTATACTTTATTTTAAATATTATTTTAGATTCTTTATCCAATACTTCATTTCCTGTACTACCTACAGCTAAAGAATCTTCTTTTATATCCTCTTGTTTAACTTGTCTTTTACTACTATCTACCTCATTATTTCTTAACTTTATTGAGGCTATATAGTAAACAGATACAAATAACACAAACAATGAAACAATTATAATTATTATATTTCTTCTTTTTACATCCATATTATCCCTCCTAGGAATATTATGGACAAATATGCAAGCTCTTATTCACTACATAAGGAAATTATTATGACAGCTTTTAAAGGTATTAAAACAAGAAATACTTTTAGAGAAAATAGATATCTAGAAAAATAATTAGAATACTTTATTTGTGAACTAATATTAGTATTCTTTATTTTTATAGCTATCTATTGACTAAAAGTATTTCTTGTTTTAATTATCAACCTTTAAGGGCTGTTAAGTCGTAATTTTCTTATATGATTACTCTTCCCATCCTTCAGGGAATTCTGCATTGTGATATACATTTTGCACATCGTCATCATCTTCTAAAACATCTAACATTTTTTGAAATTTAGTTGCTGTTTCTTCATCTATTGCTGTATATGTATCTGGAACCATCTTAATTTCTGCTTCTAAAAATTCTAATCCTTCTGCTTCTAGAGCTTCTCTAACTGTTCCAAAATCCTCTTGAGAAGTTGTTACAACATAAACCTCATCTTCTGACTCAAAGTCCTCTGCTCCTGCATCTAATGCCATCATCATAAGCTCATCTTCATCTAATCCATCTTTTTTTTCTATAACGATTTGACCCTTAGATTGGAACATAAATGATACACAACCTGTTGAACCCATGTTTCCGCCTTGTTTTGTAAAGGCGTATCTTACATTTCCTGCACTTCTATTTTTGTTATCTGTTAACACATCAACTAGAACTGCTATACCTGCTGGACCATATCCTTCATATGTAATAGTTTCATAATCTACAGCATTAAGTTCTCCTGACGCCTTCTTTATAGATCTTTCTATTGTATCATTTGGCATATTATTAGCCTTTGCTTTTGCAATAACGTCTCTAAGTCTTGGATTCAAGTCCGCACTTGGACCTCCTTGCTTAACTGCTACCACAATTTCTTTACCTATTTTAGTAAAAATCTTTCCTCTTTTAGCATCCACTTTGCCTTTTTTAGCTTGTATGTTATGCCATTTTGAATGTCCTGACATGTTATTTCCTCCCAACCTTATTAATAGAAAAATTTATATCAATTCTATTTTTAAAACTATTTTTATTAGTATATTTATAATTGAAAATACTAATATTCAAATGCAAATTCACTAAATTATTATATCATAGAGAAAGTTAAAAATTCAAATTTATTGCTCATCTTCAAATAGCCTATTATCCATTTTAAAGTAGAAATTTTCATCTCCTTTAATCATTTTACAATTTCCGTTGGTTATCTCTAGAACTTTCTTTTCTATTGTAGATATAATATTTACTTCGCAACACATAGTTAAACTAACTTTTTCTGTATATTTTATATTTTCTATATGCCAAAGATTTTGTTCAAACAAATACTGTATTTTACCTAAAGCATCATATTCCACTATGAAAGTTATAGATTTACCTTTAACTTTTTCAACTATACCTGCATCCTTTATAACTACAGCAGCCCCTTTTGAATAAGCCCTTACTAGTCCACCTTTACCTAAAAGTATTCCTCCAAAATATCTTGTAACTACTATAGCTATATCTGTAACTTCATTCTTTTTTATAACATCTAATACCGGTATACCACCTGTTCCTTGTGGTTCACCATCATCACTATATCTTTGTATTCCCATGTTTTCCCCAATAACATACGCATAAACATTATGTCTTGCTTCTTTTTCTTCGCTTTTAACTTGATTTATAAAAGCCTTAGCCTCTTCTTCTGTATAAACCCTTTTGGCCCTTCCTATGAAAGTAGACTTTTTTTCTTCAAACTGATCTTTTCCAAAATTTTTTATAGTAAAATAGGACATTTACATACCTCTTTTCTATATACAGTCGTTTATTTCTTGTAAATATTCATCTACTGCTTTTAATATATAATCTTTATCAGTTTTATTTTTTATATATATAATTTTTCCCTTTGCTTTTGTGCTTTTTAATTTTTTTAAGGCTTTTATAGCATAAGTTACAACCTGAGAATTCTCATCTTCTAATGCCCTTATTAAAATAGTTTCTCCTTTAGTACTCCCTATTTTACCTAAGGCTGAAACTGCCATCCTTCTTATATTTATAAATTTATGTACTGATGCTTTTAAAAGTATGTCAATTCCTTCTTCGTCTTTCAATTCTCCTAAAATCCAAACTGCTGCTTGTTTATCTTTAGGATACATATCCCCATAATTATTTTTTATAAAAGAAATTAGATCCTTTTTTATTTTACTTTCTAACCCATTTATAACTTCTATTTTATCTTGCTTTCCTGAGTTAGCTATTTGTTTAAACAATTCTTCTACATTAGAGCTTTTAGCTAATATACCGTATCTAATCTTACCCTCTAAGATATGTTTCTTTATAGTAGCTTTATCCAAATTTCTAATGTGGCTCAAAGTTTCTATATTTTTCCCCTCTAAGTATAAGAAATAGGTTATTTGTTCTTGGGAGTATTTATCTATATTGTTCCAATCTATATCTACTAAATTTTTATTCATACTCCTCACCTTTCTTAAAACACTTAAATTATATAAACCTTTTGTAAAGTTTAATACAAAAATTCATAAAATCAATTTATTTTTATCTATATTAAATTAATCTCTTTTCTAATATATCATTTATTTTCTTTATACCTAATTCTATTTCTTCTATAGTATTTTCTGAAAATCCTAACCTAAAATATTTTAAACCTTCCTTAGGATTTTTATAAAAAAGAACTCCTGGTGTAATTAAAACTTTGTTTTTCATGCATTCATTGAAAAGTTCCATGGAATTTATATTAGCATTCTCCTTTATTTTTATATAAAAGTGAAGCCCTCCCCCTGGATTTTGTAATTCCACTTTATTTTTTAATATGTTTTGTATCGTATTTTTAGTAAATTCATATTTTGGTACATAAATTTCATATAAATAATTTATGTATTCCTTCCATAATCCCTTTATTAAATACAAATCTAAAGCTCTTTGCATTAAACTTGATGTAGATATATCTGTATTTATTTTACAATTTTGAATTTGTTCCCTTAAATCTTTAGGTGCTATTACATAACCTATTCGTATTCCTGGTAAAAATATTTTTGAAAAACTTTTTATATATATAACTCTATCATTTCTATCTAAACTTTTAAAGGTTATGTATTTTATATTCTTATCATATATTAATTCAGATAAATAATCATCTTCTATTATATAAAAATCATATATAGTTGCTAAATTTAATATGGCTTTCTTCTTTTCTAAGCTACAGCTTATACCTGTTGGATTTTGAAAATAGCTCATAGTATAAAAACATTTAATATTATTTTTTTTAACTATCTTTTCTAATTCTTTTATATTTACTCCATCTTCTTCCATAGGAACTTCATATATGTTTGCTCTTCTCCATTTAAAAACTGAAAGTGCTCCACTATATGTAGGTTTTTCTATTAAAACATTATCATTAACATTTATAATAGATTTTGATATTATATCAATTCCTTGTTGTGCTCCTGAAACTATAAGTATATGATTTTTTTCTATTTTGTTATTCCAAAACACTTCTGATATATGCTGTCTAAGTCCTTCAAAACCTAATGTTTCCTGATAAACTAAAGCATCCTTTCCATCCCTATCCAAAACTTCGTTTAATATGGATTTAAAAGATTCCACGGGAAATAAATCTGAACAAGCACTTTCCCCTATAAAATCTATATAATATTTAAAATCTTCTTTATCTATGGATTTTATTGAATCTGAATATTCTTTTCTTAAATTTCTACTAATCTCTTTTTTCTTTGCATAGGTACCGCTACCTATCTTTTGTATGGCATATCCGTCGTTTTCTAATTTTTTATATGCATTTATTACAGTTACCGTATTTATACCTAATAAATTTGCTAATTTTCTTATAGATGGTAGTTTTTCATTGTCTTTAATTTTATTTTTATCTATCATATTTTTTATGTATTTATATAGTTGAACATATTTAGGTATAGAGTTCTCCTGAAAAATTAGTATATATTTCTCCATAAGATTGTCCCCCATATATATTTTTAATTACCTAAAAAACCTATTTAGTTGTGAAATAATTCTTAGTCTTAGATTAAATTTACTTATAAAAAATAAAATTTTTTATTTAATCTTCTTATAAGAAATTATCCCTGTTCATAACTATCCTTTTACTACTTATAAAATATAAATGTATTAAATCAGATAGTAATAAAACAAACTTTACTTAACTAAATAGGTTGATATTTTTAATAGAATAAAATTTATTATATTTAATTTTTTTAATAGTCTATAATTGTTGTTAACTTCTAAATAAAATAAACATTTTCTTCGAAAATTAGTTCTCCTTTTTTATTTTTTAATTTTCTACTCTGTTTTTTTATTATATTCTTATAATAAAGATATTCTAATATATCTTCCATACTAATTGAGTAACATTTAAATAGCTCATCCATTAAAATATCTTGAGAACTTAAAAATGTATCCTTTTCTTTCATATAATTAAGCAATAATGATGTAATGTTTCTAATATTATCATTTAAGTATATTTTAATGTATTCTATCAATCTAATTATTAATTCTTCAATATTATCCTTATTAAAAAATAAATTATCTACTATATTTTTAAAATCATCATCTAGGCTAGTGGCCATATTTATCACGTCTTTACTGATCATATATCCAGAAAAATTAACATATAATTTTGAAAAAGCCTCTGTAAGTTTCACAGAATCACTATAAGCTGTATAAAGGCCTCTATTTTTTAAATATTTCTTACATACTCCTATATACTTAAAAATCTCACCTAAATAAACTAAATTCCATCTTTCTCTATCAATATCTGGATAATATCTTCCCCTATCATACCAAGAACTTATAGAACTATCTTTTGAAAATACTAGCCTTGAAGAAGCAAATATTCTATGGGTTTTGCCCCCTCTTAAATCACACTGGTATATTTTATTTAAATTCTTTTTATCAATTATTTTAACATGAATAGGAACGTCCTCTTCTTGTGTATATATTTTTTCTACCTTAATATCTTCATTTATTACAACAAATAAGTCTATATCCGATTCTTCCCACAAATCTCCTGTGACCATACTACCAAATACCATTACAGCCAAAACAGATTCATTATTTTTTAATCTATCTATAACATTATTAAAAGCTGTTTGATACTTAATTATATTATCATTCAAGCTGATCCCCCTCCCTTTTTTTAAAATAATTTAATTTTCAAAATAATGGCACAGCAAAAGTTTCTCAATTCTTTATATTATATAATACTTATGGGAGTTATTACAACTAATAAGCATTATCTGTGAAATTTTTCTTTCATATATGATATTTATACTATAATTTTATGTATATATTCCTTTTTTTCATTACAACAATTATTACAACTAAAAATATGTAAACAATAGTCCTCATAGTCTTGTATAGGCAATGCTACACTATAAGGATCCATATAATCATGAACGATTCCCCTATCTATTAATTCCCCTCCACATTTATCACAACAATATTTTACTGTATTTAATTTATTACATATTGGACAAACCTTCTCCATACTTTACCATCCTCTCTATATTTTAAAATTCTTTTTATCTCTCTACTATCATTAAAATAACATCATAAAAAATTCATATACATTAAACTAATCTTTATTGATTATTATTTCCTTTTTAAAAAAATAAGCCATAAATCTAAAAGATTTACAACTTATTTTTTATATTTTATTTAATTAAGCTTCTACAAACTCTGATTTAGGTAATCCACACAAAGGACATACCCAATCTTCTGGAACATTTTCAAAGGCTGTTCCTGGTGCTACTCCATTATCTGGATCTCCTTGTTCTGGGTCATATATATATCCGCAGGCCTCACATAAATATTTTTTCATAAACAATTCCTCCTTATAATCACATTTAATTAATAATAATTATTTTGTAATTACTATATTCTACATCTTGCTAATAATTCCTTTTTCTATTTGTTACTTTTTAATGAAGAATTTAAAAAGTATATTTTTTATTTTTTATTAAGTAGAAATTCCTGGCACTTATTATAAACTTCAGTATCCACCTTTGTTTTAATGTAAGTTCCTTTTTCTCTATATTCTTCTTCTATTATTTTACTGTTTCTATGCAAAAATGCTACTGTTTTTTGTTTATCGTAAGGAATTATATACTCTACTTCTGCTAATTTATATGGCAATGTTTCCTCTATTAGCTTTAGCAAGTCTTCAAGATTTATACCTAGTCTAGCGGATATTTCTATAACCTTTTCATCTTTAAATTTATCTCTGAAATAATTTAATCTTTCCATTGAGACTTTATCTATTTTATTAAATATTAATATTATTGGTTTATTTTCTGTTCCTAATTCCTCTAATACATTATTAACTGCATCTATTTGTTTCTCTGCTGTATCCGATGAAATATCTATTACATGTAGAAGTAAATCAGAATAAATAACTTCTTCTAATGTAGATTTAAAAGCTTCTACTAATTCATGAGGAAGCTTTCTTACAAAGCCTACCGTATCCGTCAATGTTATAATTTCATTGTTAGGTAATGATATTGCTCTAGTTGTGATGTCTAATGTAGCAAATAACATATCTGCCTCAAAAACTTTTTCTTTATTTTGTGCACTAGCTATTCCCATATCACATAATTTGTTTCTTAATGTGGATTTACCTGCATTAGTATATCCTACTAAAGAAACCTTAGGTATGTCATTTCTTTTACTTCTTTGAGTTTCTCTAACTTTTTTTATTTTATATAATTCTTTCTTTAAATCATAAATTCTTTCTCTTATATGTCTCTTATCTGTTTCTAGCTTTTTTTCACCTGGCCCTTTTGTACCTATTCCTCCACCTGTTCTTGATAGAACCAATCCTAATCCTGCTAATCTTGATAATCTATATTTTAATTGTGCAAGTTCTACCTGTATTTTACTTTCTCTACTTTTTGCTCTCCTTGCAAATATATCTAATATTAATGTATTTCTATCTATTACTTTAGTTCCTATAGATTCTTCTAAATTTCTTATTTGAGAGGCAGAAAGTTCATCATCAAATATTACTGCATTTGCATTTAAAGCCTGCCTTATTAAGGCTATTTCTCCTACCTTACCTGTGCCTATATAATAGGCTGAATCAATTTTATTTTTATTTTGTAAGACCTTTTCCACAACTTTTAAATTACAAGCCTTAGCTAATTCTTCTAATTCATCTATACTTTCTTCATCATCAATACTAACAAGTATAACCTTTTCTTCTTCCTGATCTTCTAATTCTTGATTTTTCAAATTTTGTTCTATATAATTTATTTCATTTAATAAATTAAAGTCTAATAGGCTATTTATATCTTTAAAATACTTTTCCTCTATACTTAATTTACTATCCTCCATAGTACAAAATGCCACACCAAATCCTGTTATCTTTTCATACTCTACTCCTATAGCTACCATACAATCTAATTTTAATTTTAATAATGCGGATAAATCTACTGAAGAAAGTTTAGGATTACCATTTGGATGAGTATGAACAATTCTTATACCGGAAAGCTTATTGGTTTTGATTTCCACCTCTGGCATTTCTACAGTTGTACTATCTCCTACGGAAACTGCTACTATACTACCTTTTCTAGATATTCCTACACTTATTTCTCTATTTAATTGTTCTGTTAATTTGCATAATACATTCATTAGTTCTTCATTAATGATGTCATTCTTTTCTATTTTCATTTCATATATTTCTTCTAATTCCTCTAAAACAGTTTTTCTTATTCCATCAATATTACCATATATCATTTAATATCTACCTTTCTATACAAATTATAATAAAAAGATTTATTAGGCTTTACCCTATACCTTGACAACTTTCATATAATTTTATACTATAAAAACAATATTGTAAATATACATAATGTATGTATGTATTGGAGGATTATCATGGAAGGAAAAAACAGAAACATATTAATAAGTAAAGAAGAAATAGCAGGAAAAGTTGCAGAGGTTGGAGAAAAAATTTCAAAAGATTATAAAAATAAAAACCTATACATATTATCTCTTTTAAGAGGGAGTTTTATATTTGCTGCAGATATTGTAAGAGAAATAGACGTACCTACAAAAATAGGATTTATGACTACTTCTAGTTATGGTCATGAAGAACAATCCTCTGGGAATGTTAAAATAGTAAATGATATTCCTGATGACATAAAAGGCTATGATGTTATTGTGGTAGATGACATCGTTGATACAGGAATAACTATGGAATTTGTTATGAATCATGTAAAATCTCTTGGTGCTAATTCTGTAAAATCCTGTGTTCTTCTTGATAAACCTGAAAGAAGAAAAGTAGATTTAAGTCCTGATTATTCATGTTTTACCATCCCAGATGTATTTGTGGTTGGCTATGGTTTAAATTATGGAAATTATTATAGAAATATACCTTATGTTTTTAACTGGGAAGAATAATAAAAATGTAAAGCCTTGTAGGCTTTACATTTTTATTTAATTTTTACTATTTAATTTAAAGCCTGCATCTTCTAGTTTCATATCAATAGCAGTATTTGGTGTATTACCTACTATAATAGTTTCACAGATTGGCACCTGATTTTTAACTTCTATTTCTTTAGTTTTCATAGGTATAATAATCTTAACTTTACTCTTAACTTGAACAGAGATAGTATGTCTTGTCTGATTTATCCCTGCACTATTAAAGTTAGATAAATATTTAGTTTCTATATATCCTATAGGTTCTATTTTTACCCTTATGTTAGGTCCGTAATAGGCAAGTAAATTATTTTTTAATACATATCCCATAGGAAAAGTTATACCCATATTTTCTAATTTTTTTAATTCCCTTTGGGATTCTAAAGAGACGTCACAGGCAATTTTGTTCATCTTTAAAGTATCTGCTCTTAATAAAGTTATATCACCATTAACATCTTTTTCTATATTTATTATATCATCATAATTAAAATTTTTAGAATATTCATCTATTATAGCTTTGTTTACTATTTCTGTTATTTTTATCCTTATCTGACCTTCTGCTATATTCGTCATACTAGGTGCGACTATTCTGTCAAAGGCATATAAAAAAACATTTAAAAATAATATAAAAAATATTAATATCACTATAATTCTAATCTTTTTATTTTTTATAATCCCATCCTCCCTATTTCTTATATATTATATTTTTACTTTAGATAGTAATAATTTATTCATTCTTAAATAATAATTAGGATTTTTTCTATTTATTCATAAGTAATTCAATATGTGTTATAATATTAAAAATAATGTTTTATTTTACCCTAACTAAGGAGGACAAATATAATGGGAAAAAAGAAAAAAAAGCGCAAATCTAGCGTCTTTAAAATAATACTTAATGTCTTTTTAAGTATTTTCTTAATAGCTGGAGTAGCTTTTGGTGGAATTGTGATTGCTATGATAAAAACAGCACCTCCACTAAATGTACAGCAAGTTCTCACTTTTGATGAGCCCTCTATACTTTATGATGATAAAGGTCAATATATGGATAAAGTTATAACTAACGAACAAAGAATTGTAGTTGATTATAAAAATGTACCTCAAAATTTGAAGAATGCATTTGTAAGTATAGAAGATGAAAGATTTTATAAACATCATGGAATCGACATAAAAAGAATTACTGGCGCTACATTGCTTAATGTAGCTAATAAAATAAAAAGAAGTTCTAAGCTTCAGGGAGCTTCTACCTTAACTCAACAATTAATAAAGAATACAGTTTTATCCTCTGAAATTTCTATTAAAAGAAAGGTTCAGGAAATATATTTAGCTTTGCAATTAGAAAAAGAACTGTCTAAGGAGCAAATTTTAGGTGCTTATATGAATAGCATATTTTTAGGTGGAAATGCTTTAGGTGTAGAAGCAGCATCAAAACAGTATTTTAATAAAAGTGTAAAAGATTTATCTTTAATAGAATGTGCTTTTATTGCCGGAGTACCTCAAAGTCCATCAGTTTACTACCCATATTCATCTGTTGCTAAGAAAAACCCCTCTATTTATTTAAATAGAACAAAAACTGTTTTATTTAAAATGTTAGACAATGGTTATATTACCGAAAATGATTATAATAAAGCTTTAAAAGATTTAGATAGTAAAAAACTTGCCTTTGCTAAGCCAACTGCTCCTAACAACAAATTAGCTTATGAATGGTTTTCTATCCCTGCTATTGAGCAAGTAAAAAAAGATTTAAAAACTCAGTATAAATATGATGATAAACAAATTCATAACCTTTTAGTAAATGGTGGTTTAAAAATATATACTACTATGAATAAAAATTTACAGGATAAAACTCAGAATACAATAAATAATGCTTATTATTTAAATTCTTATGAAAATAATGGTGTATTGTATCCTCAAGCTTCTGCTGTAATAATGGATTATCACAATGGCCAAGTAAAAACTATAGTTGGCGGAAGAGGTAACCAACCTGCTAGATCCTATAATAGAGCTGCTTCTTCTAATTATTTAAGAGCCGCAGGTTCTAGTATTAAACCTCTTACAGTATATAGTGCTGCTATAGATAGTAAAAAAGCTACCGCAGCTACTGGATTTGAAGATTCTCCAATTCCAGTTAGTATAGGACGTAAATATAGCTCTGGAGCACCATATAATCCTAGAAATAGTACTAATACTTACTCTGGTTATGTAAATGTAAGGGAAGCTTTAAAACGTTCTATAAACGTAGTAGCTGTAAAACTTGTAGATAAAATAGGTTTAAATACTAGTGTACAATATGCTGAAAAATTTGGAATTCCTATAGATCAACATGATAGAACTAGTATGGCTGCCCTATCTTTAGGAGAATTACATAAGGGAACTAATCCTTTAATAATGGCTCAAGCTTATGGTGTATTTGGTAATAATGGAGTCTATACAGAGGCAAAATTATATACAAAAGTAGTAGATAGAACAGGTAAAATTGTTTTAGAACCTAAAGCCAATACAAGAAAAGCTATCTCACAGGAAGCTGCATTTATAACTTATGATATGTTACAAGGTCCTGTAAGTGAAGGTGGTACTGGATCTCAAGCTAATTTTGGCAATATGGAAGTTAGAGGTAAAACCGGTACATCTAGTGACATGAAGAATTTATGGTTCTGTGGTTTAACGCCTTATTATTCTGCAGCAGTTTGGATAGGTAACGATAATTCTTCTACAGTAAATGGAGTATATAGTAGTTCTGCTGCTAAACTTTGGGGAGATATTATGAAAGAATTCCATGTTAATCTTCCTTATAAACAAGTTCAAAAGCCATCTAGCGTTGTAACTGCTAATGTAGATAGTATTTCCGGCAAACTTCCAACACAACTCTCTTATAGAGATCCTCGAGGAAGTACCGTATACAATGAATTTTTTATAAATGGAACTATTCCAACAGAATATGATGATATACATGTAGAAGCTCAAATAAATAAGTTAACTGGTAAATTAGCAAGTAAATTTACCCCTTCATTCCTTGTAGAATCTAGGGTATTCTTAAAAAGAGATTACTCTCCTGGTGTAGAACTTTTAGATCAACAGTGGGTTCTCCCTTATTCTATAGATGAAGGAGTAAGCTTACCACCTACTGTTGAAAAAAACAATTCTAATATTAAAGATAAAGATAAAGACAAGGATAAAGATAAAAATAAGGATAAAGATAAGAATAAAGATAAGAATCCTGCACCAGATAAACCTAATTCAAATAACAACAATAACAATAGCAACAACAATAATAATACTAAACCTCCTGAAAATAATTCAGATCAAAACCAAGAGGACAAAAATAATAAAAATAAACGATAAAAAGAATAAAAACTCCTTTTTGGAGTTTTTATTCTTTTGTTTTAGGATTAAATATTAAAGACATTATATATCCAAATACAATGGCAGCAGTTATTCCTCCTGCCCCACCTTTTATTCCTCCTGTAAAAGCACCTATTAATCCTTTAGCTTTAACTTCTTTTATAGTAGCTTTAGCTAATGTATATCCAAAGCCTGGTAGCGGTATTGTAGCTCCTGCTCCTCCTATATCTATAATATAACCATATATATTTAAGGCTCCTAATATAACACCTAACGTAACAAAACTCACTAAAATTCTTGCAGGAGTCAATTGAGTAGTGTCCATTAATATTTGGGCTATAACACAAATTACTCCACCTACTATGAAAGCACTTAAATACCCCATAGATATCCCTCCTTTTATCTTTCTATAGCAACCGCATGGGCAATACCTGGTATACTTTCTCCCTGCTGTGATGATGTGGTACTCATTAATGCGCCTGTAGAAACCAATAAAGCTCTCTTAAATTTACCACTTAATATATTTTTATATATGTACCCACATCCTACTACTGCAGAACATCCACATCCACTTCCACCAGCCTCAGTATCCTGTTTTTCATTATCAAATATTATTTCTCCGCAATCTACATATACATCCTTTATATTATATCCATGTTTTAATAAAAGTTTTTCTGTTAATTCTCTACCGACCTTGCCCAAATCACCTGTTGCAATAATATCATAATCTTTTGGAGTTCTTCCTGTATCCTTAAAATGTTGATATATGGTAGCTACTGCTGCTGGCACCATAGATGATCCCATATTGTCTGCATTTTTAACCCCATAATCCTTTACTTTTCCTATAGTTACATAAGTTATACAGGGATAATTCCCTTCTTTACCTAAAACCATAGCACCTGCTCCCGTAACTGTCCACTGTGAAGTTGGAGCTCTTTGTGCTCCATATTCTAATGGAAATCTAAATTGTCTTTCCGCTGCTGAAAAATGTGAAGAAGTAGCTGCTACAGCATAATTTGCAAATTCTCCATCCATTAACATAGATGCCACACTTAATGATTCTGTCATTGTAGAACAAGCTCCATATAATCCTATAAAAGGTATATCTAAATTTCTTGCTGCAAAACTTGAAGATATAGTTTGATTTAATAGATCTCCAGCACATAACATATCTATATCTTTATCCTTTAAATTACACTTTTTTATAACATCTGAGATAGCAGTAGATAACATTGCACTTTCTGCCTTCTCAAAGCTTTCCTGATTGAATAAATCATCTTTTAATACTATATCAAAATAATCTTTTAAAGGCCCTTCTCCTTCTTTAGGACCAACTATACTAGTAGTAGCTATTATTTTAGGTTTACTATCTAATTTTAAAGTTTGCATGCCAATTTTTTTATTCATTGTAAACTCCTCCAATTCTAAATTAAAGTTTACTCATTATAAAGTATATTATTCCTACTATAACTGAAGAGCCTATACCATAAACTAAAACTGGTCCAGCTATAACAAACATTTTGGCTGCTACCCCAAAAACATATCCTTCTTTCTTAAATTCCATAGCTGGCGATACAATAGAATTGGCAAATCCAGTTATAGGTACTACACTTCCTGCTCCGGCAAATTTGGCTATCTTATCATATACTCCTATACCTGTTAAAAATGCACCTATAAATACCATTACTATAGATACATAAGTTCCTACTTCATCTTTTGGAATTCCCATATTCAAAAAAAAATTATTAAAAAACTGTCCTACATCACATATAAGACCTCCCACTATAAAAGCACTTACACAATGTTTAAAAATTTGTGGTTTCGGCTCTACTTTAGGAGATAAATCATCAAAATCTTTTCTTAATTTTTTTTCATTTAATGCCATAACTTCACTCTCCTAAACAAAATTTTATTACTTATAGTGTTTACAATATATGAATTTTTACTCAAAAAATTCACATAAAAAATATTATTTAATTTAGTAGCTTTATCTCAAGAATAAAATCATTTATTGATGGCATTAATAGATTTGAAGGAATAGAATTTTACACAAAAAAACTAAAAAACCATATGAAAATATACATATGGTTTTATACAGTAAGTTTTTCTTTCATTAATTTTAATACTTTTTTTTCTATTCTTGACACTTGTACTTGACTTATTCCTAATTGTTTAGCTACTTCTATTTGAGTTTTATCTTTAAAGTATCTTAGTATTATTATTTGCCTTGACTTAATATCTAAATTTTTAAGAGCCTCTTTTAATGCTATATTATCTATAATTTTATTATCTTCCTCTGTATTTTCACTTATTTTATCAATAAGTAAAACTGGTGCTCCATCATCTTGATGTATAACATCATATAAATATTGAGGAGAACTTGATGACTCTGTAGCCATTAATATTTCATCTACAGTATATCCTGAAAACTGTGATAATTCTTCTATAGTAGGTTCTCTATTTAATTCTTTACAAAGCTTTTCTTTATCATAATGTAATTTTTTTGCCGCTGTTTTTATACTTCTACTTACTTTTATTATTCCATCATCCCTTAAGAATCTCTTTATTTCTCCCATTATCATAGGAACTGCATAGGTTGAGAATTTTACATTATATTTTGTTTCAAAATTATTTATAGCCTTTACTAAACCAATGCATCCTATCTGAAATATATCGTCATATTCATATCCTCTATTTAAAAATTTTTTACTTATTGCTGAAACTAAAGGTAAATTTACTTCTACTAATTTATCTAAAGCTTCTTTGTTCCCAGATCTTGCCTTTTCCATAAGTTCCATGTTGTCTTCAAAACTTTTAGTTTCCATGATTACCCTTTCACTATTCATATTATTCACCTAACTTAATTATTTAAAAACTTTTTTCATAATTATTTTAGTTCCCTTGCCCTTTTCTGAATGAACTTGAAGACTATCCATGAATGTTTCCATTACCGTAAATCCCATACCTGATCTTTCTAAATCTGGTCTTGAAGTATATAATGGTTGTCTAGCTAATTCTATATTATCTATGCCATCACCATTATCTGAAATTGTTACTGTAACTTCTCTTCCTTTTATTTCACTTTCAATAGATATTAGTTCCTTTTTGCTGTTTTCATATCCATGTATTATTGAATTAGTAACTGCCTCTGATACAGCTGTTTTAACATCTGTTATCTCATCTATCGTAGGATCTAACTGTGATATAAACGCCGCTACTGATACTCTAGCAAAACTTTCATTTTCTGACTTACTTAAAAATTCTATTTTCATTTTGTTTTCATACATCTTATAAATCCCCCCATTATAAGTTTTCTACGGCTTCATCCACACTGTCATAAAGATTTACTATTTTAAACATACCTGAAAGTTCAAATATTCTTCTTACTGCTTCTTGTACATTAGTTAGACATACCTTTCCATCCCTCAATGATAATTTTTTATATCTTCCTATAACTACTCCTATACCTGAACTATCCATAAAGTTAACTTTACTAAAATCTAATATTAATTTATTTAAATTTTCTCTATCTAACCTATCGTCAATTATATTTCTAACTTCTTCTGCACTATGATGATCTAATTCTCCTGTCATAGTTACTATAAGTTTGTCTGCTTTTTTATCAAATTTTAAATACATACTATTCCCCCCAATTTCATGTTTTTTTATAAATCATCAATATTACTATTCTACATATGGAATAATTTTCCTTCTTTTTCTTTTATATCTCTTTTTAGTATTGTCCATATTTAATACTTTTATTCATATTTTTCCTAAATTTCAAGTAAAAATTTTTTATGTTGATTATTCTAGAACACATTGTTACAATGTTATTTGATTATTTTGATTATTTAAAATTTTCGTTATGAAAGGAGATATTTATATGGATATGTGGCTTAAAGAAAATCAAATAAGCTATCCTGTGTTGCACTATAAATTTACAAAAACTTTATTAAATAAAAAAACCCCTTTTCAAGAACTAACCATAGTACAATCAAAAACTCTAGGAAATATACTTTTATTAGATGGTATAGTTCAAACTACTGAAAAAGATGAATATGTTTATCATGAAATGATAACCCATATCCCTCTCTTTACTCATCCAAATCCAAAAAAAGTATTAGTTGTAAGTGGTGGAGATGGTGGTACTATAAGAGAAGTATTAAAACACCCATCTGTAGAAAAAGCAGTGTTATGCGAAATAGATGAAGAAGTTATAAAAGCTTCTAAAGAATTTCTTTCTACAATTAGCTGTGCTTTAGATAATCCTAAATGTGAAATTTTTATTGGTGATGGTATAAAATACGTACATGAACATAAGAATGAGTTTGATATTATAATAGTAGATTCTACAGATCCTTTTGGCGCTGCTGAAGGATTGTTTGGTGGAAGCTTCTATAAGGAAATATATCAAACTCTTACTGCTGAAGGAATATTTGTAGCTCAAACAGAAACTCCTTTTTACCTACCAGAAGTAGTAAAAAAAGTTTATGATGATGCCAAAACTGTATTCCCAATAACAAACTTATTTATGGCGTCTATCCCAACATACCCAAGCGGGTATTGGAGTTTTACCCTAGGTTCTAAAAAATTAGATCCAACTGTAGCTGATCTTTCAAATACTATAGATATAGAAACTAAATATTATACAAAAGCTTAACACAAAGCCCCTTTTGTATTACCTAAATTTGTGGAAGACTTAATAAAATAATAAAAAATTATAATATAATAACTTTTTATCTTTAATATATAAAGAGAGAGATATGAAAATAAAATTAAACCTATATAAAAAATATTTTAAAATGCACAGTTTTATAAATTTTTATTTATTTTTTATATTATAAATTTAAAACAATAATTACCATGCCATCTATACAATTTCTATATTCATATCCCTTTTTTAAAAAGTATATATTATGGATATCTTTTACATGATTTTTTACCTAAATTAACAACTTATTTTGTATAAATTTTATTTCATTATCATTTAAATTAAAATATTTATATAAATCCTCTTCTTTATTTATCTTAATCATTGGCATTTTTAATTTCATTAATGTATTAGGATAATACTCATATAAACTACCACCTAATTTTTTGCCAAAAGTTTTAAAATAAAACTCATATATATCACTGTTTAAAATAATCAATAAACTATTATAATCTATAGGCTCTTCTTTATTTATAGTTAAAGCATATATATCTGCACTAAAATATGTTCCTTTTTTGTCTAGATAAAACTTATTTTTGCTGGCCTTATAGGGAAATATTATTTTTTTTTCTTCAAATATGTTCAGATTTCTTCCCCACTGCAATTCATACCACTTTCTCACCTTTTTTTTGCATTCTCGCCTATTTTCTAACTTATCCTTATATTTTTCAATATGCTTTATTATATTAGGATATTTATCTACATTTTCTATTAAATCCGAATATATTATAAAGCTATCTCTAAAATCAATTTTTCCTCTATTTATATAACTGCTTTTTATCCAAGGTTTTATTATGCTTTTTTCTAAATTTTCCTTTTCTATAGTATTTTCATTAACTATAAAAGCCTTGTCACATCCCGTAATGATACCTTGATAACTTATACATATTTCCTTTAAAGTTTTATGAGCTTTATTCTCTATTTTATTTATTATATCTCTGCTAATATTATCTATTAAAACCCATCCATCTTGCTTTAATTCAGAATTATGTACATAAAAATTTTCATACTTATCCTCCTGTTTGAAAAATAAGTCCATTTCTACTTTTTCATATTTGCAAGGCTTTATAATTTCTACTTTATTACTAATACTTCTATCTATAAATATTATAGCTGGGTCTATACCTGCCCCTTTAAAAGGTCTTATACCATAAAAATCTAATATCTTATATATATTGCAATTTTCTTTTAAGTATTTCCTTAAATTATACCCACTTTTAGACTCCATAAAATATCGTGATGTTATAAAGGTTATTTTACTATTTATGTTAGAATAATTTAGTGCATTAATAAAAAAACAATAGGATATATCTCCCTTATCCTTGTATATATGTCCATATTTTTCTTTTAATAACATCGAATATTCTTTATCTACAGATTTATGTCCAACATAAGGTGGATTACCTATATATACATCAAAATTATTATTTATATCTTCTATTAAAAAATCTTTTTTCTTAAAATTGTTATTGTTATAATATCCTGTTAAATAAAACAAATCTATTATCAATATTTTTATAGCTATTGAATCAATATCAAAACCATATAAATTATTATCTAATATATGCTTGTTTATATATTGTTCTTTTAGACTTATATTGTTCTTTTTATTTATCTCTTGTAAATTCTCCTTAAATATATTTTTTAAATAAAAAAAACAAGGAATTAAAATATTTCCACAACCGCAAGAAGGGTCTAATATTTTTATAAATGGATTATTTATTATATCCTTTTTACTTATGGTATTTTCTATCATATAATTAGAAATTTGTTTTGGAGTGTATATAACTCCAGTTTCTTTTTTCCCCTTTATAAATTCATAATATTTTAAGGATATATTCTCATTTTTACCAATAGATAACTTATGTTTAAAGTTATTAATAGCTTGATATTTGTAAATACTATTTATAGGAGATATTAATATATTAAAAATTTTTTCGATATTATCTTTAAATGCATTCATATTACTCACCACAATCTTTATTATTCTATAAAAAGTATAGCATAGAAAAGGATAGGTGATTTACTAATGAACAAAAAAGTTATTTCTTGTGTTTTAGCTTCTTCTTTTTTATTATGCTCTTGTAATTTAAGTACTTCCAACCAAAAATTTAATGCAGGCTTAGATGAAAATAATAAAAAGATAGAAGAAAACAATATAAAAGATAAATCCAAAGATACTGAAGCTCAAATTAAAAATAATATTAATGATGAAAACAATATTAAGAATGATAAAGATGAGAAAAAGGATACTAGTACTAGCAGTAATATAAATAAATTTAAAGATGAATCTAATACATCCTCTAAAGAAAAAGATTGGTTCTTTAAGCCTAGTAAAAATAATGAACCTGCTACTATACCAGAGGATATGGAAAATGATCTTAATAAATATTCTGGATATTTTCTTGGTGATATCTCTAAAAAGCATTTATATCTTACCTTTGATGAAGGCTATGAAAATGGTTATACTGGGCAAATATTAGATACATTAAAAGAAAATAAAGTTAAGGCAGCTTTCTTTGTAACTGCACCTTATATAAAACAAAACAAAGACTTAATAAAAAGAATGGTTGATGAAGGTCATTTAGTTTGTAATCATTCTGATCATCATCCTTCTATGGCCTCTGCAGCCCTAAAGGGTAAAGAAAGCTTTAAAAAAGAATTTACTGTAGTAGAAGATTTATATAAAGATATTACAAAAAAAGATATGCCTAAATTTTTTAGGCCACCTATGGGTAAATACAGTGAATTATCCTTAAAATATACAGAAGACTTAGGTTATAAAAGTATATTTTGGAGTTTTGCCTATTATGATTGGGATAGAGATAAACAACCTTCTCCTGAAAAAGGTAAAGAAAAAATATTAAATGGGGTTCATAATGGAAGTATCATTCTACTACATGCAGTTTCTAAAACAAATACTGAAATATTGGATTCTGTATTAAAGGAACTAAAAAATGATGGGTATGAATTTAAAACTTTAGAAGATTTGCCTAAAAAATAGTTAATTTAATAATAGTTTTTATATAATAAAAAGCTATGAGTTTACCAATATAATATTGTAAATTTATAGCTTTTTAATTTAAAAACAAAATATTTATTATTCTAGCTTATTTTATTTTCAAATCTCTGTATTTTAAAATTTTCTTATACTTTTCCTATTTTCAATAACATTATAAAAAGCTATAAAATACACTCTTTTTTCATTAGCATGTGTGCTCTTATTTATAATATTCAATAATATTTTTAGCTTTTATTGAATGACTATAAGACCTAATACTATCAATTTGCTAGGTTAATAGATAAAGCTATTGTCATCTTGAGTTATAGATAGAACCCAATAATAAACTAATAACTTCTTTTATTCAACACCACTTTTAATAAGAACTTAGGTATAGATGCTAATCTTTTTATTCTATAAGGCTCTTTAACTACTCTATATAACCACTCTAAATTACAATTTATCATCCATCTAGGTGCTCTTTTTACTTTTCCCGCAAATACATCAAAACTTCCTCCTACCCCCATATAAACCTTACAAGGAAGTTCATCCATATATTTACTTATAAATTTTTCCTGCCTTGGACATCCCATAGCTATAAATAAAGCATAAGGCTTTGACTCTTTAATATCTTCTAATATATCTTTACAATCATCCATGTCAAAAAAACCATTGTGCTTACCTACAATATTTAAGTTTCTATATTTTATTAATAACTTTCTTTCACATTCCTTTAATACATCTTCCGTCGTTCCTAACAAATAAACAGCTTTACCATTCTCATTACACTTTTTCAATATCGCATCCATTAATTCAATCCCTGCAATCTTTTCTTTTACAGGATTTTTTATAATTTTTGAAGCTAGAACAACTCCTACTCCATCCGGTATAATTATAGAATTTTTATCTGTAAAGTTTTTGAATAACTCCTCATTATTTAGTCCATTATATAAAACTTCTGGATTACCAGAAATTATATTAGCTTTTTTATATTTATCTATTATATTTAAAAGCTCTTCCTTACTACCATTAAATATACTATATCCTAACATTTCAGTTTTCATTTATTCACCTCTAAAATTAAAAATGCACAACATACATTAATTATAGTTATTATATCAAACTTTGTAAACAAACTATAATTAATAATACTTGTGCAGTAATATTTCAGCTTATAATTAACAAACACTAATGCTGCTATCTATAAAATATTCAAATTATCTTTAATTTTTAAACCAATTTAACCAAAACTAATTTTATATCAAAAAGCCCCTTCATTTTTAAAGACTTTAAATACTGTTTGAAATAATATTTTTATATCATACCAAACTGAAAAATTCTTTATGTAGGTTAAATCATAATAAACAGTTTTAGAGAGCTCTATTTCTCCACGTCCATTAACTTGTGCTAATCCTGTTATCCCTGGAGTTACTAGCAACCTTTGAGCATACTCTTTTGGATAATGTTTAACTACATCTGGAATTTCTGGTCTTGGGCCTACTAAAGTCATATTTCCTTTTAAAACATTAAATAATTGAGGTATTTCATCTAAACTAGTTTTTCTTAAAAATTTTCCTGCCTTTGTAATTCTATTATCACTTTTGCTTTGAAAAACAAAGTTAGATATATCCTCTATTTCCAAATCTATTTTCTTCTTTTTTTCTGCATCCACTACCATTGTTCTAAACTTATATATCACAAAATCTTTATTATCTTTTCCAACCCTAACTTGTTTAAATAAGGCTGGTCCCTTTGAATCTAATTTTATCCATAAAAATAGAATTAAATATATTGGAGATAGTACAATTATTCCTATTAAGGATAGTATTATGTCTGAAAATCTCTTTATAACAAATTGTACTTTTTTACTTTTTATATCTTTTTCTACGTCTATAATTGGCATTTTAAACTCCATTTTTAACCTCCTAATGACATTAAGCAATAGCTTTATTTTTTCTATCTTTTAAAAACATCTTAATATAAGATATAATGGATTTAACTTCCTTTCTATTTATATATACAATAAATAAAGCTATAGCAATATTTATATAAAGATTATTATACAACACATCTAATGTTGCTAGCAATAGCATAGAAGCTGTATTTAATATATAAAAACCTAATTTAAATTTAAACCATAGTTTTCTTGATATAAGTGTTCTTACCCAGAAAAATACTGCATAGGCTATTCCTGTAGCTATGGAAGCTCCTAAAGCTCCATACTTTGGAACTAATAAATAATTTAAAACATAATTAACCACAGCTGCTATTAATGACACTATTATATTGTAAGATGTTTTTCTTGAAAAGGATATTCCTAAACAAGTTGATTCTGATACTGTATACATTATAGGTAACAATAATAGAAATGGTACTATAATAGCTGAACTAGAATAACTTGCAGATAATAGTTTTATTATTAAATCTTTAAATAAAACTATTCCTACAAACATAAAGTTCATAAAACACATTAGCATATTACTTACCTTCATAAATTTTTCGCCTTCTACCTTTTCTTCATACCATCTAAAGGCAGTTGGTGTCCAAAAAGTACAAAATGCACTTTGAACTATACTTACTACAGTAACAATTTTAAATGCTGCAGAATACAATCCTATTTCTTCAAAAGAAGACCATTGTCTCATTGCTATTTTATCCATAGAATTCAAAAACCAAACAATTACAGATGCTGGTATCAAAGGTATACCATATTTGAACATTTTATTTATTAAAGTTTTATTTATTTTAAATTTAGTAAACCAATAATCTCTTATAAAAAAGCATTCCACTATACACATAAAAACTAATGACACAAAACCTGCATTTATTATTCCTTTAAAACTTTTATCTATATATACAAGATATGGCACTAAAACCACAACATTTATAACTTTACTTATTACATTTAAGACAGAATATAATCTAGCTTTCTCTTCCATTCTTATTAATAATAAATTAAATCTATCTATAACTGCAAAAGGTAATGATATTGCTAATATAACTACTATATACCTATCAACAGTATCAATCATTAATACAGATAATGGTTTATAATAAATTATATAAAAAGCTCCTAGTATTAACGAAAATATTAAAGGCACAATTAAGGAATTCCAAAATAAAGATTTTTTATCTTCTTCTGAATTAAATTCCCTAGTGAAAGATTGATCCATACCTAAGAATATAAACATTGAGCTAATACTTAAAGCCATTGTATACATAGAAGCTTTTCCAAATTCCGTTGGAACTACAAAATATGTAGTTATAGGAACAGTAAAAAAGCTAATAATAGCCGATAATATTGGCCCCATAGAAAAACCAATAAATCTTTTTATAAACTCCTTGGGACTATCACTCATATTAGTTTCCTCCTAAGATAAAATAAAACTTAATCTATATTGATTTTTTATTTCATCTAAATTATAGTTAAATAAATACAGATATTTTACACTTCTCATTTCTATTAAGCAAAGTATACAATCCTATGCTTTGGTGTAAGGAGTAGCTTACACAGAGTGAATATTTTGTGTGAATCCTTTACTCATCCAAAATGAAGCTGAATCTCAGTATTAAGAAAAAATATTAAAATTATTAGCCATATAATTCATTTAATTTGTAACATATTTTTAATGAACATTATAATTTCTAATAATATACATATATTGTACTTTAACAATTTATCATAAATAAATTATTAAAATACTGTTTATACTATATCAAAATTAGATTTCCTTTACAATATAATTGACTATTTATTTTTTAAGTTTTAATATTTTTAATAGTGGTTCTACTATATCTTGTATCTCCTTAACTTTTAATAAATATATAGCTAAAGTATAAGATATCCCACCAATAACCATGCAAATTAAAATCGATATCGCACTTCCTTTAGTTCCAATTCCTAATCTTAATAAAGTAAACTTATTTATAACAGTAACTATTATTCCCATAAACAAAGCAGCTAAAATTATTTTTATAAAAGATATGATTATATTCTTAATATCTATGCCGTTTAATTTTTTATTTAAATCCAATAACATAATTATAGTTATAATAATGGCTGATATACTAGTTGCTAATGTAAGCCCACTAACCCCTAAATAGTTTATTAGTAAACTATTTATTACTACATTTATTATTATACCTATAAAACTATTAATCATAGGAGTTTTAGTATCTTTTATAGCATAAAAAGCCTTATTTAATATATCTCTTACACCATAAGCTATCATAGCTGGAGTATATAAAAGTAATGCTCGTGACGTTAAAGAAGCAGCATTTTCACTAAAGGCTCCTCTTTTAAAAATTACATCTATAAGTGGTTCCCTAAGGGTTGCAATTCCAACTGCTGCTGGTACCATTATTACAAGTATTATATTTATAGCTCTTCCTAATTCTACTTTATATTGTTTTTTATCATTTTTAGCAGCTAATTCAGATAGCGTTGGATAAACTATCATTGCTATTCCTATAGCGAATACTTCATATGCTAATGTATTTATTTTATTTGCATTGTCCAATATAGTAGCTGCTCCCCCAAAAATAGTAGTAGCAAAAGCTCTATTTATAACAGAATTTAATTGAATAACAGAAGTGCTTATTATAACAGGCATTGTAAGTTTGAACATTTGTCTAGTTTTGTTATCTTCTAAATTAATATATGTACTATATTTATAACCTATTTTTTTATATTTAGGTATATTTATTATGAATTGTGCAAAGAAACCTAATACTATAGCTACCGCAAAACCCACCATTCCATAGTTACTAGCTAAAAAGACTAGATATATAATATAGACTATATTAGATACCATTGCCATAGCCGCGGGTTCCAAAAATTGTTTATGGGATTGCAACACTCCTGTAATAACACTTTGTAAACTTATGAAAATCAAAGATAGTAACATTATTCTAGTTATTTTAATAGAAGTATTGAAAACAATTAAGTCTTTCTGAAATCCTGGAGCAAAAATATAGATTATATATTTTGCAAATATTATCATTAATATAGTTAAGATAATAGTTCCTATGGAAAAAGTATTAAGCACATTATTTACAAATTTATTACTTTCTTTCTTGTTTCCATTTTCCAAATTCTCCGTATGAATTGGTATAAAGGTGGTAGTTAACCCATAGCTTATAGTAGTTAAAAGGTATACTATACCCAATGAAAAATTGTATATATCTGTTATATCAGTAGCTCCAAATTTTGCTGCTATTAAAGAATCTCTTATTAGTGCAAAGACTTTTCCTAATATTATTAATAGCATAACAAAAACAGAACTTTTTAAAGCTTTGTTTTCCTTCATTTAATCCACTCCAAAATACTAAATCAGATTTTTATAACATTCATAATAGGATTTACAAAAACTCTCCATAGAGTATTTATTAATTACAGTATCATATAAATTTTCACCTAAGATATGTAATTGATTTTTATTATTGTAGGCTTCCTTCATTTTATCATATATATCATGAGCAGAAGTAGGATCTATTAAAAAACCGTTATCTTTATTTATAGTACAAGGTATATCTCCTACATCAGATGCTATTACAGGTACTTTTTTTATACCACTTTCTAATATAACTAAAGGTGGTGCTCCCCCTTCATTTAAAGAAGTTAATATACTTATATCTGCTATTTCTATATAATCCTCTATATTTTCTTTAAACCCTAAAAATATAATATTACTGTTTAAATTTAGTTTGTCTACCTTTTCTTTTAATTTTGCCTCTTCTACTCCATTCCCCAATAAAAGTAATTTTATGTTTTTATATTCCTGTTTTAGCTTATAAAAAGCTTCAATTAATAAATTATGATTTTTAATAGGGTGCATTCTAGCTATCATTATATATACAAAATCTTTTTGTTCAATATTTAATTTTTTTCTCAAATTGGTGTTAGTTTTAACTTTATCTTTGTAATAATTTAAATCTATTCCATTATTCACTACAAATTTTTTACTTTCTATCTTATCTTTATTTAAAATATCTTTTATATAATTCGATACACATATATGATTATTAAAACTCTTTATTCCTTTAACACTCAAAGGAGTAAATAAATAATATTTTAATTTATTATTTAAAAAGTCTTCTTTATAATTACTATGTACAGTAGCCACTGTAGGTATATTTAGCTTTTTATTAACAAAATAATGAGTAAAAAAAGCCTTCGCTCCATGAAAATTAACTATATCTATATTATTATTCTTTATATATTCTTCTATTTCCCTATTAATAAAACATTTGCTACTAAATAATGTTGTTTCTATTCCTAGTTCTTTTGCTTTATCATGCAAAGGCCCTTCTCCTATACAGCCTAATACAGTATGAAACAAGTCTTTAGAATAATAGCATAAACTTAAAACGTGCTTTCCTCCTCCGCCTATGTCATTACCTGTTATAATTTGAAGTACTTTTATTTTAATCATCTCCTAACATTTCATATCTTACAAATATAATGATATTTAAAAAAGGAGTTTTAAACAACTCCTTTTTTATATTTATTAATAATTTATATGTATAAAGTCCTTATATATTTTAATTTAATATGTCATCATAAACTTTTCTTATCTTTTGGCCTATTATATTATAACTATAATTATCAACTACATATTTTCTAATATATTCTGGATCAAAGGTATCATATCTTTTTATAATTAGGTCCATTCCCTCTTCTAAAGCTTTTTCATTTTTAGGTTCTACCAATATTCCTACATTATTATTTACAAATTCATTAGGCCCCCCAGACTTAGTTGCCAAAACTGGTTTACCACAAGCCATAGCCTCAATAAGAACACATCCAAAAGTTTCTTTAATACTTGGCAATACTAAAAAATCATTCCTTTTTATATATATAGGTATGTCCTGTTTATCTATAGTCCCCAGAAAGTTACATTTATTTTTTATATTTAAATCTTCACACATTTTTTCATATTTTCCTCTGTTTATTCCATTTCCTATAAATGTCATTTCAATATTATTATTTTTTTTCATATACTTAGCTAAGGCAGGAATGAAATACTGCAATCCTTTTATTTCATTTTCAGCCATACTACCTATAAATAAAATTTTTACTACATCTGAATTATTTTTTGTATTAGATAAACTATACTCCTTAATATCAACTTCATTTCCTATTATTTCTTCATTAAACTTATATCCTAAATTCTTCAACTCATTAGCTAAAAATTTACTTACTGTTATAACTTTCTCTGCTCTTTTATATGCATATTTAGATATAAATCTATTGTAGGACTTCTTAGAGAAATTTACAATATCGGATCTATGTTCAGTAATTATATATGGTATATTATTAAATCTTTTAAAAATCGAACATAATATTCCTGCAGTATAGCAAACATGCGCATGTATTAGATTTATTTTTTCTTTTTTTACTATATATTTAAGCCATTTATAAGACAATAATAAACTATTTATTTTAGATTTTTTGAAACTTTGTAAATAATCTGTATTACATCTATAAGTAGATATGCCCTCTTCTATATTAAATAATAATTTTCCTCTTTTTATGGAATTATCATAAGGAAAAAATACTATTGGTTTTAAACCAGCTTCCATTAAAGCCCTTACTTGATCCTTAATAAAAATTCCATTGATAGGATTATTCTTATTAGGATACCAATTTGCAAGTATTAGTATATTCACAATTTCACCTCTTTTCAGCCATAAAATCTTAATTAATAACGAAATAATCTTTTGCTTGTACCGACTCACCTATTACATTAAAAAAGGAGTTTTTATAACTCCTTTTTACAAAGATCAAATTTTACAATTATACTCAAAAGAATCAGCTACAGCTAAACTTATCCAAAAAAAGGCTATAACTTTAGGTGCTGAAAAGAAATTATCTATAAAATTCATGAACATAAAAGCTATTAAAGAAGCAATAAAACCTTTGTAAAAATATTTATAAAATGTATTATTTGATTTCTTAGATAATTCACTTACCTTCCATACGGAACTTACAAAAATACCAAGCAACGATATTAATCCTATTATCCCTAATTCACATTGAGCTTTTAGATAAGCATTATGTGGATGAAATTTTGCTTGAGCTGTGTATCCTAAATATTTAACTTTTTTATAGTATTGCGGGTATAAAGTCCTATAATTCCCATTTCCTACACCCAATAATGGCTTGTCTTTTACCATTTCCCAAGCTATTTTCCATAAACTAATTCTAGATAAATTCTGACTTACATCTCCAATTTCTCTTAATCTATTAGATATTTTAGGTATAAATAAGGACACTCCAGCTCCCAATATAGCTCCATATATTAGCTTAAAATTAAATACAATTATTAATACCATATATCCTATTACAAATGCTAACCAAGCATTTCGTGAAAAAGATATTATTATATTTATAATAGCTATAATTGAGCATAGAATATATACATTTCTTTTGCATTTTTGTTTTTCTTTAAATGATAGTACCATCATAGGAAATACTATCATTATAAAAAACCCTCCCAAATTATTAGAATTCTCTAAGGTAGATACGCATCTTACTACTGTACTAAACTCACCTTTATGAGTCAATCCAATCCCTTTTAAATATTCGTATATTCCTATAAATCCTACAATAATTGAAGTAAATATATATGAATAAATAATTTTATCTAGATATTTCTTTTTATAAACTTCATATTTTATTATAAAAAACAATACTATATACGTACTAGTTCTTATGGTTTCTTGTAAAGCTAATTTCTTATCAGTTGAATAAAAAATCGATACAGCCATCATGCCTACCCACATAAAAATAAATATAGTATTTGCTTTACAAAAAAAATCCTTTATACCATTAAAAAAATTTTTTCTCCATTCACCATTTATAAATATAAATATAATAAACAAAACTATGATTAATAGCAACACAACATCCCCATTAAAAGGAATATTCTTATATTTATACTTACTTGGTAAAATAGGCAAAATAAATATATAAGAACAAATTAAATATGTAATAATATTACTTAAACTTTCCATAAATATGTCCCCTTAAACTAAAGATTATAGAAATAACAACAGTGAACAATTATATTCAATCCATTTATATAGAGGTATTAACTATTCTTTAATTTTAACAATATATTTTCTAACTTTCTAGTTATACTTTCTCTAGAATAATTTTTTATAACATAATCTCTACCATTTTGCCCTAATTTCTCTTTAATATCCTTATTTTTATATAACTTTAAAACTGCTTGTGCAATTTCTTTTGCATTCTCTGGTTCTACAGTTATTCCAGCACTAGCTTCATTTATAAGCTTTTCTGCTTCTCCTTCTACAGCTAATACTATAGGTAATTCAGATGCCAATGCTTCAAACATTTTTGATGGCAATGCACCCTTAAATAAATCTAATTTTTTTAAGGGAACTACAGTAGCATCCATAGACGCTATTATTTTAGGCATATTAGGTTTAGACTGTACTGGTTGAAAAGATACATTAGTTAATTTTTTTTCTTTTACCATAGTCATAAGCTTAGATTTTTCTGGTCCATCTCCTATAAATACAAATTGTATATCTCTTTCTTCTTTTAATAATTCCGCTGCATTTATAATAACTTCTAATCCTTGAGCTAAGCCATGTATACCCGCATAACATACTGCAAATTTATCCTTTAATCTCCACTTTTCTCTTAATCTTTCATCTCTATTTTCTTTTTTAAAAAATTCTGTATCTACTCCATTAGTTATTAAATGAACTTTATTTTTATCAAAACCTCTGCTTACAATATTATGAACTATACCCTTTGTTTGCCCAGTAACTGCTGCTGCTTTTTTATAACAAAATTCTTCAAGCCATGTAGATGCCTTTATAAGAAATTTATTATGTAATACATCTAATTTTACAGCAGATTCTGGCCATAAATCAGATACATTAAAAATAAATTTTGCTTTTTTCCTTTTAGATAAAATATATCCTGACCACCCTAAAAATAGCGGTGGAGATTCTGTTATTATAGCATCCTGATTATCAATATATTTAGAACCTGTAAATACTGAAGAAAAAGTAAATGAAAGATAATTTCTAAGTCTTTTTACAAAGGATTTATCCTTTGTTGCATATATACTTGTACGAACGATGTTTATTCCATCCAGTTCCTCTTTTACTATTTTCTTTCCCTTATAACCATCAAATATTTCACCTTTAGGATAATTTGGCATAGCCGTTAATATTGTAACCTCATGACCGAATTTTTTTAGTTGCTTTGCAAACTCAAAAATTCTGTTTTGAGGTGCTCCAACTTCAGGTGGACAGTATTGAGTCAAAAATAGGATTTTCATATTATCACCTCAAAATAATTACTTCATTTTGTTTATTATATCTAATATTTTTTCTGCTGCATGACCATTTCCAAATATTTCTTGCTGTTCTTTTTCAGGCTTAAAATTTACTATAGCATTTAATATTTTTTCTTTATTTGTACCTACTATTACATTCCATCCATTTTCTACGGTCTCTACCCACTCTGTTTCATCTCTCATAGTAACACAAGGTTTTTCTATAAAGAAAGCTTCTTTTTGAACTCCACCACTATCAGTAACTATCTTTTGTGAATTCATTTCTAAAGTAATCATATCAAGATATCCTACTGGCTCTATTAATTTTATATTATCATTAAATTGTAAATTATAATCTTCCATATATTTTTTAGTTCTTGGATGAAGTGGTAATACTATTGACTTTCCGCTTTCATTTAATGCCTCTATTATATTTTTCAATCTATTTATATCATTAGTGTTTTCTGCTCTATGTATTGTTGTTAAAATATATTCTCCAGATTTTATAGAGATTTTATCTAGTATACTTTCCTTTTCTTCTGCCAATTTCTTAAAATGTAATACAGCATCAAACATTACATCTCCTACATTATGAACACCATTATTAACTCCCTCAGTATGAAGATTTTTTTCTGCTGTAACTGTAGGTACAAATAATAACTTTGATATATGATCTGTAAGAATTCTATTTTGTTCTTCTGGCATATTCATATTAAAGCTTCTAAGACCAGCTTCTACATGAGCTACAGGTATTAACAATTTACTTGCACACAAAGCTCCTGCTAATGTAGAATTTGTATCTCCATACACTAGCACTAAATCTGGCTTTTCTTTTAAATATATTCTTTCTAATTCTATAAGCATTTTACCTGTCTGCTCACCATGATTACCTGAACCTATTTCTAAATTATAATCTGGCTTAGGTATTCTTAATTCTTCAAAAAATATTTTAGACATATTTTCATCATAATGTTGCCCAGTATGAACTAATATTTCTTTATGCTCTTTTCTTATTATATTTGAAACCGCTGCTGCTTTTATAAATTGTGGACGTGCACCAACTACTGTTAATATCTTCATTAATTATCTCCTCCATCTATTATAGATTTATACATTGTATCTACATTATTAAAATTATCTTCTATATTAAAATTATCTTCCACAAATCTTCTTCCTGCCTTACCCATGTTTATCCTTAAATTCTCATCCTCAATTAATCTTTCTATAGCCTCTGCTAGCTCATCTACACTTTTTTTATTTACTAATAGACTACTATTATTAGGGGATGTAGCTTCCGGTAATCCTCCTACATTAGAAACAATTACTGGAGTTCCACATGCCTGTGCCTCTACTGCCGCTACCCCGAAACTTTCACTATCTAATGTGGAAGGAAATACAGCTACATCAAATCTATTAAAAGCTTCTATTACCTTTTGCTGATTTATAAACCCTAAAAATTTAACATGGTCTTTTATATTAAGTTCATTACATAAATTAAGTAAAAATTCCTTTTGGTCCCCTACCCCTGCAATTTCTAACTTAATATTACTATGTGTTTGCTTTACCTTTGCAAAAGCTCTAACTAAGTATTCTATACCATATTTAGGCTCTAATGTTTTAATTGTACCTATTACTAAATTTTCTTTTTTTTCATATTTATCGTCGCAAGGCTTAAATATATCTATATTTACTCCAAAAGGGGTTATTTCTATATTTTTAGTAGTATACTGATTTGTCTCTTTTGCCATTACTTTACTGGTAGACATTATAATATCTGCTTTGGATAAATTATACTCAACCATTTTTCTTTTTACATAACTTCCCTTAGGAAAATCATATACATCACTACCCCAAACAGATATTATGTAAGGATGAAATCCTGATAATGCTCCTAATAAACCATAGCTAGTAGCATAATGAGCATGAACAACATCCGGTTTTATTTTTTCTATAATTTTTTTTATATCACTAAAATATCTTATATAAGAAATTTTATTAAAAGAGCTTCCTTTTCTTATCTTATCTAAATCTTTGTTAAAACTATGTACCGTAACTCCGTCTATATCCCCATCATTCAATGATATTACATGTATATCATATCCTTTATTTTCAAAAAATCTACACCATTTTTTAGTATGTGTACTATTAGCATCAGCTAAATAACATATTTTCATTATTATTCCTCCATTAAAAGTATTATTGAAGATTTGTTAAATCCTCTACTACTTTTATAGCTCTAGCTTTCCATGTATGTTTATTAATAATATTATCTATGTTTTTTACTATATTAAAATATTCTTCTTTGCTATAGTAAATACTATCAAATATATTACTTAAATCTTCAACTGAATAATCCGAACACCAACCTATAGAATTTTTTTCTACAAAATCACCTGTAGCAGTTCCATTAGTAGATATTATAGGTTTTTTATAAGCTAAGTACTCAAATAGCTTTACTGGCATAGCAAATTTTCTATATTCTATAGGTTCAAAAAATAAACTAAATATATCTGCTTCTTTAAAATATGGTAATAATTCTTCACCAGATTTATGTATTATTTTTATTCTATCGTTTAAATATTTTTCATATATATTTTTATTTGATTCCCATTCGTTTTTTCTACAGCAAACTGTAAATTTAATATACTCTTTCTTATTTACTAATTGGAATAATTTTTCCAAATTATATAATTCACCTATTCCTCCAACATAAAATAGATTTATATAATCATCTTCAAAAATTTTATTACTCTCATAAATAACATCAATAGCTGGTGGCAGTTCTTCAACAATAAAATCATATTTCCCTGGAACATATTTTAGCATATTTTTTGATGGTAAATAGAATATATCTAAGATATTCTTATATTGAATTAAATCATATCTGTAAAACATTTTTGCAATAGTTCTCTTTAAAAAAGGTAAACTCTCATCATATACTTTAAATTGCCAATATATATCTCTATAGAATAATCCTATTGGTATAGATTTACTTTTACAATGTTTTAAGAATGAAAAATCTAATAATGGATATTTAGGCATATGATTTTTTTCAGTTAATAGTGTTGGTTCTGTTGAACTTTCTGAATATACAAAGTCATACTTTACTCCAGATTTTATTTTATTCTTTATGAATTCTATTCTGCTTTTTCTTTCCTCTGCATATCCCATGACTATATCTACATTATATCCTATACTTTCAAATGCTTTTATCATTTTTATTGGCCTAATATTAGAACCTGAAGGCCATTGTAAATCTAAATAGTAAGGTATATGAAAAATACAATTCTTAACATTCATCTTTATCCTCTTTCTTAATTTTAATATTTAAGGAAGTAAATTTTAGTACATAAACTTTTATATATCTTAAAACTTTAATTTTATCCATATATTTAGCAAATAAACTAATTAATATTAATGTAACTGTAATAAATATTATATTAAAATTATATACAAAATCTATAAATCCACCTTGAGATGCAGATGCTAATATAGATGTTATTGTAACATATATTACAATATTTATAGGAGTTTTCTTAATTTTCACAAAAATAATTAATATTATACTTAATAAAACTCCAATGTACAATACTGATGATAACACTCCTATAGTACCAAAATTAGCATAAGCTTCTCCTATAAATAATGAATTCATAACACCAGCAGTTCCACCTACAACTTTTTCAGGACTATAAAAATTCATAACTACCCTTCCCGATCTAAATTGTGATACTCCTCCTAAAAATAATTTTAAAATAGTTGGAGAAAAACTTCTTCCACCTAAATATGGAATATAGTAAGGAAATAAATCTACATGTAAAAACAAAGTTCCTACTTGAGTGAATATAGTCCTCCCTATTGGACCATTATATATATCTAATCCTTTATTAAAGTCATATCCTATTTTTATATACATTAATAATATTATAGAAACACATAAAACTAATACTGTTAATAATTTCCTTATAGGTATACTACCTTCTATTACTATATTTATTAGTATGAAAACAAATATGTAAAATACTACAGGTGTCTTTGCATAATTATAAGTTTTTAAAAATATAGATGCTATAAACAAAACAAAAAATAAAATCTTCCATCTATTTGTCTTGGTACATTTGTAATAAATATATGAAAGATAAGATAGTATAGGCGTTAGTCCTAAAACTAATAGATTTTGTATATATTGATTCATATAATTACCATGTGATATATTGATTCTTTTATTTCCTATATTTCCTGAACTTCTATGAATTATCAAATCAATCAATGGAATTGATCTCATTTTGATAAACAAAATTAATGTGAATATTAAGCATACTATACTTATTAATACTGTTATTACAAAAATATTGTCCTCATATTCTAAAATTACTTCTTTATTTAAGTAATTATTATAATCTTCACTCATATTTATATTAAATATTTTATATATTAAAAGAATAGTTAAGGGTAGGGCTATGGCAGTAAAACATATCATATCATATGTTTTACCTATAGTAGAAAAATTAGTTACCTTTTGTATTAAATAATGTTCCCTAAAACCTAAATAAATTAAACTGCTTCCTATAAAGCTTTGCAATATAAATAGATAAAATATATAAGAAATAAGATTTAGTTTGTTGGGTTTTAGAGTTCCACTAGCTTTTTTAAATAAAATACAAGATATAGCGAATGTAAAAAATACCATAAATAAATTATATATCAACTCTCATCATCCCATCATTTAAAAATTTCTTTATTCAAAAGTTTAGCTTTAGTATATGAATCAGCATTTTTTAACTGATTTTTCATATTTTCTATAGGTCTTATGTCTACATCTTTATCTACAAATACTTCACTTAATTGCTTACAGTTTTTTAATGGCTCTATATTTTTAATATTATTATACCTTAAATCAACTTTTGATAAATTTTTAAAATTCTCTAAAATTTTTATATCCCGAATATAATTAGATGATATATTTAATTCTTCTATCCCATTTAAATTACTTATACTATTCATGTCCATTATTTTATTATTGCTTACATCTAATACTTTTAAATTAGACATACTCTTTAAAAATGTTAAATCTTTTATTCCATTATCTCCTATGTATAACTCTATTAGATTTTTTAACTGATTTATATCTTTCATATCAGTAAAATTATTTCCTGCTAAATTAACAGTTGTGAGTTGTTGCATTTTTAAGATAGGTTCAAAATCAATAACTCCATTATTATGCAAATATATTTCTTTTAAATTTTTTAAAGTTGGTAAAATACTTATATCTGCAACATGGTTTCTATTTAAATCTAATATATATATTTTTTCAAAATTTTTAAGAGGAGTTATATCTATAACCTTATTATCAAATAGATATAATTCCTTTAATTTACTACAATTTTTTAAAGATGCAATATCTGTAATTTTATTTTTTCCTAGTTTAAGAATAGATATATCTTTTAGGCCACTTAAAGCAGATATGTCATCTATTTCATTATCTGTTAAGTCCAATTCTTGTAATCTAAGTAAATTTTCTATTCCATCTAAATTTTGAATACCTTTGTTAGATGCATCTAATTTTTTTATATCAACTACGTCTCTTAATCTTAATTTTCCTATTGGTTTTCTTATAGCCAATCTAATAACTTTTTCTAAGTTACTATCCTTAATTTGAATTTCATGATCATTAAGTACTAAACTATCCTTTTGAGCTTTAGTTTTTATTTTATGATCTATAAAAAAGCTAACAGAAACTATTAAAAGGAAAATAGCAAGAAAAATCATATATTTGTTCTTAAAATTGTTTTTAATTTTATTAAAATTAATTTTCATATTATCCTCCAATTAAAATAAAATTTTTATTTTAATTTATTTTTTATTCCTCTTTCTTAACCTGTTTAAAAAAGGATTATTTTTTATAAGTATATTATAATCATTTTTATTGAACATAAAAAAATCACTAATCTTAAAATCTTCTTTATGTTTAAAAAACACAACATATACTAAGCCATATAAAATATATGATATTGTCGATGCAGCTGCTGCACCATCAATACCCCATTTAGGAATAAATAAAGCATTTAAAAGTAAATTACTTAAAAAGGTAATTAATGTAATAACCATATGTATTATCGGTGCTCCTTCGCTTTGAAAATAAGAAGAAGATACCTTACCTATTGATGCAAATATAATTCCAATAAATAAAATTATAGTGGATGATTTTGCTGATGCAAATTCTTTACCATAAACATATGGTATTAAAGGTGTCATCATTATTCCTAAAATTCCAATAAACAAGCATATATAAAACGTATATTTTACAGTCATAGATAATATATACTTTTTTTCTTTATTGTTATCTTTTATATTATACAATCTTCCAAGTATGGCAGTTCCTACACTTCCTGGTATCAAGAATAATAATTCAGCCAATGATACAGCAATAGAATATATACCTAATTGCTGTTCTCCCAACATATTTTTTATAAAAATTTGATCCATTCTATAATTTAAATAAATAAACAAAGTTGCTAAATAAATTACTATTCCAAATTTAAACTCTGATTTTAATAATTGTTTGTTAAATCCAATATTATACGTTATACCAAGATTCTTATATAAAATTAAAATAGAAACTATAAATGGCATAAATTGACATAAAACAAAGGTAAAGACATTTAAATTACCAAATATCCATAGTATCAAAATAAGAATAGATTTTAAGAAATTCATTATTAAATTACATTTATTAGCCTCCGGTATTCTTTCGTCTGCTACATAAAAATTTATAAGAATTGTGTTTAAAAATGTACAAAGTACAATACTAAATCCAGCTATAATTAAAGACCAACTATAATCAACTAAAAAAAATCCGGTTGACTTTAAAATTATTATAGTTAAAGATATTATACTAAATACTATAAACAAATAAGTAATATTAGTATCATAAACCTCTTTAGCAGAATATTTAGTCTTCTTTTGAAAATACGTACTAGCACTAGTTATTCCGAAATGACCATATTCCCCTATCAAATTAAATATTAATAGTATATATGCAGCATAGCCTTTATCCTGTGGTCCTAATGCTCTAGCAACTATAATACTAGTAAAAAAGCCTATAGCTGATGCTATTATTTGTGTTAAAAAATTACTTGCAATATTCCTCTTATAACTCAACTTAAAACACCCTTTAATCCATATTTTTAGCTATTGATTTTCTAACAACTGTTCTTTTGGTACATCATTAAATATTTTAGCTGGTACTCCTGCAACTATCTTAGCTTTTTCTATATCCCTAGTTACTAAACTTCCTGCTGCTGCAAATCCATCTTCATGTATTATTTTTCCTGGCAATATAACTGCACCTGCCCCTATTCTTCCACCTTTTTCAATTGTAACACCTTTAAATTTACCAAATCTTTCTTTTGATCGAGCAGCATAGTTATCATTAGATGTTACTACACAAGGTGCTATGAAAACATAATCCTCTACTTCTGAATATGCTGTTAAATATACATTAGTCTGAATTTTACAATTTGAGCCCACTTTGCAAAAGTTTTCTATGGTTGCACCTTTTCCTATTATTGTTCTTTCTCCTATAGTTACATCTTCTCTTATCACAGCTAGGTCAGCTACTAAAGCTTTATTACCTATTTTAGAACCTATATATACTATTGCACCCGCTCCTATTAAACATTCATCATTAATTTTACATGGTTCAAACTTTTTATCATCTTTAAATATACTGTTTACTGATCTCATGGGTTCTTTTCCTATTACAGTATTATCATCTATTCTTACATTATTACCTATGATTGTTCCTTTATGTATAATTACATTATGCCCTATAATACAATTTTCTCCTATAACTACATCATCTTCTATAACAGCAAATCTCCCTACTTCAACGTTATTACCTAATTTAGATTTTGGGGATATATAATTCATTTTCATGTTTTCACTCCTATATTAAAATAAAATTTTAAAATTACCACCATAATATAATATCATATTTTGATGGTAATTTTAAAAATTTAATTTTTATTTAATAAATTATTTATTTATTTTTTCTACATTTACCATATCCATTGTTGAAAAATTATTAAATGGGAATTTAACTGGCATACCTGTAAGTCTTGATTTATAAGCGGCTAATATTATTGCCATACCTTTTTTCCCTTCTTCTCCACTTACTAGAGGTGCTCTATCTTCTGTTATAGCATCTATTGTATCTTTAAACAATGGAGTATGTCCAAAACCGTATACTGAATCTGGATCTCCTTCTTGAGCTTTTAATATATCTCCTTCTTCATTTTCAGTTCCATCTTCAAATTTCCAAGTTTCTATTTTATTAACAGCAAGTCCACCTATGCAAGTTGTCCCTTTTTCTCCAAATATACTTAATGTTTCTTCTAAATTTTTAGGATATACACAAGCACTTCCTTCAACTATTCCTATAGCTCCATTTTTAAATCTTATTACTATAGCTCCAAAGTCCTCTGCTTCTATATCTCTTAAAAAAGTGTCACATTGAGCGTAAACTGTATCAATTTCTCCACCCATCATCCATTGAAGCAAATCTATGTTGTGTATACATTGATTCATTAAAGTACCACCATCAAGTTCCCAAGTCCCTCTCCATGGCGCTTGATGATAGTATCCCATATTTCTATTCCATAGTATTCTTGCAGTACCATTTACTAATCTTCCGAACCTATTAGCTTCTACTGCTTTTCTTAATTGTTGTATTGGTTTATTAAATCTATTTTGATGGCTCACACAAAGCTTAACATTATTTTCCTTTGCTGATTCTATCATTCTATCTGCATCATCTATAGACAGTGCCATAGGTTTTTCACATATTATATGCTTTTTCTTATCCATACAATTTATAGCTATTTCTGGATGATATCCACTTTCTGTAGCTATAGTAACTACATCTATGTCTTCTTTTTCTAGCATTTCCTTATAATCTGTATATATATTTACATTAGCTTCTTTGCTTGATTTTGATATATAATCATTTTTCTTCTCTATAGCGTTTTCTTCAATTACATCACAAACTGCTACTAATTCAGCTTCTTCTTTATTATTTATTATAGCTTCTACATGTTTATAAGAAATTCTTCCACAACCAACAATAGCAAATTTTAATTTTTTCATCACTATACCTCCAAATTTTATTAATTAGGATAAGTCCAAAAGAACTTATCCTAATATTAATATTATAGTTTGTGTATTTTTTCTCTATTATTCTTTACATCCTTTGTAGCATTTCTTGTATCATATAAAATTTTAGCTTTTTCTACTATATGTTCATAATCATAACAACTATGATTTGTAGTTATAATTACGATATCGGCTTCCTCTAATCCTTTTTCTAAATCTACTGATTTGTATAATTTACCTTTATGCTTAAATTCAGGTATATATGGATCATTAACCTGTACATTAGCTCCATTTTGCTCTAAATGCTCTATTACTTTTAATGCTGGAGATTCTCTCATATCATCTATATCATTTTTGTAAGCAGATCCAAGTAATAAGACCTTTGATCCATTCATAGCCTTTTTATCTTCATTTAATAATTTCATAGCATTTTCTACTACGAATTCAGGCATACGGTCATTAATTTCTCCTGATACTTCAATTAATCTTGTATGGAAGTCATATTCTTTAGCTTTCCATTCTAAATAGAAAGGATCTAATGGTATGCAATGTCCCCCAAGACCTGGGCCTGGATAGAAAGCCATAAATCCATAAGGTTTTGTTTTAGCTGCATCTATAACTTCAAATACATCTATATTCATTTTTTTACATAATATGGCCATTTCATTAGCTAAACCTATATTTATATTTCTAAATGTATTTTCTAATATTTTTTCCATTTCAGCTACTGCTGGTGAAGATACTACATATACTTCTCCTTCTAAAACGCTTCTATAAAGCATAGCAGCTACTTCTGTACATTCTTCTGTACAACCACCTACAACTTTAGGTGTGTTTTTAGTTTTAAATTGCTTGTTACCTGGATCTACTCTTTCTGGTGAAAATCCTAAAAAGAAATCTTCTCCACATTTGAAGCCAGTCTCTTCAAGTATTGGTTTTAAGACTTCCTCTGTTGTTCCTGGATATGTAGTACTTTCAAGAACTACAAGCATACCCCTGTGAAGATATTTTGCAATGCTCTTAGTTGAACTAACAACATAAGATATATCTGGTTGTTTATATATATCCAATGGTGTTGGTACACATATAGCTACTGCATCTACTTCACTTACAAAAGAAAAATCTGTAGTTGCTTTTAATTTTCCTTCTTTAACTAAATCTGCTAATTCATTATCAACTATATCTCCTATATAGTTTTTACCTTCATTAACTAACTCTACTTTTTTATCTTGAACATCAAAACCTATAACTTCAAATCCCGCTTTAGCTTTTTCTACAGCTAGTGGAAGTCCTACATAACCTAATCCTACCACACCTAATTTAGCTGTTTTATTTTCTAATTTAGTCATTAAATCCTTTTTTAATTGTGACATTTTTATACCTCCTAGTACAACGCACAAACGCTTAATTTATATATTTTTAATTTTTGTCACTATTTTATAGCTACTATTATTTTATGTTTAATTTTTTTCAAATAAGACTTATCTATTATTTGTTAAGCATTATTTTTTTCTTATATATGTTGGAACTTTCTTTTCTATTAGTTTAAATATTTCTTCTTTATCATTATAAACAACTTTCTTAAATTCTTCTATGGATTTTTCTACAAAGTCTATATTATTTTCCATAGGTTTTTCTACAAATATTTTATTATGTCCTGTTGATGTTAAAGCTATTTCATCCATCAATAATTCTTCATATAATTTTTCCCCAGGTCTTAATCCTGTATACTCAATTTTAATATCTTCTCCTGGCTTATACCCAGATAAGGTTATTAAATCTTTAGCTAAATCTACAATTTTAACTGGTTTTCCCATATCCAAAACAAATATTTCTCCACCTTTTGCCATAGCACCTGCTTGTATAACTAATTGAGCTGCTTCTGGTATAGTCATAAAATATCTATTTATTTCTGGATGGGTTACAGTGACAGGTCCTCCATGAGATATTTGTTTTTTAAATAATGGAATAACAGATCCATTACTTCCTAAAACATTCCCAAATCTAACAGCTACAAATTCAGTTTTACTTATTTTATCAAAAGCTTGAATCATTATTTCACAAAATCTTTTTGTAGCTCCCATTATATTAGTTGGATTAACAGCTTTATCTGTACTTATTTGTACAAAACGCTCAATCCCAAATTCATGGGCACATTTTATTAGATTATAGGTACCTATTACATTGTTTTTAATGGATTCTGCTGGGTTTTCTTCCATTAATGGAACATGCTTATGAGCTGCTGCATGAAAAACTACGTCTGGTTTATATAATGAAAATATATCTTTTAATCTCTTTTCATCCCTTATGGAAGCTATTATAACAGCTTTATCTAGCTCTGGGTATTTATAATTTAATTCCATTTGAACATCATAGGCATTGTTTTCATATATATCTAATATTAAAAGTTTCTTAGGTGAAAATTTAACTATTTGTCTGCAAAGTTCTGAACCTATAGATCCCCCTCCACCAGTAACTAAAACTACCTTATCCTTTATATATTTATTTATTCCACTATCATCTAGTTTAACTTCCTCTCTCCCAAGCAAATCTTCAATACTTACATCTCTTAACTTGCTCATATTAAATTTACCCTGTATTACCTTATCCATGCTTGGTAAAGTTTTTAATTTACAACTAGTTTCTTTACATATAGATACTATTTCACTTTTTGTTGAAGATGATGCTGAAGGTATAGCTAATATTATTTCATCTATTTTTTTATTTTTAGATATCTTTATAATACTTTCTCTTCCGCCTAAAACAGGTATACCATTTATTCTCTTTCCTAACTTCTCTATGTCATCATCTATAAGACCTATTATACTATAATTTAATTCCCTATTTCTTTTTATTTCTTTTATAATAAGGGCTGCTGCATCTCCTGCCCCTATTATGAGTAACTTCTTTTCTTTAGAATCACAGTTACATTTGTTCTTATTACATTCCTTATCTTCTATAACTCTATATATAAATCTTGTACCTCCTAGGGATACTATGGATAAAATCCAAAATATTATATGTACAGTAAATGGGAATCTATAATAATTACTTTCTAGAATTTTATAATTAATAAAATAGCTATAAATTATGAATATAATATTAGATATAGAAACTGAATAAATTATAGACATAAGTTCTTCTACTGAAGCATATTTCCATATACTACTATAGAGATTAAATATTTTATTTAAAAATAAGGTTATTATTATAACTGGAATTACTGATAACTTAAAAAATATCATATATTTTTTAAATTCCGAAGCCATAGAAGCCATACCAAAATCAAACCTTAGTAAAATTGCTAAATATAATGATAAAATTATTAATAATATATCATAAAGAATCAATTCTCTATCTTTTCTCATATAATCACTTCCTTAAACTCTAAACTCTACTTATTTATTTTACATCATTGATAAAATTATTCAACAATTTTTTGCAATATCTTTATTTTATCATATATACAATAAATAGAAAATATCATTTAAAATTTATAAAAAAATTTTAAAAACCGTTGATAAAAAATATATCAACGGTTTTTTAGCTATATACTAAATAATTTTGTTACTGCATTATAAAGTTTTTGAGCTATTTTATTTTGATTAGAATCAGTATTTAACCATCTAACCTCTGTATCATTGGAAACAAATCCACATTCTACGAGTACAGAAGGCATTAATGCATTTCTTGTAACATATAAATTATGATCATATATTCCCCTGTTTATAGTTCCCAAAGAAGCCATTTCATTTACTATAAGTTGTGATAACACTTTGCTTTTTAATGCTGCATCACAAGGAGTCCTATCATAATACACATCACCCTCCATATATACACCTGAATTATCTAATCTAGGTCTATAGCTACTATAGTGAGCACCATATCCATTTGCTGATGAACTATCAGTAGAGTCAGCATGTATGCTCACAAATAAATCAGCTTTTATACTATTGGCTACATTTATTCTATCTTCTAAATTTTGTGTTATTGAAGGATAATTATAATTATCTACTTTGTCCCTAGTATAAATAATATTATATCCTTTAGCTTTCAGAAGATTTCCTAACTTGATGGTAATCTTCTGAACTATATCTGCTTCGTGTATATTTCCAGTTGCTCTGGAAGATACTGCACCTGAGTCCCTGCCTCCATGACCTGCATCTAAAACTATAGTTTTCATTAAACCACCTTGAACACTATATTCTACATATTTATAATTGTCTAATCTTTCATTACTATATTTATCTTTTACATGCACTCCTACTAGATATTTTCCTGCTTTATTTGGTGTCCATGTGATTTGAGTACTTGTACTATAATCTTTTAACTTTATCCATGAATTACTGGATAAATCTTTTATCCAATATTCATACAATACTCCATTAAGACTTTCGGCATAAGTTTTTATACTATATGTTTTTCCTGAATTTAATTGATTATTTGTTACTATCTTTCCATTTAAGCTTACTTCTAAGTTACTAATAACTGCTTTTTTGGATAGTTTCACATTATATTCTACATACTTAAAATTATCTAATTTTTGTGTACTATATTTATCTTTTACGTGTACCCCTATCAAATATTTTCCTGACTTATTTGGTGTCCATGTAACTTGAGTACTTGTACTATAATCTTTTAACTTTATCCATGAATTAATTGATAAGTCTTTTATCCAGTATTCATACAATACTCCGCTAGAACCACTACCATAAGCTTTTATATTATATATTTCACCTGCTTGTAGTTCATTATTTACTACTTTACCTCCATTTAGATTTACTTCTAAACTATTGATAGTAGCCTTTTTAGGTGATGCTACATTATATTCCACATATTTAAAATTATCTAATTTTTGTGTACTATATTTATCTTTTACGTGTACCCCTATTAAATATTTTCCTGGCTTATTTGGTGTCCATATAACTTGAGTACTTGTACTATAATCTTTTAACTTTATCCATGAATTAATTGATAAGTCTTTTATCCAATATTCATATAATACTCCATTAGAACTATTTCCATAAGCTTTTATGTTATATGCTTTTCCTGGATCTAATTCATTAGTTATTACCTTATTCCCATCTAAGCTTACTTCTAAGCTATTAACAGTAGCCTTTTTAGGTGATGCTACATTGTATTCTACATATTTAAAGTTATCTAATCTTTCTTCACTATACCTATCTTTAACATGTACTCCTAATAAATACTTTCCTGATTTATTTGGTGTCCATGTGACTTGAGTACTTGTACTATAATCTCTTAGCTTAATCCATGAATTCTTTGATAAGTCTTTTATCCAATATTCATACAATACGCCATTAGAGCTACTACCATAAGCTTTTATATTATATATCTTGCCTAGTTGTAATTCATTATTCACTACATTATTTCCATCTAAGCTTACTTCTAAACTACTAATAGTAGCTTTTTTAAGAGATGCTACATTATATTCTACATACTTAAAATTATCTAATCTTTCTTTACTATATCTATCTTTAACATGTACTCCTATTAGATATTTCCCTGATTTATTTGGTGTCCATTTAACTTCATTGGTTGCACTATAATCTCTTAGCTTTATCCATGAATTAATTGATAAGTCTTTTATCCAATATTCATATAATACTCCATTAGAACTATTTCCATAAGCTTTTATGTTATATGCTTTTCCTGGGTCTAATTCATTAGTTACTACCTTATTTCCATCTAAGCTTACTTCTAAATTATTAATAGTAGCCTTCGAAGTAGTTATATTTCCTTGTGAATCGCCTTCATTTGCCAGATACTTTGCACTGTGCATCATCTCAACTATACTCTTACCATAATTATTATCCGCAGCCCATCCTTCATCTGGATAATTAGGATTTTCCCCTATACCTAGCCACTCAACATAGGGACTTATTCCTCTTTGGACATATGTAAATCGTGGATCTACACAAGGATTTTTTAATCCCTCAGTACTACAATAAGCTTTTAAATGTTGAACAACGGCTCTTACTCCTGCTCTTGTATCTTTAAAATAAGCCCCTGCTACACCACCACCTGTAGCACCAATACCTGCAAAATTATTTTGACATTCTTTTACATCCCCTGTAAATTTCAAAAAGTTTGTTTCCTTCATTATTTGCATAAAAACTACATCAGCTCTTATTCCTTCTAAATTAGCTTCCTGCCAAACTATAGAAATAAATTCCTTTGTAGCTTGGTCACTTTTTTCACTGTTTCTAGCCTTAAAATAATTTAATGCTTGTTCCTGTGTTAATTGGGGTTGTCCCATTATAGGTGTAGTGCTACTAGCATATACTTTAAATGAAGGTACAAAAGCTACAATAATACTGATTAAAAGTATTAATGAAATCTTTTTAACTATACTTTCTATTTTGTATATATCCATATTCCCCTCCTTTCTTTTAATAAAAATATTTTTCCTATTCATAAATTCACCTCCTTTGTAAATTATTATATCATATGTTTTATTTATAATTTTATTTATATAATATCTAAAATATAAAAAACCATCAATTATATGTAATTAATGGTTTTTTATTTATATTTTAAAGCTAGCATAATTAGAACTTAATATGCAATTTTATAATTATTTTATTGATTTATTACTTTTTATATTCATTAGGTTACATAAAACTAGTTGATAATATTCCTTTAGCAATAGCTTCTGCACACTTTTCTTGGAACCAATCAGAATTTAAAAGAATTTCTTCATTTCTATTATCTATAAAGCCTAACTCAACCAATATAGATGGGCTTATAGTATTTTTTAAAACATAATATCCTGCTGTTTTTGTTCCTCTATCGTACAAACCAATAGCATTTACAAGTTCTTTTTGTACTGCTTCTGCAGCTTCTTTTCCCTTTGCACTTCCACTATAATAATATGTTTCTGTTCCATTCGCTGATCCATTAAAACTATTAGCATGTATACTTACATATAGATCTGTATTATTGCTATTTGCAATGGCCACTCTAGCTGCTAAATCTTGTGATTCATTTGAAGGCCAAGATACATTATCACTAGTTCTAGTATAAATAACGTTTACCCCATTATTTTCTAAAATTTTTCCTAACTTTAAGGCTACTTTTAAAGTGACATCCTTTTCTTTAACACCAGTTGGTCCTACAGCGCCACTATCATATCCTCCATGTCCTGCATCAACAATTACTGTTTTATTATAACCTATAATGCTATATTGATTGTATTTAAAATCATCTAAGCTTTCCTTGCTATTCTTATCTTTTACATGTACCCCTATTAAATATTGTCCACTCTTTGTTGGTGTATATGTTATATTATTTGATTCTCCATAATCCCTTAACATTATCCAACTGTTTATAGATAAGTCTTTTACCCAAAATTGATATAGCATTCCATTTTTAGATGTAGCACTTCCTTCTATTGTATATGTCTTTCCTACATTTAAATTATTACTTATTAAGTTTCCATCTAATTTAACTTCTAACTTTTCTAGCCTTGCATTATCACTCAATATTGTATAATTCTCATATATATGATCATCTAATGTATCGATACTATATTTATCCTTTACATGTATTCCTATTAAATATTTTCCACCAATAGTAGGTTTCCAATTTATACTATTCTCTTCTCCATAATCTTTTATCATTGTCCAACTATTTGTATATAAATCTTTTACCCAGAATTGATACAGCATTCCATTCTTAGAATTTCCATATCCTTTTATAGTATAATTTTTTCCAACCTCTATTTCACCATTAGTTACCACATTACCATTGTATGAAACCTCTAGCTTTTCTAGTTTAGCTTTACTTATAGACACATCATAATTCTCATATATAAAATCATCTAAATTCTCTTTACTATACTTATCTTTTACATGTATTCCTATCAGATACTTTCCAGCCTTTGCTGGTGTGTAATTAAAAATATTTGTTTCTCCGTAATCTCTTATCATTGTCCAACTGTTTGTAGATAGATCCTTTACCCAAAATTGATACAATACTCCATTTTCAGAATTTCCATATCCCTTTATAACGTAGCTTTTTCCAACTCCTATTTCTCCATTAGTTACCACATTACCATTGTATGAAACCTCTACTTTTTCTAGTTTAGCTTTGCTTATAGACACATCATAATTTTCATATATAAAATCATCTAAATTCTCTTTACTATACTTATCTTTTACATGTATTCCTATCAGATACTTTCCAGCCTTTGCTGGTGTGTAATTAAAAATATTTGTTTCTCCGTAATCTCTTATCATTGTCCAACTGTTTGTAGATAGATCCTTCACCCAAAATTGATACAATACTTCATTTGCAGAATTTCCATATCCTTTTATATCATAATTTTTTCCAACCTCTATTTCACCATTAGTTACCACATTACCATTATATGAAACTTCTACTTTTTCTAATTTAGCTTTACTTACAGTTACTGTATAATTCTCATATATAAAATTATCTAAATTCTCTTTACTATACTTATCTTTTACATGTATTCCTATTAAATACTTTCCACTCTTTTGAGGGGTATATGTCATACTATTTGCTTCCCCGTAATCTCTTATCATTGTCCAACTGTTTGTAGATAAATCCTTTACCCAAAACTGATACAATACTCCATTTGCAGAATTTCCATATCCTTTTATAATATAGCTTTTTCCAACTCCTATTTCTCCATTAGTTATTACATTACCATTATATGAAACTTCTACTTTTTCTAATTTAGCTTTACTTACAGTTACTGTATAATTCTCATATATAAAATCATCTAAATTCTCTTTACTATACTTATCTTTTACATGTATTCCTATCAGATACTTTCCAGCCTTTGTTGGTGTGTAATTAAAACTATTTGATTCTCCATAATCTCTTATCATTGTCCAACTATTTGTAGATAGATCCTTTACCCAAAATTGATACAATACTCCATTTTCAGAATTTCCATATCCTTTTATAACGTAGCTTTTTCCAACTCCTATTTCTCCATTAGTTATTACATTACCATTATATGAAACCTCTACTTTTTCTAGTTTAGCTTCATTAGATACAGTGGTTAATGCCTTTTCTATACTACCCATCTTTACAGTAGTATCTACCAAATTATTCTGTATAATATTTTTATCAGTTTCTAATTTTTCTTGATTCTTTTTTATATTTATATTAATTTCTTTTTCTTCTTTGTTGCTCTGTTCATCTATAGCTAAAATTCTTAAATTATGTATTCCATTTTTCAAAGAAGAAATATCTTTTGTATATTTTAACCTAGTTTTATATGTATTTTCTTTAAATTCTAATTCACTTAAAGTGGCTTGTCCTATATTTTCATTATCTATATATAAATATACTGATTTTAACTTCAGAATAGATTTTATTTCTCCATCAATATTTAACTCACTGCTATTTATTATGTTTTGATCTGTTGGTGTTTTTAAATTAATACTTATATTCGATACAGCTTGTGCTTTTATAGAAAATAAAAATAACATAAAAAATATTGAAATAATCTTAGGTACTAAATAATATTTTTTATTCTTCATCTCTTCAATCCTTTCAATAATTATCTTTATAAATTTATTTATCGTGATTCCTATAAACAATTTTATACTTAAGATAAAATTATAATAATGTTTATTATGTTTATTATTTTTATTAAACTTTTAATAACTAAAAAATTTTGTAGTTAAAATATAGAGGCTACTTTCTTAACCTCTATATTTACAGAATATTTTTTATTTCTATTTATAAACTGGAACATCAAAATTAAATACAACATTTTGTAATTGATCTATTACTTTTTTTATATTACCTACTTGATTATATGCCCACATTACGTCTGTAGCATATTGGTGAACTGTTGGATTACTTGGATTCCATCTCATTTTGTATAATGTATCTTGTTTATATGTTGCGTTATTTATATATCCTGCTGAAATCCATTTAGCTCCCCCTTTAATAGCTAAATCTACAGAAAACCATCCCTGCTCATAAGCATACTTAGCTCCTTGGCCTATAGGATCACTGTCTACGGCGCCTATTCCAAAAAGATTATAAACAGTCTTGCCATTTACAACTACACCTTTAGCTAAAGTTGAGGTACCATTTCCTGTTTCTAAAAGAGCATGAGCTACTAAATATATAGGACTTACATTACTTTCTTTTCCTGCATCAATAAATACTTGTCCCTTTCCTTCTAGCACGCCTTTTCCTTTAAGTGCGCTATTTAATTGCTGAGCCGTAGTACATTCATAATAACTTAACTGTAAAAATTGATACTGCCCAATAGAGTCATATATCTGATTAGTTGGATTCATATATTCTTTAACCTTTGATTTTATATAATCATATTGCTGATCACTCTGTGCCCAATTTACACCATTTATATCTGTAGAATATCCTTTTTTGCCATTCTTTATAATAGCATATCTCCATTCATAAGTGTTTTTTTCTGGTATATACGTATGATAAGCTGGTCTATTTTCCATTTGCTTATTTACTATTTCATCCAATGTTATATTATAATTAGTCTTTTTATAATTTACATTTGATCCTATAACATTATATTCCACATATTCGAAGTCATCTAAATTTTCCTTTCCATTTTTATCTTTTACATGTATTCCTATTAAATATTTTCCACCCTTTGTTGGTGTATATGTTATATTGTTTGATTCTCCATAATCCCTTAACATTGCCCAGCTATTTATAGATAAGTCTTTTACCCAAAATTGATATAGTACTCCATTTTTAGATATAGCATTTCCTTCTATTGTATATGTCTTTCCTATATTTAATTCATTACTTATTAAGTTTCCATCTAATTTAACTTCTACCTTTTCTAACCTTGCTTTATCACTCAATATTGTATAATTTTCATATATATGATCATCTAATGTATCAATACTATATTTATCCTTTACATGTATTCCTATTAAATATTTTCCACCAATAGTGGGTTTCCAATTTATACTATTCTCTTCTCCATAATCTTTTATCATTGTCCAACTATTTGTATATAAATCTTTTACCCAGAATTGATACAGTATCCCATTCTTAGAATTTCCATATCCTTTTATATCATAATTTTTTCCAATCTCTATTTCACCATTAGTTATTACATTACCATTGTATGAAACTTCTACTTTTTCTAGTTTAGCTTTGCTTATAGACACATCATAATTCTCATATATAAAATCATCTAAATTCTCTTTACTATACTTATCTTTTACATGTATTCCTATTAAATACTTTCCACTCTTTTGAGGAGTATATGTCATACTATTCGTTTCCCCGTAATCTCTTATCATTGTCCAACTATTTGTAGATAAATCCTTTACCCAAAATTGATACAGTATCCCATTCTTAGAATTTCCATATCCTTTTATAACGTAACTTTTTCCGACTCCTATTCCTCCATTAGTTATCACATTACCATTGTATAAAACTTCTACTTTTTCTAGTTTAGCTTTACTTATAGACACATCATAATTCTCATATATAAAATCGTCTAAATTCTCTTTACTATACTTATCTTTTACATGTATTCCTATCAGATACTTTCCAGCCTTTGCTGGTGTGTAATTAAAACTATTTATTTCCCCATAGTCTCTTATCATTGCCCAACTGTTTGTAGATAGATCCTTTATCCAAAATTGATACAATACTCCATTTTCAGAATTTCCATATCCTTTTATAACGTAGCTTTTTCCAACTCCTATTTCTCCATTAGTTATTACATTACCATCGTATGAAACTTCTACTTTTTCTAATTTAGCTTTACTTACAGTTGCTGTATAATTCTCATATATAAAATCATCTAAATTCTCTTTACTATACTTATCCTTTACATGTATTCCTATTAAATACTTTCCACTCTTTTGAGGAATATATGTCATACTATTTGTTTCCCCGTAATCTCTTATCATTGTCCAACTATTTGTAGATAGATCTTTTACCCAAAATTGATACAATACTCCATTTTGAGAATTTCCATATCCTTTTATAACGTAGCTTTTTCCAACTACTATTTCTCCATTAGTTATTACATTACCATTGTGTGAAACTTCCACTTTCTCTAACTTAGCTTTACTTATATACACATCATAATTCTCATATATAAAATCATCTAAATTCTCTTTACTATACTTATCTTTTACATGTATCCCTATCAGATACTTTCCACTCTTTTGAGGAATATATGTCATACTATTTGTTTCCCCATAATCTCTTATCATTGTCCAACTATTTGTAGATAGATCCTTTACCCAGAATTGATACAATACTCCATTTTCAGAATTCCCATATCCCTTTATAACGTAGCTTTTTCCAACTCCTACTTCTCCATTAGTTATTACATTACCATTGTATGAAACCTCTACTTTTTCTAACTTAGCTTTACTTACAGTTACTGTATAATTCTCATATATAAAATCATCTAAATTCTCTTTACTATACTTATCCTTTACATGTATCCCTATTAAATACTTTCCGCTCTTTTGAGGAGTATATGTCATACTATTTGTTTCTCCATAATCCCTTATCATTGTCCAACTATTTGTAGATAAATCCTTTACCCAAAATTGATACAATACTCCATTTGCAGAATTTCCATATCCCTTTATAACGTAGCTTTTTCCAACTGCCATTTCTCCATTAGTTATTACATTACCATTATATGAAACTTCCACTTTTTCTAGCTTAGCTTCATTAGATACAATGTTTAATGCTTTTTCTATACTACCCATCTTTACAGTAGTATCTACCAAATTATTCTGTATAATATTTTTATCAGTTTCTAATTTTTCTTGGTCCCTTTTTATATTTATACTAATTTCTTTTTCTTCTTTGTTATTCTGCTCATCTATAGCTAAGATTCTTAAATTATGTATTCCATTTTTCAAAGAAGAAATATCTTTTGTATATTTTAATCTAGTTTTATATGTATTTTCTTTAAATTCTAATTCATTTAAGTTAGCTTGTCCTATTTTTTTATTATCTATATATAGATATACTGATTTTAACTTTAAAATAGATTTTATTTCTCCATCAATATTTAATTCTTTATCATTTATTACGCCTTTATGTATTGGTGTTTTTAAATTAATGCCTATATTTGATATAGCTTGTACTTTTATAGAAAATAAAAATAATATAAAAAACAGTGAAATAATCTTAGGCATTAAATTATATTTTTTATTTCTCATAAACTCACCCTTTCAAAATTATATATTTTTATTATCGTAATGTATGTATATAATTTTACTTTTTAAAATAAAAAAAGATGGCTTTTCACCACCTTTTTTTATTTAATTTTAAATAGTGCTGTAAATTCTTCATTATTTTTCAATTGTTGTAGATATTTGACGAAATTTGTATTTAATTTTTCTCTTCTAAGTGCATACTCTACAGTAGCCTGAAGAAATCCTAGTTTATCTCCAACATCATATCTTCTACCCTCAAAATTATATGCATACATGGCTTCTTTATTAATCAATGTTTTTAATGCATCTGTAAGCTGTATTTCTCCACCTTTACCTGGTTTTGTATTTTCTAAAATATCAAATATAGCGGGACTTATAATATATCTCCCTAATATAGCCATATTAGATGGAGCTTCTTCTTTAGGTGGTTTTTCTACTAAATCTTTTATTTTATATACTCTATCTTCTATAAACATACCTTTCACAATACCATATTTATGTACATCTTCCTCTGGTACTTCTTGTACACCTATTATAGTTGTTTGATATTCATTGTAGCATTTTATAAGTTGCTTCAAGCAAGGTTTATCACTATAAACTACATCGTCTCCTAACATTACTGCAAAGGGTTCATTGCCAACAAAAGTTTTAGCACAACTTATAGCATGCCCTAATCCTTTAGGTTCTTTTTGTCTTATATAATATATTTCAGCCATATTAGATATATCTTTAACCATAGAAAGCATTTCATCTTTACCTTTTTCTTCCAATTCCTTTTCTAATTCTACAGATTTATCAAAATGATCTTCTATGGCTCTTTTATTCCTTCCAGTTATTATTAATATTTGTTCTATACCAGATTTTACAGCCTCTTCTATTATATATTGTATAGTTGGTTTATCAACTATAGGTAACATTTCTTTAGGTTGAGCTTTAGTTGCAGGTAAAAATCTTGTTCCCAATCCTGCTGCAGGAATTATGGCCTTTTTAACTTTCATAAGTATACCCCTTTCTACATACAAAAATAAAACAAATTTAATATTAAACTTAGTTATGTTTTGATAAATAATCTTCAATTTCTTTTAATATTTCATCTTCTGGATCAATTTTTTTAGCAATATCTATATGATTTTGTACTTGCTCTAAGTCTCCCTTATTTAAATAGCACATTATAAGATTAGTACATATTTCTATAGATTTTTCTACCTCGAAAGCTTTTCTTAAATATTTTATAGCAATATCATAATTTTCTAAGGCTGCATAATTTATTGCTAATTCATTTACTGCATCAATTAATCCATTATCTATTTCTAAGGCTTTATTTAAATAATATATAGCTTTATCATAATTTTCTAACATTCTATAGGCTACTGCTACATAATAATATACTGTTGGATTATCCTCTAATTTATTCATAATTGGTATCAATTTTGTTAAAGCTTCTTTAGGATTTTTATATATTAATTTTTTTCCTTCCTCAAAACTTAATATATCCCTTAATGAATTTTTATATTCTATAATATCTGTAGTTTTCTCTCCTCCCATTGATATGTATTTATCCAAAGCATGCCAGGCTACTTTAAAATCATTATCTTCTTTTTTTATTATGGATTCATATAAATATGGTTTTTCATACCCTTCTATTTTTTTAGCTCTTTCTATTATGTTAAGTTCTTCTTTTTTATACATTTTATCCTTTTGTCTTAAATTTTCTAATATTAATATTAACCTGTCATAAACATCCTTGCTCTCTTCTAATTTCAATAACCCTTTTAATAATACATATGCATCTTCATAGTTTTCTCTCTTTATTTCTTCAAATATTCTTCCTTTAATATAATCTTCACTTTTAGGTATATTATCTAGCATATTTTTGTATTCATTATTAAATTTAAAATCCTCATCTGCTCCTAATACAAAAAACATTCCTTCTACAAAAAAAATAATAGGTATGTTGTCTAAATCTTCACTTTGTTTTATCTCCTCCACTAAGCTCTTAGACTTTAGTGGTACATATATATTTTCATCTACATGAACTTTAAATACTTCAAATATTTTTCCTTTTTTTATTTCTAAAAACAACATTTTAGATAATTTTTCTGCTAAATATGATTTCATTTCCATCTATATCACCTACACTATAAATTCTATATTTATATTAATTCTATAATAATATAAACGATTAAACAATGAAAATACAAAAATATTTAAATTATGCATAGGATAATTTTTTAAATTATCCTATGCATAATTTAAATATTTATAGTTTTAAAATTTATTTATCATATTCTTTATATTTTTTTCTAGCTTATTTATCTTCATTTCAGCCCCTTCAGCTGTTGTGTGTACTGATGATAAATATATTTTTATTTTGGGCTCTGTTCCAGAAGGCCTAATTACAAAATTAGTACCGTTATTTAAATAAAATTTTAAAACATTAGATTTAGGAAGTTTATTAATATATTCTTTCTTTTTATTCATATTTATTTTTAAACCTGTTTTATAATCTTCTTTTAGTAATATTTCTTCATTAAATATAGTTTTAGAATCATGAATTCTTAAATTATTGATTATATTTTCTATTTTATTTTTGCCCTCTTCTCCTTTAAACTCCATGGATATTAATTTTTCTTTATAATATCCATATTTATCATAAAGTTCTGTTAAAACATCAAATAAATTTTTATTTTGACTCTTATAATATAAAGCCATTTCACATATTAACACAGAACTTATTATTCCATCTTTCTCTCTAACAAAGTCCCCAAATAAATATCCATAGCTTTCCTCAAACCCAAATATAAATTTATTTTGTCCATTTTTCTTAAATTCTTCTATTTTTTCTCCTATATATTTAAAACCTGTTAAAACTTCTTCTACCTTAACTCCATAGTCTTTACATATATTTTTAACCATATCTGTAGTTACTATGGTTTTTAAAAGCACTGAATTTTCAGGTATTTTTTTTTCTTCTTCTAAAGAACTTAATATATAATTAGTAAGAATTACACCTAATTCATTTCCATTTAAAGCTACATATCTTGTACTATGATCCCTAACCATAATCCCTACTCTATCACAATCAGGATCTGTAGCTATTATTATATCAGGATGTATATCTTCTGCCTCTTTTAAAGAAACATAGAAAGCTTTATTATCCTCTGGATTAGGATATTTTACTGTTGGGAAATTTCCATTGGGTTTTTCTTGATCCTTAACCACAAAAACATTATTATATCCAATTTCACATAAAGCTCTTCTTACTGGAACATTTCCAGTTCCATGTAGTGGAGTATATAATATTTTAAAATCCTTTTCATAATTTTTTACAATATATTTTCTTAAAGTTAAATTTTTTACATTATAAAAATATTTATTTAATACCTCTATTGGTACAAATTCGTATAAATCTTTTTCTTTTGCATCATTTATATCCATATACTTTATACAACTTAAGTCCTCTACTTTTCTTATATATTCAGATATTTTTTGTGCTTCTTTATCTGTTATTTGATTACCATTATAATTATATACTTTATATCCATTATACTCATTACTATTATGCGATGCAGTTATAACTATTCCAGCTTTGCATTTTAGTTCTCTAACAGCATAAGATAGTATAGGGGTACACATTATATCACTAAATATATATACTCTTATACCATGGAAACATAATACTTCACTAGCTTTTTTAGCAAAATCTAAAGAATTGTTTCTACAATCGTAGGCTATTGCAACAGATATAGCTTTTTCTTTAAAATTATTAATTAAATAATTTGATAATCCTTCTGTAGCTTTAGCTATAGTATATTTATTTATTCTATTTATTCCTAAACCAACTATTCCTCTTATTCCACCTGTTCCAAAGCTTAAATCTTTATAAAATTTATCTTTTATCTCCTGTTCATCATCTATGTTTTTCAATTCTTCTTTTTCTTTTTCTTCTAAAAATGAAGAGTTTATCCATGAATTGTAAACATCTTTATAATTCATTTACTACCTCCAATAAAATTTCATACTACATTATATTAAAAAGCATGAATAACCGTACTACTTTTAAAGAGATTAATGATTAATAAATTTTAAAAATAAGCATATTTATAAAATCCACCTTAATTTATAATTATATGTTTTTATATTTTTATACATTATTATACTTTATATACTAATATGGTATAATGTGTATTAAATGCAGTATGCTGTTAATTCTATATCTGAAAGGAGTTATTATGAAATTATCTATAATTATACCTTCTTATAACGAAGACAATGTTATAAAAATAACATATAAGGAATTAAAAAGAATACTTGAACAAGATAGTTTAGATCAGCATTACACTTATGAATTAATTTTTATTGATGATGGAAGTAAAGATAATACTCTTGATGTAATAAAACAACTTGAAAAAAGCGATGCTCATGTAAAATTTATTTCCTTCACAAGAAATTTTGGAAAAGAAGCTGGAATGTTAGCAGGCCTTACTTACTCAACTGGAGATGCAATAATATTAATTGATGCTGATTTACAACATCCACCTGAATTAATTTGTGATATGGTGAAATATTATTATAATGGATACAATCAAGTAATTGCTAAACGAAACAGAGTTGGTGATCCAAAAACAACTACTGTTTTTTCCAAATTATATTATAAAATAGTAAACCATTTTGTAGATATAAGACTAACAGATGGAATAGGGGATTTTCGCCTTTTAAGTAGACAAGCGGTTAATGCATTATTATCTATGAAAGAATATAATAGGTTCTCAAAAGGGATGTTTTCATGGATTGGCTTTGATGAAAAAATAATTGAATATAAAAATCAAAATAGAGTATGTGGAAATACTAAATGGAATTTTAAACAATTGATACAGTATGGTATGGATGGAATCCTATCATTTAATAACAAGCCTTTAAGAAGTATATTATATTTAGGGTTTATAATGATAATTCTAGGGCTATCATATATATTATATTCTCTAATACGCATTATGTTAGTAGGCATTGATATGCCTGGATATTTTACAACCATAACAGCTATTCTTGTTATTGGTGGAATTCAACTTCTATCACTAGGTGTAATAGGGGAATATATTGGAAGAATTTATTATGAAGTAAAAAAACGTCCCCATTTTCTTATTAAAGAAACAAATATAAGTAAAAATATAGAAAAGAATACCCAAAAAGATATCAAAATATCAAAATGTAATAAACAATCTATTGGAGGAAGACTGTAATGAATAAGGTAGTTTTTAATATAAAAAAATATTTCAATAAATTAAAAACTAAAGATGATAAAATCTTTAGTTTTCTACGCTTTGGTATAATTGGTGTTATAAATACTGTTCATTATTACATATGGTATCTTTTATTTTTATACCTTAACATCCCTTATGTTATAAGTCATACTATTGCTTTTACACTTAGCATGATTGGTTCATATTTTCTTAATTGCTACTTTACTTTTAAAACAAAACCAACTTTAAAAAAATTTATTAAATACCCCCTTACTACTTTAGCTAATTATTTAATTTCTACATTTTCTTTAGTTTTACTAGTAAAAATTTTTCATATAAGTAGTTCAATAGCTGTACTTTGGGCTGCAATATTACCTATACCAATAACATTCTTAGTAACTAAACATATATTAAAAAATTCAGAATCTACTTCAAATATTGATGTAAATATTAAATCAAATTTTCTAAATATTTTAAAATATTTATTTCCTATTATCTTTTTATTATTATTTTCTATTGGATGTCATTTATACTCTTTGTATCTTGGATATCGTGGTTTTTTGTTTGCTGTACCCGGTACAGATAGCACTTTTCAGTTCATGTACTTTGTGCCATTTATTCAAAAGGCATTTCTTTCACATCAACCCTTTTGGTCTTGGAGCTATGGACTTGGAGGAGATATTTTTGGTCAATTCATCTATTATTATACTACTAGTCCATTTTTTTACCTGATGTTATTATTAAGGAAACTAGGCATTGGAAGTTGGACTCTAGGAAATACTTTACAATGGAAATTTTTATTCAGTATTTTAAAACAATTTTTATCTATGTATTTTTTATATGCTTTACTAAAATATGAAAAAAAGAAAACTTATACTTCTCTTATAGGAGCTATGATATATGGTGGCTGTATCAATTATATGGTATTTTCTCTTCGCTTTGACTTTATGGCGGATGCATACATATGGATACCTCTTACAATATTAGGTTTCAGAATATACAATGAAACTGGTAAGTGGCTAATTTTTATAATTAGCGCTTCACTAACTGTTGCAAATAGCTTTTATTTCGGCTTTATTAGTTATATTTTTTATATTATATTCATCATTATTTTTATAAATATAGAAGGAAACACTTTTAAAAATAAAGTACATTCATTTTGTCGTTATATTTCTAAATATATTTTATTTGCTATAATGGCGCTAGGGCTGGCCTCTATATCATTTATTCCTTCAGTGTATGCATTTTTGAAAACAGATAGGTTTGCAAATAAAGTAATTATACCTATTCTTTATAATAATCATCATATTTTAAAATTACCTGAAAAGCTATTTTTTTATGATAGTACACTGGGGTTTCCACTAATTGCTCTAATTATTTTCGCTTTACCTTGGAAAAAACTATCCCTAATTACTAAGAAAAAAACTATTCTGGCATGCATATTTTTTATTTTATTTTTAACTCCATATTCTGGTAGCTTTTTTAATGGTTTTTCATATTCATGTGACAGATGGTTTTATTTATTTATATTTTCAATAGCCTATGCAATACCTGATTGGCTAGAAGAAAATGATAAGTTAAAAAGTTTAGGCTTTCATTTCTTTTCAATAATTATAATATTTATAATTTATTTTTATTATACAAAAGAGCCTAGGGGTTTTGCTAATATTATTCGCAGTTTAAAAACTACTAAAACCATAAACCTTATAATACTAGTATCAGGACTATTATCATTATTTGCAATAATGTTAAAAAAGTATATTTCTAAACCCTTGGCAACTAAACTTTTAAACTACACTGTTATCTTATGCGTTGCACTTTCTCTTATGTGCAATACAAATACTTATCTATATACTACACGACCTGTTATGACAAATAAAATATTACAATATTCTGGCGTAGATAATTTAGAAGAAAAAATGATATTTAATAAATATACTCCTACAAATAATGAATTTTATAGGATACTGTTTAGAAATTTACATTACGCGAATGCCCCAATGAACTATAATTATTATGGTGCAAGTACCTACAATAGCATGGTTGATGGAGCTCTCCACAAATGTTTAAAGGTTGACTATAATATTTTAAATCCTGTTGTTAAACCTAGTGTATATGAAAATTTTGATGATAGATTATTTTTAGAGACTATGTTTGGTGTTAAATATTTAATCAAAAATAAAGTAAATGCATATACACCTTCATATGGGTATAAACTCAATAATAAAACTAACAACTACTATATATACCAGAATAATTATAATGTTGGATTTGATTTATGGTATCCAAATACTATAAAAAGAAAAGATTATGATAAAATGAATATAGCTGAACGAGATGCAGTTCTTCTTCAAACAGCCATAGTTAATGAAAATATACCTGAATTAACAAGAAATACTCCTATTGATGATGTAACAACAGAGCTTTCATTAAAATGGGAAGATGCAGTAATAAAAAATGCTAATTATGCAAATGGATTATTAAAAGCTAAAAAAAATGCTTCTATTAGTATTCCTATTAATAATATTAAAGAAGAAACTAATGGTGAAATATTATTTTCTATTAATTTAAAATCCATGAAAGGTAAAGAATTTAATTTAAATGTTAATGGTAAAGCTACAAGGAAATTGGAAGAAAATTCTTCTTATACTTATCCTCTTAATAAATTTACTTTTAGATTAGATGGTAATACTACTGTAATAAAGATAGATATTTCAGAAGGAGATTACCTTATTAGTGATACCCACGCTTGGTTTAATTCATATAAATATTATACAAAATGGATAAATGAACGTAACAAATATAACTTAGAAAATCTATATGTAAAAGGGGGAAAAGTCAAAGGAAATATTAAAAATAATGAAAAAGGAATTCTTGCTCTTAATATACCATTTTGTAAAGGCTGGTCAGCAAAAGTAGATGGAAAGAAACAAGATTTAATGAATATAAACGGAATACTTACTGGATTAGTATTAGAGCCTGGCTACCATAATATTGAACTACGATATATCACACCAGGTTTAATTTCCGGAATGTGCATAAGTATTGCTTTCTTGATTATAATAACTACTCTCTATCTTTTAAAATATAGCCATAATTTTTTTAATGATAATTAAAAGCTATCTATTATACGCTAATTATAATCTGTCCTCAATATAGAAAAGAGGAAAGTGCTATGCACTTTCCTTATATTATTATCCAAAAAATACAGATGCTATAGTACTATCTAAACTCTCCATAAAAGTTATATCTTCTCCTAATTCTAAATCGGATACTCTGAATGTCTTACCAATATCATATTTAGATAAATCTATCATTATATTATTGGGAAGTTTTTCCCCTGGACATCTTACTTTAACACTATTTTTTTCTTTTTGAACTACTCCTCCCTTTTTCATGATTAACTCATCACCTGAAAAAAGTATTGGTATTTCTGCATTAATTAAATTAGAACTATTAGTAACGTTTTCTAAATCTATATGTATTACATTCTTTTTTACTGGATCCTTTTGAACCTCTTTTATAAGAACCTTATAATCCGCTCCTCCATAATTCACATCTGTTACTCCATGTTCCCCTACCTGTGAAATCATACTGTTTAATTCTATTTCTCCTACTTCAAACATTAAATTATTTAAATTTTTCCCATATATTATACCTGGTACTTTTCCTTCTCTTCTTATTTTATTACTATTTTTACAATTTCTTTTTTCTACAAATAATTTTTCCATGTTCATCCCTCCGCATTTTGTATTATTTACAAAATGTTATGTATTTATACAATAAAAAAAGCATATAATAAATTTTACATATATATTGCATTTAAATAGCATTTAACTTATAATAGTATTGTTTTAAGTAAAGAATCCACGGGAACCATTGAGCTTTCATAGTTTCACGGGAGTATTATTATGAAAGAAGGTGCATATTACGGTGTATAAATTAAATCAAAATCAAACCCCAGTTTTTGATGCTTTAATGGAGTATGTGAATAGGGAAACTATTCCATTTCATGTTCCTGGCCACAAAAAAGGTGTAGGAATGGACGAAGCATTTAAAAATTTTATAGGAGAAAATCCTTTTAAAATTGATGTAACTGTATTTAAATTAGTTGATAGTTTACATCATCCAACTGGTGCTATAAAAAAAGCCCAAGAATTAGCAGCTGATGCTTATGGATCAGATGCAGCATTTTTTTCAATCCATGGTACTTCAGGCGCCATACAAGCCATGATTTTATCTGTAGTTGGTGACGGAGATAAAATTATAATTCCAAGAAATGTTCATAAATCTGTTACTGCAGGTATTATATTAAGTGGCTCAGTACCTGTTTATATGCAACCTGAGCTAGATAAAAAAGTAGGAATAGCTCACAATGTTACACCAGAAACTGTTGAAAATACGTTAAAAGAAAATCCTGACGCAAAAGCAGTTTTGATAATAAATCCAACTTATTATGGTGTGTCTACAGATATAAAAAGAATTGCCGAAATTGTTCATAGTTATAATATTCCTTTAATTGTAGATGAAGCTCATGGACCACACCTTGGTTTTAATGATAGATTACCTATATCTGCTATGGAAGCTGGAGCTGATATGTGTGCTCAAAGTACTCATAAAATAATAGGTGCTTTAACTCAATGTTCTTTGCTTCAAGTAAAGTCTAAAAGAATAGATGTAAATAGAGTTCATCAAGTATTAAGTTTACTTCAAACTACATCTCCATCTTATATATTAATGGCTTCTTTAGATTGTTCTAGAAGACAAATAGCTTTAAATGGCAAAGAACTTTTAGATAAGGCTATAGATTTAGCAACATATGCTAGAGATGAAATTAATAAAATTCCTGGTTTTTACTGCTTCGGTAAGGAATTATTGGGTAAACCTGGAGTATACGCTTTAGATCCTACAAAAATTACCATTAACTGTAGGGGCTTAGATATAACTGGTTATGATCTAGATATGCTTTTATGTGAAAAATATCATATTCAAGTTGAATTATCAGATTTATATAATGTACTTGCTGTAGGTTCCTTTGGAGATAGTCAAGAATCTATTGATGCTTTAATAAATGCATTAAAAGAAATTAGCAGTGAACATTATGGAAAAGGAACGAAACAAAATAGTTTTATAGATGTTCCTGAAATACCTGAAAACACAGCCGCTCCACGAAAAGCTTTTAATGGTGTTAAAGAATGTGTACTTTTAAAAGATAGTGTTGGAAAAGTAAGTGGAGAATTTTTAATGGCTTATCCACCAGGAATTCCAGTATTATGTCCTGGGGAAATAATAACACAAGAAATTGTAGATTATGTGGAAAGGCTAAAAGAAACCGGATTATACGTACAAGGTACAGAGGATCCTGAGGTTGAATATATAAAAATTGTAAAATAAGAGTGGACAAAGGCTCATCTGAAAAACTACGCTTGTGATTTCACTCCAAAATATAGATTTTATTTTGAAATAAAAAATCTATGAAATATAAGCTTAACACTTTAATTTCATAGATTTTATTTTTTATATTATTTATTTTATAATAAATAAATCTTTTATTTGTATTATTTTTATACTTAGCTTATAAACTAAATATAAAAACATTTCCTAAAACTTTTTTAAAACAACTATATATTGTTAAAATTGTGAATAAACATAACTACATTCTCTAGCAAAAGTAATGCTTATCATTAATATAGAAAATAATATTATAAAATAAACTATAGAATTAAAAATAATACTATTTTTAATCTTTTTTATAATATTTGCTAATGGTTTCATCGACAGTTAACCATCCTTTCCAACCTAAATGCATACCATCTTTCATAAAATACGGTTTATATTCATATTCTTCATAACTATAAACTTCAAATCCTTTTTTTCTTATTATATTAGAAGCTTTTTTATAAAATTGAACTCTTTTATCTTTATTTACTCCAATATAATCATACCATCTTCCATTGGTTGGCATTAATATAAATACAGGCTTAAAATTAATATCTTTACATATATCTAACATTAAATTCAAATCTTCAAATTCCTCTGAATTTAATATATCAGTATTTTGGGAACCATTCTTCAATTCTCTTAATTTACTTTTAAAATATTTATTAAAATATTCATTATATATATAAAACTCATTATTATTAGCCTGCTCTTTCCCTTGTTTTTCAGCTTTGTCATATTCTTTATTCCATTGAATATCATTTAAATTATTATTTGATTTAGACTTATTCTTGTCTTTATACTTCATAACAAGCCCATAGGATTTAATATTATCTTCTGTTCTAGCTATTAATTCTTTTAACTTGTAATATGGTTTCATTCCTATAAGCAATGCATTTTTTATAGGATTATCACTATTATACAGTTTACAATATATAGAAATATGTTCAAAGTTTTTATCACCTTTAATTAAATTATATACTCTATTACAAATTTTTTTCTTAGTTTCTTTTTTTACTTGTTTATTGTGCATAATATTATAAAATTGTATTTCTGAAAAATTCATTAAAAATTTATCAGGCTCTACACCTGAATCTGTAAACCACTGTAATGAGACTACAAATACACCTTTTCTATTATTTAATTTATTTTCTAATGCTCCAAAATTAATCCCATGTTTCAAGCTTTGACAATTACCTCTTCCTATTATATCAACAACAAATTTATTGCCTTTATTAGGGAAAAAATTAGTGGGATTTTGTTCTATATTTACACCTAATTCAGAGGATCCATACATAATTAAATCATTTCTATTTATAGATTCTTTTTGCAAGATTATCCCTTTATCTTTAACGGTATTCCCATATATAACAGATATGTCATCTGAATAAAATTTATTAATCTTTTTTTCTAAAGAATAATTCAATATAAATATAGATGTAAAAAATAAAATTGCCCCCAAAAAAGTCGCTACTAATCTTTTCATTTTCTTTAAACCCTCTTTAATATTAATTCAATAACCTTATTTGGAGTTTGTATATCCTGTCTAGTTATTTCTGTTGGTTGTATTTTTAAATTTAATACCTCTTCAATTTGAAGTAATAGTTCTATTACTCCTAAAGAGTCTAAAAAACCTGAATCGAATAAATTTATGTCTTTGTCTTCTATAACTTCATCATCTCCACATACATCTACTAAAATATCTAAAATTTTTTGTTCCATCTTAAAACTCCTCCTTAAATTTTAATTATTTATTATATAAATATCCTGAAAATATTAATAATCCAAAACATACTAAGTTAAAAGTTATAAATACAGATAGATATTTAAACCATTTTTTCTTTTTGTTCTTTTTATAAAACTTACTATTTTTTTGAAAATAATCTGTTCCTGCTAATAAAATACCTTCATATAATCCATATACTAAATAATGTATATATATGCCATGCCATATTCCCATTACTAACATTGTTATAAAATATCCTATATAAGAAGACGTATATCTACTTTTAAACCTCTTCTTTCTCATAGAATTCATTACAAATCTAGTATATATAAAATCCCTAAACCAGAAAGACAATGACATATGCCATCTGTTCCAAAATTCTTTTATATCCTTGCTAATAAAAGGTTTATTAAAGTTGTCTGGTACTTTAATTCCTAAAATATACCCTGCACCTATAGCCATTAAACTATATCCTGCAAAATCAAAAAATAAATATAAGCTATAACAATACATATAACTTAAAGTATTATATAGGTTATGAACTTTAGGAATCTTGTCCATCCAAAGATTTGATATAAGTGCAGCCATTATAAATTTATATAAAACACCTATAAATATTTTTCTTATACCTACACTAAGAAATTCTTCTATATATTCTCTTCTTGTTATTTTTTTATGTATATCTTTTTTAAACCTTCTAAATCTATCAATAGGCCCACTAGATACAGTTGGGAAAAATAATATAAAATAAGTATATTCTAATAAATTTATATCCTTAATTAGGCCATCATATATTTCTATCAATATTTCTATAGTTCTAAATGTTACATAAGATATTCCTATAAATCCTATAGTCCTAACAGTTATAAATCTATTAAATTTAACCAATATTAATGGTATTAAACTTAATAATAAAATTGTTCTCATTATCCATATATTATCAGTTTTTTTTCTAATATAAATATATGCTTTTACTAATATAATTTGTCCAATGTAAAAAGCTATTAAACAAATCCATTCTATTTTATTGGACTTTACAAATAAAAATATCATAAACATGTTCACAATCAACCCATATTTCTTTATAGGTTTTTCATATATTCCTAAAAGAATAGCTGGTATTAACAATACAAACATTATATAAAAAAATAATAAGTTACTATACGGTATCATTATAACTCCTCCAGCAATAATTTTCTGTCAATCTTACCATTAACATTTAACTGAAACTTTTCTTTTATTTTTATTTTTCTTGGAACCATATAATTTGGAATTAATTTATTAAGTTCATCTTTTATTTTCATTGCAATTTGAAAGTTTTTTAATTCAAACTGTTTATTTAATTTTACAAAAGCAGCCAAACAAACAATTTTTGTTTCTTTTTTCACAGGCAATACTATTGCATTTTCTACAAAATCAATTTTCAATAAATTTTTTTCAATATCTTCTAGCTCTATTCTAAAACCATTTAATTTCACCTGAAAGTCTTTTCTTCCACAATAATATAATAATCCATTCTTCTTATATACTAAATCTCCAGTCTTATATACTCTTACTAGATTTCCATCTATATAGTCATTATAAAAAGATGTTTTAGTATTTTCATCATTATTATAGTATCCTGTACTTACACTTTCTCCAGCTACATGTAATTCCCCCTTTTTACAGTCTTCTTTTATATTTTTCTCATTTTCATCTTTAATATTTAAAATTATATTTTTACCACAATAACCTATTGGAATACTTTCATCTTTATCTATAAGTTCCTTAGTAATTTCTGTAGAAGTTACTAATACAGTAGTTTCTGTTGGTCCATATCCATTTATAAGTTTAACTTTAGGGAAATTCTCAAATATTTTATTTGCTAAATTTTTAGTTAATACCTCTCCAGCAACTACTATCTTTTCTAAGTATGGTAATAACTCTTCATTAAACTTATTATCTACTATACACATTTCTAAAAAAGATGGAGTTGAAATCCAAAGAGAAATTTTTGATTTAGAAAAATTATGGAAAAGTTCTTGAAAGTTATTAATCATATGCTTGTCTATTACATATAGAGTTTTTCCATTTGATAAACCTATATACAAACTTATAACAGAAACATCAAAAGAATAGGATACTTGATTCATAAATGTTCCATATTCCTCTTCTATTCTACATTCATTTTGAAACCATGTTACAAAATTTTCAACACATTTCTTTGTTATCTTAACACCTTTAGGTTTTCCTGTACTTCCAGAAGTATATAATATATAAAACAAATCCTCATCCTTAATTTTATTATCAACTTCAAGCTTTACCTCTTTAAAATTTTCAAAAATATTATATATAGAATTTAAATTTATAACTTCAATATCATCATATTTTATAACTTCTTCACTAAAATTCAACACAATTTTACAATCAGAATTTTCTATAATATCATATACTCTTTTTACTGGGAAAGTAGTATCTACTGGTATATATGCGTGTCCTGCTTTAGCACAAGCTAAAAAAGAAATAATAATTTCTTTATTTTTATGACCATATATAATAATAGGTTTCTTATTATCTTTTAATTTTTCTATAAAATAACAAGCTAAAGCATCTGATTTTTCTTTAAGCTCTTTATAGGTTAATATATCTTCTTTATATATTTGAGCTATTCTATCCGTTTCAGCGTAGCTATCTATCTTTTCTAAAAAATCCATACTCAAAATCCTCCTTTAAAACTACCATTAATAGTTTACTTTTTTATATTATTTATGTCAACAGTAGAACATAATGTTTAAATAGTATATTTTATGAATAAAATTCTAATTTTTTACTCTTATAATACGTAATCTTTTATTTATATTATGTTTCTCTGAATTGTATATAAACTTTAAATAATCTCTTTCATTCATACATAATATTTCATTATAAGTTTTTAGTAATTTTTTAAAATAGTTTATTTGGTAATCTAGTTTAAACAAGGGCTCTGATAATTTTTTGTTAAATCTTATAGAAAAAGATTTTCTTTTTTTATTTACACATTCTTTTATATAGTCATAATAATCTATTCCTGAATATATTAATTTTATGTTTTTAAAATTAAGTTTTAATATTTCTTTATAAATTGGATATACCTTTTTAAAACTTTCTTCAGATATAGTATCTTCTTCATTAGATATATTTGCTATTATTGATTCCATTTGTTTTAATAAATCATTAGTTTTTTTTCTTAAACTTGGTAACTGTAATAGTATATTTTTCACTTTTTCTGTATCTTTTATTTTTTCCTTTTGTAAAAATTCTAATGCTTTTATAGATAGTTCTATATCTTTGTTTTCCTTATGGAAATGGTCTTCATTTCTTAAAGCTTTAAATATATTGTTTTTTTTATCTAAACAAAAAAACATTTCATAGTAGTAAGATAATCTAGCCAATGATTTTTGTATGTTCTTATCTTGTACAATATTATTGTTTTCATCTATATAAACTATACCTTTAACTTCTTCAATTAATAAATTTTTCTTATTAAATAACACTTCTCTATATTCTATTTCCTTATATTTTATGCCATCTGAAACCAATAAATATTCTCCTTTATGTGTATATGAATTAAGCTTTTCTTTTAAAGCTTCATCCACTCTAGAATATTTAAACATTTTAACACCTCAATACTTTTTAATTTAAACATTATTATAATTATACTAAGTTTTTGAAATTTTATCATAAATTATATATTAAAGTGCTTTATAAAAAATAAATAAGCTCTTATATACACTAACTAAGAGCTTATTCATTAACTAATTTTAAATTAAATTCACTAATAACTTATTTACTTTAAATTTTTTCATATATACTAAATTACACTGTTGCTTAATCAAAACATAAACTAAATCTCATAGTTTAATAGACTAAGCTATTTTTAATATAGATAATCTATTCATAAAAAATGAATTAGCATAACAAACTAACAATAATATATTATAAATTTAATTTTAAACAACATTCATTATAATAATGTTAAAACATACAGATTTATTTATCACAGGATAATGCACCTAAAGCTATAGAATATAGTTTAGATTTTGCTGTGTCTGATCTGGATACCAAAACTATAGGACATTTTGCTCCTACAACTATGCCTGCATTTTCTGCTTTAGCTAAATAACCCATAGATTTAGCAAGAAAATTTCCTGATTCCATACTTGGAACTAAAAGTACATCTACATCCCCTGCTACTTTACTCTTTATACCTTTATGTTCAGCTGCTTCTTTAGATATAGCATTGTCCAGAGCTAATGGTCCATCTATAATACAACCCTTTAACTGTCCCCTTATATTCATCTGAGTCAATGCTGCAGCATCCATTGTAGATTGCATATTAGGATTTACCACTTCTACTGCACATATTGGTGATACTTTAGGGGTTTGAATTCCTAAAGAATGTGCCACTTCTACTGCATTTTCTACAATAGCTATTTTTTCATTAAGTTCTGGATAAGGTACTATACCACCATCTGTTAAAAATAATAATTTATGATAAGTTGGCACATCATATATCATTATATGAGATAATAAATTTTTTCTTCTTAAATTTGCTTCTTTATTTAATACAGCCTTTAATAATTCTGCTGTTCCAAGCATTCCTTTCATTATAAAGTCTGCTTTCCCCATAGTTATTAGTTGTACTGCCTTATTCGCAGCCTTTTTATTATTCTTTTCATCTATTATTTTTATATTGTTTATATCTAGACTTTCTTCCTTTGCTATAGCTTCTATTTTATCTATATCCCCTACTAAAATTGCATCTACAATTCCTAATTTTACTGCTTCAATTACAGAAATAAGAACTTCTCTATCTTGAGCCACTGCCACTGATAAAATTTTCTTTTCTTTATCTTTAGCTAAATTTATAAGATCTTTAAGTTTTTTTACCATAATAAACTCCTCCATTTCAATCCTTGTGTAATCCATTACAATAATTATTGTTCTTCTTTAAAAAAAAGTCAATATAATAGTTAGATTGGTAAACGACTACTGCCTCATTCCTTATATACTCTTAAATTACTCTATAGCCTAAAAATTTACTATTAATACCTTTTGGATAATTAGTTCAGGAACGTTTCAAATTAGAACAGTTCTATAAAACTTTTATTACTATTAAAAAACTATTTTTTAATAGTTTTTTAATTATATAAATTTTATAATCTATAAAATAATTTTAAGGTTCAGATGAAGTTTTGTTATAAAAAATTCCACTCTTCATCTAAACCTTAAAAAACTTATTTATATGATATAAGCTATTCTTTGTAAATTAATACATAGTTATCTCAATATATAATATCTTTTATTATAATAAGAATGTAATAACATATATCTATTTAAAACATAACTATCTAATATATTATCTTTCCATCTATGTCTTTTATACTGTTACATCCTGTTAAAACCATTGATGATTTTAATTCACTTTTTAAATTTTCAACATAGATTTTTACCCCTTCTCTTTCTCCCCCAAAGGAAGCTGTTACAAAAGGTCTTCCTATTAATACTGCATCTGCTCCTAAAGCTATCATTTTTAATATATCTACACCAGTTCTTACACCGCCATCTGCTAATATAGTTACTTTTCCTTTAACCGCTTCTGCAATTTCAGGTAATACGTCTGCTACCCCTGGAGTTTGATCTAAAACTCTACCACCATGATTTGATACTACAATGGCATCTACCCCTGCTTCTACAGCTAGCTTAGCATCCTCAACAGTCATTATTCCTTTTAATATAAAAGGTAATTTAGTGCTTTTCACTATTTCTTTTATTTCTTCTACAGTTTTAGGACCCACTGGTTTTCCATGAAGAGCCAAAGTTATAAGTCCTGCTGCATCTATATCCATGCCAACAGCATAAGCTCCTGCTTCTTCTGCTAATTTTATTTTGCTTATTACATTGTCATTTTCCCAAGGTTTTATTATTGCGATGCCTTCTCCATTAAACTTTTTTAACTCATCTAAATTTGTAATTAAGAAAGAATCTACTGCAGTATCTCCTACCATTGGATATATGCCTGAATCTCTACATCCACCAATTACCCAAGATATGTATTCTTCTTCTGTAAACTTACCACCCATATTTAAAGTAGTTCCTGATACTGGAGCTGCAAAAACAGGCATGTCCATTTTCTTTCCAAATAACTCTACACTTATATCAGGATTCTTTGCATTATGGATTAACCTCATATTTAATTTATATGAATCTAATGCATCTATATTTATAGTAAACGCATCTCCTGTACCTTTACCGCCCATACCAGGTACTTCACCACTACAGGCTTTTCCATTACATACTTTGCACACCCTACAACTTCCATTTAAATTCTCACGAGCACTTTTTAATACATCTCTATAATTCATTTTTTATATCCCCTTTCTTAAAAACGCTGAAAATATTGTTTTTAAAATATACTTCAATCTATTTTTAATCTAATTTAATTATAGTTTATATTGAATTTAAAATACAGATTGTTAACTAAATTTTTAGTATAAAAACTTTGCAACATAATTTTTATAATGAGGAACATGATATTTTATAAGAATTTTGATACAACAATTTGTGTTATATAGTAAACTATTAGATTATATAGCAAAGCAGTAGTACAATAAATTATTAAAAGTTTTATTGCTTTTTTATTTTTTTCTTCTATATTATTTTTATATAATTTTATAGTTTTATATGCTCCTATTCCACCAATACACCAGCCTACTACTCCCTCTACAGATAAAATTGGTATCATAAGATACATCAAAAGTAGTATCCATATCATTCCTAAAACCTCCCTTTAAAATAATTAGCTTTTATCATATTGTTTGAAATTCTTATTACATCAATATAATTTTTCTTTTCTTCATTTGAAATTTGTTTACCTCTATAAGTTTTATCCGTTAAAACTGTATAGTCTAAATTAGTATTCAAAAGATTTCTGCCTAAAGCAGTATTTATGTATTTATTCTCATCTATCCCCATAAGATAGCTTATAGTTGGAAGAAAATCTACCTGTCCTCCATTTGTTTTGATTTCTTCCCCTTTTATATCTTTTGAATAAATTATTAAAGGAACTCTCCTATCATTATTTCTCCATCTTTCTGGTATTCCTTTAAGATTTTGTGTTTCTTCATTAAAAAACTTATGAAGTCCTTCATGATCTCCATAAATAGCTATAACAGTGTTTTTCATCATTCCTTTTTTATCAAGTTCTTTTATAAACCTTCCTATCATTTCATCTGTATAATGTGCTGCTTCTATAAAGGCACCTGTCTTTGTACCCTTTAATTCTTTAGGAATACTAATTTTCACCTTATCCTTAGGAATATTAAAAGGACTATGACTACTTGCAGTTATCATAAATGTATAATATGGTTCTTTTTGATTTTCTATCTTTTTTACTGATTGTGATAAGAAGCTTTCATCACTTAAACATAAACCTAATATTTCATCTTTATTAAATTTTGATATATCTACGCAGTTATCAAATCCCATATGCCTCTCAGATACCATCCAATTCCAATAGTTTCCTTTCTCTCCATGCATAGAATAAGTACTGTATTTTTGCTCTTTTAAAAGCTTAGGTAATGAATTATAATCGTTGTATGGATAAGTAAAGCTACTAGTACCTGCTATTGGTGGAAACATAGAATTGTTTGAAACAAAAACCCCATCAGAGGTTGTTCCACTAAATGTTTGTTCATGATAATTAGAAAAATATATCGAATTGTTAAGTAACTTATTTAGGTTCGGAGTTATTTCTTGCCCATTTACCTTCTCATTTATAATAAAATTTTCTAAAGATTCCACTTGTATAACAATCAAATTTTTCCCTTTAAAAATACCACTATAATTATTTTTAGTAAGACTTTTTTCCTTTGAATTAAAGTAAGTTTTTATTTCATTCTTTTCTTCATCTGATAAATTATAAACTTGTTTATCCTCCCTATATTTGTGGAAATCAAATAGATGATATCCTAATGGTGATAAATTATAGATTTCTTGATTTTGGGACCAAGTTCTTTTAAATAAGGTTTGACAAACATAGCCTCTCCCAAGTTTATCTACTTTAATATGAGCATATCCTATGTATAATATAGGCACTATGAGCAATAGTGCAAACTTTCTTAAACTCCATTTATCATTATTATTGTAAAAATCCTTAACAAACATTATTACTAATATTAATGGATTTACAATAAATATCAAATCTATTGTTCTAAACATAGCTAATATACTAGATGATAAGCCCTCTAAGTTATCTACCATATCAAACATGTAGCAATTTAAAAATGAACTATAACTTCTGTAATACCATAAATCAAATATTAAAAGCACAGAAATCATTATGTTTATTATTATAAGAAATACTTTCTGACCTCTACCATTAAATAAAAAAGCAAAAGAATAGGGAATCAAAATAAAAGCTATGTATATCAATATAGGAGGTATGCCTAAGAAAGCACTTCTAAAATCTATACTTACTGCATTACCATCTGATAAAATTAATAAAAATAAAACATACTCTACAAAAGTACCTATTACTACTGTCAAAAAAAATTTATTTCCCAATAGTTCTTTTATATTTTTATACAAAGAACAAAATATCTTTTCCATAAATCAAATCTCCTCAATCTAAATACATTATCGCTGTAATATTTGCTAAAATTAAAGTTTCTAAATATTTTGTAGAATTCATCTAATGTGTTCAAATTTTTAGCTTCGATATCATATTTTCCCCTCCTTTCCTTACATGTTAATTAAATTATAAACATAAATTTATAATCAATTATAAAGGAAATCTTAAAAAACACTTAATTTTAACTATCTAATTTATACTAATTTTCCTTGACTGTTTTTATTAATAAATAGCTTGTACCTATTTTAAGCATTGGATTTTTTAAATTACTTATATAATTATATATTACTTCCTTCTAATTTCAGTTCAAAATTAAAATAAATTAAGGATGTAGATTTATTTGTGTAAAAGCAAATTTATCTACATCCCCAAATTATTAATTAAAATTTAGACATAAATTCATCTTCCTCTGTATAAACCTTTATTCTATTTCTAGTTAATAGTTCTGCTGTTACACCGTTCCCATCTTTTTTGTTACCCGAAAAAGTACCATCATATATTTTTCCAAGCCCGCAGGATGGACTCCTAGACTTTAATATAGCTGTTTTGGCACCACATTCCTTTGCTATTTTTAAAGTCTCATAGGCTCCCTTTAAAAATTCTTTTGTAGCATCATCACCCTCTGGTCCTATGATATTAGCTTTTCCATCTAATACATCTGCTCCTGTAGCATTATTTATTTCATGAGCTGCCCTTGGTGTTTGTTGCCCACCTAGTTGTTCTGGACAAACTAAGACGGCCTTTCCTTCTCTAAAAAGTTTTAATGCTTTTTCATTTAAATTATTTCCGCCATTATACTTACAGTTAACTCCACAGAGACAAGCACTTATTAATATCATAAAATTCCTTCTTCCCCTTGTATCTAGTGAATATATACACTAAATATACTATTTTTTTATTTTTTAAACTAAATCTAAAAAATGCGTTCTTTAATTCTAAATTTTGGAACCCTCTAAAATAAAAATAAATTGATAGCTTAGATTTTAGTAAAAAAGTTCATCTAAACCTAAGCTATCTAATTTAAAATTTATTTTAACTCTACTACTGTAACGCCAGTACCACCTTCACCATATTCACCTAGTCTATGTCTCTTAACATGAGGATGACCTTTTAGCATATCCATAATTGTTTTTCTTAAAACTCCTGTACCTTTACCATGTACTATGGTAACTTCCCCTAAACCACCTAAATAAGCCTCATCTAAATATTTATCTACAGTGTATATGGCTTCTTCTGCATCCATTCCTCTAAGATCCACAGAAGACTCCACTCTGCTTAAATTCAAATTAAGTTTTTTAGATTTTTTTATTTTTGATGAATTGCTATTAGAATTACTTTCCTTAGCAGCCCTCAAATCTTTAATATTAGCTGTTATTTTCATAATTCCAGCTTGAACTAATATATCACCTTTGTTGTCTGGTTTTGATAGGACTATTACCTTTTGGTTTATTGAAACTAAAAGAACTTCGTCTCCTTCTTTTACATTCTTTAAAGCTTCTCCTTTATGAACTGTTTTTATTTCCTTTTCTTCAATAGAATCTAATTTATCTTTTAATTTTTTTCTTTCCTCTTCTAATTTACGTCTTGCATCTGAAGAATAACCCATTCTTTCTAATTGTCTGATGTCTTTTAATATTTTATCTGCCTCTTCTTTTGCTTCTCTTATTATATTTTTAGCTTCTCTTCTTGCATCTATAAAAGCATTATCTCTAACTTTTTGAAGTCCTTCTAATTTTTCTTCGTATTTTTTCTTTTCTTTATCTCTTTCCAATTTAAGATTTTCTGCAAGTCTTGCATCCTCTTGGGCTTTTATACTTTTTTCTTGTAAATTTTGAATTAATTCCTCAAATTTTATATTCTCATTAGATATATTTTCTCTAGCAAAATCTATAATATAATCTGGTAATCCTAATCTTTTAGATATTTCAAAGGCATTTGATTTACCTGGTATTCCTATTAATAATCTATAAGTAGGTCTCAAAGTTTCCACATCAAACTCAACAGAAGCATTTTCTACTCCTTCTTTTCTTAATGCATAGGCTTTTAGTTCACTATAATGAGTTGTAGCAATTATCTTAGATCCTCTTTTTCTTAAATTTTCTAATATAGAAATAGCCAAAGCTGCCCCTTCTGTTGGATCTGTTCCTGCTCCTAATTCATCAAATAAAACTAAAGAATTTTCATCTGCTTTATCCATAATCTCTACTATATTTTTCATATGAGATGAAAAAGTTGATAAGCTTTGTTCTATACTTTGTTCATCTCCGATATCTGCAAAAACATTGTTAAAATAACTTATTACAGAGTTTTCTCTAGCCGGAATCATAAGACCGCTCATAGCCATTAAATGTATTAATCCTACTGTTTTTAAAGTTACAGTTTTACCTCCTGTATTAGGTCCTGTTATCATTAAGGATGTAAATTCATCTCCTAACTTAACACTTATAGGAACTACTTCTCTTCTATCTATAAGAGGATGTCTTCCCTCTATAATATCAACAATCCCCTCATCATTAATAGTTGGACAAGTACAATTATATTCACTAGCAAATTTAGCTTTAGCAAATATAAAATCTAATTCCCATACTATGTTAGCATCGGTCTTTACCCCTGTTATATTAGCATTTATTTTAGATGATAGAACACTTAATATTCTTTCTATTTCTGCCTTTTCTTTTAACATAAGTTCTTTTATTTCATTATTTAAATTAACTAAACTCATTGGTTCTATAAAAAGGGTAGCCCCTGTAGAACTTTGGTCATGTACAAGTCCCGGTACCGCACCCTTGTGTTCTGCCTTTACTGGTAAAACATATCTATCTCCTCTAACTGTATATATATTTTCTTGAAGATAGGAGGAATAACTTCTAACTAAAGAGTTAATTTTATCTCTTACAGAATAATTTTTTTCTTTTAAAGATCTTCTTATGTTATAAAGAGTAGAACTCGCTCTATCTGCTATTTCCTCTTCTCCTTCTATAGCATTAAATATTTCTTCTTCTATTTTAGGTAGGGAAAAAATCCCCTCACATATATCCTCTAAGGCCCTATAGCTTTCCTCTTCCTCCTTATGATTTATATATTCTTTAAATCTTCTTGCACATCTTAAGACTGCAGCTATTTTTAAAAGTTGCCCTGGCAATAATGTAGATCCCTTTTCTGCTAAAGAAATTCCACTTCTTATATCATATACTCCTTCAAAGGGTGGTGCTCCCTTTGTAACCAATAATTTAAAGGCTTCCTTTGTTTCTTCTAAGTGCTCTCTTACTTCATATACACTATCATAAGGTTTTAAATCTTCTATTATATCTTTTGCAGCTTTTGTACAGGTATAATTTTTTAAAATTTCCTGTATCTTATTAAATTCTAAAACCTTAATAGATTTATCCTTCACTTCTTTAACACTCCTTTTAACTTTCCTAGGTTTTTCTTACTTTTTCTATTGTCTTTTAATAACATCTATTATCAACTTAATTATAACTTCTATATACCCATATCTGATTTATTGTATAAACAGAGTTCTTAGCTTTAAAGGGAGTTTTTACTCCCACTAAAGCTTAGAAATCGTTATCCAGAGACGTAGCCGCTCTTTACTCCAACTTTGAAGAAGATGGGAGTATTAGAGCGGGTAGTCATGGGATAAATAATCTCATTAAGTTATTCTACCCCTCTTTTATAATGGCCTCTTGTATAATTTTTAAAATCTCCCTTCCATTTTTCTTCTTTAAGAGCTTTTAATATATATTCCATTTCTTCATAATTCTCATTTAAAAAATCTAATCTAAAACTATTAATTCCCAGTGTTTTTATTTCCTCTATATTCCCTATTAAATTAATATCTGAATTATTATATATATGACTTCTACAGAATACATCTGTCTTAACTGGGAATTTAGCACTGATTCTATCTTTTAATATATAAATTCCTTTTTCACAAGCTTTATTACAGCTAGAAGAACTATTTTTACCCCCAAAAGTACTGCCTATAGGACAGTATTCACTAACCATATTTTCTATTTTACCATATATAAGCATTTGGCTACCTAAATCCATATGTTTAACTATAGATTTTATTTCTTTTTTATTAAGCTCTATACTTAAACAACTTCCTTTAATAAATTCCTTATAAAAATCCCCTGCAAAACTATTAAATATATTTAATTTATAATCTCCTATTATTTCTGTTCTATTGTTAAATTTATTTACTATTCCTAAATTAGCTGTTACTATACCTTTTATGTTATGTAGATTCTCTTCTATTATCTTTTCTACATAATCAAATTCACTTTTTATAATATTAGGAGCTTTTAAATATATATTTAAATCCTGATATAATCCTTTTATTTTATGTAAGTTTAATGGATCCCTTGTAAATAAATCTACTATTATATTTTTAAAGCCATTATCCACTACAGCTTTTAATTGTTCATAGGTATATACTGAAAATATATACTTTGGTAAATCATTTTCTTTTATTCCATTTATGTTACTGTATATATTATCTACATTAACCTCTTTTATTTTTCCACAATGTGGATTATTTTGTATTATTCTTTCTTCTATGGAATTTATAAGTATTCTTCGGCAATTATTTATCTCTGAGACAGGTAAAAATCCTTCTTCATAAGAGTTAAATCTAATTTTATTTATCTTGAAAGGAGTTTCCCCACTCTTCATTAAATTTTCTTCTATTTTTTCCATAGATAAAGGTTTTTTTAGTGCCTTTTCTATTTCTTTCCCTTCTGCAAAATGCTCCTCCCCATTGTATCTGCAACTTAATTTTATTTTTTCCCCTACTTTAAACTCTACATTAGCTTCTAAATAAATTTTCTTATTAAATTTATCCTCATATATTTTACCTAAGGACTGTAAAAGCTCTGTATCTGAGGTTTTATATAATTTATCCTTAAACTTATAATTTGAAGGTTTTATTTTTACTAGATCTCCTTTGCAGGCTTTTTCTACTTCTTTATTATCCTTAATTATACTAGATACTATAAAACCTTTATCAGCATTTCTTATACCATCTTTTATTTTTAAATTCTCTTCTAATTTTATACTTTTATCCTTATTTACCTCTCCTAGAAGCAATCCTGTATTTTTTGGAAAAGAAAATGCCATCATATCTTTACCTTTGTTTCCATAAAGGTATGCCTTTGAAAAACCTTCTCTATTAAATAATTGCATTAACTCTTTTTTGTTTTGTTCTTCTTCAAAATTTTCTTTATTTATAGCTGCATCTATAGCTTTTTTATAACTTCTAATTACTCCTGCTACATATTCTGGTCTTTTCATTCTCCCTTCTATCTTAAAAGATGTAGCACCAGCCTTTATTAAATCTCCCATGTTTTCTATATTACATATATCCTTAGGACTTAATAAATACCCCTTTGTTTCCTTATCATCCTTTTCATTTATCAATGTATATGGAAGCCTACAAGGTTGAGCACATCTCCCCCTATTTCCACTTCTTCCACCTAATATACTACTCATTAAACATTGCCCTGAATAACAAATACAAAGGGCTCCATGTACAAATATTTCCGTTTCTATATCTAAGTCCCTTGAAATATATGCTATTTCTTTTAATGAAAGTTCTCGTGATAAAACTATTCTTTTAAAACCTAATTCTTTTAAAAATATAGCACCTTCTCCATTATGTATAGTCATTTGGGTAGATGCATGAATTTCAAAATCTGGTAATTTTTCTTTTATTAATTTTGATATTCCAGTATCCTGTATTATTAAAGCATCTACCCCTATAGAATATAAAAATCCTATATACTTTATTGCTTCTTTTATTTCCTCTTCTTTTATTAATGTATTAACTGTAATATATACTTTAACACCATATAAATGGCAATAGTTTATAGCCTCTTTTAATTGCTTATCATCAAAATTATTAGCATAAGCCCTAGCAGAAAATTTGCTTCCGCCCATGTATACTGCATCTGCCCCAGCTTGCACTGCTGCATATAAACTTTCCATGCTTCCTGCAGGAGCCAGTAATTCTATTCTTCTCATATTCATCTCTCCTAAGATATTCTAAGGTTTATTATACAATAGATTAAACATATTTAAAATGTTATATCAACTATTATTTATCTATGTGCATTATAATACATTTTTATATAAGTTTTATTAAATTTGATCATTATTTGATTATTAATTTATTTCTATGAATATTTTTATATTGATTTGAAGTTATGTCGTTCACCCATCTTCTATTATCTACATACCATTCTATAGTTTTCTTTATTCCACTTTGAAAATCAGTTTTTGGCCCCCATCCTAATTAATTTTTTATCTTAATTAGATCTATTCCATATCTTCTATCATGTCTAGATACTACCAAAAGTGAAATAAATACATACTTTATAAAAAACTATGCTTTTATTGATCAGATAAGTAAATATTATTTAGAAAATAGGTTTAAAAATAGAATAAAGCACTTTAGTAAATATATGTCATTAATAATATATAGAAAGACTTCGCATCCCTATACAGGGACCGAAGTCGTAATATCCAAAGTACCACCTTTGTTAACATATATATCTTTCCTACACATGTTTCCCCTTTTAATAATGGTAAACTATACCTAATATAATTTTCCTACAGGGTCCAAGATTTAGTTCAAAATTTAGCTTTTTAAATTTTTCACCTAATATCCCTCTCCGTAAAAAACATACATCTTTACTATTTTCCTTCTTATAGCTATCATATTAATTTGCAAATTATCCTACTATTATTCTTAATGTATTGGTATCATAATAATCCATAATATACAAATAAACTAATATGATAAATACCTTTAAAATAATTCTTATATTAATTTTAACTTATAGGTTAATTACTACTTATTATACTACTACTACTTACTATACTATTACTTACTATATCGTCTTTCTCTTCTTCAATGCATTTCTCATCACAATCATCAAATAAATCATCCATTTCTTGTGGTGGATAAAGGGTTGGAAGTTCTCTTTCCATAAATTCTTTACATGGATCATGTGAACACTTACATTCTTCTGGTACTGGACAATAACCATAAGCTGGAACCATTAATTGAACTACTATTTCACATTTGATTATTATAAATAATCCTAGTGTGATACATAAGAATACTTTCTTATCTTCATTATCTTCACAAGTACAACTGCAACAATCCTTATCACAATCTACCTTTGTAATATCTGTGCTTAGGCACTCACCTACTACTTCTAGTTTTATAAACTGTTGATCAACTTCCTCTGCTGATGTACATTCTTTACCTATTATAGTTTTAGCTATAGCATCTGGACAATACAAGTTAGAAGCAGTTATAGTTCTATTTACTGAAAAATTTAATGTCTCTGTGTGTATAACTCCATTTATTTCTACATCTACATCTACGTCAAAAGTAACTGTAAAATTAACAGTTATCTTTTTGTGTCCTGGTTTACCATTTGAAACAGGGCATTTAGTAACAGAATTAACCTTTACTTTTAAGTCTTTACAACAACCCACGCATCTAACTTGCGCTGGTTCCGTAATATTTGGTATCTGTTTACATAACTGTTCGCAATCATCTGTAGGTTTTAAACATTCTTTTATTAAACATTGATCAAAAACTTTAGGTACTTGAATACAAGTTATCTCCACTGGATCTGGTAAACAACCTTGTTTATTTACAAAACCTGGACGTGGAATAAAATCTTTTGAATTAATAGCCATATATATATCCTCCTTTTCATATAGAAGAAACATTGTTTTATCTCAATATATAGTATGCATATAAAAAAATAAGTGTGATTAGTAAAAATATATTTTAATTATATAATTTTTATATAAATTGAATAAATTTTTAGTAATATTTTTAATTAAAAAGAATATAAAAAACTTATTATTAATATAATTTTATAAAGGTAGGTGAATATTATGAACTCTAATAAATCATATATTTTTAAAAACATATATGGTAATATGTATGAATTTTATATTAATAAAGATAATACCTTAATGTGTAATAAATTTTCTGAAGAAATAAAAATACTAGAAAACGTTTTAAAATTTAATATAAATGTAACTTATTTAGGAATAATAGAAGTAGTATGTATAACTTTTGATGGATTTATCAAATACTGTAAATTCAATAAAAAATGGTCTATCCAAACTCTTTATAAATTAAAATCTCATAACAATAATATAGATGAAGTAAACTTATTTTCTAAAGGAAATAAACTTCATATATTTTTTATGTTCTATGAAAATAAATATGATTCTAGTGGAAACATTCTACACTACGTATGGAACAGAAACAAATTTAAAACTAATATAATAGGACCTATAAACACTATTGATGGTGTAGAAAAACATTATCATTTAGAAACATTAAATAATACTATTAATATGTTCTATATAACTAAAGAAAAGAACTCTCACGTTATTAATTTATGTAAATTTTTAAATAATGATGGTTGGAGCAGTCCTAAAAAGCTATATAGGTTAGATGGTAATAATATCAATTTTTCTACTTTAAAGCAAGATAGAGAATTTAATATTTTAAATTTATCTGAAGAAAATGGAATATACACACTGGAACATGTAACAATAGATACTAAAGATAATATTAGTAGTTTTCCTATTTATAAAACAAATAATCCTGTATATAAATCTACATTTATTATATTCAATGATACATTATACTGTGTATGGTCAGAACATAATAAATTAATATATTCTTCCTTTAATGGTGTAAAATGGTCTAATTCTTCCCAAATTAATACTAAATCCTTTAATAATATAGATATGTATAGATATATATATGAGGAAAGCCCTTTAGATAAATCTATAGAAAGTAAAAACATATTTGCTTCTATATCTGATAATATTAATGTATTTTTGCCTAAAGTAACTAAAACATATACTAATAAAAACAATGAAACATATGATGCGGAAAGTACTATAAGAAAATTACTTCAAGAAATATCTAAAAAAAATACTATAAACTATGATTTAATGAATAAAACAATATTACTAACAGAAAAATTAAAGGAGAAAAATCTACATGCTAATAATCTTATTGAAGATCTAAATAAAATTTCTATCCAAAAATCTAATATTGAAAGCAAATATAAATCTATATTGAAAACTAATAATAAATTAAACATTCAAACAGAAGACTTTAAAGAAAAGCTAAATAAAGAATGTGAAAAAAATGAACTTCTAAAGATAAAACTTAAAGAGAAAACAGATGAAAATTTAAATAACATAATTGAAAAATTACAAAATCAAAATATAACAACAATAAAAAATCTTGAGAATAAATATCTTATTGAAATTAAAAATATAAAAAAGCAACTTGAAGATAAGCAAAATGAACTTAAAGCTTTACTTGATAAGAATAAAAACTTAGAAAAAAATATTAAAGAATTAAAACTAGAAAATGATAATACAAAAGAAAAATTAGAAAAATCTAGGAACCACACCCTTTCAAATTTAAGAAATAAATATGATATAGAAGTTTCAACTATAAAACAACAACTTGAAGAAAAAGAAAAAAGTTTTAAATATATAACAAATTATTCACGAGAATTAGAAGTAACCTTAAACGAATTAAAATCCGAAAACTCACTCATAAAACAGCAACTAGAAAATTCCAAAAACAAAAACTTCATAGAAAAAATTTTTGGTAGGCCCTAGAAATAATTATTGACTTTTATAAAAATAGACTATAATAAAAAATTAATTTTAAATATTTAAATTTTCAAAAAAACTCCTTGCATTCCATTAAATACAAGGAGTTTAATTATTAACCAAGCTTTTTTATATTTTTATTTGTATTAAATATGCCCTTCATTTAAAATAATCTTTACAACTTATATAACATTAAAACGTGTAATCTTGCAAATTGAATATGCATCTGGAGCACCATCAACTGTATTTTGTCCTATTACTATTCCAAGGCCAACTTTTCTTATCGTCAAGCCTTGGAAAGTATTAGGATTTTGTTGTCCTTTAAACTGCAATTCTACATTAGAATTTATAAACTTATTTAGATTTTCTCTTAATGGTCTTTCACAGCAATCGCATTCGTCACAAGTACATACTGGTGGCAATAAATTAATTTGATTTATTGTACTTATATTTGCCCATCTAACCCTTGAAATATTACAAATTGAAATAAAACTAGTATTCTGTATATTAATTATACTATCTCCTATTGATACTATTTGATTTACTTGAAAAGACTGAATTGCTCCTGTATCAAGGGTTACTTGAATTGTAGCGTTAGGTGCTAAAATACTTCTTAATTGATTTAATAAATTTTCCATGGGATCTACACAGCAATCACATTTACTAGTAGCAACATCACAACAACTATCAATATCACAATCACAATTGCAACAACAGCCTCCACATAAACATATATCACATTGATTACAATGTAGATCTTCTAATTTTCGTTGTAATTTTTTTCTATCTTTATCACATAGCATAAATCTCAACATCCTTTCAGATACTTGAATATAGCAATACATATTATTTGTTGTCAATACATTATATGATTTATATTTAATTAATGTTATCTATTATATAAATAAATATTGTAATATCCATACTCATATTTTCATAAATTTGCATACCATATATTATGCCTAGATCATTATAACCTATATATTAAAAAAATTTGTAGAAAATAATTTGTTTTAAATGTGCACTCTTATGCCATATGTCAAAATAAATAAAATTTTTATTAATTGTAATTCTACCTATATATTGAGAAGTGATAATTAAATAGTATATAAAATAAATAGTAAATTTATATGAGGTGATTTAATGATAACTATAAGTTTATGTATGATTGTAAAAGATGAAGAAATTACACTAGAAAGGTGTTTAAATTGTGCTAAAGATTTTGTTGATGAAATTATAATAGTTGATACAGGTTCTACGGACAAGACTAAAGACATTGCCAAAAAATTTACAGATAAAATTTATGATTTTGAATGGATACAAGATTTTGCTACAGCAAGAAATTTTTCATTTAGCAAAGCTACTAAAGAATATATATTTTACTTAGATGCTGACGATATAATCTTGGAGGAAGACCAGAAAAAATTAAAAAAATTAAAATCTAGTTTAGATAAATCCATTGACTCTGTTACTATGTTTTACAATATGAATCTTGATAAAGACGGTATACCAGCTTTAAGTTATAGGAGAAATAGGCTTGTTAAACGCGCAAATAATTTTAAATGGTATGGAAGAGTTCATAACTATTTAGAGGTTTATGGTAATATTTTTGATAGTGATATAGCTATAGTTCATGATAAGGTAAAACCTCGAGATTCTGACAGAAACTTAAATATATATAAAAAAATGATAGAAGAAAATTATGAGTTTTCTCCAAGAGATGTATTCTACTATGGTAATGAGTTATATGATCATAAACTATACGAAGAAGCTATAGAACAATATAAAAAATTATTAGAAATGAACTCTGGCTGGTACGAGGATAAAATAAATGCCTGTGGCAAACTAGCAGATTACTACAATTATATAAAAGATTCTTTTAATGCTAAAAAATACTGTTATTATTCTTTTAATTATGATAAACCAAGAGCTGAATTTTGTTGTAGATTGGGTCATTACTTTTTAGATGAAAACAACTTTCCTAATGCAATATTTTGGTATGAATTAGCTACCAATTTAGAACGCCCTAAAAATAGTTGGGGATTCTTTAGTGATGACTGTTGGACCTGGCTTCCTCATGTTCAGCTTTGTGTTTGCTACTATAAGCAAGGAAACAAAGAGCTATCTTATAAACACAATGAAATAGCTCTATCCTACTCCCCTAATAACAAAACTTTGCTTAATAATAAAGAATTCTTTAAAAGTATTGGATTTGAGTAGAATTATGCTTAAAGATCTAGCTTGAAATTCACCTTGTACCGTATTTTATATCAAAAAAAAAGAATCATCATATATTATATAGTAACGCTAATATATTAAACTTTATTAGCAAAAATACAATTATATTATTTAAATAGAAGGTGATTTATTTGAGTCATAGATGCAAAAAAGTAATATGTATACCATGTTGTGGTAGGTGTACCCGCCCTCGAGGTGTAACTGGACCTACTGGTCCTAGAGGTATTACTGGGACTACTGGTCCTAGGGGTATTACTGGAACCACTGGTCCTAGAGGTATTACTGGAACTACTGGTCCTAGGGGTATTACTGGAACCACTGGTCCTAAGGGTATTACTGGAACTACTGGTCCTAGGGGTATTACTGGGACCACTGGTCCTAGAGGTATTACTGGAACCACTGGCCCTAGAGGTATTACTGGAACCACTGGTCCTAGGGGTGTTACCGGACCTCCTGCCAATTTAATCGGATTACAAGCTCAAGCAAGAGAGTTACCACTTACTATAATACCTGACTTATCAGATATACCATTGGATACTTTAATAAGTGATGCTGGAGCACCAGATATAACATTTAATGGGGTTTCAAATGATATACAGCTTAATACACCAGGAGTTTACTATGTAGATTGGTGGATTAATATTTCTGATGTGGAACCAACTGCGTCTGAAGTAAATTTAAATCTAAATGCTTCTACCGGGACAATAGTACCCGCCATTGTAAATTCCACTTGTGCAACATTAGCAGCGGTACCTGGACAAATATCAGGGAATGCAGTCATTAATGCAACTTCTGTACCTGTAAATTTAAAAATTACAAACTCTAGTGGGGGATCTATTGAACTAGGAAATACAACAATACAATTAAATATATCAGTAATTAAAGTTAGGTAATTTAAGATTCCATTTTATATTGGTAATTACAATTAAAGATAAATAAAAATATACTTCGCTCTTAGATATATTATTTAAAGAGAGAAGTATATTTTTAAATTAATTTAGATAATACTAAATGATTAACCTTGTTAGAATATAATTTTAATATCTAAATATAACAATAATCACACTCCTTAATTAGTATTACTATAATATATTATATTATAGATATAAATTGTACTACTTTAAATACTATTAATATTAAGTATTAAAGGTTATTGTGATAATTTCTTAGCTTATAAATTAGGCACATTATAAAAAATTAATTACAATAATTATGAAGATAGATAAATTATGTAGACTAAGCGAAAAAATCAATATTGAATGAGGTGTATGATATGGTAAATAATAGTCTACAACTCCAAAGAACAATTGGCGGTACCATAGCTACTAACACAAATGTTATATTTGATAATATACTTTTATCTATTGGTAGTGATATAAGTTATAATCCAGGAACAGGAGTTGTAACAATAAATAAAACAGGCATATATTATGTTGATTGGTGGGTTAGTACTCAATCATCATTTTCTGCAACCTATGTATCATTTGCTATAAAGACATCAGATAATAAAATAATACAAGGTGAATCGCCTATAAAAGTAGGCCAAGTTGTTGGTAACGCTTTATTAAATGTAACGGCTGTACCTTATAGTTTTTCATTAATAAATAGTAATTTAGATGTATCATTAGCCGTTAGTCTTACGGTAAAAGCTAATTTGTCTGTAACAGAAGAAACTAATACTCTGGGAGTTACTGGCCCTACTGGTCCTCAAGGTGTAACAGGACCTACTGGTCCTAGGGGTATTACTGGTACTAAAGGCCTAACAGGAATTACCGGTCCTAGAGGCATTACAGGACCTACTGGAATCCAAGGCGTAACTGGTGCTACTGGTCCTCAAGGTGTTACTGGAACTACCGGTCCTCAAGGCATTACTGGACCTACTGGAATCCAAGGCGTAACTGGTGCTACTGGTCCTCAAGGTGTTACTGGAACCACTGGCCCTAGGGGCATCACAGGATCTACTGGAATCCAAGGTATTACTGGAACTACCGGTCCTAGAGGCATTACAGGACCTACTGGAATCCAAGGCGTAACTGGTGCTACTGGTCCTCAAGGTGTTACTGGAACTACAGGTCCTCAAGGCATTACAGGACCTACTGGAATTCAAGGTGTAACTGGTTCTACCGGCCCTAGAGGAATTACTGGTCCTACTGGAATCCAAGGCGTAACAGGAGCTACTGGTCCTCAAGGCACTACTGGTCCTACTGGACTTCAAGGGGTAACTGGAACTACAGGCCCTAGAGGAATTACTGGTACTACTGGAATACAAGGCGTAACAGGAGCTACTGGTCCTCAAGGCACTACTGGTCCTACTGGACTTCAAGGGGTAACTGGAACTACCGGCCCTAGAGGAATTACTGGTCCTACTGGAATCCAAGGTGTAACTGGTGCTACTGGCCCTAAAGGCGCAACTGGTGCTACTGGTCCTCAAGGTGTTACTGGAACCACTGGCCCTAGAGGCATCACAGGATCTACTGGTCCTAAAGGTGTAACTGGAACTACCGGACCTAGAGGCATCACAGGATCTACTGGAATCCAAGGTATTACTGGAACTACCGGTCCTAGAGGCATTACAGGACCTACTGGAATCCAAGGCGTAACTGGTGCTACTGGTCCTCAAGGTGTTACTGGAACTACTGGTCCTCAAGGCATTACTGGACCTACTGGAATTCAAGGTGTAACTGGTACTACTGGACCTAGAGGTATAACAGGAGCTACTGGTCCTAAAGGTGTAACTGGAACTACTGGACCTAGAGGCATCACAGGACCTACTGGAATCCAAGGCGTAACTGGTGCTACTGGTCCTCAAGGTGTTACTGGAACCACTGGCCCTAGGGGCATCACAGGATCTACTGGAATCCAAGGTATTACTGGAACTACCGGTCCTAGAGGCATTACAGGACCTACTGGAATACAAGGCGTAACTGGTGCTACTGGACCTCAAGGTGTTACAGGAACTACTGGACTCAAGGCATTACTGGACCTACTGGAATCCAAGGCGTAACTGGTGCTACTGGCCCTAGAGGCATCACAGGACCTACTGGAATCCAAGGCGTAACTGGTGCTACTGGCCCTAGAGGCATTACAGGACCTACTGGAATCCAAGGCGTAACTGGTGCTACTGGTCCTCAAGGTATTACAGGACCTACTGGAATTCAAGGTGTTACTGGTCCTACTGGACTTCAAGGTGTTACCGGTCCTACTGGACTTCAAGGGGTAACTGGAACTACTGGACCTCAAGGCATTACAGGACCTACTGGAATTCAAGGTGTAACTGGTTCTACCGGCCCTAGAGGAATTACTGGTCCTACTGGAATCCAAGGGGTAACAGGAGCTACTGGACCTCAAGGCACTACTGGTCCTACTGGACTTCAAGGGGTAACTGGAACTACCGGCCCTAGAGGAATTACTGGTCCTACTGGAATCCAAGGCGTAACAGGAGCTACTGGTCCTCAAGGCACTACTGGTCCTACTGGACTTCAAGGGGTAACTGGAACTACCGGCCCTAGAGGAATTACTGGTCCTACTGGAATCCAAGGTGTAACTGGTGCTACTGGCCCTAAAGGCGCAACTGGTGCTACTGGCCCTAAAGGGGCAACTGGAGCTACCGGTCCTCAAGGCCCAACCGGAGCTACTGGTCCTCAAGGTGTTACTGGTCCTACTGGACTTCAAGGGGTAACTGGAACTACCGGCCCTAGAGGAATTACTGGTCCTACTGGAATCCAAGGTGTAACTGGTGCTACTGGTCCTCAAGGCATTACTGGAACTACTGGACCTAGAGGCATCACAGGACCTACTGGAATCCAAGGCGTAACTGGTGCTACTGGTCCTCAAGGTGTAACTGGAACCACTGGCCCTAGAGGCATCACAGGATCTACTGGTCCTCAAGGTGTTACTGGAACTACCGGACCTAGAGGCATCACAGGATCTACTGGAATCCAAGGTATTACTGGAACTACCGGTCCTAGAGGCATTACAGGACCTACTGGAATCCAAGGCGTAACTGGTGCTACTGGTCCTCAAGGTGTTACTGGAACCACTGGCCCTAGAGGCATCACAGGATCTACTGGTCCTCAAGGTGTTACTGGAACTACCGGACCTAGAGGCATCACAGGATCTACTGGAATCCAAGGTATTACTGGAACTACCGGTCCTAGAGGCATTACAGGACCTACTGGAATCCAAGGCGTAACTGGTGCTACTGGTCCTCAAGGTGTTACTGGAACTACAGGTCCTCAAGGCATTACTGGACCTACTGGAATCCAAGGCGTAACTGGTACTACTGGACCTAGAGGTATAACAGGAGCTACTGGTCCTAAAGGTGTAACTGGAACTACTGGACCTAGAGGCATCACAGGACCTACTGGAATCCAAGGCGTAACTGGTGCTACTGGTCCTCAAGGTGTTACTGGAACCACTGGCCCTAGGGGCATCACAGGATCTACTGGAATCCAAGGTATTACTGGAACTACCGGTCCTAGAGGCATTACAGGACCTACTGGAATCCAAGGCGTAACTGGTGCTACTGGTCCTCAAGGTGTTACTGGAACTACAGGTCCTCAAGGCATTACTGGACCTACTGGAATCCAAGGCGTAACTGGTGCTACTGGACCTAAAGGCATAACAGGACCTACTGGAAAACAAGGCGTAACTGGTGCTACTGGACCTCAAGGTATAACTGGAACTACTGGACCTCAAGGCATTACAGGACCTACTGGAATTCAAGGTGTAACTGGTTCTACCGGCCCTAGAGGCATTACAGGACCTACTGGAATCCAAGGCGTAACTGGTGCTACTGGTCCTCAAGGTATTACAGGACCTACTGGAATTCAAGGTGTAACTGGAGCTACTGGTCCTAAAGGCGCAACTGGAGCTACCGGTCCTCAAGGCCCAACCGGAGCTACTGGTCCTCAAGGTGTTACTGGTCCTACTGGACTTCAAGGGGTAACTGGAACTACTGGACCTCAAGGCATTACAGGACCTACTGGAATTCAAGGTGTAACTGGTTCTACCGGCCCTAGAGGAATTACTGGTCCTACTGGAATCCAAGGCGTAACAGGAGCTACTGGTCCTCAAGGCACTACTGGTCCTACTGGACTTCAAGGGGTAACTGGAACTACCGGCCCTATAGGAATTACTGGTCCTACTGGAATCCAAGGTGTAACTGGTGCTACTGGCCCTAAAGGCGCAACTGGTGCTACTGGCCCTAAAGGCGCAACTGGAGCTACCGGTCCTCAAGGCCCAACCGGAGCTACTGGTCCTCAAGGTGTTACTGGTCCTACTGGACTTCAAGGGGTAACTGGAACTACCGGCCCTAGAGGAATTACTGGTCCTACTGGAATCCAAGGTGTAACTGGTGCTACTGGTCCTCAAGGCATTACTGGAACTACTGGACCTAGAGGCATCACAGGACCTACTGGAATCCAAGGCGTAACTGGTGCTACTGGTCCTCAAGGTGTAACTGGAACCACTGGCCCTAGAGGCATCACAGGATCTACTGGTCCTCAAGGTGTTACTGGAACTACCGGACCTAGAGGCATCACAGGATCTACTGGAATCCAAGGTATTACTGGAACTACTGGACCTAGAGGCATCACAGGACCTACTGGAATCCAAGGCGTAACTGGTGCTACTGGTCCTCAAGGAGTAACTGGAACCACTGGACCTAAAGGCATCACAGGAGCTACTGGTCCTCAAGGTGTTACTGGAACTACCGGACCTAGAGGCATCACAGGATCTACTGGAATCCAAGGTATTACTGGAACTACCGGTCCTAGAGGCATTACAGGACCTACTGGAATCCAAGGCGTAACTGGTGCTACTGGTCCTCAAGGTATTACAGGACCTACTGGAATTCAAGGTGTAACTGGAGCTACTGGTCCTAAAGGCGCAACTGGTGCTACTGGCCCTAAAGGCGCAACTGGTGCTACCGGTCCTCAAGGCCCAACCGGAGCTACTGGTCCTCAAGGTGTTACTGGTCCTACTGGACTTCAAGGGGTAACTGGAACTACCGGCCCTAGAGGAATTACTGGTCCTACTGGAATCCAAGGCGTAACTGGTACTACTGGACCTAGAGGTATAACAGGAGCTACTGGTCCTAAAGGTGTAACTGGAACTACTGGACCTAGAGGCATCACAGGACCTACTGGAATCCAAGGCGTAACTGGTGCTACTGGCCCTAGAGGCACTACTGGTCCTACTGGACTTCAAGGGGTAACTGGAACTACCGGCCCTAGAGGAATTACTGGTCCTACTGGAATCCAAGGTATAACTGGCCCTACTGGACCTAGAGGTGCTACTGGTCCTACTGGTCCTTAAATTATCACTTGTACTACTGAATTTCTAGGTAATAGTGCTTCCACTACTTGTTCTACAGATACTAACAAAAATGCTTTATTTTAATTGATATACTAAATGTATAAATTAGAATTGCTAAATTAGTATAATAGTCATTTGAAAACTATTTAATAATTTTATAATAGCTAGGTAAGAATATAACTAATTATACTCTTACCTAGCTTTTTCAATACTATACAATTATTAATCCCTTATTTAATTAACTAATAATTTAAAAATTTAATATTGCTCTCATACCTCATAAAGTAATTGTATAATTTTATCAGTATTTAAAAATATTTTATACGTCTATTGCTCATGTAAATTTTATGCACATTTTCATATCTTTAAGTGCAATTTGTAATTTCATTGCACATCTCTTATGTAATGAAAAATCTATAAACCAATCACCTCACCATTTTTAATGTTTTTAATATTAAATAGTTTAAAGTTATTATCTTTGTGTTGACTCTACTTTAAGTAGCTCTTACCAATTAATCATAAATATTCTTCTATTAAGCTGAAATTAAAAATAAAAGTTTATGCATTTTTTGCTTAAATTAACTAATTATATTAATTATCCATATCTTACAATATGTTAACCTAATTTTTATGTCAAAAAAAAAAATTCATCATACTATATAGTAATGCTAATATATTAAACTTTATTAGCAAAAATATAATAACATTATTTAAGTAGAGGGTGATTTATTTGAGTAATAGATGTAAAATATGCGTACCATGTTGTGGTAGATGCACCTGTCCTAGAGGTGTAACTGGACCTACTGGCCCTAGAGGTGCCACTGGTCCTAGAGGTGCTACTGGTCCTAGGGGTATTACTGGTCCTAGAGGTATTACCGGTCCTAGAGGCATTACTGGTCCTAGAGGTATTACTGGTCCTAGAGGTATTACTGGTCCTAGAGGTATTACTGGTCCTAGAGGTATTACTGGTCCTAGAGGTATTACTGGTCCTAGAGGTATTACTGGTCCTAGAGGTATTACTGGTCCTAGAGGTATTACTGGTCCTAGAGGTATTACTGGTCCTAGAGGTATTACTGGTCCTAGAGGTATTACTGGTCCTAGAGGTATTACTGGTCCTACTGGTGCATCTGCTATAATACCATTTGCATCCGGAGGCCCTGTTGCATTAGTAACCGTTTTAGGAGGCTTAGCAAATACAGGTGCTTTACTTGGATTTGGAAGCTCATTTGCTGGAGTTACTGTTTCTGCTGGAACTATCACTTTAAGTCCAACAGTTTCTGACTTCGCATTTGTTGCTCCTCGTGCTGGAACTATAACATCATTAGCTGGATTCTTTAGTGCTACAGTTGGAATAACTTTATTAAGCCCTGTACAAATACGTTTAACAATATACACTGCACCTGCGGGTAGTAATACCTTTACTCCAGTTGGTACTCCTTTATTATTAACTCCAGCTCTAGGAGTAATTGCTATTGGTACTACTGCAAGTGGTATTACTGCTGAAAGTATTGCAGTTGCTGCAGGAGATAAGATACTATTAGTTGCTGACAGCGATACACTTGGTGTAAGTTTAGCTTCTACTGTTACAGGATTTGTAAGTGCAGGTATAGCAATTAGTTAGTTTTTAATAATGTATGAATCTTAATAAAATTTTAACTAAATCAATTATTTGTTAGCTCATTTATCTTTCAAATTAGGTCAGGGTCGTAGTATCCCTGACCACTCTCTTTAATTTTTTAATTCTTCTTTATGACCTTTCTCATGCATTATGAAATATATTTACCTTACTTAAATTTACAGCCAACCTTTAAAATGAGAGCATAAATAAATCGAGTCCTTTTATATATTTATTACATTTATTCTAAAATATATTAGTTCACTTTATATTTATTTTAGTAATACTTATTATAAAAAACCGTACACATATTAATGTAAGTGTGTACGGCTGTTTTTTATTTACTTTTCATATCTTTTACCTGTAGTGGATTTAATTTCTTCTTTTCTTTAGCCAAATTCAATTGACTATCCATTAGCTTTTTTTCTAAATCTAAAATTTTATATTTAGAAGATTGTAATTGAAATTTTAGTTCCTTATTTTGAATCTTAACTTTATTGTTTTCTTCCATATATTTTTTCGCTGTTTTCTCCATAAGTGCCATTTGTACTTGTAATTTCTCCAGTTTTTCTTTATATTCTTTTATAGAATCATTTACGTCCTGCGCTTCTAAATCTTTATTCTTTTCCTTTTCTTCTGCTAATAAATTTCTTATTTCTTCTACTTTTAAATTTTGATGATGCTGAATTTTTTTAAATTTATCTATTTCTAATTGTAAATTTTCTATTTCTTGCTCTTTTTTTAATCCATCATCTACAGCATTTATTGCTGTCAATATTGAAGCTGAAGAAGTACTCAATTTAGGATTATTATCTAGTATATCTGCTATTTTTTTATCCACATATCTAGCCACCTTGTGAAGATAATCCTCTTGTTCTTCTCCTTTTAAATTATACTCAACACCATTTATTTTAACCGTTATAATATTCATGAATACACCCTCTTAGATATTCCTATTATAAATGTTATTTATACTACTGTTTACTAAAATAGGACTTATTATTTTATCTTTAAATCTTATTATAATTAGTTGTTTCTGTAATAATTAAAACTTGTTTAAATATATTATTTGTCATAATCGCCTATAATAATTCTACCATAAAACACACATTTATAAAACAGGATTTTACCTTTAATCTCTAAGTTGTGCTCCTAACTTATGTTCTAGGGTTCTTACTATTTTGTCATGAACTTTATTTACCTCTGAATCTTTAAGGGTTCTTTGTGCATTTCTGTAAACTATAGAATATGCTATACTCTTCTTTCCTTCTGGTATTTGTTTTCCTTTATAAACATCAAATAGGTGTATACTTTCAAGTATATTTCCACCACCATTTTTAATTATATTTTCTATTTCTTGAACTAAAACTGTATCATCCACAATTACTGCTATATCTCTAGTTACTGCTGGGAATTTTGGTAATTGACTATATTCCTTTTTAACATTAGAATGCCTATATAAAACATCTAAATTTAATTCTGCTATATAACATCTTTCTTCTATATCATAGTTATCCTGTACATCTGGATGTATTTCTCCTAGCGTACCTACATAATCTTTCTTTATATAAAGTTCTGCAGTTCTTCCTTGATGAAAAGTAGGATTTTCTTCCTGTCTTTTTAATTTCCAATTATCTATACCTAATCCGCCTAGTATATTTTCTACTATACCTTTTAAGCTAAAATAATCTACAGCACCATATAATCCTATAGTAACAATATTCTTTTCTTCTGGAAGTTCTGTAGGATCTTCCTTTGGAATATATATCTTTCCAATTTCAAATAAAGAAGCATAATCATTGTTTCTTGAGTAGTTTCTACTCAAAGATTCCATCATAGAAGGTATTGTAGTGGTTCTCATTATACTAAAATCTTCTCCTAAAGGATTTTTTATCTTAACCACTTTTCTTAAGTTACTATCTTCTTTTAAATTAATTTTGTCAAATACCTTTGGACTTACAAAAGAATAGCTTATAGATTGGTTTAATCCACTGGCCATAAGTGTTTCTATAACCTTATCATCTAAACGTTGTTTTTCATTTTTTCCTGCTTGCATAGTAACACTCTTTATTGTAGTTATTGGAATATTATTGTATCCATATATTCTTGCTATTTCTTCTGCTATATCTTCTTTTATGTTTAAATCACATCTAAAAGTTGGTACATGTACTTCTAAAATTTCTCCCTTTATTTCTGTATTAAGATCCAATCTATCCAAGCATTCTTGCATTTCTTCTTTTGATATATCTGTACCTAAAAATTTATTTATCCAGTTGCTGTCTACTTCTAAAATATGAGGTTCTAATTTGTTTTCATATACATCTACAGAACCTTCCATTACATCTCCTGCACCTAGTTCTTGAATTAATTTACAAGCTCTATCCATAGCTAATTCCACTAAATTAGGATCTAAATCTTTTTCAAATCTAGAAGAAGCTTCTGTTCTTAATCCTAATTTTTTAGAAGATATTCTTATATTAGTTCCATCAAAATTAGCACATTCTAATATTATTTCTTTTGTATCTTCTTTTACTTCTGAGTTTAAACCACCCATTATGCCAGCAACAGCTACAGTTCTATCTCCATCTTTTATATTAAGTATATCTACATCTAATTCTCTTTCTGTCTCATCTAGTGTAGTAAACTTTTCTCCTTCTTTTGCTCTTTCTACCACTATAGTATTTGTTCTTATTTCTTTTCTATCAAAAGCATGCATTGGTTGACCTAATTCTAACATTACAAAATTTGTTATATCTACTATATTGTTTATAGGTCTAACCCCTGCTTCTAATAGTCTTTCTTGCATCCAGCCTGGTGATTGATTTACTTTAACATTTTTAATACCTCTTGCCATATATCTTCTGCAAAGAGTATCCTTTACTTCTACTCTTAAAAAGTTTTCTATATTCTCACTACATTTTGGGGAAAACTCTATCACTGGAATAGTATATTTTTTATTTAAAGTAGCAGCAGATTCCCTTGCTATACCTATTACACTTAAACAATCTGGTCTATTAGATGTAATTTCAAACTCTATAACAGAGCTTTCCATTTTTAATACCTTTTTTATGTCTTTTCCTACAGGTGTATCCTGATCTAGAATCATAAGCCCATACACAGGTTCATCCCCTGCTAGACCTAGTTCTTCTTCAGAGCAGAACATACCATTGGATACTTCTCCTCTTAATTTACCTTTTTTAATTTTTAACCCACCATGTAATGTAGACCCATGAAGAGCTACAGGAATTATATCCATCTCTTTCATATTTGTAGCAGCTGTAACTATTTGAATATTTTCTTCTTTACCTATATCTACTTGACAAATAGAAAGTTTATCTGCATCAGGATGTTTTCTTATCTCCATTATTTTTCCTGTTACTACATTTTGTATTTCGTCACCTGTAGTAACAACTTCTTCTACCTTTGAACCTGACAATGTAAGTCTATCTCCTAATTCCTTTGGAGAAATATCTATATCTATATAATCATTTAACCATTTAACTGGAACTTTCATTTGTTATACCTCCTCGTATAATATAATTAATAAACACTTTATTTCCAACATATTTTATTTAAACTTCTATTTTATAAAGCTAAACTATAAGTGGATATCTCTAATCCCTTTATACTAGTAATATGTTGTAATTATTTAATTTTTAAAATTAAAACATAGCTTTAAAATTGATTTAGAAATCTCATATCACTTTCATATAAAAGTCTTATATCATCTATAGCATATTTCATCATAACCATTCTATCTACTCCGAATCCAAATGCAAATCCGCTATAAACTTCTGGATCTATATTACAGTTTCTAAGAACTTGAGGATGAACCATTCCACAACCTAAAAGTTCAATCCAACCACTACCTTTACACACTTTGCATCCTTCTCCATTGCATACAAAGCATGTAGCATCCATTTCTGCTGAAGGTTCTGTAAATGGGAAATGATGTGGTCTAAACTTAGTTTTAACCTTATCTCCAAACATTCTTTTTGCAAATAATTCTAATGTACCTTTTAAATCTGAAAAAGTTATTCCTTTATCTACTACTAATCCTTCCATTTGATAAAATATAGGTGAATGAGTAGCATCTACTGAATCAGAACGATAAACCTTCCCTGGAGCTATCATCTTAATAGGAGGTTTTTGATTTTCCATAGTTCTTATTTGTATTGGAGATGTTTGAGTTCTTAAAACCAAATTATCATTTATATAAAAAGTATCTTGTTCTCCTCTTGCTGGATGATTTTTCGGTATATTTAATGCTTCAAAATTATATTTATCAAGTTCAACTTCTGGACCTTCTTCAATGGTAAATCCCATAGATATAAATATATCTTTCATACTTTCTAATGTTAAATCTAAAGGATGCCTTTTTCCTACTACTTGTTTTTTTCCTGGCATAGTTATATCTATGGTTTCATTTTCTAGCCTCATAGATTTTTCTTTATTTTTTATATCGGAGAAAGCTTCTTTTATAGTTTCTTCTATATATGATCTTATTTCATTAGCAACTTTACCTACAACAGGTCTTTCTTCTTGAGATAAAGCTCCCATCCCTCTAAGTATTTGTGTAAGTTCACCCTTTTTCCCTAAATATCTTACTCTTATGTTTTCTAACTCGTCTTTACTTAAAGCTGTTTTTAATTCATTTATTGCACTATTTTTAATCTCTTCTAATTTTTCACGCATAACAATACTCCCTTCCATTTTCATATTTAATGTAAAAATTTTTATAACAAAAAAGCCCATCCCATAAAAGGGACGAACTAAATCCGCGGTACCACCCTAATTAATATAAATAAAAATTTATATTCTCTTAGTCAGTGTTATCGATACTGTATCGCTAAAAGCTACTACTATTTCACTTTTAGAACTCAGAAGTGAACTTCAGCATAAAATATTTTAGGGGTTTTCAGCCTAAGACCCACATTCTCTTAAAAATATTTTAAACTTACTCTCTTCATCATAGTTTAATATTTTCTGTTTTTATCCTTTTCATAATTTTACATACTGTTTAGTTTTTTGTCAACACTCTTATTTATTAATTTGTCTTACTCTTTCAAAAGTCATTATAGAGCATGCCACTGCTACATTTAAAGATTCTGCTGCTCCAGGCATAGGAATTTTAACCTTTATATCACTAAGACTATTCAAATCCTCGCTTATTCCATTTCCTTCATTTCCTACTGCAATTATCATATTATCTTTCATATTTACATCATAAAAATTACTATTTGTATCTAACGAACTTACTAATAGCTTGAAGCCATTTCTTTGTAATGATTTTACTGCTTCTAAATTTTCATCTTCGATTATAGGAATATAGAAAATAGATCCCATAGTAGACCTTAATGTTTTTTCATTATATACATCTACGGTTCCTTTAGTTGTTATAATACCTAAAGCTCCAGCAGCATGAGCAGTTCTTATTATAGTTCCCATATTACCTGGATCTTGAACTTTATCTACTAAAATATAAAAACCATTTTGCAAATCTAATTTCTCTTTTTTAAAATAGTTTATTACTGATACTATACCCTGAGGGTTTTCTGTATTGCTTATACTTTTTAAAACAGAATAATTAACCACATAAGTTTCTATATCACTATTTATATTATATTTTTGGTATAGCTCTTCTAATTTATTCAAATTTTTTCCTTCTATAAAAACTTTATTTATACTACTATTAGATTTTAATGCTTCTTCAAAAAATCTAAATCCTTCTACAATAAAACTTTTATTTTGTGTTCTATACTTCTTTTCTCTTAACTTTCTTACTTCTTTTATTAATTGATTATCTTTACTAGAAATCATTTCTTATATAATGCACCTCATTTTAATTCAGACTAATAAATTAAACTTTAGTAATAAATTAATTCATATTCTTAAAATCAGCATTAATTATTAGTCTACATTCAAAATTTCTACCTTAGTAAGATCTTCTTCACTTCCTATAGCAACTATTATATCTCCTGACTCTATTGTGTCTTCTGCCACTGGTGATACATTAATTTCTTCTCCTCTTTTTAAAGCAACTACATTAATGCCATAATTAGCTCTTATATTCAATTCATTAAGAGTTTTGCCATGCCATATCTTTGGAGTTACTATTTCTGCTATACTATAATTTGGAGATAATTCTATATAATCTAGTATATTAGTAGAAACTAAATTATGGGCAACTCTAACTCCCATATCTCTTTCCGGAAATACTACTCTATCTGCTCCTATTTTATATAATACTTTAGCATGTATCTCAGTATTTGCCTTAGCTATTATATATTTTACTCCCATTTCTTTTACTAATAAGGTAACCATAGTACTAGCCTGTATATCTGATCCTATAGTTATAACAGCCACATCAAAATTTCTTATTCCTAAAGCTCTTAAACTATTTTCATCTGTAGCATTCATTTGTACTGAGTGAGTAACACTATCTGATATACTCTGAACTATATCATCACTCGAATCAATAGCTAATACATCATTTCCTAAAGTATATAAAGTTTTCGCAACGGAAGTACCAAATCTTCCAAGGCCTATGACAACAAATTGCTTTTTTCCCATAATAACACCTCTAACCTACTAATATTTTTTCTTCTGGATATTTAATAGAACTATTTTTTAGCTTTCTTGCAAAAGCTATAGCTAATGTTAATGGTCCAACTCTGCCTGCATACATAGTCAATAGTATAACTATTTTTCCAATAGAGCTTAATTTAGTAGTTAAGCCTAAAGTTATCCCTACTGTACCAAAGGCTGATGTGGCTTCATATAAATAGTATTCAAAAGGAAACTTTACTTCTGTTATTGATAATATCATAGTAACTGTAATAACTAAAGTTAAACTTATAATAGTTATAGCTAAAGCTCTATACACAATTTCTTTGCTTATTCTTCTTTTATTTATTTCTGTATCTTGCTTTCCTTTAACTACACAAACTACTGTCATTATAAGCACCCCCGCAGTTGTAACTTTTATACCTCCTGCTGTAGATCCTGATGCTCCCCCTATAAACATTAAAATTATTGTTAAAAACTTTCCTGCCATAGTCATATCAGATGTAGAAATCGAATTAAATCCTGCAGTTCTTGGAGTAACAGCAGCAAAAAACGATGACAATATCTTGTTTCCAAAAGTCATATTAGCCATAGTTCCTGGATTTCTACTTTCAAATATGAACATTAATACAGTTCCTACACTTAATAATAAAGCTGTAGCAGAAAGTACTAATTTAGAATGAGTGGACAATTTTCTATGACCTTTATAATGATATATTTCATACCATACATAAAATCCTAGTCCACCTATTATTATTAAAAATGCTATAACTAAAATTATAACAGTATTATCATAAACCCCTGTTAAGCTATTAAAATTGCCAAAAAGATCAAAACCTGCATTACAAAAGGCTGATATAGAATGAAAAATACTATAATATAAACCCTTAGCTAATCCATATTTAGGAATAAATTGAGTAGATAATAAAAGTGCTCCTCCTCCTTGTATAGAAAGCGTAAATAATAATATATACCTTGCCATTTTAACTAAACCCTGTATATTAAAAGTATTTAATGCTTCTTGCATAACAAGTCTTTCTTTTAATGTTATTTTCTTACCTAACAATAATGCAAGCAAAGTTGCAAAGGACATAAATCCTAGTCCTCCAATCTCGATAAGAAGTATAATAACTGTTTTACCAAAATAAGTCCAATGTGTTCCCGTGTCTACTACTATTAGTCCCGTAACACAAACTGCAGATGTAGATGTAAATAGACAATCTAAAAAAGGAGTTCTTTGCCCACTTTGTGATGAAATAGGTAACGTAAGTAGTATAGCTCCTATAACTATTACTGTAGCAAATCCAAGAGCTAATATTTGAACAGGAGTAAATCTCCTCTGTATATGTTTCATTTTCATTTACTTTTGATCCTCCCTACCTAAAAGATAAATCCATTATAACATTTACCATTATTTTGTCAATTTCGAAAAATATTAAAAAATACGGCTATATAAGCCGTATTATTTCTGTATTTAAATATTAAGCGTTTAATTGTTTTTTAGCTACATCTACTAATTCAGCAAATGCTTTTGGATCATTTATAGCTATTTCTGAAAGCATTTTTCTGTTTATGTCAATTCCTGCATTTTTTATTCCATTCATGAATTTTGAGTATGAAAGTCCGTTCATTCTTGTAGCAGCATTTATTCTTGCTATCCATAACTTTCTATAATCTCTTTTCTTTAATTTTCTTCCTACATAAGCATTTCTTAATGCTCTTATAACTGATTCATTTGCTGTTTTAAATAACTTGCTCTTTCCACCATAGTATCCTTTTGCAAGTTTTAATACTTTTTTATGACGTTTACGAGCATTCATTGCTCTTTTTACTCTTGCCATCCCAAACTACCTCCTTTGTGCTCCTATTATTATAGGTATGGTAATACCTTCTTCATTACTTTTTCTTGACTTTCTGAAACGTATCCAGCTTTTCTTAAATTTCTTTTAGTCTTTCTGCTTTTCTTTGTTAATATATGACTTTTAAAAGCTTTAGCTCTCTTTAATTTACCTGTTCCAGTTACTTTAAATCTTTTTGCTGCAGCCCTTTTTGTTTTCATTTTTGGCATTGTGATTTCCTCCCCTCGTTATTACGCTTTTCTCGGCGCTAATATCATTATCATATTTCTTCCTTCTAGTTTAGGTGCTTTTTCCATAACACCAAGTTCTTCTATTTTTTCATAAAAGGATTTTAATATTTTATTTCCCTTAAAGGAATAATCAGCTTCTCTACCTCTGAATCTAACAGTTACTTTAACTTTATTTCCTGCATTTAAAAATTTTCTAGCATTGTTAGCTTTAATTTCTATGTCATGTGCTTCTATAGTTGGACTCAGTCTAACTTCTTTTATGTTTATAACCTTTTGATTCTTTTTAGCTTCTTTGTCTTTTTTAGTTTGTTCATATAAGAATTTACCATAATTCATTATTTTACAAACTGGTGGTTTTGCAGTTGGAGCTATAAGTACTAAGTCTAGTTCCTTTTCATCTGCAAGCTTTTGCGCCTCACTTGAAGACACTACTCCTAATTGTTCTCCCTCGCTACCTACAAGTCTTACTTCTTTTTCACGGATTTGTTCATTCATAAGATAGTTTTTGTTAATAATCTTCACCTCCAAAAATATTAGACCGAAAACACTTAACAATTTTCATGTATAATAAATAAAAGACGGCATAAGCCGTCTTTATAAACAATAATACAAATTAAATTTATATACTCTAACCTTACTAGCCATGCTGTAAGGTGAGAAACGGCCTGTTTCTACTTACATAAAATATTATTAAGTTATAGTTAACCTAAAGTTAACTAACAAATAAGATTATACTATGAATATATTATCAAGTCAATATTTTTTTATAAAAATTTAAATTCCTTTGTTATTGTAAATTAATCTATTTTTAGTTAGCTTTGTCCTTAATTTCATTCTTTATTTTTTCTATAAATTCTCCTAAGGATATAGCCCCTAAATCTCCATCTTTTCTACTTCTTACAGCAACTTTTCCTGCTTCCACTTCTTTATCTCCAAGTATTAGCATATACGGGATTTTTTGAAGTTGAGCTTCTCTTATCTTGTACCCTATTTTTTCATTTCTTGTATCAATTTCTACCCTTATATTATTTTCTTTAAGAGTTTCTTCAACTTTCTTTAAATAATCATATTGAGTATCAGTTATATTCATTAATTTGACTTGTACTGGAGCTAGCCATGTTGGGAATGCACCTGCATATTGTTCTATTAATATACCTATAAATCTTTCAACACTTCCATATATAGTTCTATGAACCATAACAGGTCTATGTTTTTCACCATCTCCACCTATATAAGATAAATCAAATCTTTCTGGCATTTGGAAATCAAGTTGAATAGTTCCACATTGCCATGTCCTGCCTATACAATCCTTTAAATGGAAATCTATCTTTGGACCATAAAAAGCACCGTCACCTTCATTTACTCTATATTCTTTTCCTATAGAATCTAAAGCTTCTCTTAAACCATTAGTTGCTATTTCCCAATCTTCATCGCTTCCCATAGAATCTTCTGGTCTTGTTGAAAGTTCTACAAAATATTCAAATCCAAATAGTTTATAGAATTTATCTATCAATTTAATTATTCCTACTACTTCTTCTTTTATTTGTTCTTTTGTCATATATAAATGAGCATCATCTTGAGTAAAACATCTTACTCTCATAAGTCCATGTAGTGCTCCTGATAGTTCATGTCTATGGACTATTCCTAATTCTGAAAGTCTTAATGGAAGATCTCTATAAGAATGCATAGAATTTTTATAAACTAGTATTCCACCTGGACAATTCATAGGTTTTATTGCATAATCACCATCATCTATATTAGTAAAATACATATTTTCTTTATAGTGATCCCAGTGACCTGATTGATGCCATAAGGCTTCATTTAATATTAATGGTGTTCTTATTTCTTGATATCCTGCTTTTGTATGCTCTTCTCTCCAAAAACTTTCAAGAATATTTCTTACAATCATTCCCTTTGGATGAAAGAATGGGAACCCTGGTCCTTCTTCATGTATGCTAAATAAATCTAATTCTTTACCTAATTTTCTGTGATCTCTTTTTTTAGCTTCTTCAAGCATATTTAAATATTCATCTAGCTCACTTTTTTTAGTAAAAGCTGTACCATATATCCTTTGAAGCATTTTATTATTTTCATCGCCTCTCCAATAAGCTCCAGCTAAAGATAACAATTTTACCGCTTTAACCTTTCCTGTAGACGGTACATGAGGTCCTGCACATAAATCTGTAAAATCTCCTTGTTTATAGAAAGATATTACTTCTCCTTCTGGTAGATCTTCTATAAGCTCAACCTTATAATCTTCCTTCTTTTCTTTCATAAGCTTTATTGCTTCTTCTCTTGGTAATTCAAATCTTTCTAATTTATGATCTTCCTTTATTATTTTTTTAATTTCTGCTTCTATTTTTTCTAACATTTCTGGTGTAAAAGTAAAATCTGCTTCGAAATCATAATAAAAACCATTGTCTATAGCAGGTCCTATAGCTAATTTTACTTCTGGGTATAATCTTTTAACCGCTTGAGCTAACATATGTGAACCAGTATGTCTTAGAGCCCATTTACCCATTTCATCTCCAAATGTTAAAATTTCTAAACTACTATCTTTGTGTAATTCAGTCATTAAATCCACTATTTCTCCATCTATTTTAGCTACTAAGGCTTTTTTATAAAGAGCTGGACTAATTTTCATAGCAATATCAGATATTTTTATTCCTTCTTGAAATTCCATTACTTTTCCATCTTTTAATGTGATTTTTATCATAAAATTGTCCTCCTTCAAATAAAAATTTACAAATAAAAAAACCCATCCCAACACATGGGACGAGTGTATTTTCGTGGTTCCACCCAATTTAATAGCAGTGCACTACTATTATCTCTTTATCCTTTAACGCAGGAAACGGTTATACTTACTCAATTCAGTATACAACTCTAAGGTGGTTTTCAATAGAACTTATTCAGAAAATCTTTCAGCCTATGGATTTTCTTCTCTTTGAATAGTAATCTATTTACTCTTCCTTTTCATAGTTTATAAATCTATTTTTAATTTAGGTATATTATATTAGCTATAGAGATAAATGTCAACACCATAATACTCTTTTGTAGAATTTATTAAAGTTTATTGTAAGTATGCTTTAATTTGATAGGCTTATCATGATTATAAATATTAACCCTTTCTTCAAAAACATTTTTTATAGTATTAATTAATTCCTTATTTGTACAATTTTCAATATCATATATATTAATTTCTTTAGGTACATTAGTTATAAGCCAACTTATAAGCATATCATCTACAGATATATTTTCTACATATTTAACATCGGAAATTTCTATATAAACTTCCTCTGTTAAATCATTTCCCTCAGAATCTTTTAATGTATATTTTCCAGTAGGATCTATTAATATATTTAGTTTGTCTAATTTACTTTCCTCTATCTCTACAAAATATTTTAATAATTTTATAAATTCATTGTATTCCTTATCTACCATATACTTCTCTACTATTTTTTCTACTATACCTTTTATATCTATAAATAATTCTCTGCATCTAAAAGTTAAAAAACCATCTATGTTTATTTCATTATTTTCATCAATGCACTTCTTTATTTTTTTTATTATTTCATTTTTTTTATTTAAACAATAAATAGAATCTTCTATATATCTTTTATCTTTATCTTTCAAAACATCAGAAATTTTTTCTAATAATTCTTCTGTTTCTTCCCTCTTTAAAAAGAAATATGCATCTGTTATAAATTTATTAAGTTCTACTTTGATAAATCTATCTATAGTTGTATCATACAATATATCAACTAGGTGATCATTAATCGAATTTATAACTTTTTTATCCAAAAATTTTTCTTCACAGTATATTTTTATGAAGTGAGTTTTATCTTCTATATTTTCTGACAATCCTATTACCACATCTCTTGACTGAAAATATTCCTTTAATTTTACTAATTTATCAATCAAATCTTCTCTTTCATTATTATAGACCATTGTAAATAACAACATAATCTCACTCCTTTCCTTAAAAATAGTATGTGTTTAAAATAAATTCATATACTAAACAATTATAAAAAAATATCGACATATTACTTAATATGTTGAAAATTTTTTCAAATAAAATTAATATAATATTTAGCATATATTTTAAGGAGAATTATTTATGAAAATAGCTTTAGTGGATAACAGAATTTCTAATGAAGAAAAAAACAATTTAGAAAAAAGGAATATAAAAGTGATATTGTGCCCTTCTACCCCACTTTTATATCCAGCCGTATGTGGTCATCCTGACATGTTATTGCACATAATAGATAATAAAAATATTATTTTACATAAAAATATAGACAAAGAATTTGTAGAATCATTAAAAAATTTAGGAATTAATGTTATATTATCTAATAACTTTTTAGAAGATAAATACCCTAAAGATATAATGCTAAATGCATTAAATATTGGAAATATATTTATGCATAAATTAAATTATACAGATCCTAATCTAATTTCTTTAGTAAAACATAAAAAATTATTAAATGTTAACCAAGGATACTCTAAATGTTCTACTGCTATAGTTTCAGAAAATGCAGTAATGACCAGCGATATGAAAATAGGAAAAATACTTAAAGAGAATAATATAGATGTACTATTATTACCACCAGGAGATATAATTTTACAGGGTTTAGATTATGGATTTATCGGAGGTACCTGTGGACTTTTAGATAATAATACGCTTGCTTTTTATGGAAACTTAAATACGTATAAATATGGTAATGAAGTCTTATTTTTTTTGAAAAAACATAATGTAAGGCCCATATTTTTAAGTAAAGGAAGATTAATAGATAGAGGTAGTATTTTTTGTATAGATATTAAGTAAATCTTATATTTAAATAGAATTTATTTTTTAAAAAAACTTTTCTCTAACTAAAAATAAAAAGCTTATCTAAATATCTACACTAAATTAAAATTTAATGTAAGCATCTCTAACAAAGTAGATAATAACATAAACTATATAAAAACAAAACTTACATATATAAAAATAGCTTCTATGAAAATATATTTAATTTTACTATACCAAAGATAAAAAAATACACATCCTAAACATATGAATAAGCTTTAGTAGTTCTTAATCTAGCGGATTTAAAAATTTTCCTAATTCCTCACAGGACATGAGGTGGATGTTCGGTACCCCCACTGGGTAGAAAATTTTTTACTGGAGCCAAATTTAAAACTTCTTAGCAAAATAAATTTGTTTACGAAGTGTATTTTTTTATCTTAGCAATATTAAAATTAAATCTATTTTATTTTGAAATACCCTATTTTATTTACTTCATCTCTATTTTTTCAAATATGCCTTTAGATAATAATATCCCTATAAAGCTGATAAAACAATTATATAAAATCATAGCAAAATGCATAGAAACTGTTCCAAATAATCCTTTATACTTAAAAGAAAGTACTACAGATATTATTATTCCTGGTAATACTACTATTATTAATAAAATAAATTTTAATGCGGCTTCTACAACTTTACTAATATTACCACCAAAAAATCTTCTTAAAACTAAATCCACATATACAAATATTGCTCCAAAACTTACATAGGTTAATGTAGCTAACAATATAACCATAGGATTAGTTTTAAATATAACACCACAAATTAAAAATAATACAAAACCATCCACAAAATTTTTAATATGGTTAGTAAGGGTAGCATAAAAAACTTTAATTCCTGAATTTTCTGGGATTAAGTATATATAAGGTTTAGACAGTTCTTCAGCCCATTTACCTTGAAATGTAAATATTAATAACATATATATCGCAAAATACATTACTGTATTTATATTTCCATTTTTATTATTCATAAAAAATCCGAAAACTAAGGAGCTTAGTCCCATTATTAAGGTCACCTTATCTACAAAGAAAAATCCACTTCTTTTATACTCTAAGACTTGTCTTTCAAATATGCTTTTTGCTCCCTTTGATTTTAATATTCCCATAACATTTTTTCTCTTTATAGGTTTATTTAAATCCACATTTCCTTTACCTTTTTTTGCTCTTTCTATTTTTCTTTCATTAACCTCTGTAACTGACATAGCATCTTCATAATAATCTGTCTTTAAAATATAAACTATATATATTATGAGAGCTATGGATAAAAGGACTCCTAATAGATTTATAAAAAATATTTTATTTATACCTTCTATAGCAGCATTAAATATATTTATATTCCATCCTATAAAAGGTATTCTAGAAAATATATCTAACCCTAAAAAAGTTGTAAAAGCTAATTTTATAGATTTAACTTTAAATAACATCCATAAAAAACCTGCTCCAAATAATCCTAATAATAAATTAAGAATATTTTTTATAATATTTCTATATTTTTCTTCCTTAGCAGCTATAGAATATATCAATACAGCTATAGTTGAATAAGAAAACATTAACGTAAATATACCTACTACCACAGGTATCGCACCATTCTGTTTTATAGGAAATAAATTATAAAGATTAGGTATTTGAAATAAAAGCAATACTATCATCATTATACTTTTATATAATTCTTTTAAGAACCCATAAAGCAATACTCTTTGGGATGGTATAGGCGCTGTAAACAAAAAATTTACATCACTTAATCTAAAAAAACTTTTTCCCTTTTTGGTACCTGTATTAATAGCACTAAATACTGCATATAAGGTTGCTATAGTAACTATGGCATTAAAAAACTCTTTACCATCTTTTATCCTCTTATTCCCGCTTGATTCTGGGGATACAATTAAAACAAAAACTAAAAGAGCTATAAAAAGAATATATAAGATAGCTTTAGCCGGCTTATTCTTTAATTGTTTAAAATAATTTTTTATACTTTTTCTAACTATGTAACTAAGTGATCCCATATTAGCCCTCCGTTACTTCAAAAAATATTTCTTCTAAAGACTCATTTTTATCAATTAATTCTTGCTTAGTTCTAGCAAAAACTATATTTCCTTCTTTCATTATTAATGCCTTATCCCATATTTCTGATATACTGTCTATTATATGAGTGCTAATAATCACTGCTGTTCTCTTTTCTCTTAATTCAAAAAAAACTTTTTTTAATTCTTTTATAGCTTTAGGATCTAATCCTATCATAGGTTCATCAAATAATATAACCTTTGGATTAGTAATTAGAGCTGCACATATACTAACCTTTTGCTGCATACCCTTTGACAACTCTGAACCTAATTTATCTTTTTTGTCCCACAAATCAAACCTTTTTAACATATGTTCTGCTTTGTCTTTATAATCCTGTATCTTGTAAGCATTAGCCATATACTCCACATGCTCATAAACAGTTAATAAATCATATAAAGCTGGCACCTCTGGTACATAGGCAAATTTAGATTTAGCTTCTAAACTTTTATTGTTTTTACCACAAATACTTATTTCCCCTTGAAATTTTAAAAGGCCTGCAATAGCTTTTATACTTGTACTTTTCCCTGCTCCATTTGGTCCTAAAAGTACTGCTATTTCCCCTTCATTAACATCAAAAGAAACATTGTTTACTGCTTTAAATTTATTGTAATTTTTACATAATCCTTTTACAACAAGCATTATTTATCCCCCTCAAAATAAATTTTAACAAAAAATATTAATATATGTTAATTATAAAACTTTTATATAATATGTATATTGCCAGAATACGGTTTAAGATCTATATTTCAAAATATATTATAAAATAATCTAGACTGTCAAGTGATATAACCAAAACAGTGACTAAAGTAATTTTTATTATTAACCATACTACATTCACATTTACTCATACTATATATTAATTTATACGTTTAATACTGTTACCCTCAACTAAGAATTCCCCTTCTTTTTTATACTTATTATAAGCATAAAAAAAAGAGATAATATTCAAATATTATCTCTCTTTGGAGGCGCCACCCAGATTTGAACTGGGGATAAAGGCTTTGCAGGCCTCTGCCTTACCACTTGGCTATAGCGCCAAAAAATTATGGAGCGGAAGACGAGATTCGAACTCGCGACGTTCACCTTGGCAAGGTGACGCTCTACCACTGAGCCACTCCCGCAATCTGGTGGCTCGACCAGGAATCGAACCAGGGACACGAGGATTTTCAGTCCTCTGCTCTACCGACTGAGCTATCGAGCCATATGGCGACCCAGAAGGGGCTCGAACCCTCGACCTCCGGCGTGACAGGCCGGCACTCTAACCAACTGAGCCACTGGGCCGTATTTGGTGGGCACAACAGGGCTCGAACCTGTGACCCCCTGCTTGTAAGGCAGATGCTCTCCCAGCTGAGCTATGCGCCCTCACCAATTACAATAATCATTATATTATAATTGGGCACTAATGTCAACTAATAATTAATCAATATTATTTTTCATTATAATAATTTTCTAAAATACTTTCAATCTCATCATGACTAAAAACATATGCTTTATTACAAAAATGACATTTTAATTCTTCCTCTTTGCCTTCATCATATATTTCTTGTAAATCCTTTTGTCCTATACTAGCGAAAGCTCTTTCTACCTTTTCTCGTGAACAATCACATCTATATTCTGGTACTATGCTTTCTAATATATTTAAATCCATATCTTCAAATATGTATTCTAATATTTCCTCTATCGTCATTCCCTTTGAAATCATTTCTGTAATAGAAGGTATTTCTTCTAATCTATAACTTATTAAATCTGCTAACATTTCATCAGCTCCAGGCATCATTTGTATTATAAATCCACCAGCTGCTTTTATGGATAAATCTTTATCTACTAATACTCCTAAACCTACTGCTGAAGGAGTTTGTTCTGATACTGTATAATAATAAGCTAAATCTTCTCCTATTTCTCCAGTATATATAGGCACCTGTCCTATATAAGGTTCTTTCAATCCCATGTCTCTTATAACCAATAAGTTACCATTCTTACCTATAATTCCACTTACATCTAATTTTCCTTTACTATTTGGCTCTATATCTGCTGTAGGATTACCTATATAACCTTTAACATGCCCATCTGCATATGATGTAACTACAACTCCTTTAGCAATACCACCACCATGAATTTGTAATGTTAAAGTGTCCTTTTCTGATTTTAATGTAGTTCCCATTAATGATCCTGCTGTAAGCATTCTTCCTAAAGCAGCAGCTGCTGTTGGAGCACAATTATGTAGTTTTACTCCTTCATTAACTAATTCTGTTGTTATTGCCCCTATTATTCTTACCTGTCCATCCTTAGCAATAGCCTTAACTAATTTATCTTTCATGTAAATTCACCTAACCCTCATCATTTTAATTAGAAAACTATTTAGTCAATATATAAACTATTCTTTCTGTCTTTTCTTGTATTTTTTTATTCTCATAATTATCTAAGGTTCTTAATATTTTAAATCCATTATTTAATATAATTTCTTCTATTTCTTCTTCTTTATAAGCTCTTTCTTTGTGTTCTTCATCAAATCTTATATAATTATTTTCATCTTCCCTTATAAAAAATGTAATATCCATATTCGTGATATTATTTTCTGTAGAGTTTCTCCATATATATGTAATCTCATCATCATCATAACTGAAAAGATTATTTCCTAAAATATTATTTAATTTATAGTAAGAATTTATATCAAATATAAATAGCCCATCTTCTTTTAAATGATTATACACATTTTTAAACAGATTATTTAATGATTTTTTATCTAATATGTAATTTACCCCATCTAAACAACAGGTTATTAAATTAAAAGTTTTATTTAATTTTAAATCACATATGTTTTGACATACTAATTTACCTTTTATATTATTGTCTCTAAACTTATTCTCAGCTTCAGTTAACATATCATAAGAAAGATCTACTGCCCACACATTTCTAAAATACGGTGATACTTGTACTGTTAAATTTCCAGTACCACAAGCTAAATCTAAATAATCTATTTTACATAAATTAAACTCATCACATATATTTGTTATAGTTTTAGCCCATTTTTCATAGTCTATATCCTCATTTATAAGTTCATCATATATATGGGCAAATTCTCTATAACATTCCATTCCTAAACTCTCCTTAATCTATAAAAATATACTTACCTAATAAATATTATATACTTTTATTAGGTAAGTCAATAGATTAGTGCTTCTATTGCATACTATTTTTAATTTCACTCATCATTAATATTTCTTCATTTTTAGGAAGTTTAAGCTCTTTTTTTCTCTTAGTCATTATACCCCCTATTCTTCCTGTTTCTTCTGAGGTTAGTCCTCCCCACCCTAATTCGTCTACTTTATCTTGTAGCCCAAGCTCTATTGCTATCTCGTACTTCATTTTTTCTCTTAATTTTTCTTCTTTAGTAAGCTCCTTGTTAGCTTTAATTTTAGATTTTATTACTTTTTTTAAAGGAGTCCTTGTCATTTAAATCCCTCCATACAAATAATTTATTATTACTATTATTTGCCTCATAGGGGTATTTTATACTATTTATAAAAGGAGGCTGAAATCTCAGCCTCCTTTTTTTATATATTATTTACTTTCTCTTCCTTCTGTATATACATATTTTAAATCTAATTCAGAGCCAAAAGAAGGAATTATAATCTTTTTAACATATTTATGTTTATAAAAATCTTTATTTCCATCTGCTATTGGTGCTACCGCTGCATCTTCATATAATAATACATTTTCTGCTTGTTTAAATAATTCTAATCTTTCATCATTCTTCTTAGGTGACAATGCTGCAGCCTTTTTTACTAATTCATCATATTTAGGATTTGAATAATTATTTGGAATTTGGTTACTTGAAGATTTCACCCACATTCCTAAACTGCCCATAGGATCATCATAATCTAATGACCAACCTAAGCTTGATATTTCGAAATCACTATTTTTAATTTTTTTCATAAATACTGGCCATTCTAGCGCTTCTATCTTCATATTAACGTCAAGAACCTTTTTATATTGTGCTTGGAAATATTCTGGGACTTCCTTTGAACCCTTCCCCTTCATTCCTTGTAAGTAATTAATAGTTAACTTACTTGGATCTGGATCCATTCCTAACTCCTTCAATCCTTCTATTAATAATTTTTTTGGATCTTTATTTTCCTCTTTTAATTTTTTTAATGGTTCTTCTCCTGCTACTTCTCTATAGTTTTTATCTCCTATTTGAACTGCTGTTGGTACCCATCCATAAGCTGGTCCCATTGTCTTAAATGCAACCTTACCAGCATCTTCTCTATCTATAGCTAAAGCAAAAGCTTTTCTTACTTTAGCATTACTAAATAATTTATTTTTATGGTTAAATACTTCATATTTAACAAAAGTACCTTTAACTTTTTCTACATCATATTTCCCTGCTTTATCAAATTTTTCTCTCCATTCACCAGAGTTAACTCTAGCTACGTCTATGCCTCCATTATATAGTTCTTGCATAGCAGAACCATCATCTTCTACTATTTTCATAGTGGCTTTGCTTAACTTTACAGAATCCTTATCCCAATATTTATCATTTTTTTCTAATTCTATTTTATTTCCATGGACCCATTCTTTTAATTTAAATGGCCCACAAAATATCATTTTATCTACTTCTGTTCCATATTTTTCACCATATTTTTCAACTATATCCTGCCTTTGAGGATACATAACTCTAAAATATGTAGTCTTTAGGAAATATGCACAAGGTGATTCTAATGTTATTTCTAAAGTCTTATCATCTATAGCTTTTATCCCTACTTCATCAGCCTTTGCTTTCCCTGAATTATATTTTTCAGCATTTTTTATAGGATATAAAAGTTCTGTTTCTGCTGCAGTTTTAGGGTCTAAAGTTCTTTTTATACCATATTCAAAATCCTTAGCTGTAACTTTTTTACCATCAGACCATTCATAATCTCTTAAATGGAATGTCCATTTAAGACCATCTTCAGAAATATCCCATTTTTCTGCTCCTGCTGGTTTTACTACATCATTTCCTTTATCATCTTTTTCTACTCTAGTTAACCCTTCAAATACTTGGTTATCTACTTGATAGCCATATAAATCGTTTACTTTTGATGGATCTAAAGTATTCGGTTCCTTTAACAAAACTACATTCAAATATTGTTCTTTGTCTGGAGTGGATTTACTAATATTGTTAGATGTAGTTTTTGTGCTTCCACACCCCACCAACAATGACGAAAATATCACCGTACAAGATACTACTGCCGCCAATAGTCTTTTGCTTTTCATTTTTTATCCCCCTTAATAGTATTGTAAAAATCATTTTATAGTATATTTAGATAACTTTTAACAAAATAAAACCAAATTATTTAAAAAAATTTTTTATTTTACTTTATTAGAAAATTAAAATACACAATTCTAAAATAATATACCTTACAAATTTAGTCAATGATTATAATATTTTCAAATATTCTTTAATTCTTTTATTGCTATATTCTATATTAATATTAATTTTATTATAATTAACTTTATTCAAGAAATTATACCTTTTATGTTTATAACTTCTACATTAAAACAGTTCAAATATAAATTTTAAAAGAGGGGATGACTCAAAATAGACTCAATTTTGAGATACCCCTCTTTTTAAATTTATTGTCTTACAAATATTTTTTAATCGAATAAATGACAAGCTACAAAATGATCCTTTCCTATTTCTTTAAGTTCTGGTTTTTCTTTTTTGCAAATTTCCTTTGCATATTTACACCTTGCTACAAACTTACATCCTGGCTTAGGATTTATAGGACTTGGGACTTCTCCATGAAGCATAATTCTTTCTCTATCTTTTCCTACCTTAGGATCTGGAACAGGTATTGCAGATAATAAAGCTTTAGTATAGGGATGAAGTGGATTTTCATATAATTCTTGGCTATTAGACAACTCCACCACATTACCCAGATACATTACCCCTACTCTATCAGATATATGCCTTACCATAGAAAGATCATGAGCTATAAACAAATAAGTAAGCCCCAATTTATTCTGAAGATCTATAAGTAAATTTACGACCTGTGCTTGTATAGATACATCTAAAGCTGATATAGGCTCATCACATACTATAAACTTAGGCTCTATAGCTAAAGCTCTTGCTATTCCAATTCGCTGTCTTTGTCCACCTGAAAATTCATGTGGAAATCTAGAGGCATGTTCTTTATTTAATCCAACTAAACTTAACAGTTCATATATTTTGTCTAGCCTTTCTCTCCCCGTATAAATCTCATGAATATCTATACCTTCTCCTATTATATCCGCAACTGTCATCCTCGGATTTAAAGAAGCATAAGGATCTTGGAAAATTATTTGTGCTTCTTTAGTAAACTCTCTCTTTTCTTTTTTACTAAACTCGTGAATATTTACACCTTCAAATCTAACTTCTCCCTCTGTAGCTTCATATAAACCTAATATAGTTCTTCCACAAGTAGTTTTACCACAGCCTGATTCCCCAACAAGTCCTAAAGTTTCCCCTTTTCTTATATCAAAACTTACCCCATCTACAGCTTTTAAAATGGCATTCTTTCCAACTTTAAAATGTTTTTTTAAATTCCTAACCTCTATTAAGTTTTTATTCTCCATTATTTTTCACCCCCAGATAAAAAAGAACTATGAACTTTAGGTGACATAGGATGCTGTAACCAGCAAGAAACCTCGTGAGTTTCTGTTAGCTTTGTTACTTTTGGCATCTGTTCTTTACATATTTTCATGCAATATTCACATCTTGATGCAAATGGGCATCCTTTTGGTGGTTTAATCAAATCTGGAGGTGTTCCTTCTAAGGAGTAAAGCTCTCCCTTATGCTCTGTATCCAATCTTGGTACTGATTGAAGCAATGCCCAAGTATAGGGATGCTTTGATTCATAAAATATTTCATTTGTAATTCCTCTTTCTATAATTTGTCCCGCATACATAACTTGTATTCTATGAGCCGTATCCGCAACCACTCCTAAATCGTGAGTTATCATTATAACTGCTGTATTTAACTTTTTTTGCAAATCTCCTATAAGATCCATTATTTGAGCTTGAATAGTAACATCTAATGCTGTAGTAGGCTCATCTGCTATAAGTACTTTAGGATCACAGGATAAAGCTATAGCTATCATAGCTCTTTGTCTCATTCCCCCTGAAAATTCATGTGGATATTGATTAGCTCTTTTTTCTGCATTAGGTATATTGACTAATTGCAATATATTAACAGCCTCTTTAAAAGCTTCTGATTTATTCATTCCCCTATGAATAATTAAACTTTCAGCTATTTGTTTTCCAACCTTCATTGTAGGATTAAGAGAAGTCATAGGATCTTGAAATATCATACTTATATCAGCACCTCTTAACTGTCTCAATTCCTGTTCCTTCATAGCTAATATATTTTTATCATTAAAAATTATTTCTGATCCTTCTTTAATTTCTCCTGGTGGTTCTTGTATTAATCTCATTATAGCCTTAGCTGTCACAGTCTTTCCACATCCTGACTCTCCAACTATAGCAAGGGTTTCTCCTTTATTAAGATGAAAGTTTATATTTCTAACAGATTGTACTTCTCCTGCATAAGTATGATAAGAAACTCTTAAATTTCTTACCTCTAATATTCTCTCCATTATATCCCCCTCCTTTATTGACGCATCTTAGGATCAAGGGCATCCCTTAATCCATCCCCTAATAAATTAAATGATAACATAGTCAAACTTATAAACAAGGCAGGGAAAAATAATTGATAAGGATAAAACATTAAATTAGGCTGTGCAGCTGACGCTAAAGAACCCCAACTAGTATTTGGTGATTGTATACCTAGTCCTATATAACTTAAAAAAGCTTCTCCAAATATAAATGATGGTACATCTAAAGTAATATTAACAATTAATATACCCATAGTATTTGGTAGCAAATGTTTCTTTATTATTCTTGAAGGCCTAGCGCCTAAAGCTTGAGCTGCTAATACATACTCTTGCTCTCTTATTTGTAGAATTTGTCCTCTTATTATTCTCGCCATGCCACACCAACCAGTTATAGTCATAGCTATTACTAAAGATATAACCCCTTTTCCCAATATAAGAGAAATTATAATAACAACTATTAAATAGGGAACGCTTAGCAATATTTCCACTATTCTCATCATTATATCATCAACTATTCCACCAAAATAACCGGATATTCCACCATATATAACTCCAACTGTCATTTCTATAATAGTTCCTAAAATTCCTATTATTATAGAAACTCTTCCACCCTTCCATACTCTAGCAAATAGATCTCTACCTAACATATCTGTTCCAAACCAATGATCAGAATTAGGTTTCATATTTACAATATTAGAATCTGTAACCCAATATTTATATGGGGTTAAATAAGGTCCTATTATTGTCATTAAAGCTATTAATATAAGTAATATCAATGACCCTATGGCTACCTTATTTTGCTTTAGTCTTCTCCAAGCATCCTGCCAGTAAGTTATATTAGGTCTATTTATTTCATTAGATGCATTTTTATCTATTCCTACTATTTCAAATTTATCTTTACTTATTTCAGCCATTTTTCTCCCCCCTTATTATTTTGAGTTTGTAATTCTAATTCTTGGATCTATAATTCCATATAATATATCTACAACTAATAAAGAGAATATATAAAGAGCAGCCATAAATACAGTAAGACCCATAATCATAGAATAATCCATATTGTTTACAGCCCCTACAAAAGAGCTTCCTAATCCTGGTATGCCATATATACTTTCAATAACAAAGGACCCTGTTAATATACTTGCTATTTGAGGTCCTAGTATAGTTATACTAGGAAGAATAGCATTTCTTATTATATGTTTCCAAACCAAAGAAACCTTTGATATTCCCTTTGCTTTCGCTGTCAATATATAATCTTGCCCTAAAACATCCAAGCACTCATTCCTCATATATCTTGCATATATAGCTAAAGGGCTTAAGCTTAAAGCTATAGTAGGCAGTATAGTATACTTTGCACCACCCCAACCAGTAGTTGGCAATATCATAAATTTAACTGTAAACATATATTGAAGTAGTGCTGCAAAAACAAAACTTGGTATAGAAACACCAATCAAGGCTAAAAACATAACTATATAATCTGGCCATTTATTCCTTTTAAAGGCTGCCACAACCCCTAATATTATTCCTAATGCAAATCCTAAGAATACTGCTTGAATACCTATTCGTGCTGATGCTGGCAATCCATCTTTTATAACTGTATTTACACTTCTTCCTGCAAAAGCTAAAGAATCTCCTAAATCACCCTTTAATAAATTTTTCATATAAACCACATATTGTGTTGTTAATGGTTTATCTAGTCCATATTTAGCATAATAATTAGCTCTTATTTGTGGTGGTAATCTTTTAGCACTAGATGCTAATGGATCTCCTGGTATAGCATGCATTAGTACAAAAGTTATGGTTATTACTATCCATAAAGTAAGCAACATATATCCTAATCTTTTTAAGATATACTTAAACATCTTTACCCCTCCCCAATATATTTTTATGTAATTTATAACAGCAGAGCCATCAAAAGGCTCTGCTGCATATAATTATACTATTACTCTCTGCCTTCTGTATAGGCATATTTAACATCATATAAAGAACCAAATTGTGGAACCATTATTCCCTTTACATATCTTCTTTGGTAAATATTTCTAGCTCTATAAACTGATGGTGCTATTACAGCATCTTCATATAGCAATATTTCTTCAGCTTCTTTAAATAGTTTCATTCTTTCTTCATTCTTTTCTTCTGGTAACAATGCAGCTTTTTTAATTAATTCATCATATTTTGTATTTGAGTAATTTGTTGGAAGCGCTTTGGCCCCAGTCATCCACAAATCAAATTCTGTCATAGGATCATCATAATCTCCTGTCCAAGCCATACCAGATATTTCATATTCCGCATTATTTATTCTCTTCATGTATACTGGCCATTGAACATATTCTATATTTACTTTAACCCCTAAAGCTTTTTGATACATCTCTTGAAAAAATTCGCAAATTTCTTTTTGTTGATCACTTGTAGAGCCTGTTAAATAATCTACTGTTACTTTACTTGGATCCGGATCCATTCCTAATTCTTTTAATCCTTCAATTAAAAGTTTCTTTGGATCTTGATTTTCTTCTTTTAATTTCTTAATTGGTTCTTCTCCTACTTCTTTCCTAAATTCTTTATCTCCTATTTGTAATGAAGGTGGCACAAATCCATAGGCTGGTGTAAAGTCATTTTTAAATAAAGTTTTTGAAACCTCTTCTCTATTAATAGATAAAGAAAAAGCTTTTCTTACTTTAGCATTACTGAACAATTTAACCTTTTCATTAAAGAATTCAATATTCGTTGCTGGTTCAATAACTTTTTTTACTTCAAATTTATCAGCTTTTTTGAACTTTTCTTTCCACTCTGGCTTTTGAACATTACTGAAATCTATTCCTCCATTTAGAAGCTCTTGCATTCTAGCGGCTTCATTATTTATAATTTTCATATGAACATTATTTAGTTTGACAGATTTAGCATCCCAATATTTTTCATTTTTAACTAATTCCATTTTGTTTGCATGTACCCATTCCTTTATGGTAAAAGGTCCACAAAATACCATACTAGAAGCTTCTGTGCCAAATTTTTCTCCATATTTTTCAACTATATCCTGTCTTTGTGGCATCATTAATTTAAAATATGTTATCTTTAAGAAATATGCACAAGGTCCAGCTAAATTTATTTCTAAAGTTTTATCATCTAAAGCTTTTACTCCAACTTCTTCAGCTTTTGCTTTCCCTGCATTATATTCGTTCGCATTTTTTATTGGAGCTAATAAGTAAGCATACTCTGATGCAGTTTTAGGATCTAAGTTTCTTTTTATACCATATTCATAATCCTTTGCAGTAACTTTCTTTCCATCAGACCACTCATAATCTCTTAAATGGAAAGTCCATTTTAATCCATCCTCAGATACATCCCATTTTTCTGCTCCTGCTGGCTTAACTACATCTTTACCTTTTTCATCTACTTCCAATCTTGTTAATCCATCATAAACCTCAGAAATAACCTGTGAAGAATACAAGTCTGTTGATTTAGCTGGGTCTAAACTTTTAGGTTCTTCCTGCAAAATCATATTTAGATATTGTTCTTTGTCTGCACCTTTACCTCCAGATGCATTTTCCTTTCCTCCACAGCCAGCCAGCGCTACTGAAGCCAAAACAATACAAGATACTACAGCTGCTAATAACCTTTTACTTTTCACTAAACTTCCCCCTTTTAGCTTATTTTATAAAAAACAAGTGAAAATTCACTTATTTCCAATATTTCTTTTGATGCCACTCTATTTTTAATATATTTTCTTTTATTTTTATACAATATGCAAGTGAACACTTATTGATGACACTTTTTTGTAATTTTTAAAAAATTGAATGTTAATTTACATTGAAATCATACTATCCTAGTTTATTTTTATGTGAACTTATTAAATATTTGTAATAGTTTCTTTATTTAAGCCATTTATATCTGTTTAATGTTTTTAGAATTTTAAATAAATTGAAAGTTATTTTTCCTTTTTTATTTATTTTGCACTGTTAAATTTAAATATAAAAAATAAATAAACCGATATCTTTTTATTTATTTTTATATAACAAAAAGCCTATATATTTTTTATCTAATCAGTTATATAATATTATTAACTACAATAAATTACATGATTATTTATTATTAATTTGGGAGGTATATGTTATGAATTACAATGTAGCAGTAGTAGGAGCTACTGGAATGGTAGGAAGAAAATTTATAGAGATTTTAGAGAGTAGAAACTTTCCTATAGAAAACATCTACTTTTTTGCTTCTAAAAGGTCTGCAGGTAAAACTTTAAAGTTTAAAGCTTCTGAAATATTGGTAGAGGAATTAAAAGAAGATAATATAAAAAATAAAAAAATAGATTTCGCATTATTTTCTGCTGGTGGAGATATAAGTAAAGAATTTGCACCTGTTTTTGTTAAATATGGTGCTACAGTAATTGACAACAGCAGTGCTTGGAGAATGAACCCGGAAGTTCCTTTAGTTGTTCCTGAAGTGAATGCTGAAGATATAAAATGGAATAACGGTATAATTGCAAATCCAAATTGTTCAACTATACAAGCTTTAGTGGCTTTAAAGCCTCTTCATGATAAATATAAGATTAAAAGAATTGTATATTCAACTTATCAAGCTGTATCCGGGGCTGGATTAAGTGGTTTTAATGATCTTAAAAATGGCTATGCAGGAGAATCACCAAAAAAATTCTCTTACGCTATTGCAGGAAACATATTGCCACATATAGATGTATTTTTAGAAAATGGATATACAAAAGAAGAAATGAAAATGATTGACGAAACTAAAAAAATGCTTCATGATGATACACTAAAAATAACAGCAACTACCGCTAGAGTACCTGTATTCCATGGGCATAGTGAAAGTATAAATGTAGAGCTTGAAAAACCTTTTGAATTAGAAGATATATTTGAAATTTATAAAAATGCTGAAGGCATAGTGCTTAAGGATGATGTGGATAATTTAGTTTATCCTATGCCTATTGATGTAGCTGGTCATGATGAAGTGTATGTAGGAAGAATAAGAAGAGATTTTAGTTTAGATAATGGCTTAAATTTATGGGTAGTAGCAGATAATATCAGAAAAGGTGCTGCACTTAACGCAATTCAAATAGCTGAGCATATAATAAAAAGTAAGTAATTAAAATTTAGGAGGTATTTTTATGAGTATTTTCAAAGGTTCTGGAGTAGCTATAATAACTCCTTTTACTGAAACAGGAGTAGATTTTGACAAGCTTTCTGAACTAATAGAATGGCATATAAAATCCAAAACTGATGCTATAATAGTTTGCGGAACTACTGGTGAAGCAACTACTATGACTGAAACTGAAAGAAAAGAAACTATAAAGTTTGTGGTAGATAAAGTAAATAAAAGAATTCCTGTTATAGCAGGTACAGGTAGTAATAATACTGCCGTTTCCATAGCTATGAGTAAATGGGCTGAAAGTATAGGAGTAGATGGACTATTAGTAATAACTCCATATTATAATAAAACAACACAAAAAGGATTGGTTAAACATTTTAGAGCCGTTTCTGATGCTGTTAATACTCCTATAATCATATATAACGTACCTGGAAGAACAGGACTTAATATAGGCCCTAGCACTTTAAAAGAGTTATGCGAAGATAAAAACATAGTAGCTGTAAAAGAAGCTAGTGGAAATATAAGTCAAATAGCTCAAATTAAAGCTTTATGTGGTGACAAATTAGATATATATTCTGGAAACGATGATCAAATAATTCCTATATTAGCTCTTGGAGGAATAGGTGTTATTTCTGTATTAGCTAATGTAATTCCAGAGGATGTTCATAATATGTGTGAATTATATTTAAATGGTAAGGCTAATGAAGCTTTAAAAATTCAATTAGATTCTTTAGCTCTTACTAATGCTTTATTTATAGAAACAAATCCTATACCAGTAAAAACAGCAATGAATCTTATGAACATGAAGGTAGGAGATCTAAGACTTCCTTTATGTGAAATGAATGAAAATAATTTAGAAGTATTAAAAAAAGAATTAAAAGCTTATAATTTAATGTAATATAATATAAAGTGTAGAGTTTATCTCTACACTTTACTATTAAAATATCTAATAAAAAAATTTAGCTTATATAATAATTTTAGAGGAGGACTTTCAATGGTAAGAGTTGTATTAAATGGTTCTAATGGGAAAATGGGCAAAGTTATATGTAATTTAGCAGAAAATTATTCTAATTTAAAAATTGTGGCAGGCATAGATAAAGGTGAAGCAACTTCTTCTTTCCCCGTTTTTACTGATATAAATAAATGTAATATAGAAGCTGATGTTATACTAGATTTTTCAAGACCTGACGCATTAAATGGTTTGCTAAACTTTGCCACTTCAAAAAATATGCCTATAATAATATGCACTACAGGCTTTTCTGAGGAACAAATAAAACTTATAGAAGAAACTTCAAAAAAAATACCTGTTTTCAGATCTGCTAATATGTCTATAGGTATTAATATAGTCAACAATATATTAAAGAACATAAGTGCTTTTATGTATAAAAACTTTGATATAGAAATAATAGAGAAACATCATAACCAAAAAGTAGATGCTCCAAGTGGAACTGCTATTCTTCTAGGAGATACTATAAGAGATTCCATAAAAGATGATACTAAATATACTTATGGAAGAGAAGGTAGTTCAAAGAGAACTCATGATGAAATAGGTATGCATGCTATAAGAGGTGGCACTATAGTAGGTGAACATGATGTTATATTTGCTGGAGCTGGAGAAACTATAGAAATCAAACATACAGCTTTATCTAGAGAAGTATTTGCTGTGGGCGCATTAAACGCTTGTTTATTTATGAGTGGAAAAAAAGCTGGATTATACAACATGGATAACGTAATACAAGCATCTCTATAATAACATCTTTTAAAGGTATTAAAACAATAAATAATTTTAGTGAAAATATATATCTAGAAAAATAATTAGAATACTTTATTTGTGAACTAATATTTAAGCGTAAAGTAAACAGGACGTTTACTTAGCTCTGTTGCCACAGGACGTGGCATTAGAGCGTTAGCTTAAATATTAGAGAACAAATATTAGTATTCTTTATTTTTATAGCTATATATCGAACAAAAATATTTCTTGTTTTAATTCTCAACCTTTAAAGAATATTAAGCCATTTTTCCATTCTGTTTAGTGCTTCATTTAGTTCTTCCATGCTATAGGCATAAGATATCCTAATATGTCCTTCTCCCATTTCTCCAAAAGCTGAGCCAGGAACTATAGCTACTTTAGCTTCCTTTAAAAGCCTTTCACAGAATTCTTCACTAGTCATATTATATTTTCTTATGGAAGGAAATATATAAAAAGCACCCTTTGGAAGATAGGTATCTATACCCATGTACTTTAATCTATCATATACAAAATCCCTTCTTTTTATAAATTCCTCTTTCATATAAACTACATCTTCCATACAGTATTTTAATCCTGCATAGGCTCCCCACTGACATATAGAAGGCGCACAGGATACATTATATTGATGAACCTTTATTATGGAATTTATGAATTCATCCTTAGCACAAACATATCCTATTCTAAGACCAGTCATTGAAAACATCTTTGAAAATCCACTAACCAATATAACCTTATCTTTTATATCTTCATACTGAGCTATAGAATAATATTTCTCCTCAAAACATAAGGAGCTGTATATTTCATCACTTAT